>NZ_PVTE01000075.1 GCF_003002825.1 Spirosoma oryzae | reverse complement strand
GGGGGCGGCTGCTCGAGCGCGCCTAGTCTGGTGCTGGGCACGCCCAGCTGCACGGGCAGTAGCGTGTACTCGGTGGGTTTCACGGCCCAGTCGGGCGCGACAGTCACGGCCAGCGCGGGCAGTGTGCAGGGCAGCAGTGTGGTGAACGTGCCGGTGGGCACCAACGTGGTGGTGACGGCCAGCCAGGGCAGTTGCTCGACCCAGCAAACGGCCAGCTCACCCACTAGTTGTGGTGCGTCAACAGCAACGTATAGAGTAGCTATCATTGGAAACTCAATCACCGAACACCCACCTTATGAAGGTTGGGGCGGACCTGGTAACTATGGAATGGCTGCGAGTAGTCAATCGAATGATTACGTACACCGATTGATTCCATTATTGGAAAATGCTCATCCACAATGCAAAGTATTCTACACGGGAGCAGGTGCTTTCTGGGAGTCCGCGTACCGTGACAGCCAAAGTCCACCTAATTACCAGCAGTTATTTATTGACCCAATGACCACTTTTTTTGGCAATAATTATACAACTGATCTGGTGCTTATATCTCTGTCAGAAAACATAGAGGCTTCTCTATTTGATTTGAGCAAATTCAATCAGCAATTGGATCAATTAATCAGCGTCTGTAATCCAAAACCAGGCGCAAAAATTATCGTCCGGAATAGCTTTTGGGCGAACAAAGAAGCGTCTGATATCGCGTTCCAGAATTATGCCCAAACGAAAGGTTACGTATTTGTAAACTTAGATGCAATACGTGAGCGGACCGATTACAAAGCAAGTCAATACTCGAATGCGGGTGTAGCCCACCATCCTAACGATGCAGGAATGCAGGCAATAGCTACTTATTACTGGAATGCTATTCAGTAATAAGTAGCTACTTCACTTTATTTCTCATTATTTTTTTTAAAGCCTTTACCAATAATTTTTCTCAACTAGTTCAACTTTCTATCTTCAATCGTTTATGAATCGATCTTTCCGATCCCAGCCCCCGCTACGCTGGCTGGCGAGCCTGCTGCTGCTGGGCTCCCTCTGTAGCCTCATCAGCCTGGCCCCGCCAAGACTGGTAAAACTCCTGCCAG
>NZ_PVTE01000074.1 GCF_003002825.1 Spirosoma oryzae | reverse complement strand
CCTAATGACATGACAAAAGAGAAGGAGTAGCCTTGTAGGGGTAATTTTGGGTCGCCAAACTCAAACCACCCCCAGACACTCCTTCCATGCAAAGTAACGAAGAAGCCCTCGTTCAGACGCTAAATCCCTACTTCTCCGCCGATAAACGGCGAATCAAATTCCTGGCCATGCTCATTGTAGCCCTACTCAAACTCACCGACTCCTCGCTGGCACAATGGGCATTGGCTATCAATCAACCCACCCAGCGGGGGGCCCGATTCCGACGCGCCCAACGCTTCCTGATGCAGTGTCGTTTGGCAGCGCTATGGACAAGCCAACGAAGTGGTGCTCACCCTGGATCGGACTCAGTATCGACAGGGCAGCCACTGGGTGCAATTTCTGGTGTTGGGCATTGCCCATCAGCAGATGAGCATTCCGCTACTGTGGCAACGCTCCGGCGTCCCGGTCGGCCAACCGGGAAGGAAACTGCACGGCCGTCGCCCGCCAGACCATCCTTCGGAGCCTGACCCGGTGGATCAAGCCTCGGCCCGCCCAGCGCATCTATTTGACAGCAGACCGCGAATTTGTTGGCTCCGAATTCCGGGCTGGATCGCTGACCGAATGGGGGTTGATTCCCATCATTCGTATTCGGGCCAATGCCTGGATAACCCACCGAGGCCGTCGCCAACGAGCGGCCAAGCTGTTTGACTGCCCCCACTGGAAACGTCTGCGCCAAGCCCGGCAGGTGTATGGTTCGTGGCTGTATCTGTGGGGTAAACGCCTGGCCGATGGGGACTACCTGATTCTCTACTCAGACCGGTATGTGGCCCGGATGGGTGCCTTGTCCGCCCAACGGTGGGACATCGAGACCTTGTTTGGGGCCTTCAAATCGCGCGGATTCAATTTGGAATCGTGCCGGGTGGTGGCTCATCATCGCTTGCGTTGTTTGTTGTTTATCTTGTCGATTGGGTTGATTTGGGCCCTTGAAACGGGTCATTGGTTGCTAGGCCAGGGCCAACGCCTACCGCTCCGGCTGGTCAAGGCATCGATCAACACCGCCGGTGGGCCAATCTACCGGAGGGTATACAGTTTATTCCGGCATGGTCTGGACGAACTCCGTGACCGAGTCCTCAATCATCGACCACTTATTGACCTGATTCCGCTTTTGTCATGTCATTAG
>NZ_PVTE01000073.1 GCF_003002825.1 Spirosoma oryzae | reverse complement strand
CTGAGATGGTCTAATTAATCGGCACAGTGAACTTGCTTAACTTAGCAAGATCATGCTGCAACCAGGTAAACCCAAAACTCGGCGTAAATATGACGCTGACTTCAAGAGCGAAGTCGTCAAAATGTTGGCCAGTGGCCAGACCGCCACTTATATTTCCAAGGCGTTAGGTGTTTCAGAGAATTTAATTTACCGTTGGAAAAGTCAGAACCTAGGGGTAAAAAAAGTAAGTAATGAGCAAAGTGAACTGGTTTTGGAAAATCAGCAACTTAAAGATCGAGTGCGGCAACTGGAAACTGAGCGCGAGATATTAAAAAAAGCCTTGAGCATTTTCAGCCGACAGACCTGACGTTACGCTACGATCTTGTCAAGGGATTGGCCGATGTATTTCCAGTCGAAACACTCTGCTCTGTATTGGGTCTAAGCCGCACAGCCTACTATCGTTATAACCGGGGAGAGAGCTACAAGATAACCGGGGAGAGAGCTACAAGCCAACGGTTGAAAAGGGAAGGAAACAGCAATTGATCGAACAGGTTTTCGCCAATCATAAGCGCCGGTATGGGAGTCGACGGATTATGGCTGAGTTAAAAGAGCAAGGCCATGAATTGGGGCGTCATCAAGTGCGAACGCTGATGAAACTTGCTGGTTTACAGTCTATTCAACCCAAGTCATTTGTGCCTCGTACGACGGATAGCACCCACGGGAAGGGGTATTGGCCTAACCTACTGCTAGGGCAGCCTTTACCACAAGGCCCCAATTTAATTTGGGTGAGCGATATCACCTATCTGCCGTTGAGTAATGGAGACTGGGCTTATTTAGGTTCTTGGATGGATCTGTTCTCTCGGCGAGTGGTAGGCTGGCGAGTCGATGACAACATGGAAGATGACCTGGTTATCATTCCCCTGAGTAATGCCTTGCGATCTCGCCAGCCCAACCCTGGCTTGATTACTCACTCGGATCGGGGTGGGCAATATGTGTCGAATGATCTGCATGAACTAATCAGTTTGTGGCAGATTAGGCCTAGCATGAGTCGAGCCGACGATCCCTATGACAATGCTTTTGCGGAGTCATTCTGGAGCCGCTTGAAAGCGGAGCTTTTGGAAGGGGGAACGTTCTTGAGTGTGGAGGATGCTCGAACCGAAATCTTCGAGTATATTGAAATGTACTACAATCGGGTGCGCAAGCATTCGTCGCTGGGCTACAAGAGCCCTGAACAGTTTGAGCAGGAATATTACACAAAACTCGCGAGTTCAGTGTGCCGCTAAACTGGACCACCCCA
>NZ_PVTE01000072.1 GCF_003002825.1 Spirosoma oryzae | reverse complement strand
GGCTAATCTTGTAGGGGTTTTAATTCGGATTGAGTCCATAACCTAGTTTGATGAAATAAAAACGCTCCACTGCCTGACTCAACACCCTGAGACCAGGCAGTGGCTGCTTGCGGCAGGGGGCAAAGCCCACTAATCGCCCCAGCGCCAGCGCAGCCTGAGAAATTGTCGTGACGGGGCCCTTACTCAACCGGGCCAGCAAACCAACCTCGCTTTCCGTAAAGTAGCTAACGGCCGATGCGTCTGGTTGAGCACGCACCCAGTAAGTCATACGCAGTAGTTGCCAGCCCACCACCGAATAAAACGCTAAGGCATTGAGCATCGTCTGGAGGTCATCAAACTGCATCTTTTCTACCTGTAAGGCCCCCGACTTGAGCACGTAGTGGAAGCGTTCGATCCGCCAGCGAAGGCTGTAAAAACCAACTAGCCGCTGGGCATCGGACTCCGTCTCAACCCCTAAACTGCTTAGTAAAAACCACTCCGCGGCTTGGCGGCTGTCAAACACGTCGAGTCCTTGCTCGTTGACAGCCCCGATCTCCCGGGCAATCACTACCCACAACGGCGGGCTTTTGTGCTTGGCCGGATTACGATCTTTGTGGGGCCACACGTGAACCTGACAAGCTTGTAAACTCAACCGTAGTCGGACCACTTTGTGCTGGCGCAGCACCTCCACCTGATGGTGGCCCATGACCGGTAAATGGGCCACCAACTCGGTTAGTTTGCGTCGCTGACCGCTGGCGATCAGTTCCAGCTGGCGGGGCTGATGGACCCGCACCAGCAAGGCGACCGATGCGGCCCGTTGGGCGGTGAAAAACGCAAATATATCCGCTTCCCGGTCCTGGACGACCACCACTGGCTTGGCTGACTGGCCCAGGTGTTGATTGACGGCAGCCAGTCCATTGGTCCACTTTTGACTCTCTTTGCCCACAAATGGCTTGTCCCCCTGGCGGCTCCAGTATTGCTGATCGAGCAAGCCTAGGGGTTGCCCTGTCTGGGTCATTAACAGTACGTTATGCTGCATAACCCCTTTAATACCCCCCTGTATAGTGCCCAGTCCGGTCATGGCCTGATGGGTGCTGTAGTTGTAATAGGTGGTATCCTGAGCGGCCACCAAATACTCGCCCTCACTGGCCTGTGCCCGCTGTAGGGTAGCCTGCAAGTGGCCTTCCAGCATGACCGATTCGTTCATGGTCTGATGGGCAAACAAGCCCGCTATGGTCTGGCGGAAAGTAGGTCCCATGGTTTGGGAAAACGAGAGGCCGGTTTTGGCGAGCGCCAGGTCAAAGGCCCGATCCAGACTTTTTTTACCTGAGGCCGAAAGCGTGTCATCTGACTGAATTCACTCATTTTGTTGGGGGTTGTGTCACCAAATTTACTCGTTTTCAAAACCCCTACAAGATTAGCC
>NZ_PVTE01000071.1 GCF_003002825.1 Spirosoma oryzae | reverse complement strand
GCTCATATCTTTGTTTTGAGTCGAGGTTGTGATAAAAAGTGCAATTTTTGAGTAAGACCTGACAGGGGTTACCAGTACCTCGGGTCCGCGGCTGAGACGGAGAATAGCCCGATCTTGAACTCGCTGGCTGCGCTGGTACCCTTGTCCCTTTTCAACAAGCTCCGACAGTACCCATAGACACAGTTGGTCACTGTGATCTGCTATCGATGTGCCAGAGTCAGAAAAGTAGTCAGGTTCATGTTTCACTTTTTATTCCCTTTGTTTATGACATCTTTCCTGCGCTATTGTGTTGGGCTGGACATCAGCAAAGACTCCCTTCAAGTTTGTTTGTCGGTCATTGATCAAACTGGACGGGTGAGTGTCAAAGCCACTACTAAAGTGGTCAACAAGCCTGTTGGCTTTGCTAGTCTACTGATCTGGATGAGCCGCCATCGTAAGTTAGATTTACCCCTAACTTACCTGATGGAATCTACCGGCGTATACCACGAAGCGGTGGCCTGGTATCTGCATCAGCAGGATCAATCGGTCAGTATTCTATTGCCTAACAAGGCAAAGCATTATCTCAAAAGCTTAGGCTACAAATCAAAAAACGACAAAATCGACGCTCAGGGTTTGTCCCGGATGGGCCTGGAACAGCAACTGCCGCTGTGGAGCCCCCTTTCTAAAAACCTGTACGCCTTGCGGCTATTGACACGCCAGCATCAACGTTTACAGGAACTCAAAACTCAGTCTACCAATCAGCAACATGCCCTGGAGCATAGTGCTTTTGACAGTAGCTTCATTGATAGGCAGTTAACCAAGCTCGTAGCCGTATATGATGCGCAGATAGATGCATTGGAAACGGCTATTAAAGAACTCATCGAGCAAGATCCTGTACTCAAGCCCCGTGTGGATCGACTCGTTGCCATCAAAGGTCTTGCCCTGTTATCAGTGGCCGTCTTAGTGGCCGAAACTAATGGCTTCGAAGGCTTCACCAACCAGCGCCATTTAGTCAGCTATGCGGGGTATGACGTCGTGGAGAACCAGTCAGGCAACCACTCGGGCAAAACCCGCATTTCCAAAAAGGGCAATAGCCGGCTTCGTCGTATTCTACATATGCCTGCTTTTAACGCAGTTCGCTTCAATGAACCGACCTGTAAAGCGCTTTACGAGCGGGTTTATGAGCGCACCCATATTAAGATGAAAGCCTACGTAGCGGTTCAGAAACGATTGCTTTTGATGGTCTACGCCTTATGGCGTCACGGGGCCAAGTATGACCCTTTGTATTTAGCGAACCGAGTCAATCAGCACAAAAAAATAGTCCCGACCGGCGGGACTACACAGGATCAAGTGGCCGAAGCCGAGTTGTCCTACTTGTAGTCCAAAGATATGAAAAAAGTCCTATCTCAAAAGTTGCTTTTCACGACAGTACCAGCGGT
>NZ_PVTE01000070.1 GCF_003002825.1 Spirosoma oryzae | reverse complement strand
GGGGTGAGGTTTACCCACAAGTCGGGCTTTGATCGTAAGTTTCCGTTCTTGGACATTCTGTATCTATCTTCACTATGACCCTTGACGCTGTCATCGCCTGTCAACTTGACCACTTTCGGATTGGTGATCAACGACTCAACCGACGTTGTCAATACCTACAGACTCAGTTGATGCAACTCGACTGTGCCCAATCGTTTCCCCGATTGTTCAATAAGAATGCGCTCCTCAAAGCCTTCTACCGACTCGTTAACAACCCCAAACTAACGCCCGCTGTCATGGATCAAGCCTATCAGCAGGGACTAATTCAGTGGGCCAATCAACAGCCAGCCAACGCCCCCAATAAAACGCTCTATTCCTTTCAGGACACTACGGTGGCTCGCTTCCATGGGCGTAAGCTCGATCTGGGCTACCTGCAAAACGTAGACGATAACGGCCTACTCTTGCACCACGCCATCCTGGCCGACTCGGATTTTGTGCCCCTGGGTATTCCCATACAGCAGTTCATTCAGCGGGATCGGGCCAGTTATGGGAAGCGACATACCCACAAAGAGCGCCCTTTCGAGGAGAAGGAAAGCTACAAGTGGGTGGGAGCGCTTGAGTTTGCCCGACGATTTAGTCAGCAAACAGCTTATCGGATCGTACAGGTGGCGGATGCCGAATCAGACATCGCCGGGTGGTACAACCTGGCCCTGAAGTATCAGCAAACCTTTGTGAGTCGCAGTGGCCAGAATCGCCAACTGGCTGACAAATCGGCTTTGTTGCAAGAATGGCTCGACAGTCAGCCGGTAGGGGGCTGGTTGACGCGACCTATTCGGGACGCGAAAGGAAAGGTGCACGAGTTGCGCTGTCAGGTCAAATGGGGGCTGGTTGCCTTGGCAGGCATTGATCAACCCCTGACGGTGATCGAGCTCAAACAGGTGGAACCACTAGCTGCCCACCAACCGAGCGTATGGCGGCTGCTGACCAACGAAACTGTCACCCAACTCGCTCAGGTGGAACAGCAGCTGAATGTGTACACCCACCGTTGGCGCACCTGCGAAGACTACCACAAATGTCTCAAAAGTGGCTGCCGCGTGGAAACCCGTCAGTTCGAGTCGGTTGAAGCCCTGAGCAACAGTCTGCGTTTGCTGAGTTTAGTGGCCATCCGTTTACTACGGTTGCGGGATCAGAGTCAAGGGCCTGTCTCCACGTCCCCTATGGCGTGGGCGGACGCTAGTGAAGCTCAGGTGGCTACTCAGTTGAGTAGTCGTTACCTAAGTCGCTACGAGCAAGCCGAACTAGTCTTCCAAAGCGTGGGCTGGTTTTGGCAGCTTTTGGCTCGCCTGGGCGGTCACCAGGGTGTTCGTCAAAGCGGCCCGCCCGGTTGGCAGACAATCTGGAAGGGCTACCTGCACTTTCAGACGGTAGTAGATGGATACAGGATGTCAAAGAACGAGTACTCACAGGCAAAACCCCCAACTTATGGGTAAACCTCACC
>NZ_PVTE01000069.1 GCF_003002825.1 Spirosoma oryzae | reverse complement strand
GGCATGAGCAGGCCTTTGTTGGTCGCTTCGATTTCCAGGGCCGAGCCACCGTTGATGGTGCCGGGGTTAGCCCCTACTTTTACCTGCGCCTGAGCCGTGGAAAACACGGCTATCGTGGCCAGAGATGAAAACAGATGTTTGAGTTTCATGATGGTATGGTTTGAAGAACAATTAGTAGTGAGATAGGGTAGAAAATGATTGAAACCCATTCGTTCATCCTACCGGCTGGTTATTCTGCTGCCTTTAGGCATCACATTTACTTGCCGAACGGCGGCTTTTACCAATTCCCGACGTAAGTCGGCTACGGCACCCCTGAGTTCGGCCAGTTCAGCAACCTGGGCGGTCAGCTGTGCAATGCGAGCATTTGCGTACTGAAGTTGTTTGGACAGTTCCTGTGTAGCCGAAACATTCAGCATGGAAAGAGCGTCATAGTCTACAACCCGGAAGTCAGGCACCTTTTTACCATAAACGAAATAGCGTGCCTGCGTATCGGCAAGGCCACTTACGGTAAAGCTCTTTTCTGTAACTGAGGTTACGGTTACCAGAACTTCCTGTTCTGTTTCCGTAACAAGCTTGATCTCATCGCCTTTCTGGAGTCCGTGCGCTTTATTCAACGTAATGCGTACTGTACCGTTCTCTATCTTCACGGCTTCACTCAAGCTGTAAACATCCGGAATATAATCGGCCCGCTTTGTGATAGCGCTTGGGTAAACGGACTCTAGTTGTTGCGCAATTACTTTTTTGAACGTCCGGTCGCCGAAGTGAGCCTGATCAATCATGACATAGTCTGTAATCTTTATTTTACTCAGCGTAGCCAAGTCGGCCGCGTTGTTGGTAAGGCCTTTAATGTGCTTGATCCGGCTGTCCGATGCGGTCAATGTACCAGCATAGGCAGCTATATAGGCCCCGGATAAAATAGACCCAGTAGCATAAATGCTTAGCGGATTAGTCCACGCATAAGAGGCACTCGATGTCACGGTACTACCTGGATTAAAGTAGGTAGCAGCAGCGGCAGCACCGCTTGCCGGTTGAGTCCCTGCAACTATAAATCTTGCATTTTGAATAGCCCCAGCCAGTCCCACAACCACATTTCCGTTATTGCCAATACTGAATACTGTATTGTTGGACGCTGAGCCATTATCCGAGACAGACTGAAAGTTAAGAAACCCTGCTCCAGCGGATGTTCTGGTCAAATTAACCTTCATCACCTTCTCATTGACATTGTTGTCTTTCCCTTCGAAGTATATTCCGGGACCGGAAAATCCACCGCCAACTTCGGTCGGTCCTGTAATGATCAATCCTGGCGTGAGATACGACGTTGAGATACCAGAGGTATAGTTGTCCTGGGCCAGGTTAAGTCGTCCCACGGGCGTGGCGGTACCAAGCCCCACACTGTTTTTAACCGCATCCACATTAAAGGTGGAGCCGTCAACCGTAAAATGACTGGACCCAGAGGTAGCCGACGACGTAAAATTCAGGTTGTAAGATTCCTGGGCGATGGCAGTGTTCTTGCTGAGTGTACCACCCAAGCCCACATTGCCCGTGCTGTTGTAGCCCACCGTTAGCCCATTGTCGGCCCCTAGCTGGGCACCGCTTTTCTTGCTGACCCAGCCCGTGCCGTCCC
>NZ_PVTE01000068.1 GCF_003002825.1 Spirosoma oryzae | reverse complement strand
CGTCATATTTACGCCGAGTTTTGGGTTTACCTGGTTGCAGCATGATCTTGCTAAGTTAAGCAAGTTCACTGTGCCGATTAATTAGACCATCTCAGATTTCTTCAGCTACTCCCTTTCCTTTTTATTCGTGTCTGGTTTATCCGGGTGGGTTGGCGAACGTTGCGTCGGTAGTCTGGGAGGGGTAGGAATTGTTCGACCACCCTGTACGGGAAGTCCTGGATCGATTACAAAATGTTCCTTAGTCAGATGCTCGTCGTTAAGAAAAGCGTTAAGATCCTTAAGATCTCTGAGCGCTTTTAGGGGAAGTTTAGCCATTATTTCTCGGAAGGTTTATTGCTACTCTGTGTTGAAACAGGTTGATTCTTGGACGTTTGCTCATTATGCTTCGGCAGTGATGGGGGGACAGGTATCGTTCGGCCCCGCTGCTCACTCGGCGGAGATTGTGTTTTCGATCTATCTTTCGACACGTGACTGATATTTTTGGTTACGAAGGTGATTAATAGACACAGACCTAAAAGTAATGCAATAATGGAAGAATAATTAATCCAGTCTATGATATTGTTGCGTCTATTTATATTGAGCACTAAAACACTATAATCCATTTCAGTATCGCAATATTTATTATAATCGTCAGTACTTTTTTCTGCAAGCTTTCTACTCACGTAATGAGAGATTAAATTTACACACAATGCTAAGGATAAGAGAATCCATGATGAAGTAAGTATCCAGACATGAACGCTCTTGCTAAGATCAACGAGCTTTTCCAAGAAGGCAAACGACACTCCCAGCGCACTTGAGGCAATAAATGTTAGCTGCTTTTCAAAATCGTCCTCACTCTTTTCTTTAATTCTGTTGAGCAGGTCATTATTTTTATCCTGCGAATGCTGATCACTTATCATCGATCAAGGCTTTGTGTTTACATTCCCTTCATGCTTTCTTATACTAGGTTCCGGCATTGAACACATTACCCGCGTCGAGCCGGTAGATTCACCCCTTACGCTGGAAGCGTACAATAGATAAATCACTGACAGAGTCAAGGATTAGACCGAATTCACTTGCGTGATGGTTCTTTCCGCTAGTTGGCCATAGTCGTTGGTTATGCTCACCTACACAGGCTGTCCCTGGCCCCCTGCACCTCTGCCACATCACACGCCAGGGATACACAGCATCCAAATTACCGATGAAGATGCCGCTTCGTTAAAACCTACCCGTCCCGTTGATGACGCATTGTACTGCTACTACAAAGTACAAACGTATACAAACAAAAAACCCTACCGGTTGGTAGGGCGTTGGTTTATTCTTTGTTGTCCCTAAAAGACTTGATGGCGCAGGAACTTTACTCAAAGATGGGTTGTTATCCCGCGCAATCACGCCCACCATTACTGTAGATACGTTATGGGCCTGTAGCTCAAAGTCTTTGTACACATACTCGCTGTCCTCATCGCTGAACCAGCCTCGGAAGATACGAGCGGCATTAGTGAGGCGGTTCGGTTTATCGGCACACTGACTTTGTCAGGTTTGCGTAATACTGATCCTCAAATTGTTCAGGGCTTTGATAGCCCAGCGATTAATGCTTGCGCACTCGGTTGTAGTTCATCTCAATGTACTGCGGCGGCGGACCGCTCGAAGAGTTCGACCACCTGTGCGACCCCACCGGCAATCCGTATCAGGGCTTTCATATGTGGTGGTAAGCCGTGCGCGTCTCACTCTAATCGTTTCGTCACCCATGCCTTTTTGTATCGCCGTATACGACGTTAGCCAGAAACGCACCGGCCGGATGCTCAAACTGTTTCGGCGGTATCTGAGCTGGGTGCAGAACTCGGTCTT
>NZ_PVTE01000067.1 GCF_003002825.1 Spirosoma oryzae | reverse complement strand
GCAACTCGCTACGAAAAGACCGCTACCAGCTTTTTAGCGATGGTCTATTTGGCGTCAAGCATGATATTGTTACTGTGAATGTCCACAGGCTCTAGGCCAACTCAAAACGTTTTGTATCTGGTACACCAAGCCCGGCCGTAAGCGGTTCGACGTTAGCCCCGCTGCCGGGAACTGGTGCCGAAAGTCGAAAGCGAGATTCACGAACCTTACAGCGATGAGCAGGCCCGGCGAATCTTCCGGCTGATTGAGCACTACGACGATTACCCCCTGTTACTGTTCATTTACTTCATTCACTACACATTTGCCCGGCCGGGTAAAGAGGTTCGGCTAATGAAGGTAGGGGACTTGAAAGACCGATCAGTACGTATACAGCCGGGCCGGTCTAAAACCAAGATCACCAAAACTCCCACTTTGGCTAAACCCCTTGCGGACTTGCTGGACGAGATGGGTATTCGTAATTACCCAGTTGATTACTACGTATTTGGTAAAGGGGGGAAACCGGGGCCGGAACCTGTCGGCAAGAACTATTTCTACCACCGGCATAGGCAGATACTTGACGACCTGCGGATAGTTGGAAAATACACCGTCTACGGCTGGAAACACACCGGCAACATCAAAGCCATTCGTCTAGGTATCCACTCCAAAAAACTGCAACAGCAGAACGGCTTTACCGAGTCTCGTACGATGGACATATACACACGTCGGTTAGCCGCCTTTGTCGACGAAGAGATTTACGAAAAGTTTATTTAATCAATTCTCCACAATTCAACACGTTCAACCAATGAAGAATCAATTCCTATTGCCAATTGCAGTACTTAGCTTTTTAGTTGGTGGCTGCAAAAAAGAGGCTGTAGACCCAAGAGATAGGTATATAGGACGCTTCAACGTCGTGGGTAATACATCGTCGTATCAACTTGAGTCATCGGTAAAACCGTCTTGTTCTAGTGCCAACGATGTCCTTATTATCACAAAGGGTACATCACAAAAAGAGTTAGTTCTATCTTTTTCAAAAAACCGGCTAACTGCAACTGTGTCGGAAAATGGTTTCTTTATGCCACCACAAGCCCAAGAAGCCACCGCCACGAACGGGACAAAATTCTACTACAATTACTGGTTCAGGCATTTACGACGGGACCACACTTGATGCTGTTGTTACGATGAATGCAACCGTATCGGGCGTTAAGGTTCGGGAGGTAACAGTTATGAAGGGTAGCAAACAATAGTATGAGTCAGTTACTATACATCGCTACAATTGCTCTTGCTGTATATTCATTCGGATGTGACTCAGGGAAGTCAGATGAGCAAAAACAGATAGAAAATCTACAATCGCAGGTTGCAACGCTGAACAACCGTATACAGGAGAATCAGGAAAAACAGCAGGCTGAACAGCAACAGAAAGATGAGCAACAACGGTTAGTGGCCGAACGTGAGCAGGAACAGACTGCAAAGCAGCAGTTGACTGAAAAGTTGAATAACATACTGGTTGTCGTTGATGACTATGATTCAGACGGTATAGGGCATCTGTTCAATATCAACTTGAAACTGGATAATCCTACCGATCTACAATTTAATTACGTGGCGATCGACGTAACCTATGTCAAAGCCAATAAGGACGTTTATAAAACTGAGCGAGTCTACATCTACAACGTAGACCCCTATTCCGTTCGGATGCAGCCAGCGCCTGAGAGCAACAGAGGGGTAGACTTGTATGCCAGCATTACCGATTATCAGATCAAACCTTAATTGTCTGTAAACGAAATTCTATGCACCAGAACAAGAGCCGCCAGCCGATATTAGGCTAATCCCCCCGTTCTGATTGCATAGAATTTCAGCGTTATTATTTATATTAAGCGTACTTAATGCAATAGACACAATAAGCACTATGTATTCAAACGACATTTTATCATATTCTATCAGGAGAAGACTGCCTCAAGAGTTACTTTTGCCATATTTCGACACAGATAGAATAAATATAGACTTTAATAAAGTAATATTATCAGGGTCAAAAGGAGAGCCGGACAAAACGTTTTTTAATGTAAAAGAATTATATATTGAAAAATGTAAAGATAATGAAGAGTGGTATGCATTCTGGCTTACTGCAAATATTGAATATATAAATAAAGGCAAGGGGAAACTTGCAAGTGATTACTTGGTAACTGTTGAACAAAATGCTTACAGCCAAGAAACATGGAAAACTTGGCAAGCGATATTAGGTGATAATTACGACGTATTTATATTTATTTGTTTACGAATAATAAAATATATAAATTGGAAGAAAAATAGAAATGAATATTATGATAGTTCTTCCTTTGATTTGTATGTACAGATATTTTGCAATCTCAATGATAGATTAATTTCTTACAGATATACGACGAGATATATTTTATCTACGAAAGTTTGTGAAGTTGAGCACGAAATAGAAAATGTTACAGAAATAGATTTTGATGATATGTTCCACCTTATACAGAGTAAGAGCAATCTTATACTTATAAGAGAATTACTGGTTGAAGCTGGTAAGTTGAGTCACTTTGGATCATATAGAAGTGCTTATTTAGTGGCTTATCTTTCATTAGAAATAGCTACAAAGGAATTGATAAAAACTGCAAAGCCAGGTGCAGAGTATCTAATCAACGAAGCACAATTGCCACCTTTAGTTAAATTATATAAGAATTTTATTGACAAGGATATAGTAAAAGTTATTGAAACAAACCAGTATAATGACTTAAAAAATATAGCAGAAGCTAGGAATGATATTGCGCATAAAGGTAGGGATATTTCAAGGATGAATTTTGATAGAGACTTTTCATTTATCATTCAATGGGTATGTAGGATAGAGAAATTCTTAGGAAAAGAATAAACTGTCCTAGATGAGAAAAAGCATTTGTTCAATTATGCAAACCCGGTCAAGCGACCGGGTTTGCATAATCTGCCGTAACTAGATTAACCCTACTTCTGTACTGCCTGTTGCTCGTTAAGCCGGTTGAAGTCGACCGGTAGGCTTGAGATTGCCCCGGCTACCGTTCCGGCCGTTGTCAGGATGCCGCCGATTGTCGCCAGCAATGGCAGAACAGGGGGCGCTAAAAGCGCTCCACCAACAGCAGCCGCAACGATGCTGATAGTCCGTAAGGTCTGGAAAATCTTCGGTTTGGGGGCTGACCTCCACCCACAAAACTGGACCAGCCTAAAGTAGAGAGTTCGGGCGATTTTTCGGTAATTAAATAACCAAACAATCGCTTATGAAAAAGAGC
>NZ_PVTE01000066.1 GCF_003002825.1 Spirosoma oryzae | reverse complement strand
TCTGCTGAAAAGGTTGATTCCGCTGCATATTCACCGTTTTGTCGAAGTCGTCAGCCCCCCGGCCTTTTAGCAGTACGGTAGGCTGACGACTTTTGACCTTTGTTTCGTGTCATAAAGGCGGTCGTTACGCGTTTAAAACAGCTTTTTTGTACCTTGGTATCAATCGGACCTTCGGGTATTGAAAGATCAGAAGTTAGCCGAAAAGCTGTTCGATATCGGCGTGTATCAATCGGACCTTCGGGTATTGAAAGTCGCCACCTCAGCACCCAGAATGACTATTCTGGCAATCGTATCAATCGGACCTTCGGGTATTGAAAGTCTACTACGACGGCGAAGCCAGCGCCTTTCTGGAAGAGTATCAATCGGACCTTCGGGTATTGAAAGGCGGCTCGACAGCGGCAGTGCGGCCCGTTTCTTCTACGTATCAATCGGACCTTCGGGTATTGAAAGGTCAGCTTGGTGTAGAGCGATGGGATGGCCCCGAGCGTATCAATCGGACCTTCGGGTATTGAAAGACTTTTCAGCCGATCGGCTATCGGTGCTCGCACGCGGGTATCAATCGGACCTTCGGGTATTGAAAGACTTTTCGCGGGTAAGCTCAATGTAGGGGCGCACCTTGTATCAATCGGACCTTCGGGTATTGAAAGCCGTGACGAACTGGTGTACGAAATCGTGCTCCCGATGTATCAATCGGACCTTCGGGTATTGAAAGATTGATGAACAGCGGGCAAGGCTGGAACTGCTACGGGGTATCAATCGGACCTTCGGGTATTGAAAGCTTATCCCTGCGCGCCTGCAACCGGTGCCAGCGAGTTCAGTATCAATCGGACCTTCGGGTATTGAAAGCTTATCCCTGCGCGCCTGCAACCGGTGCCAGCGAGTTCGTATCAATCGGACCTTCGGGTATTGAAAGTCGTCGGGCGTCGTGGTATCCAGCGGGTCGTAGTAGAGTATCAATCGGACCTTCGGGTATTGAAAGATGTGCAGCTCTTGACAGAGGGCCAGCTGCGAGGGGTAGTATCAATCGGACCTTCGGGTATTGAAAGGCGGCATATGCTCAATCCAGGCCGTAATGCTCTCGGGTATCAATCGGACCTTCGGGTATTGAAAGTAGTTTTCAGCTCACTGGTGTCGGCGACGCTTAAGGTATCAATCGGACCTTCGGGTATTGAAAGGTTAAATTCCCACTCAAACGCAGCCAGTAGACTGCGCGCGGGTATCAATCGGACCTTCGGGTATTGAAAGGTGTTGGCCACCTGCCCGTAGGCCAACGTGAGTTGCGTATCAATCGGACCTTCGGGTATTGAAAGATAAACTGCCTAAAGCCCGCAAGCGCTACTACATCGGTATCAATCGGACCTTCGGGTATTGAAAGATGTTTCTGAAAAAGATCAAGGAACTCCTGGATTTCTGTATCAATCGGACCTTCGGGTATTGAAAGACGGCTGGAACGACCGGGAAAACGGGGGCTTTCTGAACGTATCAATCGGACCTTCGGGTATTGAAAGTTGCCCAACTGGTGTATACCCAGCTTAGCGGTACGGGGTATCAATCGGACCTTCGGGTATTGAAAGTTTTACGGGCTGCGCTGGCATTTATAGGGCAGGCAATGTATCAATCGGACCTTCGGGTATTGAAAGTCGTATACGGGTGCTGCGTCGGTGCCGCCGGTTCGCTTGTATCAATCGGACCTTCGGGTATTGAAAGGTTTGTCGAGGTCTTCGCCAACGCCGAGCACGACGGTATCAATCGGACCTTCGGGTATTGAAAGAAGCGTGTCGTATACTGAGCGTTGATACGGACGGCAAAAGTATCAATCGGACCTTCGGGTATTGAAAGTTGGGCAATAGGTCGCGCGTCTGTGTGATTTCGATGGTATCAATCGGACCTTCGGGTATTGAAAGGAAACTCATCGAAGTCAGTGTAGTAGCGCACCGTAGTATCAATCGGACCTTCGGGTATTGAAAGTAACGCAGCCGCTACGTCCGAAACAAATTCTGCCAGTATCAATCGGACCTTCGGGTATTGAAAGCATGAGATCAGTCATTGCGTGGAAGCGGCCCGCGTGTATCAATCGGACCTTCGGGTATTGAAAGCCTGCACCTGAACGGCTCAACCGGGGGCTTTCAGTTGTGTATCAATCGGACCTTCGGGTATTGAAAGGTGCCGGCTTTTCTTGAGTTGAAGCGCATCCAGCCCGCGTATCAATCGGACCTTCGGGTATTGAAAGGCGCACGTTCGCCGGGAAGGTGCCGGACGGCTACCGGTATCAATCGGACCTTCGGGTATTGAAAGGACGGTGGTAAGAAGGGTGGTGACGGAGGTGTGGGTAAGGTATCAATCGGACCTTCGGGTATTGAAAGTTGCTGATTTGATGGCTTCTTTATAGGTGAGCCACTTAGTATCAATCGGACCTTCGGGTATTGAAAGGCAGGCAAGCGTCACCGGGTCATAGTCGATACGGGGGGCGTATCAATCGGACCTTCGGGTATTGAAAGAAATGCTGATAGGTCGACAGGCGGGCGTAGCCCTTGCCGGTATCAATCGGACCTTCGGGTATTGAAAGGATTCCCTTCAGTACGCCAAGCTCAGCCAGACCCAGCAGTATCAATCGGACCTTCGGGTATTGAAAGATGGCAGCATTCAGGCAGCCACGCTGTCGGCGGACCTGGTATCAATCGGACCTTCGGGTATTGAAAGTTCGCCCTCGTCAGTCAGCGTGGCCAGGATACGGTCACGTATCAATCGGACCTTCGGGTATTGAAAGGAACCCTTTCCTTTTGAGCCTAACCCGATGCCTGGTATCAATCGGACCTTCAGGTATTGAAAGTTCAGGCAGCCATCGATAGCGAAGCGGCCAAACTCTTGTATCAATCGGACCTTCAAGTATTGAAAGTCGGTACGGTCGATGTCTTCGGGGTCGTGAAACGGGGTATCAATTGGACCTTCGGGTATTGAAAGCGCCTATTGTCGTGCTGGTCGATCAGACGGTCGACGTGTATCAATCGGACCTTCGGGTATTGAAAGATAAGACCTAAATACAGGGCAAAACAGGAATGAGTTGTTGAATAGGCTGGTCGTTTAGGACCCGGTCTCGGAGTTCGTCCAAGCCCCAAGTTGCTTATAGCCGCCAGCGGAAACACTGACCTACCCCTAGTAAACTGGACCAGCCTAAAGTAGAGAGTTCGGGCGGTCCGCCGCAGCAGCGATTTCTCGATAGTTTAATAACCAATAATCGCTGATGAAAAAGACCGCGCGGCGGCCGCCAAATTTACTGAAGCGCAGACGGTTGGCCGCTGCCATTGTTTTTGCGCTCCGCCAAGCTGACACGGGTACGGTAGTCGCCGAGGTCTGCCGTAAAATGGGCATCGCAGCGGCGAACCGTCAGTGAGGCTACATTCTACAACTGGATTGTGCTATGAACTATTGGTCTGTCAGGATTAATAGTTGCTGCGTAGAAGATGGAAGTCGGCCTTCTGGAATCGACTTGCAGGAGTTGGTTCCAAACCACTGTATGCGGCTTTAATTAAGAGTTGAGGTCGTGAGCGATACAGGAAAAGGCAGTTGTAAACTGTCAGGTAACCCTACAGAAGGTGACTGTGTAAGCTTCCCTTGAAAGTAGGCCAGTGAAAAGTAGAGGATTCTATTTATCTTTTCACAAAGGGGAGGAAGCATGAAAGCAAATCGATTCAGTG
>NZ_PVTE01000065.1 GCF_003002825.1 Spirosoma oryzae | reverse complement strand
GCGGCTTACCAGACGATCCTCATGCGGCAGCAACAAAGCGCCTCCGTTTGGCCGAAGCTGGTGATTAGCAATGCCTATTTTGAAGACATGGGTAACGATACCTTTTACCGATTAGACATACGCAATGTCGGCATTGGTCCGGCCCTGATTACCAGGGTAGTAATCGAGGCTGATGGCGTTAAATTTAACACGATGAATGACTATGGGAAGTGGGTACTCAAACAGCATCAAGCCGTTGATAGCCTTCAATATGATGCCCGGGACTTATTACCAGAGGAGGTCATTCCTCAGAATGAAACCGTCCGGTTGTTTGATACGTATAAAAGTCGCTTTGCCGGTTACTTCACCCCCAAACAGACAAACTTTAAGATAACAGTGGGGTATGAGTCGGTTTACGGGGAAAAATGGCAGGCTAGTTTCCCCCGATAATCCGGTTGGCAGGACGCCAAGACAGGCGAGCAGGAACTTTGCATTGCATCTTACACTAACCAACTATGTCGTATACTACTGCTTTGGCAAGCGACAGATCAGTGACAAACGACGTGTCAGCCATCTCATCAAACGCTCATTTTTTGTCAATTGACCCCTTCAAATAAGCAGATAGCACCTCCCACCGCATTTTGTTGGGATCAACCGTATTCGAGTTGCTCATAATGATGAGCGTGATATCTTGATCAATCAAATGAACCCAGTTCGTGTGGTGACCATACCCATAGCCTTGGCGCTCAGCCACTACATACGTGGTGCCCTCACCAATCTGTTTGGGATACACCCAAAAGCCGAAAGCCACATCGCCTAACGATTTGTAGGGGGTGAGCATCAGTTGGACCGTTTCCTTCTTCAACAGCCTATGATGAAACAGGGCTTGGTCAAATAGTAGCAGGTCCGTAGGCGTGGAGTACATGGCTCCCGCCGAAAAATAATTGTCAATGTAATAGTTGGTGGGACGGGAAAACGTAACCGGGCTTGACCCACTGTTGAAATAGCCCCGGTCTAAATGGGCTATCACATCTTCATGATGCAGATAATCCGTATTGCGCATCCCTAGAGGAGTCAAAATCTTTTGCCGCAAGACTTCCTCAAAGGGTTGACCGTAGAGTCGCTCAATAATTTTGCCCAGCAGAATAAAGTCGCCGTTGTTGTAAGCAAAACGGGTGCCCGGCTGCGTTACTAGTCGCTCAGAGCAATAGCGGGTTATGAAGCTGTCTACAGGCCAGATGGTAGAGTTATAAGCTTCAGCGATTTCGCGCATTTCCCGTTTATCCCGTCCACTACTATAGGTCAACAGGTCTCGGATAGTGGCCTTGTGAGCGGCTTCTCCCTTATAGTCTGGTAAGTAAGTTGCAATCGACGAATCAAGATGAATTTTGCCTTGTTCGTAGAGTTGCATAATCAGCGCCGCCGTGAAGGTTTTGGTGGCCGAAAAAATATGGAACTTAGCCTTGGAGGAGTATTTTATGCTGTCCTCTCTATTGGCCAGCCCTATGTACGTTACATAGTCTATTTTACCATTTTTGGCGATAAGAACGGAACCGTTAAAGTTGTCTTTAGCACGGTATCGGTTCATTAGGGCTTCGACTTGGGCTTTTTGTCCGTAGGTAGCTGCCTTAAGCCCAAGCAGCAGTAGCAAGACTAAAAGGCCATCTTTACTTATTTTCATCACACACTATTTCGGTAGTTTAATAAAGCTAATTATTACAAGCTAGACTCACATATATGCTTCTCAAATAAGGCTAGTTAAGGTGACCAAAAACAGGTTGCGCATGATATTATCCATACTATGTATTTTTCCGCAGAACTATCCAGTTCCGTAAAAAAAGCCCCAGTTTTTGAGGGCACGTTTCATATGACGGGAAGAGCGGAAGAAAGTAGCAGCAGCCAGATGCTTAAGCGCTTTTGCTAATAAAATGGAACGGGTCTGGTTCGATATAGCGTTTTACCGACCAGTTATTCGAAAACTATTGACTTGTAGTCATTTACAAGCAAACTTAACTCTCCACGTCTAAAAACTGCATGAACTCGTTCGAACACTCCAAAAGTGCCGCTATTAACCAGGCTAACGCTGTGCAGCGCGTCAGTCAGCCTACGAAAACGATTGCTAATAACCGACCACAGGCAACTACTCAACGAAAATTGCAGGAGGCCGCCGCACGATTTAAACCTAGGACTTCACAGATGAAAGTTTCCATTGGAAGAGGTGGTGTAGCAAAGCCATCAGCAATGGGGCCGATGTCAAGCAAAGTTATCCAAAGAGCTATTACCATAGGAATGAATCCTATACCGCGCACTGTTCATACGCCTACTAACATTGTTACATTTCTACAACAGCAGGGGCTGTATAGTGAATTCGTTAAGCTGAACGACGAACGAGAAGTAATTTATTTATTTGATAATGATCAACATTTAGTTGATTACTTAAAGTTACAAACCGGCCAAATTGCGCCAGGTAGCGTAAGCGCACCCATCAAGCAAAAAGTAAACGCTGATCAATTAAAGCAAGGCCATGAATTTGCGTCGGATATTCGCTTCACCACAATTTATCAACCGGGTGGTTCGCAGATACCGGATACTGCCCCAGGTGCGCACAACATACCGAATCAGATGATGCCCCCGCCCGGTCAACACCACCAATGGGGACAAATGCCATACCCGTCTGTCTCTGGTCAGGAGTACGTTCTGTATCAGCACCAATTTCATTC
The DNA here is from genome assembly GCF_003002825.1 of Spirosoma oryzae. Taxonomy (GTDB): domain Bacteria; phylum Bacteroidota; class Bacteroidia; order Cytophagales; family Spirosomataceae; genus Spirosoma; species Spirosoma oryzae. The sequence continues at coordinate 1,019 of NZ_PVTE01000065.1, read as the reverse complement.
CTCGGCAAATACAGTCCCTCTTACTTTCGGTGATCCCAATGCACCTTCTATGGTGATGAACCAGGGGGGATTAAACTTAGGTATGCATATTCAACCGACCAGTAACAGTAATTATCTAAACCCTATAACCCGGAGTCAAACAAATTATGCTGGCTTACCATCCGTTTCAGACCGGGTTCGGGGTCACCCCTTTGAGCTTAAGCAAAATCAAATAAGTACGGATGATGCTGATATGGATTTTGACCAGGATAGCCGTACCTACACGGATGAAAGCGATTCCACGAAAACAAATGGGGGAATTTCGAGCTGGCGCTACAACCAGATAGAGAAGGTAGCCACAGCCAATGGCATGCCTTTTACCCAGGTAAACAATAACTCAGTTAAAAGCAGTATGGGTATTGCCAGACCTGATACTATAGATTTCCGAATACAGCAATCCTCTGGTGGTTATAAAGATCTTCAGATGGATAATACGGCCACTACCGATTACCGAGAAACCGATTCAGTTCGGGGTACTATGGCCAAACAAGCATATCAAACAGAAATGGGTCGTCAGCAAGCCCTACTACACCCATATCAAGCGCCGCCTGTTCGCAGACCAGGTGAAGATTTTACTGATACCAACCGGCATAGTTATCCTGGATATATGAGCCCGCCCCCAACCCCGTTTTTGTCAGATGATACGTTAGCTACCTCACCCGAACCAATAATTTTGGGCGGCTTCCCTGCGGTAGGATCACGAGTAAATATGCCGAATGGCAGTAAAGGCGTGGTAGTAGAAGTAATTGATAGGGATAAAAATCGAAAAAAAAGCCGTTGCATGGTTAAAGCGATCCTATCTGTACAATGGCCTGGCTCATTTGGTATCTAATAGCCACAAAGTGAAAACAGTTCGATTCGAGTAGGTATAAAATGATAAAGAACTAGAGTGTGTGGACAATCATAGTAAACTTAGCGAATAGTATGACCTTTGTGGTATGAAACGCTACGAGCTGTCTGATCAACAATGGACCCGAATT
>NZ_PVTE01000064.1 GCF_003002825.1 Spirosoma oryzae | reverse complement strand
ATGGTCACCGTGCTGCCCGGCGTGGCCGTGCCCGAGATGGGCTGCGTGGTCGGACCCGGCTGAGGCTGGGCCACCGTCAGGCTGGCCGGACCGACTGCCGTAAAGCTGCTCACGGCCGGCGACGAACAGCCGACCGTATTACAGGCAACGGCCGTAATGCTGGTAGGTCCCGCTGCTACCGTGACGTTACATGAGTAAGCCCCCGACGCGCTGGCTGTGGTCGTACACAGGGTGGTGTTGTTAGGACCCGTCAGCGTGACGGTACTGTTGGGCGTGGCCGTGCCCGAGACCGTGGGTGAGGTCGTCGCCGTACCACTATTAGCGGGTGAATTAATAGCGACTGTCGGCAAAGACAGGCTGCCGAACGTGTATGCTGTATACGTATTCGGTGTGATATTCGTGGCGGTGACCGAGCCGGTTCCTACCAACGTACCCGACACACCGCCGGCCTGCCCCAAGTTTACCCATTGGCTACCATTCCAACCGACGATGACCAGCCGACTTGGACTTCCCCCAGTCAACGTAGTCAGGTTACTAGCGGTATTCCAGCTCAGCGTGATGGACGCTGATGCGCTGCCATCGATATCCCAGTATTCGACCGTGCTGACAGTCTCGACCCCGGTCCCCCGCGACGAGGTAGCGAAGGGGCTACCCGTAGGCAGGCTAGCCGATCCGGGATCGCCCGAAAAATAAGCCGCCCGGTAGTTGACCGCCGTACTCGCCGACGCAATACTTGCCCACCGATACGACGTACCGTCCCCGATGGGGAAAGTAAACGCAGCATTACCCGCTTCTTCGGCATACCCGTTGACGTGTGATGCATCCGACGCACCGGTATGTGTGGCACCAGTGGTAAAATAAATATTGTCGCCCGGTGCACTACGGGGCGTTACGACGTAGCCGGAGTTGAAGTTCAGGTTGCCATAAACACCCATATGACCACCGGGGTGGACCTGTACGGTGCTGTTTATCTGGCTTTGTGCCTGAACCAGTAGCGCCCAGCACCAAAGCAGGGTAGCTAAGTAGAGAGTTCGCTTCATGAGGGGATATGGTGGTTTATTGCATACATGGTAGGACAGAAAAATTTAACTCGATAAGGTATTGACTATCGGTACATGCCGGGAATAAGCATATGGGTAAATCAGGGCTACCGAAGTAGACGAGAATCATACAGAACATTGGCGGATTAGCTTGACCATTGCAGCCCTACATCCGGGCAGTTTTAGTCAAAGCGACCGACCTAGTAATAGGTGACGTTGATAACCATCGTTGCCCGCCCCCAATCGAAATTATCACCGCTGGCAGCCCACATATTGAACCGGTAAGTGGGCGTATAGCCATTGCTGATGCTCCATTGCTCTACATAGCCCTGGGTCTTGTACGTAATAAGCTGATCCGTGTTTGCTGCTACGATTGTCTCGGTAAATTGTCCTACGACATGACTCATAGGCACGATGGTAGATGCCGAATTGCCGAACGCTGCTAATGTGAATTTGCGGGAACCTTCTTCCGTATCGATTCCATTCCGCTTAAGCCGTGTACCGATATAGGCATTGGGAATCTGGTTGAGCGATACAACGCTGTCCAAGCCTGCCGGAACGTTGGTGAACACGGTTATAACGGCATTTCTACCGGCGGGAATCGTTATCGTTTTCGAAAGGCCCAGATCAAGACTATCGACTGAACCGATTACGTCAACGGGTTGGGTAGCCGCTACTTTATATACTACAGTACTCCCTATTGATTGCCACGTACCTACCCCATTGGCATCGCTGGTTAGCACTTTTCCAATCCCCTGCGTACCATCCACCAGCTTTACAGCGCCCGCCGTGGTACCATTATTAACTTCCAGCTTCGCACCCGGTGAGGTTGTGCCAATACCTACGTTGCCATTGTCTTTCTGAATAATTGTCTTGTTGCCATTCGCAGCTTCCACTTCCAGATTACTGGTTGCGCCGATAGAAGCCGGATTGGCCCCGATCTTGACCTGCGCTTTTGCCGTCGAGAACCAAGTCAATGTAGTCAGAGTGAACAATAAACAATTGATTTTCATGTTTTTAATAAGTTGGTTTATGCAAAAAAAACTACCTGCAAGGCGACAGTGTATTTCCGTCGGTAGGCAGATATATCCGTTCTGGAGAGCGGGATGAGCCGTTTCATGATCAACAGAGCGCAGTCTATGTCGGAAAGAAAAGGGCCGCTACGAGACAATCATCTCAAGTCATGCACAGAAAAAGCAACCCGTACGTCAATCATTTCCGGGTCTGCTGATACTGCTTTGCCCGCCTACTCCAGATTATTCACTTGTGAAATGGAACATCATCACTTACTGAAGCTGAGAGCGAGCATTCACTCGCCTTCAGCTTCAGTAAGTGATCAGCAAACCATTGTCGTAGCTACCATCATTCTGGCGATCGAAAGATTAATAGCGGAGGACTGTTAGTTGTGTAGAACCAGCGCCTAGCGTATTACCTGTACCTGTGCAGTTTCCGGATTGCCCACGGCCAAGCCTGATTTGCCAATCATAGCCAGTGCCGGTTATCACGGTTGTAAATGATATGGTTCCGCCATGATTGGACAGCCCCCCTTGGTTGTGTGCCGCCGTTGAGTGAATTCGCTTTGTAGTACTACCGGTACCCGTAGGAAAATCCACGATATAAGACGAAAGGTCGCATCCCGTCGCATTATGGTTACCTTCATACACAAACGTCATCTGGTACACACCAGGCTTCAGACTAACGGTATTTGTTCCCGAGTTGAAGGTTACGTTGCCATTAGTGTTGTTGGCGATTTGAGCCATCGGTACGGATTGGCTACTCCCTGCGCTTACGCCATTCAAAAAATTAAAAATGTCTGATTGCAGACTAAAGACTGCCGGTGCGGGTATGTTTATATCTGCCGGAGTCTGCCAGGTTCCCACCCCGTTGGCATCGCTGGTCAGGATTTTATTAGCCCCCTGGGTTCCATCCACAATCTTGATGGCTCCCGCCGTGGTACCATTGTTAACTTCCAGTTTCACGCCCGGTGAGGTTGTGCCAATTCCCACCATACCGCTATTAGAATCGGTGAGATACATCAACTCATTGAGCGTCTTACCAACGCTGAAAGAAAGATATTTTACTCCTGCAAGACCACCCGTGCTGACATCTCCGAAATTTATTCTTGCAATCTGGCCCGCACTTGGCAGATTTACATTAGATTTCATGTTGATGCCGAAATTTTCCGTTCTGTTTCCGTAAGCGTATGAGTCCTGCCCAACGTTGATATCAATTGCATTTTTAGAGGCTGCTAAAGTCACAGCTGCATTAATGTATTGATTGCCCTGCAAGTCCAGTTTCGCCGAAGGGGCCATTGTGCCGATTCCCACATTTCCGTTCTCGTCAATGAGCATTCTGTTGGTGCTGGTCGTTGCGAAAACTAAGTCCGATAAGGTCGTGGTACCATCACCCTTGTAGTTAGCTTTAATATTAGACGTATTATAATTCCAAACGTTGTTCCACCGGCCGCCAAAACCCAGGTAGCCAATCGACGTACCGTTAGCAATATTGGCCGGAGCCGCTTCAGTACCTCCCGAACTCATTTGTACCACACTGGGCGCTACACTGCTGCCATAACTGTAAATGCTGATGTCATCGGCCCCCAGATTGCCACCACCGTCATTGGATAAGGCCAGTTTGCTTCTGGGGGATATAGTACCTACGCCCACAAAACCCAATCCACTGAAGCCCAGTGTCTTTCCGGCCGTCGCCACCTCCGTATTCTTGCTGAGCGTACCGCCCAGGCCCACATTGCCCGTGCTGTTGTAGCCCACCGTTAGCCCATTGTCGGCCCCTAGCTGGGCACCGCTTTTCTTGCTGACCCAGCCCGTGCCGTCCC
>NZ_PVTE01000063.1 GCF_003002825.1 Spirosoma oryzae | reverse complement strand
GCAGCCAATATTGTAATTTATGAAAATTGATACATGTATCATTTATTAAACGGTTGATAATATCGCATAGTACATAGTGGGATTGCTTCAAAAGCTTTCAAACCACAGAAGCAAACTCAATAAAGTACAACAAATGGACTCTTGTCTTATACAAAAGCTAGAAGTAAACCAACCAATGTTAATGTTTAGGCCCCTTATATTGATGGTGAATCGGGGCCTCGATGAGCTGCTTTAGTTCACCCGCTTTGAAGCCCAGCTCTGCCGCCGTGGCCTGCCCGTGCTTATCCGAGTAGATGTATTTGCCGTCCGCCCCCTGCCGACGGCGGATAGGGGGATTGGTTTGCGTAGCCGATTGCAGGTAGGTCGTGAACTGAGCCCAATTGCCCGTCGCCTTCGCAGCGGCCCGCAAACGACGCTGCATGCTGGCCACCCAATCCGGAGTCGGGCCGCTAGTGACAGTGGTGGCAGTTGGTGGGGCAGCAGGCATAACGGCTCCACTCGTCGAACCAGCGGTGGGGGCCTGCGCCTGACGGCTTTGGCGTAGGGCGTTGTAGCGCTCGACCAACCCGTTATACTTCTCAACGTGAGCCTTCCACGTCTCGGCCATCTCCCGGTAGCGCTGCCGTTCCTACTCTAACACCGATTCGAGCTGGTTTAGCCGGGCCGCTTGTCCCCCGTATTGCTGCTGTAGGCTCCCCAGCTTATCGATCAGATCCGGCACTTGGTCGGCTTTCTCCTTTTGCTGCACGTAGGCCTGGTAGGTGCGTTGCAGCTGCTGCTTCAGCTGCTCGATCTGGGTCCGATCCGCCGGGTCGGGTTGGACAACCGTTTTGGGCCGCTGATTCAGCAGGGCCTTCTGCATGGCTGTCCGCTTTTCGTAGGCTTCGTCGCGTTCATCCCGTAACCGCTTCAACTCGGCCTGCTGAGCCGGGTCAGGCCGTACAATCTCCACCACCGCCGGCTTCTGCTCCAGTTCGTGTCTGAGCCGATTGATCTCGGTCTCGTACTCGGCCCGGTTGGCTTCCAGCCGCGTGACCAGCTGCTGGTATTTGTAGCCCACGGCCGACCCCTTGATCGGCTGGCCATCTCCCTGCCGGAAGCTGATCCCGTAGGTACCCTTGCTGTTGGTGGCCAGCTGGGTGGTGATGCCGTGTCCCTTCAGATCCTCGGTTAACTCGGCTAGGGTAGTGGGTTTCTGCTCGGTCAGCACGTGGGTTAAGATAGCCCCCACCGTCGCCCGGTTAGCCTGGGTCGCTGCGCTGTGATCCCGCAGACTCGTCCGCTGCTCGGGCAGCGCAAGCAGGGCCAGTTCCTGCTCGATCTGGCGGGTCGTTTTGACGTTACGAGCGTAGTTGTGACTCGTGTCCAGGGCAGGACCGTCGTCCAGCCGAACCCGGTTGATGTAGATGTGAATGTGAGCGTGAGCGGTGTCGTGGTGCTGGAAGATGGCCACCTGGTGCTGATAAGGGTCGGCTCCCATCCCCTGGCAGTACTGCCGGGCAGCGGCCCGCCATTGCTCGACACTCAGCTGCTCGCCGGGCTGGGCCGACAGGGAGGTATGCCAGACGGGGGTTTGGCAACGACTACCCTGGGCCACCGCAGCCATTTCAGCGGCCATACCCTGCCAGTCATCGCTAATCAGATTGTAGCTGGCCAGCAAGGCTACTTTGGGCTGTTTGTGCTGCCGTTGCTGGGTGGTCAGGGCTGCAGCGGCGTAACCCAGGGCGCTGTCAAAGCTACGGCCGGTGGTGGTTTTAGCAATCATGATAGCAACTGGTTGAGTTGGCTAATTAACCCGTGAATACCCACCACGTCGAGTTGACCCGTGTGGGCGTAGCGGGTCAACTGATTCAGGTTGTTGGCCAGGCTGGCCAGCTGCGCCCGTTCGGGTTTGGTCAGCATACTAAGGCTGGTACCACCGGGGGTACCCACCGAAAGACCCGCCGAACACAGCGCCGACCGGCGTAAGTATTCCGACATTTTCAGGCCCGCAGCAGCGGCCCGCTGGGCGATCTGTTGGCATTCGGCCTCGGTCACGCGCAGATCCAGACGGTGGGTTTTGGATGAGTTATTTTCCATGGCATGGGGTGTCGGGGCGGGCCCTGACCAGGGCAAGACCGGTAGCGAAGCGTAAAGCCGGGCGGTTGACTTTGTACACGCAGAACCGACGAGAGGTTTGTGTGTACAAAGTCATACTTACTCACCATCCGGCACGGAGCTACGAACCGAATAGATACCGCGCAAAACAGCAATGAATGCTGGCCGTATTTTTGTCAAAGCACCTTCCTGACTAAAAACAAAACAACCTATCCAACCATGACCAACACAATCAAGCTCGTGGCCACCGACAGTACGGGATGTTATCACCAGCGTCGCTGGAAGATGCACTCCATCGACGCCAGTTTCAGCGTAATCAACATGCTCGTCAACAAGGGATGGCAATTCCAACACATCACCCTGATCGACTTCCAGGGCCATTTCGTAGACCTGCCCGTTGAAGCATTCGATGGACAACCCATGAGCTGGCACCTTGACCAGCTGCAACAGCAGTGGCAGGCTATTTTAGGAGGGTAAACAGGCTACTGAACGGACAACGGATCTTTCCGGAATCAGCTGGCTCGATTGCAACAGCAGGGCTATATTGCCACGTCCAGACCAGCCTAGGGTTGGCTGGACAGGTATGTAAGTGGGTAGGTCTATGGCCCTGCTGTAGATCTACCTTTTGTGAACAGCAGCTATTGACCACCCCGCAGGAGACGATTTAAGGCCCTTGGCCACACGATCGACGTAGTGCTCACTTCTCATCGGCAAACCAGAGATCGGGGCATCGGAGCCACAAAAAGGGCCGTAGGAAAGGAAAAACCCCTCGCTGTACAAAAGGGGTGAAAAAAGACCCTTCCAGACTGGAAATAACTATATTTATAGTTATCTACTCTCCTTTCCTTTTTTTGCTTTTTTCTTTCTCTTCCCTTTTGTCTTTTGATCGACTCGTCAGGATTGTGGCTTTAGTAACTTTTGATCTAGCGTCAGCTGCCCTAAAACCCCCTGTCAAAGCCACTTCTGGGAGCCTCGCATGCGAGTGCATACACGCGAGACAAGTGTTTGTGTATTCGCGCTTTAACCGCAAAATTATTTGCTTTCTAAAGCGCATAAATTTCCTATAAAATGTTGGTATTTAGGCAGTTATGTTGAGTTGGTGACGAATACGCCCCAAATGTGTTAACTACCCCATAGTACAAACAAAAAAGCAGACTGGCAATACCGGTCTGCTTTTCGCTTCTATCCACACCATAAGGGCGTATGATCGTCCCTTTGATAAGACAAAAGTAGATGAGTTCTGAGACATACAGACTGTATCCTGACAGTAGGCTACAAAAAAGGCTAACCCAAATGAATCAGCCTTTTCATCTTAATTTTTGTCTTGCTGGACAGCTCGAATCAAATAGGCGTGTTCAAGCCTCTATGGCTATATTGTTCAGGAGCCGAACTGTTTTAGCAACTTGCAGTTGCTAAAACAGTTCGCTACGAAGGTAGTGAGAGACAGATAAAAGTTATATACATTTGTATATAAATAAAAATATAGTTGCCGCCCCTTTTTTCCCTTTTTAGTAACGCGCGGTCCTTCTGTGTTATCCCCCGTTCAGTACGCCAGTTGCGGTTAGAGCCTAAACCGCTTGTTTGTACTCCATCGGTGTTAGAAAGCCCAACGCCTGATGCGGTCGCTTGGTGTTATAGTCGTCTAACCATCCACCGACAATCTCACGCACTTGAGCTAAGTTAGCAAATGAATATGCATCCAGTACTTCCCGCCGAAAACTCCCATTGAACCGCTCAATGTAGGCATTCTGGGTCGGCTTACCGGGCTGAATCCAATGCAGCTCGATGCCGTTCGGCTCACACCATTCGCTCAGGATCGCACTGATAAACTCGGGGCCGTTGTCACAACGTAGTTTAGTGGGCTTACCGTAGGCGTCGATTAAGCGCTGCAACAGCCGAACCACCCGCCCGGCTGGTAAAGAGTAGTCTATTTCTATCCCCAAGGCCTGCCGGTTATAGTCGTCTAAGACGTTCAACGTCCGAAACCGGCGACCGTCCCGTAATGCATCGCTCATGAAGTCGAGTGACCAAGTCTGATTCACTGCTGCTGGGGGAGTTAAGGGTTGTCGCAGTCGGGCTGGTAGGCGTTTACGTCGGCGTCGGGGTAGGTTTAATCCCATCTGCCGGTAGACTCGCCAGACCCGCTTATGGTTGAAGCTATAGTTAAGCCGACGCAATCGGTGATGAATCTTCCAAAAGCCCCAACCTGGGTGCTTCTGAGCCACAGCTTCAATGGCCTGTTCGACGGCTTGATCCGGTTGACGCTTACTGGAACGGTCGTAGCTACGGCGGTTGAGGCCCGCCACTCGACAGGCCCGGCGTTGGCTAAACGCCTTAGCTTTGACCATCCACTGCGCCAACTGACGGCGGTCGGCAGGCCTCACCGCTGGTACTGTCGTGAAAAGCAACTTTTGAGATAGGACTTTTTTCATATCTTTGGACTACAAGTAGGACAACTCGGCTTCGGCCACTTGATC
>NZ_PVTE01000062.1 GCF_003002825.1 Spirosoma oryzae | reverse complement strand
GTCACGCTGTAGGTAGCGTTCAGGCTGACAGTTGCCTGATTGCTGGTTCCAACCTGGGCAGCGCCATCACTGAACCGGTAGTTACTCCCTTCACCAGCCGTCAGGGTCACCGTTGTCTTGGCGCAACTCAGCGGGCCGTCGTTGGTCAGCGTTGCCACGGGCAGGGCATTGACCGTATAGATCAGGGCCACCCGTGGACCTTCGCAGCCGTTGCCCAGCTGACTGACGTAGTAGGTGGTCGAACCAACCGTGCTGGTCGGTGGCACCGGCGCATTGGCAGATGCAGTGCCACCGGTCGCGGCCGTATACCAGTTCAAGGAGGCTCCCGGCGAAGCCGTCACACCCGTAGCCAGCGAGACCGGCGTGGTGTTCTGGCAAACCGTCACCGGCGTTGTCGACGGTGCGGGCGGGATTGCTTTTACCGTCAGGTTGACGCTACCCGAGCTGGCACCGCCCCCACTGAGGTAGACTGAATACGGACCGGCCACGCGGTCGGCGGGAATAGATGCCGTAATCGTACCGCTGGCCTGACTGGCGTTCAGCGTCGTCAGCAACAAGTTACTCGTCGACGGACCGTTAAGGTACACCATCAGGGTTGTGCCTGGTGAGGAGTTCGTGTAGGCCACGCTGATCGTCCCTCCCGCGCACACGGCTTCGGGTGTTACGGAACCGATCGCCAGCGCGTTGCCCGTCGAGACGAGTTGCGTCGTGCCGTAGCTGGTCCCCGCCTGGTTGACGGCATAGGCCCGTACCGAGTAGATCGTTGACGGGCTCAGGTTGGTGACGGCCTGGGCGAAACTACCCGTTCCCGCCCCAATAGCCACTCTGGTATCGCTGGTAGTGGGGGTTCCGTTACCGGCGACGTAGACCACGCCCCGCTCGCTGACCGTACCCGCACCGGCGTCGGTTACCTCGCCACCCAGCGTGGCACCACTGCTACTTACTCCCGTAGGCGTGGCCGTGACCACGCTGGGCAGCACCACAATGGTGAACGAGTTAACCGCACTATAGGCACTGACCGCCTGGCTAGCTAGCTGCGCGCGGGCCTGCACGGTGTGCCCCCCCGGTGCCAGATCGCTCAGTTGGGTAAGCGTCCAGTTGGACTTGCAACAGCCAAGAGCGTTTACAGAGACTGAAATGTCAGTTGTGATAGGTAGTTGTGGTCAACTCGACCAGCCTAAAGTTTAGAGTGGCCACCACTAATGCGAGTCTAACCACTCCAGGTAGTCGCAATGCACCCGGTTGCCATCATACACTTTACCCACCACTTGGCCACCGCTATCATAGCTGATATGGCGAAGCGAGTGATCTAAATCCACATAGGTTTTAAGCGTCAGATTCGTCTTGCCCCGACGAGCAAACTCCAGCGGTAACACATCATTTGAATGCGCCCGTACATCCGCAGTGCCCGATACAATACAGATTGGGATGTGCAGGCTCGTGAGGTAGTGTACATTGTTGGTGTGTGAGAAGGAATATATACTCCGGTTTGAATCGCCAACCGTCGCGTTGGTGGTGTTCAACGAATCACGACAAACCGCCAACCAGTCCTTCTGTAAGCGCTCGACCAGTTGCTGCGCTTGGGCTTGCTGCAAGGGCGAACCGATACCACTGGCGCGGGCTTCGCGGATTTGAGCTTGCTGGCGGCCCTCCACGTTACCTGAGTAGGCAATCAGGTGAGTGATCTGCTTATTGGTGTAGGCTGTCTTCAGACTTACTTGATAGCCTTCCGATCCCCCCACGATTACCACCCGTCGGGCGTCGGCCCAGGGTTGTTTGAGTACGTAGGTCAGCACGGCGTTGGTCTGGTCCACGTAGTATTCCAAATAGTTGCGGGCATGGTAGGCCCGTGGAAACATGGCCAGGGCGGGTTTGCCGCTAAAAAGCGTATCTAGGTAGGTATCTTCCACCTGTAGGGGGATGCCCGGTTTGGCAATCATCAGGATATGGTACTTGTGCCGGTAGTCGTACACAGGCGCAGGTAACTCGGTCAGGCTAATCTGCTGGTTTTTAGGGTTGCGCGTAAGCAGTGGGATGGGTAAGGATCCCTGCCGAAAGATCAAGATGGGCTTTTTGTTGGTTAGTTGATGGCGGTCACCAACTAGAACGAACTGAGTGGTGTCGGCTCCAAAAGGGATGGAGAAGGTGATTAGTTGATGGCTGGTTTGTTGAGCATTGACTAGTTCAGTTGCCAGCAGCCAGAAGACTACAAGTAGGCGTGTTTTCATTCTGGTAAGGTGGAGCGGATTACCGAACAAAAATGAAAGCGGTTGCCGAATTGGCCAAGTTAAAAGTTGTTAAGGCAACTGCAGGATCATGAAGTATCTCACGGGCCAGCGTTTTTCGAGAACTTGTACGTCCTTAAATACAAACTATAGCGTACCATCAGCTGCCGGAAATTGAAATCCTCCGTTAATCATATTTGGTAGCGCATAGGTGTAATTTGTCCCTTAGCTTAGGACTGACAAGCACCGCTCGTCGATCCCCCACCCGACGCTGATGACTGAAATCTTCGAAAACATCAAAAAACTCTACCGGTTTTACGCTCCCACCGGAGAGCTGGCTAACTTCATTGAGTTCTTTGCCGAGTCATCGGCCGAGGAAACCTACCGCTACGTGGCTGATAGTCGGTTTACCATCAAGATGTTTCCCAGCTGGACGCCGACCTGCTATCTCAACCTGGGCCCACCTTATCAGCTGGCGATTGGCTCGAAGCGCTACCTCATCCAGGCCAATACCGACGTACTCATCCTGCGTAATACCATCGTCGAACGCTTCAATCTGCCAACCGATTCCATTTTTACCATCAAGTTTTACCCCGGCGGCCTGGAAGCGATACTGGGCATCAGTCAGCCGCCCCTGATTGATCAGGTGGTCCGGCTGGAAACCGTTTTGCCGGCCAGCCTGATTCAGCGGGCTAAACAAGTCGACCTGTTTGAGCAGCGTATTGAACTGCTCCAGCACTTCTTCCTGGATCAATACCAGCAGCATAAAAAAGTTAACCATTACCGCACCTTCGTCGCCGACACAATTGGCACCTTTGAAGCGAGTGGGTTGGTGCTGAACCCTGGTCAGCTCGCCGACCGACTGTTTGCTACCTCCCGGACCATCAATCGTTATTTTCATCGCGTGGTGGGTACCTCCCCCAAGCAATACTTATCCCAGCTACGGATTCGGGCCGCGCTCTCAGCCTATGTCGCCGATAAGAACCGATTCGCCTGCGAGGACTACGGTTACTATGACCTGAGCCATTTCTACAAAGACGTCGTCAAGTTTACAGGTCAGAAGGTAGGCCAGTCGCGCTAAGTAGCCGGAGGGCTACCCGTTAACTGCCCGCGAGAGTACAGCGCGTCATTTTGTCCGTTTTTTACTACGCTCGCTGCGCAGAACGCGGTTGCTTTGTGGAAACATAAATCAACCGCGCATGAACCGATTTTTGTGGCTGCTGTTAGTCGCAGCCTGTAGTCCCTACCCCCGGGCGTACAGCCAGCCGGGAGTGATCCGGCCTGTTGAGCCCTGCTCGTGTCCCGTATCCATCGACAGCAGCTTTCGTTCGCGTTGTGCGTATCTGATTGTGCCCGAAAACCGTAGCCGCCCCAACGCAAAGACACTAAAGCTACCTTTCATGGTGGTGGAGAGCAAAAATCCGCGCAAGAAGAAGGATCCACTCCTGTTTACGGCCGGTGGGCCTGGGGGAAGCTCACTGGGGTGGACCCGAAGCGTTCCCCAGGGACTAGTGATCAACGACCGGGATTGTATTGCCTTTGAACAACGCGGCACGCGCTACGCGGTGCCCAACTTGTGGCGTGACGACTTGAGCAATGCCATCAAAGAGTCATACCGCAAAAACCTTAACAAGGACAGCATGGTCGTGGTGGGCGTAAAACGCTATAAAAAGACGCTGGAAGCACAGGGTATCGATTTGTCGGCCTACAACACCGACGAAAGCGCAGCGGACTTACAGGACCTGATTGCTACGCTCCGGCTTGATTCGGTCAATCTGTTCGGAGGCTCGTATAGTGGGGGGCTTATGCTGGCCGTACTCCAGAAAAACCCGGTCCCTGCCCGGTCCTTAATTCTTGACTCGCCCCTTCCCACATTTGTACCGATCGATGAAGATGAGCCGGCCAACTTTGCGGAATCATTGGCGGTGCTCTGGCAGCACGTCGAGCAGGATTCGACCCATACCGATCGATACCGGAATCTGAAAGCACGATTTGAACGCTATTTCACCGCGATCGACGGACAGACTTTCACCATACCCTACCTCGAAAAAGGCACGAGTCAGCCGATAGCCATTCAGTACACCCGCAATGATTTGCTAGGCATCCTGGTCCGGGCCCCCACTAAAGACATTGCCTACATCGTAACGGAACTGATCCGGGGTAATCATGCGCCTTACGTCAAGCCAATGCTTGATCGACTCTTTGCGGGTGGGGTTGGCCCATCGGGCATGCGGATATCGGCCTACTGCGCGGATCAGGCCACGTACCACAGCGAAACCGTTATCCGGCAACTCTACAACGCCTACCCGTATTTGCGGGGCTATCACATCAACGACGTCTACAAGGAGATGTGTGATTGCTGGCAGGTAGCGCCCGTAAAAGCCAGCACCAAAGAGCCGTTCTACTCGACTAAGCCGGCGTTGTTGACTGATGGTGCTATGGACAATGCGTGTCGCCCGCTTTACATCGATCGCATTCATCATTATATGCCCAACAGTCAGCGACTCCTGTTTCTAAATCGGGCCCATATGGTTAGCAGCCCTGAGATGGACCGCTTCATGCAGGCTTTTCTAACGAATCCCTACAAAAAAGTGGTGTCAGACCGAAAGGAGATTATCGCTTATTAGGCGTGACTCTTTGTTTATGGTAGCGCTTGCGCTGGTCGAATAGCCACTCAAATAAGCCTGCTTCTGCGTACGCCTGCTGGACAATATTGTGGCCAGCCCCGCTATACTCCGTATAGATAGGGTTCCCACCATGCTGGCATAGGGCCGCTACCATCAGTCGGGAATACAACGCTGGGTTGACCTTGTCGGCCGAGCCATGAAATAGCCACACCGGGGTAGTATAGATCGCTACGGCCATCCCCGTGTCCGCCACGGAGCACACGGGGATGGCCGCAGCGAACAACCTGGGGCGTCGCATCAGTAGATCGAAGGCCCCTTCTCCGCCGCCGGAATAACCCGTGAGATAGACGCGATCCGGATCGATGGCCAGTTGATCGATTAACTCGTCCACAAGCGCCAGAGTTAGCCGGGCAGGACGGGTCGGCTCAGCCGACGTGCGCAAACTCCGGGGAAAGTGGGGGAAGTCGACCCATACCTGCTTTCTGGGACACTGGGGCACCAGCATAAAACAGGGGAACTGTTGACGGCCGGATTCATTGGTCAGCGCCGTGGGCACGCGTACCAATGACGTCTGGTTATCATTGCCCCGCTCACCGTTACCGTGCAGATACAGCAGGAGGGGATACTTTTTACGACTGTCGTAGTTGAGCGGATACAACAACCGATAGCGAAGCGTGTCGCTACCAGCTACATATGTTCTTTTAGTAAACCCTACCCCGTCGGGAGACGATGAATGCGAGAATGGTACTTGAGCCAGGCTGGGGCCATGTAGACCAAGTAGCAGCAGGGTGACGAAGAGGATGGTTCGCAAGCAGATTGTCGAATTGGCTAGGTTAAAGCGGCAAGTAAATCAGGCTAGGCGTCGTTGCCAAATGAAATGCTCCCTAATGTGAGAAGATCAGCCCTTGATTGAAAACCGGTTACTTATTTCAAGTAGTCTAGCGTGTTGGCCAAGTCAAAGTCAGGACTAGCAGTTAGCAAATGGTTTAGAATGTAGACATGGGTATTGCCATACAACACCAGAATACGGTCTGAGGGGCTGAGATGGTCTAATTAATCGGCACAGTGAACTTGCTTAACTTAGCAAGATCATGCTGCAACCAGGTAAACCCAAAACTCGGCGTAAATATGACG
>NZ_PVTE01000061.1 GCF_003002825.1 Spirosoma oryzae | reverse complement strand
GGCTACCTGCACTTTCAGACGGTAGTAGATGGATACAGGATGTCAAAGAACGAGTACTCACAGGCAAAACCCCCAACTTATGGGTAAACCTCACCCCCGTTAGGGAGGGGGGCAATGCCCTGATCAGTAAAGAGCGAGCAATCGCTCCCCTCCCTAATGGGGAGGGGCCGGGGGTGGGGTTCGTTTAAAAAAGGATTGAGTATGTCAGTTTGCCTTTCACCGGTACGATCAGTTCCTGACCGCCCGCGCTTTCCCGAATCGTCGGTTTAGCACCGCCCAGATCATCGATTCGGATGTATTCCTGGCCGTCGATCAGGTACATGTTGTTGTCCATCGCGCTGATCGTGCTGCCACTGGCCAGCCGGGCATACAGGTCGCCAGCCGGGTTGGTAACGGTTAGCTCGCGTTGCAGGCCCTGTCCCTGTTCCAGCACCCGGATTTTATCGTCGACCGACGAGCCGTAGGTCTGGTAGCGGAAGGTTGGACGGTCGTTGTTATCGAGGACGTAGCCTTTCGGACGGTAGCCGGTACCGGTCGTATCCGTTGCCCAGTTGGCCTGACCCGAGGGGAGTTTGGCTAGGAACAACATGGGCGTACCCATGCGCTGCACCATACCCATCGGCCGTGACGAGCCGTCGCCCCGGTCGTGCCACATCGGTGTCGTGTCGAGGAATTGGCCCCGCCATACCTGAACGAGGGCACCCTTGTCCATATCGTAGGTATAGTGCACGTTGTCGGGGCTGCCAACCGAGATCGCGTGCGTTACGCGGGTGCGCTTGCCCTGCGGACGAATGTCGCCCCACGTTGATTCACCGGGTACGTCCATGAAACTGCGCAGGATCGTGTTGCCGCCCGACGCATCGACCAGAATTGGATCGACTTCTTCACCGCCCGACGTCGTTGCGTCGCTGATCACGAATTCGCGCACACCCGGACCGGCAATGCTCAGGCCCAGCGCCGGCTGCACCCAATCCATAAACTTCGAGTAGAACAGTTCGACCGGAATATCACCTTTGGGCAGCGTCACCTTGCCGGTACCGTTACCAACCCAGCCAACCAGCGGCACGACCATCTGGTCGCCGATTTTCAGCGAACCTGCACCACCGGGTACACCCAGCCGGAAGCGGTATTCGCCCGGCTCGGCTACACGCAGCGTACCTTTGTAGCGAATCAGCATCTCGTTGGGTATCCGGCTCACCGACGACGACAGCACCGTCGTTGGCCCTTCCGATTCGGGGGCGGTTTTGTCGTATTCGGGCTCCTTCTCGTATTTACCTTTGTAGACCGCGAACGTCAGATTAACCAGTTCAGGACGGGGTTTGTCGTAAGCGATGTAGCGGATATTGCGAAAGGCAACGGCACCATGATCGCCCTGTAGCACAAGCGGTCCCGTGGCTTTCTCGTCGTTGCTGATCGCGCCCCGCGTCGGACCGCTCAACTCGACATTGTCGTGAATCAGTACGCCGTTCAGTTCGACGTTCAACAGCTTGGCATTTTCTGTTTTCTGCCCCTGCGCGTTGAAGCGGGGGGCTTGGAACGACGCTTTCAGGTGTTGCCACAGCCCCGGTGCGCGGCTGGCATTCTGCCGGGCGGGGTGACCTTCGTATCCATTCTGCCCGGCCGGCCGCTTGTCGTCCCACCGTTGGTAAATCGAACCGTTGTCGCCGGAGCTGGGCGTTTTGACTTCCCAACTGTCGGCCAGTTGGATTTCGTAGCGACCTTGTAAATACACGCCCGAATTTGCCCCTTTGGCCAGCATGAAGTCCAGTTCGATGTCGGCATCGCTATGTTGAAACTGCGTTGTCAGATCGCCGGCTTTTGCGTTCTTCTTGTCGGATGGCAGGCTGACCAGGACGCCCGTTCCTTTGTCGGTCAGCAGGGTATTTGTTTTGGCCAGATCGGCGCGGACTGACCCGACAATGTGCCAGTTTGAAGCGGGATTAACAAACGCGCTGAGATCGTTGAGGGGGACCGGCGTGCCAGCTCCGGGCGCGGGCTGAGCCAGCGTCAGTCCAGCACCGAACGTCCAGCCGACGGCCAGCAGCCAGCGTGTCGTAGCTGCGTAAAATGGGTTTGACATGAAAAGATATGGAGGTTTTACGCTCGAAATTACCATTTTTTTGGCCTAATTAAACCAGCTGCTGCATTTGCTCTATCTTTGGGGCGCACTGACGGAAGCGACTTCTGTTGGCTATCGATTGGTCTCTTACGTGCCTGTCTAGGTAGTTCTGCGCGTTGTTCGACTTACGTATCTGTTAACCCTGTTTTACATTCATGAAGAAAACCTCAGTAACCCTTGCCGCCTGCGCTGCTCTGCTTACGTTCGCCGTATCGACCACGTCGATGGCTCAAAATCAAGGCGGTAAACAAACGCCTGAATCAACCGAAATTTATGAGCCCGTTCCGCCCGTTGTAACGCCCGGCGTCGTTACGGCGAACACCAGCGGCACGACGCCCCCTTCGGATGCCACCGTGCTGTTCGACGGTAAAAATACCGATCAGTGGGTGGCCATCACGGGCTATGATCCGGCCAGCTGGGAAAAGACCAACGCCGGACCGCTGAAGTGGCCGGTACGGGATGGCGTTATGTATTCGACGAAAGGATTCTCGGCCCGGTCGAAACAGGAATTCAACGACTTCCAATTGCACATCGAGTTCAAGACACCCGAGAAAGTAGAAGGTAAAGGGCAGGGCCGGGGTAACAGTGGTGTCTTCCTGCAAGGTCGCTACGAGTTGCAGGTACTCGACAACTACGAAAACCCGACCTACGTCGACGGTATGGTGGGATCGATCTACAAGCAGGCGATTCCGCTGGCGAACCCCAGCCGCAAGCCGGGCGAATGGCAGAGCTATGATGTCATTTACCAGGCCCCGCGCTTCAACAAAGCCGGTCTGATGACCGACTACGCGTACGTGACCGTACTGCTCAATGGCGTACTGGTGCAGAACCATGCGGCTATCCGGGGTACGACCGAATACATCGGCTATCCGAAAGTACAGCCACACGGTGCTGGCCCGATCCTGTTGCAGGACCACGGTAATCCGGTTGGTTTCCGTAACATCTGGGTTCGCCCATTGTAATAAATCGCTTAGGAAAAAACGCCCTCAGTTCATAGCTGAGGGCGTTTTTGTTATGCCGGATTCACAGACTTAATTCGACATGTGGGGTCAACTAACTATCGGTGACTTTCGTCGGCGTCGTGCTGATTGGCCGGACGTTGAATGCGGAACATATCGTGCTCATTTATGTCTATATGATCTGGATAAGCACCCACAGAGGCAGCACGTTATGGCAGGCCTTGCTCACGTTTGTCGGCGCGATCATGTTGGTTTATGTGAGTTTGACCATATACGAAAAACCGTACGAGCCTGGTTAGGTAGAAAGCTACAGTAGTCAACGACTGAGTGCTGGGAGTACTGGTGCTGTTGATCCAGGTTACCGTCGAATGCTACGGCGTTGGCTTGTCGGCCGTAACTAATCGTACGCTGACGGACGTGCCTTTTCCGGGTTGACTGGTTAGTTGTAGCGCGTCGGCATCGTCGCCCAGTAATTCACGGCATAGCAATAACCCCAACCCCGTACCTGGTTCACCTTGTGTACCTGATCGGATAACCGGAGCCGACAGCACACAGGCTACCTCATCGGCGCTCATACCAATGCCGGTGTCCCGCACAGTGAGCCATATACAGGATTCTCCCGCCGTTTTTGTGTACAGCCTCACATAACCATGCGGTGGGGTGAACTTGATCGCGTTGCTGATCAGATTGCGTACCACACATAGCAGTTGGTACCGATCCGCAATAATCCAGGTCGATGCGCTTACCTGGTTGATTAGCCGTATGTTCTTGTGCTTTAGCTGAGTGCTTACGTCGGCGATAACTTCCGCCGTAAGTACCGATACGTCAACCTGTACTGGGTTGGTTGGTAACCCCTTCATCTGAACAACGGACCAGTCCAGCAGATTGGTTAGCATGCGCGCCAGCTGATCGACCTGTTCCTCTGACTCTCGAATCTGTTGGTCGATGGGCGCAGTCGCCGGACTTGCCTGTTTTAGGGTATTTAACTGCTGTTTCAGCCGAACTACCGGCAAACGGAGGTCGTGACTGATCAGCGAAAAAAGGTTGACTTTTTGTTGATTAATTCGTTCGAGGTGCTGTACCTGTTTGACAATATCCGCTTTCTGCCGGGTAAGTAGCCGAATCGTCCGCTGTTGTCTCGTGTAAACGACGTACCCAATCCACAGCAATACTGCGCAACCGGTTAGTATGAATAGCTGCTGCTGGCTGGTTGCTAGCAGATCTGTTAGCTGGATGGATTGGTTGAGCTGTGGTGGTCCGGGCAGGTAGTTGGCTTGCTGTGGCAGCCACTGGGTGTATGTACCAGATTTACCAGTTAGCTGAGCGAGGTCGACAACTAGAAGCTGTGCCCCGTGGTCGCTGGATACGGACCCGATGGGAGTAAACAGGTTACCGATTGGTTGCCGGTTTCTGGGTACTACCTTCTGGCTGTCCGGCGTTTGGTTTGCTGGTTGATAATGAGCAGTGTATAGATCTGTGCGACCCGATATAATGCGTAAAAAATGCCAATTGTATGATGGAAAAATAGGGTTAATCGGTGCCCTAGATACGGAAACTAACGACCATCGATATATATTACGTAGTTTTAATGAATGGTTTATAGTATGTCTATTTTTAGATAGAAAAAAGAGAAAAGAATAATAAAAAAACTTAATCACGTTACTGATAGTTAATTTTGGTTTATATTTTGAAACTCCCTTGTTGTAAAAGGCTTTATTGAGTCTGATTAGAAATCATCTGATCGATGCGCGAGAGTTGTATAAGTAACTGTAAATGAACGTATAAGGGGTATATAGAACCCTCGTCTCATAACGTAACAAGTCTGGTAGCGTGTACCGACAATAATAGGAAGTTTATAGGTTACTTAGGTGTAGCAGGCTATCATAATCCCTGCCAAAGTTTTTATTGATCGACAAGTAACCCTTGTAAAAGAAAAATTATCAGCCTGTTCATGTAGTCAATAAATCGATTCATGTAATTAACTAGCTTGTTCGTGTCAGTTGGTATGAAAAAAAACGGGCTATATACGTTTACATATACTCGTACCATGAGATTTTGATGTTCATAGCATGAAATGCCCGTTTGGTGTCAAAAACTGCTTGATTAAGGGCATCATGCGTCTTATTTCCGCAGGTTTGTCAGGCAGTTTGTTGCAAAGTGAGTACCGGTGAACGAATGAAGCCTGGTGTACTAACCTTTAACGACATGTCTGTATGCGGAACAACTACACTACGCCCAAACTGCTTACTGCATATATCCTGATCAGACAGGGACGGGGCAACAGCCCGGCCGCGCGGACGTGTGTCGGCCGTTCCATTCACATTAGCCTGCCGACCCTGCTAGGCGGGCAAGGTTGCGTCGATCTGTCAACGTATATAGGACACCGTTAGTAACCTCTTACTTTTCTGGTTGCGCATACCGACTTCCGGCTTTTCGATTCTATTCCACGCCATTTCTCTCTCTATACCTTGTTTCGTTTTCCGTCGCATCCACTACGCCTGTGTACCCGCGATCTGCTTCGGCCGATCTGGCTGGTACCGGGCTGGATTGCGCTGTGGCTTGCCGTAAGCGTGCCCGTTGATGGACAGGTGATTCCGCAGGCACCAACAGCGGTAGCGATGGCCGACACAAGCCGGGAACAGGTATCACTTGGAATGGGCGTGTTTGGAACAGTACTGGGCATACACGGATCGGATAGTATGATGGTAGCGGGCGACCTCGTACTCGATCATGCCGACGTCGTGGGCGCTGGCGCGCTGGTGCTCAAAAGCCGGCAACCCCGGCGGCTGATGTCGACACACAGCACGTTGACCAACCTGGTTATTGATAATCCGACGCAGGTGACGCTGGCGGGTGATCTGCGAGTAACAGAACATCTGATGGTCAAGGGGGGCACGTTGGTAGCGGATAATGGCATCCTTACATTGGCCCCTGCCTGCCAAATGCAGTTGCTGGCTGGTGGTCAACTTAAAACAGGGCCGATCGTACAGCCTGCTCTCCCGGTAGCTCGGCTGTCAATAAGTTGTTCGCCTGACGGCCTGTTGTGTCTTATGCCTACGCTTCCTACCCCGGTCATCCGGTCAATTCGGCAAGGAGGAGCTACTGTTCAGGATGATGATCAGTATGCCGGTCTGGCGTACAGCAAATCTGTCCCCCCCCCTGAAGTGCTTGACTTATAGTTTCAGCACATCTCGACAATGCCTACCAAGGCCACTCATGTGCTTCTAATGTGGTACTGCCACATAGAACGATTTCCTGATATTATAGTCACACCGTCCTATTCATTGAGACAGGCTAGCGGTAGCCTGTCTCACCATCCATATGTCAAAATCGGAACAATGAAAAAAGTTCTATACATACTTACGCTCGTTCTGGCAGGTACACTTGCTCAGGCGCAGGTAAAAGTAGGGGCTAACCCCGGCACCATCAACGGTGGCTCGGCCCTGGAAATCGAAGCGACCAACAAAGGCCTGCTCATGCC
>NZ_PVTE01000060.1 GCF_003002825.1 Spirosoma oryzae | reverse complement strand
GCCTTGACCGTGTAGCTGAAGGCGCTGCCCACCGTGGCGCTCTGGTCAGCGTTGGCCACCGCCACGGGGGCGGTGTTGGCCGGACTCGTGCTGGTGCAGGCCGCCAGCCAATTGTAGCTGTAGCTCACCTCAGCACCGCTGCCCTGGATAGCCCGCAAGGAGATCACCGGATTGTCAGTGTACAAGCGCAGGGTGTAGGGACCAGCCGACGTGGTGGCGTCGATCTCGTTGGCCACCCGGAAGCGGATGGTCTCTCCCGTCAGGCCCGCGTAGTTGGGCAGCAGCGTTACCCGGCGCTCGCTGGCCGTCACCTGTTCGCAGCCGGTCAAACTCACGCTGGTAATGCTGAAGGGTACCGTGGGGTTGCCAGCGTGAGTCACCGTCAGGCTGACGGTAGTGAAGCTGGTCTGGGCGGTGGGCGTCGTGGCATCGGTTACCGTGACGGTGAGGGTCTGCTCACCGGCTGGCAGGCCCGCGACCGTAGCGGTGTTGCCGTTGGCGGTGATGGTGCCGGGTCCGGTGAAGCTGTAGTTGTAGGGGGCCTTCCCCCCCGATACGCTGGCTGTGATGGTGGTGCTACCCGAAGTCAGGAGCTGGGTCGGGTTAGCCGTGGCCGTTACGGTCAATGCTGTTACTGGTGTTGGACTAGCCGTGATCGTAAACGTCGTCGTAGCTGACAGACTACCCGGATCGGTGGCCGTCACGGTTACGCTGCTTACGCCCGATGCCGTTGGCGTACCCGAAATAATCCGGGTGGCCGGGTCGAACGACAGTCCGTTGGCCGGATCGATTACCGCTGCATATGTCAGGCCGGTTGGCGTTTCGGTATCGGTAAATGCATTGACGGTATACGTGAACGCCGTGCCAACCGTAGCCGTCTGGTTGGTATTCACCGTGGCAACTGGCGCGGTGTTGAGTGGCGAGCCAAGCGACACCAGTTCCGAGCGAAACTTCTTAAAATTATTCTGACCCAAGTCCTTGGCCACCGTTCCGTCGTTGTAATAAACGGCATCGCCATTGTCGACCAGCAGTTGCAGCGTCGTGTTGTTGTCGAGCGAAGCGGGTACCTCGACAATCGATTCGAAACTACCGTTTACGGCCAATGCCGTCAGGTTGGCATTGCGTTCTACCGGTACATCGCCAGCGTTACCCGTCCAGCTAAACAGGCGGAAATCGTTCGGCGATGCACCCGCGTCGCCCGCTGGCCCGGCAATGATGACATATTGGTTGCTGCTGTTCCGACGCATCTCACGGATACCCCGTCCGCCCAGATCCAGTTCGATGGGGGCTCCGAACGTCGCTGCGCCCTGCGCCTGTCCGCTGATCAGACTGGTCAGGTTGGTTACGGGTACGATGAGCGCTTTTGTCCGGTTGGCGGGCAGCACCTGCGGAGCCCGGAAGCCCAGGTAAACCGTGTTGCCATCCGGTGCAAATTCAGCGCCTTCGATGTTGTAGCCGCTCGTCTGCTTCGACCCTACGCCGGCGGCTGCGCTCGCCTGCAATCCGTAGTAGTTGGCTCCTTTGCCGTGACCGTTGTTGACATCCCAGTTGATAATATCGTCGCGCAGATGATCGTACCGGCCGACGTAACTTAGCGTCGTCGACGCACCACTGCCCGACAGATCGGTTGCGTACACCCGGTTACGGTTCGGGCGGCTACTACCCGCATCGGCATTACTTTCCGAACCGATCCAGAAAATGCGGTTGTTCTGCCGCACCGACAATTCCAGATCCACTTCGCGCGGCACACCACCCGACAGATCGGTCAGGCCGAGCGACGACGTAAAGTCGAAGCCAGCGACGGGTAACCCTGAATTTTGCCGGTTATACAGCCGGAGGACCTGGTTCTCGTCGTCGCCGACCAGCATGTAATTCGCATCGACCATAATGGCCGTCGATGCATCGCTGGTTCCCGTGTGGAAGCGCGTCGTAGCGGGCGCTACCGAAGCTGCCGATGCTGCGTAGTTGACGATGTAGTTTGCGGTATTGACCCCATCGCTGACAGTTAGGGTAATCGTTGAGTAACCAACGCTGACGGGTGTAATCGTCAGGTTTCGGCTGTTGCCCGAGCCTGTCAGACTGACCGTTGCGTTACCATTGTTGCTCGACGCCGTAACGGTCAACAGGTTCACGTCCGTATCCGTATCGGCGAGCGTAAAGTTGATACCCTGCGTTTTAGCCGGATCGGTCGGGTCATTTATCACCCCGCTAACGTAGCCCTGACCACTGACGGGCAGGCTTAGATAAGCTGTCGTTGATACGGCTGCCTGAATCGTCGGTGGGCTGGTGACGGGCGAGTCGTTATCAATAATCGTAACCGATACCGGACTGGCCACGAGTCCGTTATAAGTAGCATCGCTGCTCGTAACGGTTTGCGTAATCGTGGCGAAACGGGGCGCCCCCTGGTACACATTGTCGTCGACAGCCGTTACGGTAACGGTTTGCGCCGTGTTGTAATTCGCCGGTGTAAAGGTCAGCGTAGATGCACTAACGCTCAACTGCGAACCCGCGCTGATTGACACGGTAACGTCGGCCGATGGCTGACTGTTGAGCGCCACAGTATACGTATCGGTCGCTCCGCCTTCAGTAACGATTGTCGTGCCATTCGACTCAACAACTTTTACGCGGGGCAGTGCAATGAAATAGCCACCCGGATTACCCAGGTCGCCCGTCGTTGCGAGGTATGTGTTCTGGGCATCGTTGGCCACGGAGAGCTGCCAGCCTGCCGTGTTGGCCTGACCAAGCAGGTTCCGCTGGGGCCACGCGCTGACGAACTGCGTACGAACCGTTCCCGCCGGACTGGTTCCCTGATCGTTGTAGGTCAGGCGCGTTACGAGCGTGTTCGATGCGTCGTAGATATTGATTTCATCACTACGGCCCAGGCCCTGGTTACTGCCCCCGATCACTTTCACCGAATTGGGGAGGTACCAGAACGCCCGGAATTGAGTGTCGGTGGCATCCGTGACGATGACCGACTCATTGGGCTGAACCGTACCCAGACCACCGATAGCAAACGAACCGGGCAGGCGGGTGTTGTCATCAAAACTCCAGCCCGTCAGGTCGATAGGCGCGTTACCGACGTTCGTCAATTCGAAGAACTCGCCTACCCCGTTGCCAGCACCGTTGTTCGACGCATACATATATTCCGTGATTCGAATGACCCCCGCTGCCGGAGCCGAGTTCACCGTCAGGTTAAACGAACCGCTAGTTGCATTGATAGCCGGATCGGTTGCGGTAATGGTAATGGTCGATGTACCAGCAACGGTCGGCGTACCCGAAAGGGTGCGCGTAGCCGGGTCGAACGTCAGGGGCGACGGCACACCCGATGCGACATAAATCAGCGCCTGATTTTCGGCGTCCGTGAAAGCCGGCACGACATAGCTGAAGGCCGTACCGACGGTAGCCGTCTGGTTGCTGAACGTCGGGGCAACGGGGGCCTGGTTGGCGTTAACCGTGATGGTGAACGTCCCCTCCGCCGTTGCGCTCTGCGGGTCGGTAGCTACCGCCGTTACCGTCGACGTACCCGTTACCGTTGGCGTTCCTGAAATGACGCGGGTACTGTTGTCGATCGTCAGTCCAGTCGGCAGACCGGTGATTGTGTACGTCAGCACCCCGTTTTCGGGATCGGTGAAGGCGGGCACCGTATAGGTAAAGGCGACCGCAACGGTACCACTCTGATTCGGCAGCGTCGGCACCACGGGTGGCCGATTAGGCGCGACAACCGTCGTCGTGACCGTCTGCGTCGAACTGTTGTTGTTCTCGTTACTTTCCGTAATCGTACTGTTCGGATCAGCGACGGCGGCACCGGGCGACACACTGACCGTTCCGGCCGTGCCCGCCGTTACGCCGACGATCAGTGTCGCGTTACTGCCCTGCGTCAGCGTTCCACCCGTAAACGAAACCGTTGCTCCGATTTGCGTAACCGCGAACGTACCACTACCCGTTGCACTGGCGTAGGTTACTCCGTTCGGCAACGTGAAGGCAACCGAGACGTTGCTAGCATTTGCCGTACCGCTGTTGCTTACAACAAGACTGTAGCTGTATGCCTGCCCGGTGGTGGCCGACGCGGGTCCCGACAGGGCGACGGTCAGGTCAGGTAGTGGCTGGACATCGTCGTTCAGAATCGTTCCTGTCCCCTGCCCTTTCGATACGCTGGCACCCGTCACGTTCGACACGTTGACGTAAAACGTTTTATCTGCTTCGAACGTCGTGTTACCGTTGACCAGTACACTGATCGTGATCGTACTGCTGCCTTCGGGAATCGTTCCGGTACCGCTGGTTGCGACGTAATCGGTACCCGCTTTCGCCGTGCCGTCAGCCGTCGCATAGTTGAAGCTAACCCCACCGGCCGGAGCGGGCGTTGCCAGACTGACTGTAAACGTAAACGTGGTCGTACCGCTGTTTCCTTCGTTCGCCGACACATCGTTGATGCTCAGGCCGGGCGCGACGTCGTTGTCGGTGATCGAGATGGTCTGGGCCACCGTACTGCCCAGCGCAATGCCCGACGACGGGTTGCTGATGGTGAGCGTAGCCGTTTCGGTGCCTTCGACGGCGTTATCGTCAACAACGGTAAACGTGACCGAGCCGCTTGTCTGCCCGTTCAGAATCGTGATCGTGTTGTTGCTAAGCGTGTAGTCGCCCGACGTTATACCCGTACCCGTTACGGCTAGATTTACCGTCTGATTACCGACTACCGGAGCCGCAGCCGTTGCCGTTACGGTGATAGCCGTCTGAGCCGCTTCAGAAACTGTGTTGCTGCTCACCGACAGATTGACGGTGGGGTTTGCTTTCGTAATCGTTACGGTACTGGTCGATGGTGTACAGGGTGAATTGCTGATTGTCCAGGTCAGGACGTAGTTGCCTACGCCACCCGCCGGGGTGAACGTCGCCGTCGGACTGCTGACGTCACTGAACTGCGACGCAACTGTCGAGGGGCCACTCGTCACCGACCACATTCCCGTACCCGTCGTGGGTGCATTGGCCGCCAGCGTCGCCGACTGTCCGGTGAAAATCGTCTGTGCCGAACCGGCATTGGCAGTGGTCGGATTTTGACTAACTGTCACCTGTGCCGACCCGCTTACCGTAGCCGCGCAGCCGTTAGCGTCGGTACCCTTAACCAGTGTATAGGTCGTGTTGGCCGTGGGGCTAACAGCGATGTTCGATCCACTCGTGTAGTTGCTGACAACCGTATTGGTTGCCCCATTGGAATAGGTCAGCGAATACGGCCCCGTGCCCCCCGTAATCGTCGCTGTCAGGTTGGTCGACGTACCTTCGCAGATTGTATTGTTACCGCCAAGCGAAGCGGCTATTGTTGGGCATGCTGAAGCTGGGGCGAAAGCTACCCCCCGGAAGGCTGTATTGGCAGTCGCTGTCACTAGTAGTGTTGGCGTACCACTGATTGCGCCGTTGTAACCAGCATTGTCCGTTAGCGTTACTAGTTCACCTGCCTTCCGAATAGCATACAGTGTTACGGCTGTACCGGTTAGTGAACCGGTCAATCCACGATAGATATCCGTCGCTGCCCCCACCGTTCCATTTGACGTCCAGACATTATTGACCAGCGAGTATTTTACGATCCCGCCTACACCTGCCGTACCCGTATCATCGACCAGATAGAGCACATCTACACCGGGTACGCTTGCATCTACATCCGCAAAGAAGAACGCATAAGGACTTCCTGTCGAAGGAAAGCCGGGTATATTCGAAATTGTCTGCCCACTCGTTGTCGGTGTTCCCGAGCCTACCGTTGCAACACGCGTTGATCCCGACGACGAAGAGACATACAACTGCCCATTGGCAATGTTGGCCTGCCGTAAGTTAATAGTAGTCGTACTTAATTGGGTGGAGGTGGTAGCGCCAAGCGTTGTGTAGCGTATACCACCGGACCCTCCGGTTACCCAAATACTGGTTCCATCCGTACTTATAGCACTTCGTGGATTATTACCAGACGAAAAATCCGTTAAGGCGGTACTAGCATCTATCGTACCGTCTGCGGCCACTCGCGCAACGACGCGATTAACATTGGCACTGGTCGTATTGCTGATACTCGCGGTTCCTATAGCCGCGTCATAGCCTGTCAACAACAGGTATTTCCCGTCGGATGATCGGCTTAGCAAGCCCTCCGAGGTAGCTGTACCAGTGGCAGTCAATGCACGATTACTGCCACTGGCGGTAGTTGGCAGGGCAACCGAACGAACCAGAGCACCCGCCGGGGTGTACTCGTCCAGAAACACGGGTGTTGCGCTACCAGAAAGGGCGCCCGTTCCCGTTCCTACACGATAGATAACTAGATTACCGGGTGAGAAACGTTGTGCCCATCCGTTCGGACCGGCAAAAAGCAGACAGAGACAGGATAGTATAGCTAGCCACCTACTGGGTAAATAATGCTTCATGAATAAATGGGATGTGTTCGGTAATCAGTTGATTGCTAGCGGAGAACTGTAGCGAAAGTTGTAGACAAAAATAGCTGACGACTTGCACGACGAATAACCACTTAACAATCTGATAACACTGATTAACAACTACTTCACATTGACCCAATCGTGCACTTGCACCCCGCTGAAAACAGGAAAGCCCAGGCCGTTTCCGACCCGGGCTTTCCCGTGTAAACAAATACGCTTAGTTAACCTTCAGTAGTTTGACTGTCTGCGACTGTGTTGGTGTTGTAACACGCAGCAGTAAGGTACCGACAGGCTGACGACCAACCGCGAATGTGTGCGTCTCGACCGTACCAGCTTGCTCAACCGCATGCTGCCCAACCGTCTGACCGCGCATATCGATCAGTTGCATTGTCAATGGTTGACCCGCTGCGCCACGCACTTCAACGGCTGCCTGCCCATCGTTAATTGGGTTGCCGATTACACGAACGTCCAGCGTTGATTCGGCAACGACACCGATGCGACCGTTGTTGGTACAGGCCGCCAGCCAGTTGTAGCTGTAGCTCACCTCAGCACCGCTGCCCTGAATAGCCCGCAAGGAGATCACCGGATTGTCAGTGTACAAGCGCAGGCTGTAGGGACCAGCCGACGTGGTGGCGTCGATCTCGTTGGCCACCCGGAAGCGGATGACCTCTCCCGTCAGACCCGCGTAGTTGGGCAGCAGCGTTACCCGGCGCTCGCTGGCCGTCACCTGCTCGCAGCCGGTCAGACTCACACTCGTAATGCTGAAGGGCACCGTGGGGGTGGGTGTGCCGGCCGCGTT
>NZ_PVTE01000059.1 GCF_003002825.1 Spirosoma oryzae | reverse complement strand
GCCCCCACCAAGCGTTGAAGTTTATGACCCCAGTTGAATACCGGCAGGCGGCCTAGACTCCAGTCAAAACTGGCTCACCGAAGGGGGTAAGGACAGAGAGGGCTATCCTAACGGTCTGCCGAGGAGTTAGACATATGCGCCGATTTATGTCCCTCTCTGTTTTCATTGCCATAAGACTCGAATAGAAATTAGGGTTGGTGGCCCACAAAAGGGTTCGAGAAAAGCAAGATGTTGACTACCGCTACAGCGGACCGTTCATCCAAAACTAAACCTTGTTATGGACTTTTGCTACTTCGTCGGCATTGATATTGCCAAAGCGACCCTGGACTGGGCCGTCTACCATTCGCAGCAAGGGATGGTGCTGAGCCTACATGCTGACAATACCCTCAAAAGTATCAAGCAGACCTTGGCTCAGCTAAAAACTTTGCCGGGCTGGAACCCGGCTGAAGCTGTCTTTTGTATGGAACACACGGGCATCTATAATGCTCATGCTCTGGAGGTACTCTACGAGTCAAAATTCAATGTTTGGTTAGAGTCTTCCCTACAAATCAAACAGGCAGGCGGGATGCAACGAGGCAAGACCGCCCGGCGGCCCGGCGACAAAGTTGATGCCCAGCGCATTGCTCAGTATGCCTATCGCTTCCGCGATCAGATGCGGCTCTGGCAGCGCCCACTCGAAGTAGTGCAAAAACTGGCCTTTCTAAGCACCACTCGTCAACGGCTCAATCAGTCTTACAATCTGCTGGCGGTTCCGGTAGCCGAGCAAGAGACATTCATTAGCAAAACCCTCTAGAAGACGCTAAAGGGGAATGTCAAGAAATCACTAACGGTCCTCAAAAAGGAGAAAAAGGCGGTTGAAGCCCAAATTCACGACCTAATTCAGGCAGATGTCCGTTTAAAAGAATTGTTCGACCTAATGGTTTCCGTGCCGGGGGTTGGCCCCGTGATCGCCACTGAACTGCTGGTGGCCATCAATGAAATGCAGACCGTCAATGATCCTAAAAAATTAGCCTGTCATGCTGGTGTTGCTCCATTTGAATATCGTTCCGGTATCAGCATACGAGGCAAAACCAAAGTGAGTCACCAAGCGCGCAAACGGCTGAAAGCGGTTATCCACTTAGGTACTATGTCAGCGATCCAGGTGAAAGGAGACCTTCAGGACTGCTACGCCCGTAAGATAGGCGAAAGTAAGCCACCCATGTTGGTGCTCAATGCGGCTCGCAACAAGCTCATTCATTGCGTCTGCGCCGTTGTGCGCCGAGGCCAAAAATACAACAAAAATTACGCCCCAGCCCTTGCTTAATACATAGAAATAGGCGCGGGGCCATTCGTTTGAATGCCAAGTCAAATACACGTCTTTTCTTCATGAGTCCTTTGGGGGCTGTTCCCCAATGTGCCTAAAATCCGTCTCCAGTCAAATGTAGCAAGTCCAATAGCTTCCAACGAGAAGTATTGAATGCATATTCGTTCGCCAACTTGGCGCAGGTTCGAGAGATAGTTGACGGATGGCTGGACGATTATAACACTAGACGTCCTCATTAGGCCCTGGGCTTTTTAACACCGGTGGAGTACAAACAAGCGGCTTAGGCTCTAACCGTTACTGGCCTACTGAACAAGGAATAGTACAGAGTTTTCATAATGAGGGAAGTTACTCAAGAACGCCGTCCGATTCAGCACGACAATATCACAGAGCCACTTATGGATGGCAACTGAGATTGTGGTCAACAGGGCCGATGGATCACTAACTGTATCGATAATGATCAGTATCTTACGAAGATTCGGGTAATAAATGGAAAAGCTGTTTGGCGATCACGCTTACAATGGCGTATTTGCAACGAGTTATTCGAGTGAAGTATTGATCCCCCCGGCGACCCGGTTTGAGAGGGGTACATGTCTTGATTCAATACGTAGTTTTGTGCCCATCGCTAAACGGTGAGTCATTGAGCAGATTATTTTTGTAGACAAACTTCTTTCGCCGGATTGTTAGGGGCTGTAAGTCTATGATTTTTCTACGGTAGTCTGGATGTGATTGGCTAATAGTCAAGTTATTTTGCAATAAGATGAAGACTACACCCAATGAAGATTTCCCAATACGTTTTTAAGAAGTAATCATTGACTGTTCCGCATATATATATGCGGAACAGTAGCTAGTCAACAGTACATGGCAAAACCACTAATCACCATTGTAACAGTCGTTTACAACGCTAAGTTGACTCTTGAAGCTGCTATTAAAAGCGTATTGAGTCAAAAAAGAGATTTGTTTGAATATTGGATTGTAGATGGGGGTAGCACGGACGGTACAGTAGATATCATTCGTAAATACGAAATGCACCTTGGCGGTTGGATCAGTGAACCTGACAAAGGTATCTTTGATGCTATGAATAAAGGTATAGATCGCGCTGTTGGAGAGTGGATGTATTTTTTAGGAGCTGACGATATACTTTGTGATGGTATTCTGGAAAAAATAAGTAGCTACCTAAAAGGTGATCTTGCAGTGGTCTATGGAAACGTTTTATTAAATAATAATTACATTATGCGCTCTAAAATCGGGATGAGATGCTTATTAGAAAATAGGTTACACCATCAAAGCGCTTTTTATAATAGACGTTTATTTAACAATTTTCGTTATAATCAGAAGTTCGATATATGTGCAGATTATGAATTGACATTAAGAATTTATTTAAGCAAAGATAAACATCTATACATACCATATAATGTTGCTGTATTCGCTTCAGGAGGCAAAAGTGATATTTTGACTAGTAAAGATATAAACGAAATAAGAGGAATTTATTTGCAAAAACCAATTTTAAATAGTTTGATGAGTTTCATTATTAATTCATATTATTCGTATTTTAGAACAAAAATGTTTATAAAAAACTTACTTAGATTAAAATAAGTTTTTGACAAAATAGATCAGGCAAGTGTCGACAATTATTAATCTTTCAAAAATCGCTGGCGTTGTAGTTCTGTACAACAGTTCTTATAGTGTGTATAGTAACATAGCTTCATATGTATGTCAAGTTGAAAAGTTATATGTGGTTGACAATTCCACGCAGCCTAATTACGAGTTAATAGAGCTTCTCAGTAGAGAGAATAAAGTTATTTATCACTCCTTTAATGGCAATAAGGGCATAGCAACCGCGCTGAATTGGGCTGCTAATAGAGCTATAAGCGATGGCTTCATGGTTTTGTTGACCATGGATGATGACACGCGTACACCACATGGTATGGTTCATGAAATGGTGAATTTTTGGAATCAATATCCCCGGCAAATCGGTATCTTGTCGGGGCATCATCATACTCGACCTCTAGAAGATTTTAAGTTAGATAAGGTTTCTTCAAAAGAATTGCCATACACTCTGACGTCAGGAAATTTACTTAGCTTAGAAGCTTTTCAACTTGTTGGCTTGTTCAGGGATGATTTTTTTATCGATCATGTAGATCATGAATATGGGTTGCGTCTGAATCGTGCTGGGTTTTCAGTGGTTGAAATGAAAAATATCTGTTTAGAACATCGGCTAGGATACACACAACAAATTACGGTCGGAAAACATGTGCTTTTTACTTATGGGAGCCATTCGCCCACTCGTTTATATTATTTCGCTCGCAACGGAGTGTACATGGTACGTCGAGATTTCAAAGAGAATCCTAGATTTGCATACACGGTCATCAAAGAATTGACTAAAAGATGGATTAAAGCTTTATTTCTACAAAAAAATCGATTTGAACGAATAGGAATGTTAATGAAAGGGATTAATCATGGATGGAATGGTAAACTCGGTGAGTATAATACTGGCGAAAAATATTGACACATGGATATAGATTATAATGCTCTGCCCGAAATTATACTATGTGCATTGGGATTTTTTCTTATGTATTTTTTGCTTTACAAACGGTATATATACTCGATATTAGATCCTCTCTTTATTTATTATGTATTCACTTTATCTTTTTCAAGCGTTCTTGTTATTAATGTCTTAAATGGCGATGTTGCTGATTTAATTCACTTTTTTTTGTGCCACGTTTTTTTCTTTTTAGGTTTTTATATTGTAATGAATTTTTTTAAGAAATACATATGCTACACTAATTTTTCTATTTCGATAAATGACTTTTTTGATTACAAGGTATTGAAAGTAACTCTTTACTGTTTATTCGGTATTTATTTCATAGCTAATACCATTTTGTTTTATACAACTGGTTTTCCCCTGCTTAGTGACGATCCAACTGTGGCGAAGGTTGAAAATTTTGTTGAAGGATTTGGTATTATATTACTGATTAATATAGGTTTAGGTAATTTTGTGTTAACCACTTTGCTTTTTTTTGCACTTCTAGAACGAAAAAAAATATTTTTCTTGCTGTTGTTAGTAGTAATTATTTTGACTGCTCTAGAAGGATCTAAAGCTGGGTTAATTCGTATCTTAATTACGTTTCTCTTATTAGTTAATCATAGGTTTTTCAGTGATAAAAATATTACAAAGAAGTTTAAATGGATTACACCTTTGGGTTTGTTACTTGTTTTAGGCGTAGCACTTATAGTTTTATCAAAAGGGAGTGTTGACACAGATCAGACTATTTTTGCGTTTGTTAGAAGGTTATTATATGGTGCAGATTCTATTCTTTATTTTTATTTGCCTGTTAACCAGCAGTATTTTGATAAGTTTCACTTTTGGGAATATATACCATACTTTTTCGATCAAATATTAGGCTTTCTACGAATAGTGACACCTAAAGAAGCATTGGGTAACGTGATGGTGATGAATGCTTTCCCAATGATGGTGGGTACAATAGTAGGACCTAATACCGCATATTATATTGAAGGTCAAATATTTTTTGGGTATTTTGGGGCATTTCTGTACAGCATGATTGTGGGTGCAGTATACGCTTTCATTCGAGAGTATTATTTTAAGGCGAATTATTATTCTGCTTTTTGGTTTGTTCTGATTTGTTGCATTTTTCAACAAGCTAGTGCTTTGACAAATGAAGTTACTTTTTTTGTGTCTCAGGTATTTTACACCTTATTTTTTGTTGTGCCAGTGTATTTGTTAGTAAATTTGATTATACATGGCAAAATTAGATTTTATAAATTGCATTATTAAATTAATTTTTTTGTAATGCTTTCGTATAGGTAAATGATGATGAAACGAGTTAGCGTTTGCTTAGCCACCTACAATGGAGCTAGCTTTATCGAAGAGCAGATAGCGTCGATTTTGATTCAATTAGGTGCTAATGATGAGGTTATTGTGTCTGATGATTCATCAACAGATGATACTCTTAAAATTATAAAGAGCTTTAATGATGATAGAATTTCAATATTGCCGGGTCAGACATTTAAATCGGCAGTATTTAATTTTGAACACGCTCTTAAACACGCGAAAGGGGAGTATATTTTTCTTTCAGATCAGGATGATGTTTGGAAACTTAACAAAGTTGATCGGATTCTACATGAGCTTCGCGAAGCAGATTTAGTTGTTAGTAATTGTGATTTTATAGATGGTAATGGTAGGCAGATAGGTGTTTCATATTTTGATTTATATAAAGCTGGACCAGGTGTTTTAAAGAATTTTATAAAAAACTCTTATTTGGGAAATTGTATGGCTTTTAACAGACATGTTCTGCAAAGAATTTTGCCATTTCCTAAGCAATTGGAGAAAACAAGTAAAATGCTGTTATTCCACGATGTTTGGATTGGTTTAATTGGGAATATTTTCTTTAAAGTTAAATTCCTGCCGGAGACATTATCATCCTACAGGCGGCACAGTGGAAATGCTAGTCCAACAGAAATTAATGCTACAAGTCCGAATGGCTTGATTATAAAAGTCCGTTCACGTCTTTTAATCACGACGGCGTTGGTGAATCGAATAGTTAGGCGTACTTAGCTGACATATGAAAATTCTTTTGTACAGTATAAGTTACTCACCAGAGGTAGCAGGCTCAGGTCGATTCAATGGGGAGTTGACGGAATGGTTGGCTGAACACAATCATAAAGTGGATGTCATCACCGCGCACCCTTATTATCCCGAATGGCGTGTTCATCCACAGTACCGAAAAAAAATGTGGTTGAAGGAAAGTAGGGGACGTTTAACCGTCTACAGAACACCCTTGCATGTTCCTTCTACAGTCAATGGCAAAACTCGTATCATTCACGAACTATCATTTGTCATTGGATCGTTGTTTCATTGGGCACGACTATGTTTCACTAAATATGACGTCGTCATTGCAGTTTGCCCACCTTTTCACGTTGGATTTTTGCCTTTCTTATATAGTAAAATACGCGGTAGTTCATTTATATTTCATGTTCAGGATCTACAAGTAGATGCAGCGAGAAGTTTAGGCTTGATAAAAAGTAAAAAATTTTTGAATATACTTGATTTGAGCGAAAAGTTTCTTCTGAGAAAGGCTGATAAAGTGTCCAGCATCAGTGAGGGTATGAAACGTAATATTTTAAGTAAGGGTGTTAGTAATGAAAATTATTTCATGCTTGAGAATTGGGTAGACACTAATACATTTAAGCCTATGACTTTTAATGAATCTCTTAGGTCAGAATTAAGTTTTCTAAACACAGATAAGATAGCATTATACTCCGGCAATATTGGGGAGAAACAAGGTTTAGAGGTACTTATCGATACAGCATTTAAACTTCGAAAGTACAGTAATATAAAAATTGTAGTTTCCGGAGAGGGTGTCGCACGTGAACGTTTACAAAATTCAGCTACTCAAAGAGGGTTAAATAATTTGTTTTTTTTTCCACTGCGGTCATTTGAGGAGTTACCTCGTTTACTAGCTATGGCTGATATTCATCTTGTTATCCAGAAACGAGCCACTTCTGATTTAGTGATGCCTTCTAAGTTGACTGCTATTTTAGCTATGGGGGGAGCTTCAATTATATCAGCTGATAAGGGAACATCGTTAAGTGACACAATTACTGAATATAAGCTAGGGTGGGTTGTTGAACCGGAAGAAGCAACAATGTTGGCAGATGCAATAATTAGCGCCTTTAACTCTAGTGAGCTTTCGACCATAAGAGAAAACGCAAGAACTTATGCAGAGAATTTTTTAAACAAAAGTGCGATTCTCTCTAGATATGAAAGAATGCTTCAATCTATGGCAAAATGATTCTTGAATTCACATTTCTAGTGCACATCCTGGGTGATTGACCTCCCCCCAAATACTGGACCGCTCAGCGATTGAGGATCGGACGGTCATTTGTTCTCTTTTCACTGCCCTTTCCGACCTCATCAGGCGTTA
>NZ_PVTE01000058.1 GCF_003002825.1 Spirosoma oryzae | reverse complement strand
CATTCGTCGCTGGGCTACAAGAGCCCTGAACAGTTTGAGCAGGAATATTACACAAAACTCGCGAGTTCAGTGTGCCGCTAAACTGGACCACCCCAATCACAACTGCCCATAGACAGGTGTAGATAACCGATGTGAATAAAGTCTCACTGTCTGGACCAGTTACGTTTACTTTGCTTGAAATAATCAATTAGTTAAATGCCTGACATTCGTTTTTTCACCCAAGCTGATAATAAAGCTGTCTCAGCAAAAGCTGACAAAGTAGCCAAATCCGTCCCACTGACAGGCTATTTCTCGCCAACAGGCAAACTAGTTTTACCAACTAAGACCGTGCAGGCTATGAGCGATCTAAACAGTGTTCGAGCCATAAAGATCGGTAGTCCAGCCGAAAAGCGTAAACTAACCGTGCTTTATCTGATCCCTACAGATGAGCAGGACGCTGAGGGCTTTCCAGTAACGAGTACGCCTCGTGGTTTGACTATTGAGCTAGCCCAGATTCTGACTAGCGGTCGCGTCGACTATAAAACTGAAAAGTACAGCTTCACCTTAAAACCTTTTGCCTATCAGGAAGGCACAACTGGTTACGAGCTATCGTTAACAGCTAAGCTTGCTCAGCCTAAGGCGCCTTACATGGGTAAGCCTAGAGGTCGTAAGCCCAAGGCAAAATAAGCTTATTCTGATTGCTATTTGCCAAGTTATATCTTTACATATAGCCTGGTGAATTTTATAGTCACTCGTCCGAAAGCGCCGCTGTAATACATTTTCAGAGCATTGAAGATTTAGTCTCTTATGTTTTGAGCTACATAATAAAGCTTCAATCGTTAATGAGTGAAGCTTTATTATGTAGCTCACCCGGGGGTAGAGTTAACGGTAAGTTTAATCCGTGAACAGGTGCAGCCAGACGGTATCGACGTTCAGATTGTCGTCCCCTTCAATTTTGAACCCGCAGACACTCCCGTCTGCCATCGCCTTTGCCAATTCATCGACGTAGTACTGGCGGAGTAGGTCAGGGATCTGACTGTACTCGTCCTGTAAGGTCGCCCACTTTTTATACACCCATTCCAAAGTAGTCAGCAGCTTGTTCTGATGGTCGGTAGCCAGGTGCGATATGATGGGTATGACGGCGTAGGTTAAGCCCGGTGGAGAACTGCGCTGCTTAGGGGCATGGACAGGGGTTGGGTCTTTCCGTCGCTGTATTCCTGATGCAGCTCGTCGGTCAGGTTGTCGAGTCGGCCGCTCTCCAGCTCGTTGTCAATCTGCTTGTCCCACCGCTGGAAATCGTGGTCGGTCAGCCAGTCGGTCAATTTGTTATATTCCTCGTCGGGCAACAGGCTGATGGCCTGCTGGATCTGCTCACGGGTCAGGGGGTGCTGGTAAGTGTTCATACGCTTGACTGAATTAGAAAGTTAGTCTAGAAAATCAGGGTCAACCCCCCTTTTCGGGTAGGTGGCTTTATCGTGGGTTTCTGTTGCTCAGTGAGCCGGGTAATCTCATCCCTGAGAAACTTGCTCAGCTGCTCGTGCATGAATTTGGTAATAGGTTGGGTCGATTCATCACGCCGGGACTGCTCCAGCGCGTTTA
This sequence comes from Spirosoma oryzae, assembly GCF_003002825.1. GTDB lineage: Bacteria > Bacteroidota > Bacteroidia > Cytophagales > Spirosomataceae > Spirosoma > Spirosoma oryzae. The sequence goes on along the minus strand of NZ_PVTE01000058.1, from coordinate 6,378 downwards.
TATAGCTCGTCCGATCCTGGGCGTAGACCAAGCTCAGGGGCAACTGGTGGTAATGCTGCATGTAATTCATCAGCAGCCGCGAGGTACGGCCGTTGCCGTCGCCGAACGGGTGGATGCTCAGGAACTGGTAGTGAGCCTGAAACGAGAAATCGTAGACCTGCCGGATTGTCTTCAGATCAGGTAGGTTGGTGTTAATTTCTTTCAGTAACAAATCGACAGCCGGTACCACTTTCCTGGCATCGATAAACATGCGGCTTCCCGCCATCGCGCTTACGGTGCGGAATTCACCCTTGCTCGAATCGAAGCTACCCAGCAACGTGTTGGTGGGTCCACCGGTCTGTCGCATCACTCCGGCGGCTATCTCCTGAAGGCGGGCCCGGTTGAGGGGTTCACGGGCAGCAGCCCAGGCCAGTACCTGGTTTTGGATCTGCTGGTGATCAAGTACCATCAGGTGATCGGTCAGGGGCTTTCCCCCGGCCGTCAGTCCTTTGTCGATCAGCGTCTGGGTTTCGCTCAGCGTCAGCGTACTGCCTTCGATAACTGTCGAATGATGGGTGTGGACGACCTGATTGTACAAATCGAAGTTGATAACCCCATTAGTAAGTGCACGATACTGGTTGATCAGTTCGGGCAAGGTAGATAGTAAATTCGTTGCCATCATTGTATCAATTTACAGCCACACAAAGTTACAGTGAAATAAAGATGGTTTAACAGGGTATTGTCGAGGAACAAAGACTACCAATGTAGTATAAATGATAATCCATTGCTAAATTAGCTTACATATAGCCAGTCATTCAGAAGTTCAACGGACAATCACCAGCTGCTATGAATATATAAATTAAATATCTTAATGTCAATGTAATAATAACGCATCACTGTTAGAATTTAGACATTGAAGATAAGTATTAAGTCAATAATTTATTGTCTTGTTATGAAAAATAATACTTTCAAAACAATTGATACAACCGATGAGCGTTTCGGTAAAGCCGTTGAAAAAGTAGCCTACGCTATATCCCGGCACACTGGTCAATTATTTAGTGCTAATGCCGTGGGAGATCTAAAACCATTAGGGTCGTGTGTATTGATTCAGATTGAGGAGCTATATTATATATGTACAGCAGCACACGTCCTTAGTGATGCGAAAAATTTGAGTCCAATATATATTCTAACCGCTGATGGAATGGTTCAATTATTAGGAAAAAAGATAACATATCCGATTAGCAACATTAATATCGTTGATATTGGATACGTACAAATAGCCGATTCTTTAATCGAAGTTCTGAAGGGTACATTTAAGTTTTTACAGATGTCTTCGATAACTAACACGTCCCAGTTAACTAAAAATCCGTGTTTAATGTCATTTGGATTTCCTGAAAAGTCATCAAAGGTTGTGGGGAACCAGCTAGTGCCATCCGCCAACTACTTTATGCATAGTTTAGTTTCTGATAAAGTATTTAGTTACTATAAATTACAGCCTGATCTTCATTACGCTCTTACTCATGCTGGGGCAGGGATTAACATACGCACAAATAGCAAAGAATCCATAAACGGCGAACCAACAGGTATGAGCGGCTGTGGGCTATGGTATTTACGACCCTCCCTATGTGCTAAGTCAGGCGAACTTACAATGACTTATTATTTGATTGGCATCATGACGGCATATAGAAAAGGTAGATATCATATGCTTATAAGTGATAAAATCAATGCATTTATGCAGGCTATAGCGGTAGATGATAAAGCATAGGTTTGTGTTTTGTTTGTATTCATATAAAAGGAAAGCTTAGATTAGCCCTGCTGACAGTAGTTTAAATCTTAGGCCTACATACGTTATTACCATTTCGGTATTTCCTGCTAGGGAAGCTTTCTGATGTTATGATTGATTTCTAATCGTACTTTAAAATACATGTCACTAACTAGCAATTATTTACGTAACCGAATTAGTGAGTACAACAAAGAAGAACTCTTGGATCGATGTATGGAGCTGTTACAGGATCAGCACAACAACGTTACCTTTCCTATCTGGAGCCTTTTAATTTTAATCAAATGGAGTAGTCAATTTGCCGGTATGAAGGCCAAATTAAAAGAGCTAACGGATAAACGCTTCTGGACTGTATTCGACGGAATTGTAAAATTGAATGACTCGCATTTAAGTAGTTTTTTCGATGGGAACAAATCATTCAAAGCATTTTACGTATTGTACAATCAACAATTTTATTTACAGAGTAATTCGTCAGTTGAGGATTTTTCTGTATAGCTAAAGTTGTACACTACCGTCAAGCGATCGTTCGACATTGAAGCTCTTTTCTATGAGAAGAGTGACATTACTATTAAGGATTTTATAAAAATATGTTATTTTTTGTCGTTGGTTATGCGAACAAAGGATGTATACTAGGAGTATTTCTACAAAAATCGGGTCAATAAATCATTTGCGGCTTTGCTTACAAATTTTATGTCTGAGACAGTTGGTCGCACATTTATCAGTACATTGACTAAAAATATACCCTTAAATAAACAAACTGTCTTTTCAGAGAAGAACGAAATACGCCTTTTACATCTGCAGCCGTTAGGCGTATCTATATTTTCTCAACATCCGTTCATACACTATAAGAGTAATCTATACTTAACAAGTAGAAAAAATTGTTTAATTACACGATAAGACATTACATACATGATATTTTAAAAAACGATCTATTTTCTACTGAATTCGGCCGTCAGATAGAACGGTTTATTGAAAGTAGCCTAGTCTCATTCGGTCAGAAATTTTTAACTGAAAACAGGATAAAAAGTATTTTACCAGCTAAATATAAAGTTGTCGATTTTTATCTAAAAGAGAATACTATTTTTATTGAATGCAAAGCATCGGATATGCAGCCCTATGCATCGGCTAATCCGCAGGATGATCTACTGCTGAATTCGCTGAAATCATCGTTACTAAAAGCGTACTTTGAGCAGCTACAAACTGTTGCCAGATTGATAAGTCCGGATAAAGAATGCTGGGACATTATCATTACGTTCAAAGAGTTGTTCTGGAGCGACTTTCGCGATTTGTACTCAATTGCAGTAGGCCAGCAGGATGAGCTGGCTGAGTCGATCGTGCTACTTCCTGAAAACGTGTTCATTATCGATTTATATAGCTGGAATAGATTGTTGGCTTTTGCCAAAAGTGCCCGGCGTTCGTTGAGTGATATACTCAATACAGTACGAGTCGCCAATTCCTCATTGGTCACTAGGAAGTTACTATTCAGTATGCACCTTGATGAGTTGATAGCTGGTAACCAAGTGGAACCGCTGGATTACCTCAAAAGTGAGTTAGACTTGCTCAAGCCGCAGAACTAACAAAAACCGCTTAGCACCATTTACTGGAAACTTACCCCTGCTGCGGTTAGGAGTTAGCAAAAAGGTATCTTTTCTTTTTTAACTCATTTGTCTTTTTGCCATAGAAAAAGAGATATTTTATTGATTATCAGTTTACTATCTCTTTTTCTATTTTGATCCTATTTTTTTTGCCACTGCACAGGCCGTGCCCATTTGATGACCGGGTCAGCTACTGTTTGTGCTCGATCTTATCTGGGTTTCGATATTAGTGTCTGTTTTTTACCATGCTGAGCCCATGCGAAGCCCTAACTCTACTGGCTAGCCAGGTATCGTTTCCATCCGCCATTATCGTGCACGTCCATTCCTTTTACTGTTAAAGCAATGGCTGTTTCGGGTTGACCTACACCATCACAAGGCGTTGCAACACCATGAGTGTACATTTTATTCCGAACTCTCATTTCCATGCGATGATCGTAGTCGTGGCCATCGGTTGAACAGAAATCAGGGACCTGTAGACAAGCGCCAACAAAGTCAGTGTTAAGCCGAATGAGAATATACTCAATGACGTCATCCATGGTAGTTTGATGAGTATACTCATACTTACTTGTTTCGGGTTTGAGCGAAAGTTCAGCTAGATTATGAGTTGTCCGATTAGTGGGTGTTTGCTCGCTGTTTTGTAACGATCTTTCTACTGTAGCTGGCAGCCCATTATTATCGTCTGTTTTGCTTTCAAACCCAATGTATCTTAGTAACGGCAAGTATTTATCTTCTATCATGTTACTGTAATTGATCAGTAACATGTTGCTTAACTGTTTAATAAAGTCGTCAACTTGTTCGCTGATGTCTCTAACTATCCTGGTATCACTTATAAATTGAGGACTGTTTATTGGGTTAACCGTTGCCAACATCTTCCTTAAATAGTTTTCCTGCTCCTCCCAGTATTGGATATACCTTAGACGATCCATTGCAGAGTATATTTTTGTGCCGTCCAGGATAATTGGTAATATTTTCTTCTTAATTTCTTGTTCTTTAAGGAAATGATGGATTTCATGCATACAATTTTTTGCTTTCAAATAAGCATCACTTATTAGAATAACGGCAAAATCTGTATTGCGAATCGATTGCATAAAATCATCGATACTGTCCTTGTATACAAGATTGTGATTGTCTTTTCGGACTTCAAGTCCAATTTGGGTTAGATCCCGGTAAATAACTTCAGCCTCAGTACTATTTTCCCAGCAGTACGAAAGAAACAGAACGGGTTTCTTTGATTCAACTTGTTTCATTACGCAGCGTCTGTGTTTTGGCACAGTAAAAGTAAGCATCAACGGCCAACTTCTGGTTTTGTAGACTTGTTCAGTACATGAGTTTATGGCGTTATCATCATTCGAAGGGTGAGCTGTCCAATTGCCACTTTCCGGCTTCATGAGTGTAGAAGTATTTGAATTTGTTCACTGTCTTGTAAATTATGATTTGCCATAATTGGTGAAACAACCAGTTTTCACCAACTTTGCACACAACCTCAACCCATTATGAGCCACAAGCTACTACCGACCAGCACTGACGCCAGCCAAAACCAGGCTGTAGGGGCACTGCGTAAACCCTACACCGTCAGCCAGCTTATCGCTGCCTTCACGGCCGAGCTGACCCGCACCAGTAATTACCCGCGTCACGCCAGGGCCTTCGTCAAGGACTGTCTGCGAAAGGGGATAGCCATCGACGGTGTTAGCTTCAGTCGATTTACGGCCGAGCTGCCAGCTAACCGTATTTCGCCTATCCGCAAGTTTTTACTATTCTACCAGCAGATCGGTCAACCCGACGTGATCGCCGATCCGCCCCGCGTCCGGGTTCCGCCGGCGGCCAACGATCTAATCCTGCGGTTTATCCGGCAGGCCAAAAATCTGCGGGGGGATAATTCGAAACTAACGTATACAAAGGCGCTGAATGCTTTCTTTCTGTTTGTGGATGAGCAGCAGCAGCAGGGGCTGTCGGCCAGCCTGAGCGGTCAAACCGTCAGCGACTACGTGGACCACTTACGTCAGAACGACTACTCGCCCTTCACCATCAACCTCTACCTGTCGGCCATCAAGCAGCTAGCCAGCTGGTGCATCCAGCAACGGGCGGAGTTGGGCCTGGTCGAGCACCAGCTTAACGACCTGCGGGACGTTGACAGCGTGCGGGGATTAGCCGTTGAGCGAACATTCTACAAGGATAGTCTGGAAGCCGTCGAGCGGGAGCAGCTATTGGCACACTCGTTACCACTGCGTGAGTTGGCCATGCTGGTACTGCTCAGTGTGGAGGGCCTGCGTACGGTCGAGTTGACCCGGCTGCGCCTGAGTGATCTGGATTTCGAGCGGCAGGTGTTACAGGTACTGGGTAAGGGTAAGAATACCCGCAAGCCCATCCGGTTTTTTGCCGCCTGCCGGCATGTGTTGCAGGCGTATCTGGTCGAGGAAGGGCGATGGCCAGTGGGTGCCGGGCAGCGCAGTGAGTTTTTGTTTTCGGATCTGAAGACCTACCAGATCCGCTACGTCGTTGACAAGCAGTTGCAGCGCTTGGGGTTGAAGCGGCAGGGGATGTCTGCCCACAGTCTGCGACACACAGCGGGGCAACTGCTCCTCGAAGCGGGTATCAGTCTGGAGCACGTGCAGCAGCACCTACGCCACGAGACGCTGGAGACCACCCAGTTCTACACTAAAAAGATGACCCAGAAGACCTATCTCCAGCAAATGCCAGACTAGCCATTCAATAGACCACTTTTCACAAAGACCCAGCTCTTTTCCGGCCTGATACCCGCCAGCCGCATTGCCCCCTGTAGGGTGTCTCACTCTGCTATAACTTACGTCCAGTTTTATAGTACTGTCGATGTGAGGTCCCCCCCATTTCCGGACCGCCTAAAGATTGAGGATCGGACGTTCATTTGTTTTCTTTTCACTGCCCTTTCCGACCTCATCGGGCACCGTCCGCGGCTCATATCTTTGTTTTGAGTCGAGGTTGTGATAAAAAGTGCAATTTTTGAGTAAGACCTGACAGGGGTTACCAGTACCTCGGGTCCGCGGCTGA
>NZ_PVTE01000057.1 GCF_003002825.1 Spirosoma oryzae | reverse complement strand
TAATCATACGTCAGGTAGTTTGGCCCATGCATACAAAGCACGTTGAGTTGTTATGAGTGAATTATCAAACCGGATTAGTTTCGACTGCATACTTAATCATCTTGGTAAGCAAGTCAGATTGTGCATTAGTTAAACATATGAATTATGTATTTTCTGCCATAATCATCCTGCTCTATTCAATTTGGCCCATCTAAGGATAATTATCTAACCTAATTTGTAGCTTCTCTTTTCCCTTTCCAAAGGGCAATTCAACCCTCTTTTGAAGCATACATAGGGGGCGTGATCTTAGAATATTCCCTTAACATAAGATAGCATATACAACAGCCCTTAAAAAAGTGCAAATTTTGAGGGCGTTGAAAAGGGAAGAAAAAGGGTGGTAACATACGATGTTACCACCCTTTCGTGTATAGGTGCCTTTGGTTGTAAGTCAATGGCCTAACCGAGGTCTCCGGTTTTGCCGCTGCTCGAGCCGTTGCTGGCGCTCTTGCTCCTGCGCCTGGCGTTGCCGCTCGGCCGCTTCCCGTCCTTGGGCAAACTCCGATAAGCTCATGATGACACGCTCAGCCTTCTGGTGAACACTGGCTTTGATGGCAAAACCGGGTTTAGCCGGCTCCCCCTCTCGGGCGTAGAGCCAAAAGTTGTAGTGCTTCTCCTGCATCTGTCGCTCTAGACCTGATCCGGCGGGGTTGTTCAGATAAGCCAGCTTCTGCTTGGCCTCCCGGGCCGACTCGCTTAGCCCCAGCCAACTGCCAGCCTGACGGCTCAGCGTCTGCCGTTGCTCGGCCACCCACTTTACCTGGGCGTTGTAGGAGCGCCGGGCCTTGATCTGTTCGTCCAGCGCCTGACCAAGGCCAAAGTCCGGACATTGCTCCCGCAGCTGCCTGGCCGTTTGTAGGGTGGGGTTCTTGGCCAGTTGCTCGGCGGCCGTCTGGATCCACTGATTCGTCGTCCGAATTTTAGCATTCTCCACCTCTTCCCGCTGCCGGTATACCTGGTAGTCCGCCTGCCACCGACTCTCAATAGAGGGAACGGGGGCAACCGGTGCAGGAGCCGGGGCTATTATGGGGCGATTTTGGGCGATCTGAGCCTCGATCTTGCTCAAGCTTAGGTTCCGGTCCACTTCCGACCCTTTGAAGCGCTGACCGTCCTTCTCGAAGCTGATACCAACCGCTTCACCGGCCGCGTTCGAGCGGATCTGACAGTTGATGCCCTGGGCCCCCAGCTGATCGACGAACTGCTGGGCATCCGGGCGTCCCCGTAGGACCTGCGTAACGATCTGGTAGATGGTGTGTCGGGTCTTATGGGCCCCCACTAGTTGGGCGGGCCGGATCAGCTCGGGCCGTTTGCTGGCCACCGGCGTTAATTGGTGCTGCTGACTTAGTTGCTGCAGCAGTTTTTCCGAGCGTTTGTAGTTGTGGCTGTCGCTGATGGTCTGCCCGTCGTTGGCCACCCGGTTGGCGATGATGTGAAAATGGGGGTGGGGCTGATCGTGGTGGCGGATGATGGCGTACTGGGTCTGATCCAGGCCCATGCCGGCCAGGTAGTCGTGGGCCACGGCCAGCATCTTCTCGTTGGTCAGTTTGGCCGCGTCGTCGGGGTTGAAGCTGATGGAGGTGTGCCAGACGGCTTTGCCCAACTCCGGATTCAGCAGCCGGCCCCGGTTGAAGTCGGCCGTCATACTCGACGCCGAGTTAGCCCGCACTCCGACGGCCTCCAGCACTTCGGCCCGTTTGTCAGCCTGGCTGTTTTTGTGGCCCTCGAACTGGTAGCGCACGCAGCCCCCGAAGCTGCTGCCGATGCTGGTCTTGCCGATCATTTGGCGTAGCGGTCTAGTAGCTCCCCTAACTCCTGCGCCCGGCGCTCGACCAGCAGGGCTACCGAGCGCATGCCGTCGGTATTGGCTTTGCGGGCCAGCTGGTTTAGGTTGTTAGCCATAGTGGCGATCTGCCGCAGCAGGGCCTCCTGCTCGGCGCTGATCACCGTCACGTCCCCGTTGCACAGCTCCCGGATCACGTCGGCCATGCTACTGTTACGCTGCTCGGCAATACCCTGCACGTAAGCGTAGCTGGCGGGCTTAAGCCGCACCTGGATGGCCATCGTGCGCTTATCGTCGTCGGCCTTTTTGGGCCGGCCACCCTTGCCACGGGGGGCCTTAACGGGGCTGGGTTCGGGCAGTGGTTCCGGTCGCGGAACGACTCGTTTTTGGGGGTCTGGATTCATCTTTTGCGACGGCAGGAGCAAAAGCAAGCGTTTTGAGGTACGAAAAACATGGCTTGCTCCCTCCCATCACCAAAGCTACGCACCGGAGGAATAACGCACAAAAAAAGGACATCAAACTTGATGTCCTTTACCAGATCAATGCAAATTTGATTCAATATGTCTCATAAGTGAAGGTAAGGAAACGAGACTGAGCAGCATCTAAGTTTGTACCTATCACCAGATCTGATATCAGCCCGTTGCTTCCATAAGTTGCCTTACGATTGGGTCCAATACTATTATTCCTGTTGACAACAGATACGTTGTATCCCTCTGGCATGCCAATCAGACCGTACAGGGGGTTAGGAGTATTATCGAACTGCTCAGAGTAAGTAGTGGTCGGCTGCCCTGGAGAATTGATTGTCGTTTGAGTTTGGTTGCCGTTTGTATAGGCGTAGTTGTAAGTAGAGGTAGATGCCCCAGGAACGATGAATACTGTATTGGTAACAGGTAATTTGTCTGAGTTGTAAGTCAACGTGCGTGTTTCATATAGCTCGTAGGTTTGGTTGCTCTGAGACAGGTAATATAGTTTCGTTGTGGTCAAATTGCCTGACCCATCATACTCATAGGTCTTATAAGAAGCACGACCTATGTTGGCTATGTTTGGGGTACCCTCAATCCGGGAAAGCTGTCCCTGAGCGTTGTATTGCATCTGGTAAGTGTATGGACCTGAGTTTCCAGTATTGACGACTGTAGCCAACCGGCCATCACTCCCGTACTGAAAGGTAAACGTGTAACTCGAACGGCCTATGGATTCCCGATACTGGCTAATTCGATAGCGGGGCGTACTGGGTGTGTTAAGATGGTCTTGACAGGCTGTTAGACTAACTAGGAAGCTTAAGCTTAAAAAAACGAAGAGTTGACGTACTGTGCTCATATGACTGAATTGGATGTAAAGCAAACCTAACAGGATTGCCTGAGTGACTTGTTGGCTATTTATTGAGTGGCAAAGCAAAAGGTAATAACTATATTTATAGTTGCGCCCCCCTTTGTGTTTTTTAGTTTTTTGGTTTTTCTCTTCCCTTTCCCCTTGGTTTTTGATCTGCTCGTCAGGGGGCAGTTTTAGTAATTTTTGGGTTTGCGTCAGCCGCCCTAAAAACCCCCTGTCAAAGCCACTTCTTACCCCTCGCACGCGAGCGCATACGCGCGAGACAAGTGTTTGTGTATTTCAAATATCTCTTGTTAATCACTTGTAAGCACAAAAATTAGTAAATAACTATCTGATTACTAAATAGTTACACTGTGGATAACTTTAATAAAGACGCGTTTGGTCGGTAATAAAGACGCGTTTGGTCGGTGCATTCTGCTTAATAAAGACGCGTTTGGTCGGTGCATTCTGCTTAATAAAGACGCGTTTGGTCGGTAATAAAGACACATTTAAAATACTTTGCGCTTTTATTAAGTGTTTTTATTACATTTGCTTATAAATCAATATGATATGCCCAAACCTGTAGAAATATGGCAGGATAACGTTTTGACGTTAGCTAGATACGAGATGACCGAAGCGGAGAAGAATATTTTGTACATGGTTGTAGCTAAGGTGCGTAAAGAAGATCCTCTAACCAAGATGTATCAAGTATCAGTGAAAGAGATGGCCGCTCTTACTGGCTCTGATGAATTTAAGTTTGACACGTATAAGAAGGCCACCGAGAAACTTGTAGGAAGAGTATTTCAGACTGTTCTGCCTAGTGGCAACCTGTTGCAAGCCACTTTCTTTGCATCGGCTGAATACAAGATAGGAACAGGCATCATCGAGCTTGAATTGTCGCAGAAAGTTCGCCCCTTCTATGTCGATCTAAATCAGCGCTTTACCAAGGTTCAACTAGTAGCAGCAATCTCTCTCAACTCAGCTTACGCTAAGAGGATCTACGAACTACTATGTATGTACAAAAACATGCCGAACAAGACGTTTCGACACAATCTGAATGAACTGAAAGATATGTTGGGCATTACTGATCCTAAAACCGGAGACGACAGTTACCCAACATGGACTAAGTTTGAAAAACGAGTGTTAGAAGTAGCAACGAAAGAAATTAATGGTGCTACAGATATAACGTTTACTTATAAGCCCGTATATGGGGATCGCCCAGGGCGGGGCCGCAAACCAGTAGTCGAAGTCGAATTTGAAGTCTTTTACCAAGCTAAGCCCGAAGCAGCTCCCCTGTCGGGTCTGCACGAGCGTCTGATCAAGCAGTTTCGCTTACGCGTTGATCAGGCTGATGCGGTGCTAGCTACCCATTCTACTGAAACCATCAACCGTCAACTCTATGACATTCAGACAAAAGCTGCCGACGGTAAGGTTAAGAATGTAGGCAGTTACACGGCCAAAGTATTTGGTTTAGAAACGAAAAGGAAAGAAAAATAGAGAGTATATTACTCATTAAATAAGAAGCTCATGAACACTGCTGCAATTCGCCAAGGCATTAGCTACGTCACCAATAGCAAAGGGGAAAAGACTGCTATGCAGCTCGATTTAACCAATAATGCGGTTCAGGAAATCGTAGAAGATCTCATTGATACGCTCGATGCGATGGAGCGTAAAAACGAGCAAACACACTCGTTCGAGGAGATCAAAAACGAAATCTTACTGAGTCGTGGCCTATAAGCTAGTTATTACTGACTCAGCTGCGAAGGAGTTAAAGCGAATTCCAACAAAGATGCAGGACCGGATATTTGAAAAGATAGAGGGACTAGCAGATGAGCCAAAACCGCATGGCCACAAAAAGCTAAAGAACTTTGCCGTAACAGATAGTGATCAGGATGATTACTACAGAATCCGAGTAGGCGACTACCGTGTCATATATACCATCGAAAATGAGCTAGTCACTATTTTCGTAATGAAGGTTGCTCATAGAAAAGACGTTTACGAATGAGACTTCTACTCGAATAGGCGTTTCCAGAAAGATTTCTTACCTGGCTCTGGCATTCGGTTAGTCAATGTCTCGACCATGCGAGTAAGTTGATCAATCTGGTTTTGAATATCTATAGGTGCGGCCGGTGTCTGAGATTGAACTAGCTGACTCTGTACCAATCCCCTAATGTCTTCATTTACATACTGACCAATAGTCTTACCAGCTCTTTCAGCAGCTTTCTCAATCACTAATCGAGTGTCCCGTTCGACGCCACGTATGGACCAAGTGACAGGGCTACTCCCTTTGTTTGTTGTATTGCTTTTATTAGTTGAGTTAGGTGTATGGGTAAGGTCTTCCATCGTCGTGTCTTACTGATGTAAGACACATAATTAGACAAAATTTAGCTTTGTAAGACAAAAACAGAAAATTGTAATACATTCCTTCATAGATGTAAGACAAACCATCTAAGATGTATTACAAGTTATAATCAATAACACAAACGATATTCTTTTCTATACATGTGTAAAATAGACATTGATTATAAGTCCACTAGCTAAAGCACTGAAATACTGTACCTTACAGCATAATTTATGAAAGCGTGTAACCTTCTTTATGGAAATATTGAACATTAATCAAGACAGATCCAGTGGTGATGTTTACCCTCTAATAGATGGTAAGCAAGTAGAAATAGACGAAATTTTTAGTTTATTAGCATATAGTATAGTCTACGCTGACTGGCAAGACGAATCAACGCCAAGAGATGAACGCAGGGGTTACAATATAGGAAGTGTTCTAGTTGACTCTGAAAATAATCCAGTATTCTGGGGACTCAACAGCGTAGGAGTTACTAACAACGCTACTCAACACAGTGAGGTAAGACTGATGACTCAGTACCTAGACGTTTCAGAGACGTTTGATCTGAAGAGTCATACTGTATATACAACATTGGAACCCTGTGCAATGTGCGGTGGAATGATGGCAATGGCTTTAATATCAAAAAGCGTGTTTGGACAAAACGATGTTGAGTTCAGTCACGCGATAGACAGGCTCAATTTCGACTCTCGTTCTATCGGTGGATATGCCCCATTTCCTAGAAAAGTTGCTTGTATCCCTAGCCCCTCACCGTTCACAGAAATACTTAACGAATCATACCAATCCTTTTTGAAAGTAGATTCTGAAAAAATTCTCGCTAAATTTTTGGTAAGCAACGAAGCAAAAAATATTTATTCGGATGCAAGAAATGCATTCGAAACATACAAAATTAAACACATTGAAAATCAAGCGGTATATAATAAAGCTAAGTTATTTTACAAGAATTTTTTAGCAGATATAAATCACAATCTTACCACACCCAAACATGAGTGACACACTACTAGTTGGCTATATCACGGCAGGAGCGACTTTGATAGCAGCTATAATCACTGCTGGAGTAGCTCTTATTCAGAACAGAAAGTTAATACGTAAAAACAAAGAGTACGAACAAAAATTCGAGCAGAGAGCATCAACAGGTGTTGCTATCGGTTATTACTACAACTTCATAGAAAATATTTATAAGATTATTGATGAAAACCCTAAAATAACACTTGAAATATACAACAGCACAACAATTAACGAAAAGAAAGAATTTGATTGTGATAAAGTACGCATAGAGATATTGATGCCCCGTAGCTTAGAAGGAAGTTCTTTCAATCAAGCCACTCAAACACTAACTCAATACAAAAAAGGAGATATTGTTAGAAATGGTAACAAGAGAAATTACGGTATAAATTTTACAATTCAAGATGACAACACTTTGGTCGTTGTTGATGTACCCACTCCTTTGTTTGCTTTAGAAAAATACCTAAAAAGCTTACCTGAGTTTGGGTCTTATATCGATCCAAAAACTAATCAACTTATCGCCAAGAGCGATTCTGAAGAGTATAGAGCAAGACAATCAAAAGAAATAGAGAATTTCAAAACAACTGTCTTAAATTTTATAGAAAATAATCGCTATGCCATAAATAAAGTTCACTTTCGCCATTTAACTTGAAGACGAAAGCGAACTAAACATGAAATTTACAAGATGCTTACAATCTGTCTGCTTCTTGCTACACACACATTATCTTTAACGATGTAACACTCTACATAGTGATCCCCTCTAAAATTCGTTGATTCGTTAATATTCCAAACTTTCCCACCCTCTTTAATTTCCCCACGTATATTATTGCGTTTAACTGCCTCATCTCCTCGATTGAGTATCTTCCAATAAATCTTATAAGGAGTAGGGACATTACACGATAATATAGTGAATTGAATATTTCTACCAGTTGTAACTTTGTTACCATGTTCGCTCAACAGATAAGGACGAAAGCCACCACTCTTTTGCAGAACTCTACCTTGTAATACGATTTTATAAATAGGATTTAATTTTAATATAATCCCTAAGTCAACTATGTTTTGTTCGGTATCGTTAAATGTTTTTGATTGTTCCGATAAACTATTAGCGTTAGAAGTACTCTTAGGAGCTTTAAAATCTTCACCGAATACAGCTTGCCATTTTTTCAAGCTACTATCCTTATTAGTCTCTACATACGCTTCTTCTATCTTGTTTGCATAATATATAATTTTACTTCGGAAATTTAGATATTTTTCTTGATCCCATCTTCTACTTAGATCATCTCCTGTTTGACCAGGATCATATATTATTGGCATATAATAGTTTGCATCTACATAACTTTTTAAACTGTTCATAACAGTACGTAATGTAGTAGGCAAGTCTTGATAGCACAAAGGATCTTGTAGTAGTGCAACATCATTTATCCTGTCGCCCAATAAAACATTTAATACAACAGACTTTACTGAAAATGTAGTTTTATAATCCCGGATATATTTTAATAACCTTACCACTTTAACAAAATTTCCATTCGTAATCCTGTTCTTATCATCAATCCAAGTATTATATGCTTCTGAGTCTGTTAATTCAAATGATTCTTCATTTCTATTTGTAATATATTTTTTTCCATGCCTTTCTAAAAATGGAACAATGTCAATATGAAAATCACCTTTATAGTCAATAACTACGCATCTATCTTTGCGCTTAACTATATCTTTATATATAGAACTCGCCTTAAAAATATCGTATACATTATTAACATAGTCTTCTGGATTCCATTCTTCAAATTCTTTTAAATAAAGGAGCAGATCAGCATCAAATTGGTGATAATCTTGAACGGGCTTTATAATTGTCTTGTGAGCATAGGATCCTTGCGGTATGGTATCTATAAAATTATTAGATAGAGTTTCATCTTGTTTTAAAAATTCTGTTATTGTTAATACTCTTTTATCGAGCAACTCGATCCTTGTCTTATTCAAATTCACTTCGCTCTTTAAAAACTCTTTAAAGTATTCGATCAGCTTCATGTCATCAATAAATTACAGTACAGTCTTGAGTTTACATTTAAATATACGGATTTTTGTATGAAAATCTATAATCATACGTCAGGTAGTTTGGCCCATGCATACAAAGCACGTTGAGTTGTTATGAGTGAATTATCAAACCGGATTAGTTTCGACTGCATACTTA
>NZ_PVTE01000056.1 GCF_003002825.1 Spirosoma oryzae | reverse complement strand
GCGGCTTACCAGACGATCCTCATGCGGCAGCAACAAAGCGCCTCCGTTTGGCCGAAGCTGGTGATTAGCAATGCCTATTTTGAAGACATGGGTAATGATACCTTTTACCGATTAGACATACGCAATGTCGGCATTGGTCCGGCCCTGATTACCAGGGTAGTCATCGAGGCTGATGGCGTCAAATTTAACACGATGAATGACTATGGGAAGTGGGTACTCAAGCAGCATCAAGCCGTTGATAGCCTTCAATATGATGCCCGGGACTTATTACCAGAGGAGGTCATTCCTCAGAATGAAACCATCCGTTTGTTTGATACGTATAAAAGTCGCTTTGCCAGTTACTTCACCCCCAAACAGACAAACTTTAAGATAACAGTGGGGTATGAGTCGGTTTACGGGGAAAAATGGCAGGCTAGTTTCCCCCGCTAATCCGGTTGGCAGGACGCCAAGACAGGCGAGCAGAAACTTTGCATTGCATCTTACACTAACCAACTATGTCGTATACTACTGCTTTGGCAAGCGACAGATCAGTGACAAACGACGTGTCAGCCATCTCATAAAAAGCTCGCCCGTGAGACGAAGAAATATTTATGTATATGATTGTTTCAATATACAGGCTCATCTGACGCTATCGTCTACTTCTGCGGAGTCATCTTCTTGACGTAACCGTTCCTCAATCTCTTCTATGGACGGTAAGGTAGTTTGCAAGTCAGTTGGCAGCGACTCCGTCAACCGGTACTCACTGATGCCGATTGGCTTGTTTATGTCCCGTAGGGCGTATTCGGCCATCAGCTGGTCATGACGACGGCAGATCAGCAGGCCAATGCTGGGGTTATCAAACTCGCTTCGTAATTGATCATCCACGGCCGAGAGATAGAAGTTTAACTTTCCCACAAACTCGGGCTCAAACTCGACTACCTTCAACTCAATCACTAGATAGGAACGTAGCTTCAGGTGATAGAACAATAGGTCCAGGACGAATTCGCGCCCGGATATCTCAAGAGGATACTGACGCCCCACAAAGGCAAAGCCTTTGCCCAATTCGAGCATGAACTGAATCAGGTGATTGACCAGGCCCTCTTCCAGGTCCCGCTCCTTGTACTTCTGGGTTAAACTCAGAAAGTCGAATAGGTAGGGGTTCTTCAGCGACTGCTGGGCCAGATCGGATAGGGGTTCGGGTAGGGTTCGCTCAAAGTTGGAGATGGCTTGGCCAGTGCGTTGTTTGTAGTTCGACTCAATCTGCTGAACCATCACATCCCGTGACCAGCCATTCTCCACTGTTGCCTGCATGTAAAACAGGCGTTCATCCAGGTTCTTTACTTTGTCCAACAGGGTGGTATGATGGTACCAGGTCAATTTTGCAGGCGTCGCCTGCAAAATTGACTCTCCGCCAAACTGGTGGTCTGGATAAGCGGCCGCAAAGGCCTTCATGTACCGCAAGTTTCGGGGCGACATGCCCTTCATGGTAGGGAACTCCGCCTTCAGATCAGCCACCAATCGGTCGACTACTTTTTGTCCCCAGCCCTGTCGTTTTTCCTGCTCGAGGATGATGGTGCCAATGCGCCAGTACAGTGCCAGCAGTTCGGCATTGGCGGCAAAAGTGGCCCGTAACTGAGTGGTTCGGATTTCACGTTTGAGTTTATCCAGCAGTTGGATGTAATCAGCGGGTTGGGTATTAGATGGAAGCATCAACGTCGACACGGATTGATCGGGATCGAAGTTACCAGTAAAAGGGCTATGATGCAGTTACGATGGGTCGATTTAGGCTGTAAGCTAAACAGTGGGCCAACTCATTGACGGACTAGCTAGGCCGTCAGAGACCGTTACTGGTACTAGTCGATTACTTAAGGAGGTGCTTAAGCGGAACGTTGTTTAAAACTAAACATCCCGCTCATGCGTGTGCTTCATAAAATGGGGGATAAATGACTACTTCATTTGTCACTAGAAATGCCGGCGATATTATAACACTCAACAACCTCGCTCAGCTTCATCTTTCACCAGTGCCTGTTCAGGCGGCACATTTCCTGTCGACCCGAATAAAGCCTTTTAACGCCAGTGCCTGCACGGGCCGACCTGATAGATCGGCCCGTGCAGGCACTGGCGTACATCCTGACTATTCTAGTTAAGATACTTTCTACGAAGCAGGGCCAGCCGATCCGGTGTCAGGTCCATTTCGCGCGTCAGGAACTGATCGACGGAACCGTATTGCCGTTGAATAGCGTCGAACGTACGCTGTAGATAGGCCGGATTGGCAACGAGCATCGCCTTCATCGCGGTGGTATCGACACCGGGCTGAGTCATTCGTTTCATCGCTGCCGACTGACGCGGACGCCAGAACTGATTGGTGGCATGGTAGTCGGCCATGACTAGTGGCCGTTCAACACCCAGTGCCGACAGCAACAGGGCAGCGCCGATACCCGTCCGGTCTTTACCCGCCGTGCAGTGAAACAGCAACGCTTTGCTGCTGTCAAGCGCCAGCAGCTGATCGAACATGGGTTTGTACTTGGCTTTCAGATGATCGGTACGGCTGTAGAACGCCAGCATCAGCGAGTCACCGGGCACCGGTTTGTTCGATACGCTCCCCAGCATCGCCTGCGTCGACTCACTACCGGCGGGCATGTTGTGCCAGACGGCTCCGGCTGGTAGACGATCGGGGCTATTCCGAATCTCGTCGGGGCCGCGCAGATCGCACACGACGGTGATGTGGCGATCGGTGAGCTGTTCCAGATCGGCATCGGTCAGGTGGCCAATGTCGGCAGAGCGGTATAGATGCCCCCATTTCACGTGGTGACCGTCTTTGGTTGGGTAGCCGCCCAGATCCCGGAAGTTGCTGGTGCCTTCCAGCGTAACCACCCGGCGCGGGTCATTCAGGAGCTGATCGGTCGTCTGCGCAAACGCCGAAGCCGATACCAGAACGCTCATAAGTAAGGAAAGACGCTTCATCGATAGAAAAAAAGCCCTGATCGTTCGATCAGGGCCATTGGGTTAAACCGTTATTTCAATGACCAGATGTCTTTGTTCAGATCGTCGGTGCCGCCGTACTGACTCTGCACAGCCGATTGGTAGTTGGTCGTGTTGTACGTCTGTTCATCGACTGGGTACTGCCACCGGCGGGGGATTACTCCCGTTGCATTGATGCCTCCGCCCGTGCTGGTGAACGTTTGCGGATAACCCGTCCGACGCCAGTTGTAGAATGCCTCCCAGCCTGAATTCTGCCAGAACGCTACGTACTTCTGGTTCAGAATCTGCGCCAGCCCATCGGCATTGTTGCCCTTGTAGACCACCGCCGAATTGTTGAGGAACTGGCTGAGCGAAACCGTCACCGTGCCCAGCGCTTTACCCGTCAGGTCACCGATCGTCAGCGTCTGCCCATCGGTTAGGCCATAGAACGATAGCGATGCGTTGATGCCTTTGTTATAGTAGGTAGCGGCATCGCCCGTCGCCCAGCCCCGATTGATGGCTTCGGCAATGTTGAAACATAGCTCCGGGTAGCCGATGATGATGTACGACTCCGGCCCGACTACCGAACTGTAATACCGCTGGTAGTTGACAAACGAGTACCGACCCGCCGTCGAATTCGTGAACAGATCGCCCACAGCCTGCCCGATGTTCGAGCCAACGTAGGCCGAGAAGTCGGTCACTTTCTTGCCGGCCGTCAGTTGGGCCGGTGCGGGTGTGGCGGCAATGAACGTGCGCGGGTCCTGTGTAGCCGTCGTCAGTTGCAGGTAGGTAGCACCAACGTTCTGATAGTTGTTATTGCCGTCGGCGGGTGTGTGCGGATAAGTGTTGTAAGCCGAGTTGAACGTAAACTGGAGATTGTCCGAATTGCTGGTCATGATGGGGTACTTCGTCGGATTCCCCAGGATGGTCGCAAACTGACCCGGTATGTTCAGGTCGCTGTTGTCAGTAGCCCGCTTGCTCAAGCTAATCAGGACACGAAGCCGGTAGGTGTTGATTAGCTTCCGCCACTGACTGATGTTGTTGCCGTAGTAAATATCGCCGTCGATAACGGCCGCCGAACTGTTGGTACCGGCCAGCAACCCAAGCATTGTGTTGGCGGTGTCGAGCATAGCCAGGCTACGGGCGTAGATCGCTTTCTGCGAATCATAAGCGGGCGTCAGGTTAGTAAGCCCCTGCCCAGCCTGCATAGCCGGGGTGTCACCTACCCGCTGCGTCTGCCAGATAAAGGCGTAGGCCCGGAAGAACTTGGCCAGCGCTGCATAGGCACTCGTAGTGGTGCCAAGCGCCTGCGCCGATTGAGCGTCCATCTGGTTGACGTTTTTCAGCACGTCGTACATCGAAGCCGAGCTACTCCAGTCGTAGGCATTCTTACCGCCGTAATACAGGTTGTTCGACACGATAAACTGATTCCAGCGCATTACCTGCTCCCAGGGACCTTCGTACACGTTACCCGCCCGCCGGTCGGTAACACCCCCACCGTTGTAGAGGTCGAACTGCACGCGGGGTAACAGCAGCGACGCTGGTACCGACTTACCTTCGCTGGCTACGTTTGGGTTGGGCAACAGGTCGTCGTAGGAGCGGCAACCGCTTAATAAGCTGACCACCAGTGGAGTCAGGAGTATAAATCGAATGATCGTGTTCATGGACTAGAGAAACGAGCCCGGTTGTCAGCGCACCAGCAACCGGGCTGGTATTAGAATGTCAGGTTGATGTTGATGCCAAGCCGGCGGGTCGTTGCCGACTGAAGGCTGGGGTTACGCAGAGTCGACTGGGTGGCCGAATTGAAGCCGATTCCGTACTGATCGAGGTCGAAATCTTTCCGCTGAGCGAAGTACAGCAGGTTACGACCCACCAGCGACACGTTGACCGACCGAATCCGGCGACCAGCCAGCAGACGCGCGGGCAGCGTGTAGCCCAGAATAACTTCGCGCAGTTTGCCGTACGTTTTGCTAACCATGTACTTCTCGTCGATACTGGCCCCGTTGTAGCTGTTGTAGATACCCTGCTCGTAGGTCTGCACGGTAACAGCCTTCTGATTCGGTGCGAACTGCAACTCCGACAGGTTACTGATATTACCCGCGTTGTCGAACTGCACCGTACCGTTGGTGATGACAACTCCCGGACCTACGTAGGCCGGTGTTGCGGCTACGGTACCCCCGTTGGTGCTTTGCCATTCTTTCAGACGAGCCGCGCCCAGATCACCCGTAACGGTTTCCATCTGATTACCCGAGTTAGTCGCGTAGGCATAGACCTGGTCGTAGATTACCCCACCGACCCGGCCGTCGAACTGGAAGCTGAAGTTGACATTTTTGTAGGCAAACCGGTTGTTGATCGACCATACGTAGTCGGGGTTGGTGTAGCCCAGCAGCTTCTTGTAGTTCGTACCGGCGGGCGTCGTCAGTGGTACACCCGTCGACGACTGGATAATCTGGCCATCGGGGCTACGCAGGTATTTGTAGCCGTAGTAACCGTCGAGCCGGTCGCCAATAGTAAATACGTGATCCGGTCCGCTCAGGTTGATGCTTGTCTGTCCATCATAGATCGACTTCAGTCTTTCCTTGAATGTCGACCAGTTGGCCAGTACATCCCAGCTCAGACCTGTCGGGTTTTTCAGTACTGATCCCGACAGGGCCACTTCCCAACCGTTTTTCTGGGTCGTTACGGCGTTTACCGTTTCGTTGTAGAAACCCGACGATGACGCTACCGGCAGCTGGAAAATCTGCGGACCGTTGATTGAGGTGAAGTGCGTTACGTCCAGCCCCAGCCGATTGCCCAGGAACTTAGCATCCAGGCCGAATTCGTACGATTTAACCGTAAAGCTTTTCAGCGACGCGTTGGCCAGATTACCTGTGTAGCTGGCCGACGGCTGGTTGTTGTACAGCTTACTGATCGTGTAACTATTCTGGTTGACGTAGTTGGGACCGTCGTACGAGGTCGTGATTTCCGATCCATACCCAATCAGACTCGACACCGAATTTCCTGTGACCGCCTGATAGGCCGACCCAATCATTGCCTGCGTGTTGGCGCCCCGTACGTTGGCATACGAACCCCGCAGTTTCAGGAATGAGATCGCCCGGGGTAGGTTCAGGTAATCGGACACCACCGTACTGACCGAAGCCGACGGGTAGAAGATATTACGCGTGGCGGCTGGCAGGGTCGACAGCTTATCGACACGGCCCGTCGTGCTCAGCGTCAGGTAGTTTCTGAACGTCAGGTCGGCGGTGTAGTAGCCGCTGAGCACCTGCATGTCCGAGCGGAAGTTATACGCCTGAACCGGATTTTTCGAGTTGCTGAAGTCGTACACGCCCGGCACGATCAGGAAGTCGGTGGTGGCCCAGCTTGAGTTGTAGCTGAACAGCCGCAGGTTCCCACCGGCGATGGCGTTCAGGTGAAAATCGCGGTTCAGATTCTTGTCGAAGCTAACGAGCAGGTCGGTGTTGTTTTCGAACAGGTTCCGGCGGTCTTCGCGGTAATCACCCTGGCGCAAATCTGGCGTTTTGTAGGTAATGGCTGAAAACGGCACCTTCTCCGTGCGAAACTGATTCCAAGTCGTCACCTGCGTACGAGCGGCTAGATTGATGTGGTCGTTCAGTTTGTAGGTGAGTCGGGCGTAGCCGTACAGGTCGGTCTTGCGGTGTTCGTTCAGCCACTCATACGAGACAAAATAGGGGTTGTTGCCACGGCCGTATTCAGCGTAGTACTGCTTCACACCCGGCACACCCTGCGGTCCTTTGTAATAGTCGCGCATATCCTTCACCGACCAGCTACTCGAGCCGTACACCTGAAAAATGTAGGTTTCGCCTTCCGGGCCGGAACTGGCCTGGGGGATGTTGGGCGAGTTTTGCAGGCTCAGGTTCATATTCCCTTCAAAGCGCAGCCGGTCCGTAAAATTGATGCCCGAGTTGAGGTTGAAGTTGGTGACGTTCAGACGGGTGTTGGGCACCATGCCTTTCTGGTAGTTGTTCGAGATCGACAGGCGCAGATCGTGCTTCTCCCCACTCGACGCAATCGACACGTTGTTGGTCGACAGTACGCCCATTTGCATGAAGTCGCGGAAGTTGTTGGCGCCCCGCGATACCCACGGCGTTCCCTGCCGGATACCCGTTGTCGGGTCGACGGGGCTGTCATACTGCGGCACGGCCTGCCCTTCGAAGCGGGGACCCCAGATGTTGGTCCGCCGGAACTTGCCGTCCGAATCATACAGGTTGTTGCCGTAGGCGTACTGATAGTTTACGCCGAAACCGTATTCGCTCTGCCGGTCAGGGACGGCCACAAAACCCGGCTCGACCATCGTGCTCGAATTCACGTCGACTTCCACCCGGTTTTTGTCGCCGGTGCCGCGCTTCGTCGTGATCAGGATAGCCCCGTTCTGTCCACGGAAGCCGTAGAGCGCAGCCGCGTTGGGTCCTTTCAGCACGGTGTAGGTGGCAATGTCGTCGGCTGATACGTTCCAAGTGTCCGAGTTGATCGGAACCCCGTCGACAACCAGCAGCAGATTGGTGCTACCACGCAGAATCAGCTGCGGCTTACCCAGCAGTTCGGCACTCGGCGCTACGGTCAGCCCGGCGATTTTACCGACGAGCGAGTTGATCGGGTTCGGTTCGCGGGCTTTCACCAGCTGCGATCCCGCAATTTCCTGCGCCGTGTAACCGATGGTCCGGGCTTCTTTCTTGATACCCAGCGCTGTTACGATGACCTCGTTAAGCTGCGCCGTATTCTCGGTCATCGTCACGTCGATAACGCTCTGATTACCCACCGGGTGACTTTCGGTATTGAAGCCGATAAACGAATACGTCAGCGTGGCGCTGGGATCGGCCACGTTGATCGAATACTTCCCGTCGGCGTCGGCGGTCGTACCCGCACTCGTGTTTTTAATTAGGATACTAACGCCGGGCAGCGCGTTTCCTTTGCCATCGGTCACGCGCCCGCTCACGAGCCGACTCTGCGCCAGCGCAGCGCAGTTGGTAAGTATACTAAGGATGATGAATATCCCAAGCAGGCGTCGCCAGTTGGTCCAGTGCTGACAGTACAGTACGGTAGACAATTGTCCCATAAATTTTAGGTTAGCTTCGTTATTAGCGGACTACCAAGACGTTTTAATTTATTTTTAACATCCTGTTAATCAGCCACTAATCGATCGCAAAATTACGGGAGCGGTGTAGCCTCACTGGGCCATCTCGGTTATGCTTTGGTTATGAATGTAGTTGGGAGTTTCGTCGTTTTTTAACCAAATCATAACCGTATGGACACATAGAACGGACGGCTCTGGCCTGACTGTTCACCAAGTAGCAGTCAGGCCAGAGCCGTATTTATTCGTACGATAACTTGTTGAGCAGCCTGCTTGCCAGCCTGTTGTCGGTACACGGCAGGCTCTCCGGGAGCGCGCTATTTTCGGAACGTCGTTAGAGGTAGCTAACACATTTGAGGTGTATCCGCCATCGAAGGCAGTTAACCGGTTGTACATTAGGAGCTTGCCGAGAAAGTTTATGCCTTTAACGTTCGTTTTGAAAACTAGGGCCGTTGTAAAAAGTTAGTGGACCATATAGCGGTAAAAGGCGTCGGCTTGATCAGCCGATAGGGTGAACAACGGAAGACCATCAGCGCTGAAGCCCGTCTGCAGGCCGGGGGCTAGTGATAGGTCGGTAAAGTCAATCGAGTGCCCTTGCTGAATATAGCGCTGATAGGCCAATGTGGGATCGAATCCCGTTTGCTCCTTCATGAGAGAGAACAGGTCCGTTCAACTGCGGGAGCAAGGGGTGCAGGTTTCGCGGAATCGGGTTGCCCGGCTGATGAATCAGGCGGCCGTTCGCAGCATTATGTATAAGAAGTATCGGGTTCAGACCACCGATTCTACGCATAATTATCCGATAGCCAAGAACCTGTTGAATAGAGAGTTCACTGTAGAAAAGCCAGGGCAAAAGTGGGTCTCTGATATCACCTACATCCCTACCGAAGAAGGTTGGCTTTACTTGACGACAGTGCTGGACTTAGCAGACCGAAAAGTGATTGGCTGGGCTTTGAGCGAGTCACTCAAAGCCATTAACACAAGTGTGGCAGCATGGCGTATGGCTCTTAAGAACAGGGCTATACAGGGGTGTGCTATTCCCTGTTCAGTAGGCCAGTAACGGTTAGAGCCTAAGCCGCTTGTTTGTACTCCACCGGTGTTAAAAAGCCCAGGGCCTGATGGGGACGTCTAGTGTTATAATCGTCCAGCCATCCGTCAACTATCTCTCGAACCTGCGCCAAGTTGGCGAACGAATATGCATTCAATACTTCTCGTCGGAAGCTACCGTTGAAACGCTCAATATAAGCGTTTTGCGTAGGCTTACCGGGTTGAATCCAATGTAGGTCGATACCGTTATTTTCGCACCACTCGCTCAGAACTGCACTGATAAACTCGGGGCCGTTATCACAGCGTAGTTTGGCTGGCTTCCCGTACGCATCCACTAACCGTTGTAGCAAACGGATCACTCGACCAGCGGGTAATGAGTAGTCTACTTCTATACCTAAGGCCTCTCGGTTATAATCGTCCAGCACGTTCAAGGTCCGAAACCGGCGTCCGTCCCGCAAGGCATCACTCATGAAGTCTAGTGACCACGTCTGATTGACTGCCGTTGGTTGAAGCAGGGGCTGACGTAGTCTGGCTGGTAGCCGTTTGCGCTTGCGTCGGGGCAGATTTAGCCCCATCTGACAGTATACTCGCCATACCCGCTTGTGGTTGAAGGCATGTGTCAACCGCCGTAAGCGGTAGTAAATCTTCCGCGCGGCGGCCGCCAAAAGCCCCAGCCTGGATGCTGACGGGTCAAGTCTTCAATGGCCTGCTCAACTGGCTGGTCAGAGGGTCGCTTGGACTTGTGGTCGTAACTGCGCCGAGCCAGGCCCGCTACCCGGCAGGCCCGGCGCTGACTAAAGGCTTTAGCTTTGACCATCCACTGTGCCAACTGACGCCGGTCGGCAGGCCTCACCGCTGGTACTGTCGTGAAAAGCAACTTTTGAGATAGGACTTTTTTCATATCTTTGGACTACAAGTAGGACAACTCGGCTTCGGCCACTTGATC
>NZ_PVTE01000055.1 GCF_003002825.1 Spirosoma oryzae | reverse complement strand
TGGTCTCAGGGTGTTGAGTCAGGCAGTGGAGCGTTTTTATTTCATCAAACTAGGTTATGGACTCAATCCGAATTAAAACCCCTACAAGATTAGCCTAAAGGGGGAGCATTCCATAAATGAAGTTCACCCCCTTTAGGGGGCTGGGGGGTAGCCAGAACGCAACCGCCCCCTACCCGGCAGAACTGTGTTCCGATTGCAGCAACTCACGCGTTTTTTCGTCGCCGGATTCATCGCCAGATACCGCTGAGAAGGTAGTGCTGGGCGTATCTGGGTCGCATTTGCGCAGACTTGGATAATAGAAAGTCAAATTATGGTAATTCTAAATTTTGCGTTATGAATATGTCATTGTATAATTGTACTTAAATTTTACAACCGATTGCATAAACTATTGTACAGTATATAAGGTATGGTTGCCCCGCTCATCTATAATCCTTTGCCCAATATGTGGGTGACGGCCCTGAGCCGGCTGACAGCCGTAGCCCTGCTACCCCATACATTGCCCGATTAATACCGCTTCTCGTACTGCCAAACAACCGGTTTCCCTCATTCCAAACCCCTAACTGATTCCTATCCTATGCTGAGCGTCATTATGTCAACTCACTAATGTGTAACATAGACACATTAGCCTTGTGCGGGCCTGCCGCCCGTGCTTCACCAATTTGTCAACCTTGTAACTACTCTACTGTATGTGTTTACTTTATCAATTGGGGTTGCCCGCTACTTGGGTAAAACCGACCCGAACGATGGGGCTACCGGGCTTGCTGCTGCTGGGCCTGGCAACCAGTGCGCTGGCTACTGACGCCAGCACGAAAAAGCTGTTGAATCATCGAGCCGGCACGGTACCGAACCTGTATGCTGCGGTAGGTCCGGAAGGGCAGGATGTTCAGATTTCAGGTCGGGTTACCGATGAGAAAGGCGAAGGAATGCCCGGCGTGAACGTGCAGATCAAGTCGACGACGCGCGGTACGACAACGGATGCCAACGGTAACTACCGGCTGACAGTACCCAATGGAGCCACGCTGGTATTCTCACTGGTAGGGTATGCCGCGAAAGAGATTGCGGTAGGTACGCAGACGGTACTCAACGTCAGCCTGGCCCCCGACGATAAAACGCTGGATGAGGTCGTCGTTGTCGGCTACGGCGTACAGCGTAAGCGGGATATTACCGGGTCGGTGGCATCGGTGAATGAAGCGACGCTGAAAGAAGTACCCGCCCCGAACCTGGTCAACCAGCTGAAAGGCCGGGCGGCCGGGGTAACCATCACCAGCAATGGCTCGACGCCCGGTTCGCAGGGACAGATCCGTATTCGGGGTAACCGGACGCTGACAACCAGTGCCGGCGGTAGTGACGGACTGGATGGTCCGCTGGTGGTGGTCGACGGAATTCCGTACGGTGGTCTGAACGACATCAACCCCGCCGACATCGTGAACCTCGAAATTCTGAAAGATGCGTCGGCAACGGCGATCTACGGATCGCGCGGATCGGGTGGGGTTATTCTGGTGACGACCAAGCGCGGTAAAACCGGAAAGCCTGTATTTTCCTACGACGGCTACCACGGCATAACGACCATCATGGGTAAGTACAACGTCATGAACGGGGCGGAATACGCGCAGTTCAAAGCGGATGCAACGACCTACAACCGGTCGGCACCAGGTACGACGGCTTATCCGCTCACTCAGAAAGAAAGCGCGGCCCTGGCGGCCGGCGTCTCGACCGACTGGCAGGGGCTGATCTACAAACCCGGCTTCCAGACCAACCATCAGTTGGGAATGCAGGGCGGCAGCGAAAACACGCAGTACTCGCTGGGCGTAGGCTATTTCAACGAAACGGGTATCATTCCCAGTCAGCGCTTCGAGCGGTTTACACTGCGGGCGACCATCGATCAGCGCATTGGTAAGAACGTAAAGGTCGGCCTGAACATGCTGAACACGCTGACTTATCAGAATACACCGGGTGGCGATGGCGTGCCGGGCGGCCTGGTCCGGCTGACGCCCCTGGCATCGCCCTACAATGCCGACGGCACACTGAACCTGTTCCCGGCGGAAGGCTCCATCGATGCGGCAACGATCAGTCCGTTGACGCTGCTGACCAAAAAAGATTCGTATCTGAGCCGTACCCGGTCGCTGCGTACGTTTAACAGCCTGTATGCCGAGTGGAATATTCTACCGGGTCTGCGTTATCGGTTCAACGCGGGTCTGAACTTTAGCCAGTCGAACTTCAACGGGTACAATGGCCCGCTGACGTACTTCAACCAGGCTACGGTGCAGTCGTCGTCGAACGCGGAGATCAGCAACACCGAATACTGGGACGTCAACCTCCAGCACCTGCTGTATTACGACAAGACAGTCGGCAAGCATAAGATTGGCGTTACCGGCCTGTACGAGGTGACGAAAAACCACGCGCTGGGTAGCCGATTCACGGTTACCGGTGTCCCCGCCGATTATATCAAAACGTCGAACTTCGCGCTGGCATCGGGAACGCCGGTGGCCAGTTCAGACTTCGGCAATACGTTCTCCGAACTGGGGCTGCTGTCGTACATGGGTCGGGTCAACTACAGCTACAACGACCGTTACCTGCTGACGCTGACGCTGCGCCGGGATGGTTCGTCGACGCTGTCGCCGGGCAACCAGTATTTCAATTACCCGGCTATCGGCGCGGGCTGGAATATCATCGAAGAGCCGTTCATGAAAAGCGTACCGGCCATCTCGAACCTGAAACTGCGGGGTAGCTGGGGTATCTCGGGGAACCGGAACGTAGGCGCGTACGCAACACTGGGTGCCCTGTCGGCGGGTTATTACAACTTCGGCCTGGGTACGGTCGGGCAACAACTGGCCTACACCGTGACGAGCCTGCCCGCGACCAACCTGAGCTGGCAGTCGACGGAGCAGATCGATCTTGGTCTCGACTTCGGATTCCTGAACAACCGCATTACCGGTTCGATTGACTACTACAGTCAGCAGACGAAGAACATTCTGCTGTCGGTGCCGCTGCCGCCAAGTAACGGGGCTGGTTCGACGCTGAAGAACCTGGGTCGTACGGCCGGAAGCGGTCTGGAAACGTCGCTGACCGTCGACATTTTCCGCAATCCGAAAGGATTCAACTGGAGCGCCGACGCGATCTATTATTTCAACCGCGAGAAAATCACGCAGCTGACAACGCCGGAGGAACAGGCAAACATTGGCGCGGGCTGGTTTGTGGGTCAACCCCTCTCGGTGATCTACGACTACCGGAAAATCGGTATCTGGCAGAACGCCGACAAGGAAAACGGTACGATCGCGAAGCAAACGTCGCCCGCGCAGTTCCCCGGTCAGATTCGGGTGGAAGACCTGAACGGCGACGGTAAAATCGACGCCAACGACCGGCAGATTCTGGGCAATTTCCAGCCTACGTTCGAAGCGGGTCTGACTAACCGGTTTACCTACAAAAACTTCGACCTGTCGATTGTTTCGTTTGCCCGTATCGGCATGAAAGTGATCGTGCCGTACCTGACCGGTAACGCGGGTGGTTCGGGTGGCTTTGCCTTCTACAACCAGAGCCGTGTCAATCAGATTAAAACCGATTACTGGACCGATGCCAACCCAACCAACGCCTTCCCGGCACCGGATGCGGGTAGCGCCGTCGCTTATTTCGGCTCGACGCTGGGTTACTACGATGGCTCGTTCATTAAAGTCAGAAGTATCAACTTCGGCTACACTTTCGCTAACGAGCTGATTCGTAAAATCGGGATGAATTCGGCACGGGTGTACGTCAACGCGACCAACCCGTTCATTCTGTATTCGCCCCTGGTTAGCCAGCACCTGGCTATCGATCCGGAGGGGAACGGCTACGCCAGTTCGACGGTAACCCCGCAGGGTGCCAGCGATGGTGGTACACCAACCCGTCAGATTGCGGTAAACCTCAATAACCCACCCGTGCGGCAGTTCACGTTCGGGGTCAATCTCAAATTCTAATTATCGACATTCCGATGAAAGCAATAAAAGTATGGTTCGTAGCGGGTCTTGTTGCAGCGTCCAGTACGGGCTGTGAGAAGATTCTGCAGGAGCAGCCGCAGTCGCAGATCGTGCCGTCGTACTTCAATAGTCAGGCGGGGGTACTGGGTGGTATTGCGGGGGTGTATAACGACATCCGCTCGCAGTGGGGTACCGAAGGGTTCACCGTCGAGATGCAGGCGGGTACCGACGAGTTTATTCAGGGGGCCAGCGCAGGTACACCCGTTCCCTATACCTACAATGGCCTGAACGGCAGTAACTTCGGCTCGGCCTGGGGGATTGTGTTTCAGGATATAAACACGCTAAATGGTGTACTTCAATACGGACAGACGATCGACCTGCCCGAGGCCACCCGGAAGCAATACCTGGCGCAGGCCAAGTTTCTGCGGGGTTTCTGGTACTTCTACGCCGTACAGACCTGGGGCGATCTGCCGCTGCACACGCAGTTCATCACCGTGCCTTCACAGGCGGCATCGCGGCAACCGGCGGCTCAGATATACGAGCAGATTATCAAGGACCTGACCGAAGCCGCTGCCGATCTGCCCAACACGCCGACCGCGCCGTTCCTGGGGAAAGCCGCGACCAAACCCGTGGCGCAATTGCTACTGGCGAAGGCGTACCTGACCCGTGGCTGGCTGAACAATACGGCGTCGGACTTCACGCAGGCTGCGTCGATCTGTTCGGACATCATCGCCAACAAATCGACCTACGGGCTTGACCTGTGGCAGGATTACGGTGATGCCTTCAACCCGACCAACGACTACGGCAAGGAAACCATGTTCGTGAGCGATCACGTGCTCGATCCCAAGTACGGCTACTACACCGTGGGTGGGGCCGCCGGTGGTGGCGCTGCGCAGAACCTGTCGCCCTGGTTTACCAACTGGAACTACCCGAACAACAGCGGGATCAATTCCTTCAAGAACACGTCGGGAACGCTGGTCAACAACGGTACATCCGGCATGATCCGGGATTCGTACTACGGTCGTCCGTACGTTCGGATGCGGCCCAACAGCTACAAATGGACATCGGGCGACAACGCGGGTAAGAGTTACTTCCTCGATCAGGCGTTCACCAACCGGACGGTTGATTCGCGGTTTGCCAACTCGTTCTACACGGTTTATATCTCGAACGTGTCGATAACCAATGCCGCCAACACCGCCAACAACCAGCGGGGTATCGGTTACTCCACGGTCGTCGGGCAGGACACGGCCGTATGGTTGCCGGATTATGAAGTGACGGGTGCGCCACAGTTCGTCGGGACGCGGCCATTCAAAGGAATCGTCGTGCCGCCCAGTCTGTGGAACAACGGTATCTTCCCGGCGCTGAAGAAGTTTATGGACCCCAGCCGGGGGGCTAACTTCAACGATCCGTCGACCCGTCCCTGTGTGCTGTACCGCTTCGCCGATGTGTACATGACGGGGGCTGAAGCCTACTTCAAAGCGGGGAATACCACCCAGGCGGCTGCGCTGATCAACGTCGTTCGGCAGCGGGCAGCGTACCGCAAAACCAACACGTCGGCGCAAAACGCAGCGGCCGTAACGGCCATGACGATTCAGCCGTCGGACGTAACGCTGGACTTTATCCTGGACGAACGCAGCCGCGAGTTCTTTGGCGAATGGCAGCGCTGGCACGATCTGGTGCGGACCCGGTCGCTGGTTCGCCGGGTGAAAGCCTGGAATCCGGAAGCTGCGCCATACGTGCAGGATTTCAACATGCTGCGCCCGATTCCGCAGTATCAGATCGACCGGGTTGTCGATGGCCCTAAATTCCCGCAGAATCCCGGTTATTAGTGGCTGAATCATAAGTAAAGGCTGTCTTCAAATCTGTTTTGAAGACAGCCTTTATCATATCAATCCTGACCCACGACAACGTATGAAACACCTGTTCGGCCTGTTGCTGCTTACCCTGGCCACGTCGGTCTATGCCCAGAACACCAACCTGAAACTGTGGTATGCCAAACCGTCGGGTACCGTCTGGGAGAATGCGTTGCCTGTCGGGAATGGCCGGATCGGTGCAATGGTCTATGGCAATGTGCCCGAGGAAACCCTGCAACTCAACGAAGGGACCGTCTGGAGCGGCAGCCCCAACCGCAATGACAACCCGAATGCCCTGGCCGTGCTCCCCGAGATTCGCCAGCTGATTTTCGACGGGAAGCAGAAAGAAGCCGAACAACTGGCCAACAAGTCGATCATTACTAAGAAATCAAACGGGCAGATGTTTCAGCCCGTCGGAAATCTATTACTGACGTTTGCCGGCCACGATACTTTCACCGATTACTACCGCGAACTCGACATTGAGCGGGCCGTCGCCAGAACGACCTATAAAGTCGGCGACGTAACCTACACCCGCGAAGTCATTGCGTCGCTGCCCAACAACGTGCTGGCCGTGCAACTATCCGCCGATAAGCCCGGCAAACTCTCCTTCGTCACGTCATTTACCAGCCTGCACCCCAACGCCGTCATCAATACGACAAACCGCAACGAGCTAATGCTGGCCGGCACTACCGCCGACCACGAAGGCGTACCGGGTAAGGTAACCTTCAAAAGCCTGGCCCGTATTAAAACCAAAGGCGGCACCGTGTCGGCCAACGGAACGACGCTGGTCGTCGACGGGGCTACGACCGCCACGATTTACCTGGCCATCGCCACCAACTTCGTCAACTACAACGACCTGAGCGGCAACGAAACGGAGCGCGTCACCGCTACGCTCGACAAGGCCTTTCGCCAGTCGTACACAGCTCTGCTCAAACCGCACGTCGCGGCTTATCAGCAGTATTTCAACCGGGTTCGGCTCGATCTCACGTCGACCGATGCGGCCAAACTACCCACCGACGAGCGGCTGAAAAACTTCCGCTCGGTCAACGACCCGCAACTGGTGACGCTTTACTACCAGTACGGACGGTACCTGCTCATTTCGTCGTCGCAGCCAGGGGGGCAACCGGCCAATTTGCAGGGTATCTGGAACCGGAGCATGCGCCCGCCCTGGGACAGTAAGTACACCATCAACATCAACACCCAGATGAACTACTGGCCCGCCGAAAAAACGAACCTGACGGAGATGCACGAGCCGCTGTTCGGGATGATTCGTGACCTCGCGCAAACGGGGCAGGAAACGGCGCGGGTTATGTACGGGGCGCGTGGCTGGATGGCGCACCACAACACCGACATCTGGCGCATCAACGGCCCGGTCGACGGGGCATTCTGGGGGATGTGGACCGCCGGGGGTGCGTGGCTCAGTCAGCACCTGTGGGAGCATTACCTCTACTCCGGCGACCGGGCGTTTCTGTCGTCGGCTTATCCGGTGCTGAAAGGTGCGGCCCAGTTTTACGCCGATTTTCTGGTCGAGCATCCCAAATACAAATGGCTGGTCGTCACGCCGAGTACGTCGCCCGAAAACGCACCGAAGGCTCACGGTGGCTCGTCGCTGGATGCTGGTACGACGATGGACAATCAGATCGTGTTCGACGTGTTCAGTACCGCCATCCGGGCCGCTGAGCGGCTGAAAACCGACGCCCCTTTTGCCGATTCGCTCCGGCAGATGCGGGCCAAACTGCCGCCCATGCACATCGGAAAGTATGGGCAGTTGCAGGAGTGGCTCGACGATATCGACGACCCCGACGACAAGCACCGACATATCTCGCACCTCTACGGCCTGTTTCCATCCAGCCAGATTTCAGCTTATCGTACGCCCAATCTGTTCAATGCTTCGCGCACGACGCTAATCCACCGGGGCGATGTCTCGACGGGCTGGAGCATGGGCTGGAAAGTAAACTGGTGGGCCAAACTCCAGGACGGTAACCACGCCTACACGCTCATTCAGAATCAGCTGACCCCGCTGGGCGTCAACAAGGAAGGGGGCGGTACGTACAACAACCTGTTCGACGCGCACCCGCCGTTTCAGATCGATGGCAATTTCGGCTGCACGTCGGGCATTACCGAAATGCTCCTGCAAAGCAACGACGGCACCGTTCACCTGCTGCCCGCCCTGCCTGACGTCTGGCCCACGGGCAGCATCAGTGGGTTGCGGGCACGGGGTGGCTTCGAGATCGTCGGGATGGAGTGGGCCGGTGGCAAACTGACAAAGCTGGCAGTTCGGTCGAACCTGGGCGGTAACCTACGCATTCGTAGCCCAAACGAACTGAAAGGGAGTAAGGGTACGCTGGCCACAGCAGCAGGACCAAATCCGAACGCGTTCTACCAGACCGACGAAACGCCCGCGCCCATCACCGCCCCGCTGACTGGCCCCGCTCCGGCAACACAACCGCTGAAACCCACCTGGCTCTACGACATTCCCACGCAGCGCGGTACCGTCTACACGCTGGTGGCGCAGTAGTGTTTTTGTCATGAACCATGGTTTTGCCATCTGGCTAGTTTGTCACCCGGTTTTTGTCATCCCGACGTCAGGAGGGATCTTCGGTAGAATCGAGAAAATCGCCTGCTACCGAAGATCCCTCCTGACGTCGGGATGACAAAAAGTCAAAGAAGAAATGACCGGGACCAGAGTAAATGAACCAGAAAACGCGCAAATATGAACCAGTATGCCTTTTACGTGTACATCGTCACAAACCCTGAAAAAACGGTGCTGTATACGGGAATGACAAACGATTTAATCAGGCGGTTACAGGAGCACTACGAGTCGCGCGGGCAAGCGGAAAAGTTTGCAGGTAAGTACTATTGTCATCGACTGGTCTATTGGGAATACCACCAGTACGTTCGGAACGCGATTGATCGCGAGAAGGAAATTAAAGGATGGCGGAGAGAGAAGAAAGTAGCATTGATTCAGTCCATAAATCCTGAATGGCGCTTTCTGAATGATGATATTCTGGGGTAGAGTTGCTGCCATTCATGACTTATCAACAGCGTTTTTTTGTCATCCCGAGCCTGCTAGCGAAGATCCCTCGCAGGCTCGGGATGACAAAAAAAACGGCTAAAAAAATGCATACAATACTGAATAAACTCGTATGAAAAAACGCATGCTTACGGCGCTCTGCGCGGCCCTGCTGACCGGCGCGAACTACGCATCGCTGGCCCAGACAACGACGCTGGTTAACCCCATCATGGCCGGATTCTACCCCGACCCCAGTATCGTGAAAGTGGGTAGTGATTATTACCTCATCAACTCCACGTTTTCGTACTTCCCCGGCATTCCGGTGCTGCACAGCAAAGACCTCAAAAACTGGAAGCAGATTGGTAACGTCATCGACCGGCCCGAGCAGATGGAGTTCATGGGCGAGCGTATGACGCGGGGGTTGTTTGCGCCGGCCATCAGCTACCACAAAGGCACCTATTACGTTACCTGCACCGATATCGACCACGATGGCAACTTCGTCGTGACGGCGAAGAATCCGGCGGGGCCGTGGAGCAACCCGGTGAAACTGCCGCAGGTGAAAGGCATCGACCCGTCGCTGTTTTTCGATGAATCGACCGACAAAGCGTACGTTCTCTACAACAGCGACGCACCCGACCGCAAGCCGCTCTATCCGGGCCATCGGACGATTCGGATGTACGAATTCGACGCTAAAAACCTGAAGGTTGTGGGCGAGGAAAAACAGCTTGTCAACGGCGGTGTCGATCTGAGCAAAAAGCCCGTCTGGATCGAGGGACCGCACATCATGAAGCGGAACAACTGGTATTACCTCTACGCGGCTGAGGGCGGTACGTCGGTCAACCACTCGGAGGTCGTGTTGCGGAGCAAGGACGTCTGGGGGCCGTACGTTCCCTATGAAGGAAACCCGATTCTGACCCAGCGCGGTCTGCCCGCCGACCGCAAAGACCCGATCACCTCAGCCGGTCACGCGCAGTTTGTGGAAGGGCCAGACGGCAAGTGGTACTCGATCTTCCTGGCGGTCCGGCCGTACGAGGGCAACTATTACAATACCGGTCGCGAAACGTTTATTGCCCCCCTGACCTGGACCGCCGACGAATGGCCCATGATCGAACACGGCGAGAAGCCCATTGCGTATAGCTACGTCGGCAACTTCAAGGAGGTAAAGCAGAAAGACGCCCGGCCCCAGACCGGCAATTTCGCCTACACGATCTCCTTCGACAAGGCACTCGACCCCGCCCTGCTCTTCCTGCGTACCCGCGACGACAAGTCGTTCAGCCTAAGCAAAGCGAATGGACTGACGATGAGTCTGAAGCCGGAAACGATTTCGGAAATGGGCAACCCGTCGTTTATTGGTAAGCGGCAACAGCACCTGAACTGTAGCGCCGAAACCGCCCTGGATTTTACCGCCAAATCAGCCGACGAAAAGGCGGGGCTGGTGATTTTTCAGGACGAGAAGCACTTCTATTTCCTGGCCAAATCGACCGAGCAGGGTAAGCCAGTAGTGCAGCTTTTCAAGAGTACCAACGACAAAAATCTGGAACTGCTGGCTCAGACACCCGTTGCCGCCGACGCCAAAAAGGTGCTGCTCCGTATCGACGCGAAAGGTGATGCATACGATTTCTACGTGGCCGACAAACCGAACGACTGGAAACTGCTGAAAGACAAGGTCGACGGGAAGTTCCTGAGCACGCAGGTGGCGGGTGGCTTCATTGGCTGTGTATTTGGCCTCTACGCGACTTCGTCAGGAAGCCCTTCCGACAACAAGGCGTCGTTTGGCTATCTCCGTTATAGTGGTAACGATCCAATGTTCAAGTGAGGTTTTACGCCTAAATCCCCTGAGAGGTTGTTTGGGGAAGCGTGTTTATGGAATTCGATTCAGTAAAATGGCAATAAACCCTAGCCGCACCATGGCCTCCGAGCTGACAACCGTTTT
>NZ_PVTE01000054.1 GCF_003002825.1 Spirosoma oryzae | reverse complement strand
GATCAAGTGGCCGAAGCCGAGTTGTCCTACTTGTAGTCCAAAGATATGAAAAAAGTCCTATCTCAAAAGTTGCTTTTCACGACAGTACCAGCGGTACAATCGTCGACGGCGGCATTCAAGCCTGAACTACCAGACCTCAGTCCAACAGGAATCTTATTTTTACACCGCTCCGATGGTTGCCTAAAAAAATCTCCAGTGCACTGTTGCAAGTCCAAAACGTCACACGAATGTCACAAAAACATTATGACTGTCACGTAGTCGTCACAGAGGTGTTACGAAAGTGGTCCATTTTCGCAAGTCGTTCATGTAGTCACCGCTCAAGTCTTTCCTCGGCCCTTTTTAGGGTCCCCCACCAAGTGATTATTCCCTCAATGCAACGACGAATAGTGTTGAACTGAACCGATCAATCAACTAACCTAGGGCTGGGGATATCCTGCTGAGGGGCTAGTTTTGAGCCAGATAAACTTTGCTCATGTTGCTATAGAGTAAATCCTGCCTATGGGCCGTCTGGTGCCCGTTGAGCCGTCGGCTGATGCGATAGATTTGCTGGTAGGGGATACTGATGCACCGAGCTGGCTGGGGTAGCTGTTGGCTGAGCGTCAGTTCGCAGACCAGCGCGTCCGGCCCGAACTCGGCTCGCCACAGCGAGTCGTAGTCAATCACCAGCGGTGCATGGCACCAATGGCGGCTAGCAGGCTCGCTTTTGGGCAGTCGGTAGACATAATTAGCATAGAGGTGATAGCTACAGTGTGGGTGTAGGATATCGATCAGCATGCGCTGCAACAAAGAACGTACGGTCAGATCGGGCATGAAGGCTGTTTTGAGCGGTGGCTAGCAAAGCTACTCTGGGCGGGTAGTATAGCGGTTAATCAACCCGCCTTCGATAAATGTGAAACTCCTTTTCCAGCCTGACTAAAGTCTTGTTAACTCAACCTAGAACCGAAGAAGAGGCGTTGATTTATGAGATGAGTATTTGAGAATGTAGCAACCAGAAATCAACCGCTACTGACGTTACGAATTCACCGACTCGTAAAAACGGGCGTTGGGTAAGACGGTATTAGACGGCGTTCTTGTACTTTAGCTACTATAGCGTTTTCTTATCACTTCCTGAGTTGATCGGCCTTATTGAGCAAACTCTGTATTCGCAACTCCAAATCTGCCTGTCTGCTCGCTAAGCGCAGGCGCCGTTGTTCAATCCGCGCTAAAAGCGCTGTGTTGTCGTTTTGAACTTGCTCACGACTAACTGATTTTGCGTTCTGCATATACTATACTAAACAAAAGGTATCACCACATCGCTTTGCCAATATGGCAAAACGGACCAGGTTTGATATCGTCAGTAGCCATTACTTCTCGCGTTACAGCCCTGAATCAGCCGGGTTGCTCACCCTGGGGCCGCTTGCTCAGAGGCATCCAGCCGGGCCATCGCCAGATCAATCCGTCGTTCTGCTGTTCGCAATACCTCATCACTAAAGTGCTTCTCAGTTGCCAGTGCCACCAGCAGCGTCTGCTGGTAATGACCCAGCGTGCGCTCGGCAGCCCACTGCTGATTTACCAATCCCTGATCCGTAACTAAGTCTGGAGCTGAGTACGTCTGATAGAGCGTTGCGTCCAGTTCATGCACCAAAGCCCGGTAGCGCCGGATAAGGGTTTGTTTGAGCTCGCCCCGTAAGGCCAACGGAAAGTCGTTTTCCAGATATGCCAGTGATCGACTGGCCAGCAGTAGCTCCAGCGCCTGATCGGCCCGGGCCTGATCGATTTGCGGGGGTAACCCTAACAGGCGAATGAGTAGCGGTAAACTCATCCCCTGAAGCACCAGCGTGACTAAAATGACCACAAACGATAAGAACAGAATCAGCGGGCGTTGAATAAACCCCTGACCCGAATTCAGCGTCAGGGGCAGGGCCAGCGCGGTCGCCAGCGAGAGGACGCCTCGGGTGCCGGTCCAGGCCACAATCAGCACGTTCCGCCAGTCTACGTCAGTAGTCCGATCATCCGTATCCGAAGCGGTTGACCAACCCAGCAGGCGTGGGTAGTAGGTGCTGAAAAACACCCATAAGATGCG
Organism: Spirosoma oryzae; assembly: GCF_003002825.1. Taxonomy (GTDB): domain Bacteria; phylum Bacteroidota; class Bacteroidia; order Cytophagales; family Spirosomataceae; genus Spirosoma; species Spirosoma oryzae. The sequence continues at coordinate 8,720 of NZ_PVTE01000054.1, read as the reverse complement.
AATCAGAATGGTAACAAGGCTGACCGTAACGCTATATAGCAACAACTGACTGGTCGTATACCCGTGCAGATCGGCCACAATGGCTGGTAGCTGCAGGCCAATCAGGAGAAAGACCAGGCCTTCGAGCAAAAAAATAAGGGTGTCCCATACCGCCCGGGATTCCAGGCGTGCCTGCGGTAACAGGACTTCCGGTGCCTGACGAGTAATGAATAGCCCCGCGCTGACGACGGCCAGAATCCCCGAGGTATGCGCGTGTTCAGCGGCCAAATAGGCAACATAAGGAGCCAATAAGAGCAGGCTGGTCTGACTGGTAGCGCTGCCGATTCGACGGAGCAGTAGAGTTACTAACCAGCCCAGTAAACCACCAATCAACAGCCCGCCCCCGGCCACCAGCGCAAATTGTAGACTGGCCTCCCACAGCACGAAATGGCCCGTCAGTACTGCCCCCACAGCGTAGCGGTAAGCAATTAGCGCGGAGGCATCGTTGAGCAGGCTTTCGCCTTCCAGAATGGCAATCACGCGTTTGCTCAGGCCCAGGCCTTTGATGATGCCATTGGCCGCCACCGCGTCAGGGGGCGAGACAATAGCCCCCAACACAAAGGCCATCGGCCAGCTAAAGTGGGGAATAACGTAATGAGCCGCCAGGGCCACGGCGCTGGTGGTAAAAAAGACCAGCGTAACGGCCAGGGTAGTAATGGGGCGAATGGATCGGGTAAATTCTTGCCAGGCTGTTTTAGAGGCGGCCTGATAGAGCAGCGGCGGAAGGAAAATAACGAAGGCGACCTCCGGGTCAAGAGCCAGATCAGGCAAAAATGGGACGAAACCAATCAACAGCCCGGTACCCACCAGTAAAACCGGGTAAGGCACCTTAATTTTATGGGTAATCGCCGACAGCCCGATCAGCACCGCCAGCATAAAGACAACTGTTTCAACGTGGACCATATGTCGCCAGTTTGAATGATGAAAACGGCCGATCCGCTGCGTTAGAAGCGATACACCAGGGCATTGATGTTCATACCGGCCCCCACCGAGGCTAGCACAATCGTGTCGCCCGCTACAAGCCGTTGATTCGTTAATTGCCCCCGGCAAATCAGGTCCAGTAACGTGGGTAGGGTTGCCACTGAGCTGTTGCCCAGCCAACCAATAGTAATGGGCATCAGGGCCCGATCAGGACGCCCGTAGTCGTACAATTGGAAGAGCCGCTCCAGCAAGGCTACGTTCATTTTGTGGTTGGCCTGGTGGAGCAGTACCTTGCTCACGTTTGCCAGTTCCAGACCCGCTTTATTCAGGGCGGTTTGAATGACCGCAGGCACATGGTGCAAAGCAAACTCGTAAAGTTTACGCCCGTTCATTTTCAGAAATCGGTCGGGGCTTACTACGGGCTGCGGGGCATAGCCGGGTCCCATGCCAAGCAACCCGGCGTACTCGTAGGCGTGGGTCTGGGTATGATGCGCTAGGATGCCCGCTGACCCAGCGGGAGCCGCTTCCAGCAGGACGGCTCCACTACCATCACTGAACAATAAGGAATCCCGATCGGCAGGATCAATCACCCGCGACAGGGTTTCGGCACCGATCACCAGGCAACGCCGGGCTTCCCCGGAGCGAATGTAGTAGTTGGCCTGAATAAGGGCTTCCAGCCAGCCCGGGCAGCCAAAAACCAGATCATAGGCGACACAATTGGGATTGCAAATGCCTAAGCCGGCTTTGATACGGCTGGCCACTGAAGGTACCATCGTCACGCGATTGCTCTCGACCGCTACATCCCCGAAGTTGTGCGCCACAATCAGATAATCCAGCGTTTCGGGATCAATCCCCGCGCTGGTCAGGGCTTGTTCGGCGGCTAGTAAACCCAGCTCAGAAGCCTGCTGATCTGGACGGGCATAGCGCCGTTCAGCGATGCCGGTGATGGCCTCAAACTGCTGTAAAAGGACCGCGGGCTCGGTGGCAATGGCCTCCCCCAAGGGTGTAAAAAACTGAGCCCCCAAAAAATCCTGGTTTTTGACGACGGTATCGGGGATGTAGCTACCCGTAGCGGTGATAACGGATTGAATCATTGATCAGTGCTTATAGGCGAGCGTTCGATGACCACCAAGCGTCAATCTAGTGATCTACCTTTGCTTAGTACCAGTTCGTAACAACCCCTTTATTGCCCTTCCCCCGATTGGTCCCAGGCTGCGTCCTGGGACCAATCGGGGGAAGGGCAATAAAGGGGCTCGATCGCTTACGATTTAGTTGGAAGCGGGGTATGCTGTTTGCTCAACCCGCTTGTGAGCAGGAGCACGACCGTCAATCGTGGTGGCCGGTAGCTGCTGAACAGGAGGCTGAATTCGATCCGATGTAGGCGGATTTTCTCGGCCAGGTGATACAAATGTCCAGTGTAGAGCATCGGCTGAACAGTTGGCGTGTTTGAGCATAGCCTCGGTTGGCGAATCGTTTTGGGCTATCCCCTTGCCGAGTTGATAAGCTTCTTGGGCCGTAATTGATTCGGAAGCGGGTTGGGCGGGGACGGACTGTGCCTGGGACGTAGTGGTAGCCAAACCGGTAGCTACTAAGAATAATATAAAAAATGTTGATTGAGTATTCATTGTAGGGTCCGCCACTAGAGGAGGATATACAGTCAACAGATCCTACTAAAGAATAGTTACAAACTACTGATAATTAATAAATTAACTAAATTTAATTGTCACCTATAAGCCATAGTAATTATGCCTTTCCTTATGTATTTCTCTGTGAACGTTACCTAAAAGGCTGATCTCCGAGTATGGAAAACACAATTAATTGACTTTCGGTCGCCGACCGTTGGCCTTGCGCCTGGCCTTGATCCATTACCGTTTTAGAGACCGGGGTGAATGCTATTTTTAATAGAACTACCTTGCGTAAATGCATACGCTAACTGAATCAGAACGGTATTATAACGACTGGCACTTTACCAATTATCCAAGTGGTACGGCCTACAGTCAACTAACCACTCAACAACAACACGGTATGCGGCAGAGCGCCAGCTATTTGATTTGGCGGGCGAGCCAGGCGGCCTGGCCCTTTCAGCGGGCTTTCTGGCAGCGAAAAAATAAATAGGGTTACGTTGACTGAACTAATACCTTAGCATATGACTTATGAATCGTATCTCGCTAATGGGAGCCTGAGTCGACTAGCTGCGACGATCAGCTGGCCGGCTCCAACGGGCCACCCAACCGACTTACACGCCCACTGCTTCCTGTCAACGCCTGTTGACTGATCTCCGAAACGCTACGATCCAGTAGACATTAATCCCTACAGCGCCGAGCGCATTTCTCGCTTGGTCAAGTGGCTACAACGCTCCGGGCCAGAGTTGCGCGCAAGGCGCATCAAGTAAGCCAGCTAACCTGCCAGGGATATTTTCACCTGACTAAAAATTAGTGCGTAAGCCGGTGAGCGGCCTATCGCATCACTTGTTTCTTAGCAACGTGTCGCCGTACGTACTGGAACGGCACGGTCACTATTGCTACTTGGCGTTAACCCTACCGGACAAGAAATCATAGATCAGGCTTACGACCACGCCCCAGGCCGTGGTACCCGGGTGAGACTGTAGGCCTTTATCAATCACCAACGCTAGTACTAACTACTATGGCTACCCAAGACAAGAAAAACAAGAATACAAAAAAAGCAGCGACCACGTCTACCAAGAAGAGTGGGGGAGCAAGTTTACCGGCTTACCTGCGCCGGGAAGCGGCCTTTACGGCGGCTCATCCAGGCGATAAGAAACCGGGCAAGTAAGCCGGCTGCTGCCTTGTCGCCGGTCAATGAGTTACCGATAGCGCCACCGCGTGGTTACCCTAACTGCCTGAGTAGACTCAGGAGCGTATCGTTGGACGTCCTGGCTGCCCGCTACCCTGAATAACGCCGTTCCCTTAACCGACAAAAGCCCATGCCCAATCCGCTTTTTGGCCGCAGCGCGCCTGTGGATAGTGCCGTGATCCGCCACCATCTGGACCGCTACAAAACACGGCTGGTTGTCTTCGATTATCACGATCCGCATCGATTGCTATCCCTGAAGTCCTACGCTAGTGAGGGCTACCTGCAGACAAAACGCTCCCTTCGGCATAAAGTAATCTGCACCTTACTGGGGGATGAGACCCAGCTTACAGAGCACCCACTGGCTGACATGCGGCTTTACCGGGGCTTATAACCAGCCCGCCCCCCCATGGCCGTATCGAAGCCGCCTGTTCTTTCAACCGAGTTCACTCGTTATGACGACCCACACACTGCTTATTATTACTGGCTACGGCTCAGTGAGCCCCAAGGCCTGGAAACGCGGTTATCTCGACGTGAGTGAGTCGGAAGCGCGACGACGGTTTCTGACCAGCCATCCCAGTGCACGGGACGTCAGTTTACAAGCTATTGCGTTTAGCGACGAATTGACGATTAGTTCGACCAGTTTGATCGCTTCAGCTTCGGGCATCGTCTTGTAGCTGGTAGCGAAGCCATCTTACCGCTTTTTTTATGAACTACCCCACGAATCCGATCCCGGCGAAACTACGTCAGCCGTTACCGCCGGCACGCATTCCCGCTCACAAGCAGCCTTACCTGCTACAAGGCAGCCCGGACACCATCTTGTATTTGACGCCCGCTCAGGCCAGTAACCGCAGCGATCTGATTGCTCAGTTCTCGGCCGTCCCTCCCTGTTAGGGTAAACTAAATTACGGCTCCGCTTTGGTGTAGCCGTTTCCAACCGACTATGAGTTACGCGACCCGAATGAATGTCGATCAACTTTTTACCGTCGACGGTCCGGTAATGACCCCTAACCGACTGGTAAACATCATGGGTGTTTTCCGGGGTGGTGCTGAGATGAGCATGAGCCATAACTCGATCAACGGTGTTGATCTGCTGAGTTGGCAAGGGAAGGATTTACTAGTCGAAGTACGGCAGTTTGCTGGTCTTGACGAGCACTATATACTGGGTCTGGCCGTGCAATAGCCCTATAGGTTTTTGTGCTTACTGTTACGCGTTGAGCGTAAAGTTGTGCTCCGTCGTCCACCCGTTGTTTCCCGTGATAAATCCATTGAATCACGCGCTTCGGACGACTCAACCGGCCCGTGGCTGAAGGCTAAGCCACAATCAGCCGGGAGAACAATGCCCGGTCGATAAACTACACAGACGAAAATGGCTCATGATCCCGCCTGCTTGGAATTCCCCCGTCGATCGCTAGCGAGCCTGACCGATCAGGAAAAAAAGACTCTTTTTACCGCAGCCTTTGGGGAACCGATCGATGGCCAGATTAGAAACGATTGGCTAACGCCAAGCAACTCAATTGGCCTGATGGGGCAAACCCACCAAGGCACTAAAATTTTGACTGTTTTTGCTGACGGCTATATTCACGGCGAGATGAGCACTGTGGGTGCCTCCTTCCACGCCGTCCGAGTAGTCCGCTATCTGGATAGCCTCCGTATTGGCTGGGCAGGCATCGATTACCCGGCGGCTGAACCCGTGCCCCCTTGGGGCCGTCTCTGTTAAGTCTAGACAAGTAACCCCATCTCATTCAATTAAGCAGTAGATGTCTAAATTCATCACCGTGTTAGTCGAGGGCCAGCCTGAACTGGTAAACGTAGATCACATTCAGCGGGTGCGCCGGGTTGGACAGGAAAGCTGTCAACTACATGTTGGGATCTCCCGCTCGGAGCAGGTGCCGCTGGATGGGAGTATTCTGCTGATCGATGAGTCTTATGAAGCCATCGTCAAACGGATCACTCAAGCACATGGCTAATCGTGGCGCTGATCACACGGAAGCCCTAAGGCAACTATCCAGCGCGTTCGAAGTAAGGCAGCCCCGCGCTTACTAGCTGTTAAGCGAACTCAGCCCACAGGTCCACTCGATGACGCTTACTTGGCGATGACCTACAGCATAGCCGGTTTGTGCTGAACAAGACTCCAATTCTTACAATGTTGGCTTTTAACGAACCCGTTTTCTAGCTGGTCAAACACTCCAAGCTGTAACGAAGCACTATTTACCCTCCAGCTTCCTTATGGAGGATAGTTACTGGGGCTGGCCAGCTCTCGATTCGGCTTCAATCGCTCCAGTTCATCCCAGAGGGCGTCAATCTTGAGATTAAGCGCCACAATACGCCCTCTCAACTGATGATCACGCACTTGTGCCCGGGGCATGAGCTGCCGACAAGTCAGCGTGATACGGGCCGTCTCTTGGAGCAACTCACCAACTATGGATTGAAATATGGGGCATCAAGTATTGGGTATGCTTGCTTGACTAAATCACAGTAGCCATCTCCACACTCAAAGCCGGTAATCAGTAGCCCACCGAGCGTCAACTGTGTGCTATCCAACTCCGGCAGAGCTCACCTAGTTCGGCTTTGAGCCGATTGGCATCGCTTTGTTTGGGCCAGAATGAGTTGGCCCCCGCCTGGTAACAAGACTCGATGTCAGTGGCGGATGCCTGGGCACTCATGATGACGATAGGCATAACGTGGTATCGGTTGTGGCTCCTCAGTTTTAGCAACGTTTGATAGCCATCTAGGCCCGGCATGTGAAGATCCAAGAAGATCAAGTCGGGTAAACGCTCAAAGCGAACCAGGGCCCGCAGGAAGTGGCTTCCGTCAGCGAAGACCGCCATTGAGTGGGGCGCGTAAGTGTGTTTGAGCACCTGGGACAACACGAGCTGATAGTCATCCGAGTCATCGACCAGACAGATAAAAGGGATATATTGGGTACTCATTCGTCAGCAAATAATTTGCTTACCTAACTCAAGTAGTGGTGAGTAGACTGTAATCGAGTGCAAGTAATGAGCTACTGGGCGCAATGAGCTTGCCTAGTGTCTGGGTAAGTGCGCTGCTCCGATTAAGCCCACTTACTTAGTCTTTTTGTCTCAAATAATGCTCATTTGCCCCTTACGGCTATTGTTGCAAATGCCCATTGAAAGGTAGCGACTCCCCGAACGGACGTAGCCTTTGCAACGAATGCATTTCCGGTGAACTGTCGGAAAGTATCAGGCAGGCCATAGCACTCGAAGTCTGCAAACCGATACAGGACGCTGGCATCTAAAACGTCAAAGCCACGATACTACCGTGGCCTGAGCGCGAATCTACTTGAGCGTCCGGTCCCTACTAGTCAAAACCCGGACAACGAAAAGAACTTTCAACAAATAACAACTTGGCAATGCCAGCGTCTTTATCCAACTCTCTACACTGTTGTAGCTGTCAGCCACAGTGAAAGGTAGACCTAATAAATGCCGATAGCTATTTAAACTTTGACTATCAGCAAATGAACCCACAGCCCCCCCTTAGACGCACCCAAGCGAATCTATGAAGCTACGGAAGGAGAGAACGATATTGACCGTACGTGGTGAGCCTTTTTGAAATTGACTACTCCTACTTCGTTGATTCGGAAGGCGACCACTTTGTCACGCCTGAGATGGGTGACGCTATTCTGAAACAGGCGTGGGACCAGTATAATGCCAAGTATGGCATCAATGTAGGTCCGTTCGCCAGTTAAAACACGAAATCCCGTCTAGCAGGCAGGATGTGTGCTTAAATAAGGTGAAGTGTTGATGCTGTGTCGAATAAGCCTGGGCGAGTCGCTTCAAAGACAACCCGCTGTTGATAGCGCTTCGGGTAAGCTAATCGCTGAGAACGAAAGTTATTGTGCGCAGACCACCATCAATAGATCGGTCTTTGATCACCAGTCCCGTGTCCTCGTTGAACAAACGATCACCAATGACGGGCAGGCTACCAAAACTCTTATGAAAGGCATTGATACTATTGAAGCAGATTTCCAGTTGAGCCATGTAGTCAATTGCTACATCCGTGTCTTCAAACCAATTTGGTGAGTTGGAGCGGTGCTTAATTGATACCAGTAGCCGCTCAGAGAACAAAAACTGAATATGCCACTTGGCAATCACCCAGTGATTATCACGATGGGTGTCCACGACTGAGTTCCGGCGTTTGTCACCCATTGGCTTTAATCGAGTTGTTAACAATGAAGAATGTCTGATCCAATAATGCCGTTCGAAACCAGCTTTTCTATACCGGCTGAGTAATTCTTTAAACTGGGAATAGGCCGTTGGCTCGTGAGCTACTGGCCGAAACAACGCTTCCGATGCGTAGTCTGGTAAAATGAACAGCGAAATCGCTCGAGGGTGGGAACGTGTGAAGGTGAATACGGGAACAAAGGCCATGATCAGCGGTGCTAAAATGTCTGCTAACGCAGCGATGGGAACCGCTAAAACAGGTTCGGGTTAGATGATGCAACCTACCCTTAATACGGGTATAAAAAGCGTATTAAAACAATATTAATTCTATGTAATGAATAGACTTTGATTGGTTACTCGTATTCTGGTTGAGCCTTGAGCCGGAACTATTCCAGGAGCGTATGAGGGCCAGTTGAGAACTGCCAAAACAAGCATTAGTAGCGAGCATAAGAAAGTTACTGTCAATCCAGCGCTCATCAGACAAAAACGGTGGGTCCGGTAAGGTATACCGTTCTGGCCTCAGGCAAACCTACCTTCATTTCACCTGGCAGGGTGGGGGCATTGTAACGAAAATCGTTCGTCTCGCAAAACGCTCCCACCCGAGACAAAGAGAAATACTCTTATTTTCGATCTGGGCGTTTTTACTAGCCTTTACTAGTTAGTAATTGCAATATGTACTTTGCAACAAGCCGCTTATCTTAGCCATTGGGCGATTGGCCCTTCGCGCCTGCTGTTCTTCTGTGGGCTGGCCTCATGCATGCGCTT
>NZ_PVTE01000053.1 GCF_003002825.1 Spirosoma oryzae | reverse complement strand
CAGCGGCCGACCGCCCTTCAGGGGATTTAGGGGTAAAAAAGCTCCTTTGCGAAGTGCTCGGTTTTGAAGGCTCAAAACCCCTACAAGGTTAGCCCCTTTAGGGGGCTGGGGGGTAGATGGACTAGAACTTAACAGCCCCGCCCTTCAGGGGGTTGGGGGACAAATGGGCCAGCACTCGGCAGCCCGGCGTTCACTACACGGGTAAAGCCCCACCGGCCTAACCAGGATGACTGATTTGACCACCTCATTAGGCGAATAAGCCCCCCTCACCTACCTGACAAATGATTAGTTTTGCATAAACCACTTACTGATATACAACCCTCTGACTACTTCAGCCCATGTCCTTACCCGTTACCGCTTCCAGTCTGCTGCTTAGCTTGCTGGTCAGCGCCGGCTTGCTAACCAGCCGATTGGCAACGACACCCCGTTCGCCGGAAACCACCGTTTCTGCCCCCGACACCCTGACCCGACCCGAGGAAAACCGCTTCACCAAAACGGTCCTGTCCAACGACCTCAATGAACCGATGGAACTGGCGGTGGCCCCCGACGGGCGTGTCTTTTTCGTCGAACGGGCGGGTAAGTTTTATCTCTACGACCCGACCCAGAAAAAGACCCGGCTGCTGCACGACTTTCCTGTCAAGGCTGTCGACAAGTATCTCAACGGGATGCTTGGTATGACCATCGACCCGAATTTCAAGGACAACCATTTCCTTTACTTTTTCTACACGGTTCAGCCCGGCAACCAGACGCTGCAGCGCATCGCCCGCTACAAAATCGCCGACGACAACACGCTGGACGTAGCGAGTGAAAAAACCATCATCGAATTTCCCATCGACCTGGAAGTAAGCGCCCACACGGGTGGCTCGATGGCCTGGGATAAGCAGGGGAACCTTTACATCTCGACCGGCGACAATACCGTTCCGTTTGATTCGCAAGGCCACGCGCCGATCGACACGCGGCCCGGTCGCCCGACTTTCGATGCCCAGCGATCGGCCGGTAATACCAACGATCTGCGGGGTAAGATTCTGCGGATACGCGTACACCCCGACGGTTCGTACACGATTCCGGAGGGTAACCTCTTTCCCAAAGGAACCGACCCGTCGGACCGTACCCACACCCGCCCGGAGATTTACGTGATGGGTTGCCGCAACCCCTACCGCATCTCGGTCGATCCGGCAACGTCGATTCTGTACTGGGGTGAAATCGGTCCCGACGGCGGTACTGACAGCCCGCAGGGACCACGTGGTTACGACGAGTTCAATCAGGCGCGGAAGGCCGGTAACTACGGCTGGCCGTACTTCGTCGGCGACAACAAGCCGTATGCGCAGTATGATTTTGCCACCAAAGCCATCGGTCCCCTTTTCGACAGCCTGGCCCCGGTAAACAATTCCCCCGGCAACACGGGCGCGAAGACGCTGCCCCCCGCCCAGCGCGCGATGATCTGGTATCCGTACAACGTGTCGACCGAGTTTCCGCAGTTGGGCGAAGGTGGCCGCTGCGCTATGGGTGGACCTGTTTACCACTTCGATCAGGCCCTGACGTCGAACACGAAGATGCCCGCTTACTACGACAAGGCGCTGTTTGTCTACGACTGGATGCGGAACTGGGTGTTTGCCGTCCGGCTCGACGATAAACAGAACTACGTATCGATGGAGCCGTTCATGCCCAAAACCGGTGATTTCCGCCGGCCGGTCGATCTGGAAGTTGGTCCCGACGGCAGTTTCTACATGCTCGAATACGGCTCGGTCTACGGTATCGACAATGACGACGCCCGGCTGGTACGGATCGACTTCAACGGGGGTAACCGCGCGCCCGTTGCCAAAGCGCAGGCCGTCGACACCATCGGACTGGCCCCGCTGACGGTCGCGTTCACCGGTGACAAAAGCCTCGACTACGATAAAGGTGACCAGCTACGCTACGAATGGCGGTTCGACGGTAAAACCATCGGCGCGACCGACGCGAACCCCAGCTACACGTTCCGCAAAAACGGCATCTACAAAACCGTCCTGACCGTCACCGACAAGGCCGGTATGCGCAGCGTCGACACCGTAACGGTCCGGGTGGGCAACACCGCGCCCCAGGTAGCCATCCGCACGGCGGCCAACAGTACCTTCTTCGGTACCGAATCGACACCGTTGCCCTACACGGTAACGGTCAGCGACAAGGAAGACAAAGCCATCGACCCGAAGCGAGTGAAAGTAGTGCTCAACTACATTCCCAAAGTAAGCAGCGAACCGCAGATGGGGCACCAGCAACTGACGGCGACATACAGTCTGGGGAAATCGCTGATTGCCGGGTCCGACTGTAAAGCCTGCCATCAGGTCAACGCGCCTTCAGTAGGCCCGGCGTTTATGGAGGTAGCCAAACGGTACCGCGACGACAAAACAGCACCCGCCAAACTGGCGAACAAAGTCATCATCGGTGGCGGGGGTGTCTGGGGTGAACACTCCATGAGCGCCCACCCGCAGCTGTCGCGCGAAGAAGCGTCCGAGATGGTCAACTACATTCTATCGCTGACCAACCTACCGGTCGAGAATCGGGTGGCCCCCAGGGGTAAGCTGGCCCTCACCGATCACGTGGGCAAAGCGCAGACGGGCCGCTACGTCCTGACGGCTACGTACACCGACAAAGGCTCGCTCTTGCCCCCGGCGGGCAAACCCCGTACGCAACTGGCGCTGACCCGCACGGATGCGCTGGTGCTGCGACCCAACCGCGTACTGGGTAGCGAAGCCGACCAACTGCATAACATTACTCGGCAGGGCAAGCGCCTGGGGCAGATTCACCATCAGTCGTACTTAGTGCTGAAAAACATCGACCTCAAAGGCATCAATCAGCTGACGTACCGCTATTCGTCGAAAGACAAAGCCGCGACCGTCGAAGTACATACCGACTCGCCGACGGGACCGCTTGTCAGCACGCTGGCGTATCCGGCAACGGGCAAGTGGGATACGTATCAGGAGCGCAGTGCGGCCATTCAGGCACCCGCCGGCAAGCACGACCTGTATTTCGTGTTCGTCAAACCCGACGGCCCCAACAACGATCTGTTCAGTCTGGAATCGATCCGGTTTGATTCGGGGGCAACAGCCGCCCAGGCCGAGAAGCCCAAATCCGTTGGCCGTTAAGGCGGCATGAACCAATTGAGAGGTTAGCCACCCTAGTCCTAGTAGCCAGACTCCGCTACTGATAGTACTCACGAAGGGGCAGTATAATCCGTATGCTGCCCCTTTCTTTATTCCTACCGATCACCCACAACCCCACAGTTCGCATGTATACGTTTCGACTCACCGCTGCCTTTCTGCTCATGGCTACGGTCCTTTTTGCGCAACCCAATCCGAAAAAACAGCCCTGGATTCAGCTCTTCAACGGCAAAGACCTGAACGACTGGACCGTCAAGATCACGAACCACCCGGTTGGCGACAACTACAACAACACGTTCCGGGTGCAAGACGGCAACATCGCTGTCCGCTACGACAAGTACGACGCCTTCGATGAGCAGTACGGCCACATGTTCTACAAAAAACCGTTCTCGGCCTATCTGCTCGTCATCGAGTACCGTTTTGTGGGCGAGCAGGTCAAAGGCGGGCCGGGCTGGGCCATTCGCAACAGTGGTGCCATGCTGCACGGACAGGCCCCTGAAACGATGGGCCTCAAACAGGACTTCCCGATTTCGCTGGAAATGCAACTGCTGGGTGGCGACGGCAAGCACGACCGCCATACGGCCAATCTGTGTACCCCCGGCACCAACGTCGTGATGGACGGTAAACTGTTTACCCCGCACTGCGTCGACTCCCGGTCGAAAACGTACGCGGGCGAGCAGTGGGTCCGCGCGGAAGCCCTCGTCCTGGGCGACTCCCTGATTACGCACATCGTGGAAGGCGACACCGTGCTAACCTATTCGAAGCCCCAGATCGGGGGCGGCAATGTCATCAACTACGACCCGGCGGTCAAAGTCGACGGAAAAGCCCTCAAATCAGGGTATATCTCCCTGCAAAGCGAGAGCGGCCCGGTCGATTTCCGCCGTGTCTCCCTCTTCGACCTCTCCCCCTACATGAACAACCCCAAACAGCTACGAGCCGCGCTGGACTACCTGAAAAAGAGAAAAGAGAAATAATCACCAAGTCGCTTACCAACTGCCAGCCGTCAGAAAGTAAGCGACTTATTTTTTGCCCGTCGTGAGCGCATTCAGATATAAGGTATGCGAGCCGATACGTCAATTCACTGATACATTTAGTAGGAAATACGGCTGACTGACTTTTCAGAACCAAACATGCCTATCACACCAACCGACCTACAACTATGACGATCAAGGCCTTCTCGCTACTGTTTATCGGTCTGGTACCGCTAACAGCAAGCTACGCACAAGTAGCCCTGACGTCGAGTAATCAGACTACTGACTCGGTAACCGCTATACTGGGACAATGGGTTGGTACGTTTGAAGGCGCTTCGTCAGGTAAGTTGGAACTGGCCCTTCAGCAGGATAGCAATACTCGTCAGTTGGGCGGTCAGCTTACCGTTATCATATCCGACGGGGAACGCTATACAACCAAACTCAAGAAAGTAGTCTTCAGCCAGAACCGATTTACCGCTTCGTACACAGAACCGAGTGATGGTTCCGACGTAACGCTGACTGGCGAACTAAAAGGTACTGCACTGACCGGCGAATGGACTGTCAACGATGGTCAAGGCAAAGGCACTTGGCAAGCTATTCATCCGGTTCGATGATGTCCATACTTTCCTAATAGCTATTCTTAATCGCTTGGTTGACACGCATTTCCGCAGGGAGCTTGTCAAGTAAAGTACTACTCGTACTAATGACTTTACTCATTCGCTAAAATCCACATTATAATCTGTAGTAGAACAGGCATAAAAAAAGCACCTAACATTACTGCTAAGTGCTTTTTTGCTCCCGAAGCTGGGGTAAACGACAATATACAACCTACTCTTTACCAAGCGTTTATACAAATATTTGGTATACAATTTATTACACTGCACCTATTACAGCGCAATGCATTTACACTATCTAACTCATAATCAAGTGTTTAATGTGTAACCAACACAATAAAACGTACATAGATATGTATATTGCGAAAATAAATCTAATATCACTATCTCCTCTCATCCAATCGTATTTGGCTGTCTGTGGCTATATATGGATTGGCTAAAAACTTTACAGAATAACTGTTATTGATTTTAAAAATATTTTTTGCTGGTATCTGATCCGCAACTTCTCTTATTACTATGTGAATATTAGTTGAATCCTCTACTAAAATCCATTCTGACAAGTATGTGAATGGAGCCACTCTTCTTTCTAATAAGAAAAATATATTATCTGTAATATCTCCAAACGTACTGTCTTCGCTTACAGACAAGACATGAGTCTTCGTCCCTGTATTAAATTTTATGTTTATGCTAACATCATACATCAAAAGCCTTTTGGCAGAATTAGTTCTAGAAATATTATTATTACTGATTAACTCTATGAACCTATTGTCAAAATGATTTTTAACTTCATTAAGTATCTCCTCTATACCTGGCTGCTTCTCATTCTTTTGCGGCTCAAAAGTTATTTCTGACAAGTTTGAAATTACTCTCTCTAAAATTCCTTTTGTCATATCTTCATCAAACGGAATCCCAAACTTACTAACAAGCTTAGCTGTAAAGTTTCTTAAGGATTCTAAGTCACTTACCTGATAGTATTGATAAACGTTTAACGGTGCCGGTACATCATTACCTTTAATACCTATACATATTGGTATAAGCTCACATTCAGGCAAAGCCTGCGCAATACCACTCTCATAGTATAGCCAAGGCCTATTAATGCTGTTAGGGGTAAGCAGCACTACAACTGCTTTACTTCTAGATATTTTCTCTATAATTTGAGAAAACCATATATCACCCGGCATAAGCCCTCCTGATTCGCGCTTATCGGATGAAAACCAAGGCTGTATTTGGTTTAATGTAATCTTCTGTAACAGATTAGCAATAATTTCAGCTACATTGAAATCTTTGCTGTAGTGACTTATAAAAAAATTATGCGCCATTTACTTACATTGAAAACATTAATTACTTCAAAAAAGGGTTTATCAGACAAAAAATTATTTATCTTGTTTGCTACTAGTTAGCGCATCAAGGGCTTTTTCAAGTATCTGTATAGTTCTATCCTTTTCCTTAAGTCTATCAGCTAGAAAACGATTTTTTTCTTTAGCTACCTTTAATTCATCATTAAGCTTCCCCCAGTCTTGTAGACTTTCTTCTTCTAATTCGCTTACTCGTTTTCTTAATGTATCAACTTGCTTTTCGTATTTTCTACACAGATTAATATAGTACGAAATGTCTTCATTCCCTGACTCAGTGCCTGTTTCGTAACTGAGTATCGACGAAACAGGTATAGCGAATATGTCAGCTAGTTGCTCTAGCCTTTCAATAGTAGCTTGAGTTAGCCCCTTCTCTAATCGAGCATAGTTGCTTTGAGCCATGCCCATTTTTTGGGCAACGTCTTCTTGCTTAAGGCCTTTCTCCGTACGAATTGCCTTTATATTGGCATACACTTGAGACATATATTATCTATACAGATTCTAAATTATAGACTTATTTTAGATATAAGCTTGATTCGTATATGCACTTTAAGTCTATATTTGTCATACAAATAGACTTATATCAGCATGCGAAACGCACAAATGACGCCTATCTCAGACCTAATACAGGAAGTATTACCTGCGAATATGCAATTTAAGCCTACAAAGGAGTTTTATCAAAGTGTAGGTATAAATAAACATCGCTTCTCTAAGATACTAAAAGGGGAGATTCAGCCACAAAGAGATGAGCTTGCATCTCTGTCAAACCACTTCAATATCTCTCCTAACAAGCTAATCTAAACGCATTAGCCCATCAACGCGGCCAGGCGTTGATGGGCTAATTTTTAACTACTCACTTATTGTACTATGTCAAAAGTAAAAACAGACTCGTCAAGTTCAAAGGGAAAACGTATGAAGCGCATGACCGTCTTACTGTATCAACGCGGATCGAACGTTTACCTCAAGCTTTCCCTCAGCGGCAAAAGTCTTGCTTTCTCTACGGGCCTTACCTGTCGGCCTAATGAGCTTGATAGGAAGGAGTTTTCCATCATTGGAAATAACTCGGCTACAATCCTTCTGCAATCACTCCGTGCTGATTTACAGCGAACATACACCGACTTTCTATTAACAAACCGCATACCTGACTTGGCCCTGATAAAGTCAGTTGTTTTGCAAAAGAACAGTGCTGACCCGACCATACCAACACTTGTCGAGTGTTTGAATACCTTTTTTAGAGAAGAGTTTGAAGCGCTGACCGGGATTGACTATGAACCAAAAACGGTTGCAAAGAAGCGTTATATAGTGGAACGTATAACGCAATACGTTACGACTCAACACAATAACCCGCATCTAACATTAGATGCGCTCAAGCTAGCAGACGCCCAAAGCCTAGTCAATTTTTGTAAACGTACGTATGGGCACGGGCACAATCATGCCGTTCTACACGCTGAATTCCTTAAACGGACTTTGAACTACGCTATTTCGAAAGAATGGTTAGACCGAAACCCCTTCGCTTTCTTTCAACCGAGACGCGACCGAAAAGAGGTTATTGCCCTGAAAGAGAACGATATACGAACACTGGAAAACGCGACTTTCGTCGGTCGAGAGTACAACTATGTAAAAGATATATTCCTGTTCTGTTGTTATACTGGTTTAGCGTATATCGATGTAAGTAAGCTATGTGCGTCTCATATAGTAACGGTAGACAACGGTAGTAAACTTATCAAAATTAATCGGGGCAAAAACGGGAACCTCTGTGTGATTCCATTAGTCCTGAAAGCTATACAGATTCTTGAAAAGTACGCTCACAATCCTGATTGCATAGCTCGTAGCAGGTCGCTACCTGTTTATGCAAACCAAGTAATCAATAGGATTTTGAAAGAGATACAGGCTGTTTGCAAGATACCCATCCGGCTAACGACGCATGTTGCCCGCAAAACCTGCGCGTCATACTACATCGCTAACGGTGTTCCACTGACTAGTGTTGCCATAATGCTAGGTCACCGTAAAACCAGCACCACAGAGTCTTATTACACCCAACGTTCGGAAGAAGCAGTTATTCAGCCACATGCGTGAATTTCAGGACAGACAGAACGGCGACGACTCGGTTAGCGAAGCTGTGTAGTTCAAACCCTACTATAGCAAAAGTACAGTTCTCTTCATTTTTCTAACGCAATCCCTCACATGCGGTCAAAATCTGATAACGAGCTTAGCTCGGAAGGGCAACCTATTATCCGTCGTATTCAAGAGTTTCTATTTGATCAGTTTGAATACCGAGTTAACGTAGTGTCAAATCAGCTAGAACGTAAGCGGAAAAGTAGTGTTGACTGGGAGCTAGTCAACATGGCAGATATAGAGTATGAGCTATTTGAAGCCGGTTTTAAAGGTTTCAAAGATCCGTTGCGGGCGTTGTTTGGTTCTAGAATCATCCCCAAATACGATCCTTTCGCTACCTATTTTGAGGGTTTACCTCAATGGAACGATACTCAACCGGACTACATCGATCAACTAGCCGACTATGTACATACCGACGATCAACGATGGAGGAAACTAATGTTCAAGAAATGGATAGTGCGTGCCGTCGGACAAGCCATTGGCCGTATCCCATTCAATAAGCAATGCCTAACACTGGTAGGTAAACAGAATGATGGTAAAACTACGTTCCTAGATTTTCTAATACCTGACGGATTAAGAGCTTACGCCAAAAAGGGCTTTGACTTTGGCAGTAAGGAAGGTAAGTTTTCGCTGATTCAGAATTTTTTCATCAACCTTGATGAGTTGGCTTCATTCGACAAGAAAGAGCTGAACAACGAGTTCAAATCAGTACTCTCAGAAAGCACAGTAAAGTTTCGGCTACTATTTCAAAACATCGAAACACCCTTTGCTCGTCGGGCTAGCTTCGTTGCCAGTACGAACCAATTTGAATTCTTAACTGATGAAACCGGAAACGTCCGTTGGCTACCGTTCGTCGTACGAAACATTCAACATGATGCCGGAGGGCCAAACGGCTACGCGGCTAACGTGTCAATGAACTTAGTGTGGGCGCAAGCTGTGGCCTTGTTAAATAACACTGCCTTTAACTGTAATATGATACCCGATGAGATCAACCAGCAGGAGTTGTTGAACCGTCGCTTTCTTCGTACCACTAGTGAGATGGAAGTCATTGGCAAGTACTACTTACCTAGCGGTAAAGCAGATAATGAAGCTTTATTCTGCACCGCTTCTGACATTGAAGAATATCTACGAGGTAGGGTATCCATTAAGCTGTATCGAAATCAGATCGGCAAAGCTTTGCAGATTATGGGATTCATTCAGGAGACTAATTACAACTCTATAAAGGGTTATTCAGAAAAAGGCTATTTCGTCAAAATGAAGTAATACTACTTACTCGTCTACTCAAATTAGTTTATATAGCTGACTACTAGACATTTACAACCCTTAATTCGAGTTATTAATCCCTTACTCGTTTCTGCTCGTTTCTCGTCAAACCGAGAAACGACAATGTCCTACTTACTCGAATAATTGGTAGTAAGTATTTGACTGTAAGCAATTAACAGATCTGAGTAGACGAGTAATGGTTTTTCACCGCTAAAGAAAAAGAATGAGAACTAAAGCACAGATTGCTCAGCTAAAAGAAATTCCAATCGTCGACTACCTCAAGCAGCAGGGATACCAACCAGTCAAAGCATCGGGAGCCGAGCTTGTCTATTACTCACCTAAGAATATAGAAGCTACACCATCGTTTCTTGTCAATCCACGTAAGAACGTCTTTCACGACTTCAGCGGAGAAGGTGAACAAGGTGATATAATTCGACTAGTGCAGTATCTAACCGGCTGTGGCTTCTTCCGAGCCGTTGAGACGCTTGAAGCATTATCTCCTAATAGCTCCCAACCTTTTTCTTTTAGCGGTGAAGCTATCTCTCAACACGATTCATCGTCAGTTGAAATCGTCAGCGTTCAACCACTACAAAATCGTTCTTTGCTAGCTTACATAGCTAGCAGGCGAATATCGCTGGCACTAGCCCAAACCTATCTAAAAGAAATACACTACCGTGTGAGAGGCAAACAGTACTACGCAATCGGTTTTCGTAACGGTAAAGGTGGCTACGAGCTACGAAGTCAATACTTTAAAGGAAGTACGTCCCCAAAATGGTTTTCACTCGTTCCAGTGCAAAACTCAAGCTTGGTGAACGTCTTTGAAGGTGTCTTTGATTTCCTGTCTTGCTGTGAAATGTTCAATGTCTTGCGACTTAAAAACTCCACACTAATCCTAAACTCTCTCTCCTTCCTACCTGATACTATACCAGCCTTATTGCAATACAATACAATCAACTTGTTTCTGGACAACGACAATGCGGGAAGGAAAACAATAGACCGTCTCAAAGCAGATAGACTAAACGTTCTGGACTGCTCTCACTATTATACGGGCTACAAAGACTTTAACGAATACTTACAAGCTCATCGTTACGCTTAGAATACATTACATAGCTATTTGTAAGCTTCTACAGTGGTTTTACAACGGTTTTCGCTAATTATCAAAGGCTTATCTCAGGCTTAAACAGGATTTTTACAGTCGGTATCTCGTCTATAACGCGTACACAAATGAAGAAAGAAAGCAAAGTTGTAGTGAGCAAGAGTGGAATTCGCAATTACGAATTTGAATCTGTCAAGAAAGACAAAGACGTATCTCATTATGACCAGCACTTCGGTTATTGGTCCGAGCATAAGAAAGGTATGTTTTACAAGAAGAGCTGTTTATACTGCCTAAAAACCTACGAAGGGAAGAGAGCAGATACTGCTTTCTGCTGTCAAAGTTGTCAAAAGGCTCATTTGCGTTTAAGGCGTAAAGGACTTCTATAAATAGAATAGCTATAATTTTGCAATTTCCATTAATACTTGTTCACTATTCAAACAAAACTTTTGGATTAGATACTTATCACATAAGCTTTTCCAAATTTCATATGCTTCTAACAAAGAAACTTTAGCTTCTTCTTTTCTGTCCAATTTCTTATAAGTAAGACCTAGTGCTAAATTAGAAGAAGCTAAATTTTCTAAAAACTCTACAGATTCAATAGCTGAACAAAGTTCCGTCAAATATTTAATTGATAACTTAAAACAGTCTATAGCTTCATCATCTGAATCAATTTGATTATATACTTCCCCTAAAGCTCGATAGGATATAGCTACACCATTTTTAAACTGAACAGAACGATTATTCTTCTCTAATAAAGAAATACACATTTTGTTATAATCTTTAAAATGAGCAACTGCTTGACTCCATTTTTTTTCCTTTTTAGCAAGCGCTCCTAATCGACTATAAACTAACGCAATACCAGTTTTTGAAAATTCAGCATGAGGATTATTTTCATAAATTGAAATAGATATACTCTCAAAAACTTTTAAATATGTCTTTGCTTTTACTACTTCACCAATATCTAAATAAATTCTGAACAAAAAATCTGCTGCTCTGGACAAATTATTAGCTAAATCTTCGTTCTTACTGTTACTTCCATACAACTCTTTTATTATATTATAATAGTTCTCATAATACTCTATAGCGACTGACATGTTACCATAATATTTATTAATGGTAGCTATTTTAGAGTATGCTAAAGCATAACCTAGTTTGAATCTTTCTGAACTAGGATCTATCTTTATAAGTTTTTCAAATGAAACTCTCATTTCTTCAAATGAAGATTCAGCCTTCTCAATCTCGCCCATATCTTGATAAATTACTGCTATATTCTGATTTATAGCGGCAAATTCTTCAAGTAAATGAACATCGCTATCTATATTCTTTTTGTGTATTTTTTCATAATCTTGCAAATGAATCTTTAATGCTTCTTTGAATTTTCCCTCCTGATAAAGAAGCATTCCTTTGTGTTCGTTAAAACGAATTTGGTGATAAAGAGAGTTGTTATATTGACTATTACTATATCCCTTTATTGCTTCTTCATAATTAATCATTGCTGCTTTAAAGTTTCCTTGACTGTGTCTTATAATACCCAAAGAACCAATACAAGATAAATATTCAGAATTATCTTTAAGCTTGTAAAAAATATTTTTTGCTATTATTATGTATTTCGCCGCCCCATCTAAATCCCCTACGCTTTTAAAATAATTACTCAAGTCTACACACAAATGGGCTATTATTTTAGATTTATTATCAATGGCTCGTATTAAATTGACAGATATACTAGCAGTTAAATATAGCTGGGAATGATTTAATTTCTGAAAATTAGCTGGCAGATTGTTTATTAACTTGTCACAATATGCATTAATGTGAAGTTTGTTTTTGTCTAAAATAATTACTTTAATAAGAGGATTTATTTTGAAGCTCTTCGTGTCACTATTGTATTCTATCCATCCTTTATCACTTAAGGATGAGAAGTCATCGTGAAAATCATCAAAATTTGACGGCTGTATTATACTAACTAGTTCCTCGTACCCAATATTTTCCGATGGAAATAAACTTAAATTCGTTAACAATTTATTTTCATTATCGCTTAACTTATTTATATCGTACAAAGCCTTTATAACGTCTTGCGGTTTTGCAGAAGTTAATTCGTCACTACCGTAAGTAGTTTCAACATTCTTTGTTTTTATTTTTAATAAGCCTTTATGTTGAAGATCTTTTACTAAATCCTCAAGTTTATACTCACCTCTATATTTATTTATAACACTTAAGTTTTTGGAAAGTAATTCTATTACCAATGTATTGTATCCTACAGCTACAAATATTTTTTCTATATACAAATAATCTTTCTCTAATACATCTTTATAATGTAACTTGAATAAATTGATTGCGTTTTCAAAGTTCAAACCTTGAACTTTGTATATCTCTAAATCGTATAGTTTATTAATTCTTGTAGTGATAACTACATGAAAGTTAGTTAGAGATTTTAGTAATTTATAATATTTTTTTATTTCTGCTTCATCATCTACATTATCAATTACTAAAAGCGAAATCCCATCTAATGTTGATAAAAATTCGAATAAATTTATCAGATTTGTTTCATCAGATAATGCTGGGTTGTATTCTTTGCTTATTCTTTTGGCAAATGACAACAACGAGCTTTTTAAACTATCGCCTGCATTTATCCAACCAAGATGATTATACTCATCTGTGCTTCCATGCCAATAATGGGATAACAGAGTGGTCTTTCCAATACCCCCTTCTCCATTAACTAGAAGTAATGATTTATTTGGATCAGATAAATCCTCTATTAATCCTTCTATATCGTCAATCCTACCAACTATATTTTTTAATTTAAAAGGTTTTCCAGTAAGAAATTTAGGAATAGGGTTATCATTTACATTTATATCGCCTATGTGGACGTTACCGCCGGCAAATATATTTCCGGTGTTAACGTTCTTACTGTTATCTATATTATTAATGTTTGTCCCCGATAGACACGTTGCCACCAGCCGAAATATTTCCTGTATTGACATTTTTGCTATTAGTGACAGTGTTCTGACTAGTAGTATTTTTTTTATTAATAGATTCAAATATCTCTTTAAGATAATGCCCTTCTTCGGGGTAATCTTCTATTCTTGTCATAATAGCCGCTTCAGCAGCTTTTCTACGAGATGCACTATCTGGCTTTTCCTGTAACTCTTTCAGTACCTCCTTCGGTGTACTGTCCTCTTTTAAAAAAATAGGACGTATCCAATTCACAGAAGCCTCGGTTAAATCGGCTGTGAATTCTTTAAAAGCTTTGTTTTCTTTAATTGTCTTTGCAAGATAGCCCACTACGGCTGCAACTGTTACAGGGTCCATGCTGAAAGTTACAATTATATATACACCTAAAACAAAAACCCCCTAAAATTCATCATTTTAGGGGGTTTGCTCCCGAAGCTGGGCTCGAACCAGCGACCCTCTGATTAACAGTCAGATGCTCTAACCGACTGAGCTATTCGGGAGTGTTGTCGGTTATTGTGGTGCAAAAGTAGTGCGCTGCTGGATTCTGTGCAAGTGTTTGCCGCAAAAAATCTTCACTAAATTCACGCTTTTTGCCACGCCAACCGATATCCGGCTGATTATCAGCGGGGCGTATTGCCTGAGTTTCCCATCGGCGGATTCCCAAATACGTCGCCCCGGTGGCTCGGTACGTTGTTCAGGATAAGCTCCTTGATACGCCGGGCGTCGCTCTTGGTGAAATTGCTGATCACGATCTCGGGCCGGGCACGGGGAATGACGCGCACCGTCGAGAAAAAGACACCGTTGTCGATCTCGACACCCGAGATGTCGGAGTAAAACACGAAGTTGTCGGTTCCCCCGATCAGTTTGCGCACCCGGAAGGTAACGCCCTTGTCATTGAATTCGACCTCGTCGCGCGTGATGGGGTCTTTGAAGCTACTGGAACGGAATTTTTCGTTAGGCATGTCAGTGGTTATCAGTTTTCGGTATACGGTCTACGGTTGCAGCAGATGGCCATCGTCCGGCCACCGTGAACTGAATACCGTATACCGAAAACCTATTTTTTGGGTACGTAAATAACTTTTTTGGTTTCGAAGAAGGGTTCCTCGAAGTAGTCGGAGAGGTCGTAAGCGCGGTAACGGTCAGGTACTTCAGCTAACTCTTCGGTCAGGTCGCCCCCTTTGAGGTAGAGAACCCCATTGGGTCGGTCGTTGTTGCCCGCCTTCACGATTTTGTAGCGTACCCAGCCCAGGAACGGTTTCAGCCGCGTCACGGCCCGGCTCACCACAAAGTCGTAGGTCGTGTCCAACTGCTCGACCCGCGCCTGCTCGGCTTTCACATTCGTCAGCCCCAGCGCGTCGGCTACCCCCTGCACCACCTTGATCTTTTTACCGATGCTGTCGACCAGGTGGAAGTCGGCCATCGGGAACAGGATTGCCAGCGGAATACCGGGAAAGCCGCCCCCCGTGCCTACGTCCAGAATCTCGGTGCCGGGTTTGAACTGAATGATTTTGGCGATACCGAGCGAATGCAGCACGTGCTTCTCGTACAGGGCGTCGATGTCCTGCCGGGAAATGACGTTGATCTGCGCGTTCCACTCGCGGTACAGCCCATCCAGCGCGGCAAACTGTTCTTTCTGCTGCGGGGTCAGGGCCGGGAAATATTTCAGAAGTAAGTCGATGTTCATGCAAATAAGGGCGCTAGCGCCAGTCGTAGGTTTTCTGCCGCCGACGCAGGCCCGTTTTCAGGCCTGCCAGTCCGTAATAGATACCGAGCATCAGGTCCATAGCCGGCATCAGCAGCCAGTGAACGGTATGCCCCAGCCGGTAGCTGACGCGGCCGACGATGGCCCAGAACAGCAGCAGCCGGGCGGCAAACAGGCCCATAGCGCTCCACAAAAGTAGCCATTCGTCCGGCGCAAACGATGGGTCGATCTTCATTTTCACCAGCACGGCCACCCCGGTTACCAGCGCCAGCAGCCAGGTCACCACGTGCGACCCGATCAGCAGGCCCAGCCGGATTTTGTGGCCCGTCCGGTAAAACTTGCCGACGTTCAGGTGTCGCCGTTTCTGAATCCGCCAGTCGGCCCAGGTCCGTTTCGGCTCCGACCACATAAACGTATCGGGGTCAAGGCAGACGGTGGTGTTGCGGCCCGTAGCCACTTCGTTGACGAACAGATCGTCATCGCCCCCCAGCACGTTCATATGCGCGTAGAAGCCCCGGTTGTCGAAGAACGTTTTTGTGCGATACGCCAGGTTACGTCCCACGCCCATGTACGGCCGGCCGGCCAGCGCCAGCGACAGGTACTGCACGGCGGTAAACAGCGTTTCGGACCGAATCAGGAAGTTGAGCAGGCCGGGGTAGCGGGTGTATGGCGAGAAGCCCAGTACGATCGCCTTGGCGGGATCAGTCAGCGGAGTCACCATACGGGCCAGCCATTGATCGGACGCGGGCCGACAGTCGGCGTCGGTGAGCAGCACAGTCGGGTACGTAGCTTTTTTCAGCGCAATGGTCAGCGCGTACTTTTTCGGTGTAATGTGTTCAGGCTCGGTATCGATTCGGATGAATCGGACGTGGGTCAGGTCGGCGATGTCGTTTTCGAGAAACGCCCGGCTCCCATCGGTCGACCGGTCGTCCATGACCAGCACCTCGAAGGTCGGGTAGTGCTGGGCGTCGAGCATAGGCAGCAGTTCGGTCAGGTTGGCGAGTTCGTTACGGGCACAGACGACGATCGTTATACCGCGACGCTGAGCTGACGCGTTTGGTGTGGGATCGGCCGACCGAAAAGCGGTCCGGCTGAAAATAAACAGGATGTACAGGAGCTGAACGGCCAGCACAAGCAGCCAGCCAATCAGTAGCGGAGTAAGCACAGGGTGGATATTGGTTGATTCGTAGGCAGATACGGTTTGGGCGGCAAAGATACGGAATACCCCCCTTGTCATACTGAACGCCAGCCCGTAGTTTTCGCTCTGTTCATCACCCTGCCCCTTGCCCGTACCCGGTCCCATGATCGCCCGACACCGATTCGTCTATGGTTGCCTGTTGCTCAGTGCCCTGCTGCTGGGGCTCGCGTCCCGCCGTTTTTTGGGCGACATTACCTTCGTCAAACTATACGTCGGCGACAGCTTGTGGGCGCTAATGGTCTTCTTCGGCTTCGCAGTTCTATTCCCCCGCTGGCCGACGCGGACAACGGCCGTCGTCGCCCTGCTTTTCTGCTTCGGTATCGAGTTCAGTCAGGTATACCACGCCCCCTGGATCGACGCGATTCGGGCCACAACACTGGGCGGGCTGGTCTTGGGCTTTTCGTTCGTCTGGAGCGACCTGCTTTGTTACAGCGTCGGCATAGCAGTCGGCGTATTCATCGACGGTTGGGTTGTCAGACGGAGATTAGGGTAGATATGGTACGCTTCATTTTGGCTGTTTTCTGATCAGTTCGGCCTTTTACCCCCCGACCCCCTTCAGGGCTAATCTTGTAGGGGTTTTAATTCGGATTGAGTCCATAACCTAGTTTGATGAAATAAAAACGCTCCACTGCCTGACTCAACACCCTGAGACCA
>NZ_PVTE01000052.1 GCF_003002825.1 Spirosoma oryzae | reverse complement strand
AAAACGGTTGTCAGCTCGGAGGCCATGGTGCGGCTAGGGTTTATTGCCATTTTACTGAATCGAATTCCATAAACACGCTTCCCCAAACAACCTCTAAAGGGGGAGTAGTTTGCTTGCAAATTTCACCCCCTTTAGGGGGCGGGGGGTATGGTTAGCCGAAGGAAATTTGCCTATCATCAGCGCTAAACAAAGAACTTAACAGCCCCGCCCCCTGAAGGGGAAGAAATCCACTCACAAATTTCTCCCCCTTCAGGGGGCGGGGGGTAAACAGCCGGAGTCCGGTTATCAGCGACTGCTACCTGGTTTTAAAACGCACCTCGTAACTTTTCAGTGGTCGGCCGTCAACCGATCGAAAGCCCCCACCGTTGACCCAGAAACTATACTGGTGGTCAGGTTTCAGTGTCACTTTGTAGGTATAGGACAGCCGATCGGCTGAGAATCCGACCCGACCGGTGATGGGCCACTCCGCTTTGCCGCCTGAGCCGTAATCCGTTGCGGTGTAGCGGTCCATCGGCTGCGAAAAAACAATCCGAATTTCCGTAACAGTCGTGTCGACGGGCTGGGTCAACGCTGGCCATACCCTGACGATAGTAGGTCGTTTGGCTTCGTAGGCAGCACGAAGCTTAGTCAGCGAGACGGGGAAATAGCCTGACGTCGTCACGAACTGCTCGACCGCCTGATCGCTGGTGTAGTCCAGCTCGATCATGTCACGAATCGCCTGCTTTTTGTCGGTAGCGCGCCCATAGTAGGCTTTACAGATCATGTAGCCCATGTAATACCCCAGGTCTGGTACCTGATCCGCATCACCCGTCTGGTTGTAAAACCACCGATCGAAATCAGGATTGAACAGCTCATCCTGAAACCGTTGTTTAATCGCTCGCTCGTGGGCCGGACCATACTGCATGTAGGGCAGCGCGGGGACTTGATTCGTCAGCAGTTGAGCGACAAAATCGCAGGTTCCTTCGTAGACAGCCTGCCCCAGCACATTAGTACCGTAGCGGTTTTCCTGCGTGTGTACGTATTCGTGTACGTTCAGCAGGACGAGCGATTTGGCGGGCTGGGTTTTACTATACCGCCGTAAGAATGATTGCATTTTCTCCGGAAACTCAGACAGGTCGGTGGTTGAATCTGTCGCGACCAGCTCGGCCCCGATCAATACCAGACTGTCTTTCGTTGTACCGCCGGTTCGCAGAGCACCGATAGTCACGTAAATACCAGCGGGTTTAAGGGCTGGATAAAGCTGTTTGAATTTGGCGAGGTAGGGTTCTACCCCGTTGATTTTAGTTTGAATCGCCAGAGTATTCGCCCGAATCGAACGCCAGAACTTCGGATAACGTCGCAGAGCATGCACCCATTCCGGAGCAGTATATTCTTTGACGGCGATAAGCGCCTTTAGTCCGTTACTGCCTTTGTCGATGTAAAGTCGCTGGATATAGTCAAGCTGCTTCAGACTATCGGTGGTCGTCGCGATGCTGTCATGAGCCATCCAGAAGTTCGTCACATCGACAGCGCTAACCCGCTGGTTCTGACCGAACGAGCTTATACACAACAGACCACAGGCAAGCGTACACAAGAATTTCATCATATCCTTTAGTTCGGTTATGGCAAAAAGACGCAAAAACTGAGCGTACGTTGCCTGGGTAGCCTGATTTATCTGCCCTTGATTACTCATTCCTGAATTACGAGCACTCCGTACCACGCTGCCGGGCAAGCACGGCTGCTTCCGGCTGCTGTTGGTATCGAACGTCAGGTCTTTCGCGGGACTGGCGTCGCGGTTCCGGTACGTTTGCCGGTACACCATGTACTGCCTACAGGACGACGCGCGGGCGATGCCCCTGCGACCCACCGAGCAGTTGCGGGAGCAGCTACCCGCCGAACCGGCCGGCCGGGTACATGAATCGGATCGGAGAACATCGGTCGAATCGATTCCGTAGTGCGTAGTCGCATTGCTACTGGCACGCACGTCCTACCCGTCGGCGACAAGTATCGGGACGTTTTTTGCCAGACGCTACGCGGGCAAATCCTACTAAACCTGGTGGCTGAGCCGGCCTGTGCCCGATTCCGACGAACTGATGCGTTGCGCCATACGTTTCGCGCTGCTACCGTAGCAACTGCGTGGTAGAAACGTCTTGAAAAAGGTGAAACTTTCGCGCCGTTTCCCTATACTTCGGTATGATTACCACCACAGACCGCATCAACTTACCAGCCCGCACGGGCGAAAAATTCGAACACCTCTGGCATCTGGTGGGCAATACGCCCATGCTCGAACTGTTCTACACGGACCGGGGCGAACCCCGCTCGATCTACGTCAAGTGCGAGCACTACAACCTGACGGGCAGCATGAAAGACCGGATGGCGCTGCACGTGCTGCACCAGGCTTACCTACAGGGCCATATCCAGCCCGGCAACCGTATCGTGGAAGCGACGAGCGGTAGTTCCGGTATTGCGTTTGCTGCCGTGGGACGAGCACTCGGGCATCCCGTTACGATTATCATGCCCGCCGGCATCAGTCAGGAACGTATCGACATCATCCGTAGTCTGGGGGCCGACATTGTGCTGTTTACCAAGGAGGAAGGCGGCTTTATGGGGGCAATTCGCCGGTCGGAAGAACTGGCCGCCAGCGACCCGACGATCTTCCTGCCCCGACAGTTCGCCAACCAGTACAATGCCGAAGCGCACCGCCTGACGACGGGCAAGGAAATCTGGCTGCAACTGCAAAGCGTCGACGTTACGCCCGATGCGTTCGTAGCGGGCGTTGGTACGGGCGGCACCGTAATGGGCGTTGGTCGGTACCTCAAATCACGCAAGCCCGACATTCGGATTCACCCGCTCGAACCGGCCGAATCGCCGACACTGTCGGTAGGCTACAAAACGGGTTCGCACCGGATTCAGGGCTTTTTCGACGAGTTTATTCCCGACATTCTCAAGCTCAACGAGCTGGATCGGGTGGTGCAGGCCAGCGACGGCGATTCGATTCTGATGGCGCAGCAGCTTGCCGTTCACCTCGGTCTGGCGGTGGGTATTTCGTCGGGCGCTAACCTGATCGGAGCCATCAACCTGCAACGGGAACTGGGTCCGCAGGCACGCGTCGTCACCATCCTGTGCGACAGCAACAAGAAGTACCTGAGCACCGACCTCGTAAAGGCCGAACCCATCAAGCCCGGCTACGTATCGCCCGACATTCAGTTTATCGACTACCGGCCCATCAGTCGCCTGACCATGAACCGGCCCGGCGTATTCTAAGGCTGTTTTTCCCTATACCAACCCACCGTTATGCGTACGTACCTGACCATCCTGCTCGCAGCCATTCCCGGTGCCTTACTGGCCCAAACGGTCTATTCCGGCGAAAGCACCATCGACAAAACAAAAGCACAGGGCCTGTTCCTGACCGTGCCCGGCGATGGCCGACAGATCGAGAAAGACTGGGAAAATCAACTAAAAACCTACGGACGACTGAGTGCGTCGCGGGGGACCTACCGCGTCACCAATGCCGACATCAGCGGGGTATCGTCGGAACCGATCAACCTGATGAGCACGGTCAAAACGTCGCGTAATCAGGCCACGATCTTCGTGGCCTACGATCTGGGGGGCGGCAACTTCGTCACGACTGGCACACCGGGCTACTCGGCCGCCGAAACGATGCTGAAGAGCTTCGCCAGTCAGAGTCAGTTCAATCAGGAAGTACGAACAGCCGAGGGTGGCCTCAACGACGCGCAGCAAAGCCACCAGAAACTGGTCCGAACGGGTGAACGGCTGCAACGCGACATCGAGCAGAACGCCAAGGAAAAAGAACGGCTGCTCAAACGGCTCGACGAAAACGCCAAGCAACTCGAACAGTTGTCGAAAGACATCGAGACCAACAAAACTGAACAGGCTACGGCGCTCACCGAAGTCGACAACCGCAGGAAAAACGTCGAAGCCGTAAAGGCGAAGAAACCGTAAGTCGGTATTCGGTATTCGGTTTTCAGTTTACAGTTGGCTAGCGTATGTGTGTAGCCCAGACCTCCAGGTCTGGTGCCCGTCAGGGCAACTATGCAAGCGGTAGCCAATTGGCCGCTTTGCGCCCACCCGGACCTGGAGGTCCAGGCTACACTCCGTAAACCGAATACCGTAAACTGTACACCGTAAACGACACGACGCTGTCGGGCGTTTTTTGTATGTTCGTACGAAACAACAACGCTATGATACAAACCACTCCTTCGGCTGTTCCACAGTCACTCGCCGAACTCCTGGACTGGGAGCCAACAGATGGCTACAAGTACGAGTGGTACAATGGCGAACTGGTCCGCTTCTCAGGTATGAAGAAAAAGCAATACTTCATTTATAGCATTCTCAGTAAGCTTTTTTACGAAAAAGGGTATCACAACGGAGGAACATTTATAGCCGAACCCGATGTGATGTTGACGGCAGTTCAGATGCGTCGACCTGACATAGCTTATTTTTCCAATGAACAGGTCGAAGCAGGCCGTCACGACGAAGACGTTATCCCAGCATTCGTCATTGAAGTCATTTCGGAGAGCGATCTGGCGTACCGGATCGAAGAGAAGATCGCGGAGTATTTTAAAGCGGGCATACAGGTAGTCTGGAGCATTCTACCCGAACACGAGGTCGTTTACGTGTACACTTCCCGCAAACAGGTTACCATCTGCCTCGACGACGATTTGTGCACAGCTACGCCCGTTCTTCCGGACTTCACGATCAGCGTCAATACCCTGTTCGCGCCATCAGTATAGCCGGTATTCGACACCGAGTTTTCAGTATTCGGTTTACAGTTTATGGTTGGCTGTCGCGCGTTGTGTAGCCAGGACCGGTCCGCACCACGGTGGGCGCGAAGCGGCCAATTGGCTACCGCCTAGCATAGTTGCCCTGACGGGTACCAGACCTGGAGGTCTGGGCTACATAAGCGCCAGGCTACATGACACGTCAGGGCAACTGTAAACCGAAAACTGAAAACCGAATACCGTATACCGCCCCCTATTCCTTAAAAAATACCCGCTTGACGCGCTCGCTGACGCCGGTCAGGATTTCGTAGGGAATGGTACCGATTTGCTTTGCCAGCACGCTGATGGGCTGGTCGGGGCCGAAGATAACGGCATCATCGCCAGCCGCAACCGGGACGTTGGTGGCATCGACCATCGTCATGTCCATACAGACGTTGCCGACCGTCAGGCAGCGGTGCCCGTTGATCCAGACAGCCCCAACGCCGTTGCCCAGCCGCCGGTCGAAACCGTCGGCGTACCCGATGGCCAGCGTGGCAACCTGCGCCGTATGATCGAGTTGACCCCGCCGGCTGTACCCCACTGACTCGCCCGCCGGAATGGTTTTCACCTGACTCACCACCGTTTTGAGCGTGCCCACCGGCCAGACAGCCGCCGACTCGATACCACTCGATTCAACCCCGTACAGCCCGATACCCAGCCGCACCATGTCGAGCCGAAACTCCGGAAACCGCACGATGCCCGCCGAGTTCAGCAAATGGCGGGTCGGCAGGTAGCCCAGTCCGGCACGGAGCGTTTCCGTGCAGCGGATAAAGGTGTCGTACTGCTGCCGGGAGAAAGCATTGAACTGCGCTTCGTCAGCCCCAACGAGGTGGCTGAATACGGTTTCCACCCGCAACGCCGGATGCGCCGTCAGGTAGGCAATCAACGCGGGCAGTTCGTTTTCCAGAAAGCCCAGCCGGTGCATGCCCGTGTCCATTTTCAGGTGAATCGGCGGCAGATCTCCCTTGCTTTCTTCGGCAAAACGTCCCCAGTCGGCCAGCAGTTGCTGACTGTAGATTTCGGGCTGTAGCTGGTAGTCGAGCAGCACCGGAAACGTTTCGGGCGACGGGTTCATCACCATAATCGGCAGCGTTACGCCGTTCTGGCGCAGCGACACACCTTCGTCGGCATAGGCCACGGCCAGGTAATCGACACGGTGGTACTGGAGCAGTTGCGCGACTTCGGCACTCCCGCTACCGTAGGCAAACGCCTTGACCATCACCATGATTTTTGTGGCCGGCCCAATCTTTTCGCGGTAGTAGTTCAGGTTGTGCGTCAGCGCGTCGAGGTCGATTTCCAGCCGGGTACCGTGTACTTTCCGTTGCAGTCGGTTGACGATCTGCTCGAAGGCAAACGTCCGCGCCCCCTTCACCAGCACCATGCTTTCGCGCACCCGGTCGACCGGAAACTCGGCCAGCCACTGCGCCGTCGACGCGTAAAACAAACTGCCGGGCGGAAACCGGTCGCGGTGGCGACTCAGGACAGGGCCAACGCCCACAAACAGGCTGATTTCGGCCTCGCGCACCTGATCGGCAATCTGCGTATACAATTCATCGTCCGCCTGCCCGGATTGCAGCACGTCCGAGAGAATCAGTACCCGCTGACCACGGCTCCGCTGCTGATTCATAAACCGCAGCGCCAGTTGCAGGCCAGCCAGATCGTTGCTGTACGAATCATCGATCAGGACGCTGTTATTGATACCTTCCTTCTGCTCCAGCCGCATCGACACCGGCCGCAAGCGTCGGAGTCGCCGGTCGAGCGTAGCCGCCGTCAGCGGGTGGATGGTCTGTACGGCGACCAGACAGTGCAGCAGGTTTTCGACCGACGCGGCATCGGTAAACGGCAGTTCTATCTCCACCGGGGCGCGTTCCACTTTCAGCGCAACCAGGTCAAGTCGGGTGCCGGTCAGTGTGGCGCGATAGGTTGCGTCGTTGCCTTTCAGCGACCAGGTTACAAGCCGAATGCCGGGATTAACCGCCTTCAACAGCATGTTCACTTCGTCGGCAACATCGGTCTGATCGGCGCAGTAAATCAGCGTATCGGCATGCACGAACAGGCGCAGCTTCTCCGCGATTTTCTGCTTGCGACTCCGAAAACCCTCATCGTGCGCGGGGCCGATATTGGTAAAAATCCCGACGGTCGGGCGGATAATCGGCTCCAGCGTCTGCATCTCGTGCGGCCGTGAGATACCGGCTTCGAAGAGACCCAACGTATGCCGTTCGCCTAGTTCACGCACCGACAGCGGCACCCCCAGTTGCGAGTTGTAGCTGCGCGGACTTTTGGCAATGACATAGTCGTCGGCCAGCAGCTGCGCCAGCCATTCCTTCACGATCGTCTTGCCGTTGCTGCCCGTGATGCCGATAACGGGCAGCGGGAACAGGCGTCGATGCTCCGTGGCCAGTTGCTGCAACAGCGCCAGACTGCTGTCGACTTCGATAAATTCTGCATCGGGGTAGCTGGCCAGTTCAGCGCGCCGGTCGGGCGACAGGGCCGCTCGTTCCACCACAAACTGCCGGACACCCCGTGCGTACAGTTCGCCGATAAACGCATGGCCGTCATGGTGTTCACCCCGAATGGCAAAAAACACCGACTGACTCGTGTCGCCCATGGCCTGCCGGGAGTCGGTCAGCCAGCGCGGGCGTATGTGTTGTGTTGATTTCGTTAGCATGGTATTTTTCTGTCGAGACGCGATCGCTCCGGCGCCCCGGCCTTCGCGTCTCGGCACGCGTCAGCCAAGCCATCCGGCAGCAAAGCCATCCGGCAACCAATCCATCCGGCGGTGAGACGCGAAGGATCGCGTCTCTACTAGCCGGATGGGTTACATCCAGCCGCGTCGCTTAAAATAGATTATCTCGCCAATGGCGATGGCGATCATGATGCCCCATGTATAGAAATAGCCGTGCGGGCTTTTCAGTTCGGGCATAAACTCGAAATTCATGCCATAAACGCCTACGATAAACGTCAGCGGTATGAAAATGGCCGATACGATGGTCAGCGTTTTCATCACCGAGTTCATGCGGTTGTTGACGATCGAATAGTACACGTCCATCAGCCCCGACACGGCCTCGCGGTAGGCATCGAGCGTTTCGAGCGTCTGGTTGATGTGGTCGCTAAGGTCGCGCAGGTAAGGCTGCGTCGTGGCTTTGACGAGTTCGGAATCTTCGCGCAACAGCGCCCCGATAATGTCGCGGGTAGGATTTATCACCCGACGCATGTGTGCCAGTTCACGCTTGAGATTGTAAAGTTCGGTCAGCGTATACTGGCTTGCCCGCTCTTTCACGATCATCTCTTCCAGCTTGTCCATGCGTTCACCCACGTGCTCGGTCAGCACCAGGTAATGGTCGACGATCAGGTCGAGCAGGGCGTAAAGCAGGTAGTCGGGACCACTGCGCCGGGTCTTGCCGGACGACGCTTTGATCCGATCGATTACCGGCTCGAAAATATCGCGGGTCCGTTCTTCCTGAAATGACACCAGAAAATTTCGTCCGAGCACCAGACTGATATGCTCAATGTCGACGTCGGGCTGATCCCGGTGGTGGTGCAGCATCTTCAGCGTTACGAAAACCACCGGCCCACTACCGGCCACCGGGTTGGGACTGGTATCGGTCAATTGATCGTAGAAATCGATTTTAGGCTTCTGATCGGTGTTGACCACGTCTTCCAGCAACAGTGGGTGCAGCTGATAGCGCTGTCCGATGGCGGCTACGACCTGCGGTTCGTGAATCCCGTCGACGTCGACCCAGTGAATCAGCGACGTCTGCTGACTGGGGAGCTGGCACTGACTAAGCTTACTCTTATCGTCAATGTGGTAAGTCTCAGCGTTGTAATCGATGCGTTTGATGCGCGTCGCGTGCTGAATATCATCGCCGATGTAAGTCAGCGTACCGGGCGAGGTACCGAGTGTTTTCTCGGCCGATCGCATACGTCGGCGTTTCGTCATAAAGCGGGCAGACCGTCAGGAATGGGTCTGGTCACAAAGATAGCACAGGGTCGGTATGGCCATGCTATGTCGATGACTACCGACCCGTTTCCCCTATTGAACGAACCGGAATTTTCGGCGCACACCCGCCCACACTCGCATCGGCCAAATTACTGACTGTCAGCAACTTTACCACCTAAAATATACATATGTAACTATAGCTTTCATAACAAAACACATCCTCGTCTGTTCCTACACATACGTTCAGGTATAATTACTCATACCACATTTTACTCAACTATTCATTTAACACACTTTGAACATGGAACGTGATCCTTTTTACGCGACTCCGACCTACGGACGAACCAGCTTTGTCAAACGTATATCCTGGAGCGCCGTTTTTGCCGGTGTACTGATTGCCGTCGTATCGCAACTACTGCTTTCGCTGTTGGGCCTGGGCATCGGACTGGGCTCAATCGACCCGATGGAAGAACAGAACCCGACGGCCGGTCTGGGTACCGGTACAGCCATCTGGTACATCGTCAGCAGCCTGCTTTCGTTGCTGGCTGGCGGCTGGGTAGCCGGTCGGCTGGCGAGTTCGCCCCGCCCCTTCGACGGTATTATCCACGGTGTACTAACCTGGGCGCTGGTGACGCTGGTAACCATTTATTTCCTGACGACCACCGTGGGTCGCGTTATCGGCGGTGCCAGCCGGCTGGTGGGCGGCATCGTTCGCACGGCCGGATCGGCAGCAGGTACGGTAGCCTCGGCCGCTGGCCCGGAACTGGGGCAGGTGGTCAAAGGTCAACTGGAGCAGAACGGCATCAACCTCGACAACATCGACCTGAAGGATCTGCGTGGTGAAGTCGACAAGGTACTGCGCCAGACAGGCGACCCGGCGCTCAACCCCGACCGGCTGGAGCGTAAAGCCAAGCAGGCCGGTAACCAGGCCGAAGCAACTGGTAAAGAGGCAGCCGAGAACCCACAGGCAGCCGACGACCTGGCGGGTGGCTTATTCGACAAGCTGTTCAAACAAGGGCAGGCAACCGTTAACCAGGTCGACCGGGACGACGCCGTTAACGTCGTGATGAAGCGGACGGGCAAAAGCCGGGCCGAGTCGGAGCAGATCGTCGACAACTGGATCAATACATACAAGCAGGCAGCGGCCAAGTTCGAGCAGACCAAACAGGAGGCTTCCGTCAAAGCCCGGCAGGTAGCCGATGGTGCTGCGTCGGCCGCATCGAAGGGCGCTATCTTCGGTTTCTTCGGTCTGCTGATCGGCGTCGCAGCCGCTGGATACGGGGCCAAACTCGGTACCGATACCAAGGAAAACAACGGATAACCACACGTCGCTGGTTGCTTGATCGGCGAGGACTACAGTTACCACCAACTACACCTGACGGGATGGGCCGCACTAGCTAGTGCGGCCCTTTTTGTTTGCACCGACGCGCAAATCCCCATAACCACGCAATTCAAACGTTTGCGTAAATAATTGTCCGGGCAGACCGGTTTGGGCCGGGTATAAACGGGCATTACGTTTCTTATACGGAAAGCTCCTCAAAAACAACTTTCTGTATTTCAGCGCATTAACCTCCCATTAATCCGATTTCTCTTCCGCTCACACCCGCGCCGGTAGCGCCCAATCACAGTAACTAAACCTATCGCATGAGACAAATTTTAGTAGAACGAATGGCCCGACCCTTGCTTTACGGGCTGCTACCCGCCTGCCTGCTGAGTCATGGCTTGCTGGCCGGTACCGTGTCCCCACCACCCGGCACGGCCGTACTGCGCAAAACCGCAGCGGACGACATTACAGTAACGGGTAAAGTGTTTGCCGACGGAACCAACGAAGCCTTGCCTGGCGTCAGCATCGTGGTAGAAGGCTCGATAGTCGGCACCAATACCGACGCCAATGGCGAGTACCGCATCAAGGCCCCCGCCAACGGTACCCTCGTGTTCAGTTACGTCGGTTACGCACCCCAGCGGGTGGCCGTCAACAACCGAACCGGCATCAACGTGCTGCTGGTTGTCGACAACAAAACGCTGAACGAAGTCGTCGTGGTTGGTTACGGCTCACAGTCGCGGAAGAACCTGAGTAGTGCGATTACGACCATCAAGCCCGAAGAGCTAAACCGGGGGGCCATCGCCGACGTCGGTCAACTGTTGCAGGGTAAGATTCCGGGGCTGAACATTTCCGCGAGTGGTGATCCCAACGCGCCGGCCGCCGTGGTTCTGCGCGGGGCATCGACCATCAACAGTTCGCAGGGGCCGTTCTACGTCATCGATGGCGTACCGGGTGCCGACATTTCGATTATTGCCCCCGACGACGTGGCCAGTATCGACGTCCTGAAAGATGCTGCGGCCACGGCTATCTACGGAAACCGGGCCGCCAACGGCGTCATCATCGTAACGACAA
This sequence comes from Spirosoma oryzae, assembly GCF_003002825.1. Classification (GTDB taxonomy): domain Bacteria; phylum Bacteroidota; class Bacteroidia; order Cytophagales; family Spirosomataceae; genus Spirosoma; species Spirosoma oryzae. The sequence continues at coordinate 6,436 of NZ_PVTE01000052.1, read as the reverse complement.
AACGGGGCAAAAAAGGGGCTCTGACGGTCAGCTACAGCGGCTACGCGGGCGTTGAGCAGGTATCGCGCCGACTCAACATGATGAACGCGAGCCAGTTGCGCGATTTCCTAACACGGAACAACCTGGCTTTTTCACCCATCGACGACAAAGGTGCCGATACCGACTGGCAGAAGGCGGTGGAGCGAAACAACGTGATTTCGCAGAACCACAACCTGTCGATCAGTGGCGGCACGGACCACAGCACCTACAACGCGAGTATCAACTACTACGAGAAGCCGGGTATTCTGTCGGGTAGTGCGCTGAGTCGGGTCATTGCGCGCCTGTCGGTCGATCAGTACGCGCTCAACGACCGGCTCCGGTTCAGCCTGAACGTGACCAACTCCAACAGTAACGCCGACAATACGCCCCTGCGGAACAACGTGCTGTTGCAGATGATCAACCACCTGCCGGTATCGCCCGTCACCAACCCCGACGGCAGCTACTTCGAAAACTACCAGAACACGGGCTATTTCAATCCGGTAGCGATGGTGGCCCACGCCAAGGACAACACGAAGTATAACAACCTCGTCGGCTCGTTCAACACGCACGTGAACCTGCCTTTCGACCTGACCTACGACCTGAATCTGTCGTACCAGAACAACACCTCGCTGCACGGCGAAGCTTACGACAGCTACTACACGCAGTACAACAGCGCCAACTTTTACAACAACCCCGATCCACCGGTGGTACACAGCATTCTGAATTTCGGTACCAACGGCTCGGCGCTGCGGAACACCTACCAGACCACCCGTAAGGTACTCGAAACCTTCCTGACCTGGAACCGGGCCTTCGGCGACCATTCGGTCAATGCCGTGCTGGGCTACTCCTACCAGGGCTCGGTATCGGGCGATGGATTTCAGACGTCGAGCACCAACTTTCCCGTCGACAACATCGGCTACAACAACTTCGCCCTGAGTAACCCCTACGCCGTGTCGTCGTACCGCATCAACTTCGGTGCCGACGGGATTTATCAGGAAACAAAGCTGATCTCCGACTTCGCCCGACTGAACTACAACTATAAGGAAAAATACCTGTTGCAGGGATCGATCCGGCGCGACGGTTCGTCGGTGTTCGGGGCCAACAATCAGTGGGGCTATTTCCCGGCGGTGGGCGTCGCCTGGCGCATCAGTCAGGAAGGGTTCATGACGAAACAATCGCTGTTCAACGACCTGAAACTGCGGGCCAGCTATGGCGTTACGGGAAACTCGTCGGGTTTCAACGCCTATACCTCGCAGTTCATTTCGGGGAGTCTCGGCACCTATTACTACAACGGCGTACAGACAGCCGCTTACGGCCCGACGCAGGCGTCCAACCCGAACCTGAAATGGGAACGTACGGCCACGGCCAACCTGGGTCTGGACTTCACTATCCTGAAAGGGCGCGTGAACGGTACGGTCGAAGTGTACCAGAAAACGACCACCGGCATGATCTATTCGTACCGGGTCAATCCGGTGCTGGTACCGGTCGGCAGTATCGTAGCCAACGGGGGCGACATGCGCAACCGGGGTGTCGAACTGAGCCTGAGCGCCAACCTGATGCGGGTCGGTCGGTTTAGCTGGACGTCGGGGCTGAACCTGGCCCATAACACCAACAAGATCGTGAGCCTGACCAACCCGCTGTTCGTCGGGGGTGACTCGGTGCGGATCACGCAGCCGGAAGGGGCCGGTCAGACGGGTAGCACACTCCAGATTCTGAAAGCGGGTATGCCGCTGGGGCAGTTCTTCACGCTGCAATACGCGGGCAAGAACGACAAGGGTGTGTCGCAGTACCTCGACCGGAACGGCAACGCGACCACGACGCCGGTGATCGGTGCCGACTACTACTATTCGGGCAATCCGCAACCCAAACTGCTGGCCGGCTGGACCAATACCTTCCGCTACGGTAACCTCGACCTGAACATCTTTATCCGGGGTGTATTTGGCAACAAAATTTTCAACGCCACCCGCGCCGACTTGTTCCGCCCGAGCACAGCCCAGTATACCAACATTCTGGTCGACGTAGCCAGCGAGACGACGGCTGACGTTAACTCGTACCGCTACTCGACGCGCTTCATCGAAGACGGTAGCTACGTCCGGCTCGACAACGCGACGCTGGGTTACAGCTTTCCCAAACTGGGTCAGTACGTGAAAAACCTGCGCGTCTACGCGACCGTCAACAATGCCTTCGTGATCACGAAATACACGGGTATCGACCCGGAAGTAAACCAGGGTGGTATTGCCCCCGGCGTCGATGCCAACAACTTCTACCCCAAAACCCGCACCCTGCTGCTGGGCCTGAACGTCTCGTTTTAACTGGGTTTACGGTATTCGGTTTACAGTTTACGGTTTTGTCGCACCCAGCTGTGGCGAACCGCGCCACCGTGTGACGGACCACCGTGTGACGGACCACTGTAAACCGAATACCGCATACCGAAAACCGTATACCGACAATGAAACAACTAGCCATACCCGGCGCGCTGATGGTACTGCTGCTGTACCTCGCCACCGCCTGTCATAACCTGGACGTACCCATCAATACGGAGCTGACGCCCGATATTTTTCCGCAGAATTCGCAGCAGTTCATTCAGGCGTCGGGACCACCCTACGCAGCCCTGCGCGGCCAGTTTGCACTCGATTATTTTTTCATGCAGTCGCTGAGTACCGACGAAGCGATACTGCCGGCCCGGGGCGGAAACTGGTACGACAACCAGAACTACCGGATGCTGCACTACCACAACTGGACGAAAGACCACGGCAACACCAACGGAGCCTGGAACTGGCTGTCGACCGTCATCGGTACGACCAACCAGTCGCTGTCGATTCTGGATCAGACCGTACCCGCGTCGTCGGCGAAACAAACCAATCTGGCGGAGCTGAAGATGGTCCGGGCGATGGCGTACTTCATGCTGATGGACCTGTACGGCAACGTCCCCGTCGACACGACCTACGGCGACTTTACGCCACACCCCAACCTGCCCCGCGCCCAGGTCGTCGGTTTTATCGAGAATGAAGTCAAAAAGGCGCTGCCTTACCTGAGCCGGGCCTCCGGACAGTCGATGTACGGCCGCGCCAACAAGTTCACCGCCTATTCGCTATTGGCCAAGCTGTACCTGAATGCGCAGTATTACACCGGTACGCAACGGTACAATGACGCTATCGTCGCCTGCGACAGCGTCATCAATTCGGGGCTGTACGCGCTGGAAGGCCGGTCGTCGTATTTGCAGATGTTTTACCCCAACAATGGGCCGCAGATGAAGGAGTTTATTTTCGCCATTCCCTACGACCCGGCGGCTGCCAACCTGCCCGGCACCAACGGCTTCATGTACCGGGCCCGCTACGACGTGCCGCGCTCGGAAGCGAAAAAATTCAGTCTGCCCTTCACGCCCAGCGCCCCCGAAAGCACGCTGCCGGAGTTCTACGCCAACTTCAACGACCCCAACGACATCCGCAACGGGCAATGGCTGACGGGACCGCAGTTCCTGAACGACGGTGTTACGCCCGTAACCGTAACCACCACCAAGAAAGGCTACGATCAGTTCTACACCGGTTCCGACGGCGGAGCTTCGTACACCTATCAGGTGACGCTGACGCCCCAGGTTCTGCTGCGCCAGAGTGAATCGGCCTTCGACTGTGGCAACGACGAAATCGCCTGGAACATGGGCTACCGCAACATCAAATTCTACCCCGACGCCAGCTCGACCTCGCGCAACCAGAACAACGACATACCGCTGTTCCGCTACTCTGACATCATCCTGATGAAAGCGGAAGCTATTCTGCGGGGCGGCACACCGACGCTGGGCCACACGGCACTCTCGCTGGTGAATCAGCTGCGCGCCAACCGGACAACCTCACCCGCCCTGAGCAGCATCGACCTGGACGGTATGTACGCCGAACGCAGCCGTGAGTTTGCCTACGAAAACTGGCACCGCAACGACATGATCCGGTTTGGCAAGTACGAAGGCAAATGGGGCTTCAAAACCGACGCCGACGTAAACCACCGCATCTTCCCCATCCCGACCAGTGCGTTCACCGTTAACCCGGCCCTGACGCAGAATCCGGGCTATTAATCCATAAGACAGCGTATTATTGGGCGGGAAAACCGAAGCAGCGCGTAGTACACAGCGCCAGTCCGGTTTTCCCGCCCTCCGTTTTTTTGCCGTTTACCCTCATGCAAACTCTTTCCCGAACCGAATTTCTCCGCTACTGCCTGTCTGCCGGTGCACTGGTAGCCCTGACTCCGCTGTCGACCTTGGCCCACGCAGCGCCCGACGAATTTTACGATTCGGTCGTTGCCGCCAACAATGCGGAGGTGGCCCAGTTGCTGCAAACGCTGGCCACACCGCTCACCGATGTCCGACGTCGGCTAGGCTTTGATCTGGCGAATCTGGCAGCGGCTTACAGCGAACCAACGTCGCGCTACTACCAACAGGCCGACCTGGTTCCGGCCATGGAAAAAGTCATGCGGTTTCTGGTGCAGGCCCAGCGCCCCGACGGTACGCTCGACATTGCCAACCTAGCGTCGCCCCCCGATACGGGGTTCATCCTCGAAGCCCTCTGCACCGCCGGCACCATCCTGCTGGCCAATCCGGCCCCGGCGCTGGCCGAGGTAAAAGCCTTGCACAAAACCTTTGTCGTCAAGGCCGGGGAAGCCCTGCGGACGGGTGGCGTCCATACCCCCAATCACCGGTGGGTTATCTCGGCGGCTCTGGCGCGCATGAACGCGCTGTACCCCAACCCGGCCTATGTGAGACGGATTAACGAATGGCTGGCCGAAGGCGTTTTCTGCGACAGCGACGGCAATTACCTGGAGCGAAGCATGAACTATGCCGCCGTCAACGACCGCACACTGACAGCCATTGGCCAGTTGCAGCGCCGACCCGACCTGCTCGACAAGGTGCGCCGGAACCTGCGGCTGGTGTACCACCATATGGAACCCGACGGCGAACTTGTAACGGTCGATTCACGTCGGCAGGATCAGTACGCGCCGGTCAACATCCTGCTCTTTTACCTCGACTACCATTTCTACGCGATTCACGACAACAACCCGGAGTGGGCCGCGCTGACGCAGTTTATTCGTACGGTACCCGGCTTCGACAAACAGGTGCGTCGCGATCTGCTGGCGGCTTTTCTGGAAGAACCCATCTTCAAGAAACCACTACCGGCACCCAAAGCACCATCCGTTAACTACCGGCAGTTTTTCAAACACACCAGCCTGGTCCGGATTCGGCGCGGCACGACCACTACGACCCTGTTCGGCGGTAACGACCTGCCCCTGACGATCGCGTCGGGCCGGTCGAACAGCCCCAACTTTTTCGCCTTCCGAAAGGGAGCGGCCATCCTCAACTACATGCGCCTGTCGACCGACTTTTTCAACACAGGCTATTTCCACAGCGAAGGCATTACGCCCGACGGCGAAGCGTATGTACTCCACCGCCAGCAGACGTCACCCTATTACCAGCCGCTACCCGCGAAATACCGCAAAGCCGACGGTAACTACGCGCTGACGCCCAGTACCGACGGCCGGTTCTGGAACAAGATGGATTTTGCGCACCGCCCCCAGAGCAACCTCAACACGCTGAAAACGACCATTCGCGCTACGGAGCAGAACGGACAAAACACACTCATGTTTACGATAGCGGGGGTTACGGGTATTCACGTCACGCTGGAACTCTGCTTTCGGGCAGGCGGGCAAGTCAGTGGTCTGACAGCCGTTGGTGGTTCAACCGATAACTATTTTCTACCCGAAGGCACCGGCGAATACCGCATGGGCGACGACACGATTCAGTTCGGGCCGGGGCTGTACAAGCACGACAAGATTACGAACCTGGGTGGCGAGCCGTATTCATCGCATTTCGGTAGCCTCCGAACCGAGGGGATTCATGTGTACCTGACCGGCGTCACGCCCCTCACCTACACGCTTAAGATTGGCTGAGTTTACCGTCCATACAATGGTGTTAAGTGCCGGTCCGTTTACCCGGCAGCGGCCTGCAAGTCAGGGCTGTCACTTTCTTGATTCGACGCTGACAGTAACCAAATTTTGCTTATTCTGAATACCCCCCGGCCCCCTAAAGGGCTAATCTTGTAGGGGTTTCACGTCCTGTACTTAACTGGCTTTATGGACAGGCTTTTTTACCCCTAAATCCCCTGAAGGGGACTTTACTCGCACTTAGAAAAAGTCCGGCAGCGGCCGACCGCCCTTCAGGGGATTTAGGGGTAAAAAAGCTCCTTTGCGAAGTGCTCGGTTTTGAAGGCTCAAAACCCCTACAAGGTTAGCCTAAAGGGCAGGGCTGTTAAGTTCTAGCCTGTTTACCCCCCAACCCCCTAAGAGGTTGTTTGGGGAAGCGTGTTTATGGAATTCGATTCAGTAAAATGGCAATAAACCCTAGCCGCACCATGGCCTCCGAGCTGACAACCGTTTT
>NZ_PVTE01000051.1 GCF_003002825.1 Spirosoma oryzae | reverse complement strand
AGCGCGGGCGAGTACATGAGCTACTCGGTCAGCAGCGTGCCCGCTGCGGGCAGCTACAGCCTGCAGCTGAGCTACGTCTCGGGCGACGCCCAGGCAGTGATGGGGGTGGTCGTCAACGGGGGCACGGTGCAGACGGTGAGCGCTCCGGGCCTGAGCCGTCAGACGGGTCCCTACGGGCAGGCCAGCCTGAACGTGAGCCTGAACGCGGGCAGCAACACCATCCGCATCCAGGGCAGCGGACAGGGCGGCTTCAACCTCGACCGGTTCTGCCTCACGGGGGGCGGCTGCTCGAGCGCGCCTAGTCTGGTGCTGGGCACGCCCAGCTGCACGGGCAGTAGCGTGTACTCGGTGGGTTTCACGGCCCAGTCGGGTGCGACGGTCACGGCCAGCGCGGGCAGTGTGCAGGGCAGTAGCGTGGTGAACGTGCCGGTGGGCACCAACGTAGTGGTGACGGCTAGCCAGGGCAGTTGCTCGACCCAGCAAACGGCCAACTCACCCACTAGTTGTGGTACGTCAACAGCAACGATGGTAGGTGGCTTCGCCGAGGGTTCCTTGTCTGAATTGACGGCGCTGGCACCCTTCGTGCCTGATAACAACCAAGTCAGTAGCTGGGCCGCTCTAACTCCGCAGTTTATCTCGAACGGGCAGATTAAGTACGGTATTCATAATAGCATTGGGGCAACGGGATTCTGGCTATCAGAAGACAATGCCAACCCAAAAAACCTGATTAACGCCAGCGGAGGTGCAGATTTCGCTACGCCATCAACCCCGGAGAAGTGGGACAAAGGTCGAGCCTTATTCTACAGCGTATATGGTACACCAAGAGGGTCTAACCAAGACATTTACTATCAGGGTGGTCAACAGACGGGTTTTGTGGGCACGAATAGTGATGATACTGGTTGGAATCCCAATATGGGGGGTGACCGGAATTTCCATAGTTCGCCTATTCTGTTTTATCAACGTAAGACAGTAGCCGGCTATGGGGAGGTACTCTACGCGCAAGTGCAACCATACCATTGGTCGATGGATCGGCAGCTAGCTGAAGTAAAAACGCATTGCTGGTATTGGCTGGAGGGAAAATTCCTGCGTTATTTTGTTATTATCGATAATTTCCGGACTGATACGCAGCGGAAATATGAAGGTCGCGAGCAAGAGGGTATCGCTATGTATGTATTAGCGAACATGTACAACCAGACAATATACACGGGTGCACCTAAAGCCAACCAAGCTTCTACCTCGATCACGACGCCTATTCAAGCACCTAATAATCAGAGTGACACAGGTCCTAGGCTGACCAGTGAGTGTTGGATGGCTTGTAGTAACGGCCCAAATACGTTGGTGCTGTTTACCCCGTATAATTCATGCTTTAAAGGGAAGCAATTTATCGACACAGGCGATGACAACTACGTGAGTAATGCCGCTAGTTACATGGATGCATCCCTTTACACAGACATGGACAACTCGGGTACAACTGCTTACTCGGGTTACGTATATGTGGGCTCAGAAGCGAATTTCCGGTCGTGGTACAACAGTTCTTCGGTAGCGCTGCGTCCATTTAAATTCAGCTTCAACAATGGCAAACGCCAAGGTTGGGCCAGTGTCAATGGACGTTTCATCCGCGAGAATGGCAATATGGTCTTCTATATCGGTGATTCGCACACAGACAATGGGGTCACCAGTTATTCCGCTAAACTCGTGTCGCCTACTGGCTCTTGGCCATCATCTAGCCTATCTACGTTGTACGTAAACTTAACTTTCTCGGGTACGCTCAACCTGGATGTTAGCTGGCTAAAACCTGGACAAACGGATGCCAACACCGGCGCACAAACGAAACAAGTGACCCTAACTGGTAATGGCTCACCGCAAACGTACGCTATTCAAATGGGTGGTAACGGTTGGGACGGGACCATTTCTCAAATCAGTCTGAGTCCGCAGAACCGGAATAACCCAGGTATCAGCACGCTGCGGCCGAACTGGATTTCTGACACGAATCAGGCACCTAATTGATACGTGCCTCATAGCCTAAAAGAACGATAAGCACTCGTAAATTCATCTAAAGGTGAATCGTTACCCCAGTGTATGTGAAGTACTTTGTCTTCATGTACACTGGGGTAATTTGATAAAGACGCGATCATGCAAACCGACGCTTCTACTACTCATTGATAAAAAAACAGCTAAAAATATAACTACACGTTTCCCTCTGTGTTGCTAGTAGTCGTAACCCGGATTGTTTGCAACGGTGGCCAATTAGCCAGTTTATCCATCGATGACAATGGACAAGCCAATTAACTTGCCATCTATACACACTACTATACTGTTCAGCGACTAATCACCCATAACTTGCCAGCACCATGCCCGCAGCCTGTTCGGTCCACTATGGCTGACCATCGATCGTCAGGTTACACTATATGCTTTTATAAGCGACTCTTTCACTAGAGAAATTTTTTCTTTTCCCTCTACAAACAATGCCCACAACAATCCCCACGTATACGCTTAGCAACGGCGTGACAATCCCACAGATCGGCTTCGGCACCTGGCAAACACCCGACGGTGACACAGCCCTGAACTCGGTCAAGACGGCGCTACAGGCTGGCTACCGGCATATCGACACGGCAGCGGCCTACGGTAACGAAGTCAGCATCGGACAGGCTATCGCCGACAGTGGCATCGACCGGTCGGAACTGTTCATTACCACCAAACTCTGGAATACCGAGCGCGGCTACGACAAAACGCTGAACGCCTTCGAGCAGTCGATGCGCAAGCTGGAGCTCGATTACCTCGACCTGTATCTGATTCACTGGCCCGCCAATGCCAAGCAGTTCAGCGACTGGGAAACGATCAATGCCGAGACATGGCGGGCGTTTGAGAAGCTCTACAACGACGACCGAATCAAGGCAATTGGCGTCAGTAACTTCCTGCCCCATCATCTCGACGCGCTGGCCAAAACAGCTACCGTTGCACCGATGGTCAATCAGATCGAGTACCACCCCGGTCAGCTACAGACCGAAACGGTCGATTACTGTACCGCCCACGACATACTGGTTCAGGCCTGGTCGCCACTGGGTACGGGTAAGATGCTGGGCGACGAAACGCTGACCGGCATCGCAGCCAATTACGGTAAATCGGTGGCGCAGGTGTGTATCCGGTGGTGCCTGCAAAACGGAACGCTTCCGCTGCCCAAGTCGGTAACGCCCGAACGTATCCGCGAAAACCTCGATGTGCTGGACTTCACACTGACGGATGCTGACATGCAGACGATCAATCAACTGCCTTACATCGGCGGCTCGGGGCTCAATCCCGATACCGTCACGTTTTAGCCAGTCTACGCCAGATAGCCGACCGACTCAACGACGACGCACCCGGCTATTTGGCGTATTTTTGCTGCATGACCGCAACCCAACAACAAGACCAGCTACTGAACAATCTGGGGATTTCGGCGCTGAATCCGATGCAGGAAGCTGCGCAGACCGCCATTCCCGGCCCGACCGATACGTTTCTGGTGGCCCCGACCGGCTCAGGCAAAACCGTCGCTTTTCTGCTGCCACTCCTTCAGTTGCTCTCGCCCGACAGCACGACCGTGCAATGCCTGATTCTGGTGCCGTCGCGCGAATTGGCCATTCAGATCGAGCAGGTCTGGAAAAAGATGGCAACGGGCTACAAGGTCAACGTCTGCTACGGCGGCCACGCGGTCGATACCGAAATCAAAAACCTGAGCAATCCACCGGCCCTGCTGATCGGCACGCCCGGCCGCATCGCCGATCACGTCAACCGCCGGTCGTTCGCGCTGGACGGCATCCACACGCTGATTCTGGACGAGTTCGACAAGTCGCTGACGCTGGGGTTTCAGGACGACATGGCGTATATCATCGATGGCTTGCGCAATCTACGCCGGCGGGTGCTGGTGTCGGCCACGGCCGGTATCCGCATCCCTGGTTTCGTCGGTCTTCAGTCGCCCACGACGCTGACGTTCACTGCCGATGAAGCCGTGCCCCGTTCGCTGACGATGGCCGTGGTTCAGGCATCGGAGAAAGACAAGATCAACAGCCTGGTCGATTTGCTGTGTACGCTCGATTCGGAACCCGCGCTGATTTTCTGTAACCACCGGGAAGCCGTCGACCGAACCTGCGCGCTGCTGGGCGAGCGGGGTATTTACGCCCGCGCTTACCACGGCGGCATGGAACAGGACGACCGGGAACGCGCCCTGATTCTGTTTCGGAACGGCAGTGTGCGCTACCTGGTCACAACGGATCTGGGCGCGCGTGGGCTGGATATTCCCGAAATGAAATTTGTCATTCACTATCACCTGCCGCTCAAAGAGCCGGAGTTTGTGCACCGAAACGGCCGAACGGCCCGGATGCACGCGTCGGGAACGGTCTATCTGTTACTGCACCCCGACGAGCCCTACCCCGATTACCTGCCCGACGAGCTGCCTGAATTCAAACTACCCGGCGGGACGCTCCCGCTGCCTGCTCCGCCCGATTTCCAGACGCTGTACATCAGTGGTGGTCGCAAAAACAAAGTCAACAAGGTCGATATCGTCGGGTTCTTTTCCCAGAAAGGTGGGCTGGACAAAGGCGATCTGGGGCGCATCGACGTGCAGGATTTTATGTCGTTTGCCGCTGTAAAAACCTCGAAAGTCCCTGCGCTGCTCGCCCGAATCGGTCAGGAGAAAATGAAGGGTAAGAAGTACAAAATCGAAGTAGCGCGCTAAGCTGATCGCTGCTATCTACCGCTAAACAGACCCGCAACGGCTCTCCCGCTGCGGGTCTGTTTATTCCCGGTAAATTACTTTTCAGCCGTGTAGCTAAGTACTGAAAACCGGTAGACTTATTTCGAGTTAGTACATCAATTGTACCCAATCAATTTATACAATAACTCGACGTCATGGTTGCAACAGAAAGCGGGCAGAACACTGCCATCAAGACAAAAGGATACGGTGCTTCGGGCGCACTGATCGGCGGTAAAACGCTTAAGGAAATGGATTTCGACCGGCAGCCTCCCAAAGCCGATGAGGTACTGATCGACGTTCTGTACTGCGGTGTCTGCCACTCCGACCTGCATCAGGTAGCCAACGACTGGGGCAATACGCTTTACCCCTGCGTACCGGGCCACGAAGTCGTCGGCCGGGTGACGCAGACGGGTGTCGACGTAACCAAGTTCAAGGTGGGCGACATCGTCGGGGTCGGCTGCATGGTCGATTCGTGCCAGCACTGTGCGCCTTGCCAAGAAGGCGAAGAGCAGTTTTGCGAAGGACCGGTAGGCTGGACAGCAACCTACAATGGCTACTGGAAACCAGACGGATCAGATTTCAATACCTACGGTGGTTACTCGACCAATATGGTTGTCAAGGAGAAATTCGTGCTGCGCATCCCCGACGTTATCGACCCGTCGGTAGCCGCGCCGATTCTCTGCGCGGGTATCACTACCTACTCACCCCTCAAACACTGGGGCGTTAAACCGGGCGATCGCGTGGGTGTCATCGGGATTGGCGGTCTTGGCCACATGGCTGTTCAGATCGCCAAGGCAATGGGGGCAACGGTAACGGCGATCACGACAAACAAAGACAAGCGGGAAGCTGCGCTGGCACTCGGCGCATCGGACGTGCTGCTTTCGACCGACACCGACGCAATGACCGAGCACGAAGGATTATACGAATTTCTGCTTTGCACCATCCCGGACGAGTTCGACATTAATCCGTACATTCCACTGCTGAAACGTCGGGGCTCGATCGTCACGGTGGGTCTTTTGGCTCCCTATGCCAAAGCCACCAACAATATGAATGTTGCCAAGAAGTCGTTGAGCGTCGGCGCTTCGCTGATCGGTGGTGTCGCCGAAACACAGGAAATACTCGATTTCTGCGCCAAGCACGACATTCGTCCGGAAGTGCAGATGATTAAGATGCAGGACATCAACGATGCCTTTGATAAGATGCAGGCTGAAGATGTGCGCTTCCGCTACGTCATCGACATGCAGTCGCTGAAAGACGAGGAATAGTTTTTAACACGGAGGCACCGAGAACACGGAGAAAAACTCGGTGCGCTCTGTGCCTCCGTGTTAAAAACTGCGCAGCTTTAAGGCAAGCTGACCATAGCTTTAATGACACCCGCCGACGGGTCCAGCCAGCCGGCAAACGTACCTGCTACGTCATCGAACGTAACCCGGTGGGTAATAAACGTGCGGGCATCGATAGCCCCGGTTTTCAAAGCCGTCATCACCTGTTCAAAGTCGACAAGGGTGGCGTTACGGCTGCTCATCAGCGTGGCTTCCCGCTTGTGAAACTCGGGATGGCTGAAGCAAATATCGCCCCGCTGTAGGCCGACCAGTACATACCGCCCACCGTGGGCCAGGTACGTAAAACCCTGCTCAATGGCTTTCAGACTTCCGGTGGCATCGATTACAACGGTCGGCATGTCGCCCCCGGTAATGGCTCGTATCTGTTCGACGGCATCGTTGGAGCGAGCATGCACCGTATGATCGATACCCAACTGCTGTTGGCAGAACGCCAGCCGGTTATCAGCCAGATCGAGGGCGGTAACCGTAGCGCCAGCCAGCTTGGCAAAGGCCATCACGCCCAGTCCGATCGGCCCTGCGCCCATCACCAGTACGTGTTCACCCGGCTGAACGCCCGCCCGCCGGACACCATGCGCCCCAATGGCCAGTGGCTCGACCAGCGCCAGTTCGTCAAGGCTCAGCCCGTTGCTAGGCAACAGCGCGTAGGTTGGCACAACCAGGTATTCGGTCATTCCCCCGTCGATGTGTACCCCCGCTACCTGCAACCGTTCGCAGCAATTGGTTTTACCAGCCCGGCAGGCAACGCAGCGGCCACAGTGGAAGTAAGGCATCACCGTCACGGTTTCGCCGACGGTAGCGGTCGTGTCGCCATCGACAGCAACCAGTTCGCCCGCCAGTTCGTGACCCAGTACCCGTGGATAGCTGAAATACGGCTGCGTACCATCGAAAGCATGCAGATCGGTACCACAGATACCCACACGCCGGATACGCACAAGGGCCTGGCCGGGTTGCAGGGTGGGCATTTCATCGACACGGTAGTCAAGCTGACCGGGCGTCGTACAGACAAGGGTTTTCATAACGCAATCGTACTTGATAACTGGGAAAGCAGGCTCACCGACGAAACTACCGAATACCAGAAAAGCCCCGTCGTAGGGCTTTTCGTATTCACTGACTTGGTAATCAACTCATTCAACCGTGGAAGAAGTCCTTCATTTTGTCGAAGAATCCTTTCTCGTTCTTGTTTGGCTTGGGCTGGAAGTTGGGCGAGTTACGCAGCTTTTCCAGCATGTTTCGCTCTTCCGACGACAGGCTCTTGGGTGTCCATACGTTGACGTGTACCAGTTCATCGCCCCGACCGTAGCCGTTCAGTTCTTTAATCCCTTTGCCTTTCAGGCGCAGAATCCGGCCGCTCTGCGTACCCGGTTCCAGCGTAATGCGGGCCTTTCCATCGATGGTTGGCACTTCGACACTCGTCCCGATTGCGGCATCTACGAAGTTGACGTACAGGTCGAACACCACGTTGTTGCCGTCGCGCTTCAGATCGGGATCTTCCTCCTCTTCCACAACGATGAGCAGGTCGCCGGCAACGCCACCACGGGGCGGTACGTTCCCCTTGCCACCAACCGACAGTTGAATACCTTCGGCCACGCCCGCCGGAATTTTGAGCGGGATAACGTCTTCCTGCAACACGCGCCCTTCACCGAAGCAAACGTCGCAGCGGTCGGTAACGAGCTTACCTTCACCGTTACAAGTCGGGCAGGTGCTGGTCGACACCATCTGTCCGAGCATTGTATTGACAACCTTGCGGGTTTGACCGGTACCACTACAGGTCGAGCAGGTCTGCACAGCCGTCCCGTTTTTAGAACCGTTGCCGCCACAGGTCGTACAGGTAACGTGCCGCTTCACCTTGATTTTTTTCTCAACGCCGTTGGCAACTTCCTGCAGGTTCAGCTTTAGCTTGATCCGCAGGTCGGACCCACGCCGAACGCGCTGCCGCTGTCCACCGCCCTGTCCGCCCCGGAAGAAACTACCGAAGGGGGAATCATCGCCGAATACATCGCCGAACTGGCTGAAAATATCATCCATCGACGGGCCGCCAGCGCCGTAACCGCCACCGGCCGCACCACCCATTCCGGCATGACCAAACTGATCGTAGCGGGCTTTCTTTTGGGGGTCGTTCAGTACGTCGTACGCTTCGGCTGCCTCCTTGAATTTTTCTTCGGCGGTGGGATCGTCCGGGTTCTTGTCGGGGTGATACTTGATCGCCATCTTCCGGTACGCCTTTTTCAGATCGTCCGCCGAGACGCCTTTATCGACCCCCAGAACTTCGTAATAGTCACGCTTAGTTGCCATATGGTTGAATGAGTGAATGAGTGATTGAGTGATTGAGTGAATAAGTCGATCGCGTCAGCCTATTCACTCAGTCACTCAATCACTCATTCACTCATTGTTTTTAGTTTCCTACTATCACTTTGGCGAAGCGGATTACCTTGTCGTTGAGGTAATAGCCTTTTTCCACTTCGTCAATTACTTTACCTTTTAGATCGGGGCTGGGTGCCGGGAACTGGGTGATGGACTCGTGCAGATCAGCGTCGAACGGTTCTCCTTTCGACACCATCGGCTTCAACCCCTTGCTTTCCAGCGTTTTCGTAAATTTCGTGTAGATCAAATCGACACCTTCTTTCACGGCGGTTATATCGTCCGTGCTATCCATCGACTGCTTTGCCCGCTCAAAATCGTCGATGACGGGAATGAGTGATTTCAACAATCCTTCGTTGGCACTGTTGATCATATCCAGCTTTTCTTTCGCGGTGCGCCGACGGAAATTCTCAAAATCCGCGTACAGGCGCAGGTACTTATCTTTCAACTCTGCCAGCTCTGACGTCGTTTTGTCAGTAGCACTGCCGGCCTCCGCCGGGTCGCCACCATTTACGGTCACGGCTTCGTCCGTGTTCAGCTCGTCGGTGGTCAGGTTGTCAGCTTGTTGTGTATCGGGTGTGGACTGTTCGTCCATTTGTTCGGGATTGGTCATGGTTGAGTATCTGTTTCGCTTCCAGAAATTCATAGGCATTCCTGCGCAAAAGACCGGCCAAAGTCTGTTATCCTGCCATTATGTCGGTTCTACTGACGCCCCCTCTGGAACAGCACGTCGAATTTTTGACCGCTTACCAGCGTTACCTAGTCAGTTCTTCATCCAACAACATGCATTCATTGATTCAACGTCATACGCAGCTTATAAAAGCGAAGGCCGTCGAGCTTGGCTTCGACTTTTGCGGGGTTGCCCGGGCTGACTTTCTGGAGGAGGAGGCTCCTCGGCTGGAAGCCTGGCTGAAAAACGGTATGCACGGGCAGATGAACTACATGGCCAATCATTTCGACAAGCGGCTCGATCCCCGGCTGCTGGTCGAGGGTGCCAAGTCGGTCGTGACGGTCCTGCTTAACTACTACCCGGAGGAACCGCTCCCCCAGCAGCACGACGATTACAAGGTATCGAAATACGCGTATGGTACCGATTACCATTTCGTCATCAAAGACAAGCTGAAGGAGTTGATGACGTTTATCGACACCGCTATTGGCGAGGTAGGCGGGCGGGTATTCGTCGACTCGGCCCCAGTGATGGATAAAGCCTGGGCCAAACGGTCGGGCGCGGGCTGGATCGGGAAGCACAGCAACCTCATCAATCGGCAGATCGGTTCGTTTTTCTTTATCGCCGAACTGATTCTGGATATTGATTTAGAAGCAGATGGCCCTATCGCCGACTATTGCGGCACCTGCACCCGCTGCATCGACGCCTGCCCGACCAACGCCATCGTCGGCCCCTACGTCGTCGACGGCAGCAAGTGCATATCCTACTTTACGATCGAGCTGAAAGACGCAATTCCGACGGAGGTCCAGGGCAAATTCGACAACTGGATTTTTGGTTGTGACATCTGTCAGGACGTCTGCCCGTGGAACCGGTTTTCCCGACCGCATCAGACGCCGGCGTTTGCGCCCCATCCGGACTTAGCGACCTTCAGCCGAACCGACTGGGAAGAGATTACGGAAGAAGTATTCCGGGAAGTATTCCGCCGATCGGCCGTTAAGCGCACCAAACTGGAAGGATTGAAACGCAACGTACGCTTTAATCAGACGGCTATTCTACACACCGATTAACGGTTGTTTACTGGGACCAGCGCGCAAATTTAATTTGTCAGCATTACCAGTTGTACCTACTTTGTGGAGCTTGTGTATACTTATTCTCCCTATCCATGCAGCGGGACCGTACCCAAACAGAGCAGCGCATACTCAATGCTGTCGACCATATCATCACGCACAGCGGCCTCGAACAGGTGGGCATCAACCGGGTTTCGCGTCAGGCGGGTGTTACCAAAATATTAATTTATCGGTACTTCGGTGGTCTCGATGGGCTGCTGCAGGCATACTACAAACGGCGTTGCCTGTCCCGTACCGACTTGACTGTCAACATTGACGACCTGAGAGAAAAATCGATTGCCGAGATCATGACCATCCTGTGCGAGGTTACGCTGCGGGAGTACAGACGGCTGCGGCAGGACGTGCAGATGCAGCAATTCCTCAAGGCCAACCTGATGGGCAACGACTCGTTTATAAACCCACTGATACACGAGCGGGAGGGGCAGCTCCGTAAGCTGATCGATAGCGTTTCCGACGTTCTCAACAGCAAAACCGGCCGCTCCTTTTCGGCGATCATCATCAGCGCCATGTCGTTTCTGACGTTTATGAGCCAGCAGAAACGCAGTATGCTCGATATTGAGCTGAGCACCGACGAGGGATGGACTCAGATTGAGGAAGGCGTCCGTAACATTTACCGAGGAGCGACACTGTTGCTGGAAGAACGGCAGCGGCTAGCCAACGCGGCTAAAAAACCGGCGTAGCGACTGCCCTACGTGCCAGACCTCCTCGAAGGTATTGTACAGGGGGGTGGGAGCCAGCCGGATGCAGTTGGGCTCGCGCCAGTCGCCGATGATACCGTCCTGGATCAGGTGGTCGAACAATGCCTTGCCGCGCTGACGAACCAGCAGGGATAACTGGCAACCGCGCTGATTGACGTCGTCGGGCGTAAGTAGCTGAATCGCGTCGTGCTGCGCGATGAGATAGGCCAGAAAACCGGTCAGATGTTCGCTTTTCTGCCGCATGGCCGGTAAGCCGGCTTTCGCCGTAATAGCCAGCGCAGCCCGGTGGAGGGCCAGTGCCGGAATCGGTGGTGTGCTGATCTGCCAGCCGTCGGCACCGGCGGCCGGCACGAAACCGGGCGTCATCTGAAACCGCTCGGCTTCCCGGTAGCCCCACCAGCCCGCCAGCCGGGGCAGCTTTTGTTCGTGATGCTTCTGGTGCACGAACACACCCGAAATGCCACCGGGACCACTATTCAGGTATTTATACGAACACCAGGTCGCAAAGTCGACCCCCCAGTCGTGCAGGCGGAGCGGTACGTTCCCGATGGCATGGGCCAGATCGAGACCGATGGGAATGCAGTGCTGTTGCGCCGTGCCGGCCAACGCAGCCATGTTGTACACTTGACCGGTATAGTAGTTAAGTCCGCTCAGCCAGATTACCGCCAGCTCGTCGGCATGCTCCGCAATGGCCTGCTGTATGTCAGTCGTATGAATTAAACCCGAATCCGGTTGGGGTGCTATTTCGATAATGGCATCAGCAGGCGAAAAACCCCGGTGCTTCACATGCGTTTCGAGCGCATATTGATCCGACGGAAAATCCCCCTTGATTGTCAGTATCTTATATTTCGTCGCCGTAGGTCGGTAGAACGACGCGAGCAACAGATGGATGTTCACCGTCAGCGCGTTCATCGGGCATACCTCGTCGTAGGTTGCCCCGACAATATCGGCCAGTGCCTGCTTGCAGCTTTCGTGGTAGTTTAGCCAGGGTCGCCCCGCCCCTTCGCGCTGCTGCTCGTCGGCCTGTTCAAACCAGCCGTCTACCCCCAGATTTTGCCAGGTATCGAGTTCATGATTCAGGGCCTGCCGGGCGGCTTTGGGTTGCAGTCCCAGTGAGTTACCACAGAGATAGATAAGCGAACGTCCGTCGCGTTTGGGAATAAAAAAACGGTCGCGGAAGGGAGCCAGTGTATCGGCCTGATCGAGCTGTTGGGCGAACGCGAGGGTATTTTTGTAGGTCATAAGGCAACGGCAAGCTACGCATTAGATGACCGATTCCAACTGATTTTGTTTAGAACCGCGTAGGTTTGTCGTTCACCCATCAAGTCACCAGGTTCGTGTTCGCGTCGATCTATCTCCGCTTGTGTTTTATTCTTCTGGCTACCTCCGCGCTTTTGCAGGGTTGTTCGTCGGCTAAACCGCACCTCAGCCGCTCCGCCACATTCGATACCTACTGCGATCCGCCCCTACCCTACCAGTACGACGCAGCGGCACAACCCCTGTCCAATCTGGACTCGGCACTGGCGCTGTCGCCTGCCCTGGCACGTCAGTTTTCGCGGCACGATCTGCTGGTCGCTAACGCGGTTGCTATCATCCCACAGCTCCAGCAACTCGCGCAGCCGAATCAGTTATCGGTTCAGGACGACGAGCAGATTCGACAGCAGATTCTGACCCGCCTGTTGTCGGTACAAACGCAGATTGCCAGCCTCGCGGCCGAACTCGACTGCGAAGGCGAACGGGCCGATCAACTGGCGACGTACCTCGATGAGCAGGATGACCGACGCATCCGCCGACTGACGATTGGCTCGGTCGTGGTCGGTGCGATCACAACCGTTATTACGGCGTTTATTTCCGGCGATAACGCCGATAAGATAACGGGTATCAGCGGGGGGCTTGTCAGTGCTGCGCTCGGGGGGGCAGCGGCCTTTTCATCGAATCAGCGCGTGCCGTTTCAGCACCAACGCAACCTGTTGACCGACGTCTGGGAGCAGAAAAAGACGTCAACGACCTATTCGCCGGCCGTTTGGTACGTGCTGAACGAGAAAGCGTTCAGCAACAGTCAGCAGTATTCCATCGCCCACAACATCCGGCAGCGGTGGCTCGACTACGTGCTGTCGGGCACGTCCGATGCGGAGCGTGCTTTGTACTTCGGCGGGGGGGGGCCGTACCGGGCCGACGATCTGCACACACGGGCCAATATGCTCAATCAGTTACAGTCGTCAGTCCGTCTGATTAATCAGGAATTACAAAGTTTGCTACTGAATTTATCGAAGAAGCGTTAATAATCTACCGGAGAAACGGCTGCTGACCAATAGCTCGTTCGGTCTCTACGGTATCGAAGAAAAAGAGCAACCCGACATGTTATACAGCCAAAACCGAACGTTATTTGCGTCGATATAGGTTAGTAGCGTATACTGTCTACACAGACAGGCTCTAGAAAGTCCCGTACACCCCCATGAAAAAGTTTCTTCTGGCCAGCCTTGTTCTGCTGGCAACCGTATCCGCGAAAGCGCAGATCATCAACCCGGTTCACTGGAGTTATGCCGCCAAGAAAACCAGCCCCACGGAAGCCGTCGTGCTGCTGAAAGCAACGGTGGACAAAGGCTGGCACATTTATTCGCAGACCGTAAAGGATGGTGGCCCGATCAAGACGTCGTTCACGTTCGACCCATCACCGACCTATACGCTGGTTGGCAAAACGCAGGAGCCGAAGCCCATTACCAAGATGGAGAAGACCTTCGACATGGAGGTAAGCTACTTCGAGAACACGGTCGTTTTCCAGCAGAAAGTGAAGCTCAAAGGAAATGGCCCCGTTACGGTGAAGGGTAAACTGGAATACATGAGCTGCAACGATCAGAAATGCCTGCCCCCCGACGAAGTCGCCTTCAGTATCCCCGTCAACTAACAACTAAGCTGTCAGTCTCATGAATTACCTTCGGATGCTATCCGCAGGCCGGGCGTGGATCGCGCTGGTCTGGGTAGTTATCAGCCTGTCGGCCGTTCAGCCACTCTGGGCGCAGGATACTATTTCCACCGACGACATTGAGTTTACGCCCGTCGATCAGACGCCCGCCGTTGCTCCCGCCGATACGGCTAAGATTGCATCGCAATCTGCTACGGTCGGCACAGCCCAGGCGGCAACCGTTGATGCTGTGGCAGATACTGCGACGCCTGAACCAGTAAAAGATTCCCTGTGGGTGACGTTTCTGGCCGGGCTGGTCGGTGGATTCGCGGCTATTTTCATGCCCTGTATCTTCCCGCTGCTGCCCATGACGATCAGCTTCTTTACCAAGCAGTCGGGTACGCGGGCGAAAGGCATCCGCAACGCGCTGATTTACGGCGTGTCGATCATTGTCATCTACGTGGCGCTGGGTTTGCTGATTACGGTTATTTTCGGGGCCGATGCTCTGAACGATCTGTCGACCAACGGCATTTTCAACTTCGCGTTTTTCCTACTGCTGGTCGTGTTTGCCGCGTCGTTTTTTGGCGCGTTCGAGATCATGCTACCCACGAGCTGGGCCAATAAGATGGACGCCAAAGCCGATCAGGGTGGCCTGATTGGGATCTTCTTCATGGCGGCCACGCTGGCGCTGGTCAGCTTCTCCTGCACCGGTCCGATCATCGGTACGCTGCTCGTACAGGCCGCTTCGATGGGCGAATTACTCGGTCCGGCGGTGGGGATGTTCGGCTTCGCGCTGGCCCTCGCGCTCCCCTTCACGCTGTTCTCACTGTTCCCGTCGTGGATGACGTCGCTGCCCAAATCGGGTAGCTGGCTAAACTCGGTGAAGGTAACGCTGGGCTTCCTAGAGCTGGCGCTGGCGCTGAAATTCCTGTCCAACGTCGACCTAGCCTACCACTGGCAGTGGTTTGACCGGGAAGTGTTCCTGGTGTTATGGGTGATCATCTTCGGTATGATGGGCTTCTACCTGCTGGGTAAACTTCGCTTTTCGCACGACAGCGAACTGACCAGCATTTCGGTTCCCCGGCTGTTTCTGTCGATTATTTCGCTGGCGTTTGCGCTGTACCTGATTCCAGGTCTCTGGGGTGCTCCGCTGCAATCGGTATCGGCTTTCTTGCCCCCGCAGCAAACGCAGGATTTCGATCTCTACACCCGTTCGCTGGGTGGCTTTCCGGTGGCTGAATCGGAAAGCGCAGTACCAAAGAAATACGGCGACATCTTCGAAGCACCACTGGGCCTGAACGCATTCTTCGATTATGAGGAAGGAATGGCCTACGCTAAGAAGGTCAACAAGCCCGTCATGATAGACTTCACCGGACATGCCTGCGTCAACTGCCGCCAGATGGAAGCTAACGTATGGCCAAAGCCCGACGTCCTGAAACGCCTGCGTAACGACTATGTACTGATTCAGTTATACGTCGATGACAAGACCGAATTGCCTACTGCGGAGCAACGCGTATCGAGCTATAGCGGGAAAACAATTCGGACAATCGGCAATCAGTGGAGTGATCTACAGGCCAGTCGGTTCAATACCAATTCGCAACCGTACTATGTTTTGCTGGACAACAACGGCAAGGAACTCGTAACTCCACAAGGAGCCGTTCGCGAGCCCGAAAACTTCGTCAAGTTTCTCGATAGCGGGTTGAACGCTTACTGACAGACCTAAAAGGTTTTTTGAAACCTTTTAGGTCTAACAAAAGAGGCCCGGTTCGAACGAACCGGGCCTCTTTTGTTAGCAATCATTTCTTATTCAGCATCTTACTGATGCCCCATATCGCTATCTTTCTTGCAGCAGCCGGGTAGTTTGTTGTAGCCCGCTTCGTCGGCGGCTACGTCTTCCGCGTCGTAACCCGTCTTGCTGATGTTTGCTTTCAGTTTGGTGACGTCCGTTTTTGCCGGGTTATACTTGATCGTGACGACTTTCGATTTCACGTCGAGAGTCGCTTCCTTGACGCCTTTCTCAAAGGCCAGGTTACGTTCGATGCGGGCTTTGCACATACCGCACACGGCCGACGTTTTGATTTTTACTTCTTTCTCCTTGTCGTCGCGGGGTCCGGCGAAGGTGTTGCCGAGTAATAGCAGCGTGGTAGCAGCGGTCAGAATCAGGTTACGAATCATTGGATTATTGGTTTAACGTGTACGATCTACCGTTTGACGTGTACATCCGCAGATGGGTCTCACTGTCAAACAAACTTTTATACTTAATGGTGCATTCCGTGCATGGATCGACGGCTCGTGCTGTGCATGGTATGCATCGACGCCATCGTCATCAGACTTGGTGACAGCCGCAGATAAAGTTGACCCGAAATCGGCATGTTTCCATACACGGGTTGCAACAGCTGATCGGGCATACTCAGTGTCGTCTGTGCGCCCAGCACCAGGTCCGTATTTTTGTATTGGACTAATCGATAGTTCATCCCCAACGTCAGGCTGTTGATGGTCAGCACGGGGTTGGTACGGAATGCGTCGGTAGCTGAACTCGTCGGATTGTACAGCACCAGTTCTTCAGCCGATTTACCAACGTTTTCGTAGCGACCGAAGAAATTGACTCGGTCGAGTTGCAAACTGCTCTCAGCCAGAAACGAGTTTTCGGGCCGACCCGATGTATGGCCGTCGCCAATATGTCCGTTCAGGCCGTAGACGAAGGCCGAGGTGATGTAGCGCTGTGGCCCCAGCCCTTTGCTATGTAATATTGATGCTGTCGTGCGAAGCACATCTTCATCGCCATGCAGTACTTCCGGGCTTTTGATATAGCCCTGCGAAAACTGGAGCGCCAGCGACGGCGATGGGTTGACCGATAACCGGTACGAATAGCTGTCGAAACGGGGGCGGTCGAAGTCGTAGCGATTCTCATCGGGTTCGCGTCCTTTAAACGTCGACGCTTCGAGCTTCGCCCATTTGTACCGAAAGCCAACCGTTGCGACGCCAAATGTGATGTGGGTTGCATCCTGCCAATGGTGGCTCAACGGAGCGTCGGAGATGCCGAAAGCCGAGATGCGGTGCATGAACACGGGCGGTCCAACCGTCGGCTCGCCGGGATAGCCCAGATAGCCATACAGGTCGATATCGCGGCTAAACGCATGGGTGTAGCTGACGGATAGTTCCGAGACAAGATCATGCGGATGCTGTTTGTCGATCAGGGGGCGCCCCTGGTAGCTTTCGCCGGTCTGAAACAGCAGCGGGTAGCCTCCGTTACCCACCGTCAGCGCATCGAGCGAGAGCATGGCCCGTGCCTGAAACAGCCCCTTCCGGCCCACCTTGCGTTGCGCCATACCCATAAACCAGTTGGGAGCGCCGAACTGCTGTGCGCGCCCCCGGCCATCGGGATTGTTGCTGTTCTGCGCCGTATAGCGCAGGTAAATCGCGTAATGCATCATAAACGTCCAGCCGTTGGGCGCGGTTGGCGTCATATACGCATACATCGGCGTGTTGTCGGGGTGCCACGACGTTCCCGACCCGTTCCGATTCATGGGCAGGTTGCGCGACAGCGAATGCGTCATACCCGACATGCTCGTATCCATCGTCAGGCCATAATTCGTCATATGCATGTCCATGTCCGACATGGACATGCCGGCCTTGGTGCTGTCAGTACCCGTTTTTTTCATGCCGGGCATGGCATGTCCGGCATGGTGGTCATGCTGTGCCTGCGCAGACAGAGCGGTGGTTAGGCATAGAAGAAGCAGGAATATGTTTTTCATAGGTTGTAGTTGTTGTGATTGCCCCCTCTCGGCAAGAGATCCCTCACCCCAACCCCTCTCCCAAAACGGGAGAGGGGCTTTTTTTGCGGAGTATGGTACAGAGAACTGTCTTCCGGCAGAACGGTAAACCGAAAACAGATTACCGTAAACTGGCCTTAGGCTGCCATCGAACGGCATTCTTCGGCGCACTTCCGGCAGGCTTCCGCACAGGCTTTGCAATGCGCGACATGATCGGCGTGTTTTTCGCATTCGGCGGCACACGCTTCGCAGGCTTCGGCGCAAACCTGCATGTAGGATTGCATAAACTGCGACCCCCGGGCCGCCAGTCGACCGCAGAGGGTACAGATGTCGGCGCAGTCGCGGCAGAGTTTGATGCAGGCGGTCAGGTCGTGGCCTTTGCTGTCTTCGTCACCCATTTCCAGCAGAGCCGTCACGCAGCGTTCGCAGGATTCCGCACAGTCGAAGCAGGTATCTGTGTGGTTGTGTTCGTGTTGCATCGTTTCCATAGATCGTTGATTTTAGTTAGCGACCAACATTGGTCTACCAATGTAACGCACCACGATCTATTCCGTTTTTATAGAATTCCGGGACGATATCAATTGATTTGACAATAAATCCATCACACTGATTGTGTCCTCTAATCATCACTGTAATTCGCCCGTTTACTCATATTGGTTTGTACCATTATTCGACCTATCTGCACATTTAGAGCCTATCCGAAAATGATTGAGCGTTTCCAAACGATGTGGGCACAGGCCAGAAATAGCAAGGCTTTATAATTGGCGACCTTCTTCTCCCAGCG
>NZ_PVTE01000050.1 GCF_003002825.1 Spirosoma oryzae | reverse complement strand
GTGAAAACGGGTTTGCATAAGCTCGTAGATTAGACACCTCAAGCTACGCACCGACTCTCACATTTACCTCAAAACGCCTTCCCCAAACAACCTCTAAAGGGGGAGCATTCCACCAATGAAGTTCCCCCCTTTAGGGGGCTGGGGGGTACAGTTCACCAGAACTTAACCGCCCTGCCCTTTCGGGGATTTAGGGGTTCAATTAACCGACACCGACTACAACCAGCCCGTCAAAGGGTAGTCAGAGTCAGCCGCTGCCAGCTATAATTAGCTGGACAAAGCTAACTAGCAAGTAGCAGAAACGTGGATTCAGCTTCGTAGTGCATGACGACCATAAACGTATATGCACTGCTGACCCGCGCCCTGCTGCTGACCCTGGTAGTGGGGTTACTCTGGGGGGTACTCGATTGGTTATTGAACGGGGCGGTCTGGCAAACGATGCCCGTAAGTCAGTCGGCGAAGGTCGTCGAATACTGCGAACACAACCACGTCCATCGTTTCTTTCATCAGCCGAGCAACACCTATTCGAATCTGGCCTATGTTTTCTTCGGCCTGTTCATCCTCCTGCTCGCCCAAGCCGACAGCCATCAACCAGGTCAGGCGCGACTAAATCGGCTGGAACAGTTTCCGATGCTGTCGGTACTGGTCGGCGGCTGTTTTGTCTACCTCGGCGTCGGCAGCGCGTTTTTTCATGCCTCGCTAACCACCACCGGACAGCGTGTCGACATGAACGCTACCTACGGTCTGATGCTGGCGCTGATCAGCGTAGCGGTGTATCATATCTTTCACACCATCCGACTCACTCCGCGTCGACAGTTGATCTGGGTACTGATCGTGCTGGTCGTAATCGCGTATTTCTGGCTGTTAGCCCCCCACCTGCCCAGTTCACGACTGCTACCGGCGCTGATTCTGGTGCTCACGCTGGGCATGCTCATCAACTACGTCCAGTTTCGGCGGTACCGGTTGCTGGGGCTCGTCATTGCCAGCGTAGTGCTGACGTTTGTCGCCATAAAAATCCGCACGATGGATGTACGAAAGATCAATTGCGATCCCTACTCGATTTTGCAGGGCCACGCCATCTGGCATTTGCTGACGGCGCTGAGTAGCTTTTGCGCGTATCTGTTTTTTCGGATAACGACGTTGAACACAGAGTCACGCAGAACACGACGGTTCAAAATATAGCACCTGTTTCATGTTCTTTCGGTAGCTCGCCCCCCCCTACTGAATCCAGTTGTTGAGACACTACTTCATACTCCGTGTTCTCTGTGCCTTTGTGTTTACAATACATCCTTAACCAAGCTACGACATGCCCAATTCAGCCGCCCCCAAACCCATTGGCGTTCAATTGTTTTCACTACCCAAACGGCTCAACGACGACTTGCCCGGAACCATCGAAATGCTGGCGCAGATGGGGTATACGGAAGTCGAGCTGTTCGGCCCCTATCCGTTCAGTACCGATCAGTCGCGGGCTGAATGGGAAGCGATCACGCCGTACCTGGGCTTTTCCGGCAGTGGCTTTTTCGGCCGGACTGCTCAGCAGATGAAAGGTATTCTGTCGCAGAACGGGATGGGCGTTGCTGCCCTGCACACCGACCTCGACACGCTGCAATACCGGATGGACAAGCTGGGCGAAGCGGCACAGCTACTGGGTTCAAGCTACGTCGTGCTGCCATCGATCCCGGATCAGTTCCGGCAAACGACGGACGACTACCGACGCATGGCCGATATGTTCAATCAGATTGGCGAATCGGCACGGCAGGCCGGGGTTCGATTTGCCTACCACAATCACGGCTATGGGCTGCACGAACAGGACGGGCTAGTTCCGCTGCAACTGATGCTGGAGCAAACCAACCCCGACCTGGTGTTTCTCGAACTCGATATTTACTGGACAACTGCCGGTGGTGCCGACCCGATTGCCCTGCTCGACAAATACCCAACGCGATACCGCCTGATTCACCTGAAAGACATGACAGAGCACGTCCGGTTTTCGGGCGACGGCAGCGTATCGACGGAGTGGCTCTCGCTCTTCCCGTACATGACCACAGTGGGTAATGGCGCGCTGAACGTAGCCAACATCGTCGCCAAGGCCCAGGAAGTGGGCGTCGAGCACTTTATCGTTGAGCAGGACCTGGTAGCCGACCCCGGCGTATCGCTTCGGAAAAGCATCGATTTCCTGTCGTCGCTGTCGTAGCACTCCGCCCGGGCAAAACCTACGCATCGACCAAACCAATACATAAATGGCCTCGATCAATACAACATTCGCCCCTTTTGCACTTTTGACAAATAAAACTTCTACCTCACACGCATTTAGCCGAATGACATTGTAAGTTGTAGACGCTTCCATGACCAATTAGTATATGAAAAAACCTCTTCTAATCCTGTCTTTTCTAACGGCCAGTCTGCTCTTGCACAATACGTCAGGCACAGCGCAGGTATTGGCTACCAACCGCTCCCTACCCAGCTCGTCCCAGCGAATTGCGGATCAGACGATCACGGGGCGCGTCACCGATGGCAGTACGGGTAGCGGCCTGCCGGGCGTCAGTGTCGTTGTGAAAGGGACCAGCAGGGGAACAACTACCGATACCGACGGCAACTACCGTCTGACGGTGCCGGATCAGGGCGTTACGCTGGTCTTTTCGTTTATCGGGTACGCGACTCAGGAGATTGCCGCCGGTAGTCGAAGCAGCCTCGACGTGATACTGGCCAGCGATGATAAAACACTCGGCGAAGTTGTCGTCGTCGGCTATGGTACCCAGAACCGCAAGGAACTGACGGGATCGGTGGCGTCGCTCAAAACCCAGACAATTAAAGATCAGCCCGTGCCGAACGTAGTAGAAGGACTGGCAGGTCGGATGCCGGGCGTACTCATCCAGCAGAACACCGGTTCACCGGGCAACGCGCCGTCGATCAAGGTGCGGGGCCTTGGGTCGATCAGTGCGGGAAACGGCCCACTGGTCGTTGTCGATGGACAACCCCTCAACTCCGGTTCGCAGACCAATGCCGGTGGCCTCAATCAGCTGAACCCAAACGACATCGACAAGATCGACGTCCTGAAAGATGCGTCGGCTACGGCCATCTACGGTTCGCGGGGTGCCAATGGCGTCGTCATGATTACGACCAAGCGCGGCAAGGCGGGACAGAGTCGTATCAATTTCGACTACTACATCGGTTCGCAGGAAGTCAGCAAGAAAATGAGCGTACTGAACGCCCAGCAATTTGCCGAATTCAACAAGGATGCGACCAATACGGCGTATCTGGAGCGCGTTCCCGGTGCATCGGTCAACGATCCGAACAGTGTGCGGCCGTCCGGATTGCGCTACCGGTATCCACAGGGCGTCGAATTTCCCGGCCTGAACTTCAACAACCCGGCCAGCCTGACATCCTACGATTACCAGGATATGATTTTCCGCAAAGCTCCAATCAGCAATTACCAGTTGTCGGCGTCGGGCGGTAGCGAGAAAGTACAGTATTTTCTGTCGGGTAACTACCTCAAACAGGACGGCGTCATTCTGAAATCGGGCATCAACCGGTACACCGTCCGGTCGAATGTCGATGCGCAGCTAACGTCAAAACTTAAAGTGGGCGTCAGTTTCAGTCCAACGTACCAGACCGAAAGCCGGGTTAACTCCGATGGGCACTGGGCAAGCAACGGCGTCATCAACGCAGCACTGGCGCTGCCATCGTTTGTTCCGATTTACCAGCCCGGCACCAGCGTGTACAATTCGGAGCTATATTACGCTACGCCCTACGACTGGTCAGGGGTAACGAACCCCGTGGCAAACATCACCGAGGTCGACAATAACGTGACGCAGTTGCGGCTGCTGGGAAATGCCTACGCCGAACTGTCGCTGTACAAGACACTGCGGTACCGGGGCACCATCGGAGCCGACCTCAACTACCTGCGGCAGAACTATTACCAGACCTCGGCCCTGCCGACCAGCAGCCTGCTGCCCCCGACGCCGAACAGTGCCTATGCGTACACCAACCAGAATATCAACTGGGTAACGAACCACACGCTGAACTATACGCTCGATCTGGGTAATACGCACCACCTCGAAGCCCTGGTCGGGATGGAAGCGCAGCGGAACAATTACGAGGAGAGCCGGATCAACGCCAATAACTTCCCTAATGACGTTGTCCGTACGATCAACGCGGGGACCATCACGGGCGGCACTTCGTTCCAGACGCAGTGGTCACTGGCATCGTATTTTGCGCGGGCTATTTACAATTACAAAGACCGCTACCTGTTCAATGCCTCGATTCGAAGCGATGGTTCGTCGCGGTTTGGTGAAGTCAACCGCTTCGGGACGTTTCCATCAGCCTCGGTGGGCTGGCGGATCATCGAAGAGCCGTTCATGAAGTCGGTTCCCGTCATCACCGACCTCAAGCTGCGTGCCAGCTACGGCCTGTCAGGCAACAACGCGTTCCTGAACAGTGACGGGTCGCAGAACAACTACCCAGCGATCGGGGTGCTGACCAAAGATAACTACGTGTTTGGCAATGCCCTATCAAACGGACTGGCGACTAGCACCAACGCCAATGACCGGCTGGGCTGGGAAAAGAGCCGGCAGACCGACGTTGGTCTCGACGTAGGTCTGTTGCAAAACCGGCTCTTCCTGACGGTCGACTATTACAACCGGATCACGACCGACCTGCTGCTGTCGGTACAGGTGCCCACGCTCACAGGCTTCACAACGGCCGTGCAGAACATTGGCAAGGTTAAAAACGAAGGAATGGAGTTTGCCCTGTCGTCGCGCAACATCGACGGTGCCGGCAAGGGCCTGACCTGGACTACCGACCTGAACCTGTCGTTCAACCGGAACAAGGTGCTGGCCCTTGGTCCCAACGGCGATGCTATCATCAACAACTCGGGTATCGGTTCGACCAACATTACGGTTGTCGGAAAGCCGCTGGGCAATTTCTACGGCTATCAGCAGCTCGGCATTTTCCAGAATCAGGCAGAGCTGGACGCGTACCCGCACTTCTCGGATAGCCGGCCGGGCGACATTAAATACGCCGACGTCAACGGCGATGGCAAGATCGACGCCAACGACCGGACCATCATCGGCAACAACCAGCCCGACTTTATCTACGGTATCACCAACTCGCTCTCGTTCAAAGGCTTCGACCTGAGCATCGTCGCGCAGGGCGTACAGGGCGGGCAGATTCTGAACCTGTCGCGTCGGTTCTTCGAAAACCTGGAAGGCAACCAGAATCAGCTGACCATTGTCGAAGGCCGGTGGCGGTCGGAGCAGAACCCCGGCGATGGCCGGACACCCCGCGCCAATTCCCGCTCGACGGGTAGCAACGGGCAGGTGTCGAGCCGGTGGGTTGAAGATGCGTCGTACTTCCGCATTCGCAACATCACACTGGGCTACAACTTCCCACAGACGCTGACGCAGAAGATCAAGGTGCAGACGCTCCGCCTGTACGCCGGTGTGCAGAACGCGGTTACCTTCTCGAAATACCTCGGCTACAACCCGGAGGTCAGCGGCTACGAAGGTCCGCTTACCGGTGGCGTTGACTACGGCTCCTACCCCCTCGCCCGGACCTACACCATTGGCTTAAACCTGGGCTTCTAAACAACCTGATACCGATGAAAAAAACATACATCCTGGCGGGGCTGCTGACACTGAGTCTGTCGGCCTGCACCCAAAAATTTCTGGACTTAGCCCCGATCTCGGCGATCAACACCTCGTCGTATTACCAGACCTCATCCGACATCCTCACCGCCCTGAGTGGCGCTTACGGGTCGCTGCAATTCGCCGGCCAATACGGTCAGTATTATGTGATGTCCGACATTCCTTCCGACGATACCTACCCCGTGTTGTCGGGTACGGTGACCGATCAGGATCAGTTCGACAAATTTTACCTGATTACGACCAACCCGTATCTGCTGGCGGCCTGGAGCGACGGATACCGGGGCATTTACCGCTGCAACACCGTGATCGGTCGAATTGAGGATATCACGATGGATGCGACGCTGAAAAGCCGAATCGTCGGTGAAGCCAAATTCCTGCGGGCACTGATGTATTTCAACCTGGTGCGCTACTTCGGCGATGTACCCCTCGTACTGACCGAAATCACCGATCCGTTGCAGGGGTACAACTACGGCCGAACGGCCGCTACCGAAGTCTACGCTCAGATCGTTAAAGACTTAAGCGATGCCGAAGCCGTTCTGCCCGTCAGCTACACCGGTACCGACATCGGTCGGGCTACGTCGGGAGCTGCGAAAAGCCTGCTGGGGAAAGTATACCTGACCCAGAAAAACTACGCCAGCGCGGCTGCCAAGTTGAAGGAGGTCACCGATACAAAGACGTATGCCCTGTTGCCCAGCTACGCGAACCTGTTTACGCCCGCCAACAAAAACAGCCGGGAGTCCATCTTCGAAGTACAGTACAAGAAAGGCAATATCGGCGAAGGCAGCGGCTACGCTAACTCCTACGCGCCAACCAACTCCGGCAACGCGGTCATCGCCTTTGGCGGGGGCGGTAACAACATACCCACGGCCGATCTTGAACGAAGCTACGAAGCCAACGACCCCCGAAAAGCGATTTCGATGGCCACCAGCTACACCAATACCAGCGGGGCTAAAGTCGATGCGTACTACATCAAGAAATACGCGGATCAACCCGTCGTCGTCAACGATTCGGAAGACAACTGGTACGTACTGCGGTACGCCGACGTGCTGCTGATGTATGCCGAAGCACTGAATGAAACAGGCAAAACTGCCGACGCACTACCCTACCTGAATGAGGTTCGCCGACGGGTTGGCCTGGCCGACAAGAGTATTAGCACCCAGGCCGACATGCGCCTGGCGCTGGAGCAGGAACGACGGGTCGAGCTGGCGTTTGAAGGTCACCGCTGGTTCGATCTGGTTCGTACGGACCGGGCCATTCCGGTACTCAACGCTAAGGCAGCGGCTATCGGTATCAAAACACCGCTCACGACCAACAATCTGGTTTTCCCGGTACCGCAAAGTCAGATCGACATCAACCCAACCAAAATCAAACAGAATCCGGGGTATTAATCCGCTGATTCAGTTGGTAACCGTACTTTTGCGGGCGCATTCAAGGTTTATCCGTCAACGTTGCTTTGGTGTCCAAAGCCATGATAGAAGGGCAATTTTGACACAGATAGTGCTCGAATAAACTACCCCTGAGTCCCCTAAAGGGCAGGGCTGTTAAGTTCTTGATTTAACGCTGGTAGTGGACAAATTCCCTACGGCCCATATACCCCCCAGCCCCCTAAAGGGGGAGCATTCCGCAAGCAAACTACTCCCCCTTTAGGGGGCTGGGGGGTAAACAGATTAGAACTTAACAACCCTACTCTAAAGGGGACTTTGCTCACGTTTGGATTAAGTCCCCTTTAGGGGATTTAGGGGTATGTCCGATGCATATGCTAGGGTCAACTTAATGGACGCTAAACCTTGAACGCTAAACCTTAAACTAGATTCCATTGAAACTCTGGCAGAAAGAAGGCGTATCGACAGCCGAACAAATTGAACGTTTCACCGTGGGGCGCGACCGCGAAATGGACCTGTCGCTGGCTCCGTTCGATGTGCAGGGTAACCTCGCCCACGCCCGGATGCTCGAAACGATCGGGCTGCTTACGGCCGACGAACTGACGCAGCTCACCACCGAACTCAAAGCCATTTACGCGCAGATCGGGCAGGGCGACTTCACGATCGAGGACGGTGTCGAGGATGTTCATTCGCAGGTCGAACTGATGCTGACGCGGAAGCTGGGCGACGTGGGCAAGAAAATTCACTCGGGACGGTCACGCAACGATCAGGTGCTGGTCGACCTGAAGCTATTTACCCGCGACCGGCTCTGGCAGGTAGCGCAGGCCGTCGAACGCGTGTTCAATCAGCTGGTAAAACGGTCGGAGCAGCACAAAGACGATCTGCTGCCGGGCTATACCCACCTGCAAATTGCCATGCCGTCGTCGTTCGGACTGTGGTTTGGTGCCTACGCGGAAGCCCTGTCCGACGACATGCTCACGCTGCAAACGGCTTACCGGCTCGCCAACCGCAACCCGCTGGGATCGGGCGCGGGCTATGGCTCGTCGTTTCCCCTGAATCGCACCCTGACGACCGAACTGCTGGGCTTTGAAGGCATGCACGTCAACGTCGTCTACGCGCAGATGAGCCGGGGCAAAACCGAACAGACAGCCCTGACCGCCCTGGCCGCCGTAGCCGCCACCGTCGGCCGGATGGCGATGGACATCTGTCTGTACAACAGTCAGAATTTTGGCTTCCTGATCCTGCCCGACGCGCTGACGACCGGCAGCAGCATCATGCCGCACAAGAAAAACCCGGATGTGGCCGAACTACTGCGGGCCAAGAGCAATCGACTGAAAGCCATGCCGATGGAGGTGACGCTGGTGCTGAGTAACCTGCCCTCGGGTTACCACCGCGACATGCAGTTGCTGAAGGAGATTCTGATGCCCGCCTTCGACGAAATTCTCGACTGTCTCGACATCACCGAGTTTATGCTCGAACACCTGGAGGTGAAACCCAATCTACTTGCCGATTCGAAATACGATCTGCTGTTCAGCGTAGAACGGGTCAACGAGCTGGTATTGCAGGGAGTACCTTTCCGGGAAGCCTACCGCATTGTCGGCAAGGAAATTGGCGACCATACGTACCAACGCCCGGCGCAGCTGAATCATTCGCACGAAGGCAGCATCGGTAACCTGGGCACCGAGCTGATCGTTGCGCAGATGAAACAGGCCCTCGACGGTTTCGGTGCCAATCGCGCGGAGGAAGCTATTCAGCAGCTTTTAAACTGAGTGATTGAATTATGGATTGATAGAATGATTGAATGGCTTGTCGCGTGACCTCATTCAATCATTCTATCAATCCATAATTCAATTACTCCCACTTATACGCGACGAGCTTGTTTTTGAAGAACGTCGGTACGATCAATAGCTTCTGCCTGTTGACATACGCGATATCGGCGGAGTTTACTTTCTCGGCGCGCGTGTCAAGTACTTGTTGCGCCTTACCATCGGGGGTTACGTGAAAGACCTGCCCGTTCCAATCCGACACGAAGTAGTTCTTTTTGCCCTCCGGTTCGATACCATCCGTAGCCGCCATGCCGTCGGCCAGTTTGGTGATGGCTTTTGTTTTGAGGTCGATCGACTGAAGCGCCCCCCGTTTTCCACTGCCAATCAGCAGTTTATCAGTCCCGACTGCCAGTAAGCCATTGGGGCCACCGAGCGGTTCGCCATCCATCCAGATCTCCCACTTATCGTCTTTCAGACGGTAGATCTTGTTGTTCCGATTGTCAGACACGTAGACCGTACCGTCCTTATCGACAGTCACGTCGTTGAGAAAGGCCCCTGCCTGTGGTGTGGCATCCCACGTTTTCTCCGCTTGCCCATTCTCCAGGTTGATTGCCACCAGCCGGTAAACGTCGGTCACGTACAGGCGATTCCTGTGGATACCCATCCCTTTCGGCGCGTTCAGACCCGATGTCCAGCGCAGATTCGTGATCGTTCCGTCGAGCGACACCTTCGAAATAAATCCACTCCCATCCAATTCGTCGGCCTTCCCATCAATATTACTTACATACAATACGTTCTCTTTTTGGTCATACAGCACTGACTCTGGTGTGCGCAGGGTAGTATCGCTTTCCCACACCTTCGTCAGTTTGCCGGGCCGTGGTTTAGCCATTGCCGGTTGGCCACAGCAGACCATCGCCACCGCCGTAACTAACACAGTAGTCGTTAACTTTATCATATGAGACTGATAATCAACAGGTTCGATATAGAATTTTTTCTTGTTGGATCTTACCGGGGTCAGAAAGCCGTCAGGCTACAGGACGCAAAACCGTAGTTGGATTATTCCTATTGTCGTTACGGATTAACCAGATTTTTAACGAACAATCTCAGAATGAGCGAGTTTATGAACCCGCCTACGTATTAACCAGCCAGCTAATTACAATGGAAAATCACCAGTCAGTCAACCCGCAGTCCTCGTCAACCTTTAGTCAGATCAAAGAAAGCATTCGTGACATGGTCCGTCTCCAACGTGACTACCAGCTTTCCGACGAATTGTTTTGGGAAGCCTTCGACCGCCGGGTACTACGGAACGTCCCGCTGAACATGACCCAGTACGCAACCATGACGGTGCGTAGCTAACTCAGGCGGATTGAAAACAGATTTTTCGAGCGCAAATAGACGTACGACACGACGATCATCGTGAAAACACCGCCGACGAGTACGGAGGGAACCGTACCGAACAAACGCGCCATTACCCCGGACTCAAACGCGCCAATTTCGTTGGACGAGCTGACGAAAATACCATTGACCGCTGCCACCCGGCCACGCAGATGATCGGGTGGAAAAATCTGGAGAATGGTTTGCCGGATAATGACGCTCACGCTGTCGAAAGCACCAGTCAGGCCCAGCATGAACAGCGACAGATAGAAGTTCGTCGACAGGGCGAAAACGACCGTTGCGGCTCCGAAACCGGCCACGGCCAGCAGCATGTTCCGCCAGGCGTTGTGCGTTGGTGGAAACTGTGTCATGACCGCCAAGGTCAGCACAGCGCCTACCGACGGGGCCGCTCGCAGGAAACCTAGTCCTTCTGCCCCGACGCGCAGGATATCTTCGGCGAACACGGGCAGAATAGCCACTACACCGCCAAAGAGTACCGAGAACAGGTCGAGCGAAATAGCGTAGAGCACGATGGGCGTTTTGAACACAAACGCAAAGCCCTCTTTGAGGCTCTCGCGCAGATTCTGTTGGGGCGCACTACTGACCGGAACGGGCCGACGATCGATCAGCGAGATCAGTAATAGGCAGAGAATCAGCAGACCAATGACTACGATCAGGGTATTATCCAGACCCAGCCAGTTATAGAGAAAACCGGCAAGGCCCGGCCCGACGATAGCGCCCGCCTGCCAGGCCGAGCTGCTCCAGGTCGCCGAGTTGGCGTACAGCTCACGAGGGACAAGGAACGGTTTAAGCGACGAACTGGCGGGCGAATAAAATCCTTTTGCCGTACCGATCAACATCAGCACGCCATAGATGACGCCCAGCTGTGCCGTTTGCGACAACTGCCGGACTACACTCGGCTGAAATACGGCATATAGAATGACGGACCCCAGAATAATCACCGTCAGGCTCCATTGCAGCAGTCGCTTTTTATCACGTCGGTCGGCAAGGTGACCGCCAAACAGAGAAAGGGCAATGAACGGCAGTGCTTCGGCCAGACCAACCAGCCCCAGGGCCAGCGGATCGTGCGTCATCTTGTACAACTCATAGCCGAGAATCACTTCCTGAATCAGGAGCGTGGCGGTAATCAGAAAACTGTTGGAAATGAAATAGCGGAATTCAGGAATGCGGAGCGACGCATACGGATCATGGGGCTGGGAAGCATCAACCATCTCGAAAAAAGGGGGGTTCGAAAAAGTAACCCGAATCACTTTACTTTTGTCCCACCCGCCACGCATTTCTCCTGTCGATCATGACAAATCGTACCCGTGTAAAAGTTTGCTGCATCAGCAGTACCGACGAAGCACAGTTGGCCGTAGCCCTCGGTGCCGACGCGCTGGGCCTGGTCGGGGCTATGCCCAGTGGTCCCGGCGTCGTTGCCGACGAGTTGGCGGCCACCATCGTTCAGCAGGTACCGCCCCCGCTTGCTACGTTTATGCTCACATCCGAAACGACAGCAGCCGGCATTCTGGCGCACCACAGCCGGGTGCTGGCCAACACCATTCAGCTTGTCGACGCCGTGCCCGCAACCACCTACACTCAGCTGCGGCAGGCACTGCCAACGGTGAAGCTGGTACAGGTCATTCACGTCATCGATGAGCGTAGCGTTGCCGAAGCACTTGCAGCCGTCGCCAATGGTGCCGATGCACTCCTGCTCGATTCGGGTAATCCAAACCTGACCGTAAAAGAGTTAGGGGGTACAGGCCGGGTACATAACTGGCAGGTCAGCCGGGCCATCGTCGACCAGTCGCCGGTACCGGTTTTTCTGGCCGGTGGACTCAACCCGACTAACGTCCGTGCCGCAATCGAGCAGGTTCAACCGTTCGGCCTGGACATTTGCAGTGGCGTTCGCACCAACGGTCAACTCGACGCTAATAAGTTGCGGGCATTCATGGCCCAGGTAAGGGGTTAACTCACTGACGATATCCCTAAAAAAAGGTGGCCCGAAGTCGGGCCACCTTTCTGCATTACCGGTACGTCACTGGCTGTCCAGATTAGCCAATTACGATGTCTTTTGCTTCGGCTTCTTTCACGACCACTTTGGGTAGTTCAACGGTCAGGATACCATCCGTATAGCTGGCTTTGATCTGCTCGGCATCGACGTTTTTGGGCAGGCGGAAGCTGCGCTCAAACTGACTCGTGCTAAACTCCTGACGGGTGAATTTCTCCGTAGTCTCGTCGGTTTTGTTTTCCGATTTATAGGAGATCGTTAGCTGATTTTTCAGCACACGAACGTTCAGATCTTCTTTTTTCAGACCCGGTGCGGCCAGGGCTAGTTCAAAGGCGTGTTCCGTTTCTTTCACATTAACGGCCGGTACACTTGGCAGGCTGTTGTGGTAACGGCTGATGACCGGACGGCCAAATTCAGCAGCTACATTGAACGGATTAACGAAAGAAGGCAGGTGGTTATAACGAACAAGGGTTGACATGGCTGTTACTGTTTTAGATTGTTGTTTATCGTTCAGTTACGAACACATCGCTCTATTTACAAACAGCGTACCACATCGATTTCGCAACTAAATCATGCCATTTTGGCATTTATTTTAAATAAACCGAAACAAAATAAGACATAATGGCAGAAATAGAATTATTCATCCCGTAAGTACTGACAGTATTGATGCATTTATCATATTTGATATATTTTACTCCTGCCGCTTCCTCGGACGGGCAGGTTTATTCTCTCTCTTATCTACTCGTTTCTTCTTACCGTAACACACAATGGATCAGTTGTTCAGGACCATCTATGCCTTGTTCCTACTTTGTTTCTGCTTATCGCTAACCACCCACGGACAGCAGACAGCCGCCGATCATTTCAACACAGGTCTCGCCAAAAGCAAAGCCGGCGATTTTACGGGGGCGCTTCAGGCCTTCAGTATGGCGATTACAATGAACCCCGAGAATGGGCCAAGCTACTACAACCGGGGATTGGCGAAGGCTAACCTGCGCGACCACATGGGTGCCATTCTGGACTATGACCGCGCCGTCGACATTAACCCCAGTGATGCCATGGCCTACCTGAGCCGGGGGATCAGCAAAAGCCGGCAGGAGGATCACCGGGGCGCATTACCTGATTTTAATCGAGCTATCGAACTCAACCCATCCGACGCAGTGGCGTATTATAGCCGGGGTAACAGCCGCTCGAAGCTGGGTCAGGAACGTCTTGCACTGGCTGATTTTTCGAAAGCCATCACGCTGGACTCCACCAATGCGCAGTATCGGTACGTGCGGGCAGTCAGTCAGCAGCATCTGGGCAATTTTTCAGCAAGCATACCCGATTTCGATAAAGTGATACAGGCTACCCCCAAACGGGCGCAGGCCTTCACGGGCCGGGGCATGAGCAAAATAGAGTTGAAAGATTATAACGGCGCGGTCAACGACCTGAACAAAGCCATCGAATTGAGTC
The DNA here is from genome assembly GCF_003002825.1 of Spirosoma oryzae. Lineage (GTDB taxonomy): Bacteria > Bacteroidota > Bacteroidia > Cytophagales > Spirosomataceae > Spirosoma > Spirosoma oryzae. The sequence goes on along the minus strand of NZ_PVTE01000050.1, from coordinate 5,797 downwards.
CGCAGGATGCGGAATCGTTCTATTACCGGGCCTATACCAAAAGTAAACTGGCGGATTTCCGGGCCGCCCTCCCCGACTACGACCGGGCCATCAGCCTACAGCCGACCCAATACAGCTACTACTACAACCGGGGGTTCTGCCGCAGCAAACTGGGCGATCAGAAGGGAGCGGTGCAGGACTACAACCAGGCGATCGAACTAAACAATGCCGAAGCCAATACGCACGTAACTACCCAATATTCAACTCGATTCTCCCGCGAGACGCTCAACAAACTGCGTAACGCCATTCCCGACCGTAGTACCGTCAATCCGCTGTCTGCCGATCGGTCGGAAGCGTATCTGGATCGGGGCATCAGCAAAAGCAAACAGGGTGATACCAAAGGCGCACTGGCGGACCTGAATCGGTCGATCGAGCTTAACCCAAGCTATGCCGACGCTTATTTTGCGCGGGCCATGCTTCGTTCGTCACTGGGTGAGCAACGGGCAGCCCTCCACGATTGTAGCAACGCCACAAAGCTGAATGCTCAGTATGCCGAAGCGTATTACCTGCGGGGTTTGATCCACTACAGCCTGGGCGAAGATAACGCGGGTTGTCTCGACCTCTCCAAAGCAGGCGAACTAGGCTATACCCCCGCCTATAAAACCATCAGCGAGTACTGTAATTAAGATTTTTCGACAGGATTACAGGATGGCACGCGGATAACGCAGATGCTGGCGATTAACGCTGACTTTTTTCTCAATCAGCGAAAATCCGCAGTATCCGTGTCATCTGCGTGCCATTCTTTTTATTCGAAGCGCAGGTGCTTCACCGAATCGCCCGACGATTCAAGTTCGATCAGCGCATCGATACCGATTTCGAGGTGCTTGTTGACGAACTGCCCCGTTACGCGCTTATCGCTTTCTTCGGTTTTTACACCTTCCGGTACCAGTGGGTTATCCGATACCAGCAATAAAGCCCCGTGCGGAATCGAATTGGTGAAACCGACGGTAAAGATGGTGGCCGTTTCCATATCGATAGCCATTGCCCGGATTTCCCGCAGGTAATCTTTGAACACCTCGTCGTGCTCCCAGATGCGCCGGTTGGTGGTGTATACCGTACCGGTCCAGTAGTCGAGTTCGTAGCGCTTGATTGTCGACGATACGGCCCGCTGCAAGCGGAACGAAGGCAGCGCCGGAATCTCCGGGCGCATGTAGTCATTACTGGTACCGTCGCCCCGGATGGCGGCAATGGGTAGAATCAGATCGCCCAGCTGCGTTTTTTTCAGGCCACCGCATTTCCCCAGAAACAGCACAGCCTTCGGACTGATAGCCGACAGCAGGTCCATAACGGTGGCTGCCATCGGACTACCCATACCGAAGTTGATGATGGTAATGTTGTTGGCCGTCGCCGTCTGCATAGCCCGACCGCGTCCCTGTACCTCAACGCTGAATTTCTCGGCAAACAGCTCGACGTAGTTGATGAAGTTGGTCAGCAGAATGTATTCGCCAAACTGATCGGCGGGTGTTCCGGTGTAGCGGGGCAGCCAGTTGGCTACGATTTCTTCTTTTGTTTTCATAGCAGGTCAATTTCGAATGAGTGATTGAGCGAATGAGTGAATGTTTTTATCGCGTCAGCCTATTCAGTCATTCGCTCAATCACTCATTCACTTATTATATTCGTGTATGGTTACGCTAAATCTACCGGCGTTTGCGCACAAAACGAAGCAAGTCGACGGCAAGGGGTATATTTTCGATTTGTTACGTCGGAAGTACGTCCGGCTCTCACCCGAAGAGTGGGTTCGGCAGCATATCGTCAACCTGTTGCTGACGCATTATGCGTATCCGAAGGCGTTGATTCGGTCGGAGGGCGGGCTGGTACTTAACCAGACGCTGAAACGGACCGACGTTATGGTCTACGACCGGCAGGGACAGCCGTTTCTGATCGTTGAATGCAAGGCTCCGCACGTAGCCCTCAGTCAGGCCGTGTTCGATCAGATTGCCCGGTACAACCACGTCCACCGGGCTCCGTATGTGGTGGTGTCCAACGGTCTGACGCACTATTGCTGCGGTATCGATCATGACACGGCGCAGGTGCGCTTTCTCGATGATTTTCCGGCTTACGAATCGACTGCTAGGTAGCACAGGTCTTTATTAAAACGAAAAAGCAGCAAACATAGCTGTCTGCTGCTCCCGCGTTTCAGTGTGAAATGCCCGATCACGAACTGACTGCGCATTCAGTCGGCCGGGCTTTCATCCAACCAGGCCTACTGTTCGGTGTGGTTACCGTACATTCTTTCTTTGTAGGTGGCTTTGATGACTTCGGTGCGACGCTTTACCGATGGTTTCTGGAAAGCTGTCCGCGAACGCAGTTCCCGCAGTACGCCCGTTTTCTCGAATTTCTTCTTGAAACGCTTCAGCGCCTTGTCGATCGACTCGTTGTCTTTGACGTTAATAATAAGCATTGTTGTAAAAAGTCTGTTTTAGCTAAAACCGGACGGCAAAGATAATAGATTTGCAAGCATGAAGCAAGCCATTATTGACTTAGGAACCAATACGTTTCATTTGCTGATCGCCGACCGGCAGAATAGCCACCCGAAAACTCTGTTTCGGGAGAGCCGCCCCGCCCGGATTGGTCAGGCTGGCATCAATCAGGGCATCATTACGGAAGAAGGCATCGGCCGGGCGCTCGACGTACTGACTTATTTCCGGCAGAAACTGGACGAATTCGGCGTTAGCGACGAGCAGGTACTGGCAACCGGTACAAGCGCCATTCGGGTCGCCCGCAATCAGGCCGAGTTCATCGAGCGGGTTCGGCAACAGACCCGCATTCCCATCCGGGTACTGTCGGGCGATCAGGAAGCCGACTACATTTACCAGGGTGTACGAGCCGCCGGAGCCCTATCCGACCAGACCGCCCTGATCATCGACATCGGCGGGGGGAGCGTCGAGTTTATTCTGGGCAATCAGTCGCGCATCTTCTGGAAGCAGAGTTTCGAAATTGGCGGACAGCGGCTGCGCGAACGCTTCATGACCAGCGATCCGATCTCGGCGGGGAGCATCCGCCGGCTAACCGACTATTTTCAGGAACAGCTCCTGCCACTGGCCAATGCCGTGCATCAGTATCAGCCGACGGTATTGGTCGGCTCATCGGGCTCGTTCGACACGCTGGTCGACCTGTATTACATGCACGAGAAAGGGCGGTTACCCAATCCAGAACAAACGTCGTTTATGCTGCCTGTCGCGGAGTTCTATCGGGCGTACAGCCTGCTGACGACGCGAAACCACGACGAACGCATGCAGCTACCGGGCATGATCGAACTACGCGTCGATATGATCGTGGTTGCCGTTTGCCTGATTGATTTTGTACTCAAGCAGTACGCGATCAGCCAGATTCGTACCTCGACCTATTCGTTGAAAGAAGGAATTTTAAGCAGCCTCGATTAAGGCAACCATGACTGAACACCACCTGACCGTAGCCCGCACGGCCCGTTATTACACGCTCGGCACCTTCACCGATCAGACGCGCCATGTCTGGTTCTGTCTGCACGGGTTCGGTCAGCTGGCAGCGTACTTCAGTCGGAAGTTCACAGGGTTGCTCGATGAGCAGACGGTGGTAGTCGTACCCGAGGGTCTGTCCCGGCTATATCTGGATAACACCTACACGCGTATCGGTGCGTCGTGGCTGACGCGCGAAGACCGCGACGCGGAGATTGGCGACTTCGTCGCGTACCTCAACACGCTTTACGACCAGCTCCTTGCCGGTCAACCATCGGTTCCGCTACACATTACGGTGTTCGGCTTTTCGCAGGGGGCAGCAACGGCCTGCCGCTGGATTGACAACGGACACATTCGCGTCGACCGGCTGATTCTGTGGGCGGGCTACTTTCCGAATGGCCTTGCCGACCTCATTGCCCCTACCCGACTCACGGCTGTCGAAACGCATTACGTGTATGGCTTACAAGACGAACTTATTCAGCGACTGCCCGATGCTGACACCTACATCGATCGGTTAAACGCTGACGTACCCAACCTGCTCGTCACCACCTACGAAGGCGGGCATCGCGTCGAACCAGCCGTTCTTCAAACTATAATTGGCTAGCCGAATCGCATAAAAAAGGCCAGTACCAATTTGTCGGTACTGGCCTTTTTTATGCGATTCGATACTTAATTGACTATTGCCGAATCAGCTTGACCGACTGATGCTGCGTGGCCGTGCTCACCTTCAGGATGGTCATAGCCTGACCAGCCGGGACCGGAACAACGACCCGCTCCGTACCAGACACCTGCGGAATCGACTGCTGATGCAGCCGGTTACCCGCCAGATCCGTCAGAATCAATTCCACCGCCTGACCGGCCACTCCACCAATCAACACATCGGCCGATTCACCAACGACCGGGTTACCCAGCACGACGACCGACAGCGGACTACCTGCTTCTACCACCGCCTGACGACCGTTCGCTGGCGTTGTACAAGCCGCCAGCCAGTTGTAGCGATAGCTGGCCTGCGAACTACCCTGGGTGGCCGTTAGGGTGATGGCCGGGTTGTCGGTGTAGAGCCGCACCGAGTAAGGACCCGGTGCATTCGTGGGGGCCACTTCATTAGTGATGCCGAAGCTGATGGGCTCGCCCGTTAGCCCGGTGTAGACCGGTGAGAAGATCAGCCGGCGCTCGCTGGCCGTCACCGTTTCGCAGCGCACACCCGTCACCCCGGCAATCGAGAACACGCCTGGCGTCGGATTGCTCGCAGCGGGCTGAACCGTCAGCACAAAGCTCAGGCTGGTCGACAGCCCACCCGGGTCCGTCGCCGTCACCTGTACCGTCGCGCTACCCGCCTGAGCCGGCGTTCCAGTGATGGCATTCTGCACCGAGGAGAAACTCAGACCCGCCGGCAAACCACTCACGCTCAGCTGTAGCGCATCGTTATCGGGATCAGTAAACGTACCCGCCGGAATGAAGAGCGTATAGCCCTGCCCTGCCGTAGCCGTCTGATCGCCCAGCCCCGTGCCCACCACGGGCGCACGATTGCCCGTCGGGGGCGTTGGCGGATTGCTCGCGCAGGCTTCCAGCCAGTTGTAGCGGTAACTGGCCTGCGAACTACCCTGGGTGGCCGTTAGGGTGATGGCCGGGTTGTCGGTGTAGAGCCGCACCGAGTAAGGACCCGGTGCACTCGTGGGGGCCACTTCATTAGTGATGCCGAAGCTGATGGGCTCGCCCGTTAGCCCGGTGTAGACCGGTGAGAAGATCAGCCGGCGCTCGCTGGCCGTCACCGTTTCGCAGCGCACACCCGTCACCCCGGCAATCGAGAACACGCCTGGCGTCGGGGTCACCGGAGCCGGATCGACCCGCAGCACCACGCTGCCTTCCGCCTGCAAACCACCCGGATCGAGCGCCGTCAACTGCACCGTCACCGTCCCCGCCTGGGTGGGGCTGCCACTGATGCGGCTACCGCTCAGGCTCAGACCAGCGGGTAGTACCCCAGCCGTGAAGGTCAGCGTTTGCCCCTCTGGATCGGTGAAGTAGTTGCTCAGCTCGAGCTGGTAGGGTTGCCCCACCACCAAGACCTGATCGGGAATGGGCTGGGCCACGGGGGGCCGGTTGGGAGCCGGCTGGCTGCTGTTACAGGCCGCCAGCCAGCTGTAGCGGTAGCTGGCCTGCTGGGCGTCCTGGCTGGCCGTCAGGGTAATGGCCGGGTTATCGGTGTAGAGACGGATGGTGTAGGGACCGGGAGCGGTGGTAACAGCCAGCTCGTTGGTAATACCGAAGCGGATGGGTGAACCGCTCAGGCCGCTGTACTGGGGCGTCAGGCTAACCTCATACTG
>NZ_PVTE01000049.1 GCF_003002825.1 Spirosoma oryzae | reverse complement strand
GAGTCGGCCAACAAGACGTCCCGTAGTAGGTCGTGGCGGGCTTGCAAGTGTTCACAGAGACAATCGATCAAGGGCTCAAAATGCCAGCCGATCTGATTAAGTCGATAGCTAACAGCCTGGTAAGACGGTAATTTGGGGAACCAGCCTTTCCAATGCTCGGTGATATAGTCGTAGGTCTGACGCAGGGTGGATCGTTGCTTGATGAGACCGAAGAGATAGATTGTCATCAGTTCCTGATCGGTAAAGGCTGGGCAGCAATTATTGCTCAGCCGTTGGTAATGCAGGGCTGAATGTGTAGCATAGTAGCGGCAAACGTAGTCGTAGAGGGCAATGAGTTGTAGTTGTAGCATTCTACAAAATTACCCACTACGCTACGGTTGCTGTTTTCTACTCTTGATTCACATTAATAGGTTACATATCAGAGCGTTCGCATTAAGCGCATCGCACACTTATAAACATGTTGCCGTTTATACTTCGATATATAGTCAAGGATACATGTTGCAATAGGTTTATATAAAAAATATATAGTAAAACCGTTTTATCCATTGCCGAATTTACCGTTCGGTAATGACCTGTTCACAGAACCAATGTGGCCTTTCGGCATCGCTGGTAATGCTACCAACATACTCAAAAGGGAATTCATCGAGTATGACTGGTATACTACACTCTGATAAATGTTGTTGATTATAGACTCATTTAGTCGTATTGTCACCATGACAATCAATTACACAGTTAGTACGATCCACTGTATCTCCTCGAACTCACTAGACGGTATTAACAAAACACCTCATTTGTGAAAATTGACAATGAGTGATGCTGCTCAGTAAAGTTACCTGTATGCAGTTCACTCATATCAGGCAAGAAAATGCACTCTGGTAAATATTTATTGCACGTATATAACTACCTATGTGATTGATCAATACGTTCATTTTAGCCCCCTTTCCAAAGTCGTCCAGAAAAGGGCTGGCGATAGACCTATAGTCGAGCTAGCGTAGATGATAGACGAAACTAATTAGTAAATAGCGTTTTAGGACTTGGGTCTGGCTATCTTCAATATATGAGTTGGTGACTATACGGACCAGGCTCTGGTTTTGGTTTAGTATATCATTTGCCTGAAACCGCATTTCTCCTTTCTGGCCTTTCAGAAATGACCGGCTTATGGTGGCATTCCATAAACTATAGTGCCGGTTGTAGCCCATGGGACGCCCTCGTAGAGTGACATGAGTTAGATCACTAGTCAGTTGAAAGCCACAGACTAGAGGGTAGTGTATGCCGGCGCTTAGTTGAACGTTTACTACCGGAGGGACTGACTGGCTGGACAATGAATAAGTGACAGATTGGTAGCTAGCGAGCCCGGAAAGATTGACATCCACTTTTTTCCAAAAATGAACTGTAAGGCCAAGCCGTTGACTAAGCATGATGGTATGGGCCACGTTGAGTTGCGTAGCCAAATAGCTTACTCCACTGGAATATTTCAAGGTGGTTGAGCTACTAACTTGGCCTTCCAGAAAACGGGCTTGAAACGGTTTACCAGTGGAAACCGTGCCGTCCACGACTACAGTACCCGCCGAATTTACAGGATGTATCGTTTGTACCCCTATTGGACTTACCGTCGTCGCCGTAACGATACGATTAGCCGTAAATCCCGTAATTAACACGGCGTACAGAGAACGATACGTAGTAGGGTTAAGCTGATTATAATTGACCGTTATTGTATGAGTATATTCAGGACACAAGTCCGGGTTTCCGGCGTAAATAACCAGTGGGTTAGTAATATTCACAACAGGTTGAAGCTGGGCCACTGACGGCGTTACGCTGTACGTTTGATACTGAAGTTGTAATGCCCGATTATTAGTAAGGCGAGGCTCAATTAGTAAGGAGGGTATCACGTTCGTGTATACTCGGTTAAGGAATGCAGTCCCCGGCCCAACTGTGGACCGCTGATTGATCCGTTGAATATCGAAACCAATTGCATAGGAGAAGCGAGTTGAGCGCACCTGCCAACTCAGCCCAAGTCGCTGATTAATTATCCGGTTCCTATATTGGTTGCTGAGACTATCGTTGGCAGCAAGCCGATTGGAATTGACCGAGTCAATGTCAGCTACCGATCGGGCGGCAGAACTGTAGTCAGTCAAACCAGTATAACGAAACTCGATCGTTTGTTGACTATGAAGTGGCTGCGTATATGATACCATCAATTCATTACTGACTTGGTTGTAATATTGAGTGGCATACTGATACTGGTTGATGGATGTGGTGGCCAGCCGATCTCCAGCGATAAAATAAGACTGGTTTATGCTCTGATTATGCTGCCTGCTAAGACTACTGTTAGTACTCAACGACAATATTTGACCAGCTCGGCGAAAGCGATGCATCCACGAACCAGTGTTTGCAAATGACCAACTTGCATCATTGGACCGCGTAACGGTCATACCTTGATTTAGCAATGACTGCCGGTCGGTAAACGTTTGGCTTGTTATAGTTGAGTGGCGTTCGGCTCGATTAATGGACAGACTTGGGTTTAGCCGGATTATGGTTTGTGCGTTAGGCTGAACGTTTAGCCGGGTATTGAGCAAGTGGCTGGCTAGCCGAGCAGTTGTCATGCTTTGTTGGCTACTAGCGAGGTCTGATTGTAGGCTATCGACGGAGAAAGACGGTGGTAAAAACGTCTGGCGATTGGTTAGCTGGTGCAATTGGGTGGCTGTAGCCCCTGTTTGGTAGGTAGTCGCCAAATCAACCTTTTTTCCCAGGCGATCACTGAAGCCAATGCTGGCACCAGCGGATTGGGTCATCATTCCGCCCCCGTCTGTGGATACATTGTCAACCAGGCTGTTTATCTGGCGTCCACTTGAGATAGGCAGGCTGTATCCAGATTGATTGATACTGTTGGTTTGCGCCACGAATGAAAACTGACGCTTGACGCCTAATTGATTCAATCCCGCGCCCACTTGGTAGCGCCCCTCAGGGCCAATTCCACCAATCTGTTGTCCGAACCGCTCACGATGTCCCGTTGGTTTCAGTACGATATTGATTGTCCGTATGCGCTGGCCATCGTCCAAGCCTGAAAAAACAGTTCGATCAGATCGCTGGTCAAACACTTGAATTTGATCGATCAAGTGGGCGGGTATCGTACGGGTGGCCTGTTTACCATCAGTACCGAAATAAGGCTTACCGTCAACGAGTATCCGCTGAACGGTTTTACCCTGTGCGGAGATCAGGCCATCGTTGTAGACGTCCAGTCCCGGTAGTTTACTCAGTATATCGTCCACTACGGCATTGGCTGAAGTTCTCACGGCACTAGCCTCATAAATCAGGGTGTCTTTATGGAGACTTACTAGGGGACGCTTACGAATCGTAATTTCAGTCAACTCAAGGGGTCTGGTAACCATTACCAAGACGCCTAAGTCGTGGGATTTACCGGTCGTGGCTAGTCTAAACGGACAAACTAAGGTCCGATACCCCAAAAAAGATACTACTAACTGATACGCTCCGGGGGTAAGCCTAGTGAACAGAACGCGACCATTCGATTCAGTTAAGTGTTGGGCCACTAACGAATCGACCCGGATAAGCTGAGCGGTTGCCTGCGCAAGAGGTTGACGAGTAACAGAATCAAGCACAAGCGCTTGTACGCTCCTGGTAGCCATGTTTGGTTGGCTAAGTTGGCCTAGAGCGTGTGTACCCGCCAACAGCCAGTAGACCAAGCTGAGATAACTGATGGGGGTTAGTAACACTAGACGCATGACCACGGATGGGAACAAGTTACTCCTGCCATCCCACTGGCTTAAACGGAGTGCGGTTATCGCTGAGCAAACAAGGAGCCGTGGGTGGCCGGTTTGTCGTTGGCCACAGTCTGATTTTGGGTACGTCACGCCCCCCCTGATAGGGCGGTGGTGGTTCGGCCATTGGCCGGCGCAGGTTAAGGGCGTAAAATAACGCATCACCTGTACCGCTAGGTGCCCCCGCTGGATCTGTTGCCCCGTAGGAAACACCCTGCGTATCCTTGCGATCTAGCCAGTAATGAACGAGTGAAACGGCAGAGGCCGTAAAATAACCGACTACCGGTAGCGGATTGCTGGTTGCTGAGCGTACGTTACCCACTAGTGCGGTAGGGGGCGTATCCGCCAGACCGCCCGTTGCCTGCGTCTGATCAGCGAACAACTTGTAATAGCGATAGGCATCCGCCGTCAAGGAAAGCTGACGAATATCAACCAGGGCGGGTTGTGGCGCGTAGAAAGGAATCTGAGCGACGCTTTGCCGATCAATGATGCCTCCGTTGCTGTACAAATCATCGAAGACATTAATGGCATACCCACGTAGAATCTGCCAACAGGCACTCCGGCAGGGATAGTCGTATATCCAGTAATCTCTTGGTACATCAGGGGCATCATAGCGCGCCTGACCAGCGGGTGGGTTAAAACAGTCCTCGTAGGATTCGTCACCGGTGACGAAGTAGTCCCGGTCTTTGTAGGTACCGGGCAGGATTTTGTAAACCGAGTACACGCCCTGCGTGCAGCTGCGACACCAGTACTGGCGTTCATATAAGAGCCAATCCCAACGGTAATAGTTATGCTGACTGGCCGGGTCCTGACTACGTACGTTGAGGGTATGGCCTGCCCGGTAGCCATTGAGTTGCCCAGGTGGGAGACTATTGACGCTAAATTGGGCCGTCACCTGACCGATCGGAGGCACAGGCTGCATGACTTGCTGAGTGGACAGGTAGCGGCTCCCATCGCTTAGCGTAAAGCGCAGTTGATACGCATGGCCTACCTGGCCACGAAAGTCAGTTGGTAGCTGATACGTTCCATCGGTCGTTTCTGTGGCTACGCTTACCTGCGCCGAATCGGTTACCACCTCTACGGTCGCTTTTGTAACGGGAAGCGTACCGAAGCGACCGGTCAGTCGATCGGCTACCGACCGATTAATTCGAATAAGCTGTGGTTCCGCTACGTTGGTAATTGTAGCGTCGACAACCAACAAATCGTTTTGTTGCTGCAGCTCAACAACGGCCGGATCGACACAAGCCGTTGCCAGTGACAGACATATTCCAAAAGCGCCAGCTCGTAGCCCCAAACCCATGACCAATTGTTAACTACTACTATGCTGCTGTCTATCTAGATTACCGATCTTATCACTCAACTGACACGTCCTGTGAGTCCGCACAGGACGTGTCGTCGTTACTATTCTCTAGTAGTAAATATACCAAGAATCAGAAGAGCCTCCATTATTGACGTTAGTGACTGTGTCAACGTATACAGTATAGTTACCCGCATTTAAATTAAAGTAAAACGTATTTGACGTCGACAACGATTGTCCCCAAGGCCCAGGGTAGTTTGCCGTACCCCGCCAGCCCAAACTATACACTACATTACCGTTGGCATCTTTGATGCTAATCTGATTCGGTACATCAGCTACGTACCAAGTGCAAGAGGAAGCGCCCGCCAGCGTGAGCGGTTTTACATAGGTGTAGAAGCCGTTCCCGTTGTACGTGCCGGATAACGTACCCTTGGGCGCACGTGCCGTCACATTGTTGACGGCTGGTTTAGCCGAGCCGTGACCAAAAGCGTCACGCACAAACGGCAGGGGCGATTTCACTAAACTAATGGCTAAAAGGGATAATAAAACAGCACCGGAAAACGAGAATAGTTTCATAATAGTATAATTTATAATTTGTTTAGTACAATTGTCGATAAATAAACCGGCGGTCACAATCATTACGTAAAATTTAATGTATCTAATTATTTATCGGTATAATGCAACCTATTGCGACATTAAGTAGTGGTATCAAGTGTAGGTAACGTGAATCGTTTGTTTTGTCTATGTAGTAGTCAAGTCATTACTTATACTATCCAGCTATCAGTTTATGAGCAGAATGAACTACTTACTCCTTTGGCTACTCCTACTAGTTAGTTCGCTAACCTGCGCACAATCGGGCTTTACTTTATCCGGAACAGTGACCGACTCGCTAACTGGCCATGGCATCGAGCATGCCGTTGTGATTATTGACTACGACCGCTCATCGACGGGTGTTCACACTAGCCTGGCTGGTCAATATGCAATTAAGCTGCCCTCCGGCTCGCATACCGTGGTGATTCGTCGTGTCGGCTATGTTCCCTTTCGGACAACCATCAGCCTCTATCGAGACCGAGAACTAACCGTCAGGCTAGCCAGCGTAGCTAGTCAACTAGCGGAAGTTATTGTGACCAGCAAAGGTTTCGATCACAATGTGAATCAACCGCTGCTGGGTGTTAGTCAGCTGAACGTCAGTCTACTCAAACGCCTGCCCAATGCATTAGGCGAAGTGGACATCCTGCGCGGTCTTCAACTACTGCCGGGGGTAACCAGTGTTGGGGAAGCCGCTAACGGTGTTAACATCCGGGGTGGGACCACCGACCAGAATCTGATGCTACTGGACGAGACGCCTATCTTTAATCCGACCCATATGTTCGGGTTGTTCTCCGTTTTCCCCCCCGAGGCAGCAGCGGGTCTGGATCTTTACAAAGGAACTGTGCCGGCCCGGTACGGTGGCCGGGCCGCATCGGTACTGGATGTCAGTCTGCGCAATCCTTCGCTGGATCAATTTAATCTGAGTGGAGGGGTAAGCCTGGTTGCCAACAAGCTGACCATTGAAACGCCAATTATACGCGGTAAGCTGGCCCTGCTGGTCTCTGGTCGGGGCGCTGTTAATGATTTTTTACTCCGGCTGGTTTCGCCCCGCTTCTCAGGCATACGGGCCAAGTTCGGCGATGGCGTGGCCAAGTTGTTCTGGCGGCTTGACGAGCGGAACACGATCACCGCAATGGGCTACACGGGTGTCGATCTGTTTCAAACCAATCTGCTTGGTAGTCTGGCAAATGTTAACGCGGCCGGTACACAATACGCGCAACAAACAACGAACGGGATGTTACGCTGGTTTCACACTATCTCACCTCGACTCAACTTGCAGACGACCGCTCTAAGTGCGCAGTATAGACCAGAAATCATCTCGATTGAAGATAGTACGGCGAATCGGGTTGTGCTCAAGCAAGCTCTCGGACAACGCCAACTGAAGTCGAATTTGAACTACCAATTAGCCAACCAGAAGGTTGAAGCGGGTGTGAGCGGGATCTACTATTGCCTAAATCCAGGCGAGCTGATTCCCAACCAGAGTCCGTCCGTTAACTACCGGCGATCGCCGGCCGAGCAGGCACTCGAACTGGCACTCCATCTGGAAGATGAGATTAGCCTGTCGGACCAGTTGGCCCTGTCGGCCGGATTGCGATACAGCTATTTTTTAAATCTGGGCCCATCGGTGGTGCGCCAATACCGGGCTGGTGAAACGCCTGATGCCAGTACGGTTGTCGACTCAATACGATATGGTCGGGGGCAGGTAAGTGCCCGCTACGGGGGAGTGGAGCCGCGGATCGGCTTACGCTACGCCCTGAACACGCACTCATCGATCAAACTGGGCTATAACTTGATGCGTCAGTATCTGCAGGTAGTTACTAATACAACAACACCCCTACCCACCTCCCGCTGGAAAACCGCCGACGCCCACATTCAACCACAGGTCAGCCAACTGGTCTCGGCAGGCTATTTCTACACTTCACCTACCGCTATTTTCGAGTTGTCCGCCGAGGGGTACTGGCGCAGTACGCAGCATGTACTGGACTACAGGGCTGGCGCGGACTTTCTGTTGCAAGCCTATCCTGAAACCCAGTTGCTGAGCGGTCGTAGCAAAGCGTACGGGCTGGAAGTGATGCTGGCTAAGAAAAAAGGGGAGCTGACGGGCTGGGTAAACTACACCTTCGCCCGAACGTTCAATCAGGTTAATCAGAGCGTCTCGTTGAGCGATCAGATCAACGGTGGTAGCTGGTATCGGGCCAACTATGACCGACCCCACAGCATCAATCTCAGCCTGAATCTGAATCAGGGAAAACACCATAGCTTTTCGTTCAACTTTGTCTACAGCACAGGCCGACCCTTTACCGCCCCCGAAGGATTTGTCCGCTATCAAGGGCGGACATATCCGTATTACGACGAGCGGAACGTGGCTCGTCTTCCTGATTATCATCGGCTTGATTTTGCCTGGAATATTTACAATCCAAGCCTGAAGCATCGACGCTGGCAGGGGCACTGGACATTCACGGTTTATAATCTCTACGGACGTCGTAACGTGTATTCGATCTTCTACCGTACGGAAGGGCAGGCCACAAATCCATATCAATTAAGTATTTTCGGTGCACCTATTCCAAGCCTGAGCTACAACTTCGGGTTTAAATAATTTCTCTATTAGTCTTGGATTCGCTTTTGTAGTACGTACCACTATTTCTTCCCTTTCGTACCTTTCCTGAGCCAGGCAGTCCCGGCCGGAAGTAACAAAGGTCAGCCGTTCAATAGATCCTTGTAGCTTTGGGGTAACTAATCCAACCAAAGCAACGGCAATCTACAAACGACTGACCCTGGCACAAAGATACCTCATTCAATCGCTCTACCAGCAACACAAAACCCAGCACTTCATCGCTCAACAGATTGGTGTCAGCCAAGCCACAATCAGCCGCGAACTAGCCAGGCATAGCATCCAGTGGCCCCCTCAACCCTACCAGGCTCAACTCGCTCAGCAACGGGCGGGGGCGGCTCATAAACGGACACCCTACAAGCTCAACGGATCCGTGCTAACGACCGTCCTTAATCGGCTACGAGACCGGCTCTCACCGCAACAAATTTGCGGTGAACTCCACCGGACATCAACGCAACAGGTCCTGCACCACGAAACGATCTACCGCTACATCTATCGACATCAGGCTTCAAATGGCAAGCAACTCGCTGATCATGAGTCTCTTATTGAATACCTCCGTATTCGTCATCGTAAGCGGTACAACAACCGGGGCAAGCCTGTCCGACGGCAACTGATTCCCAATCGGGTGAGCATTGACCAACGGCCACCGATCGTGGCGACCAATACAGAACTGGGCCACTGGGAGGCCGACACAGTCATTGGTAAGGGCCATGATGGTGCGCTACTGACACTGGTAGAACGACGTACTAAGTATGTGTTGATCGCTAAATTAGCGTCTAAACAGGCTGGTGCTTTGGCAGCAGCGGCCACCAAAGCTCTGGGTCGGAGTGCGTTACCCGTCAAGACGATCACCTTCGATAACGGCCTGGAGTTTGTCCACCATGAGTCGATTGGCAGGGCGTTTGGCGCGGCTACCTGCTTTGCGCATCCGTACTATAGCTGGGAGCGAGGCTTGAATGAGAACACCAACGGGCTCATTCGCCAGTATATTCCCAAGACTTTCCAATTGGTATTGTCGGGCCTGTTGATGTATCCGCACGGGCGGCCCCGTTGGATCGAAGATCAACTAAATCAGCGCCCCCGCACAAGTTTAGGTTATCTAAGCCCGGCTGAATTTGCCAAGAACGAGCTTTATGCATTGCAAATGTGAATCTACGGTTCTTATATCTTTGAGTTGATATCATTGATTCACTGAGGCACTAAACCATATGGTAATTTTGTTTACTCTGGATCATGGATAGGCGATTTGAAACATATAAGGGAATTCACCCCGGGATCGTTCTCGATCGGATATTAAGGAAACGATCGCTTCTGAAGCATCGATTTGCGTCAGAAATTCATGAAGACGGTCGCACTCTGTATGCAATAACCAAGGGGAAGCGTAGCATAAACTCAAAAATGGCTGTTAAAATTGAGCAACAGCTCAACATTGATGAAGGGACGCTGTTGACGCTTCAGGCTTTCTACAAAGAAAAAAAAGCTAGCAGCCATCGCAGCCGCACAACGCCAAACCTATCAATAGTACGACCGTCATTGTTTTGGGATACAAACATTAATCTCATCGACTGGGAGGGTCAATTCAGGACGGTTATCAAGAGAGTTTTCGAGCGGGGCAACCAACAAGAAAAGGACGAGCTGATCCGGTTTTATGGTCCAGCAAAAGTTGAGTCAGTCATTGATTCCTATAAAGCTGATATATACATCCAATAGATTCAGTTCTTTTTAACTCAATGTTGCATTATAACACGGTAAACAAGTTGCTAAGAAAAAGCTTATCTACGCTGATGTCTGCTGAGGTGTTCGCGCCATTCAGATTAGTTGGTGGGACAGCTTTAAGTCTACAGCTGGGGCACCGTATATCTATTGACATTGACCTCTTTACCGATGCATTGTATGGAGACATTGATTTTGAATAGATAGACTCGTACTTAAAACGGACTTTCTCCTACGTAACTCATTTGGCGGACATAGCACCCGCTATGGGAAAATCTTATGTAATTGGTTCAGATAAAAAGAATACAATTAAACTGGATGTATTTTATTCTACCGAACCATTTATGCAATCACCCCTAGTCATTGATGAAATTCGTCTGGCAACAGTTGAAGAAATAGTAGCAATGAAGGTGGACGTTGTTCAACGTGTTGGACGAAAAAAAGATTTTTGGGATCTGCACGAAGTACTTCCAAATTATAGTATTGAGCAAATGCTTGCCCTCCATAACAAAAGGTACGAATACACGCATGAGCGTGAACTTGTTCTTAAAAACTTCACAGATTTCACCAAAGCAGACGACGATTTTGATCCAAATTGTTTGAGGGGAAAGCACTGGGCATTTGTAAAAGAAGATATTAGTGATGCTGTGCGGTCAGGTATTTCGTCTGATAACAATCCTTGAGCGCATGTTTTGGAATAAGGATCGGTTTGGAGCCCGTATTCACTACAGCACAATCTGGCTTTAGCTGTATAGCCCCAGAATAATGAGGGTTGTGTAATCGCGACTCTCAACCGTTATTGGTGGTATGTAGTCGACCATGCGATTGGTCCACGCAATGCTTCAATTTACAGCTTACAACTGATACTAGGAATGCAAATTATAGTCCGGTTTCGGGTAGTAAGCCTCCTCAAGCTTCCATGCTGCCAGCATGTCCTTTTGCGTCCGGACGGGCGTCCCTGCATTGATGGTATATAAATGTTTCAGTCAGGTGCCTTGCTGCTCATTGATGAGTAATCAATATAAGGTAGCGGAGACAATCAACCCCGACGCACTTGGTAGGTTGTACAGCCGACCCGGAATCCTCAATTTAGCTAAACAAGGCAATATAAGTAGAGGCAGTAAGCGCTATATATCGGTTGACCACTCACTAAGTAAGCGGCAGTAGGTAGCAAGTAAAAGCTGTACATTGATCGATCAGTAGCCGATTAATTACGTCTACACTGCCCCTACTTCATGAATCAACTTGAAACCCTGCGTCGACGGCTGCAACTGATCCGACTGGTTGATCGACCACATCTGTACCCCAGCAAGCAAACACTGATTGAGCGCTTATCAGTTGATTTCGACGCTGTTTCGGATAGGACCGTCGAGCGCGACATTGAAAGCATCGCTAAATCCTATCAGATTTACATCCGTCATAATCGTACCCGAGGGGGGTACTATCTCGACCTGCCTACCGACGAAGACGTAGCGGATTTCGAGCAGTTTGTGCAGCTGCTCGAACGGCGCGAACGGCTGGAATTTCTGACTTCAGCCGTCGACGGGAGCCGGGGGGTGGGGCAGTACCTACAGCTGGAGCGGGCCGCATCCGTCAACGGCGCGGAACACCTGCCGGTGCTGTGGCAGGCCCTGCGCAGTGGTCGCTGCGTGACGTTTACCTACCAGAAATTCAACGAAGAAGCACATCCCGAATCGCTACGGTTGATCGAGCCGGGTCTGTTGTTCGAGTACCGCAACCGCTGGTACCTCGATGGTCAGGACGCCATCGACCGTAGACCCCGTACCTTCGGCGTTGACCGGATCGTCGATCTCCGGCTCACCGATCAGCCCATCCACCGGAGCGACGCTGACACGCACCGCACCGACCGCCGACACGCCATCGGGGTAACCTGCCCGGCCGATGCCGAGCCGCAGCGCGTTGTGTTGCGATTTACGGCGCAGGAGGGGAAATACGTGGTTAGCCTGCCGCTGCATCCCAGTCAGCAGATGCTCCCCACCACCGACCCCGCTTACCTGGACGTTGCGTTATGGGTGATTCTCAACCACGAACTGGAGCGGGAAATTCTGGCCTTCGGCGAAGCCGTGGAAGTACTGGAACCCACCGAGTTGCGGGAAAGGATAGCAGCTAGGGTTATAGCAATGAACAGGCGGTATGCTGCACGCGCAGAAGTATCAGGCTGACTGGCTTTTGTCGCGGTCCACACGAGCCTCTTTCATGCGCTGCATAGCCTGCTCTGTCGTCAGGCGCTCAGTAGCGGGCAGGCTGAGCAGTTCATCCCAGCTCATTTCACGGATCGTCTTGCCCGTGATTTCATCCTTAACCGCACCAGCGTCCTCTGCTTTCTTCATTGTTCAAACTCGTAGGGTTGTTACATGTCTGGTTTGCTAATCGCTACTAGTTACAGCTGTATGTGATGTTTTTTGTCCGTAGCTATTTGCCGTTACAATCCGACTTACACTATATTTACGCTAAGCAGTCAAAAAGCCCCTGTTGGAGCAGGGGCTTTTAATGATAGCCGAGGACGGAAGCAGGCGCTGAATGCATTTTGGCAAGTGTCATTATGGGGTTCGACTCCCCCCGTCTCCATAGCTACTTATTGCAAAAGTAAAGAAAGTTTAGCCATTTTCTTTAGCACGTCACGTGTTCAGCAATCGCACCTCCGGGTATTGAAATTAGCTGTTTGCAGTTTGTAGCGTCGATTACTCTCAATCGCACCTTCGGGTATTTTTTAAGCAGTCCGTCAGCTTGTGGCGGACTGCCCAATCACCTTTGCCGTATCACGCCGATAAAGAATTGTTCACCCATCCCAAACCCCATGCGTCTACAACTACAGCTCACCCCCAACACGCAGCCTGTACCCTTCAATCATCTGCATCAGCTTACCGGTGCCCTGCACAAATGGCTCGGTCCCAACGACATACACGATACGACCAGTCAATACAGTTTTGGCTGGCTGCGTGGTGGCGATAGCAAAAACGGGACATTGCGGTTCCCGCGCGGAGCGCAGTGGAACATCTCGTTCTACGATGAGGGCAAAGCCCGGCAACTACTGGGTGGCATGCTCGATAAGCCCGATCTTGGCTTCGGTATGCAGATTTTTGAGATTAGAGAAGTGTATCCACCCGATTTTCAGTCGCGCCATTGCTTTTCGACCGACGGGTCCTCCGTCGTTATCCGGCAGAAACGGCCGGATGGGTCGCGGGCTTACCTGCTCTGGGACGACCCGGCTACCGACATCGCCCTGACCGAATCGTTCCGGCGCAAGCTGACCACGGCGGGTTTTACCGGTGATGATCTGGCCGTGGCTCTTTCCTTCGACCGCAGCTATCCGGCCGCCCGTACCCGGAAGAGTACTATCAAAGGTGTTCATCATCGGGGGAGTGAGTGCCCGATCATTGTGGAGGGCACCCCCGACGCGCAGTACTTCGCCTGGACGGCTGGCGTGGGTGAATTGACGGGAAGTGGTTTCGGGGCGTTACGCTAAGTCAATCAGCATTATGGATCAGACCCTTTACTACGTCGTGCGGTACACCGGCCCGTTCGGCTACATCAAACCCTGGACAGCTGTTCGGGATGAAAAAACCTTCAGTCAGCAGTTTCTGACGCCGAGTATTATTGAAGGTATTCGACAGAAACTGGGCGTCAGTGCCATTTTACGTCACCGGTTATCGTACGCAAAAATCGATCAACAACAGGAGCGGACACAATCCAGAGCCTTCGCCCTTGAGACAAAGCGAAAACGGGCAACGCGGGAGCAATCGATTCTGGTCCGGGGTGTGCTGCTCTATCCGGTATTGACGTTGGTGTTCACTACGTCAATGGATGCCAGGCAGGCAGCGGAACAGCACGTTTGTCTGTGTCGAAATGAGGATATCCTACTACCTGATGAGTCGATACAAGCCATTTCGGAGGACGAGTTTGACCAGATACCAGGGTTTGAGTTACAGTTTGGCGATGGACCAACGGCTATCATGGTTGGCTACGACCGGTTTCAAAATAACCAGCCCATGTACGGGACACTGCGCATAGTAGGGACTCCGGTGGGTGCTCAATCACTCGAATAATGACGGAACTACTCGCGAAAAGTCCAGAACAAGGCGGCCTGACCTTATTGCAACACACGCAGCACGTGGCAGACTGTATTCGGTTCATGGCCAAGGCGTACGGCTGTAATACCCGGCTTGCCCGGCTGGGTGCGGTGTTGCACGACCTGGGAAAAGCACACCCGTTCTTTCAGCGTACGTTACGCAATCAGGTGACAGAACTGGAACGGCAGCAGGCCGATCCACACAGACACGAAATTTCGTCGTTGCTGTTTCTGCCGTTATTCGACCAGGCTGACTGGCCGATCCTGATCGACATGGTAAGTGCTCACCACAAATCGGTATCGGCTGATGTCCGGCGTCGGGGGCTGCTCGATTTGGTGCTTGACTGGATGGGGCCTGATGATACGTTTGATCGGCACGCGGAGGACTGGGAAACTTGGTCACCCTTAACGCATTCGATACTGACTTCTTTTTCCATCCGGCCACGATTAATCAGTCGAGAAGAAGCACGGGCGGCATTTGACTACGCGGTCGCCTATTGTCAGGACCGACCAATTGGCTGGTCGCGGTGGCGGGGGTTGCTAATGAGTGCTGACCACTTTGCTTCCGAGTACATGCATGAAGCAAAAGCGCTGCTGAGCGGATTCTACAAAAAGCCGCGTCTCGACTACTATAATCGGGTATCCAATCTACACCCACTTTCTACGTTGCCCGCCGACCGACGTAATCGACACACGTTCGTCGTGGCCCCAACCGGGTCAGGTAAAACGGATTTTTTGTTGCGTCGCTGCCGGGGCCGGGTTGTGTACACCTTGCCGTTTCAGGCGTCTATCAACGCCATGTTTCTGCGCCTTGATCATGACCTCAACCAGTCGAACGGAGAACGATTGCCCAGCCCGCAACAGACGGATATCCGGCGGGTACACGCAGCATCGCGCATTTTATTGTACGATGAACGTGGGAAACGCGTCGAAGAGGAACAATTCTTACAGCGTAATCCGGGCGCAAGCATTAAGGTAACGACACCCCACCAACTGGCATCCATCGTCTTTGGGACGAGTGGGCACGAAGCAGCCGCCCTGGATCTGGCGGGTTGCGACATCATTCTCGACGAGGCCCATGTGTACGATGATCTGGCCCGGGCGATGATACTGGAACTGGTCAGTGCGCTGGTACGGCTGAAGTGCCGGGTTCATATCGGCACGGCCACCATACCCACTGATTTAAGCCATCGACTGATTCGGGCACTCGGCGGTTCCCGGCGGGTTCATCAGGTGCGACTCAATAAGCGAACACTCCGGGATTTCAACCGGCACGAGGTCTCCAAAGTAGCCAGCGAAGACGATGCCCGGCAGGTGATCCGTGAAGCACTGGGAAAAAATGAACGCCTGTTGTTCGTGGCCAATCAGGTGAAACTAGCGCAGGAACGTTACCTATGGGCTATTGGTGCTTTTCCAAACGTACCTATTCTGCTGGTTCATAGTCGATACCGACGCCGGGACCGCGCTGAGTTGGAACGTCATATAGGCGTGTACGATCAGGGAAGCGGGCCTTGTCTGGTCATTGCGACCCAGGTTGTCGAAGTGAGTCTGGACATCTCATTTGACCGACTCATAACCGATGCGGCTCCGCTCGACAGCTTGATTCAGCGATTTGGACGGGTTCACCGTCGTCGTACGTATCAGACAATCGGGACTTACAAGTCCGTTCATGTGATTGCGCCCGCCGAGTCGGATAAAGCAATTCGACCTTATAATGCAGACGTTGTCCGGCGTAGCTTCGCGCTGCTGCCCGACGGCCTTCTCGAGGAAACCGAGTTACAGTCGCTGATCAACGCAGCGTACGGCGAGGTAGCTGTGCCGTCCATCGATGTGCATCTGGCCACCGGGGAAACGGCTCCGCTACGGGAACTCTGCCACCGTCCCAAGTCAGTATTGATTGACGCGCTCGAAATCGAAGGAGCCGTCTGTATTCTGGAATCGGATCGGGAGCGGTACATCGCTACTTACGGAGCCGAACGGATGCAGCTTGAAATCCCTGTTCCCTGGAAAAGTATTGTTCGCCACGTCGGAGTCTGTTCCCGGTTAGAAGTCGGCAGTTACCCGTTGGTCGTCAGTGACTTATTCTATAATCCGGACGATCTGCCGCTGGGCCTTCAACTCCCTGGCCAGGAAGGTATACCAACGACTAACTCCACGAACCACAATCATTTTATCTGATATGTACACGGCTTACATTGGTCGACGGCTGATTGACCTGGTCAATACCCGCGATGGGACGACACGCACAATACAACGGTTTTTTGACGACGTCTATTTCCCGCTTTTCTTCGACGATGAGCGTTACTTACAGCATGTCAACAATTCAAAGTTCGATCAGGCATACAAACAGAAAGGGAAAACGCCCCTTACGTCGGTAGTACGCATGGGCGTGCTGGCCGCTCAGCACCAGCGCATTCAGAATGACGAACCGGACGGGTCTTTTTTCTTGGGGGGAGCAGCCGCCGAAGCAACGGCTGGAACCTCTGGGCAGGTAACGGATATTAAACTACCCGTTACGCCCGAAGACGTGTACGCTTCCTGGATTGGTGCTGCGCTGGGGATTGGCGTCAGTGGGGGACTGAACGTGCTGGTCGATGCCGACGTAGTGCTGCTAACACTTTATGACGGTTGGCAGCACTACCGGAACTACCTGAAAGGTACATCAAATTTGAAGCCCCACCAGATCAATACCTGGAATGGCTGGTGGATTACCAACGCGTTCGGATCACAATTTGACCCAAAACGTCCGCTTCAGGGGCGAACCCCAGACGTTAAAATAGACAAAGCGTCGGGCGGTGCCAGTCTGGAAACGCAGCGGTGGATTAACGTCATTTTCGCTTTGTCCCGCCGGGTATCCCGCCGACTAACAACGTACGTGTATTCGCTAAGTCAGATGAATACAACAGTCGGATTTGTGCTGATCGACTTGCCCAAAGTCGTTGCCGTGGAGCGGGACCTTTACAAACAACTGTTTGGTCAGCAGGGACAGTTCAAAGAAGAAGCCCTGTCAAGCCTGTACAATACCGAATTAGGTTTTCAGAAAGCCTGCGAACTGGGCGTGATCGGCTTACGGGCTATTGAACCCGCCAGTCTGCGTGAATATATACCTAATCCGAGAGGCCCCGGCAAGCCGGTCAAAGCACTTAAAGATTCCAACGACCCGCTGTTCATTACGTACACCATTTATCAAATCTGGATCATTGCTATGTTAAACAACCAAAAACTGCTTGAACTCAGTGAGCGCGTGGCTGCCATGTTGATTCAGGTAGCCGACCCAACAAAACGCGGTAAAACGGGGGGAAGTAATCTGGTCAACGAACTCGTCAGTACAACGAACCGCGCTCAACTCATCGAGCGATTTGCCAAACTCATTGAGCGGGTGCCGGACCAACACCAGATGCTCAACGAAACTGCCGGTTCTATTGCCCTTATGCCAGTGTCCGATATTCCGCTTTTCATCGCGCTGCTCAAACTCAAATTCGCCGTTGAGGAAGCAAAACTCACTAATTCCACGTCTAAAAACTAAGCTATTTACCATGAAACCTTACCTGTATCTACGCGGCCTAAAAGTAGCCGAACACACCGTATTTGCCGTTCAGGACGGTCAGAAGAATTATTACGACCCAACGTTTAATAAACGTGTTTCTTACTCCAGCGGTCAGCAGGTGAAGCGATCGGTGCTGGATATACTTTCCGAAACACTTGGTGAAGATCGGGCCCCCATTACGTTCAACTACGAGATAAGCAATAAAGATGAACTGGGTAACAAAGAACCTTGGTCGCCCTGTGACCCCACCTACGCCGATCAGTTGATCGGGGGATGGATGCGGGCCCGACCGGGGGTAATAACGTTGAAAAGGCGTAGTCCGCTCTCGATCTCAGCCATGCGGCCGTTACACCCATTACTGGTTAGCATGACGAATGAAAACCTGACATTCGACCGCAGTGAGCAGCCTGACAAACATCCGGTTCGTGTAATTAATGCAGCCGGAGAAACGTTGACTGACGAACAGGTGCAGGACTACTTGACGAAAAAGCAGCGCACACTGCCTCGTCGGCACTGGATTCCCGACAACTCACGGACAACCGGTTTATTTGTTTATGACATTGCTATCGACCTGAATCGATTGTTCAGCGTGTCGGTCAATCAGCATGAGCCGGAACTGACGGCCGATTCGTTGCAAAAATTGCGTGATGCCGGTTGGCTGGTATCGCGTTATGGTGAACGGCTAATTGCTCCCGCCACTCGCCGGGCGGAGCTGATACCCGCACTGGCATCGGCACTGGTCAACTGGCACATTACCAGTAATCAGGCGCGGACATACAGTCCACAGACCACCCTGGCTATTACCATCAGTGACAACGCCAGCCACATTGCGGGGGCTATCCGGGCCGATCTGGATATCAATCAGAACAGAGACAACAGTTACCGGGCCATTCCGGTAGTCGAGCCAATTGAAGGCGTCGATTTATTTACGTCGCTGGTTTGCAAGGGTTACGTTGCCGACGTGAGCGGGTCAGCGGATGCAATGGATCAGGCGGAACAACGGCTTATCGAATTGCTCTCAGCCTATAATTACGAGCACTAATGTCCACGACCAGACTCCGCATCGGAGGGATGCTGGTGGGCTACTACCGGCTGTGCCCCCGCAAAGCGTGGCTGTCGATGCGGGGGCTGTCGATGGAGCTGGAGTCCGACGCGGTGGCGCTGGGTCGGCTGCTGGACGAACACAGTTACGAGCGCGACGAGAAACACCTCACTATCGAAGCCGAAGTCAACGATCCCACCGATGAATTGTTGATTCCGCTGATAGGTAAGATCGATCGGGCCAACCTCAAAAACGGGGTGCTGCATGAAACGAAGAAGGGCCGGTCCTGCGAGGACGCCCACCGCTGGCAGGTCCGGTTCTACCTGTGGCTGTTGCTTCGGAACGGCGTTGTCCGGGCCGATGGGTCGCCCTTCCGGGGGCAGCTTGATTATCCGCTGCTGCGCAAAACTGAGCCCGTCACACTTGAACCTGAACACATTGCTGAACTGACGGCCACCGTAACGGCTATACGGGCGATGGCCGAGCAGGAAACCCCACCGCCCCGGCTGGGTAAGCGGAGTTTCTGCGCCAAGTGCGCCTTCGATGAACTGTGTTACGGCTAAACCATGAACTCCATGCCCCAACCTCCCCACCTATGAAACGTCCCTACTACTTGTTTTCCAGCGGTCGGCTGCGCCGTCAGCATAATACGCTTTCGCTCGAACGGGCCACCAGCGAGCGGCAGCCCGACGACGCTTCCGATGACAATGGCCTACCTTCGGTGGAGGCCGACGGGCCGCGTATGCCCTTCCCGGTCGAAGCGGTCGAAAGCCTGTACCTGTTCGGCGAAATCGACATCAACACCAAGCTCGTCAGCTTTCTGGGGCAGCAGGGTATCCCCACCTTCTTTTACGATTACTACGGCAACTACACCGCCACGCTGTTTCCCCGCGAGAGTCAGTTGTCGGGGCGGCTGCGTGTCGATCAGGCCCGCCATTACCTGAGTGCCCGGCGTCGGCTGGTGCTGGCCCGTGGCTTCGTGGAAGCGGCCTTGTTCAACATCGAACGCGTCATCAAGTACTATCAGTCTAGGCTTTCGGGGGAGGCGCAGGTGGCCGTGCAGGCAACCCTGCTGGATTTGCGCCGGGACCGCGACGCCCTGCCGCTGACGGTCGACATCCCGACGCTGATGGCCGTCGAGGGGCGCATCCGCGACCGCTATTACCGACTGTGGCCTAACTTCCTGGGGCCGGAGGTATCCGCCCGCTTCCCTTTTAACAAGCGCGAACGGCGCCCGCCCTCCAATGAACTGAACGCACTCATCTCGTTCGGTAACTCGCTGTGCTACTCGACGGTGCTGCGCCAGATATACCGCACCGCCCTGGACCCCACCATCGCCTACCTGCACGAACCCGGAGACCGGCGGTTTTCGCTGGCACTCGACATCGCCGAAGTCTTCAAGCCGTTGCTGGTCGACCGGATGATCTTCCGGTTGCTGAAAACGGCCGAGTTGCAACCCCGCCACTTCGAGAA
Organism: Spirosoma oryzae; assembly: GCF_003002825.1. GTDB lineage: Bacteria > Bacteroidota > Bacteroidia > Cytophagales > Spirosomataceae > Spirosoma > Spirosoma oryzae. The sequence continues at coordinate 344 of NZ_PVTE01000049.1, read as the reverse complement.
GCATCTGGGCGGCTGTTATCTGAATGAAGCGGGTCGTAAGATCGTGGTCAAGGACTGGGACGACCGGTTGAGCCAGACAGTGCAACACCGGACGCTGAACAAGAAAGTGTCCTACGAGCGGTTGATCCGTCATGAGTGTTACAAGCTTATCCGGCACCTGTGCGACCCCACCGGCGATCTGTATCAGGGCTTTCATATGTGGTGGTAAGCCGTGCGCGTCTCACTCTAATCGTTTCGTCACCCATGCCCTTTTGTATCGCCGTATACGACGTTAGCCAGAAACGCACCGGCCGGATGCTCAAACTGTTTCGGCGGTATCTGAGCTGGGTGCAGAACTCGGTCTT
>NZ_PVTE01000048.1 GCF_003002825.1 Spirosoma oryzae | reverse complement strand
GAGGCCGAAAGCGTGTCATCTGACTGAATTCACTCATTTTGTTGGGGGTTGTGTCACCAAATTTACTCGTTTTCAAAACCCCTACAAGATTAGCCTTCAGGGGGCGGGGGGTGGATGGACCAAAGGAAATTTGGCTACCATCAGCGCCAATTTAAGAACTTAACAGCCCAGCCCTTCAGGGGGCTATGAGAAGTAACCATATCAACAGCGACCAACTGTCGGTTAGTGACCAACAAAAGTCACTGGCCGACAGCTGGTCGTTTGCTTACGCGCCGTTCTGACACTACCTTTGTACTATACTGATCGACTAGGTATACTCTGTCTCGATCCGTGTACGGTTTCTCCAGTGCGCCTTACTCCCCCCTGATAGCGCCCCTCTTCGACGCACACGGCGTCACTCCTCAACGGTTTTCGCTGATCGAAACCGCTCGCTTTTTCATTTCATTTTTTTGACGCTACCTGCGGTCGTGCTACGATCGTAGCCGGGACTGTCTGCTATTGCCATAGTGTGCCTGAACTGACGTCAATCGTTGGCTGGGCGTTGTTTGCTGGGTGTCGACAGGGCAATCGGCCCATCTACAACTCGACACGAGTCAACTGGTATTGGCACAAGTAAGGGCGGTTTCCCGGCAGCGTTATTCGTCCCTGGTCCGGGATTGTCGGTTTCTTATCTATCTGTTTATCAATATGCTTTTCAATCTGAATCTGTTCGATTTTAAACAACCCGTCAACTACCGGACCGAGGTATTGTCGGGGCTGACGGTGGCGCTGGCCCTCATTCCTGAAGCGGTAGCCTTTGCCCTGATTGCGGGGCTGTCGCCCCTGACGGGCTTGTATGCCGCCTTCTCGATTGGCCTGATTACGTCCGTACTGGGTGGTCGGCCGGGAATGATCTCCGGCGCAACGGGCGCAGTAGCTGTGGTTATCGTCACGCTGGTGCAAAGTCATGGCGTCGAATACGTATTCGCGACGATCGTGCTGGCCGGCATATTGCAGATACTGGCGGGCCTGCTGCGCCTGGGTAAGTTTATCCGGCTGGTGCCGCACCCGGTCATGTTTGGTTTCGTCAACGGCCTGGCGATCATTATCTTTCTGTCGCAACTGAACCAGTTCAAAACGGTCGATGCGTCGGGTACGCTGCACTGGATGACGGGAACGCCCCTGGCCATCATGCTGGGTCTGGTGCTGCTGACGATGGGTATCATCTGGGGGTTGCCCCGGCTGACCAAAGCCATTCCGGCATCGCTGGTAGCGATTGTCATGGTGTCGCTGCTCGTTATTGGTCTGGGAATCAACACGCGCACCGTCGGCGACATTGCATCCATTAGCGGGGGCTTTCCACCGTTTCACATACCGTCGGTACCCTTCACGCTGGACACCCTGTCCATCATCTTTCCGTACGCCAGTGTCGTTGCCGGCGTCGGGCTGATCGAGAGCTTGCTGACGCTGAACCTGGTCGATGAACTAACCAACACACGGGGGCGGGGTAACAAGGAATGTGTCGCGCAGGGACTGGCCAACGTTACTACGGGGCTGTTCTCCGGCATGGGAGGCTGCGCCATGATCGGGCAAAGCCTGATCAACGTGTCGTCGGGGGCGCGGGCGCGCTTGTCGGGTATCGTGGCGTCGGTGATGCTGCTGGTATTTATCATGTTCGGAGCGCCCGTTGTCGAGAAGCTGCCCATGGCCGCGCTGACGGGGGTAATGGTTATGGTGTCGATCGGTACCTTCGAGTGGGCGAGCCTGAAAACGATCGGAAAAATGCCCTGGCCGGATGTACTGGTGATGGTGCTGGTGGCGGGCATTACCGTGCTGGTGCACAACCTGGCCCTGGCCGTACTGGTGGGCGTTATTGTCTCGGCGCTGGTCTATGCGTGGGAAAATGCCAAACGGATTCGTGCCCGGAAATACACCGATGAGACAGGCGTGAAGCATTACGAATTATACGGCCCCTTGTTCTTCGGGTCGGTGATGGCATTCCGCGAAAAATTTGACGTAGCGGGCGATCCGGCGGAGGTAGTGCTCGATTTTCAGCAGAGTCGCGTGGCCGATATGTCGGGTATCGAAGCGCTGAATAAGCTGACTGCCAGCTACGAACAGGCCGGTAAAACGGTTCGGCTGAAACACCTGAGCCCCGATTGCCGGCGGCTGCTGACCAGGGCATCGGGAATCATCGACGTCAACGTGCTCGACGATCCGGCGTATACCGTGCTGGCCGACGACTAGCGCACCGGCGGTAGCCCTACTTGTAGTCATTCTATTTTGGACTAATCGGAGTCCGTTTCCTCGGTAATGGGCCGCGCAAGCGCCCTCGTGCAGTATCTTCGGGGTACAAAATAGTAGACACCTGTACGTAATTATGCCGGCTCTCAGCTCTTCTGTATCCAACGCCACCGATTTTGAGCAACTTACGTTTGCCCTGGAAGCTGCGGGTATTGGAAGCTGGAATCTGGACGTTGTCAATCAGCAGGTTTGGCTGGATGAACGCTGCCGGGCGCTGTATGGCTTCGGGCGCGATGAGGTCGTGGCCTGGGGGCAACTGCTGACCTGCGTGCATCCGGACGACCGCGCCGGGGTGACGCTGATCCGGCAGCGGGCGCTGAACCCGCAGTCCGACGGCCGCTACGACGTCCGGTTTCGGGTTATTGGTGAGAAAGATGGTCAGCTGCGCTGGCTACGGTGCCGGGGGCAGGCTTACTTCACACCAGAGGGGGCGGCTTGTCGGCTGGCTGGCGTGGTCCAGGACGTATCCGGCCGGGTCGATCTGCTGGCAACGGAAGTGAATCAGCGCCAGTTGCTGAATTCGCTCAACGAATCGCACGTGGGTCTGGCCATTGTTGATGGGCCCGAACTGACTTACCGAACCGCCAACGCCTTCTACTGTCAGCTGGTCGATCGGACACCTGAGCAACTGTTGGGTCGGCCGATGATGACCGTTTTTCCGGAACTGGTCGGGCAGGGGTTCGATGAGCGTATTCGTAGTGTGCTAGACACGGGAGTGCCCCATCTGGCGCAGGCCCTACCCGCCCGGCTGCTTCGGCAGGGACAGCTTCAAACAATCTATGTCGACGTAGCGTACCATCCCTGCTACGAAGCGGGGTGCATTACGGGCGTGCTCATCATCGCTAACGACGTTACCCATCAGGTCAATGCCCGGCAGGTGATGGCCCAGAACGAAGCCTGGCTACGCACCGTCGTGGAGAATGCGCCTTTTCCGTTCGGCGTATTCGTGGGCGAAGAGCTGGAGGTCAAGCTGGCCAATCAGGCGCTGATAGACGTCTGGAACAAAGGTGCCGACGTCGTCGGACGGCAGTACGGCCAGATCGTTCCGGAACTGAATCAAACCGTCGGTGCCCGACTACGGCAGGTATTCCAGACAGGTAAGCCGTACAATGCATCGAGTCAGGAGGTCAATGTACTGACCGACGAACAAATGCATACGTATTACTTCGACGTTAGTTTCAACCCGCTCCTGGACATCGACGGGCGGGTGTACGGGGTGACGAGCGCCAGCATCAACGTGACCGAAGCCGTCAACAACCGGCGGGCGCTGGAGCAGCGGGAAGCGCAGTTGCGTTCGGTGATTGAAAGTGCGCCGGCCGGTATCGGGTTGTTCGTCGGCAGGGAGTTGATTGTCGAGATGCCTAACCAGACGTTTATCGATATTGTGGGCAAAGGCCCTGACATCGTGGGTAAGCCACTCCGGGAGGTAATGCCCGAACTGGTTACGGAAAATCAGCCGTTTCTACGCATTCTGGACGATGTGTACACCTCGGGGCAGATGTTTCAAAGCTATGGTGCGCCCGTGTCGATCGTGCAGAACGGGGTGATGGCTCATAACTATTACAACATCACGTACACACCCCTGCGTAACGAGCAGGGGGAGGTGTACGCTATCCTGGATATTGCCTTCGACGTCACCGGCGAAGTCAACGCGCGGCAGCAGGCCGAAGAAGCCCGGCAGAAACTGCTACAGAGTGAATCCCAGCAACGGTTCCTGCTGACATTGACTGACCAGTTGCGGCCACTGAGCGATGCATCGGCCATGCAATACCAGGCGGCCAAACTGCTGGGCGACTACCTGGGAGCCAGTCGGGTGGGATTCGCCGAAGATCTGAAAGACAGCGAGCACGTTCGGGTTACTCAGGACTATTGCAACGATGTGCCGAGCCTGGCGGGCGACTATACCTACCATGATTACGGGCTCGACCTACTAAACGCTTTCAGGCAAGGGCGCACGACGGTGTTGGCGGATAGTGCCAACGATGCCGGTTTGAACGAACAGGAGAAGCAGGCATACGCGCAGCTATCACTGGGGGCGGCTGTCAACATACCGCTTCTGAGCGATGGACAACTGATTATGGTCCTGTTCGTACACTACAGGCAGGCGCATTGCTGGAGTGACGATGAACTCAGGTTACTGGAGCAGGTCGCCGACCGAACCTGGCTGGCCATCGAGCGGGTACAGGCCGAAGCCGCCCTGCGCCAGTCGGAGGAGCGCTACCGGCAGCTATCGGCTGATCTGGATACGCAGGTCAACCGCCGGACGCGGGAACTGGCCATTTCCGTAGATAAGCTACGCCGGTCCAACGATAACCTGCAGCAGTTTGCCTATGTCGCCAGCCACGATTTGCAGGAGCCCCTGCGCAAGATTCAGCAGTTTGGCAATCTGCTTCAAGTGCGGCAGCAGGATAAAGGCGTCGATACAGAGTCGGCCATGTACATCGAGCGCATGCAATCGGCAGCCAGCCGCATGTCGACGCTGATCAAAGACCTGCTGACCTACGCCCGCATCGATACGCACCGGGAACCCAATCAGCCCGTCCCGCTCAACGAGGTAATCGACGACGTACAGTCTACCCTGGAACTGGCGCTGGCGGAAACGGAGGCCACCATCGACATATCCGCCTTACCGACGGTGCCGGGCGACTTTTCGCAGCTGAGCCAACTGTTTCAGAATCTGCTGGGTAATGCGCTGAAGTTTCGCCGACCCGACGTGATTCCCCACATTCAGATCCGGGCGGAGCGGGTCGATGCCAGGCAGTTGCCGACATCGGTGCGTCCGACCCATCCAGCCGATCATTATTGCCGAATCGACGTGATCGACAACGGTATCGGGTTCGATGCCAAATACGCCGACCGGATTTTTCAGGTGTTTCAGCGGCTGCACAACAAGAGTCAATATGCGGGTACAGGCATCGGGCTGGCTGTCTGCCAGAAGGTAGCGGCTAACCACGGTGGCGGTATTGTCGCACGCAGCCAGCCCAACGAGGGAACCACGTTCAGCGTGTATCTCCCCGCCGACTGACGACTATACCAGTCGGGGCTGTATTTTGCTTACCTGACTGCGGCAGGTTTACTTGGTCGGGGGGAGAATCGCCATGGAAAACCAGTAGTCCCGCAGTAATTGTACGTAGTTGACCCAGCCCGTGAGCGAATCCGGCTTCTGGGTATACGCCACAGCGCCTACTTCATAGGCCCGGCTAATGTCTGGTTCGGCCGCCGAAACGGTAAACATAACAACGGGAATGCCTTTCGCCCGGGGATGCTGCTGAATCTGGGCCAGCAAATCCAGGCCGTTGGTCGGCGCGTGCAGGTCGATGTCGAGCAGAATCAGTTGTGGTCGGGCGTTGGCCGCTTCGTCGAGGTAATCGAGTGTTTCCTGGGGACTGTTACAACTGGCAAACGTAGCCTGGGGGAAGTGTTGACGGCCCACTCGTTGCAGCATGTCGATGACGGGTGGCTCATCATCGACCAACAAAATCAAAATAGAATTGGCATTCATAATCAAGTACTAAGTAGCCGGTGCGCGCAAGTTGCGGCTTGGAAAAGCCGGGTGTTACCACCAATTGGCGGGCCAATTTACGACTGAGTCTGCAATTGTCTGTCACATACTATAGCGAACAGGTACACTTGTGAGCCAGATACCGGCTAATTTGCCCGAGTAAACAGCCGTCCCGATCGTGCAGAACGGATGGCTATAAACGAACAAACCGTCTGTCGACCGGGGCAGACAGACGGATCGCTGAAGTTGTAAGTCAACCCGAAACCGTACTGGCAACGAGTCGCGCACCGGGTTAGTTGCCACTGATCGGTGAGCCGAAAATGCCGACGGCCAGTTCCAGCCAGAGTAGGCAAAGTAGTAGCAGCAACCCACCGCAAATGGCCAGCCGGTACGTGGTTTTTTGGATGTTTTGCAGGCTAAATTCACAGGCAAGCCCCGTACCGAACAGTAGAAAGCCGGCTATGACAAAATCCGATAGACTCCAGTTTACGTCATTGGTGAACTCCATTGCTACCAATGGTATCGACAGCAAACCAGTTACGACGAGTAAGATGATAGTAAAGCGTTTGGTCGGGAAATGCATGGCGGACAATTGATTATTATAAAGTACTTTGTATTTCAAAGTAAAAGATTCTTTTGCCAATAGTCAATGCATCTGACCGAATAAATACGAACGTCGAAATAATCTAGCGTTTCTATCCTGCTGATGCAGGACAGAGTAACCCAACGGATCGTCGATAACCGGCCTAGCTTCCTATAGAACGGTGTAAAAACAAACGAGGCCACCCAGGTTAGGTAGCCTCGTTCAGCAATCAGGTAATCGAACGGGCGTTAGGCTTAGAAGCCGTACCGCACACCCAGTTGAAACTGGTAGGGGTTGCCGCTCAGATTCGATACGCCCGCGTTGGTGTTCACGCTGTATTTGTAGTTGTTCGTCGTTGGATCGAAGCCCGACCGGACCAGCAGTGACGTGGCTCCCAGCGCGTGGTTGATGCCCCACGCTTTGTTGAGCAGGTTAGCCGTGTTGAACAGATCGCCCGATAGTTCGAGGTACTGGTTGCGGAACGTTTTGACTTTGTAAGTCAGACGCAGGTCGAGGGTTCCGTAGAATGGGTTCACCCCGCCGTTGCGTTCGGCAATCTTCCCGAAGCTGTTCCGGATGTAATCCTTGGCGCTGCTTTCTACGTTGGGGTTATTCAGAATCGTGTTGATGCCCTCGCGCAGATACTGTGGTGTTTCGCCATTGTTGGGGTCATAAACGAACGCCAGATCGTTGGTCTCCACAAAGTCACCGTTGATGTTGCCGTTCACGACCATCGAGTAGCGCGTACCACTCAGCCCCGAGAAACGGAAGCCCATGTTGAAACCGTGGAAGGTAGGCGTGTTACCGTAGACGACGATCTTGGTCCGGAACTGATTGTCGGAGTAGTTCATCTGATTCAGCACGCGCGGATCGCCGGCCGTGTATTGCACCAGCGTAGCCGTGTTCGCTACGTTCCCGTTGTACGAGGTGTTGTCTTTCGTGTCGTTCCAGGTGTACGAGAACGCAATCTCGCCATCCTTGAAGTACCGGTAGTTTCCGTCGACGACGACTGCCATCTGATTCACTTTACCTAAGCTACCCAGTTCCAGCACCCGGCCTACTTCCGTCGTTTTCCGACCCAGGGTCCAGTTCTGCGATCCGTTGGACGTCAGGATCGACGCGGCCGGTACGTATACCGGGCGGTTGGCTTCCTGCGACAGGGTGAAGAACGGCTGGTCCACCATGTTTTTGTCCGTGTACGTGTAGTTGTTCCGGGCGAACGACATGTACCCCGCAATGCTCATCCGGAAGTTGGGGCTGAAGAAGTGGCTGTACGATCCGTTGACTTTATACACGGTCGGGACTTTCGCGTCTTTGCCGTTCATGTTGATCGTGTACAGCTTAGGCACGTTGGGGTTGTTAATCAGGTCGAGGCCCGGTGCCGAAGCCGGATTAGCCCGATACGCCGGGAAGTTAGGCGTAGGTACCAGGTTACCGGTTACGTCGATGCTGGCGATGCGGCTACCGTCGAAGACCATGTTGTTGATCATGGAATACGGGTTAAGAGCCGAGCCCAGAATACCACCACCGATGCGAATGATGTCCCGGCCATCCTGACGAATATCCCAGGTTGCCTGAATACGCGGCTGTACCTGCAACGTCGCCAGTTTATTATCTGTCCGCAGGCCCAATGTGTTAAACACGGTCTGGTTGAAGGTTGGCTTGGTCAGGTAGTCGGTATAATCGACCCGGATACCCGCCGTAACGTTCAGGCCGGGAGCCACCGTCGTCTGCGCCTGCGCGTAGATATTCGGTACCAGCACGTTGAATTTGACATTGGGTGTACTGGTCAGGTACACGTCGCGCGTAAACCGGAAAGGAGCCAGGTTGTCGAAAGCGGTCAGGCCCGTATACCAGAACCGGCCGTTCGTTTCGCTACCATAAATCGAGTTCTGATTGCTGAACGTCAGACCGCCACCGAACGTGAAGTTGAATCGATTGGTGTTTACATACACGTTGTCGACCAGTTGAACGAGGTGGTTGTTGAAGTAGTCGCCACCGTAGCGCTGACCACCCAGCTGAATATTCGTGTACAAAAACTTGGTTGAATCCGTCGGGTTGACAGACGCCACGTTCGCGACGGTTGCCCGGGGAATGTTGGCTGCGGGCAGTTGTGGGTTGGCGTACATCTGGTTGTATTCCCAGAAGTGCTGTAGCTTCAGTTCGTTCGTCACTTTCGGGCTGATCGTGGTCCGGAGCGAAGCCAGTAAGCTGTTGTTGGCACTTTTCCGGGTGCTGTACACCTCGTATAGGTTGATCGTCGTGTTGTCGTTGTCCGACTGATTATCGAGATCGTAGATGTAGTTGTCACGGATCGTCAGCAGGTTTTTGGCGTTGATCTGCCAGTCGATCCGACCGAAGAGCGCGTGCGTATTTTTAAAGCGGGTAAACTGACCGAACTGGGGTTCATTCCCGACCCCGTACTTGCTGCGGGCAATGCTCAGAAACTTATCTTCCGTAGCTTGGGTAAGGTTGTAGCGCAGGGCGTCGGCGGTCGCTTGAATCGGCGCGATCAGCAGCGGTTGCGTACTGGCCTGCCGGTCCCAGGCCACGAAGAAGTGAAGCTTGTCTTTGATGATCGGGCCACCCAGCGAGAAGCCATACTGCGCCGTGTTGAACGGCAGATTTCGGGGCTGCTGATTGAGTCCGTACGGGCTCGACAGGCCGCTGGTGCGCAGGAAGTTAAAGGCACTCCCGCTAAACTTGTTCGTGCCCGACTTCGTAACCGTACTGATGGTACCACCACCGGCGTTTCCGTACGTAACGTCGTACTGATTGGTGACGACCTGAAATTCCCGAACGGCTTCCATCGTGATCGAATAAGCCCCCGACGGTTGCCCACCGGCAATCGTGCTTCGTGCGGCCATACCGTCAATGGTGAAGTTGGTCGCCGAGCCCAGCTGCCCACCCAGGCTGTTGCCGGTGCTCAGGGGCGACAGGTCTGACAGCGTCGAGAAGTTTCGGCCGTTGACCGGTAGTCGATTGATGTCTTTGGCCGTGATGGCCGTCGACGTACCGATGTTTTCAATCTTATTCGTTAGCGAATTACCTGAAACGTCGACGGCTGCCAGCTCGTTGGCGTTGTCGAGCAGTTTGAAGCTAACGCGCAGCAGGTCGCCCTGGTTGAGCGAAAACCCGGTCTGCGTCTGCGTCGCCATGCCGATAAACTGGACGGTGATGGAATAGGGCGAACCCAGCGGTAGTTCTTTCAGGCGGAATTCGCCCTTCTCGTTGGTGACCGTACCGGCCTTGAAACCGGTCGATTCATTCTTGACCTGAACCGTCGCCATTTCCAGCGGTTGTCCAGCCTGATCGATCACTTTTCCGTAGATGCCCGCGAGATTCGTCTGGGCCTCTGCGACGTAACCGGCAAAGAGGAGAAGTACAATAATAAGCTTTGTAAAATTGCGCATTACCTGGGTATTTAAATACCCACAAAGGTGCCTAGCCAAGATTGCCCAGGTATGACCTATACATTACCATAGTTTGAATTAAATGCGCTTTGGGGCAGCGAGATGTGACAGGGTTATGAATTTATAGTACTACAGCGAGTAGGGTAGTATGGAAGGTAATAGCAACTGGGAATAATACAAAAATGCCGGTCTGCTTCTGAAAGCAGACCGGCACACGAACGCGCTGGTTAACGTGCCTAGCGATGCAGTTTCCGCTTGCGCAGGTAGGCCAGTAGTTCGGCGGGACGGTCGGTTTGAATCATCGTCGCGTTGTGGTCGATGAGCCAGCCCCAGCCGTCTTCGGGATGATGTTCTTCTACGCTCCGCTCGTCGTCATGACCCGCGTCCAGGCTGGCCCATAAGCTGTTGAACCAGATTTTAGAGCTGGTCTTCGGGATGGTCTGGTAGTTGGAATGGACCAGCGCACTGTCGGTCTGAAAAATCAACTCGTAGGCCAGTGGTTTCAGGTTGGTTTCGTACGACTGAATCACGGCGTTGGCCGCCGGCTTGTTCAGATCCACTACCGGCATAAAGGCCAGTTTGCCACCCAGCAGGTTCCCATTTTCGGCCTTAACAGTTTCGTAGGGCCGGGTCGATTTGATGATCGCGTGATCGACCGTACCGGTTTTGACCAGTATCGCATAAGCGTCCTGGTAGTAGTCGTACCCTTTGTCGATGTTGACCATGATCCGGTTTTTAACCGTGTTCATGCATTCTTCGAAGGTCGTGATTCGCTGGCGGGTGGGGCAACCGTGTGCGTTTTTCAGGGTAAGCTGTTGCAGTTCAGCCCACGTGTAGTCTTCGGGTTTTCCGCTGCCCGACGTAGTCCGGTCGATGGTCCGATCGTGCATCAGAATCAGTACGCCGTCCTTTGTTTTCTTGAGGTCGATTTCGACCACGTCGACGCCCATCTGAATTACGCTCTCGATGGCCCGCACCGAGTTTTCGGGGTTACCCCGCCAGTCGCCCCGGTGGGCCACCACGAGCACCTGTTTGCTGGCCGGATCGTGCAACTCCCGGATGATGGCATCGACCGGCCGCGATTGGGCGACTGTTAGCTGGCTAATGGCCAGGGTGACAAAAAGGAGGACTAGCTGACGCATGTCGATTTAGGTAATTAATAGTCTGATTTTTAACAAGCTATTTTCTGTCAACCCGACGAAGGACCAAGCCGCCGGGGCGGTGATCTTCGCCGGGATGACAGAAAGAAGAGATCAGTATCCCGGATTCTGTTTGATGCTGGGGTCGGTGTTGACCTGGCTTTGTGGAATCGGCAGGAGCAGGCTGTTGGTCGTGATCGTGATCTGGCTGTTGTTGGCAGCAAACCAGTTGTTCATCACCGATACGGCGTTGCCTGACCGAAGCAGATCGAACCAGCGGTGGCCTTCGCCGACCAGTTCAAACCGGCGTTCGAGGTCGATGGCAGTTCGCAGGTCGGCCTGCGTCGTGGCCGTCGTGTTGTCGAGACCGGCGCGGGTGCGGATCAGATTGAGGTTCGTCGCGGCTCCGCTGGTGTTGCCCAGTTCGTTCTGTACCTCGGCCAGCATCAGCAGCACGTCGGCATACCGGAGCACGACCACGTCGCTGCCACCATCGGTAATCACCGTGGTCGGCTGGGTGAATTTCTTGCTCCAGGGCGTACCGGACGAGGTAGCCGTCAGGTACGCACTTTTCCGTTTGTCGGCGCTGGTGTACAGAGCGTACAGGCTCTTGGTCGGCAGGTTGTGGCCTTTGGCTCCCGACACCGTACCCGACGGACTGAACTGCTGAAACAAGGTACTGCCCTCTGTGTTGCCGTTGACGCCCGACGCAAACTGGACGGCGAAGATGATCTCCTTGTTGTTCTCATTGCTGATGCTGAACACGTCGGACGGACTGCTCAGCAGCGTATGTTGCCCCGAACTCACGACGGCTTGCAACAGGGTCTGCGCATCCGCGTAGTTTTTCTGCGTCAGATAGACTTTGGCGAGCAACGTCTGGGCCGCCGTTTTTACCACCCGACCCGGTTGTGAGGTCGTCGCGGGTAACACGCTGATGGCTTCGGTCAGGTCTTTTTTGATCTGGTCGTACACCTGCGACGAGGCCGCGCGACCCTGCCCGAAATACGCGTTCGGATCGGTCGTTTCCTGCGTTACCAGCGGGACATCACCATACAACCGGACCAGGTTGAAATACAGCAAGGCCCGGATGAATTTCATCTCGCCAATGCGGGACTGCCGGGTGGCGTCGGTCGCGTAGGTGATGCTGCCGATTCGGTTCAGTACGACGTTGGCTTTCTGAATGGCGCGGTACGACTGGGTCCAGACTGCCGTGACGATGCCGTTCGACGGGATAACGGTAAACTGATCGAGCTGGCCGTAAATGCCGTCGTCGTTGGCCGGTACTTCATCGAACGTATTGTCGGACTGGATTTCGCCGGCAGCAGGCAGGTACAGCCCGTACAGCCCGCTGGCCTGCAAATTGGCGTATACCGCGTTGACGTACTCTTCCGATTCGGTTTCGTTGCGCAGGAAGTTACTCAACACTTTGGACGCCTGTGGTTCCTGAAATAAGTTGTCTTCGCAGGCGCTGAGCAGCAGCATACTACTCAACAGCGGAAGAATAAGTTGTATCTTTTTCATGATGAATGACGAGTGATTAGAACGTGATGTTGGCACCGATGATGAACGAGCGGGCAACCGGGTAGTTACCGAGCGCGAGCCCGTTGGTCAGTACGTTACCGACCGACGTCGCATCCGGGTTGAAGCCCCGGTAAGGCGTCAGCGTAAACAGGTTATTGGCTGATACGTATACGCGGGCACCCGACAACCGTACCGCCGAGGTGACGCTTTTGGGCAGCGTATAGGCCAGTTGGATGTTCCGCATGCGCAGGTAGTCGGCTTTCTTGAAAAACAGGTTCGAGTCGCGGGTCAGCTTGCGGGCGCTGGAGAAGTTTCCCAGGTTCGGCTGGCCCAGAAAACCGTCCGGGTTGGTGGTGGGGTTGTAGCGATTCTCGAAGTAGTATTTGCTCGGTACCGAGAAGCCTTCACCTGATTCATCGAAGAGCGCAATCTGCCGGTCGTAAATCGTGCGGCCCTGAATCCCCACCAGTGAGAAGCTCAGCTCGAAGTTTTTGTAGGCGAAGTTGCTCGAAAAACCGTAGGTAAACTTGGGATTGTAGGTGCCGTAGCCCTGCCGGTCGTTCAGGTCGATAACGCCGTCGCCGTTCAGATCCTGCACTTTGTAGTCACCCACTAGCGTACCCGTCAGGTGGGGCGTGTTGTTGATGTCTTCCTGCGATTTGTAAACGCCAATCACGTTGAAGCCATAGAGTTCGGCAATCGGACCACCTACCCGCGTGCGGAAGTTGCTTTCCGCCCCTGTAATGATCTGCTCCTGACCGGGTGCCAGCGCCAGTACTTTGTTGTGGTTGGTAGCCAGGTTGGCATTGAAACCCCACTTTACCGGACCGAGGTCGATGTTGGCACCACCCAGTTCGAGTTCGACCCCATTGTTCTGCACGCGGCCAATATTCTGCATCGACGAACTGAAACCCGACTGTTCCGGCACGGGTACGTTCAGCAGCAGGTCTTTCGTGACCGACGTGTAGTAGTCGGCCGAAACCGTGAATTTCGTGCCCAGCCCTAGGTTCAGGCCGATGTTGGTCGCCGTTTTGGTTTCCCACGACAGATTCGGGTTGGCGGTCGTCGTAGCGGCAAAGCCAGCGGCCAGGTTGCTGCCCCATACGTAGTTGTCGCCGTTGACGAGTGCCTTCGAGCTGTACGACCCGATCTGGTTATTCCCCGACTGCCCCCAGCTGGCCCGCAGTTTGGCAAACGTAACGAGCCGGCTCGACGGGAAAAATGCTTCGTTCGACAGAATCCAGCCCCCCGTTATCGACGGGAAGTTACCCCATTTGCGATCGTCCCCGAACCGCGACGAGCCATCGCGCCGAATCGTACCGGTAAACAGGTATTTGTTTTTGAACGAATACTGCGCCCGCGCCAGGTACGAAACCTGAGTCCAGGTGTAGCGGTCGGCCGACGCGGTGAAGGCGCTGGCTCCGGCGATGTTGGTAATGTTATCGTCGGCAATGCTCGATCCTGTTACGCTGGTTGCGTTGTAATCCTCCTGCTGATACGTATAACCGGCCAGCAGGTCGATCTGGTGGTCGGTTATCTGCCTGCTGTAGGTCAGCGTATTTTCGGTCAGGAAGTTGGTCGTAAAATCCCGCGTTTCCTGCGCTACGGCGGGTTTAGGAGCGGCTGTCCGGTACGCACCCACGTCCGACGGGTTGTAGTAATCGAAGAAGCTGCTGCGCAGATCGCCACCCAGTAAGGTCTTGAACGTCAGGCCCTCGATCGGCTGGTAACTCAGGTACGTATTGCCGAACGTGCGGAAGAAATTACGTTTGTTCTTGATCTTGTAGGCCAGCGCCACGGCGTTTTCGCCCAGGGCACCATCTTCGGCCGTATTTGCTTTGATCTGCGTACTGATGGCCAGGCTACCGTCAGCATTGTACGGGCTGAACATCGGGTACATGATGTAGATGCTCGCCACCGGATCGCTCGACCAGTCGTTGACGCCGTTGTTGAAGTAAGTCTGCGACGTGTAGGATGGATTGATCGCTACCCCCAGGTTTACTTTGTTCGACAGTTTCGAATCGACTTTGATGGTCGCGCTGTATCGCTTCAGCCCGCTGTTGACGACAATCCCCTGCTGGTCGAAGAAGTTGGCTCCAACGTAGTAGTTGGTTTTGTCTGATCCGCCCGCAAACGACAGGTTGTAGCTGCTGATCTTCCCTTTGCGGAACACTTCGTTCAGCCAGTTCGTATTGGTGAGATTCGCCTGATTGTTCAGGTACGGATCGAGGTAATTCAGGCGCAGTTCGCGCAGGCTGGCTCCCTTGCTCAGGCGGGTCGCGCGGTCGTCACTGATGCTCCGGTTCGTTGCGTTTTTCGACAGATACCCCCAGTCGCGGGCTTCGGTAAAGAACTGAGCGGCCTGGTAGGCATCGACGTATTCGACCCGGTCGGCCCGCTCCTGAAAACCCGTGTACGCATCGAGCGATACGGTCATCTTCTCCGCTTTCCCTTTTTTGGTCGTAATCAGCACGACGCCATTGGCCGCCCGCGACCCATAGATAGCGGCCGACGCCGGATCTTTCAGGATGTCGATGGTTTCGATGTCCTGTGGATTGATGGAGTTCAGCGACGAGCCTTCCGATAGCGGGAAGCCGTCGACCACGATCAGCGGGTTGCGCCCGGCGGTCAGCGTACCGATGCCCCGAATCACGATCTGCGGATCGGAGCCGGGTTGCGCCGACGCGTCGTTGATGACTACGCCAGCGGCTTTGCCGGCTAGTTGCTGGGCGAAGCTGCTCCCGGCATAGCGGTTCATTTCCTGCCCTTTCACCTGCGAAATGACGCCTGTTACTTTCGCCTTCGACTGAGCCCCGTAGCCGATAACCACGACGTCGTTCAGGGTCCGTTGTTCGGGTTTCATCCGGATCAGCAGGCTGTTGTTGTCGCCGGCGTTGATGAGGAAATTGGGAGTGGTTTGCTTTTCGTAGCCGATGTAGCTGGCCGTGACCGTGTAGCGACCACCCGCCCGCAGATTATCGAAAGCGAAAAGCCCTTTGGCGTCACTGGTGGTACCGCGCGCTGCGGACTGGCCCGCTGCGGTGCCCCGCTCTTCATCGATCAGAACGGTGACGCCAACCAGTGGCTGACCAGTTTCATCGAGTACGGTGCCGCGCATCCGGGCGGTCGACTGGGCCATGGCCGGTGCGGACAGCAGCAGGAGTAGCAGCCAGACCGGTAATCGGTGTAAAGCGGTAGGTAAGTACTGTTTCATTGGGGGTATTGTGTGTTGAAAAAATTGGCAAAAAGAATCGCTGCCACCCCGGTTTTGGGGTGATGCGGGCACCGCCGAAGCGACGTATGAACGAACGAAATGACGGGCTGTTACATGGGGTAGACTAGGGGGCTCGGCTGACGATAATCCGTCCCGATTCCTGCGTAAACGACAAATTGTTGGTGAGACAAACGGCGTTCAGGACAACCGTTACGGAATCGCTGGCTGCGAACGAACCCGAAAACGACAGCCCCTGCACGTCTGCCGGGTCGACATCAATCGGGACGTTGTAGCGCTGACTCACCCGATTCAGCACGGTTTCCAGCGACTCTTTGGTAAAGACCAGCCCCGGCGGGTTTGAGCGAGTTGGTGACACCACACTCGGCACAACCATCGTTGCCGACGGCCGGAAGGCGCTTACCGATAGCGTCGCCGACTGCGTATCGATGTTCAGTTCCTGACCGGGTTTCAGGTAGGTGTCGGTCATGGTCAGCCCACTGGCTGGCGTGGCCCGCACCACGACGCGCCCTTCCAGCAGCCGAATCGATACGCGGTGATTCGTGGTGGTCTGTACCCGGAACTGTGTGCCCAGTGCGGTCGTCGTGATCCCGTTGGCCAGTACGGTAAACGGATGCGCCGGGTCTTTCGCCACGGTGTACAGCACGTCGCCACTCATGCTGATGTCGCGGGCCGATCGCCCAAACGGTTCGTAGTAGCTGACCGAACTACCGGGTTGTAATGTCAATGTCGACCCGTCGGCCAGCGAAAGCCGTTGCGGTGTGGTCGTATTATTAGCCCGATGCGTAAGCTGCCAGCGCGCTGGCGCGGTATGCCCGGCCAGTGTCGACGCAGGCTGTGCCGGTCGATTCAGAAACCACGTTCCCAGTCCCACAAGCAGTACCAGTACAGCGGCCGCTGCCCACCGACCCCACTGCCGCCAGACGGTAAATGACGCCGACGTTTCCTGTGCGCCCAGCAGTTGCCGGTGTATCCGCAGCAGCACCCGCGCCGACTGCGCATCCGTCAGCGGACCCGTCGCTGGGGGCTGCTCGTCGAACGCCCGACGCAACTCCGTTTGCCAGTCGGTACCGGGCGAGTCGAGCACGCGGGCGAGCCGCTGCGTCTCGGCCTCGGTGGCGGTGCCGGCCCAGAATTTGTCGATTAGTTGTTGGGTGGTTTGCTCCATACTCACCCCTAAATACACCGACCCCCACCCCAGGGGGATGCTTTCTGTATTACGGAATTGTTAAGGTTGGAACGACCCAATGGCAGGGGCTAGTCCAGCCAGAAAAGCAGCCCGGCCAGTACCGCCAGCTGGGAAGGCGTCGTCCGGGTGCGGATGTAGTCGCGGATGAAGCGTGTCGACTGTTTGAGATAGTCGTCGACCGATGCCGTCGAAATACCAATCTGATGGGCTACTTCTTCGGATGATTGCCCCTCGAAGCGGCACCGCCGGAACACGTCGCGCTTGCGGGCGGGCAGGTGTTCGACTGCTTCCTCGATCAGCGCCATTTGTAAGCCATACAACTCTTCGTCGGGTCGGTCGTCGGTAGCGGGGGTATCGGGAACGTCCGGTTGCCAGGTAACAACGATCGATTCCCGCACCTGTTTTTTCAGCACCGACAACGCTTTATTGTGACTGACAACGAACAGCCACCCACCCACCGACTTGCCCGTGTCGATCTTGTGCCGGTTTTCCCACAGCGCGACAAACACTTCCTGAAGGATGTCTTCGGCGGTTTCGGTCTGCCTGACCAGCTTGATAATGTTGGCGTAGACGGGCTGACGGTAGCGGTCATAGAGTGCGTCGAAAGCTATCAGGTTCCCCTGCGCCAGATCGCGGAGCAGGTCTGTTTCTTGGGCGCTGATGGGTTTGTGCATGGGTTATGGTCAACTGGCAACCAACTGGTTGACAATTGGTTGAGTAGATGTCGATGAGTAGTCGGTAGATAGCCCAAAATTACGACGGGCTTTAAACGTGTTGATGATGAAATTGTTAAATCCGTGATTGGCTCGTCAACAGGCTGGGCTGTACCGCCGGTCAATGACTGAGCTGGCTGCTGTGTCGAATATGGTGATGTCGCGCTGGAATGACTTAAGAAACATTAATGCCGTCTTCAGACGACCCTAAACTGATGCCGGTAGGTTTGCTGACGTAACGAAAACAACGACACACATGCAAACGAATCGAATCCTGTACACCGCCCTTATGCTAGGCATCCTGGCGGCTCCGCTAACCATCGCACAAGTTCCGTCGGGCGTAGCGGCTCCCCCTATTCAACTGGCTGGGCCAGGGCCAAGAGGGTCAATGGGACCGGGTCCCGGACCGGTAGGTCCCGGACTGGTAGGTCCCGGTGGGCTTCGGGGCCCCGAAGCTCAGGCCATGACGTCGCTGACGACCCTGACCGGTAGCGTCGGCCAACTGACGGCCAACGACGATGGTATCCTGAACGGTTTTACACTGAACAGCAGCGGAACCCCCACGACGGTTCGCTTCGGCGCGCACATGGGCCAGCAGGTGAACGCAGCCGTAAAAGCCGGAAACCGCGTTACGGTGATGGGGTATAACCAAATCAGTCCGCTGGGCGAATCCATTTTCAAACTGGTGAAACTCGACGCCGGCAACACACAGATTGTCGACACGCCCCCAGCGGCCCCTCAGACGCCAGTGACACCGACCCGCCGAACGGTGACCGGTAAAGTAGCCGACTACCAACTGGACCGTGAAGGCCGGGCAAACGGGTTGATACTAAGCGATCAGACGGTCGTGAAGGTGCCGCCCCACGTCGCGTACCAACTGTCAACGCTGGCACCAAAAGGCAGCGCCATCACTGTCGACGGCTATGCACAACCGCTGGGCGACGGGCAGGTTCAGCTTCAGAAACGCGCTATTCTGCGGGCGTCGGTACTGACCCTGAACGGACAGTCGTACCTGGTCCAGTAAATCAATTGACCGGAGTCAGGCAGACAAAATGCCCTGACTCCGGTTAAGGCATTAGTCGCAACGATTGCAGTATGTACTCAGTTTACTCCCCGATTGACAGTCTCACTGGTAAATCAATAAACACCGTCGCCGTTCCCGTCATCCGAAGATGATAGCAACGGCGACGGTGTTTTCATTTTGTTGTCTTCCAGCCAAGTAGAGAGAGCCGGCGCAGGACTGGCCTCATCAGACTAGTGAGTGCCCGTGCATCACTGTCGACAGTACCTGCTGCCAATCGGCCAATGACCAACCAACGCCCATCACGTATTGTCTCAATCCCATGAACACACTCAATTCGATTACACGCCAGCCCATGCTGTTTGGCGTATTGATAACCCTGCTGATCACCAGCTGTATGAGCGGCCGGCGGGCGTCGGAAGCGCTGCAACGCGTAGCGCAGGACCATTGCGAAGTCGACTCAAGTCACACGTCCGGCTATGTGTTCCGACCGGCTGCCCTGATGGCCGGCTCAGCGGAGGAAACCCTGTTGCGCGGCCGGTACGGACCACGGGCGCTGCACATGGCGCAGGCCGTTGGTCTGACTTCGCTGCTGGCGCAGCTAACGACGCTGGAAGCGCAGGAAACGGGTAACGTACCGTCGACGGCGTACCTGGCTGTGCGGCAGCGAATTTCCGACCAGCTTCAACTGGCCAGCGCCGACATTGCCACTGCTTCGGCGCTGCTCGACTGCGAAACCAAACGGGCGACGCTGACCGCTACCCTGCTGACGCGCCGGGAGAATCTGCGGGAGAAACGCATGACAATCAGTGCCATCACTATCGGGTCGGTAGCCATCATCGGTGCCAGTCTACTGAACCTGCACGAGCAGCATATTGCGGCTGACTGGCTGCACATTGCCGGTGGTGTGGGCGAGGGAGGTCTTGGTGTGCTAGCCCTGCGGCAGAAGCCACCCCGCGTCGACTATCCGCACGTCCGTAATCCCCTGCGCGACGTTTGGCAGAAGCCTCGTACTTCTACTCAATTCGCTCCGCTGGTCTGGTATTACCTCAATCAGCCCAGAACCGATACCAGCCGTACGGTCGTTACCGAACTTCATGATCGGTGGGAGGTGCTGACGTCGCTGAACGCGGCTGGGAAACGGGCGCGCAAGCCGCACCACGAGGTCGATTATTTCGGGGAAGGGGGGGCGTATGACGCCGAAGCCCTGACGTTGCGGGCCACCATGCTGGGGCAACTGGAAACGGAAATCAGGCTGATGAACAACGACCTGACGATATTACTCAACGAAATCGTCAGCAATCCGAAAGGGCGCGGCTCCCGGCGGTAAGGCTTTCGGTGAATTAATCTTTTCTTAAGCCTTTCTTCATATCGGCCCGGCATTTTTGACTAGTCAAACACGCAAATCCAATGAAGAAATCGATGATAACTGCGGCCGTGCTGGTCACGATGCTGATCGCCAGCTGCAGTAAAAATGCGACCGTCGGACCCGACCAGCCGTCGCTTGCCAACGCCCGTGCTGGTGCCACGGCCGGTACCGCTACCCTGATTGCGCCACTGCCTGCGTCGACTCTGCCAGCCGGTGTAAAAACCTACCTGGATCAGAAGTACGCCGGTTATTCACTGGTGAAAGTCGATCGCAAACGGGAGCCGGGCACGACGACCTTGGCCGGTACGAAAGTGAAATTCCTGCAAAACGGTACGCTGTACGATCTGGATTTCGACGCCAGCAACGCACTGGTCGACAAACCGGCTGGTCCGCAGGGTGGACCAACGCCACCAGCTCTCACCGGTAGTCATTCGGTGAGCTACGTGTCGCGAAACGAACTGCCATCGGCAGTGGCCAGTGTTGTTAGCGGCAGTGCTTACTCGGCCTATACCTACGGCTGGACGGAATTGCACGTTCACGACGGTGTGACGCAGTACGACGTAAAACTGTTCAGCAACAACCAGCCCACGACGCTGCATCTGGATGCGAACGGAGCAACCGTTACGCCGGCACCACCTGCCGGCCCTGGCGCTCCTGTGTCGGGCACGGCAACGGCACCGGTATCGGGTACGGCTACGCCACCTGTGTCGGGCACAGCGGGACCACCTAAACCCGGAAAACCAACGTCGGGTACCGCCACAGCACCTGGCTCGGGTACGGTAACGCCACCCGCTTCGGGCACGGCTACGCCACCACCACCGCCGGTACCGACTGCACCCGGCTCGTCGACCGCGACGCCACCGGCCCCCGCTAACCGGACGTTTATTCTGGATGGTAGTAAAGTACCGTCGGCGCTTAGCGCGTATCTGCAAACCAACTTCAGCGGATACACCTTCCTGGCGGCTGAGCAAAGCACCCCACCGAACGGCAGCACCAGCGAGTATATGCTCGACGTCGCCGTGGGTAAGCAGTTGTACAAGCTGCGTTTTACAGCGAATGGTGACCTGTTGATGGCTGAAGCCCGCAACTAAGTCCAGTCAATACGCTTTTCCGATTAATTTCAGGGAGACCCGGTCGACGGGTCTCCCTTTTTTTAGACCTAAAAGGTTTTATAAACCTTTTAGGTCTGTCGGTTAACTGATTAACTTGGGCGAACCAATCAATTTAATCAGGTGGTAGCATGACTGATCAGGAAGCAAAGAACTACATAGACAATGCGTTTGAAAAACTCCGCCAGATTACGTCGATTGACGGTATAGCGCAGCTTGCCAAAGAGGAACCTACGCAGAAAAACAGGATGAACGATGCCGTGTATCCAGCCCTGAACTTTAGAGCCTATCCGAAAATGATTGAGCGTTTCCAAACGATGTGGGCACAGGCCAGAAATAGCAAGGCTTTATAATTGGCGACCTTCTTCTCCCAGCG
>NZ_PVTE01000047.1 GCF_003002825.1 Spirosoma oryzae | reverse complement strand
ACAGTTTATTCCGGCATGGTCTGGACGAACTCCGTGACCGAGTCCTCAATCATCGACCACTTATTGACCTGATTCCGCTTTTGTCATGTCATTAGCCCGTCGAGTAAATCTTCTGCTGGCGATCGGCATATACGGACAAGCGTACGAAACTGCCGTCTTTGGCAACACGGCGTGTATCATAAAATAAAGTAACCGTAGCGGTTTGCATAGGATAGTGATCAGGGGAGCACGAAAACGCATTGTACAAACCTCATTATGTGCAATGCGATGTGCAATGCAAACCTATAAAATCAACGGTATATATCAATAAGTACTGATAAGAGTATGTGTATTAAATTACTGATTATTAATTAAGTAGATAATTTATAGGGGGCGCGAGAGAAGTATAAATAAATAGCTGTTTATGATTTGTAATCAGGATGCGCAAGCGCGTCGGGGGGTCGAATCCCTCCACTGGCTCACTTAGTGTTAAGCACTTACGTTAATTCGTAAGTGCTTTTTTGTTGTCTTGATAGGTGTATGTGCAAGTCCAATACACGCTATACTTCGTTTAGTTAGCCAATTCAAATTGTTTCACCAAGGCTGAACTGTTGCTAGCCGGTTACCAGTGATACTTTCATCAGACGTTCGCCTACTCGATGTCGAACGACATGTCGGTTGCTTTTACGTTGCGCCACTGTTCAGCGTCCCCCCTTCATCGGCGATGCAATCGTCGATCAATTCCCGCAGATTTTTGCAAACGCCCTTATCCGTTGCGCCGATCGTGGTCAGTAAAAACGACTCGGTGCGTATGTAGCCCATAAGTTCATCGGAGCCATCTTTTTATAGTAGTACTGTTAGTGTTTTTATCTAGCTGCTACCAATCGAGTTACCTGAAGCGCTGTTTGAGCACAGTTCGCAAGCTAATCTGTTAGGCTGATAGTCCCGGATAGGTTAAGTCGCTTTGAACTGGATTCCCTTCAAAACGCTCAGGGTACCTACGGCATGCTCGTTTGGGCGGTGGCTAGTGCGAAAATAGCTTCATGCATAGGTATACTCCTCCCGGATGCACATCCCGGCTTCCCACTGCTTCCCAATATGAATCTCGTCATTGCCAAACCAGTTCAGGTAGCCTCATTCGTAACAAGCAGACAGGCGTCGGCGGGTAAACAGGCGATTGGCACACGGATTGTCTCCGCGCCAGCGAAAGACGGAGTCGCCTGCACATAGTCCGCCGACGGGAAACTGTACTGGTTCGGTGATTTTATGGACTAATCGAGTATACGTCAGTAGTTTATGAAAAAAGATGTGCGCGATTCGTGCACTTGGAAAGAAATTTGTTTAGTTAACATTAATAGAAAAAAGAAAACAAAGTATTTGTGTTAATTAATATTAGTTAATTAAAGGTCATGGCTATCTTTGACTTGTCAACTGCCCGGTATCAGCTACCAACAGGATGCAGGGCTGACTGGTACACCTTCCTGATCACGAACTAGTTAAAACAAATTGTCAATCAATTCCGTGTGTATGAAAACAAGTACTCCCTCCCTCAATTGGCTGGTATGTGGCTTACTATTAGGCACAACCGCCTACAGTTGTAAAACAAAAGACGTCTCGTCGATCACGCCCGTCACGTACACCTTCGCCGGGTTCGACAACGTCAAGCTGCCCGAGGTGACCCCAACGGCACCGGCCGCTGTATCCGTAACGGCTGGTAGTATCACCTCGTCAACGATGGCTGCGGCCGTCAGTGCCGGGCTGAATAGCATTGCGGCTTCGGGCCAGGTGCCTGCGTCGGTTCAACAGGCCGGTGCGGCTGTCGGTCAGGCGGTATCGGCTAGCCGGGCGTCCGAACTGGCAAGTAGCCTGAACCCGGACATGATCAGTTCGGGAACGATGTCGGCCGATATGAAGAAAGAACTGTCGGCGCTGGCCAACAACGCGGCCCTGAAAGCGTACATGCCTTCGTATACACTGCCGACGGTCAATGGTAAGCCGGTTGGGGCACGGGTTGGCGCTGGTGGGATTACGCTGGTAGCCGTGGCCAACGCTACACAGCAGGATGGCTCGTCTGATGCCTGTCGGCAGGCGGCCTCGGCGGCATATACTGCGGTCGTGCAAAGCCTGGATGCGACCCGCACCAGTCAGAACACGGCTATCAACAACAACTATACGCAACTGGAAACGGCAGCCAACGCTGAGGTATCCAGCTGCCAGGCGAGTGTGCCTACCCGGTACACGGACCTGCGCACCACGCTTCGTACGCAGCTGAATAGTTCACTGGCTACGCTGAATTCGGTGCGGGCAACGACAGGTGATGCACTATACAACCAACTGGCGCTGATGATGTACGTCGGTTACGTGCAGGCGCTGACAAATGTCGATACGATTCAGGCGGCTGATCTGAACGTCTGTACCGCTACCCGGGATGCCAAAATCGCGGCTGCGAAGACCGCCCGAGATTCGGACCTTAACCGGATTACGACCAACTACAACACGGTATTGAGCACCGCAGCTACTGTTCGTGACCGGGCGGTTGCCAGCTGCCACAACCAGGGTAACGGTGGTTGATCATTCGCTTGTCTGACTTCTTTTCCTCTCCTTATATCCGCGTAATCCTATGAAAAAGAATTCTTCTTATCTGCGTTTTCTCGCGCTGGCCGGCGGCTTGCTGAGCGTGTCGACGGCCAGTCTGGCGCAGGTGAATCTCAACAGCATCAGTGTCGGTGCCAGCTATTGGAAGCCCTCGCTGGACTACTGGAATCAGCGGTCGTTGTTGACGGACTATAACGGCGGGCAGGGTGCTACGCTCGGTGGGCAGGTCATGCCCCACGTGGCACTGGAAGTCGGGCTGGCCAAAGGCTTGTCGCTGGGGGGGCGGGCCGGCTACTGGCGGAGTTCGGCCGCTGGTAACCTGAGCACCGGGGGCGTCAACCGCTCGGAAAAGCTAACCCTGGCGATCATTCCGGTGTCGCTTGATCTGACGTATCGCTTCAACCCGGCGCGACCGGCCGCAACGACTGACGCGAGCGATCAGTCGGCCAAGCCGAAAACGCCGTTCGTGGTGCCGTATGTCGGGGTTGGGCTGTCGCGATACTTTATCAACAATACCTTTACGCGGACGGTCGCTAGTGGTTCCGGTTCGGTCAACGAATCGCAATCGGGCAACAACTACGGCGTGCAGGTATTTGCCGGGGCCGAGCGGAAGCTGGTCAAGAAACTGTATCTGGCGCTCGATGTCCGGTATCACCTCGGCAGCTACAACCAGCTGGTGCAGACCGAGTCGACGAGTACCGCCGAAAAAGTAAGTCTGAACGGTTTAGAAGCGGGCCTGGCCCTACGGCTAAAACTGGCCGAATAAGTAGAAAAGCTGCGTGTGGACTACCGGAAGCGAACAGCAACCGGATTCAGCACGCAGCTTTTTTTGTACCTCTCCGTAAAACTGTCTGCCGGTATATGGCGCTACGTCTCCATTCATTTTGTTCGTTACTGGCCAGCAGGGCCGCCCGGCGCGTCCTCCTGTGGGGGCTGGGCATGGCCGCTTCTGCCGCGCCCTCACTAGCGCAGGTCAACATCTCCGGGAAGGCCGGGCTGCTGTATGTGCCAACGGCAACCATCCTGTCCGACGGTACGTTTCACGCGGGCTACAGCTACAACCCGGTCAACTACGCCTTCCGGTTTAACCCGGGTGCCAACCCGTTGATAAAAACACGTAACTCGGAAAGTATCTTTTTCGTCAACCTGGTGGTGCTGCCCCGACTTGAACTGAATGTCAACCTGCTGCGACCAAATGGGCCGATTCAGTACGGCGCGCGGGGCATCGGCGACCGGCAGATCGACGTGAAATACGGCTTACTTACCGAACGCGCCGATCGGCCATCGGTGGCGCTGATTGCGTCGATACCGCTGGGTATCGATAACTCGCTGGTTACGAACGTTATTGTGGCCACCAAACACGTAGCGGTATCGTCAGCTATTGAGCTGGAACTGACGGCTGGCTACGCCTGCCCGTACTATGTCGACCGGGCCGATATGCGCAACGATCAGAACTCGACGCTGTTTTCGGGCTTTGTCCTGCGCGACAAACGCGACATGAAATCCTACTACCTGGCCGGTCCGATCGGCGGTGTTAAAGCCAGCCTTAGCCGCAAAGGAGGGGTCATGGCCGAGTGGGATTCGCAACACCTGAACCTGGGCGGCTACGCTACTTTTTTTAAGCACTGGACCGTGCAGGCGGGCGTCGTGAATTTCGATCAGCTTACGTTCGGGGCGTCGTACGCTTTCTCGCTGCTATCCACCAAACACTCCGCCAGCCATGATAAAGCGAAGTAAGCATTGGGGGCGATTCGTCCTGTTGCTGATGACAAGTCGACTGGCAGTGGGGCAATCGACGACCGGTCAGATCGTTGGTTCGCTGGAAAACCTGACCGTCGACAGTGCGAAACACCGGGTGTTTTATGAGCAGCGCCTGTACCGGAATCCCATGACGGCCATGCTGGAACTGAGCGAAATGCCGGTTGCCCGGACCGGCTCGGCGCTGGTGCCGCTTTTTCAGGGAGTGCCGATTGCGCAGTACCAACTGACACCAGTCTTCCGAACAACGCCACTGACACGAACGGACCGGTCGGACTATGCTGCCGCCGTGCCGTTCAACGGACGGGCCTACAGGTTCGATTTTCGCCTTCACCCCGAGTTCATGGCTAACTTCGGTAATCGCGAACGAACGGTCGAAAGCAAGACTAATCTCCTGCTGCAAAGCCAGCTCTACCTGCGCCGTGGGCTGGTGCTGAACTGGGGGATTCTGTTTCCGATCATCAACGATCTGGATAATCAGGCGATGAACGTCCGGCCCGCGCCGATCTTTCTGAATCAGTTTCTGGCGCTCAACCAAGCCGATTTCATGAGTATTTCGGCGGGTTTGTTCTACAATGACCGCTATGGGCTGAACGTGCAGTACCGCCACGCTGATCTGAATTCGCCCTGGTCGTATGGGCTGGAGACCAGCCTGACGGGGTATTACGTCTTTCCGAAAAACGATTTTTACTACCAGTCGCTCAGCGACCTGATGATACTGGGTGACGTGGCCTACCGTATCGGGCGGCACAACGTAACGCTGAAAGTGTCGGGGGGGCAGTACCTGTTCAACGACCGGGGTGGCCGCATCGACTTTATCCGGCAGTTTCCGAACGTCGAGGTCGGCTTTTTCGCCACCAAAACCGGCAATGGATCGACGGCCGGTTTCAACTTCGCCATTCCCATTCCACCGGGACGAATCGTACAATCGAACCGGGTCCGGCTGCGGACGACGGAGGAGTTTCGCTGGGAATACAACTACAGCCGGGGCTACAACATCGCTACCCGCTACAAAGTGGGCTATCAACTCGATGCCTTACTGCGTCAGTATCACAACAGCTACCTGAAGAGTCAGCTCGGCCGGTAAGGCCCGGCCATTTATATTTCTCACGGACGGATAACAATTTCGCCCCCCTCGTGCTGTACCTTTGCCCGCGCAAGGGTAATCGGTCAGTCGCCCACGAGAGCGATCGACCGAGTTTAAAAGGGAATCCGCCGGTCCGCCGGTTTGGTGCAAATCCGGAACAGTCTCCGCTGCTGTAACCTCCACAAACGCGATCAGCCCCGCGTGCCACTGTTTCGTTCGGAACGGGAAGGCCGCTGATCGTGGGGGAAGTCAGAAGACCTGCCGTTGCTTCATCGATAATGGCTTTCGGAGGAAAAGCCCGTCCGTCCGTGCATACACACATTGCTCCGTTCGCGCAGTGCAAACCACGCTTTGCTGTCTGGTTTGTCTGCCTGCTGGCTGGTCTGTCGACCGCTAGTCTGCCCCAGCCGGTTTCCGCCAAACCGGCTCCCCAACGTACCAGTCTCGCTCGCCCGCAGGTAGCCGTCCGCTACGCCAAAGGGTTTGCGATCCGGTACAGTGGCCCCTACAAGTTCGTGTCGATTATGAGCCCGTTCGACAAAAGCGTCGATACGGTGCGGTACGTGCTGGTGCCACGCGGTACCCCGGCCCCGAAGGGCTACGCGGCCAGTCAGGTTATCGATATTCCGCTGCGCAGTATCGTTGCCATGTCGTCGATGCACGTGGGACTGGCGGAGTTTCTGGGCGCGGAAGACCTTATCGTCGGTCTGGGTAATCTCAAATACGTATCGTCGCCGAAGGTGATTCAGCGCATCGACGCGGGGAAAGTTCGCGAAGTGGGTCGCGACCAGACGATCAACGACGAACAGGTGATTACCATACAGCCCGATCTGCTGATGGCCATGGGTAGCCCCACCGCCCGGCTCGATCATTACCGCACCATCCGGGGAGCGGGCGTGCCGGTGCTGATCAATTCGGAATGGGTCGAGACAACGCCACTGGGCCGGGCCGAATGGGTGAAACTGCTGGCTGCGCTGCTCAATAAGGAAACGCTTGTCAACCAGAAATTTGCGAAGGTCGAGCAGGAGTACAACCGGCTGGCGGCTTTGACGAAGCCTGTCGCCCGCAAGCCGACGATCATCAGCGGAATGAACAGCAAGGATGCCTGGTATGTACCCGACGGCGACAGCTACATGACCCGCTTTTTTCTGGATGCCGGGGGGAAATACCCCTGGGTGAACCGTCGGGCGACGGGTAGCCTGCCGCTGAATTTCGAAGCCGTATACCCCATCGCGCTGACGGCCGACTACTGGCTCAACGTGGGGATGATGTCGGTCGATTCGAAGCAGAGCGTACTGGCCAAAGACGTGCGCTACGCCGACTTCAAAGCGTTCAAAACAGGCCGGCTGTACAGCTACACCAAACGGGTCAACAGCCGGGGTTCCAATGATTTCTGGGAATCGGGGGCCGTCAACCCGCACCTGGTTCTGGCCGACCTGATCCGGATTCTGCACCCCGATCTGCTGCCGAAGCACCAACTGATTTACTACCAGCAACTGAACTAATGAACACGGCTGATACCCATCCGTCCGGTCCACCGTCTGCGTGGTCCTGGCGTCGGCTTGTCGTGCCCGTACTGACGGGGCTGGCGCTGTTTTGCTTTCTGCTCGACATTGCGCTGGGGTCGGTGGCTATTCCCGTTAAGGAAGTGGCCCGGATCGTATTCGGCCAGACGTCCGACAACGAAGCGTGGCTGTACATCGTCCAGAAGATACGATTACCTAAGGCGGTTACGGCCGTTATCGTCGGCTGTGGGCTGTCGGTGAGCGGTTTACAGATGCAGGCGCTGTTTCGCAATCCACTGGCTGGCCCGTCGGAACTGGGCATTACGGCCGGGGCCGGGCTGGGTGTCGCGCTGGTGATGCTGGGCAGCGGGGGCAGTGCCAGTCTGTACGCGATCCGGCAACTGGGCATCGGCGATAGCTGGCTGCTTGTCGCGATGGCGTCGGCGGGCTCGGCGCTGGTCCTGGCGCTGGTACTGGCGATCGCCGGTCGACTGCGCGACAATGTCGTATTACTCATCGTCGGCGTGATGGTCGGTACCGTGACGCTGGCGATCATCAGCATCTGGCAATATTTCAGTCAGCCCGAACAGTTGCAGGAATATTTACTCTGGACGTTTGGCTCGCTGGGCGGGGTTGTGCAGACGCATCTGTACGTGCTGGCGGGCGTAGTGGCGGGTGGCCTGCTGCTGGCGTTTACGCTGTCGAAGTCGCTGAACGTGCTGCTGCTGGGCGACAACTATGCCCGGAGTATGGGCCTCAACGTCCCGCGCAGTCGCCTGCTGATTCTGCTCAGTACCAGCGTATTGACGGGTAGCATCACTGCCTTTTGCGGACCGATCGGTTTTGTCGGGATTGCCGTGCCGCACCTGACCCGCTCGCTGCTCGACACCGCCGACCATCGCCTGCTGATTCCAACGGCCTGTCTGGTCGGAACCCTGCTACTGCTTGGCTGCGATATCCTTTCCCAACTACCAGGGACACAGGCCATTCTGCCCATCAACATCGTCACCTCCCTGTTGGGCGGGCCGGTGGTGATCTGGATTATCATGCGTCGTAACTCCATCCGCACGGCTTTCTGATGAACACACCGCTGTTAACGACGCACGACCTGAGCATCGGTTATCCGACACAGCAACGCACGGTGGCACAGGGGCTGACGCTATCACTGGCTGCGGGTCAACTGGTTTGTCTGCTGGGACCGAACGGGGCCGGTAAGTCGACGCTGATGCGGACGCTGGCGGGGCTACAGACACCGCTGGCCGGAACGGTGAAACTGGCTGGTCAGCCGCTAACCGACATCAGCACGCTCGATCTGGCCCGGCGCATGAGCCTGGTCCTGGCCGAACGTGTCGACATGGGCACGATGCGGGTGGGCGAACTGGTGGCACTGGGTCGTGCCCCGCATACCGGCCGCTTTGGCCGACTGACGGCCATCGATCAGGCACGAATCGAGCAGGCACTGACCCTGACGAACACGCACCGGCTGGCCGACCGGCGACTGCACCAACTAAGCGACGGCGAACGGCAGACGGTGATGCTGGCCCGGGCGCTGGCGCAGGACACCGATCTGATTCTGCTGGACGAACCTACGGCCCATCTTGATCTGCCCAACCGGGTCGAGATGATGCGGTTGCTTCGGCAACTGACCCGGCAGACGGGCAAAGCGATTCTCCTGTCGACCCACGAGCTGGACCTTGCCTTGCAAGCCGCCGACACGTTGTGGCTATTCGACGCACTGGGACAACTGGCCGTGGGGGCACCCGAGGATCTGGTGCTGACGGGTGCCTTCGACGCTGCTTTCGATAAGGCCGGCTTCTACTTCGACCGCTCGACGGGTACGTTCACGATGCAACCCGACGAGAACGGTCCGTCGGTGCGGTTATCGGGTAATGAGTCGTTGCTGTTCTGGACGCGCCGGGCGCTGCGCCGGGAGGGGTTCGCCATACAGGACACCGCCGACCGGACCGTCGAAGCGTTTTTCCAGCAGGGGCAGGCGCACTGGCAGTATACCTATGCAGGCCAAACCTACACGGTTACGTCGGTAAGTGACTTGCTGGGGGCGTTGAGAGATGATCTTTCGGAAGTACGTAAATGAAATGCTCATCTACCCCCTAAATCCCTCAAGAGGTTATTTGGAGAAGTGTTTTTGTCATCCCGAGCCGGCGACTGGGCCGCCGGCTCGGGATGACAAAAACGGCGATTTTGATGCGGATAATGCCTATCTAGGCACCCCTGTCCTTCAAGGAATTTGACGATTAAAAGTCGCCCTGCAAAGATCAACTAGATGACGTAGGGCCAACTAATCACATTTCAATCATCATGAAGATATACACGAAAAAAGGCGACAAAGGTACGACGGGTCTGTTCGGCGGTAGCCGGGTCGACAAAGACGACGTACGGGTCGAGTGCATCGGTACACTCGATGAAGCAAATTCCACCATCGGACTACTGCGGGTCAAGCTAGGCAACGACCACGCGTGGCAACCCAATCTGCATAAGATTCAAAAAGACCTGATGGATATGATGTCGCACCTGGCTCGCCCGTCGGACGCTAAGAAGGAAAACAAAAACCCGATGCCCGAAGACGGTGCCGACTTCTGCGAGCAATGGATCGACGCGCTCGAAGCGGCTATGTCGTCGCCCTCGGATTACTTCCTGCTGCCGGGTGGTAATGAGATTTCGGCGCTGTGCCACGTCGCCCGGACCCAGATTCGGCGGGGTGAACGGCGGCTGGTCTCCCTGCGCAAGACCGACGAGGTACATCCGGCGATTCCGGCGTACGTCAACCGCTTGTCTGACTTATTTTTTACGCTGGCCCGCGCCGAGATGGACAAAGCCGGTGTTGCCGAGGAGAAATGGCAGCTGTTTCTCTACAAACGCTTTAAGTCGGAAGCATGATCGTGTACATCTCCGGTGGGGTCCGCAGTGGCAAAAGCCGGTACGCGCAGGAGAAGGCCCGGCAGCTCAGCGATGCGCCCGTCTACGTCGCGACGGCCCGCATCTGGGATGTGGAGTTCGGGCAGCGGGTCGACCGGCACCGCGCTGAGCGTGGCCCCGAATGGATAACCTTCGAGCAGGAAGCGAATCTGGCCACCCTGCCGCTGACCAACCGGGTCGCCGTGATCGACTGCGTGACGCTCTGGCTGACGAACCTGTTTATGGCCCACGACAGCGACGTCGCCCGTACCCTGACGGCGTTCAAGGCAGAGATCGACGCGCTGGCGAAACTGCCGGGCACGTTTCTGATTATTTCCAACGAAATCGGGATGGGACTACACGCGGATACCGAACTCGGCCGCGCCTTCACCGACCTACAAGGCTGGGCTAATCAATACGTTGCCGCCGTCGCCGACGAAGCCATATTCATGGTCTCCGGCCTGCCGCTTTTTTTGAAAACTATGTAGCCCATATGTAGCCCAGACCTCCAGGTCTGGAGGCCGCCAGGCCAACTATGTAAGGCGGTAGCTAGCAGGTAGCTATGGCACCTATAAGACTTGGACCGGTCCGCCGGCGTGGGTCTAGTGGTCGCCAGGTCAACTACTTCAGATGGAAGCTATTTTAGCCGCTATCACGTCTACCAGACGTGGACGTCTGGGCTACACTCATCAAAACCCATAATGGAACAGCAGATACAACACATCATCGACACGAAAACAAAACCGCTGGGGGCGTTGGGGCGCCTGGAAACGCTGGCGAAACAGATTGCCCTGATTCAACAGACGACACAACCCCAACTGGTGAAGCCGCATCTGGTGGTGATGGCGGCTAGTCATGGCATTGCAAACGAAGGCGTCAGTGCGTACCCCAGCGAAGTGACGTACCAGATGGTACTGAATTTTCTGACGGGGGGCGCGGCCATCAACGTCTTCACGCGACAGCATGGCATCACGCTCAAGCTGGTCGATGCGGGCGTCGACTATATCTTCGACCCGCACCCGGATCTGATCGACGCCAAAGTCGCGCCCGGTACGCGGAGCTTCCTGCGGGAAACGGCCATGACGCCGGAACAGTGTGCCGCCTGTCTGGAGAATGGCCGGAAGCTGGTCGCGCAGGTGCAGGACACAGGCTGTAACGTCATTGGCTTTGGCGAAATGGGCATCGGCAACACGTCGTCGGCCGCTATGCTGATGAGCCTGCTGTTGAACCTGCCGCTGGCCGACTGTGTAGGGGCCGGGACGGGCGTAGCTGACGAGCGGTATACCCAGAAATTAGCGATTCTCGAACAGGCAAAGGCTGCGCATTCGTCGGTCGACGCAAGCGACCCGATGGCCGTACTGCAAACATTCGGCGGTTTTGAGGTCGCAACAATGTGCGGGGCATTTCTGGAAGCTGCCCGTCGCCGGATGGTCATACTGGTCGATGGTTTTATCGCGTCCGTCGCGTTTTTGTGCGCCCATCGACTGGATGCCAGCATCCAGCCCTTTGCTGTCTTTTGCCATCAATCGGCCGAGAAAGGCCATACCCGTCTGCTGACCGAACTCGGTGCTGAGCCGCTGCTGCAACTGGGTATGCGGCTGGGTGAGGGAACGGGCTGCGCCGTTGCGTATCCGATCCTGCAAAGCGCCGTTGCTTTTCTAAACGAGATGGCGTCGTTCGAGAGCGCCGGTGTCAGTGGGGAAAGCGCATGAAACACGAACTCCGCTTGTTTTTCGTGGCGCTTCAGTTTTACACCCGCTTGCCCGTTCCCGCGTGGGTTGGTTACAGTGAGTCGGTGCTGAATCAGTCGACGCGCTATTTACCCCTGATCGGCTGGCTCGTCGGGGCCGTAACGGGGCTGGTCTGGCTGGCGGGTACGTACCTGATCGACGCGAATACGGGCTTACTGCTGGGTATGACGGCGTCGGTGCTACTGACCGGGGCGTTTCACGAAGACGGCTTCGCTGACGTGTGCGATGGCTTCGGTGGTGGCTGGACCAAAGAGCGTATCCTGACGATAATGAAAGACAGCCGGGTGGGTACCTACGGGGTCGTCGGGTTGGCGCTGATGCTGGGATTGAAATTCAGCGTGTTGCGGCATATGGGTACGTTGTTGACTGACCAGACAACCCTGCTACTGGCGTATCTGATGAGTGCCCACGCGCTGAGTCGGTTTATGGCAGTGACGGTTATTCGCACCCATACGTATGTGCGCGAAACGGACGACAGCAAGGCCAAGCCCGTTGCGCAAACCATCGGACCGGAAATTTTGGTGGTGGCGGGTATCTGGGCCGGATTACCCCTGCTGGTAACTTGTTGGCTGACCCAACAGCCACTGTTGCTTATGCTCGTTCCCTTGCTGTACGGCGTAAAAATACTGTTGACCCGCTACTTCACCCGCTGGATTGGTGGCTATACCGGCGACTGCCTGGGGGCGACGCAACAGGTCTGTGAAGTAAGTTTCTATCTGCTTTCGGCTGTTTTATGGACATTACCCTGATTCGCCATACCACGCCTGCCATTTCGCCGGGCCTGATCTACGGCCGTACCGACGTGCCGCTGGCGGATAGTTTTGCGCTGGAACTGGCTGCGGTCCGCGCGAAACTGCCCGGTACGTTCGACGTCGTGTACAGCAGTCCGTCCCGGCGGTGTGTGCAACTGGCCGAGCAACTTGCCCCGATCGTGCGTCTTGACGAGCGATTGCGCGAACTGAATTTCGGCGAGTGGGAGGGGCAAACCTGGGACACAATCGATCGGCAGGCGTCGGAACTGTGGATGCAGGATTTTGTCAACAATGCTCCGCCGGGTGGCGAAAGTATGCGTCAGATGAACGAGCGCGTTATAGACTTCTGGTCAGAACTGGTTCGTCAGCCGTATCAGCATGTTGGCGTTGTTACGCACGGGGGCGTTATCCGGTTGCTGGTAGCTGCCGATCGGCAGATTCCCCTGATTTCCGCGTTTACCATCGACGTTATCTATGGCGACGTAATTACGCTACACCAGTCTTAATTTTTGTCATTCCGAGCCTGCGGGGAATCTTCGGTAGCAGCGTATTTCTTTCTCTCGGCGAAGATTCCTCGCAGGCTCGGAATGACAAAAAAAATGCATTCGGATTGATTTTGTTGTCAGGTGATTATACACGTAGCGGGTGTTATAGCAGTTCCAGCTGCATGAAAAGTGGAACCACCGCCCTACCTTTCTCCGACAGGCTGTACTCGATGTGCAGCGGCTTCTGGCTGATGACCACTTTGTCCAGATACCCTGCCTCGACCAGCTCGTTCAGCGACGACGCCAGCGACTGCTTGTTAGTCCCTTCGATCGCCCGCAGCAGTGCGTTGAACCGAAGCGGTCCGTTGACTGCCAGCCGAAAAATCTGCGGCTTCCACTTGCCCGACAACTGCTTCAGCAACGCTTCGGCGGGGCAGGCCGGATCAGCTTTATGCGGAGAATTCATGGTCAACTTTTTCTGACTAATTGATTGATTGCCTGTTCTGGCGTCACCTTTGGGCAATGATAGCACGGCAGCCGGTATCCAAACGGTAAGCGATTACCGGAGGAACGCAAAAAAAGCCGTGGTGAATTCAAACACGATGGAAAATCAATCGAACAACCCGCTGCTATGCGATCTGGAAACGGGTCAATGCCTGATTCCTGACACGGTAGCCGGCAACGAAACAGGCATTGCCGTTACGAAAAAGGCCGTAAAAGTCGTGTACTACACCGACCCGATTTGCTCGTCGTGCTGGGGTATCGAACCGCAACTTCGGAAACTCAAACTCGAATACGGGCAGGATCTGGACATCGAGTACCGCATGGGTGGGCTGCTGCCCGACTGGAGTTATAACAGCGGGGGAATCAGCAAGCCGTCGGATGTAGCTTCGCACTGGGACGAGGTAAGTCTGCATTACGATATGCCTATTGACGGCGACGTGTGGCTGGAGAATCCACTGGCATCGTCTTACCCACCATCGATTGCGGTAAAAGCGGCTCAGTTGCAAAGTCCGGAAAAGGCCGTGCGGTTTCTGCGCCGGATTCGGGAACTGGTTTTTCTGGAAAAGAAGAACATCACGAACTGGACGTACCTGGCTGAAGCCGCGCAGGCCGTCGGGCTGGACGTAGACCAGTTGAAACAGGATTATGAAGGTGATGCGAAAGCACGCTTTGCCGACGATCTCGAACTCGGTCGGCAACTGGGTGTGCGCGGGTTTCCAACGATGTTCTTCGTGAATGAATTGGGGCAACAGGAGACCGTGTACGGAGTCAAACCGTACAGTGTGTACGAGAACGTCGTACTAAAACTGAATCCGTCGGCACGCAAAAAGCCGATCGATACAAACTGGCAGTCCTTGTTTTCAGCCTATTCGTCGCTGACGGCACGCGAGTTCGCGGAACTGTCGGGGCTGCCCCGGCCGGACAGCGAATCGCGTTTACGACAACTGACCAGGCAGGGGCAGCTAACCCAGTTTGATACGAAGAATGGCAGTGTGTGGACGTATAACGCCCACTAAACTAGCTCATAGAAAGTGGCTTAGGCTTCAACCCAAGTCACTTTCTCTTCGATGGGGGTCCGGACGGCGGGTTTATCTTTCGGCAGGTGGTAGCCCATGAAAAACAGCCCTACGCATTTCTGACTGGGTGTCAGGTTCAGAAACTGGTTCAGTGCATTGACGTTGCTGGGGCTGCTCCAGTACGCACCGATACCCAGGGCGGTTGTCGTCAGCCACATATTTTGCACCGCACAGGACACTGCTGCAACTTCTTCCCATTCCGGTACTTTGTCGGGGTGTATTTCCATCACGATGGCGATTACGCAGGCTGACTTCAGCACTTTGTTGCGGGCTCCTTCGAGTTTAGCCTCCGAAAACGATTCGGGCGTGGCATTGGCGCGGTAGGTGTCGCCCATGTAGTCAGCTAGCTTTTGCAGGCCTTGGCCCCGGAAGACGGTGAAGCGCCAGGGTTGCGTAAGCCGGTGGGTAGGAGCGTAGTTGGCGTTTTCGAGGACGGTTTCCAGCAACTCGCGCGGAATCTCCTGACCGGTGTATTCGGGTGGGAAAATGCTGCGTCGATTGCGGATAATCTGATTGATCGTGTCGATTGACTGGCTCATAAACTGCGTCGTTGACGGGATTGATTAGCTAAAAATGAACGGCTGACTGGTGTGAGCGGTTCCAGCAGACTGGCTGGATGTAGGGAATAGGGCAGACAAGGTTTGCTGGATGAATGTCACCCGATCGGCTACGGGGGCCAGCGGGAGCGGAACGATGGTAAAGCCCAGCGACTGATACGTGTCGACCAGCGCATCGTGCAGCGCGGTAGCCTCGGCAAACGTTTGCCAGCGCTCGCTGTCGTTGATGTAAATTGATTCCCAGGGTGGGGCCATGAACACCTGCTTCTGGTACGGACACTGCTGAATGGCCTGGTAAAAGGCAGCATCGACAGATAAACCCGCCACGCGTAGGTAAGCGATGATGTCGGGAATACCCCGGTCGAAAAACGTGACAGGACGACCGGGCTGGGTCGACGTCTGGTTGTAATCGGCGACCATACGGTGCAGCGCCAGCCGGGCAAAGCAGGACAAATCCACCCAAGGCAGGCAATGCCCCCCCTGCGCGACCTGTTCCTGAATCAGCACCCGCGACGCTTCGTCGACCGTGTGATAGCCCGCCGTGCGTAGCGCGTTGAGCAACGTGCTTTTGCCCGCGCCGGGCCCACCGGAAAGAATGAAGTTAGCCATAAAGCAGCGCAAAGATACCCAGCAGCGCCATCACCATCAGCAGACAGCTACGGTGATTAATGGCCACTGCCCGGCCAATGTCGTCGGGGCTGATAGTCCGATCGTGCTCGCCGATAAACGGTTTGTCGACTAATACGCCGTGGTAGACGTTGGGTCCGCCGAAGCGACAGTCGAGTATACCCGCCAGCGCGGCTTCGGGGTAACCGGCGTTGGGGCTCTTGTGCCGACGACCGTACCGGAACGCGAATCGCAACGCCCGGAGCTTACCCCCCGACAGGCTCATTAGCAAAGCCGTTAGCCGGGCGGGAATGAGGTTGGCGAGATCGTCGAGCCGGGCCGCGAACTTGCCGAACTGTTCATAGCGATCGCTGCGGTAGCCGATCATCGAATCCAGCGTGTTGATGAGTTTGTAGGTCATCAGGCCCGGTACCCCTGCCAAGCCGTAGAAAAAAAGTGGCCCAATGACGCCGTCGCTGAGGTTTTCCGACATCGTTTCCAGAGCTGCAATCCGAATCTGCTGGGCACTCAATTGCGACGTGTCGCGCCCGACGATGCGGGCTACCTGCCGTCGCCCCGCTTCGAGCCCCTCCTGGTCCAGCACTCGAAACACGGCCCGGCCTTCGGTAATCAGGTTGTTGTTGGCGAGTCCGTACCAGACAAACAGGCTGTTGACGAGCACGTAAACGGCTGGGTGAACGCGTAAAGTAAGAGTATCCAGGCCGTAGAAAAACAGCCAGACGCCGACGCACAGGCCAATTGTCAGCATGGCTCCTTTCCCGAAACGGCCCGTGCCCCGGTTGAGTCGGCGCTCGCCGGCGGCAATCAAATTGCCAAATACCCGAACGGGATGTGGCCAGTTGTCGGGATCGCCGATGAGCAGGTCGAGGACGTAGCCCAGCAGTGGGGGAAGCCCCCATTGAATCAGTGGGTCCATTCGGTGAGGGCGTCGATGAGCAGCGCATTTTTATCGGGCGCAAGCGTACAGAGTCGGAAATGACCCGGCCGTAGCCCCCGAAAATTGCTGGCGTCGCGGATGAGCAGGCCGTGTTTGTCGAGTAAATACGCCTTCAACTCGCCCGCCGTCCCGACACAACCCCATCTGGTGTGGGTTTCGGCCAGAAAAAAATGAGTTACACTATCGTAGACCTGAATAGCAGCAATGCCTGACAACGCAGCGACGAACTGACGTTTATCAGCTAGTAACTGGCTTAGAGGTAGCTGGATGTGGTCGTAATTGGCGAAGATGAATTGCCCGGCAGCCAGCGCCATGGCGTTCACTGTCCACGGTTGTTTACAGGCTGTCAGCCGGGTAATCAGCGACGGCGATCCGACGACGTAGCCCAGCCGTAGCCCCGGGATGGCGTAGGCTTTCGTCAGCGATCGCATAACCAGCAGATTATCGTGCTGATCGAGCAGCGGCAGGGCTGTGTGCAGTTGGTCGGTAAACTCGATAAACGCTTCGTCGACCACAAACAGCGTCTGCGGATTCCGGGCTATCCAGTCCGCCAGCGCGGGAAAAGCGGCCCCCGTTGGATTGTTGGGATTGCAGATAAAGACTAACTGGGTCGACAGTGAAGGCAACTCAGTGAGCGTAGCCCAGTCGAGAAAATCGAGTTGATGGCCGTGCATCCGGCAGGCGTCTTCGTACTCCGCAAAAGCGGGCGTAACGATCGTTGTGCGGCTACCGGCAAACGCCTGCGCAATCAGATAAATCGTCTCGGTCGTTCCACTGTTGACCAGCATTCGGTCGGCCGGAAGCCCGTGATGACTGGCGATCTGCTCGGCCAGTTGACCCGCCAGCGCGTCGGGGTAGCGGTTGATGCGGTCCCACTGACTAAACAGGTACTCTTTCAGACCGGCCGGTTCGCCACCATACCAGACATTGGTGCTGAAGTCAGCGCGAATCGGGGTCGTGTAGCGATAGCGGTCATCGCCATGTCCGTGTAACATAAATCAGGCTTCGACCGCTTGTAAATACGGCGAAATTAGGTGGTCAGCTGTACGGAACACGTACTGAACAGCATCGGTAAAGATAGGTTGTCGGCGTAAACCTACCAATCGACAGGCGTACCGGGATGGCCGTGCAGCGTCTGATTTGACCAGTATATTGCTTTTTAACAAAGCTTTCAATCCGTACGATGACGGCCACCATCGTACCCGAGCCAAAGGCACTCACCATACGCATTATTTATCTATGAAAAACCGAGTTGCGCGTCGACTGAGAGTAGGTCAGCTACTCGTTTGTATCGGACTGATCATGCAGTCGGTCGCAGCTGTCGGCATCGCTCCGCCGGCTACCCGCCGGGCCGACGTGATCATTTACGGCGGAACGTCAGCGGCTGTCATGGCCGCCGTTCAGGTACATAAGATGGGGATGTCGGTGCTTGTCGTTTCCCCTGATAAACACCTGGGTGGCCTATCATCGGGCGGACTGGGTTTTACCGATACGGGAAACAAGGAAGTCATCGGTGGACTGTCGCGTGAATTTTACCAGCGACTGTATGCGCACTATCAGCAGGATTCTGCCTGGAAATGGCAGGCGCGCAGTGAGTACGGAAACACAGGGCAGGGGACGCCCGCCATCGACGGAAACGCCCGTACCATGTGGATCTTCGAGCCACACGCGGCTGAACAGGTATTTGAGGACTTCGTGCGGGAAAATGACATTACCGTATTTCGGAACGAGTGGCTTGACCGGTCGACCAAAGGTGTTGTGAAAAAAGAAGGCGCAATTCAGTCGTTTCGGACATTGACCGGACACATGTATCAGGGGCGGATGTTTATTGACGCTACTTACGAAGGCGATCTAATGGCGGCTGCCGGTGTGCAATATCACGTCGGGCGGGAGGCCAGTACGATGTACGGCGAAAACTGGAACGGGGTGCAGCCCAACGTTTTTCAGCACGGTCACTTTTTCAAGGCAAACATCAGCCCGTACAAAATTCCCGGTGATCCGAAGAGTGGTTTACTCTCCGAAATCGCGGCCGACGGGCCGGGCGAAAAGGGCGCGGGGGACCATAAAATTCAGGCCTACTGTTTTCGGATGTGTTTTAGTAATCACCCTAACAACCGTGTGCCGTTTGCCCGGCCCGATGGGTACGATGCGTCCCGATACGAACTGCTGGGGCGGGTGTTCGACAGTGGCTGGCGGGAAATGTTTCAAAAATTCGACCCTATTCCCAATCGGAAAACCGATACCAACAACCACGGCCCGTTCAGCAGCGATTACATCGGTAAAAACTACGATTATCCGGACGCATCGTACGAACGCCGTCGGCAGATCATTCGCGAACACCAGCGGTATCAGCAGGGGCTGCTGTACTTTATGGCCACTGACCCACGCGTTCCGGCCGATGTCCGGGAGGCCATGCAACAGTGGGGGCTGGCGAAAGACGAGTTTACCGACAATGGGAACTGGCCCCATCAGTTGTATATCCGCGAAGCCCGGCGTATGCTGGGAACGTATGTCATGAAAGAAGCCGATGCACTGGGAAAAACTGAGGTTCCTCAGCCGATCGGTATGGGATCGTACGCGCTGGATGCTCATAATGCACAACGGTACGTACGGGCTGACGGCTATGTGCAGAACGAGGGCGATATTGGTGTGCATCCCGACAAACCGTACTCGATTGCTTATGGGTCGATTCTGCCCCGGGAAAAGGAGTGTACTAATTTGCTGGTTCCGGTCTGTGTGTCAAGTTCGCATATCGCCTATGGCTCCATACGCATGGAACCGGTGTTTATGATCCTTGGCCAATCGGCAGCAACCGCAGCCGTCCTGTCTATCCGGCAGAACACCAGTCCTCAACGGCTTTCATACGATGCGCTACGGACGGCCCTGCTACAGGATAGGCAGCGATTGACACTGGCCAACTAGCTTCGCAACGCTGACCCGGCTTCGCTGTATCCCTACATTTATACATGATTCTGGCCATTGCGATTTACGCGTTGATCGGTCAGTCATTGCTGCTCCTTGAACTGGGAGACTTGGTCATGTAGTCTAGTGATGGCTACCCGTTCGTTTTTGGTACATTTGCGGATAGATGACGGTGATACTAGTATGATTACTTCGCAACGATTGACTGATGCTCAACTGGCGCTGCTGGAATTGTTTAGTTTCGATATAAGCGAGGCTGAAGTGATCGCTATGCGGCAGACGTTGATGCGGCATTTTCGGCAACGGCTTGATGATGAAGTGCAACAGGCTATGCAACGAAAAGGGTTGACTATAGAACAACTCGACGCACAGTTGTCTGGCCACAATCGGACTGAGCTATTGCGGGAAATTCGAAAGAATAAATGAAGGCTGTTATTGATACAAATGGCCTGCTCCGGTCGATTCCGCACGATGGTAGTTATCGTTGGTTGTACGACGCGTTTGAGGCCAACGCATTTACATGGGTAGTCAGCAATGAAATCTTGCTGGAATATGCCGAGATGACGGCGTATTATTTTAGTGCTACAGCTGCCGAGCTGGTAACTTCTCTTCTTCTGGCT
Source organism: Spirosoma oryzae (assembly GCF_003002825.1). GTDB lineage: Bacteria > Bacteroidota > Bacteroidia > Cytophagales > Spirosomataceae > Spirosoma > Spirosoma oryzae. Next base: position 1,827 of record NZ_PVTE01000047.1, on the reverse strand, counting down.
GCTCCTAACCACATCCGGCAGGAACCATATTTCCGGTTTGACCAAGTGAAGGATGATCCCGATGATAACAAATTTGTTGATTGTGCTATTGCTGCAGGTGCCGATTGGCTTGTTTCAGATGATCGGCACATTTTGAATCTACTTCGCGACGAAAAACGATTTCCGCCGGTTCCGATCTGCTCGTTTGACGAGTTCAGAGCGCTGATAAAAGCAGGGGAATAGTGTACGTAGCAAACAGCGTATGCCTTTATAACTGCATCGACGCGTAAATCTGGTTCATGTCGACGTGTTGGCGAATCAGGTCGGCCAGGCGGTTGTACTGCTGTTCCTTGAACTGGGCGTAATCGAACGATGCATTGGTCGACTCGGTCGTGTAGGGAGACAGCAGCGCATTGACGACGACGTCGTTGTCGAGGATGCCGTGCAGGTACGTGCCCCAGCAGCGGTCGTGGAGAAAATAGCCGTCGGGTTGCCCGTTGTCGAGTTGGGCGACGGGATTAGGCGTCCCCATAACGTCGGTCTGCCCCATATGAATTTCGTAACCCCGACAAGGTTCGGCCATCTGCCGGTACGTAAAATCACGCTGCTGTGTCGTCTTGACGGGTTGCAGTATCGTTCGGACGGGCAGCAGACCGAGTCCCGGCAGGGCTTCGATAGTGCCTTCCACCTGGTCCGGGTCTTCGACTATGTCGCCCAGCATCTGGTAGCCCCCGCAAATGCCGATGACCGTTTTCCCCTGCTTATGCGCGTCGACAATGGCCCGGGCGACGCCGTTATTTTTAATCGTTAGCAGGTCGTCGATCGTGTTTTTGCTGCCGGGTAGAATCACGATGTCGGCCTGCGCGATGTCGTCGGGCTGATGCGTGTAGAACAGGTTGACGCGTGGGTCGCGCTCCAGCCGATCGAAGTCGGTGAAGTTGGACATCCGTTTGAGCAGCACGACTGCTACGTTTACTTTCCCCGTCATCATCGACCGGGCTTTCTGTTCGAGCACGACCGAGTCTTCCTGTTCGATAGCAATGTCGCGGAAGTACGGCAGCATGCCGACCACCGGCACCCCCGTCAGTTCTTCCAGCATCCGCCGACCGTCGTCGAACAGGCGGGCGTCGCCCCGGAATTTGTTGATGATAATTCCCTTGATAAGCGCCCGTTCGTCGGGTTTCAGCAGGGCGATGGTGCCGTATACGCTACCGAACAAGCCACCCCGATCTATGTCGCCGATGAGGTACGTAGCGGCTCCGGCATGCTGCGCGATGCGGAGGTTCGTGATGTCGCGGTGCTTCAGGTTCAGCTCCGAAATACTACCGGCACCTTCCATCACGATGGGGGAATGCCGATTGGCCAACCGGTCGAATGCCTGCGTTACGGCGGTAAACAGTTCGGCGCGGTCGTTGCCCATGAAATAATCGTAGGCCGACTGGTTACCAATGGGCTTGCCGTTTAGAATCACCTGCGAACTGCGGTCGTTGGTGGGTTTTAGCAGCACCGGATTCATGTCGGTATGGCAGGGGAGTCCGGCGGCTTCGGCCTGTACCGCCTGTGCCCGACCAATCTCCAGCCCTTCCGGCGTCGCGTAGCTGTTGAGCGACATATTCTGCGCCTTGAACGGAGCCGGCTGGTAACCGTCCTGTTTGAAAATGCGGCAAAACCCGGCCGTAATGACGCTTTTTCCCACGTCGGAGGCCGTCCCGACAAACATAATGGGCCGAAGAGTAGGCATTGAAGCAGACTTAGAGTCTATCCGAAAATAGGGAAAGCCTGACGAGTTGAGCAATTTTGTGGTATCTCACATCACAATATTGCTCACCATGCAGGCTTTCGGCTACG
>NZ_PVTE01000046.1 GCF_003002825.1 Spirosoma oryzae | reverse complement strand
ACTTTGCATGGAAGGAGTGTCTGGGGGTGGTTTGAGTTTGGCGACCCAAAATTACCCCTACAAGGCTACTCCTTCTCTTTTGTCATGTCATTAGGAATCTTACTGTTAGCGCAGAAGAAGCTCATTCGTAAGAAGCAGCGGAGTCAGTATTGGATCAACCCCTCCGCTTTCCGCCCGGCAACGATTACGCTGTGATCACTTGAACAAAGCAATCACAGCGTAGTCGCAGCTGTTGTTACATATGGAAAAACGCCTATACCAATCTATACACTTGAAGCACCGAAGATTGAGAATTCAATCAACCTACCTTCAACCCTTAATGTATCAGTCTCACATTCGGAAAATCAAAGGATGTGTTTTATATACACGCTACCCTTTTCTCACGAATACATACGTCGGTTCGGGTTGGCCGTTCCGTACCCGCTGCTGTCCGAGATTGTCGGCTACCCAGTTTAATTGATTGGTCATTGAATCCGCAAACGGAAAAATGGAATGCGGGTAATCACTTTCCCAATAACCAACTCCCTGATCGAGCCGTAGAGTTAGTTTGCTGCCATCATCGAATGTGAACCGCAGGTTGCGCGAGTGTGCTATCTCCTTCTTTTGGTGGATATTAACCTCACAGTCTAAGACTCCGCCCCCTACAAGTTGCTCTATAAAAGACACTTGGCCATCCTCCTCCTGCGGATACCAGTTTGTATAAAGTTTGCGTACGTGGTTATCTTTGCCATATTGAACAGCCATTACGTGCAGGTGGACCATGCAGTCCGTATCAATCGTAAATGGAATGTACTTAAGAAGTTGCGCGAACAAAATCACGGTTAGCGGAGAAGCCAGATACCGATCTGAATACGTTATAGCGGTCACGGCCTTGGCAGTATATTCCGCTAGCAGGTCCGGGGCCTGTTGCCGCATCTGCTGCCAGAAAGCAGGTCCGAAATTCGCTAACGTTCCATTTAGTTCGGTAGTGATGCTCACCTCGGCTGCATTGGGACTAATAGCCGGAAGTAACTGTTGCTTCGAAATCTCTGCACCTTTTAATGGTTGTTTCCACTCCGATGACCTGACTAGTAAATACCCTTCGGTATCGCCCCATTGCTCATTGAACACAATGGCCTGATCGGCTTTTGTAGCAAAGGCCATCTGAACGGCATCCACGTTGATGACACTGGCGATCAGGCTACCGGTTTTCAGCGTAACGGGTTCGGTCTGGCTCATCAGCCGGATACGGGGATCGATGGCTAACAGGCTGTACAAATCCTGCTTGTCATCTTCGTCCAAGGTGTTGAGCTGGGCAGTAGGCAACCAGAGTTCAACGCCCGCGAATTTTTTCAGGTATTCTCCTACCCGCTTTCGAATCGATGAACCACTAATACTCCACTCAGCGGCATCGCCCCCAGCTACTAGCTGAAGGACATCGTTAGGCTTGGCGCTGTAGTAGTTCAGTGCCTGTTGCAGCGTATAAACACAGAATTTTGACTCAGTTCCTAGCAATTGATCTTCCGGCTGTAGACCCAGTTGCTGCATATAGCCACCAGTGATAAACGCCATTGCTTCGTGGCGATTCAGTTTACTAGCTACTTTCTGGGTGTCGTATTGTAACAAACAGCTTTCGCATGCATTCGTACACCTAGCCGGACAGTTCAGCAGTTTCTCAGCCCCTTGAAACATCTCCAGCAGGTTGTGGGGGGCCTGCGAGGCAAAGCCGGAGCCCCCCCCATTGGTATCGTAAAGACAAATACTGTAGATAGGCTTCCTATCCAGCTCTTCATTCTTTACCTGCTTGACCAGTACACCAACTTCTTCGATGTTGATGCCTAATGTCTGTGTCAGCCCGTACCGGAGCGCAATGCCGAGCGACCAGCATAACTGCTGATTATCGGCCGAATCTGCGAGCAAATATTGATTATTACCATCCTTGATGAACAGCTCGAACACGTCGGTGTGGTGAACGTGGCCCAGATGCAGCCGTTGGCGTATCCGATTTTTGCCAGGATCGGGGTTACATCGATATTCCCCAGCGTTGTTACCACTTTTCTTGCCACGTAGCTTATTGTGGTCATTGAAATTAGTAGGCAACGTACCGTCCGGTTTCATTGATTCGGCGTACCCGCAGTCCAGACAGACAGCAAAACCCTCGCCATGCTCGCCTGAGTTGTGGTAGAATATATGGCCACGCTCGTCGGTCTTGTAGTGGCCCAAGGCGGGGTTGGGCAGAGGCACCACTGCCGAAGCGGCATTCACCCAGGGAGCCTGCGCAGGCATATACTTCTGCTGCGACACGTTGTTGGTCACGGTGTCGTAGAATCCGGTAGCAAAGCCGGTCGGTTCGATGAATTCAAGAATGTTCTTCGCGCTCGGCTCGCTGGCAATTACCTTATCGCAATGCGTACATTTTCGATCAAAATCAGTTCCGGCAATTCCCGACGCTCCGCATTTACTGCACCGCCAGGCAGCACGCAGGAGCTGCGTTTCCTTGACTGTGTCATCAGGATTGTGCCAGTTCAGCGTAATACCCTTTGATGTGTATACCCGCCCGTCGAGAACAATCTCCGCACCGGGGGCATACTCGCTGAGGGCCACGGCAATATCGCGCGAGGGTTTGTCTTTGATGAGTGCCCGGCTGTCTTCCCGAACTTTATTTCCGTCGTCATCGACCCGGTAGTGCTGAAATGTTGCGCGGGTCGTGGGGTTGAACGTCGCGATATTGGTGGGAAAGCCGTAACCGGGCAGGTAGCCGCCCGTAATCAGTTCTGTCAGCAGATACTCCTCCCTGTGGCGTTTTAGGTCGAAGGCAATACGCTTCTGATAGGGCGTCGTTCCGTCGCCACCGGCCCCGGCCTGCTCTGACAGTAGCTTATTAATTTCGTCCAGCCAGCGTTGTTCAATTCGTTCGAGCGTTTCGACAGACCGACGGCATACTGATTCGACAGACTCCCCAACGAGAATACTGTTGCGCCGAATCGCGTCGAGGGCCTGCCGGATAGCCGCGTCGCCCCCCGTAACAGCGGTGTCGGTCAGCCATGCTTTCATGCGCTGGCAAATCGACGGATTCGTACCGGCAGGTTCGAAAAACCAGTTATTTTTCAGCGTAACGGCGTTGCTACCCACCTTAAGCTCTTGATTGATGAAGCGACCGAACAGCCAGGCGTTGAGGTGGCGCTGCACGATGCGCTCGCTCGACAGGGTGATGTTAGGCTGCTTCATTTTCGCCGTAAACGGCCATAGGGGATTGCGGAACACCTGCTGATCGAGCGGGTTGTTTTTGCAGAGCGTCAGCGACAGCGAACGCGATTCGCCCCGACGACCCGCCCGACCGGCCCGTTGCAGGTAGTTTGAGGGGTGGGGCGGTACGTTGTTATTGCAGACGATCGTTAGACCACCGATATCGACGCCCATTTCCATCGTAGTGGAGCAACTGAGCACGTTGATTTTTCCCTCCTTGAACCAGCCTTCGTACCGCTGTAACATGCGGGCCGACTGCTGGGCGGAATGTTCGGCGGTGCGGTAGAAGGCCCCGCCCTCCACGATCTGGTCGCTCAGGTTATTCCAGATTCCCACCTTCCGCAATTCCAGCACAAGAGGATCGCTGTGGAGCCAAACCCGTACTTCATTTAGTAGGGCGACATCCGTTTGCGCCTGCCAGCGGGGCGGGGTGGGCATCTGAACAGGATAGCTCACAAACGAACCGGGCATGGCCCCCACGGGTAGGTAGGGTGTTACGCCGTTCACGGTTGTGTCGAGCACCCGGAGGGTAACGGGACAGTGCCACGCACTCATTACCGTTCGAAACAACAGTTTCTCCAGCTTTAACTGAAATCGTCCCGGCGCAACCTGTTCGAGAATATGCGTGCCGGATGTCAGGGCATTCCAGGCCTGTTCCATCAGTGAATCCAGCACGGCGATCTGCGCTTTAGAAATCGTAGCCAGATCGATCTGGAGCAAGTGGGCAAGCAGCCGAATAACACGGCGTTGCCTTGAACCACGATGACGCTGATACGACGCCCACGCCTGGTTACGCCGTCCGTTGCTATCTGGACTGTTGGGGGGCAGCAGGTAGCGTGGTGAAATAACGGACCCCAACCAGTTGAGCCATTCGTGAGAAATGTTGATGTAAACGCCCTCCCGGACGTAGAAATCGAGGCACATTTTCAGAAAGTCGCGCCATTGGGGTAGCGTAAGCTGAGCCTGATCCCACTCAGCGGGCAACAGAAGTACGCTGTCTAGCCCGTCGTAGCCAACGGCCGTCAGGCCTAAAGTTTCAAGGGTATTGCCCCGTTTAGGTCGTCGGCCGAATTCGCGCATTAGCAGCACCTTCGCCATCGTGCTGGGCGTGTCAAATACGTTCGGTTCCATGTCATGATAATACTGATGGATATGCCGCACGTCTTCGTCCTGACTCAGTTCCAGCACCAGATCGGCCCAGCTCATCGTGTTGTGCTCAAGCTTAGTAATCTCGCTCAGTTTATCAGTAATCATCTCCTGAATGAGCGGCATTGGGCTTGCCTGCATCGCAAGTTCAAGCTTGGCTAATTCAGTCTGTAACTTTTGCATCTCCCCGCCCTTGCTGCTCTGCCGGATTTTCTGGTAAACCAGCCCCCTGACTCTAGTCCGTTCGGCACTTTGCTGCATCTTCACAGCAATACGCGCTGTGCCCTGTCGACTATCGGTAAAGGTGAGCAAGTTGCGCCCCCGCATGGGTTTCGAGAGCGGATCTTTGCCATCCGGTATATGTTCGAGCAACGTCGGCACGAGCGAACTGGTGTAAAACGGCATACCCAGATATGCCGGGCGGAAGAGGTTTTGCCCGTCGAAACCGCAGACAGCGCACAGCGCATCCTGCTGGTTCCAGTATATACCAAATGTGGCTTTGGCCTTACTATCGGTCACACCGTCCGCATCGATCTGCGACTTACTGTATAATTCGTGCGCCCATTGGCTAATGACGGCAGGCTGTTTCTCCGTCGATTTCTCTCCCTCAATTCCACCACCGTCATCCGACCCTTCCAAATCGAACTGAAAGCCGTCGGCATCATCCTGACTGGCCTGTACCAGCCTGTCTCCGTCCAATTTCACTTTTAGATGACCTGCGTTGCATTCGGTACAGAAAACCAGTTCGTAAACGGGTGCACCACAATCGCAGGTGAGCCGCTGCTGAGTGTACACGTAGCCAAAGCCCCAGTCGGGAGCAGCCAGCGATGTACCCGCCTTGCAGCTACAGTTTTTATTGACGCAAGCCCATAGCCCGTGCAGCACTTTGTGAAAGAAGTGCCCCCGCAACGGCAGAAAATGCACATCGTTATGCTTCAGCGATTTTTGCGACGACAGATCGAGCCAGCCGAGTGCCTCCTGCTGCCGGGCCATGGGGTCGGGCAGATGCCCAAATAGTGAATCAGCGATGTTGGTGAGCGTCTTGGGCTGTTCGCGTCCATCCTGTTTCTGCACTAAGTGGTTCCGCAACGAGCGGGCCGTTCGGTTGGCATACACCGCTTCCTTGCGCTCCTCTTCGGGCAGGGCGTTTAGGTCCTTCACGCTAAGCTGATTCAGCATTTCGGTCGTTGCCAGACCGGGTACGTTGCGCTGCCCGTCGATTACATCGATACGGTCGGGGCTGATACCCGCCAGGTCGGCGAGGTATTTTTTGAGCCGTTCCTGCGCCTGCTCGTCGGTGCCAATCGTGGCAGACGTGGCGATGAAACGGACCTGATCGGCTGTTACACCAAATCCATCCAAGGCCCGCCGAATCAAGAGGGCCAGTTCGGCGGCTTGCGAACCGATGTAGGTGTGGGCCTCATCGAGCACAATGTATTTCAACTGTCCCTGCGACTTCTCCAGAATGGGCCGGTCCTGCCGCCGGATCAGCATATATTCCAGCATTGTCGGATTGGTAATCAGGATGGGCGGGGGCGACTGCCAGAGCGTTTCACGATCGTGCACTTCACTGCGCGGCCGACCGGCCAGCACGGGAGCGCTGAGCCGCTGGGGGGTATTTCCATTGTATAGGCAAAACCGCAGTTGCTCCTTATAATCGAGCGTCCAAGCTAGTAATCGTTCGCGCTGACTATTAATGAGGGCGTTGAGTGGATAGATAAACAGGGCCTGAACACCCTGCAAAGTCGTCTTCGTGGCGTTGAGTTGCCCCACCAGATCATTCAGGATGGGCACCATGAAGCATTCAGTTTTTCCCGAGCCAGTACCGCTCGTGACCACCACCGACCGTTTTTTTTCGCCTGATAGAGCTGCCCACGCTTTGAGCTGATGGGTATAGGGTTTGTAAAACGTCCGCAGTGCCTGCTCCGACAAGTTCAGACTTTTATCGTCAAACTTTACTCCTTTATATTGCGCGTCCAGCGACTTTACCAACCGGGACTCCAGCATACCGTTGTCGGCCAGTTCCTGAAACGTGTAGGGGCCAGCAGTCCAGGGAAAAACGGCTTCAAACACAGGGTCGCCCAGAATCCGGCTACCCGACCGACTATCGTTGGCCAGTTGCTGACGGATATGGTCGCGCAGTGCTTCCGATTTAATACCCAACGTACCCAGCGTAGCCTCAACCGACCGGCTTTGTACGTCGTTGAACAGCGATTTGTAGTAGTGTTGTGGTTCTATAGCGTTGATTTTATTGATTAGGGAAGTTGAACCAGCAAAAAGCCTGAATGATGTTATAAACCAGGTTGAAATACTCCGGATCGAAGTCGATCAATTGGCTGACATACTGCCTATTGAATGCTGCTACATCGGGAATTACGTTAGGGCAGACGGTCTGATACGCCATGAGCACAGGCAGATGGGCTACCTGCCGAACGTACCCAAAATTTCCTGGAATTGTGGGCAATAGCTGACGAACGACAGCCGGCAACTCTGCGTAACACTGTGCAATCTCCTCGCGCAGACAGGCGGGAAACTGATGCCCGTGGTGCCTCTGCATCAGGCCCGGCAAATTATGCCGTCCCATCACCTCATCGTTCAGAATAGGCTGAATACAGACGGCATGTTGACACATCTGAAAATCAGGACTGGCCGCTTCGTCGAGCAGCGTAACACGAACAATCTGCGCCAGACTGCTCATATCGAAGTCGGCTTCCAGTTCCTGCACCTTATGAGCGATAATCATGTCGGCCACCGTAGCTGGCAGATACGCCTGGTAGGCCCGAAACTCAGCCAGCCACGTATCGACAGCGATGCCGTGCCAGTTGACAGCAAATTGCCGGGTTAGCCGGTTAATCGTCGCCGAGTCGAATCGCAGAAAGAAAGCGACCAGCCCTTTTTTCGAACAAACAAGCGCTTTCCAGACATCCAGCGCGTTCAGCGGCAGGTGGCCGGTGCATTGGTGCAGTTGCTGAAGCGTTGTCCAGTTAACGTTATCGAAGTTGTCGGCCATTCGGTCGAAGAGGTCGATTAATACCGTTTGTCTGTCTGAGTAGCTATGGTTCGATGCGTCGTGCAGTTCATCGATTGTCTCGTTGGTATCGATGGCAAGGCCATCCTGCCGGGTAGCCACGGCGGGACGAATACTGACCACCGAATCGGGCGTGGAGCAGTAAAACCACTTTCCGCCAGCCGGTGCGTTGGCGGGAAAGGCCCAGCCTTCGTCATGCCGTTCCAGTTCGACAAGACTTTCCGGGGTAAAACGCTCGCTCAGTGGAAACGCACTGATACGTACCGGGCCGTCTGCCGGGGCAGGACCAGTCAGGTTAATGAATCCGGTTTCGTGGTTATACTGCGTCTGGGCGGTGTAGTGCGTTACGCAGATACACATCCCGTTGTTGTGTTGAAGCCGCACAACGGCGTCGATGGTGCCACTATGCGAAAGTAGTTGCTCGATCTCCCCTTTATATTTCGCCAGTGAAAGCGCGAGCCCACTGAACGGAGCTACCTTAACCATCTTTATAGCCTGATGCTGCCCGGCTGCGTTATCGTGTCTATCGTTCAACGTCAACGTAAGCCGGGTCGTTTGTGGCGTAGCCGATACGTTGTTCAGTACAAGCTGCGCCCCATATAGCTGCGTCAGGGCCATTTTATGGTTGTTCGCCAGCACCTGCCCGGTAGCGTCCGTGAAATACCCTTCGCTCGATGGATAGGGTACGTGCAGGCTAATTGACTTCGTGCCGGGAGCCACGAGTCTGAGCCGCACCTGATCGCCCTGATTACCCGTATGCCACTGAATCTGGTGGGTACTTCCCTCGCGACTGATGGTAAGCTGCGGTGCCGGGTCATCGGTGTGTACGCCTACCGTGCAGTCCCCCGCATTGTCGAGAATCAGCCGCTGACGGGTCGTATCGAAGCGAACGCCGAAGCTGGCTGGCAACACCGTGATTTCCCGGCAGAACAGCACTTCACCTTCAGGGCCTATACTCCTAATTTTAAACCGCCCGACCAGTTGAGTGGCGTCTGTCACGTCGTGCCAGGTCGTATGCTGCTGCGTTTTATACTGAATCCTGTCGCGAACCGGCAGCGCGTGCCCACCTTGTTTGTAGAGCCGGTGCAGCCGCGGGAAGCCTAAGAAAATACCGGCATTCTGCTGCTGACAAAACCGGATGTAATTGGCATTCGACTGCGGGTAGAGCCTGATGCAATACGGGTCATCACTAAGTTCGGCCAGTTTTACCCGGTACGTCTGGTTATCTATCCTGTCTTGAAACTGACAGGTAGCCGTTATTTCATAAACGGTCTGCGTAGCGGAGAAAGACCCCCGGTTCTGTATGGTTCCCTCAGCACCTTCCGGCAGTAGTTCGGTGGGGCATACGACCAGCGCTCTGTTTGCCGACAACCGGACACTGCCTACCCCAGCGAGTTCGGCGGGCTGCTGTTCCGGGCAGGCAAATACCCAGGGAAGCTGCGGGTCGAGTCCATCGCTGAAGGGCAGGTCGATGCAGGCCTGTTCGTCGGCCTGTACCCCGGCAAACGCCAGCCGCCAACGTTCAGCGTGAATACCGTCGGGCAATCGGCGGTTCGCTAAACCGCTGATCGACAACTGCCCACCCGCCGATTTGAAACCAAACCCGATTTCGTGCTCCTTCGTATCTGAAATGACGTTTAACTGCACTTTGGTCGGCAGGCGCTCAAAAATATCCTCACGCAGTTGCAGATGCGCCGGCTTGTAGAACCCACTGGGAATCGACAGCATTGCCGTAATCGTCCAGACGTCTGAAAGCTGGGTAAGTGAGTACGTCAGGCCAATTTTGGATGTTTCCTGCCGGGTCATCCGGGCCACGTCGACCAGCAGCGAATCCAGAAATAAACCCGCGTTTGGGTCATCGTCGATGCGTAGGGGTAGTTCCTCCCGCCAGTTGGGCAGATGCTGATTCAAATACGCCAGCGGCTGCTCTCGACTCCCCAACTGGTGAGCCGTTTTAAAGTCACGAAGTGTACTGATGACGTCGTAGATAAGCGCAAAGAAAGCGTCGACGTTCAGGGATGCAGGAAACTGACTTTCACGCACCAAGCTGCGAATACCGATTACTGTGTCCTCAGGACGGGTCTGGTAGGTTTGCAGAAACGAGAAAGCTTTGCGAAGCAGGTCGCTGATATACCCGTCGCTCTTTAGCATTCGCAACGGCAGACCCGACTCGAAAAACAGCGTACCCAGCAGCGAGTTTGGCCCGTCGTCGTGCTGGAAAATAGCCCGCTGCCAGAACCGGCAGCCGTTATTCATGGTGGCCCCCCGCCGGGCGGGTGTCAACCAATTCGGATGGCCTATTTCAGCCAGAATCGGCTCCCACTCCCAATGCCCTCCGCTGTAGTTACGGCGCCACCATTCGGTAGCGAACAACACAAAACAGGCCGACGTACTATCAGCCGGAAGAGCGGTCTTCAGTACTGTCTTCAAACGCTCATATTCGGTCTGACTTGTTTTATATGTGTATAGTGGTTTGTCTGTAGACTGTTTAAGGTTACGTCTGGTTAGAAACTGATTCAGGAATTCTGTGCAAGGGTGTAGGTGTAGCATAGGATTAGGAAAAGGGTAGCAATATACCCTAAATACTGCAATCCGTATACCATACCGTTTAAGGGTTATTTTTGAGCAATAACATCACTTTTAGCGTATCAAATTTCGATTTATATATCAAAATTTGATACGCATATCCCTATCTTACTCTTCCTCTACTCGTAAACCCAGCTGCCGGGCACCTTCAATTACCACTTTGTACTCCGGCGAGGTTTCGGTCAGCGGTTTAGCCGTGGTCGATTTGCCTTTGATACGAATTTCGATTTCAACCTCCTGCTGCGCCAGAGGCATGATAAACGTCTGAAACACCTGACTGTAGTTCGCAATGTCGACTTTTCCGTGGACCGTAACGGTATGAATTGGCCGGGGGCCGGTCGGTACAGAGTTGGGGGACGTTGTTGAGCCAGCACCATCCGGTGTGGCGACGCCCGGATCGTTGACGACAGCCATTGGCCCGCCCGGTTGGTCACCACCGCCTGGCGAGGGTGCCGGTTGCGTTGGGGCGGGCTGGTACAAGCTCTTATCGACCAGCCAGTAGGTCGGGTCCTGCACGTCGAAGTGGGGAACGGTTTCCTGGTAAAAAATGCGCCGGAAGTCTTTGCCATCGCCCGCACCGATAGCGTACTCACCGTTTGTACAATAGCGTTGTAGGCTTTCCTGTAAGGCCCCTACGCCCGAGACCATGTCTTTATCGTCGTAGCGGAGAAAGGCTTCATAGATGGCCGACGCCTGCACGGGGTGCCCCGGCGTTGGTAGCAGACCAGCCTTCGCCAGGGTGTTGTAGCTTACCTTGTCGAGCAGGCAAATATCCTGACTACCATCTTTCAGCATCGGAATCAGTACGTCGTTGATCTGGGCGTCGACTCGGTCGCGGTACTGGGTGGCTTCTATTTTGGTAATGCCACTTTTGGCGGAGTATTTCGCCAACACAGAGTAGGTAGCCGCCAGCGCTTTGTCGATTTGGCTACTTGCTTCATCAATGCGTTTCTTGATGTCGGTGCGCTGATCAGCATCGAGCTGACTGCCAAAATCGCCCTTTACCCGCTCCCCGGCCAGGTATGTCTGTACGCTATCGTTCAGCTGGCCAAGGCCAGCCTGTGCGGGCAGCAGAAACAGTAGGGTATTGCGGTACAGCCGCTCGTTGTTGACACCACGCTTGGTAGCCAATCGTTCGATGCGCTCCTGCGCTTTTCTCGACACGCCATCGCCCGTGGCCAATTGATCAGGGCCCAGAATAATCAGCGTTGGCCGCTGCTGCTCGGGCACATCATCAGCCGGATCGACCAGTGGGTGGAACAGTTGAATGGTAGACCGGCGCTCGTTCAGGCGTTTAAGTACTTCCTGCTTCACCTGCTCCTGACTTACTTCCTGTCGGGCGTGGTTGACCAATATGTTTAGGTTTGGTTTAGTGAAAAACCAATACCGGCGTGGGTTGCTGCTGTAGTGCAGGTAGTGGGCATTAGCCTCCAGCGCATCCAGAACGGCATTGACATCGTTGTGGTTGAACGAATCGGGCTTTATGACTGATAGTTTTAGCTCGTTGACGCCGATGCCCTGCTGAGCCCCGGTCGAACCAAAACTGTTTAACAGCACGGTCGTGGCAACTCCTTTGGCCAAGGCATATCGGCCAAAATCGGCTCTATCATTGTCGAGCTTACCCGCGTTGGACTGATCGCCGACAATATCAGCGGGCAGCACGGCGTCGTAGCCATTGCCGTAAAGTTTTTTCATCTGCCCCGTCAGAGCATCGAGATTGGCGAAGTTAATGTCCGACGCGTGAATCAGACCGTGGGTACCACCAGGCAGCGAACCCTGCCGTTTCCAGAGGTCCGAGACGATGGAACCTAGTAGCCGGAGTACCCCCCGCGTACGCTGAAAATCGCCATGGCTGGCCCACCGCTTGTGAAACACATCCATCAGCGTTGGGTGAAAGGGGTATGCCTGAAGCAGCAACGCACGGTACCGGGCCTGTGTAGCCCCGTCGGGAAGCTCCGACTTCATGTGCCGGTACTGACTGATGTAGCCCGCAACTACCGCTTCCCGAACGTCCTCGTCGCCCATGTTTTCAAACAGCCGCCGGCGCACCACTTCGTAAATCTCGTCGTCGGCAACGGGTTTAGTATCAGCACCCACGCGGGTCATGCGGGCCTGCAAGCTGGTCAGAATTCGGGCGGCCTCGGGCGAGGAAGCCACTTCGGCCACGCTGGCAGGCAGCGTTGTTACCAGTACGCATCGCTCCGACGCGGCTACGGCTTCGGTCAGCTCCTGCAAAAAGCTGATGGTCTGATCCGCCAGATTGGAGCCGCCAACGGAAACGCCCGACGCCGAGACACAGTAATCGGCCAGCTCGTCGACGAGTAGCAGAGCGGGCTGTACCTGGGCCAACACCCTTCGAAACAACCCTTTCGGCGCTACCCTGTTTTCGTCGTTGGCGCGAACGAGTTCGTACGTAGTGCGCCCGCCCAACTGATAAGCTAGTTCGCCCCATAGTGTACGCAATGTAATGTCGGCTTCGACCTGGCGACCCTGCGATGGATCGTTGGTGGTGTTGGTAAAGACGGCGATACTGGCCCGCTCGAACGTTGGCTGGGTGGCCTGAGCCAGTAGGGCCTGCGTAGCCTGATAGGCAGTGGCGTTCCGCCCCATTTTGGCCAGGTGATACAGGCTAATGAGGGTGTGCGTTTTACCTCCTCCAAACCCGGTTTGCAGCGAAATAACCCGATTTTCAGAGTCCTGACCGCCGTTAAGCCCACCAATAACCCGGGCTGCTACAGTTCGCAGCCCCGCCGTGGGGTACGTCTTTTCGAAAAACAGCAGCGAGTTACGGTAAACCTCGGGGCCTACGTCCTGGGCTACATCGGCTAGGTTGGCCGCAAAAACCGACTCGTCGAGCCGACCCTGTCGGATATCCTGATGCGGCCGAACCACGACAAACCAGGGCTGTGCCGTCGGCGTTGGGCGGGGGGCGGCAGGCGGCTCGGGCGTATGAGCCACAGGAGCCTGGGGGGCGGGCTCCGAGTTAGGTACAGCAACGGGTTGGGCGGCAACCGGCTGGGCCGCACCCGGCTGGGCAGGTTGCTGGAGTCGTTTCAGGCTATCTTTAAGGTCGGTCATGCCAGTTTTATCGGCAATCCGACTCATATTAATAAACGTAATCGTTATTTCATCATCCGAAATTTCCCCGGGGTTGAAGTGGGCCAGTTTGTTCCGCACTGACGTAATTTCGCTTAACCAAGTGGTCAGGTGCTTTGTATCCTTACTAAAGTCAGGCCGAAGCAGTTCCTTAAATTCGTAGGCAAGGGTGCTGATATTGTTGAAGTCTATCAGCTGTTCGGGCGCAGTGCCAGCTCTGATGCCTCTATCCCAGGTTTCGCGTTGGCTGCCTCCTAATTTACGAGCGTATTCAGCGGGCCAAACGTCGCCGTACTGCTTTGTCAGTATAGAAACGCTGTAGAGCCGGAAGGCGTCGATGAATAGGCCGAGGGCTTTGAAAAGGGTTTCGTTATGAGATACCATGTGTGTTGATAGATGTATGTAGAGACGCGATACCTCGCGTCTCTTTTACCGGATGGAATTGCTGACGCATGACGAGACGCGAGGTATCGCGTCTCTACAGGGAGGCTAAAAACCCAGCCCTAATTGGTTGGCATCGGCAGTGGCAGGTTGCTGACCGATGGCACGGGCTTCCCGGATCAGGCTGTCGCGGCCCGAGAGGAGCCCTTCAGCAGCACGGTGATCTTCGGACCCTTTGGGCAGCAACTCGAACAGTGACGCCAGCACGCGCCAGAACGAATCTTCGGGCGTGGGAGCCGTCTGGGCGATGTACTGCACCAGCGACCGTCGGTCGGTACCCGCCCAGCGAAACATAGCCTGGTGCAACTTATCGATCATGGGGTCGGCGGTATCGTAGCCCAGGCGGTTGCTCAGGCGCGTGCGGTCGTTGACGGTAGCCAGCGTTTGCCGATTACCATTCTGAATCAGCAGCCGGTGTGCTTCGATATCGGTCACGTTGACGCTCAGGCCCACCTGCACGACCCGGCGCACATCGTCGTGGTCGGCTTCGGTGAAACCGTTGAGTTGGAGCCAGGCCAGGTAAAACCGGGTGTAATCGTCGGTGCGAATGTCGCTGACGATGGCGTTGAACGCCGATTCGCGGGCCAATTCGAGCAGTTCGGCCACGGTTACTTCATCGCCGTTGGATTTCTCGACCAGCCGGTATTGCCCAAACACCGACACTGCCTGCCCGAAACAGGCCGTCAGGAGGTCGGCCCCCCGGAAGCCCAGCGCGGTCAGGGTACGCACCTCGTCGCGCACCGCCCGCTCGATGTCGCGCTTGACCTCTCGAAAGTCCCCAATCCCCACCTGCTCCGTTGGCCGACAGGAAACGGTAACAGATGATTCGAGAAAGGCTTTATCTGTTTTCAATGCACCAGACATTTCTGTATCCAGTGCCCAACTACCGGTCAGATTCATTTTAGAACCGAGAATGGAACGGCAAAGGGTTGTCCAGGCACTCGTGCTCTGGTGAGCAAACATGATGCTAACTACGCCCGACGTTTGTTGCTCAATGGCTTCAAAAATTTGCTGTAGTTTATTCTCAAAATGCTGTTTGGCCTGTGCCACATTACCACTGTGATGGTGTTTCATCGCCGTACATTCGTCAGATTTAGGCGTTTGCGGCAGCGCGAATGACAGTGGAAATACGTCGCCAAGCGTACGCTTGAGCCAGACGTAAAAGAAGTCCGACAAGTCAGCGTAAGCGATGGCATCATAGTACGGAGGGTCGGTAACTACCGCATTCAGGTACTTTGGTTCGAACTGATGTACGTCACCGCTTGAAGCATTTTTCAGTTCGACAGCGAAAGGTGACTTGCTTTCATCTTCGAGATAGCGGGTTATCCAGTCTAACTGATTGGCAGCGCTTCCCGTGGAATCGCAGAACGGGTTGGAGTCTGGATAGTCAAAAACCATCGGTATCGCTTGACGTCCCATTATTCTTTCCAGCGTTTCCCGACCAGTGTGCCAAATTCCGAAAGATGTGTTGGCAATAGCAATGCGATCAATCCAGATGCTTAGGTACGTTACTACCGCTCTCTGATAATCCGACAAGTCCGGTATAAAGTTGTTGCCGCCCCATTCCTGCTTGAGTTTAGTTAAACAGTCTACCAGCGTTTGTAGGGTGAGTAGCTGGCGGGTAGAGAACATGTCGCCCCAACGGTTTAGCCCCCACGTGCAGGATGGTAGTGCCTGCGTGTATTTCACCGGCATTTCTTCAGTAGGTCGGTTATTTTCAACAGAAGCAGGAATAGTTGCCACCATTGCTAGCTCCTGTTCTACTGGCTGACGATATACTTTTCCCTTGTCACCGTCTTCTATTACAGCCAGCATTTTCTCTTTCGCTGTACCATTTAAAAACTGTTTCTTGAGGGTATTTACGTCAGTCGTATTACCACAACAAGGGCACTTCATGTTGCCCCGGCTCATCCATCCTTCTTCATCGAAACGCCCCTGCTTCAACTCGAAATTAATCTGTTGGCCGGTGATGATGGGTTTCAGATAGACCTGCTTGCCGGGTTTGTTGCAGAGGTAGAACTGCTTTAGTAGTGGCACTTCAGCGCGGCAGGAAGGGTTGGCGCACGTACCTACGCGTGCCCAGTAATAGGCGATGGGTTTGCGGCCGTTGACGGTCGGGTAGTACTGCCCCACGGCGGCTTCGGCTTCGCGCAGAAGTCGTTTGGCGTAGAAGGCTACGTCGTGGCTAAGTCGGTTTTTGAGGTGTACGGTCCCGTCTTGCTTTACCTGCCCGTTCTGTTCCATGGTCAGGTACGTATCAGCTCCGTACAGCTTCTTAAACTCCGCTTTGGAGTAGATAATGGGCTTGCCGTAGCGTTGCGGAAATTCCAGACTGCCGCGCTGAATGATGTGCGCTACTGGGTTGATGTCGTTGCCGTAAGTGCGGCAACCCAGCCGGGCCGCTTCGAGCGGGATGGCGCCCCCGCCCGCAAACGGGTCGAACACGCGGGGCATCCGGTCCAGAAAGGCGTCGATGGCTTTCTGGAGGTTGTCGGTTTTTTGTTTGCTATCGGGGGCGTCGAGATGCCGGTCGGGGGTTTGGTATAGGGCGCGTTCGGCGTCTTTTATGGCCTGGTAGTGCCGGTCGAAGTCAGCGATAAGCGCGTTTACACCTCCACTCCCTGTGGTAGCCACGTTATGGGCTACCCAGATCAGTTTGCGGGCAATACCCAGAATGGTTTCGTTGGCTTTATTATCCCACTTAATCAGGCTATGCTCGCTGATCTGCTGCCCGGAAGCCGTCGATTTGCCAGCTTTCTCGTTGGCAATAAACGTATCCGAAAACTTACCGATGAACGTCAACAACCGGTTCCGGCGCGTGTCGGCCACCCGGTCTTCTACCGACGTGTACGGAATATCGTCGTAGGGTTTGTAATGGTCGGGCGCACCAAGTTTGGCGGTCAGCAGCGCATCGACGGCCTCCCCAAACAGGGCGGGGCAGTTGGCATCGTCGGGGTCGGGCACCAGGCTGGCAAACACCACGGCCCGGCACACCGGCAGCGGCCGACGCGCCCACCACAAATGCAGCGTGCTGATATGCCCGTGCCGGATCGATTTATCACGCACACTCTCGGCCGATACTTCCCGCACCGGCATAGCTACTTCAATCAGGTATTTGTAAGGGTTACTCATTTGGTGTTATCTGTGGCCGTTGAAGCGGTCGTTATGGTATCATCAATGCCCTGCCGGATCTGTTGCAACAGGGTTATCACGTAATCTAAAGGCTTGCGCTGGTACTGCGCTGAATGAATATGCCGGGCAACAGGACCTTCAGGTCCGTCGGCAATAGCTCTATCCAGAATCGCTGTAACGCGCTGGTATAATGCGGCTAACGAGTTTAGTATTGGGCGCAGATGTCTGCCCAGAATTCGGGCTGCAGCCTGTTCCAGCGAGATTTCGCCATCGAGCAGGTCGTAATGTTCGTCAAAAAGTTGCTGATCTATGATGGCTTCGTAATTCTTCAGGATAAAAGCAATGTCAGTCAGGTCTTTTACCCGTTCGAAATTGTCGTCGTAGGCGATCAGTTTCAACACGACCATACCGGGCAGATCACATACCCGAAATGTAAACTCCTCGTCAAGCATTACGTGCTGTGTACCGTGCTCGTACACCTCCGCAAAGCCCGTCACAGCTAGCTTAGCTACCGCTTCGCCCCGATTTACCAGTACCTGCCCATCCATTTCCAGGCCGCCGAAGGGTAACAAATCGACGACGGTATCCCCCGCATATTTCAGCGTGAACGGCATGTTGCGCACCTCAGCGAATTGCCCCTTTTCCAGCAGCTTCTCTTTCAGTCGATCATAATCAGTGGGCTCAGGAATCAGCACAGCGATGTCCAGGTCGCGGGTTACGCGGGGGCTTTCTAACCCATGTATAGCCATCGTAATGTCGCGAGCTACGGCACCGACGAGAAAAAACTCAATACCTACTTCATCACAGGCTTGTTCAATCGCATCGAATATCGGTTTATACTGTTGTCGCTGGCGTTCCGTCAAGGAGATGCTGTACATAGGTGTGGTAGAGTCGTTGGGCAACTTCATGGTTTCTGGGGTCCTGGCTAATGAGCAGGTCGGCGTAGACTAGCAGTGGATGCACACACAGCCCGTCGTCGTCATGGGGCCAGAACTTTTCGTAGAGATAAACCAGCCCATTTTCGGCATCGGGCAACAACCGAAGCTGCCGAGCAACGACCTGCGTCGGCTGACGCGTATAGAGCGTCCAGGTAGCCGGGCGCAGGAAGTTGGTCAGGCTGTCGGCTGCGGGTTCGCCCCCCCACTGTGTTAGGGGCGTTTCCAGCGGCTGCAGATTCCAGTCAGCCAGCGTTTCGTTTTTTAATAGCCGGTATCGGCCGCGCAACAGGCTCGGTTGCAGGCGGGCAGCGTAGGCTTCCAGCCACTTGTCGAGCAGCAGCTTCCGGTTCATCAGTTTCCATTCGCCCCGACGTACTTCCATCAAGAATCCTCGATCCTGTAAGCTAGCCTTAGCCCGGTGTACGGTTTCCAAACTACCGCCCGCTTCCTGCGCTATTACACGAATAGTTTCATTGGCCCGGTTGGGGTTGATTAACAACCAATAGGTTACCCGCAACCCAGCCTTGGTGAAGGCGTGGTCCGCTTTTCCATCTACCCGCCGGTCGGGTTTCCGCCCATCGATCCAGAGTAGAAACGGTAGTTCATTAATGGTCAGCTTCAAATACACATTGCCAACCGTATCGATGTAATTGATAGCGTGTTGCCGCAGTTTCTCCCCTAGCTCCGCGCCCACGTAATCCGTCAACAGGGTTGGATTTTCACTATCGGCCAGTTGGTTTAGTAATTGCCCGAATACGATTCGCCGGGCCGATAGTTTGGCTTCCAAGGCCAGCTTTATGTTAGCGTTACCAAATGCAAGCTGGATAATAGCATCGTACCGTTTCCCTTTCGGAGCGGGGCTTTCCACGGACACACAAGCATCCGGTACTAGTCCAACTAACCGTTCGATGCCCTGCTGAATGAGTATCTGTTCGCTATCCATGTTCGATAATTTTCTGCGTTCGTTTTTATCGAACAAATAAAATTATCGAACAAATAGCGAAGTTGCAACTCTATCTAAACGGAAATTAGTGCGTCCGCCTGCTGCTTCTGCTTCCATTCGGCTTCGGGTAGCCGATACTGCACACCTCGTGAGAGTTTATCGAAACGGAGTGTTGCCGCCGGGTTCTGGAACGTAAACAATTGTGGTTCAGTCTTGCAGCGCGTAACGATATAGAGCCAGGCAGACGTACCCAGTTGTTCCAACCGGCACATCTCGTTGTCGGTCAGCATCACATCGCCGTCGACGCTACGGCCTTTTACTTCGATGTAGCGTTTGATCCCATCCGGCTCAGCGCTACGAATGTCGTAGCCCACATTTTCGGCCGATACGTCGGTGGGTATACGTCCCTGCGCGGATTCATACGCCATTACCGTATCCATGGCAATCTGCTCGGCTTCGTCATCGCGACTCATACCGAAATGGCCAGTAAATTCTAGTTGCGTCAGTGGCACTACCCGCGCACAGCCCAGTACTTCCGGTTCTTTCAGGTTCAGTTGCTCCATGGCGTCAAGGTCGGCCAAGCGCTGCTTTTTCCGAGCCAGCAACTGATTGATTCGTTCCTGCTTCCGGGCTATCTTATCCTGTGCTTTAGCGTCGCCTAGAAGCCATTTGCCCTGCAACTCACTAATTTCAGCGGTAAGCTGGATAATCAAATCCGTAAACGCCGTTTCCAAATACTGCCGACGTTGCCAAGCGTCTTGCTGCACCCGGGCCTCGGTTTCAGCCAGCAAAGGTTCGGTAATGTGTGTAAAACTCCAGTCAATAACCGTATCGGTCGCCACACTATCGGGTGGCTCGATAGGCTTGGTAAACAGAGCAGGTGGCAGCAAATCGAGTAATTTAGCTGCCGATGTCACCAACAGCTCCCCTTCGTCGTTTTCACAGACCAGTACCAGTCGTTCGTCGGCTACCTGTGCTGTACTCCCCTGCCGTTTGATTCCCCCACGGTGGAATGTCACCTGCGATTGTACCAAGAAAGCCGTGTATGGCTGCCGATCTTCGGGTGACACTAGCACCACCCCTTTCAGCGCATCGGGACGGCACTGCTGTTGGATCAGGCTCAGTAACGCGTCAAACAGCGCGTTACCGGGGTTGAGATAAATGGTTTTCGTCAGGTTGGTTACCTGTCGCTGCCGTTCCAGAAACAAGCGTTTGTCGAAGCATAGATACAGTTCGGCAGGATTGATCAGCCAGTCGTACTCAGTACGGAGCAGATGGGTCAGTTCGTCGGGCATTGTCGTTATGCGAAAAAGCTGCGGCTGTAGTTCCTGCAACTTCCCCCCCATATACGTAAATGCTTTCTCGAAAAACTGTCGGATGTACACAGGTTGTAGCCGTTTCTCATCGGACTCCTCCTTAAGCTGCCGCGCTTCCCGGTAATTGACTCCACTAAAAGCCAATTGATTCCGCTGGTCATCAATCCGCTGTCGAATCACCGATGGATTGAGTTGCTGCTGGATAGCATCATTAAATAGTGTATCCTGTCCGTTGAATACTGCGTTAATGATATCATCGAGACCCACATTTTCGAATACGTCTGAGATTACATCGTACACCCGGTCGTCGCCCATCTGATTACGAATTTCGTCGAGTTTGAGCAGCAGCCGCTCCATCACCGCTCCCTCACGTGTGTTCTGTGCCACTAGGTTGAACACCATCACGTTTTGCTGTTGCCCGTATCGATGGATTCGGCCCATACGCTGCTCTAATCGGTTAGGATTCCAAGGAATGTCCCAGTTGATAAGCAACCGACAGAATTGCAGGTTAATCCCTTCTCCAGCCGCATCCGTGGCGATCAGAATCTGCGCGGTACCGGCAAAGGCCAGTTGAGCTGTACGTCGTTCATCGACCGACTTGCCGCCGTGAATCGTTACAACCGTATAGCCGTTGTTTGTCAACCGTTTGTCGAGGTAGTCGAGCGTGTCTTTGTGTTCGGTAAAAATGACCAGTTTTTCGTGGTTGTCACGAACACCCTCAGCCCCCAGCAATTCCCGCAACTTAGCAAATTTCTGTTCTTCCTGCTCTGCCCCGTACAGAGCCTCCGCCTGTTCGAATAGGGCTTTTACCTGCCGGGCCTCCTCCCGGATTTCAGCGGGACTTTTAGCTGTGGTGAACAGTTTGAACTTGCGCGGGTCGGCCAGAATCGTTTCCAGTCCCTCGCGTTCGCGGTCGTCGAGTTCGTCGTACTCGTCAATTGAGTCCAGCCCTACTGATGCTATCGTCGGGTCAAGGCGTTGCCGCTGTCCCCACAGACCGGGATTGTTCGTGAGTTCATCCAATAGTCCCTGCAATGCCTGATGGCGATGCCAGAGCGTTCTTTTGATAGCATAGATCGAACTGGTGAGTCGACGCTGCATTACCAGCAATGCCAGTGTCACATGAATATTCTGCTCCTGCCGGGCCTCTTCCCGATGCCGCGACAGGTAGGCCGTTACATCGTCATATAGCTTTTTCTCGGCGGGTGTAAGGCGATAGAGAATCGTTTTAGTGAAGCGTTCTTTGAAGAGTGGCTGCCCCTGCCAATCCCGCATGTCCTCTTTTAGTCTCCTGATGAAAAATTTATTAATCCCATTTTCACCTAGTTCCCGGACCCGTTCGGTGACGAGTGTATCGGTTGAGAAAATGTCCTCATCAAGCAACTGAAGCAGGTTCCTGAATGTGTCGCGCCGGCCCCGGTGGGGTGTGGCCGTCAACAGCAGCAGGTGTTCGCATGACTGCGCAAGGGCCTGTACGGCTTCGTAGCGTTTGGATCTATACTTCCGTTCGCCGTAATCGAAGGCCGATAATTTATGCGCTTCATCAACCACGACCAGATCCCAGCGCAACGACCGTACAGCGTTCAGTACGTCTTCACCCCGCAGAAAGTCGATAGACGTAACAACCCGGTTAGTATTCTGAAAAATAGTCGGATCTGCCGAAAAAGCAGCCCGGTTCACGAGTTTGAACGGAATATTGAATTTCAGGCCCATTTCGTCTTCCTGCCACTGTCGTGTCAGCCCGCCCGGCGTGATAATCAGCACCCGCTCGACCAGGTTACGCGTCATCAGTTCTTTGATGAGCAATCCCGTCATGATAGTCTTACCCGCTCCAGTGTCATCGGCTAGCAGAAACCGGATGTTGGGTAGGGGCAGCAGGTATTTATACACAGCTTCAACCTGATGGGGCAATGGATCGACGACACTACAATTAACAGCAAATAACGGATCGAACTGATACGCTGAGTAAATACGTTCGGCTTCCGCGAAAAGGGAGAAGCCAACCGGGTCGCCATCGAAGGAGAACAGCCCTTCCTCAGCCAGTACGGTCAGTTCCTGAGCCTGTTGTTGCGTGATGACAACTGTACTAGCCAGACCAGTATGTTTTCCAGTATAGTGCAGGGCGATGCGTTGGCCACGCGGCTGTACCTGTGTCAGTACCACGGGTTCACCCGGTATCAGATTGCTAATGATTTGGCCGGGCTGTAGTAAATGGGGTGTAGACATGTAAAGAATGCGTTGATTTTCCAAGCTTATTACAAGAGCTGTTCCACTCTTAAAATAGGCCTTTAAAACTTTTTTTTATTAATTTATATGGCAAACATTGAACAATTATGTCAATATTTACCATATGAAGCTATTAATATCCTGGTATGCTTACCAAAATGATTTTGACCGGCGGGAGGGCACTCAACTGAATGAAAACGGCCCGACTATGCAATTTCACGAATACTTCTATGAAAAGGAGTCTTATGATAAGCACATACTGCTAAGTACAGCTCGGGAAAAAGACGGCGATCTAGCTATCGACTTGCTCACAATGAGTCTACAGCGCAAGTATCCTGAACGTTTGGTCGAACCTGTCTTTATGGACATCAGTGATCCGATTGATATACCACTTATCAGAAGCAAAGTGGAGGGGTTACTACTAACTTACCGGGAAGCTGATATCGATATTTTCTTCTCGCCGGGTACGTCAGCCATGCAGGTAAGCTGGTACAGCTGTCACACGTCACTGGGGTTAAAAACAAGGTTGCTGCAAACCCGCGCATCAAAATTTTTGCCCAGCAAAAAGCCGGAACTACTGGAAATACAAGTGCAGTCGTCCAGTGTTCCATACTCGGCGGTCATTGCTGAGCAAAAGCAGCAAAAAAGCCCGACCGATACGGATTATCTGGTAACAAAAACAATGGAACCGCTGTACGAACGAGCCCGTCTGGTTGCTCAGGCAGATGGTGTCACTTGTCTGCTAGTCGGCGAAAGCGGAACGGGCAAAGAACATATAGCACAGTATATTCATCGACAGAGTGCGCGGGCCAACCGCCCGTTTATCGCCGTGAACTGTTCAGCCCTAAACGATCAGCTTCTAGAATCCCGTTTGTTTGGCTATGTCAAAGGCGCATTCACCGACGCGAAAGAAGATAGGTCCGGTTATTTTGTGGATGCCGATGGAGGAACGCTTTTCCTCGATGAAATCGGCGATATCTCGCCGTATATGCAACAGTTGCTGTTGCGAGTTTTACAGGAACGGGAGATCAGTCCGATCGGAACAACCAAATCGCGTAAAGTCAATGTACGTATCCTCGCTGCTACACATCGTGACCTGGAATCTATGTGCGCAGACGGTGCATTCCGCTGGGACCTGTTTTATCGACTGGCTGTGGTTGAAATCCCTCTTCCGTCCCTGCAAACGCGTGGCGAGGAGGACAAGAAAGCATTACTTGCCCACTTTTTAAAGAGGGCCCGAAAAGAGTTTAGAAAACCTGATCTGTCCATGAGCCGGGAAGTACAACGTCTCCTGCTTGACTACTCATTTCCTGGTAATGTCCGCGAGTTGGAGAATGTAGTGACCAACATGGCCGTCTTCAATGACAGGGAAGTAACAATTACTGATCTACCTGCACGCTTGATACGCCCTGCTGAGTCAGCCAGCGAATCGCTGAATTGGGAGGTAACTGAAAAAAACCTTCTTATCAGGGCGCTCCAGCATTTCAAGGGTAATCAACGAAAGTCCTGGCAGGCAGTCGGCTACAAATCGCTGAACACATTCAGAAAGAAACTGAAAGACTATGGCATCAATGAATAGAAAGAACATCTTATATCATTTTTTGACATTCTAAATTAATCATTGATAAAAAATGCTGACAAGATAGCTGTGGAATAGGCCTTCTGGGCGGTGGCACGTAATTGGTAAACGGGATACTGTATTTCATTTAAACCTTAACAGCTACTTGTATGAGCCACACATTCTGCTGCCCTCACTGCCAACAACCTATCGACCTCGAAACCTCTTTCGTACAAGGCGTCGAGAAACAGCTGGCCCGTAAATACAACGACCATTTTGCTAGACAGAAGTCTGACCTCGCCCGTCGAGAAGAAGCACTTCGGCAGGATAGGTTGCTTGTGCAACAACAGACGCAGGCGCAGCAGAACCTCATTCAGGAAGCGGTTACTGCACAGGTCCGGCGGATTCAAATAGAAGCCCGGCAGAAAGCCCGCGCCGAACAAGATGCTGTTATCACCCAGCTTCAGCAGGATCTCACCGAAAAGTCGGCAACGGTACAGTCGCTCCAGCAGCAGGAGTTGGCCCTGCTGAAACAGCAACGAGATCTAGAAGAAAAGCAGGCGTCCCTGGCGCTCTCCGTTGAGAAGAAACTGCGTGACGAACGAGCCGCTATTGAAACGAAAGCTATTCAAAAAGCCCAGGAAGACCATTTGTTTCACGCCGAGCAGCAACAGGGGCTAATTAACGCCCTGACACAACAGCTTACTGAAATGAAGCGTAAAATTGAACAGGGGTCGCAGCAAATACAGGGCGAAGTACAGGAGATCGCACTAGAGAAATTACTGACCGACACCTTCCCGTTCGATCAGATCGTTGAAGTTGCTAAAGGTGTCAACGGAGCTGACCTAATTCAGGAGGTTTGTAACGATTATGGTCGGATCTGCGGCCGGATTGTCTACGAAAGTAAGCGGACCAAAACCTTCGGCGGTAACTGGATCGACAAACTGAAGAGCGATCAGCAGCGGCACAGTGGCGACATAGCCGTATTAGTGACAGAAACCATGCCGACTGGAATGCCACGTTTCGGTCTAGTCGAGGGGGTTTGGGTTTGCAGTTTTACTGAAGTGCGGGCACTTGCTACGGTACTGCGTATGGGAGTCTTAAAAGTATCGGAGGTACAAACGGCCAGTGAGAACAAAGGCGATAAGATGCAGCGTCTCTACGATTACCTGACTGGCAACGAATTCCAGCAGTGTGTTCAGTCGATTGTCCGTTCGTTTCAACAGTTGCAACTGGGCTTAGCGCAGGAGAAACGGGCCATGAAACGAATCTGGGCCATACGCGAAAAACAGATCGATGCCGTCATCGACAGCACAACCTGTATGGTTGGTGCAATCAGTGGAATCGCTGAAGGCGTAATACTTGAACTTCCAGAATTAGAATTACTGTCTGACGATACACCCGAAGTACTAACCTAAAGTTATGAGGTAGGACAACATAGTTTTTGAGCTAAGCTCGACAAAGTCTCAAAAAGTATCGATTGATTCAGGCACCTGTCTTTGCAATTTACTTCCTGTCGGCATTGACCCAATTTGTACGTTCCGAGAATCTATAGAAGTGGAACTCTGACCAGCTTCAGACTAAATTTCCTGTGCTTAATCAAGTAGCAATCGTAGTTTCTACTTAGTACACCTATGTACAAACTTATATCACAATTGCTGCCTACAATCCGACCAATAGTGACGGTATAACTGCCTAAAACGTTCTTGAGGATTGATATTGAGAGACAACACCGGGGCAGTTTGTCGGAGGCTATTTTGTGGACTGGCAGTGGGCTAGCGAAGTGGCTAATTTGCCGGTATCGAGGCTCAGAATTGAGCCTACAGCGGATTACAGATCCGTACATTCACACTATGACCCTTCCAACTCTGACACTCAGTGGTTAGACCGTAACGCAGGAGCAGACGTCGGGCCTCTGGGGTACTTACCTTGCCAGATAGACTGCATACAAAAGCAAGCCGACGATCTCAGCAAACCCATCTATATCCTCAAGCAGCAGCAATAGGATCGTAGCCCTATTTACAACCACAAGCCTGGATTATCAGTTGCTCCAACAACTCGATAATGCATTCGGTCCGATCCGCGAAACGGGTACGAGAAGCATTTTCAGCTTTGCGTGGCCAGCTTATCGAAGCGTTCAAATCAGTTGACCACTTGTGAGTACAAAATGCACTGGGCAGAAAAGATCAATTCAAACTCTACTGCTAAGCAACTTGCTACTAATTTTGTTGCATCAAGCACCTTAGCTGAGTCGGGCTTCGAATGGGCGGAGTACTCGTCGGCGGGACTACCTGGTAACAGCCCTGCTAGAGCCTGTGGACATTCACAGTAACAATATCATGCTTGACGCCAAATAGACCATCGCTAAAAAGCTGGTAGCGGTCTTTTCGTAGCGAGTTGC
>NZ_PVTE01000045.1 GCF_003002825.1 Spirosoma oryzae | reverse complement strand
TGGTCTCAGGGTGTTGAGTCAGGCAGTGGAGCGTTTTTATTTCATCAAACTAGGTTATGGACTCAATCCGAATTAAAACCCCTACAAGATTAGCCTAAAGGGGGAGATGTTGGTGTGCAAATTTCACCCCCTTCAGGGGGCGGGGGGTATTGTTAGCCGAAGTAAATTTGGCTGACGTCAGCGCCAACTCAAGAACTTGACAGCCCTACCATTCGAAGGGAGATAAGCGCACTGACAACGACGAAGATACCGAGTAGACTGACTATGAATTTTGACATACAGCGCTGCGTGATGTACAAAAACTGGCAGTAAGCACAAGTAAGCGGTAAGGCAGCTAACTGTATCGTCAAAGCATACAAAAAAAGTGGTCGGTACATGACCGCCCACTTTTCACTAAAGAAAGCACAGGCAGATTCTCTGCGTGATGACGAATCGCTAGATAACGACTACACTACCTGTCAGGCCATCACACCCCGAATATCCGACTGCTGTACGGTCAGGTAGCCCGCGCCGATAGCCAGTGCATCTTCGGCCAGTGCCACGTACGGATCGGGGATGTCCTGCTCCGTTGTCAACCAATGGCGCAGGTAGTAGAAGGCGTAGCTACCGACGGCGGCTCCAACGGCACCGGCTATCGCCCCGTATGGTGCTTCCTTGCCTTCGGCTTCGCTTAATGCTCCGCCCGACAGAGCGCCCGAGCCGATACGTCCCAGGATGGCTGGAAAGGCGATGCGGTCGGGTGCGCTCGGCAGCTTGTCGCCAATCAGTTCGCCGATGGCCGCGACCTTGAACAGGGTGGCCGCTGTCGACGAGTGCATAAAACCTAGTGTGCTGTTGCCCATCGGATTGACGGAGGCCGATGCGATTTTGTTGCTGACGAGGGCGGGGGCTGTCATCGCCCGCATACCCGCGACGATGCCTAGTTGAAACGCGTTGAGATAAGACTTAAGCATAACCGGGTTGTTCGTGAAGTGCGCTACCGCCTGCTGGTGCGTTCGACCAGTTGTTCACAGGAAATAGCAACGCGAGGTATAAACAACACCAGTTCCGTTTTGTGTCGAAAATAGCGTGCCTGGTCCCGACGAGGTATGGCAGGGAGACTCGTTGTAAACCGATATAGGATACGCTTCGGCTACGGTTACCAGAAGTAAGTCAGGCTCAGGCGGGCGAAGAATGGCGTACCGGGTGTAAAATGAATTTCGCTGACGGGCTGGGATTCGCCCTTCAGTCGGCTCTCGGTATCGAACTGGGTTTCTTTCCAGCGGGTATTCAGCAGGTTCTGGATCGTCAGGCCGAGTGTATACTTGTTACGAGCCAATCCCGCAGGGCTGTAGTTGGCTTGCAGATCGGTTACGAAATAACCTTTAGCCACGACGGTGTTGTCTTCGTTCGCCGGTCGGTCGGCCAGGTAGCGGTACCGCAGCGACCCACTCAACCCACGTCCGGTTTGCAGCGACAGACCACCCGTTGAGGTGAAGACGGGGGCCAGGGGGAGGTAGTTCTGTCCCGCTTCGGCATCCAGCGAGCGGGGATTGGCGGTGTTTAGATCCAAATCGGCGAAGAGCGTTTTGGTTAGCTGATACCGTGCCGACAGGTCCAACCCCATCCGGCGCGAGCGACCACTGGGTTCAACGACGCCCGCGTCGCCTACGTACACGAACTCCTGTTGCAGATACAGGTACCAGGCTGCTGCATTGACCAGCAGGCGGGGAAACGGTTTGACAATAATGCCCAGGTCAGTACCGTAGCCGCCGGGCAGAATTTCTCTGCCATTTTCGGCGGTTACCACCCGCGCGTCGTTGGAATGGAACCCTTTACCCGTGTTGAGGTATAGTTGCAGGCCTGGATTGACCGTATAGTACAGGTTCAGCTTGGGCGACACAATGGCCTGCGTTACCCGTTTTGTTGTGGCAGGAGCAGCCAGTAAATCGTCGTACTGCGACCGAAAATAATCGATGCGCAGCCCGGCGTTGATGCTGAACCGACTCGACAGTGCTACGACCTCGTCGGCATATAGCGCTGCGTTGATTTCGTTGACGTTACCGTACTGAAGCCGTTCCAGCGTGATCGTGCGGTCTTTCGTGTGTGACAACTCCGAGCCTTGTGTCAAATCCTGGCGGTACTGCGCCCCCAGCGTAGTTGTCCAGCTCGTGCGACCAATGGTAGCTTGGGTTGCGTAACTGCCGTTGTACCCAAACAGATTCCGTCGCTCTTTCTGCCGGATCTGATCGCCGTTGAGGGTGTCGTTCAGGAAGAAGGTGAAGTTGGAATACAGCTCGAAATTGTAGTTGCTGTAGAAAAACTGGTTTTTGATGATGTGATTCTTCGGGGTTACCGTCGTCAACTGCGCGTTCAGATTCGTGCGGCTGGTTTCACCCCCTTCTGTGGGATCGATGGACCCGAACCAGCCGATCAGGCCTGAATCGACGGCCCGGTCGGGAATCTGCCCGGAGTGATTCCACTTGCTCCAGAACGTCGAGGCCGTCAGCGTCAGGTTGGTATTCGAACCGATGTGACTGTGGTATCTGCCCAGTACGTTGACGCGTTTGAAGTGCTGCGGATTATCGAAATACGAATCGCTGTACGAGTACTCGCCACCCAGATAGGCCGACTGATCCTGTTGCCGGGCGGCTGTGCTTAGCAGATTGATGCCCGCTACCGCCCGGTAGGTGTTGAACTGACCGGCTTCCAGCTTGACAAACGAGCGGTCGAGGGTTGTTCGGGTACGCATATTGGCCCAGCCTGCCGTCGCCAGATTGCCCTGATCGGTGGTGTACGGCCCTTTCTTGAAGTCGACGCTTTCCACCAGTTCGGGGATGACGAAATGTAGGTCGGCGTAGCCCTGCCCGTGGGCGTGCGACACCATGTTGACCGGCATACCGTCGACGCTCAGGCGAATGTCGGTGCCGTGGTCTAAGTCAAAACCGCGCAGGAACAGTTGTTCAGCCTTGCCACCCCCGGCATGCTGTCCGATGAACAGGCCCGGTACCAGCCGTAAAATCTCCTGCGAGTTGACGATAGGGCGTAGTTTGATGTCGATGCTGCTGATAAGCTGTTGATCGGCTGGCCGAAGCGCCGACACGGTTATCGCACTCAGGTTGACCGGAGCCGAAACAAGACTCGTCTGGATGTGTGCGGTTTGATCGTCGCCCACGGCCGTCTCCTGCACGATGGAAGCATAACCCACGTGTGAAAACTCGACTCGGTACAGCATGGGTGCCAGTCGGTCGAAGCGGTAACGGCCCAGTTCATCGGTTAGCGCCAGCTTGCCGGTACCGACCAGCTTGACCGTAACCCCCCGCAGTGGCAACCGGGTCTGGGCGTCGTTGACCGTGCCCGTAAGCGTACCCAGGTGAGCGAAGGCAAGCTGTAGCGTTAGTAGTATCAGTAAGCTGGTCAGGAAGAGAGATTTTGATTGCATAGTCTGGTTGATGCGATGTTACCATCGTTTGCGCAGGCCGACAAAGCCGCCGGTAGTTGCGGGTAGTAGCTGTCCCTGATCGGTGGCCAGCGAGGCTGTCAGTTGGGTGCCGGCCAGCCGTGGTAGTTGCCACTGGGCGCTCACCAGTGCCGAGAACTGATTGAGTGGCGTTGGGTACGGTTCGCCAAACGTACCGTAGTTGCGGCTGTAGGAAAACCGGACGGTCCAGTCGAGGGTAGCACCAAACTGCCCCATCGCGGCTACGTAGCCCATGTCGATCCGGTTATTGGGAAAATACTGGCTTCGCCGGGCCGTTGGCCGAACTTCGTTTCCTGGCATGATAAACGGTGTACCGATCGTGCGGCCCAGGTACGACCAGCCCTCGCTGTATTGACTGTGATTGAAGTAATTGTCGGCACCCTGATATTGCGCGTTATAATCGAACGTCGAACCGCTCTGGTTGGTCGTCGTCAGGTACTCGACAACGACTCGATTCAGCCGACTTTGTTGTCCGTCGGTCGTTCTGTGCCAGCTAAGGCCCGTCAGCCCGTCGGGGGCATTGACCCAGAGCAAACCCGACAGATCTTCGTAAATATGCTGGTGATAAAGCAGCCAGGTGCCCATCTGGGTGTTCATCTCGACGCCCAGATCCATGCTGCCCAGCCCGTTTCCGAACCAGTAGGCTCCGTCGAAACTGGTGTAGTCGGCAGTTTCCCAGCTGTCGGGACGCGTGCCCAGTACCACGGCCGGATAGTATTTGATCTGTGACGGGAGTTTGCCGTTGACGGCCACCGTCGATCCTGTCAGATAATCGGCCTGCCCGGCCCACTGCACTTCGTGGTTAACGCCCAGATACCCCTTGAACCGACTGGCCGGTTTACCCAGCCGTAGGTAGAGGTATTTCTGGTGTAGGTACGACCCCTGGATATAAGCGCCCGTAAACCAGCCGTGAATGAAGCCCGCATTGAGCGCCACGAATCGTTTGGTAAAGCCCAGCGGCACGTATCCCCGCGTGGCCAGTTGTACCTTCGGAATCGGAATGGCATTACCCGATCCGTTGATAAAGCCCGACGAGAGCGTCGAATCACCCAGCCCCGTCAACTGCCGCCACCGCCCGACGGCCAACTCGATTGCTTTCCAGCGGCCTTTGACGTATAGTTCAGGCAACAACACGCGACTTTCCGTAGCCACGTTGCCCACCAGCTGCGCCCCAACCGACCAGTCGAACCGGCGCGGGCGGCTGGTCGTGTCGGTTCGGTAGGGTTTCCAGAGGCTGGCCCGTAGTGTTCCGGCGGGGGCTGTCAGCGGTACGGTTCCCCACTGATTGGCCCGAAGCCAGAACGGCATCACCTGTCCCGAAGCCGCCCAGCCGCCAATGTCCGCCTGTCCCTGCCAGCGATTCTGTGTTACAGATTGACCCTGCCCTGGCTGATTTGTCAGACCAAGAAGTGCGGGTATTAGCCAACATAGCCGTACGAATGGCCGGGATGTAACGGAAAGCATCGTTAGTTGGGCGATTTAGTCAGCAAGCTAGGAAACTGTGCGCTGTTGGCGAACACGCCAAGTAAGATAAACCGCCAGTATAGCAAGAGCAGTCCGTGGCCAGCGTTTGCGCTTACCAAACCGGGTTACCGTAGACAAAGCGAGTAAATTACAAATCTACATGAAGAGAAGGAGGGTATTGCATAAACGTGGTCAACAGCGCTAATCATGAAGTTAACCGTTGTCGGGAGTGAACCCGGTAGGCCGCGAATCGATCGGCTACGACACACTGATTTGAACGGGATAAGCAGCATAAACAATTGGTATGTACGCTGGAGGGCTACCGGAATCGGCGGTCTCAACACGTAAAAAGACTGTTTTTCTGCTAAAAATTAATAATTTTTTTAGATGCGCCAATTTTGTGTCAATACATTGATTGTCAATAACTTATTGTTGAAAGTTGGTCGGCAATTCGGCTTTCGACAGTGATTGTTCGGCTATATACGCGGTTGCGCCACGAAAAAAATACTCAACTGCTAAATCCAACTGAGGGCCGTATACGTAGGTTGGTCATTCGCTTGTTTGCAGGGCGTGAGCCATGCAGTCTACTTGAGTTTCTATGGATGTACAACAGAATGAATCGGGCCTGCCGTCGTTGCCGGGTCAGTTTGAACCGGTCAGAGTCGGTCGCCGACTATTTCTGCGCTTCGCCGGCGCGCTGACAGCCGGGGGTGCCCTTCTCTCGGCTTGTAAGGATGAAGAGAACCCAACGACAGTGATGGCTACCGTTGATCTGGGGTCGGGCGACGTGGGTATTCTCAATTACGCCTATGCACTGGAGCAACTCGAAGCCGCTTTTTACACGCAGGTCGTTTCTACGCCGTTCAGCGGTATAACCACGGCAGAGACTCAGATCCTGACTGACCTTCGTGACCACGAAATTATTCACCGCGAATTTTTCAAAGCGGCTTTGTCGACAAACGCCATTGGTTCGCTGACGCCTAATTTCACAGGCATCAATTTCAGTGACCGGAGCAGTGTTTTGAATACAGCGAAGGCATTCGAGGATCTTGGTGTAGCCGCTTACAACGGTGCAGGCAACCTGATTAAAGACGTAAACTATCTGGCTATTGCCGGTAAGATTGTTTCAGTGGAAGCGCGTCATGCAGCCGCTATTCGCGACCTGCTCAACCCAAAATCAGCGGACTTTGCTGGCGACGATGTTGTAACGCCATCGACCGGTCTTGATGCCGCTACCAAGCCGTCGGGCGTATTACCAACGGCACAACGATTTGTCAGAACGCCAATTTCCGGCGCTAACCTTCCAACGGCTTAATTACAGTATCGCATGGATTTGATCAAACTTATTTCGGATATCGAGCAGGTTGATGCTGATGCAAGCGAGCGGTTAAGCTTTTATACGCGTCGCAAACTGTTCAAACTAGGGTCACGCGTGGCAGCCGCTGCCATTCCAACTATCGTGGCTGGCTCGCTCAATGAAGTACTTGCCCAATCGTCGGCAGCCGTGGAAGTAGCCAAATATGCACTGACACTGGAATACCTGGAAGACGATTTTTACCAGAAAGGATTAGCTGCGTCGGGGCTGATTCCGTCGAGCGACCGGACGATTTTTTCACAGATCAGCAAGCACGAAACGGCACACGTTGCGCTGTTACAGAGTGCATTAGGGGCTAGTGCTCAGGCTAAGCCGACATTCAAGTATCCGACTGGCACGTTTACGAGCTATCAGACATTTGTTGCAACGGCCCGGATTCTTGAAGACACAGGCGTCGCTGCCTACAAAGGGCAGGCCGGTGCGTTGATCAATGATAAAAATCTGTTGCAGGTAGCCTTGCAGATTCACTCCGTGGAGGCCCGGCATGCATCAGAGATCCGGCGGCTGGCCGGATTGAAAGGATGGGTAAGCGACTCTGTTTCGACGAACTCGTCGCTGACACAGGGTGGAGTAAATTTAAAGACGCTGCCCAACACGACGGGAATTTCGGACGATAACTTCCGGGCGGCATTTGACGAGCCGCTAACGTCGGCACAGGTGCTGGCAATTGCTGCCCCGTTTTTGTAATCGACATTAAATGCAGTTGATACTGACGTAGACATAGCACATGTCTGAATGAACGAATCAACGGCTGATTGATATATAGGGAGACCGGATATCCGGTAGGTTGTGGAAAAGCATCGGG
Source organism: Spirosoma oryzae (assembly GCF_003002825.1). GTDB lineage: Bacteria > Bacteroidota > Bacteroidia > Cytophagales > Spirosomataceae > Spirosoma > Spirosoma oryzae. Next base: position 19,180 of record NZ_PVTE01000045.1, on the reverse strand, counting down.
GTTTCTCCGGTGCTTTTTTTGTGTCTGGAACCGCCAATGGGCGGTTTTTTTTGTTGCTTGCGGCCCCGTTTTATCATTGAGGGCGTTATCTGCTTATGAAGGTTATTCGTATTGTGTCGAACGTGCTGTTGGGGCTGCTCGTGGTTGTGTTGCTGCTGGCTGCTATTGGCCTGGCCCCCGTCGACGATACGCCGTATCAGCAAATGGACTATTACCGGAAAACCCGGCAGCAGTTGGCGGCTTTACCAAGTCCGCCCAAGCCAACGGCCGCGTTGCAGGCTGGCTGGGCAAAAGTAAACATCACGCCCAGTTTCACGACTGCAACGGGTGGCTATGGTGCCCGGCTGGGTAAGCACTGGCATACGGTCAACGACTCAATTTTTGCGCGGGCGGTGGTGCTCGACAACGGCAGCAACCGCGTCGCGATCGTTGGGTTGGATCTGCTGATTACCCCGCCTACCGTTGTCGAAGCGCTGAAGAAACGATTGCCGGAAGTCGGGATGCGCTGGGAAAACGTGTACATGGGCGCCATTCATTCGCACAACAGCCTGGGTGGCTGGGCACCGGGTCTGGTCGGGCAATTGATTGCCGGAGGGTACGATGAACGCGTTGTACCATTGATCACAAACGGTATTCTGGCTGCTATCCGGCAGGCACAGGCCAATATGAGTTCCGCCGAACTGGGTTACGGCCAAACCAACGCCAGCGATCTGATCTATAACCGGATGGCGAACTCAGGACCGACGGGTCCGCTCGATGGTACCGTCCGCTTGCTGAAGCTGAAAAAGAAAACGGGGCAAACCGCCCTGATCTGTTCGTTTGCCGGTCATGCGACGCTCTTTGACGACAGCGCAAGCGAATACCTTAGCCGCGACTATCCGGGCGCGCTGGTCGACCGGCTGGAAAAAGACGATGCCGACTTTGCCGTCTTCCTGGCCGGTGCGGTGGGGAGTACCGGTCCCGAAGTCAAAGCACCCGACGACTTCGCCGAAATACGGACTTACGCCGGCGAACTGGCGGATCGAATTGAGCGGGTGCTGCCCACGATAACGACCCGCACCGACAGCACGCTGGCCATGCTGACCTTGCCGCTAGGGCTGCGCGAACCCAATCCACGCATCATCGGCAACTGGCGCGTGCGGCCGTGGCTATTCTACACCATCTACGGCGACTACCCATCGGATCTTAAGGCCCTGCACCTTGGCAATACGGTGCTGATCGGTACACCCTGCGACTTCTCCGGTGAGCTGGCTGTCGAGCTGGCCCCGGCTGCCAAACGCGACGGTGTCAACCTGATGGTCACCAGTTTCGAGGGCGGCTACATCGGCTACATAACCCCCGATCGGTACTACGACCGGCAACAGTACGAGGTTCGGGAAATGAACTGGTTCGGTCCGTACAACGGGGCTTATTTCAAGGAAATGATGACCGGACTGCTCGACCGGATCACCCGAAAATGAGCAATTTTTTGTATCTTTACTTAGTGGTAAAGGGCTATAAACCAAGCTGATAAATTACTGAATGATTGCTTATTTAGACGGGCAACTGTCCTATAAAGAAACCACGTATGCCATCATCGATGTACAGGGTGTTGGCTACGGGGTTCATATCTCCCTGCAAACCTACGCGACGCTGCCCGGTGGTGGCGACCGCATCAAACTGTTCATTCATCACCTGTTTCGCGAAGATGCCCAACTGCTGTATGGCTTCGCTAGCGCCGACGAGAAATCGCTTTTTCTCGATCTGATCGGCGTGTCAGGCGTCGGCCCCAACACGGCCCTGGGTATGCTGTCAGCCATGCAGCCGGCCGACCTGCGGCTGGCGATTCTGGGCGAAAACGTCCGGGCGGTGCAGGCTATCAAAGGCATTGGTGCCAAAACGGCCCAGCGCATTATTCTGGAACTACGCGACAAGATGAAGAAATCGGGTGTCGTTCCCGACGGGCCGTCCTACCGGCAGCAGACCAGTAATCCGGTGCGGGAAGAGTCGGTGGCAGCCCTTATGGCGCTGGGCTTTCCCAAGCCAACGGCCGAGAAGAGCGTCGACGATGCGTTACGCGCCGATCCAACGCTCTCCGTCGAAGCCGTCATCCGGCAGGCACTGCGGTAGCCGGTACACGGTATTCTGTTTACGGTGAGTTGCCAGCAAAGCACCGTAAACAGAATACCGTACACTGAAAACCATTATTGTGCCAGATACCCACCGTCGACGGGGTAATACGCACCCGTGACAAAGGATGCCTTTGGCGACGAGAGCCACACAACCAGTTCCGCGACTTCCTCGGGCTTACCCAAACGTCCCGCCGGGTGAAGCCCAGCCAACGCGTCCAGGGCATCGTTTGTCATGTGGTTGGTAAGCAGGGGTGTTTCAATGTACGCTGGCCCTACTGCATTGACGCGGATACCGCGTTCTGCGTATTCCAGCGCAGCCGCTTTCGTTAGCCCGACGACACCGTGTTTGGCTGCTACATAGGCCGATGACAACCGCGTGCCTACCTGACCCAGAATCGATGCCATGTTGATGATTGTGCCGTGCCCCTGCTTTTCCATTTGCAGAAGCTGGTACTTCATGCAGTAAAATACGCCGACCAGGTTGACGTCGATTACGTTCTGCCAGCTTTCCAGACTGTAGTCGCCGACCTTGTTCTGCTCCCCGCCGATACCGGCATTGTTGCAGGCAATGTCCAGTTTCCCGTAGCGATTGACGGCTTCGGTAACTAGCCGTTCGCAGTCGACGGGATCGCCGACGTCGGCCAGTATAAACTGACTTTGCACGTCCATACCCCGAATCTGCTCGACAACGACCTGTCCTTTTTCTGCATCCAGATCAGAGACCAGTACGTTGGCCCCATGCTGTGCGTATAACAAGGCAACGGCCTTGCCGATACCCGACGATGCGCCGGTAACGAGTGCGGTTTTACCTGCCAGTGAATGTTCCATACCAGATTGATTACTTTCTGGTTAGAACGGCTGGCAAAATCAATGGTTTGGAAAAAAGGCGACGCGCTTTACCGCTTCCACTGCGTCACGTCGAGTACGTTGGGGCAAAAATCGTACTCGTCCGGCTGGTTGGAGCCGATAAGGAGTAATTGATTGGGGCTGAGCTGACGGACCTGTTCGTGATACCAGTCGGCACCCTGTCGGTCGAGGTTCGCTGTTGGCTCATCGAGAATAACGACGGGTACGTCGGAGAAGAAGGCCAGCCCCAGCTTGACCCGTTGCTTCATACCCGACGAGAAGTATTTGATCTCCTTATGGCGGGCCCCCGTGAGCCAGAGCCGGTCGGCTACAGCCGCTGGGGTGAGTCCGGCCTTGAACGGCTTGAACGTCTGGTGAAAAACAAGCAATTCATCGAGGGTTAGTTCCTCGATCAGTTCCAGGTAGGGGGTCGCCACGCTAATCTGTCGAAACCAGGTATCGGGGTCCAGCGTGCGACCGTTCAGCGAGAAGGAGATCGTTCCTTCGGTTGCGGGCAGATTCCCGGCCAGCAATTGCAGCAGCGTCGATTTGCCGCTGCCGTTAGGCCCCACAAACGTGTAGCTCGTCCCGGCCGATAAGGTCAGGTCGACACGCCGGACGATCCATTCCCGACGGTACTTTTTTCCGAGCTGCGCTGCGTTGATTTGCATGGAGTGCGGTGGTCGGTACTCAGTTTACGGTTTACAGTATCTATCGCGACTACGTAGCCACTTACACAGCTACACGTTCGGGTGATCATCAGGCGAACTACGCACAAGTCGACCCGGTGCAGCGATCTGCGCTACGAACGCACCGTAAACTGTAAACCGAGTACCGTAAACCGGCTTAGTCTCTGTCGGAGCTACTGGACGCTGGACCTTTCATGATACCGCGTTCAGAACTACGAATAAAATTGACAATATCGTCGCGCTCGTCGGACGGCGGCAACTCAAGTTCGATCTGCGTGAGGGCTTCGGCGTTATTGAGACCGCGCAGGTAGATGTATCGGTAGATTTCCTGAACCTGATTAATCTGATCGTTGTCGAAGCCGCGCCGACGCAGCCCGATGGAATTGATACCGGTATACGACAGGGGTTCGCGGGCTGCTTTCGTGAAGGGGGGGACGTCTTTACGAACCAGTGAACCACCCGAAATCATCGCGTGTGCTCCGATCTTCACCCATTGATGCACCGAACTCGACCCACCGATAATTGCCCAGTCGCCCATGTGTACATGCCCTGCCATCTGTACATTGTTGATGACCAGGCAGTTGTTGCCAATCCGGCAGTCATGGGCGATGTGTGCATACGCCATAATCAGACAGTTGGCCCCGATCTCGGTTTTCCAGTGTTCTTCCGTACCCCGGCTGATGGTGGCGTACTCCCGAATCGTGGTATTGTCGCCGATGACGGTCAGCGTGTATTCATTCTTGAATTTCAGATCCTGCGGAGTCGATGAAATAACGGCACCGGGGTAAATCTTGCAGTTACGGCCGATGCGCGCGCCCTCGTTGATGACCGCGTGGGAGCCAATCCAGGTCCCTTCCGCAATTTCAACGTCCTTGTGGATGATGGCGAACGGCTCGATCACCACGTTCTGCGCAATTTTCGCTTCCGGGTGGATGTACGCTAATGGTTGAATCATTGTTGTTCGAAGCGTTTGTAGTTGGTGGTTCGTAGTTAAGGCCGTATACTGCTGCTGTTGCCGGAACTACAAATCCCGGCGGGGAACCGCACAAACGACAACCCACGAACTATAAACTACTTTTTCTTAACCAGACTGGCAATCATGTCGGCTTCGCAAACCAGTTGGTTGGCGACGTAACCGCGTCCCTGCATTTTTACGATACCGCGCTTCATGGGCGAGGTAAACTCACACCGGAAAATTACCGTGTCGCCGGGCAAAACGTTGCGCCGGAACCGGCAATTTTCGATGCCAACGAGGAACGGCCAATAGTTTTCGGGGTCTGAGACGGTGCTTAGGACCAGAATACCGCCCGTTTGTGCCATGGCTTCCAGCTGCATGACGCCCGGCATAACGGGGTTGCCCGGAAAGTGACCGGGGAAGAACGGCTCGTTCATGGTCACGTTCTTGATACCGACTACGCTGTTCTCGTCCAGGGCGATAATCTTGTCGATCATCTGGAACGGATAGCGGTGAGCCAGTATCTGCGATATCCGGTTGATGTCGAATACGGGCGGTTGCGTCGGATCGTATTGCGGAACCTGATTGGCCGCGTTCTTCTGAATCAGCTTCTTGATCTTTTTGGCAAACGCTACGTTGGCTGCGTGGCCGGGGCGGGCCGCCAGAATCTGCGCTTTGATGGGCCGTCCGATCAGTGCCAGATCACCCACGACATCGAGCAGCTTGTGGCGGGCCATCTCGTTCGGGTAGTGCAGCTCCAGGTTGTTCAGGATACCGTCACTTTGGTTAACACTGACTTTGGGTTTGTTCAGCAGGTCGGCCAGGTAATCGAGTTCGCCGTCTTTTACCTCCCGGTCGACGATAACGATTGCATTCGTCAGGTCACCGCCTTTGATGAGGTTTTGCTTATAGAGTGTTTCCAGCTCGTGCAGGAAGACAAACGTCCGGCAACTGGCGATCTGCTCCGGAAACTGGCTGATGTCGTTCAGGTACGCGTGCTGACTGGGAATAACCCGCGAGTTGTAATCGACCATCACCGTCAGGCGGTAATCGTTAAGCGGCAGGGCCGCCATCTCGATGTCTTTGTCGGGATTTCGGTAATGGACGTATTCGGTTACCTCGAAGTAGTTGCGCTGGGCGTTCTGCTCTTCGATACCCGCGTCGCGCAGGGCGTCGATAAACTGAATCGACGAGCCATCCATGATCGGCGGCTCAGGACCATCGAGCTGAATCAGGATGTTGTCGAGTTGTAAACCGACCAGGGCCGCCAGCGTATGCTCAACCGTATGTACGCGCGCGCCACTTTGTTCAAGCGTCGTACCACGCGACAGGTCGACAACATTGTCGACGTCAGCATCAACGATAGGTTGTCCGGGCAGGTCGACCCGCTGGAACTTGTAGCCGTGGTTGGTCGGTGCCGGCAAAAACGTCATCGTTGCCCTGACGCCCGTGTGCAGGCCAACGCCCGATACCGAAACGGCCTTCCGAATAGTCTGTTGTTTTGTATTCATCCGTATGTTTCTGCGGTATTCGGTTTACAGTTTACGGTGGTGCGGTAGCCGCTGAAACTTGCCTGTCGCACGACGATTACACCGTGAACTGTAAACCGAATACCGTAAACTACTTATTCGTTTTCTTTTCCAAATCCGTGAGTCGCCGGTCGAGGTCCGGAAGTTTCCGGAATACCGCCAGCGACCGCATACTTTCTTTCAGCCCAAACGCAGGCGAACTGTTGATCGCCGTGTTGGTTTCGGTGACGTTCTTACCAACCCCTGACTGCGCCCCGACTTTCGTGCCGTCGGCAATGACCAGGTGACCCGCAAAGCCAACCTGCCCGCCAATGACACAGTTCGCGCCAATCTTGGTCGACCCCGATACGCCCGACTGCGCGGCAATGACCGTGTTCTGGCCAATCTCGACGTTGTGACCGATCTGAATCAGGTTGTCGAGTTTGGCTCCCCGCCGGATAATTGTCGAGCCCATCGTGGCACAGTCGATGGTCGTACCGGACCCGACGTTGACATGATCTTCGAGAATGACGTTGCCCAGCTGTGGGATGGTTTTGTACGTACCATCGGGTTGCGGAGCAAAGCCAAACCCTTCGCTACCGATGACCGCGTTGCCGTGAATAACGCAGTGCCGGCCAATGACGCAGTCGCGGAGAATACGCGCACCGGCATGGATGATCGTGCCATCACCGATGCTGACATTGTCGCCGATGTAGGCGTGTGGGTAAATCTTGACGTTGTTGCCCAGGCGGCAGTTACGACCGATATACGAAAACGCACCCCGGTATATACCGTCGCCGGTGCTGCTTCCGGCCCCCATGTAGGCGGGTTCCTCCACACCCGTCCGGGCATAGTTGATCTGCTGGTAATACTGTTCCAGCAGTTGGGTAAATGCCGAATACGAATTGTCGACGTAAATCAGACTGGCCGTAACGGGCTTCTGCGGCCGGAAACTACGGTTGACAATGACCGCCGATGCACCCGTAGTGTACAGGTGCTGCTCGTATTTTAGATTGGCGAGGAACGAGATGTCTCCCGTAGCCCCTTCTTCTATTTTGGCAATGTTTCGAATGGGAAGCGTCTCGTCGCCTTCGACTTCGCCACCTAGCAGCGTAGCAATCTGCCTGACAGTAAACTCCATAATACGTTAATGGCCTGCGCCAGCTCCCGGACCAGCCGGAATTTCGGCCGCTAAGGTAGGCAACAAATTGCACTTTGTTGGGGTGTCGGTCTGATTATGACAACAGCCGGTCGGTTTACGATACCGGCGTATGGGTTGCTCCGATTTTCATCAGAAAGTACTTACCGGCTCCCGTACGACTAGATCCCGTGCCCAGCAAACGTAATACCGGCGCACAATATTGGTCAGTACCTGAATATTAGACAAATCCGACGCATCGGCAATGTCGATTACCTGACCCGAGCGCAGCTTGATATTGATTCGTTCCTGCGAAGGCAGATAAGCCGCGTTAGTTGCCTGCCCCTCGATGAGAAAATAGGACAGCGCATCGTCAGCCAGGCCTTTCCGACGCAGCTGCGTTTCCAGTTCGGTCAGCAATTCGCCGGAGAAGGGTTCGGTCGAGAGCATGATTTTGAACAGTCGCCGGTCGAGTAACATCTGACAGATGGTGGCCAGCACGAAATCGTCGTGCTGCGCCCACTGCTTCACGCACGACCACACATCGTAATCGTCGAGCTGCGTAAACGCGCGTAAATAGTGGTCTTCCCGGCTAAATTGCTCCAGCGACACGCTTTCGGTCAGAAACAGGCGAAAGGGTGGGGGAGCTACCACATCGACGCCCTGCCGGATGAGGAAGCGGGCCCGGCGCAGGATCTGCACCAGCATCGACTCGCAGCAGATCGACGTTTTGTGCAGATACACCTGCCAGTACATCAGCCGCCGGGCGTTCAGAAAATTCTCGACACTCAGAATGCCTTTGGCTTCAACGACCAGTTCGTCGTTGACCAGATCAAGCATCTTGATGATTCGTTCGGCCCCGATCGCTCCTTCGGCCACACCCGTGTAATAGCCGTCGCGATTCAGGTAGTCCATCCGGTCCATGTCCAGCTGACTGGATACGAGCTGGTGAAAAAACGGGCGGGGGTAGGTGCCTTCGAACATGGTAATCGCCATGGACAGCCGCCCGCCGAACTGCCGATTCAGTTCCTTCATCAGCAGCAGCGAAATCGTTTCGTGATGCACGTGGTCGAGCAGCGACGATTCAAGCACGTGGGAGCAGGGGCCGTGGCCGATGTCGTGCAGCAGAATAGCGATCTGCGCCGATTCGCATTCGTCGTCGCTGATCCGGTGCCCTTTGCTTTGCAGCGTCTGCATCGCCTGGCCCATCAGGTGCATCGCTCCCAGCGCGTGATGAAAGCGGGTGTGCAGCGCACCGGGGTAGATATAATCGGCCAGTCCCATCTGCCGGATGCGCCGAAGCCGTTGAAAATACGGGTGCTCGACCAGGTCGAACAGCAGCTCGGTTGGAATGGTGATAAACCCGTAAACCGGATCGTTGAGAATCTTCTTTTTATTGGGGACGGCCATACGACAAAGATACCGTCCCGGTACTGACCGGACAGGACCGGTTGCTTAAATTTTACGTTGAACTGGTATTGGCTACGAAAAAAGCGTAAATTTGCTCTGTCGATTCTGAGTCATCAGACGGCAACGGGCTTGTAACTCAGTTGGTTAGAGTGCCTGACTCATAATCAGTAAGTCCCAGGTTCGAGCCCTGGCTGGCCCACTTCCTGAAAAGCACCTGCGTTTACGCGTGGGTGCTTTTTTGTTTTCTGGCTTATAACCGTCCGGTTAAGTCGGCTACGAATAGCCTCTTCCCACACTTCTATTCATCTACTACCTGTTGGAGTGTATCCACGCGCAGGTCAATCGCATTCAGCCGTACACACCGTTCAGATACATTGGGTTTTAGGTCAGACAGCCGCTACGGGCGATTCGACCAAGTCTGACAACGGAACGTGCGTCGCCATTGATTATTCAGCCCTTCTCTTCACATCCAGTATGCTCACTCGCCATGCTCATTACCGAGAGTGATAGCTACCGTTGAGAATGGTAATGCAACTGACGGAGCAGTCACACAAAAGAAAAGATACCGCTTGTTGGAAATAGTAGCAGGTAGTCCGGCGATAGACCGTCATTTGGCGAAAGTTGACAAAATGGCGAAACTACGATGCTATCACTTTCGCTATTGTCAGAAAGAGTATACTTAATATTAAAATAAATTATTATCGGTATACTAAAAAGAACGTTTCATATACCATTTACGAAAAATAGTTATGAATCGATAAGATATAAGAAGACCTTAGCCGCTACTAAATCGCTCATTTGCAATGCCAAAGCCGGGTATGATGACTACGTAATCGCTACCGACTACTAGTCGTTGGTTGAGGATGGGGACGTGGAATTCATGCACGTATTCATACCAGCCCCTACTTCGCTTTTCCGTGCAGTGATTTACAACCTTTCCACTTTTTACCCCCTTTTTATGGACCCCTTCTTAGGAGAAATCCGCCTGCTACCCTTCCGTGCTGCCCCACGTGGTTGGGCCCTGTGTCAGGGGCAGTTACTGGCTATTAGACAAAACACGGCGCTGTTTTCGCTGCTAGGTACCAACTATGGCGGTGATGGGAAAACCACTTTCGCCTTGCCCGACCTGCGCGGCCGGGCCGCTGTAGGTACCGGACAAGGCGCCGGCCTGAGCGATTACAGCCTGGGTGAAGCAACGGGCGTGCCCAGCGTGACGCTGCTCAACACGGAAATGCCGATGCACACCCACACGCTGCTGGCCACTCTGAATGCGAGTAGTAGCAACGCCGGGGCCACCTCGCCCGCCGGAGGAGTGTTTGCGGCTTCTTCCAACAACAACGAATATACGGAAGGCCAGGGCGCTGTTTCCTTGGCCGCTGACTTTGTAAGTGGTAGCTCGAATGGGGCGGGTAATGGTCTCCCGCACGAGAACATGATGCCCTACTTGACCCTCAATTACTGCATTGCCCTGCAGGGGGTCTTCCCGCCCCGTCCCTAAAACCTTCTTACTATCACTTTAGCTACTCTTTGATTCTATGGACGCAACCATTGGCGAAATCCGTCTGGTCGGATTTACCTATGCCCCTGCCGGGTGGGCGCTATGCAACGGGCAACTGTTGAACATTTCCGATTATGACACTTTGTACAGCCTGCTGGGTACTACGTACGGCGGAGATGGGCAGAATACCTTTGGCTTGCCCAACATGTGCAGCCGCTTAGTGCCAGGTACCGGTGCTGGGCCCGGCCTGTCGAACTACACGCAGGGACAGATGGGCGGTGTTGAAAACGTGACGCTAAATACCTTACAGCTACCCGCGCATACGCACCCGCTAGGACCCAATACCACTGCCAGCGCTAGCACCCAAGCCAACGGGCAAAACCCACCGCCCGCCAATGCCTACCCGGCCGTGGCCACTTCGGACCTGTACAACTTGGCCGCTCCCAACACTACCCTGGCACCGGGGTCGGTGACCGGTACCGCACAGCCGGCCGGTAACAATATGCCCCATACTAACTTACAACCCACGCTGGCGCTCAATTACATCATTGCCCTGGAGGGCATTTACCCCAGCAGACCCTAACTACTTCGGCCGTCTCACCTCCTTCTATTCTTTTCTCATGTACGAATGTTACTTAGGGCAGATTCAGCCCATTGGATTTGGCTATGCGCCCAAAGGCTGGACTCTGTGCCAGGGGCAGTTACTGGCAATCACCCAAAATACGGCGCTGTTTTCGCTGCTGGGTACCACGTACGGTGGTGATGGAGTGACCACCTTCGCCTTGCCCGACCTGCGCGCGCGAGTACCCATCGGCACTGGCCAGGGGGGCGGCCTGCCCAGCTATGCCCAGGGCCAGCCAGGCGGTCTTGAGCAGGTTACGTTGACAGTTAACAACATGCCTCCCCACATTCACCAGGTACAAGGCACGATGAAGGCAGGCGGCACTGGTGAGTTCGACAATCCCGACGGTGTGTATCTGGCCGACGGTACACTGAAAGAATACAGTACTGGTCCCAAAAACACCACGATGCAGGCCAATAGTGTCAACGGTAATCTGACTACCACCGGAGGTAACCAGGCCCACGAAAATCGGCCGCCGTTCATTGCTATGAACTACGCCATTGCGCTGGTTGGTATTTACCCTTCTTTTGATTAGTACAACGCCAGAAGCTGGACTGCTTGTTTGTCCGGCTTCTGGCGTGTGACGACAGCCGTGCCGTTCTATCTAACCCATTCCTACGTTTCGATGCGTCTTGCTATCATTATAAGCAGCCCACTGGGATTTCCTTTGTTGCACGCGCTGATTCGTACGGGTGCGGCAGTAGAAGTGGCTGTGCCCGCTACGAATCAGCCCGAAATCGAGGAACTGGTTGGTCAACTAGCGGGGGTGGACCTAGTACCGCGTCGCCTGGTGCGGGCGGGGCTGGGTGAAACCCTTGCCGACTGGATTGCCGAATGGCAACCCTCCGTCGTACTGGTACTTACGTTTCCATGGCGGGTGCCTGCCCGAGTACTGGCATTGCCGCCCCACGGCTTTCTGAACGTACACTTTGCCGCTCTGCCGAACTACCGGGGTCCCGCGCCGTTGTTTTGGCAACTTCGTAACCGCGAGTCGGTCGGTGCCGTAACGATTCACCGTATGGAGGCCGACTTCGACACGGGGGCGATACTACTGGAATTGCCCGTTCCCATCGGGCCCGACGATACCTACGGCTTACACCACACCAACCTCGCCAATAGAGCAGCGACGCTGGCACCGCAATTAGTGGCCCTTTTGCAACTTCCGACGGGTACGTTACCCATGCGGGCACAGCCAGAAGCTGCTGCGCACTACTGGCCGCGCCCCGCGCTACCCGACTTGTGCCTGCAATGGGATACCCCGGCTGCCGAGTGCTACGCCCTGGTGCGGGCTGCCAATCCCTGGAATCGGGGCGTATTTGCCCTGTTGCGCGGCCACCCGATCCGCATTCTGGCGGTGCAGCCACTGCCGGGCGTGGCGCACGAACACCCCCCCGGTACCGTGCTGCGGGCCGACGCGCAGGCAGGCGTACTGGTGGCCTGTGGTAGCGGTGAGGTGCTTCGATTAGAGATGGTGTTACTAGCGGAAGGCTATTTTACTGGTTTTCAATTAATATCTCTAGGCTTACAAGTCGGTGAGCGTTTAGGAACGCTGCCGGTTGCAGGTGCTGCCATGGGCAGGGCCGTAGCAGCACTCGTGTGATTCTTTCTTTTCTCTTATCGCTTACTATTTATGAGACGATTACTACTTATTTTCCTATTATTCCTATGTAGCTGGTCGAAAATGAACGTTGTTCAGGCTCAAACCACCATTGCACAGGAAAGCTTTGAGTCGGCGAATGCGCCGGCTGGCAGCGCTAGCAGCTATGGTTATAGCAGCTTTTCATCCAATACCTTTGATCTTCGGCCGAACTCGACCACAGAGTATTTTGTACGGTCGCAGCAGCCGGTCACGGGCTTCTTCAGCAGTAACATTGGTGGTATCGATGGCTCCTGGCTCTGGGCGTGCGAAGGCGTACGCGGAACAGGGGGGGTATCCAGTACGTCTAATCCGCCGACCCGGTCGGCCGGATACGTGCAACTGAATAGTATCAGTATTGCCGGCAAAAGTAACGTCCAGGTCAAAGTGTTGTTTGCCAACTCGCGCGGGCCGGGCAGCGGTGCGACAGGGGGCGGAGCCCCGTATCTATGGGAAACCGATGACTTTGTGCGGGTTAAAGTCCGCGTGGACGGCGGCAACTGGACAACCATTGGGCAATTCACGGGTGACAATTCGAACCCCAATAACAACACTCAGGGCGTGCTACGCCTGGATGCGAACCTGAACAATTCTTCCGTCGACGATGAGGCCCTTACGACTCCCTCTCCTAGCATAACGAGTACTTTCCAAGACTTCACATTCAATGTGGCTGGCACCGGCTCCACGATGGACGTGATGGTGGAAGCCGACTACGCTGGCGCTTCGGAAGAACTGGCCTTCGACAATATCCGCGTGCTGGGCACCCAGGCCACTACGGCCGCCCCGGTGCTGGCCAACATTGAGAACACCAGCCTGAATTACAACGAGGGCGACCCCGCCACGCAGATTACCGGAACCCTAACGGTGGCTGATACCGACAGTCCCAACCTGACGGGCGGCTCGGTACGAATCACTACGGGCCTCGTGCCGGCACAGGACCGGCTCCTGTTTACAAACCAGAACGGCATAACAGGTTCTTACAACACATCTACCGGCGTACTGACCCTGACGGGTACAGCCTCGGTAGCAGCTTACCAGGCAGCACTGCGCTCGGTGCAGTACCAGAACATTCAGACGGTGACGGCCATTGGTGGGCTGCGCCTGGTTAGCTTCAACCTGACCGACGGCAGCACTGCTTCCAATACCGCATCGCGCAATGTCATCGTAAACGCGCAGCTCAATAGTCCGGCCGCGTTGCCCTACGTCGAAGATTTTGAAACTGACGGCGAAGGCTTGCGCTACGCTTCCGATACCTGGTTGAACAGTGGTTCATGCCTGGGCTTCCTGCGTACGAACCAGAATCCCTACCCCTGCACACCGGTCACCATCGGTAACATCAGTAATTCGTACTACTGGTATTCTGAGGGTACTAGTAACCCCGCCAATCCCAACCCGGTCGACATCGGTACGCTGACGCTGGCCCCGGTTAACGCCACCGGTTATGCTAACCTGCGCTTCGGTATTCGGATGGCTACCGGGCAGAGCGCCCAGTGGGAAAACGATGATTTTGTTAAATTCTATTATCGGGTAAATGGCGGTGCCTGGGTATTATTTAGTGCTTTTTATGGCAATGGTACCCTAGCCGCTCCCGGAGAACTACAGCGTGATACCGACCTGGATGGTGTGGCTGATGGGGGTGCGGGTAGTCTCACGCTGAACAGTACCATGCAAACGGCGGATCTGGCCCTGCCTTCCACTGTGACAGGTGCCTCGGTCGATTTCCAGATTCTTGTTAGCAGCGACGGGCAGGAGGAGTTCATGTTCGACCGCATCAACATCACCGGCACGCAGGTGACTACGGTCAACTCCATCGTGCGCGCCAGTGCCAACCCCACCAACATGGCCACGGTCAACTACACGGTAACCTTCGGGTCGCCGGTGACGGGCTTGACGGCTTCCAACTTCTCACTCACCACCAGCGGCATTGCGGGTGCCTCGGTGGGCACGCCGGTAGCAGGCGCGAACAATACTTGGACGGTGCCGGTGAATACGGGCACCGGCACTGGCACTCTGACGCTGAACCTGGCCAACAGCACTGGTCTCTCATCCAGCATTTCTACCACTCTGCCGTTTACGGGCGAAACCTACACCATCGACAAGACGGCTCCGGCAGTAACCATCACCTCCTCGGCTGGTACGAACGGGGGTACCACAGGTACCACGCCCATTCCGTTCACGATTACCTTTTCGGAAGTCGTGTCAGGCTTCGCGCTGGGTGACCTGACGGTAACGGGTGGTACACCCTCAGGCCTCTCTGGTACGGGTACAACCTACACCTTTAACGTGACACCCACTACGGCGGGCGTTGTTACCACGGTGAACATTGCGGCTAGTGTGGCCCAGGATGCGGCCGGCAACGGCAACACGGCGGCCGCGCAGTATAGCATCACCTACCAGCAGCCCGCTGTAACGGTAACCTCGGTGACGCGCCTGACGCCCTCGCCCACGGCTACAGCCCAGGTGAGCTACCGCGTCGCCTTCTCGGGCGCGGTAACGGGCCTGACCACGGGGAATTTCAACCTGACTACGTCGGGACTGAATGGTGCCACCGTAGCCAGCCTTGCGGGATCGGCTACGACCTACACGGTGACGGTCAACACCGGCACGGGCGATGGCGACCTGACACTGAACGTAGCCAACGCCACAGGCGTTTCGCCCACGATCAGTAACGTGCCCTACACCAGTGGCGATCGGTATACCATCACCAGGAGCTTCGCGGCCGCGCCCACCCTGCGCATTCAGGCAGCGGGTAGCAACAGTGGCAACGGCGACGTGACGGCCTTCGTGGACGTGGTACAGGTACTGCAAAGTGGCACCAGCACCGCCGTGGCCAACGCCGTACAAAACGCCAGCTTCGAGACCAACAACGTGGACCCGGCCAACTTCAAGAAGGCGGGCGACGGTGTGGTAGCCTCGCCCTGGCTCTTCACCGGCCTGGCTGGCATTTCGCGCAACAACAGCGCCTTTGGTTCGTCAGCCGCTGAAGGCGACGCGGTGGGCCTGTTGCAGAGCGCCGGCGACAACAACGCCAGCATCTCGCAGAGCCTAGCCGTGTCCACGGGCAGCTACCAGGTCCGCTTCCGGGCCGTTCAGCGCAACTACACCTCGCTCGACCAGCGGCTGAACGTGTTCGTCAACAACGTGTTCGTGGGCAACATTCAGCCCAACAACATCCCTACCTACGACACCTTCACCTCGGCTAGCTTCAACGTGACGGCCCCGGCCTTGACGGCCACGGTGAGCACGAACTCCGCCAGCCCCACCAGCACCACGCCCATTCCCTTTGCGGTGACTTTTTCGCAGAGCGTGGGCAGCACCTTCACGGCCTCGGATATAACGGTGTCGGGCGGCACGCTAGCCAGCGGTAGCTTCAGCGGCTCGGGTGGCGGTCCGTATACCTTTACGGTGATACCCGCCGGTATCGGCACTGTAACGGTAAGCCTGGCTGCTAACGTGGCCCTCGATGCCAACAACACGGGCAACTCGGCCAGCAACTCGCTGAGCGTGCAGTTTCAGGCCCCCACCATCACGCTAGCACCGACCACGCTGCCCGATGGTACGCAGGGTACGGCCTACAGCCAGGCCCTTACCACCTCGGGCGGCACGGTGCCCTATGGCTACGCCATTACCGGCGGCTCGCTGCCCGCTGGTCTGATCCTGAACCTAAGCACGGGCACGATTTCGGGTACACCCACCGCCAATGGCTCGTTCAACTTCACGGTGACGGCCCGCGACAACTCGCCGGCCCCCGGCCCCTACAGCGGCTCGCAGAGCTACACGCTTGTCATCAACCCCCAGCCGGTGACAACGGCTCCGGTCGTGACGGCTCCTGCCAACGGGGCGCTGGTCAACACGGCTACGCCCACCTACACCGGTACGGCACCGGCCAACAGCACGGTGACCGTCTACGTGGACAACACTAGCATCGGTGCCACGACGGCCAACGCGGCCGGCAGTTGGGCCCTGACCCAGCCCACGGCGCTGAGCCAGGGTGACCACCAGGTGCGGGCGACGGCCCAGCGCAGCGGGCAGGCCGTGAGCCCCAATTCGAACACGAATACATTCACCGTCGATACCGTAGCGCCGACGGTAGTCCTAAGCAGTAACACGGTAGCCAACGGCGGTACGACTTCGACCTCACCGATCCTGTTTACGGCTACCTTCTCGGAGCCTGTGACGGGACTGACCAGCACTGGTATATCGGTGTCCGGCGGCTCGGTGACCAGCGGGCCAACGGCCGGTAGCGGCAACACGTACACTTTTCAGGTTACGCCCAGCGGGGTTGGTACGGTGGCCGTGCAGGTACTGGCCAATACTGTCCAGGATCGGGCCGGTAACACCAACACGAACTCAAGTCCGTACACGTTTACCTTCCAGGCACCCACTATCTCGTTGACGCCGGCCTTGCTGCCCAATGGCACAGTAGGCGTAGCTTATAGCCTGGTATTTACGGCCTCGGGCGGCACTAGCCCCTATACCTATGCCATCACGGCGGGCGCGCTGCCAGCGGGCATGAGGCTGGCCGGTAATGGTACGCTTTCGGGTACACCCACGGCTGGTGGTTCGTTCAACTTTACGGTGACGGCTACCGATAACGCAGCTAGCCCAGGCCCCTACAGTGGCTCCCGTAGCTATACGTTTACAATCAACGCTCCCACCGTTGCGCTGTTGCCGAATACATTGCCCAATGGCCAGCAGGGGACGGCCTATAGCGTGGTGTTTACGGCCTCGGGCGGTACCAGCCCCTACACCTATGCTATCTTGGCGGGCTCGCTGCCGGCGGGACTGACACTAGCTAGTAATGGTACACTTTCGGGTATACCCACAGCTAGCGGTTCGTTCAACATTACGGTGACGGCTACTGATGCGTCGACTGGCGCGGGCCCCTACAGCGGCTCGCGGGGTTATACGCTCACCATCAACCCCCAACTGGTGACGGCGGCTCCGGTCGTGACGGCGCCCGCCAACGGGGCGCTGGTCAACACGGCTACGCCCACCTACACCGGTACGGCACCGGCTAATAGCACGGTGACCGTTTATGTCGATGACACCAGCATCGGCACCACCACCGCTACGGGTGGGGGAACCTGGAGCCTGACCCAGCCCACGGCCCTGAGCCAGGGTGACCATCGGGTGCGGGCGACGGCCCAGCGCAGCGGGCAGGCCGTGAGCGCCAGTTCGAACACGAATACATTCACTGTCGATACCGTAGCGCCGACTGTGGTCATTGCCTCCTCCGCCGGAGCCAGCGGCAGCACCACCGGCACCACACCCATTCTCTTCTCGGTCATCTTCTCGGAGCCTGTGACAGGTTTCGTGGCCACCGATCTGACCGTGTCGGGTGGCAGTGTTGGCAATTTCGCGGGTAGTGGCACAAGCTATACCTTCGACGTTACGCCTACGGCTGATGGGCTGATCACCGTCGAGGTAGCAGCCAGCGTAGCCCAGGATGGGGCCAACAGCGGCAACACGGCCGCTACACCGTTTACTATCACCTACAGTCGCCCCGTGACGGCAACGCCCGTTGTGATAACGCCCGCCAACGGCAGTCTCATCACGGCGACCAAACCGACCTATACTGGTACGGCTACGGCATCGGCTAGTCTGACCCTGGTGGTCGATGAGAATATCGCTACCAGCCAGACAACTACTGTCGACGGGTCGGGCAACTGGACGCTTACCCAACTGAGCGATCTGACACCGGGGGGGCACACCGTGCAGGCCCGCGCGCAGTTAGCTGGCCAGGCGGTCAGCGCCTATAGTGCGGTTAACTCGTTCACCGTCGTGGTGCTGCCTGGCGTTGTCACGGCCACACCTACGGGAGTAAGTAGCAGTGGTGCCACGCTGGGTGGCGAGGTAACCGACGCCGGTGCGGGTACGGTCAGTGAGCGGGGCGTGGTCTACGTCGCCGGTAACGGAACCCCCACCATCAGCGATACCAAAGTGGCTATTGGGGCGGGAACGGGTAGTTTCGCCCAGGCCGTAACCAACCTGAGCCCGTCAACGACGTACTCGGTACGGGCCTACGCCATCAACCAGGCGGGGACCAGCTACGGCACGACGCAGCTCGTCTCGACGGGCAACGCGCTGGCGATCGGTTCCGTAACACCCGAAGCCGTATGCGCGGGAGGGACGATCAGCGTGGCCTACACGAACTCCTCACCAGGCACAACCCTGGTGGTGTACCTTAACGGTCCGTCGACGAGTAACCTGCTGCTGACGACGCTGAACGCCAGTCAGGCCAGCGGCACGATTACGGCATCTATTCCCGCCGACCGCGTGGCCGGTCAGTATTCAGTCTACCTCAGTGGGGGCGGTGCCAGCTCGGGTAGCGTCAACCTGACGGTAAAAGTAATCCCGCCCGCACCGTCGACAATGCCGGTTACGGTTTGCCAGAACACCACGCCGGTCTCGCTGGCTACGGGTGTGACGGCTTCGCAGGGAGCCTCCTTGAACTGGTATACGGCCGCGACCGGTGGCACCGCATCTGCCAATGCGCCGGTGCCACCGACCAGTACGGTTGGTTCGACCACCTACTACGTCAGTCAGCTGGGCAACGGCTGCGAAAGTCCACGGGTGGCCCTGATCTATACGGTCAATGCTCTGCCCGTGGCAACGCTGACCAACGACGGCCCGCTGAGTTGCGCTAAGACAACGGTGACCCTGACGGCCGGTGAAGGGAGTAACTACCGGTTCAGTGATGGCGCTGCCCAGGTTGGAACCAGCAATCAGGCAACTGTCAGCCTGAACGCTACCTACAGCGTGAC
>NZ_PVTE01000044.1 GCF_003002825.1 Spirosoma oryzae | reverse complement strand
GCAAGATTCGTTCGGAGAAAGGGGTTTGGTTGCACGGATTGGGCCGCATGGCGGCAGGTCTTTACATTTTGGCGTTCTACTCTTGATTCACATTATTAGGATTAATCTATTCTGCGTACAATAATTTGTTGGGTGAACAGCAAGAGCAATGAGTATTTGTCGGCTTCCGTGCGACAGATCGCACGTCTCAACAAGTGGACTTTAGAGCGTGTTTTGGAATTTATAAAAGCTGAGAGTCAGGGCACCTTTGTGTCGACCAAGACATGAAGCAATGACCAAACAGTGGACTCCACTGACTGACTCTCAGTGGGCAGCAATTTCGCCGTTTCTACCTATTCAACGCAAACGCCAGCACGATCTCAGGCGCATTCTTAATGCCATGTTGTGGCTTCTACGCACTGGTTGCCAATGGCGCAACCTGCCCTTCACGGACTTGCCCTGGCAGAGCGTCTACTATTATTTTCATCGCTGGAAACAGGATGGCACCATTGAGCGATTGAATGTAGCACTCAATACGTTAGATCGACTCAGTAGCGGACGGCAAGCTTTACCATCCGTATTATGTATTGACACACAATCGGTTAAGCTCACTCCTATGAGTGGAGAGTATCGCGGCATGGACGCTCACAAACGAGTCAACGGTCGCAAACGTACCTTCGTCGTTGATACTCAGGGGCGGTTATGGGTGGCTCGGGTAGGAGCAGCCGATCAAGCCGATGGAACCTTAGGGGCGGGCTTGATTACTCACGTATTATGGCGGGCAGGCGAGCGATTAGAAAACGTATTCGGTGATCAGGCCGCTTCGGCGGTCCGATTACAACGGGGTATTTGCCCGTGCGTTGGCTGAGTGGAGCATCGACTTTACGAAAGCATCCCGACCTGAATCAGCGCGTGGTTTTGTGCCGATAGCCAAACGCTGGGTCGTTGAACGAAGCATCGCGTGGACTAATCGCACGGGCGACCCCGTTCTTTCGGAGAGTGGTCAAGGATTATGAGTACAGCCTATCATCTTCGGTATGCTGGATCTATCTGGCCAACATTCAGATTATGTTGCAGCGAATACAGCCTTCAAGCCAAATCTAATTCCAAAACACGCTCTTAGCTCGTTAGGGGATTACGGTTGACATGAGAAACGTCTCAATTAGGCAAGTTTGAATTTCCACTTCCGGATTGCGGCCGACAGAGTAGCACCTGAGTTAATTACGTGTTCAATATGCATGAAACAGTAAAATCCTATATTATTTGGTTTGAGGAGACTTGGATGGTATCTGTCCATCCGAAAGCTACAGGATTACTCCAAGAACCATTCTTCTGGAATGAGTATGGTACGTTCGTATTTGGCATTGATGAAGACCAAGAAATTTATAATATAATGAGTCAAGCATTTAAGATTGATCCTAATATGTCATTCTTAAGTTTATTAATGCAGCTTGATTACTCAGGCCCCGTAAAATCTTCGAATTTTTACGAACTTGACCAACAGATCATTGAACAAAGAACACACTCAGAAGGGTAATTTTTTATTCAAGTTGATTATATCATACTAGAATTTTCAATTGGTAAATTACAGTTTCAAGGCAAGATTGAACAGGGTTTGAAGGAATTGGCTTTCAATGCTATTAAGCGACAAAAAATGCCCTTGTTTCTTAACTACTTCAACGACATAAGTAGGTTAGAGGAACTGACCAAAATTGAAGAAGTCATATTGAATGCTTAGCTTACACCGTTCCGTATGGTGTTGCTGTCTTGCGACAGGGGGAACGTCCCGTGGGAAAGCGGGGCAGCCCAACTAAACAGGGGTGTAAAGGTGGCAAGTTGGCCGTGTTCAGTCAGGTGACTCGCTCGTCCATCAGCCCCCGTGGTCGTTGGGTGGCGGGTCAAAGTAGTGGTGTGTTTGCGGGCTTCGTGCGACACACCACGCTTGAGTGACAGACAGACTTACACGTCCAAATTTCGGCTCCGGTTGACATCCCAGACATTAGAATAAGTCAACTTGACAAGCTCATTAAATTAAACATGAAAGAACATCATATAGCACCTGAACTGAATTTGAAGGCATTCAATTGCCCGCATTGCCATGTATACGCTCAACAAGACTGGTACTATTTACAAGCTTCGGAGAATCAGGCAGGTTTTGGTCGACAGCATGGCGACAAAAAGTTTAGAGTCTCTTATTGCGTAAGATGTGGGCAAAACACTATCTGGCGTGGTGAGAACATAGTTTTCCCTCAAAGCTCTATAGTTGAACCACCTAATGCCGACTTACCAATGGATATCATTGAAGACTATAATGAAGCCGCGTTGGTACTTAACGTTTCGCCAAGAAGTGCAGCAGCCTTATTACGATTGGCTATTCAAAAATTGTGTAAAGTACTTGGACAACCGGGAAGGGATATAAATACTGACATCAAAAATCTAGTACTAAAGGGACTTCCCAGCAAAGTTCAGGAAGCTTTGGATAGTGTGAGAGTAATAGGTAATGAAGCCGTTCATCCTGGTGAATTAAACTTAAATGACAATAGAGAAATTGCGGGTAGACTTTTCAAACTTGTTAATTTTATTGCGACAAAAATGATTACTGAACCCAAAGAAATTGACGAATTATACAATTCGCTTCCAGCAGGCAAATTAGAAGGAATACAGAAACGAGATGCCAAGTGATTTTCTCGACAAATGCGAAACAACATCTACGCAGGAAGATGAAGTGTAACCGACGAAGTAATAATTCAGAGGAAGAGAGTGGTGAAAAATCAAATTGAGTGTGTTGTAGTCTGCACGTGGGTTCGCTCTCGGGCGACAGGAGGCACGTCCCGAAGGCAGGGCCGTCAGCCCAACCAAGAAAGGTTGTAAAGGTCGAGAGTACGAGTGTTCAGGTGAGTAACTCGTGGGGCCATCAGCCCTTTCGGGCGTTGGGTGCAAGTCCATAAATTGCTCGTTTGTCGGGTTCTGGGCGACCGTGGAGCCGCCCCGACAGACAAGCTTTGGGTTCATAGGTGGGTTTCGGTCAACACCAGAAACGCCGGAGTTGGGGCGCTTTTTAGGTCACCTGCGACACGACCGGGCCGCCGGAGCGGAAACGCCCTCAGCAGGAAGCGAAAAGCGACTTAGGCACGTAGCGTTCTACAGCGAAAACTTTCGGATAGCGGGTTGTATAAACAGATTCGATACGTAGAAAAGGGCTCCGCCCTAGTCTTTAATCGGTTTGGTGTGTCGTTGATTCGCTCCGCGTGGGTAGCTTCCCGTCGACAGGAAGCACGTCCCGTGGGAGAGTTGGCAGCCCAGGCAAACAGGGGTGTATAGGCTCAGGCGGTTCGCGTTCAGTGGAGTTTCTAGCCCACCATCAACCCCTGTTGGCGTTGGGTGGTCGTCTGTGGCGGACTGCAAATTCCGGCTTCCGGGCGACAGGCTGCACGGCTCAAAGGGACAGTTTCGTTCTTTCATTTCTGGCTTCGGTCGACACTACCCACTTGGGTACAAGCCAGCCCTTTTGAACGGGGCGGGTCGCGTGTGACAGCAGGCAATTGAGCGTTGACAGGCTTCAGAAGGGTTCGGTTGACACATCGCACTTGGGCGGTGGTCAAGCTCGCCAAACAGGAAGGCTGCCGCATCAGGCTTCGCGCTTGGTATCATCGGATTGTGCGTTGTCATCGCTCCGCGTGGGGTCGTTGCCGGGCGACAGGAGGTAGGCCGGATAGTCAAGCATTGCAGCCCAACTGAACGGGGGTGTAAAGGTGCGAGGTACGGCTGTTCAGTGGTTTTGTGCGTCTACCATCAACCCCCTGGGTCGTTGGGTGCTGCCTGTGCCGTTTCTGGTAGGGCGGCTTTCGTGTGACAAAGTGAACGCCCCGCGTGGGCAAGTTTTTAGATTTCCATTTCCGGGCTTCCTGCGACAAAGCAAACGCCCCTTAATTCAACGTTAGGATGCCGCAAACAGATGACGAGTTTATAGACGAGATGCTTGAGGTTTTGTACGAATCCGACAATAAACAGCCTGTTTATGTTCACGAAACCTTGTCCTATCTTTTTGAGACAGACTACCGACACACTGACGAGTTCGATGATTTATCAGCCAGAATCAGGGCTGAATTAGAATCACAAAACTTAGCGGAAGGCACTGGCTTTGGCACCGTGATGCGAATTACTCCATTCGGCCGTGCGGTCTACAAGGCTGGTGGATGGGTTCGTTACAATCAGCAGCTTGCTGAGGAAAAACAGACAGAGCGAAACCGACAACTCGAAGCCCACCAAGCGACACTTGCCAGTGCAAAGGCTACTGAAGATTCGGCTCGATTTGCCAGTAGTTCCGCTAAAGCGGCTTGGTTTTCTGGTGTAGTCGGTGCAGTTGCCATCCTGATTTCACTCTACCAGCTTTACAAAGGCAATGAGCTTGAGGACAAACTTAACGCAGTGACAAAACGAGTTGAATTAACAGACTCGCTAATGAAAGTCCCACGGCAAAGCCGGACCACTAGTGCGCCGAAAGGCTATCGTGTATCGTCTGACTCCTCAACTGGGCCAGCCGTTCCGGGGTCAGGTCACGGGCGACAGGAAGCTCGCCGGTAGGCCGAGCGAACAGCCCAACCATCCATGTGTGTAAAGGCTGAAGCCACGGTAGTTTTTTCATAGTCGTGTACTCGCCATCAACACATGGGGGCGTTGGGTGTTCGCCTATGCCGGGCTTCCATCTCCAGCATCCGGTCGACAAGCCGCATTTTACTGATGGTCAAGCTTTTAGATTGCAATCCGGGCGTCGGTCGACAGGAGGCGCTTGGGGACAGGGACAGCTTGACAAGCGGGGCGGGTTGCGGCAGACAAGTTTTACTCTTCAGCAGGATAGCCAACCGCTCAGTAAAGACAGTTGGTACGGAGCGGTTTTGTTACGTGGTCAGCCCTTTATAAATAAATTACGCCAAGTAATGAGTAAAATTTTTTTGAGCCATACAAGTGTAGATAAACCATTTGTGCGAAAGCTAGCTGCTGATTTGAGAAATTATGGGCACACTGTGTGGATTGACGAAGCCGAAATCAATATTGGAGATTCGCTTATTGGGAAGATTAGGGAAGGTCTTGACGTTGTTGACTATGTAGCTGCTGTTCTCTCCAAAGCATCAATTCAAAGCGAGTGGGTTAAGAAAGAATTGGAAATTGCCTCTAACAAAGAAATCAAGCAGAAACGAGTTATAGTATTACCCTTGGTAATAGAAGAAGTTGAAATGCCAGGATTTCTTGAGGGAAAATTGTATGGAGACTTTACAAGTGAGGACAAATATGAGCCGACACTGCACTTGTTATTACGTAGTTTAGGTGACAGTTTATCAATATCAAAATCAGATGATGAATTCGAAAAAATTAAAAAAGAATTAGCCGAAGCTAAAGAGGTAATTCAGCGCCATAAGAAGGAACTTAAGCAAGTAGTTGAATATAATCTCTCTACTAAAAGTAAAGAGTTGAAAGAGCGTATACTTGAAGAAAATGATAAGCATCCGGAGTACGCTCCGATAAATAATGTATATGCATTCGATCTAAGTGGAGTACCCATCACTTTAGGATATTTACTTTGGGTTCTTGCAAAGGTCAAAAGATATGGTACTCATCAAATGGAATTATTGCTAGATATTGAAGACAAGTGGAATGAAGCAACCCGAATGATTGAAGCCTATTCTGACATGATAGCGTCTAGAAAAAGTAACTAATCCTCGCTCAGCGTAGGGTAGCTGTTGTGCGACAGGCAGGGGGCCGCAAAGCCAAACTTCCAAGCCCAACCGGCAGGGGGTGTAAAGCCGGGCGGGTTATTCGCCCATTTTAACTTGCTTGCGGGGCCACCAACCCCCTGGGTCGTTGGGCGGCTTCGGTTGACAACTCAAACGCCCCGACAGTCAAGCTTGGACATGTAGGGCAGCTTCCTGGCGGCAGCGGAAACGCCCTGGTATTTGCGGCTCGACACAAGCGGATTTTCGTGTGTTGTTGAGCTTCGCGCACGGTGTAAAATCGGAAAGTGCGTTTTGCTTGTTTCGCGCCTGTCATCGTTCCAGCGACAGGATGCTCGCCGGTAAGGAGACTTTGTAGCCCAACCAAACATGGGTGTAAAGGTTAAAAGTACCTGCGTTCAGTCAAGTGACTCGCATTCCATCAACCCCTGTGGTCGTTAGGTGAACGAACTAAAATGTGAGTCAAAGCATAGTTACCTGTGGCAGGCAGCGCGTCCCAGAGATCACGTTTGGGATCGTATTTCCAGCTTTAAGTCGACAGGGTGAACGCCCATGTTCGGCAGGTTTATGTCTGTGGATCAGCATTCGTGCGACAGGGCAATCGCCTAGACAAATCAGGTTTGACAAGACTCAGTAAGTTTTACATCAAAATATCTTTCACACTGTATAATCCGTCTCTAAAAGACATCTTCGACTTGGCAAATAGACTATATCCGAATTGGGAACAATTAAAAGAACAAAATAACCCCTTGACAGCCGGTGAGGAGCATTTAATAAGGTATCTTGATACTTACTTGCCGAAAGATGAAAATTGGCAACAGAACCATAAGTTAGAGAATTACAAAGGATGGATAATTTTTGTCCAACCATTCTTAAATGGTACAAGACCAGACGTTATTATATTTAATCCACAAGTAGGGCTAGTTATATATGAAGTGAAAGACTGGGATTTGAAATTTTATGAGTCTAACGAAGCAGGTCTATTCGTAAATGACGGCAAAGGTATTCATCAAATTAAAAGTCCTATCGAGCAAGTAAAACATTATAAAGAAAAGTTAATTGGTCAATTGGTTCCTAACATTGGTGAAGCTATAGATCAAAACGAGAAAAACTTCGGTCTTATTAAAACAGGGGTTTACTTTCACAAAGCTCAAACAAGTGTATGTCAAGAAAAATTAGGTGAAAAAATAAAAGATTATAGATACTTTCCCTTCTTCGGTTTTGATAGTATTAGAGAAAATAATCTTAAAGAAATTGTGCCAGACATTAACATTAGTAGTAATAATTACTGGAATAGAGATTGGAATGAGGATATACTTTTCTGGCTTAATCCGCCTTATCATAGTATCGAGCAAGGAATTGTTCTAAAACTGAGAGGTAATCAAATCAAGGTAGCTGAACCTAAAAGTGGCCATTATCGTGTCAGAGGTGTAGCCGGGAGCGGCAAAACCCAAGCACTCGCTTACAGGGCTGGAAAACTAGCTTCACAAGGATTTGATGTGCTTATAATATCTTTCAATATTACATTATGGCATTATGTCAAAGACATGATTGCCCGTTCACCCTTCAATTTCAGTTGGGATAAGTTTACTTTCACTCATTTCCACGGGTTTTGTAAAGACAAGTTAAACGAGTTTGAAAGTAAGTGGCCGAAATCTCCCCAGCGGACAGATTTTAAAGAACAAGTAGATTACGAAAATTCTATAGATGATTTTTTTAAGTCGACAGTTCCAGCCGCTGTAATTACCGCAATAAAAGGAAAGGATTATCAAAAGTACGATGCAATACTCATCGATGAAGGGCAAGACTATCATTTTGATTGGTATTACATGCTAAACAGATATTTTCTTAAGATTAGAGATGAAGTAATGATTGTTTGTGATAAAAGACAAAATATATTTGATAGAGAGTTAGATTGGTTAGATAAGAGAGTAACCAAAGAAGGATTAGACAAATTTAAAGAACCATATATTGATCTGACTGTCACTTTTAGACTTCCTAAAAGAGTTGCAATTATGTCAAATGAATTTAGTGAAATTTTTAATCTTAATCAGGAACTAAAGGTTGATAGGATTGAAGACAATCCAGTCTTGCTCCATTCTCATCATATTATTTGGCTGAATATAAATGAGGAGGACTGGCAATACTATGTTTACAATGCTTTTTTAAGATTAAAAAAAGAAGGTTATAGCGCATCTGATATAGTCATCTTATTGCCTAGTCATAAAATCGGAAAAATAGCTGTAGATCTATTTAAGGAAAAGAAAATTGATGTAAACCATGTCTTTGAGGAAGATACAGAAGCAAGATTCCATCCTCATAAAAAAGCATTTTGGATGGGTGATGGAAGATTAAAAATGTCGACGATCCATAGTTTTAAGGGATGGGAGTTGTTGAATATTGTTTTGTTTATTCCATCTGAATCCCCTGAGACTAATAAGAAACTTGACACAATAATTTATACCGCATTAACCAGAACAAGAGAAAATCTAATTATTTTCAATTCAAATAGCCGCTATAGTGATTTTGGGACAAAATTTCCCAAAAAATGGAATGAGCAATAATAATATAGATTTTTTACTGGAAGTAAGGCAAGTCACCGGCGGCAGGCAATATGTCCCGAAGTCAGGCCACCAGCCCAACCGACTATGTGTGTAAAGCGCTCCCTACGGTCGCCATCATCACATAGGGTCGTTGAGTTGAATGTCCGAAATGGGCTTTTAGGGCGGGTTGCGGTCGACAGTTTGCACGTCTCGCGAAGTCAGGTTTAGGCGTCCATTTTGGCGTTGCGATCAAAAACTTGCAGGCCGCAGTGGTCAGACTTTTAGCTCGTTGGGCGGGTTCCGGTTGACAGTAGAAGCATTTGAATTGTTTAATTTGTTAGAGTTTGGCGAGTCACTACTAACAGGTGAATCTTGGGAAGCCTAAATTTATCTTACTATAAATCATTGTTAATGAGCAAGCTACATTATTTCCAGCGCTATAGCAGTAAAGAAAACTGGGTTACAAATGCCACACTCCTTTTCTTATCAAGATTATATCATTATGACAGGCTAAAATTTGAAACTACTTTAAATCTAATTTTAGATAACAGCAACCTTTCTCTGGAAATAGGGGTAAAATTTACTCAGCAACAGTGGGGGAAAAATAGCGTAGTAGATGGTGTTATATCCCAAGACAGTTTCAAGGTTGTGGTCGAGACTAAATTGTATGATAATTTTTCGACAGACCAGCTAATAAGACATTTTGACTCGTTCGGTAATGACCATTCGTCAAAAATACTTTTAACTCTTTCAAAAAACACAGTTAATAACGACATAAAAGCAAAAATCTTACAAATACTACAAATCGAGAAATATAAAGATATAAAATTTGCATCCACGACTTACGAATCTATATACAAAACTGTTTCAAGTGTACTTTCAGACAATGATTTGGAAATGAAAGATATTCTTGAGGATTATATCTTACTCTGTACAGAACAAGGACTTACAAATATTGACAGGAAAACGCTCCTTGCTTTTACAGCAACCGACTCTTGGAGCGAAAATCTTAAATATGATATATACTACGACCCAGCAAATCGGAGGCATAACTCTCCATTCAAGTATGTAGGTCTCTATTTAAATAAAAAGGTGATAGCTGTTGGTGCGCTCAAGAAAATTGTTGTCTGTAATTACGTTGAAGGTAAACTAGTTGCCCCAGCAGAAGGTGGTTTGAATAACATTGATGATAACGAATACAGTCGTATCAAGGGAATCATAGAGGATACAACTTATTACGATTTAAAAAATGGCAGTAAGTTTTTTTTAGTTGACAAATTCTACCCGACAAATTTTGTTAAAACATCGTTTTCGTCAGTCAGAGCTAAACGATATTTTTGGCTTGACCAAATAAAAGGTTTTAAAGATGGTATGACAGCCGAGCAGATAGCCCAACTTTTGAATGGTGAAACTTTTGAGTAGTCTGTACCCGCATTTTTAATGCCTTGCCGTTAGCTCTGCTTGGGACCGCTGTCGGTTGACAGGATGCAGGCCGCATAGTCACGCTCTTCAGCCCAACTTGATGGCCCTTCAGCCGCGTAGCATTGCGCTAGGAACTAACTGACAACGGCTACCGTGGCCTTCTAGTCCGGACCTGCGACTGGATCAGTCCTTGCATATGTGATCCGGCGAAGTGCTGGTTGGTGACATAACCTGTCTGCCATTGGCTGGCGGGGAGTGGGTTTATTTTACCGGGTAGATGGACTTATTCAGCCGCGAACTCAATGGCTGGACAGTAGACTACCACATGGACCAAATATTGGTACACTCAACGCTTTGCAAAAAGCTAGTGGTTATAACCAATTGAGAAAAGGCAGTATCATCCACTCTGACTAAGGGGGTAGTACGTGGGGAAAACGTTTCGGACGATGCTACGGCTATATCAGTTCGACCAGAGTATGAGTCGTTCGGATTACCCTTACGACAATGCGTTTATGGGTTGGTGTTGGTCGGGGCTGAAAGCGGAGTTGGTCAGTCAACGGGTATTCTGCTTGTTGGCCGACGCAAGGGAGCAGTTGTTTGAGTAGATTGACCAGTACTACAACCGCAAAGGGTGATATTCGACGCTGGGTCATATCAGCCCTATGTAGTTTGAAGAAGCGTACTATCAGAATAATCTTAAAACTGTCTCTTGGCTACCGTCCAGCTAAACAGGATCACCTCAGTTACCGTTTTCTTGTAAAAAGGAAATGCTCTGAATCAGAACATTAAGACCTCGAATTCAGCAATTCCTCTATACAAAGCATTGTAATAGCTTGTTTTCGATTCTTGACTGTCACGATCGTCAAAAATATAAGTGAATTCTAATGAACTTGTCATTAATCTTTCACTGATAAGCTCAGAGTCTCTCTTTGGAAACTTTCTTGTTATTTTATCAACAAGAATAAACCTGAATTTCGGCTTGTATCTTTGGGCCATCAATTTTATCTATTTAATTTAATGTAATTTAAGAATATCTATTCGCAACATGATTATTTCTTAAGTATAATAAATACTTAAGAAGTTTTTGTTCATTTACTTACTTGTTGCTGAGTCCAATTAGCAATTCCTTTCTAAGGTCGTATAATGAATTATTCAACTATCTGAAAACCTTGTTCTTTTGCACTTTTCATAATTCTCAGACCATTCTTAGCCTGTTTAATCGTTAAGCCTTTATCCTTTTTAACAAGTATCCCTAAATTAAAACTTAATTTCCGGTCAAAAGGCGTTAGTTTTTCTTCATCTTTAGCCCACTTTGCCAAACCAAACCAAGTGCTTGGAGCGATGGCCATCACTTCATCGATTACAGCGGATTCTTGAGGTGTCAAACTGCTACTTATCAATTCATTACTGTCCGACAAATTGTTGTCGGCTATCTCATCTTCAAGCAAGGGGTCAATATCAACAAGTTTGTCCTTCAATTTTATCCAGCATTCCTGTTTCTTACACCATTCACCAATATTCATTCCGGGTTTATCCGGTGCAGTGATATGTCTCCAGACTATGGGTATAAGCCTGTCTACGACCTGTCTCAGATTTTCACTGATATCCTGATCGACCCATATCTGTTCAAGATTCAGTTTTTTATTAGTTCTGGAGGATATAAAGGCAATCAGATATGAAACCATGTTGGCTTTATATCCTCCAAGACTTTTCTTCTGCACCAGTTTGTCAATCACCTTAAACAGGATAGCTTTACCGATAAGCTGATGATAATACTTTTTTGATACGTCAACTTTAGATGCTTTAACGATTTCTTTGGTAAATTCTTTGAAATTATTCTCTGCTCCTCTGCTCACAAGATAAGGATGTTGCAACCAGCTCATCTCATATTTTGCCAGCTCTCCTTTATTGAACCTATTTAACTTCGGATATTCGATGAGGAATTTTTTTTGTTCAACTCCCTGTTGTCTTCTGGACTGTTCATCAAGATATTGCCCACGCGTCCTTTCATAAAACCATTTTGATGTTGCTCTACCACCCGTACGGGATGGAATCCACTCCGAACGGGAGAAATTTTCTATAGCAATATGATAGGGATTATTGGAGCTAAAGTCTGAGTCTTTAATTGAAGTCTGGCTATTTGCATATCGGGAAATATCAGCAACAATATCATCCATTCGGTCAGTGGCTCTGATAACTGACACCTTCATCTGTACAAATACCCTGGATAGATCTATATCTTTCTCCTGGGATGTAGCAAAGATGGATGCTGTTGTCTGGCCACCATTAACGATCTGTAGATTTTCAATGTAATTGATATACGTCATTCCATTTTCAGTGAATATACCGACGTCCTCTGCTGTCGTACTGATTCCGTTGTTATAGGCCAGGAAAAGGTCAGGCTTATCTTTGATGGTTGTCCTTATCTCCTTATTTACCTTGGCTTTGAATTGTAAAAAGGTACGAACATTCTTTTCGAGCAGAGTCTGGCGATACTGCCCGTATATTTTGGCCAGCAGGGCACCGGGTATGATTGTTAGGTATACATCAATCGTATCACTGATACTTTCTATACTGAGACATTTCAGGCGTACATTATGGGTATTCAGAAAATCGATTTCTATCTTCTGCTTTCCGGCCCGCATCCTGTCATGCTGATAAAGGCGCTCAATGTCCCAGAGTTGATGTTCGTAAAAAACTCCGTCAATTTCAAAACTCTGCGGTAGGACGTCTGTACCTGCTCTGCCGTTTGTCAGCACGAACAACCGTACTGTCTTGATTTCATTGGCAGCTTCACTGATAATCTGCATCAGTTCGAACAGTTCCTCGTTGGATTCGTCTATCCGTTCTTGTAGTTTACCGGCAACAACGTCTTTGTGAAACCGTAACATTTTGCCGAATAGGTCACTGACTTCACTATCTGCAACGGTCAGACGATTAGCTTCCAGTTTGGGTATGGTAGAAAACAGGCTGAGTGCGTCATCGTCATCGTCGTAATCGTAAGCGTTTATTTTGATTCCTTTGCTCCTGTAGTAACATAGAACAGGATCAACCGCTTCACTTGAATCCGTGACGTAATCAAATATATCTCTCGTTATAGCGGCTTCCTGTGACAGCACTTCTGACTCAGCGGTAATCAGTGCCTGCTCCAGAAATTCAGTCGCAAATTCTTTTATATCCATGTCAGAAACGGGTTTGGAATTCGTCTTCAGTCAATATAAAATCACGGCAACCTGATATAGCCACCGAGTAGGAAAGGTCACCGATAGCTTCGGGTATATCCGTTCGGAGCAGGCGGGGAAATCCCTCACTGATCTGGAGTATCGTCAAACCTGCCCGTGAAAAACCAAGGCTGTATTGATCGGCAGATTCTACATTGTACCCGTAGCGGGCCAGTTTCAATTCGAATTGAAGCAGTGTAATGGTATCTGTATGTAAAGCACTCTTTATTTCGCTGATCAGTACCGGAAGAGAGAGGTCCGGCCGATTGACATGTACAAAAACTGAATACAATACTACGAACAAGGCATTGAGCCCGGTCTCATCCAACTGCTTCTCAGAAGTGACTGTAAATTTTCTATGTTGTTGACCGGCCGTTGTTTTAATTTCAACGGCTACGCCATTGGGAAGCTGATAATCATGATTGGTCCGTTCAGGTCCTGTCCAGGCGCTCACGGCCTCGGCTATGGAGTACCGGCTGAACATATAGTCTTTCAGGAAAGACAATTCGCCGAATAATCCTTTCTGAGCGGCTTCTGACAGAATTTCTTCACTGCCCTTGTCAAAGAATAATTTCCACTCTGCAAGAATATTTGTCAAAGTCTCCTCAAACATACCGCTGTCTGTCAGACTACCGATTCGGTCACATATGTCACTGATGACTGCTTCAAATATATTATCAGTCTGAGGCACGGCTTGAGCAAAAACCAGAAAACGCGCATTACGATGGCTGCCTAATGTAATGGTTGCCACTTTGACATCAAGGCCCCGAAACGTTGGCAGGCTGCTCGAACTGATGTTTGATCCGGGTTCGACAAGAATATACAGAAACCTTAGATGTTGAGCAAAATCGGTAGCAAAGAACATAGAAAAAAATCCCTGCTGAGGCACCTTCCGGGCAATACGCTGATCAGGGTTTGTCAGCGAGTCTTCATTGATTTCCCGCCAGATGCGCTTGTAATCAATTTTCATCCTCATTGATATCCAGTTCCTGTGCCACAGTATTTATATTATATCTGATTTCATCAAGTGTATGGCTGTCCGGCCAGCTTATGGAAAACCCTATAGGGTTCCTCGTATAATCAATAACACTACCGAATTCCTTGTCCTCGATGACTGTCAGATAAACTGACAATAACGGATGGGTTCGTCGGATCCCCTGGCTCCGGGTCTGTCGATTAGAGACGCTTTCACTTTTGAATCGTTCGCGGTCTGCCTCAGAAAAGTCGCGCAACTCGTCCTTAGGATCAACCAGACGCTTGATGAAAAGGCTATTTTTAGGGTCTTCTTTTACCGTTCTTGTGTAAGGTCTCACGAAATGGCCGGCAAACGGAATTCCGTCTGTGCGATCCTTTTTGTTGAGTGTCACGAGGGAAACGTTCCATAAACGTAGTTCCGGAGCAATTTTGTCTCTTTGTCTCCTCACATACTGGGCAATCCGTCGTGCATTGGCCTGGGGAGAACCCTTATAGGTCTGATACGAATCCATAAAGTCAAGTACTTTATCGACATTAACATCACACCAGACGATATGGTCCAGTTCATCCCGGTTGGCAGAACCCAGTTCACGAATGAACCTTTCAGTGAGATCATAATTAGCACTCAGTATCTGATCATCATTAGGGAACGTTGATGTCTCAGTCAGAGTACCCCGATAAGTGAGCTTGACCTCTTCGGCATAACGCATCTTCATAGAGTTGGTAATCATCATGTCCGGATGAGACATAACTCTTAGTCCGAAGTCATGGGGAGTCAGCCTCTGACGCTTCATTTCAATAAATTCTTCCCGAAGGGATTCAAACGCCGTAGCGATGTGACGGTACCAGCTATACAGATCAGGTGGCGTGTAAATCCGGCAGACATCTTCAAAGCCTAACCGATAACCGAACCAGCGACCCATCTGCATCAGCGTGTCATAGAGTGAAGTTGAGCGAGTGAAATAGCTTATGGTCAATCCTTCCAGCGTAAGTCCACGTGATAATTTGTCTCCACCGATAGCGATGACAGAAAGGCCAGTAGCTTCGCGTTGCTTATATCCGAGTATATCACCTATCTCTCCGTTTATAATCAGAGGTGATGCCTCCATCTTGATCATTGCGGGCTTGATATGCGGTACTATGTCCTGCCAGGAATGAACCGGATACTGCATTCTGCGGCTGGTACTGCTGAAGTCGCGGTGCCACAGGCTTTTCAGTTCTTCTAATACAGCAGCATCGTCGTTACTGACATTGTTACGCAGCTTATTTAACTCTTCGCCTACCAGAGTTCCTAAAGCTTTCTGCACATTATTGTAACGGGTACAATGGATCAGCATAGTATTGTGCTGTTGTCCCTGGCCACGTAATCTTCTGATAGCGGACGCGATAAGGAAGGCGCGGATTGCTTCCTTCATAGAAACCGGAAGACCAGTCGGCGTATCGGTCGCTTTATGACCGACAGGCAACGAGGTATTCTTACCTCCGGCATCACGAACGGCACGATATATTGGCAGACCTGCTTCGCTGTTGTCTGTGAGACCAAAAATCCGGCGCGGTCCGAAATAATTGGATGGGGCATCAAGTGCGAGAATAAATGAAGATGGGAACAGGTCCAGCCCGAATACCGAATGATTGATAGTATGGGGAATGAATATGTTGGCGAAAGGCGTTGCCGTGTAACCCAGGTAGGCTTTCTGACGGAAAAGATTCAGTAACTTCCGTATTTCTTTATTGATGGCCGTCGGGTCACTTTCTTTATCACCGCTACTGATAGGGCGCGTGTTTACAGAAGCCTGATCTGCTTCATCATCGATGATGAGCAGTGGTAGATTATTGATAAATTTCTTACCATTCGTATCCTTGTATCTATACTTATCATCCAGTGTTTCAAGGCATTCCTGAAAGTATTTGCCCAGTTTATCGAGCACAGACTTGTTTTTTTTGACGATCAGCAGCATGGGCTGATTGTCATTCGGTTGAATGCCGCCAATCTGCTTGGCAAACCGTTTGTTGAAGTCGCCTTTATCTTCTTGAGTAGTAAATGTCGTTACAGGATAATACTGCGCATTGGGCAACGTCGTTACTCCAATCCGCCGGAGTGCCGTTTCGCTTGTATCCCGGCCTATGACCTCCTCATCGATGCGCATTTGCGTCTGGCTGCGAAGGTTATTGTGAATACCGGCCAACACGATAATGACTCTATATTTAGTGTCAATGGCTTTATTTATAACACCCATGAAATTGGCTGTCTTTCCTG
Source organism: Spirosoma oryzae (assembly GCF_003002825.1). Lineage (GTDB taxonomy): Bacteria > Bacteroidota > Bacteroidia > Cytophagales > Spirosomataceae > Spirosoma > Spirosoma oryzae. The sequence continues at coordinate 12,898 of NZ_PVTE01000044.1, read as the reverse complement.
ACTGAACATAGCCAACGACCAGCCCGCGTCGGTCAAATAGTCGATCAGCCACCGTAGGATCTTCAAGGTATTCAATAATTTCATCCGTGATGGTATCAATGCTGTTGACGGTGGCATCTGCCCAGCCCTTGATGTGGGTCAGATATTTCTGATATCTGTTCCAGAAAGAGAGGTCAATTTTGTTTGCAGCCCGCTTCTCTTTATACCAGTCAATATGGCCTTTATCATCAACCAGCGCATGATGCTCGCCTGGCTCTACTATCAGATTGACTTCTTCTTCTAACTCTTTGATCAACAGCTGCCTAAGTTCTTCAATACTTGAAAATAAACGTTCGCCACGTAGGATATTTTCAACGCTCATTGATTTACTCAGCACTGCATTAACAGCCTCTGTAATAGCAGTTAGGTAATCAGGATGAACCTTGCGGAACAGATAAAACAGCTCCCGGACTGTACTCTTGACTTCGTTGAAGTGAGTCATCAACTATCGGTTAAGGGTGTGGAATATTTCCATTCGGTTAAGTTCCTGCAAGGCCTGCTCGCGGCTCATACCCGCCTTTGTCAGTGCGTGCAGGGTATTTTCATACATGTCGTTCAGGATAGTTTTATCCCCGTTGACATCAGTTTCGACGACAGTTTTACTATCAGTGAAATCATTGATGAGCATACCGACAGGCAATGTTTCGGCGATTATTCTGATATAATCCCTGAACAGCCTTGCCTCACTGCCCAAAAGCTGACATATAGCCTCGTAAACAGGATGTTTGTCATTGATAACGTATGCCCGTCTTCCGTGCTGCTGACGAGCTTTCCAGACGAAGGTCTGATCATCTTCATCCCGGCGTCTGACGTAGGAACCCCGGTGAGAATATACGCGCTTTCCTTCCTCAATAGCGTCCACACAGATCTGCATAAACTGTTTTCGTAGTGCGTCAGGCACTTTAGCATGGGCCTTCTTTACATCGATATGCCATTCTTTATCAGCCGTGTTGGGTATGTCTACTTGAATACGCACCAGCCGTTGGTTCTCTTTCTTACGAAAAGGAAGATCAAGCCAGGTACCATCAAGTATCAGCCTACGGTTACGATAAAGGAAAATTCCCTGATGTTCATTCCACCCACGGATTATATCCAGTTTTTTGATTTCGTGTTGTGCAAGCCTGGATTCATGCGGAAGAATATAAGGTTGAATTTCTACCCGGCTTGTCCCCAGCGAATAAACGGATGCACTCAATTCCTTTGACGGGAAATTATCAGATATATCAAACGGGTTGAACGGCGCTACCGGATTTGTACCGACGTAAATCGTAAGACTGCCTTCTTCGATGTACCTATGGAATATCAGGCCGAGGTGAATCTTCAACGCTTCAAGCTTCCGGTAAAAATTTTCTTTGTCTCTGGTCGTATCACCGATTTCAATCAGCCGGTCAAGATCTTCCCACAAAACAATAGTGCCTGACGCTGACATAACATTCCCCAGATTCGTTTCAGAGGAACTGTTCACAGGATATGTGCCCAGCACCCAGTCTTTGACGTTATCAAGGTCCCAGACTCTCGTAAATACAGCCGATTCCTGCCTGGTTTTAACGGTCAGACGCCTGCACTGTGAGAATGACGCAGTTTTCAGTCCCAGTCCGAAACGTCCCAGGTCACTGCTGCTACGCGTTGTCAATGGACTTATGCTTCCGATGCGCATGGCTGTCCGGAGCTCGGCAAGAGACATACCCTGTCCGTTATCTTCTATCCGTAGAAAAGAGTCAACACCATCGAGACCAAAAGTTATCCGTATCTCAGTGGCTTCCGCTGTGATAGAATTGTCAATGAGATCAGCCACAGCAGTATCCAGACTATACCCGAAAGCCCGTAAAGACTGAAGGACCGCATCCGGATCAGGATAGGAATGTTCATGCGGGTCAGTCTCATCGTCAATGTCGACAGCTGCGTATTCATCAGTAGGTTCAGTGGCAGAACCATCGCTTGACACATCACGCTCAACTGGTAACCTGGTCTTGTTGGCTCTTATCCGACCCGCCTCGACTGCCAGCCGCGCCCGATCAGTATGAAACTCATTCCATACCTGTCTGTCAAGCAGACCCGATCCCTCCATTCCCGTACCGCTGCGTCCTGGATCAAAGCTCTTGAAGTTAGCCAGTTTTAATGAAACGCTGTTCGGGCTTCTGAATGATACCGTGTCCGGAATATATTGATGAAGACCTAATGCTTTCAGCTCTTCACTGAGCGATTTAACCAATGGATTACGACCGTCCATCTGACCGAATGACAGTTTGAAATAAAGGTCCAGTGCCAGAATCAGTTCTTCACGTAGCCAGTTCGGGTTCTTCATACTGCAGCGCTCATTCTGCCGGAGAACAGATAGTGCAGCAGGGCATATCCTGTATTTACGCTCAGAGCGTTACCGGCCTGTCTGTATAACTGATGCTCACTGACACCTGCCTCCAGTGCGTTCCGACAGAAGGTTTCATCAAATCCCTGAAGCTTCAGCGCTTCAATCGGCGTCAGTTTTCGAACAGGTGTCTTATATAGTATTTCTTTATCGGTGTATTTATGAGAAAACCCATTCAGGATATAGTCATCCGAATAATAATTGTCCTGGCAGGCCCTGTGCATCTTGACCATTGTTGCCGTTAAGGTTCTGGCCGTCTCGAGGTCAATTTGAGATGTACCCCGATAATTTTTTGACCCGTCAGCGAGAATCGTGTATTTTATCTTCTCCGATAGATAATATTTCAGATCGACATGTCGATCAAGTATTTCTCTTGTGTCATTAAAAGACAGAAGTGAGGTGTTGCCAAGAGTCTGAAAATTATCTGTAATTGCCTGCTCCGAAATCTCAAGATTAATGTCTATACGGCTACAAATGATGAAAATACGGCTCCGGCGCTGCGGTAGGTTGTAATTTTTCGTATTGAGTATTACGGTCTTTATAAACTCATAGCCATGTTTTTCGAAAAATTTGAGAATGTGATTCAGCGTCTGACCTTTATTGTGACGTTCGATATGCCGGACATTCTCCAGGACAATAAAATTTGGTTTTTTTATCCGCAATATCTCTCTGATACTGAACAGGATAGACCCCCGGTCGTCCCTGAATCCAAGCTGCTTTCCTACTTCGCTGAACGGCTGACATGGAAAGCCTCCAAGTATCAGATCAAAATCCGGTAACTGTTGAATACTTTCTGGATCATCAGCAAAATCAATGATATTATTCATCCGGACTTCACCGTTGAGCTGATAGTTGGCCTCATACGTCTTCAATGCGTAGGAATCTATTTCTGAGAATCCAACACATTCATAATTCGTATTAAAATCTTTGTTCAGGAGTTCGGTGGATCTTCTGAAGCCGCCGATTCCGGCAAAGAGTTCAATGTATCTCATTCGTAAAACCTTTTTATCTCACACGCAAGAATCTCAGCCAATTTAACGGGGACAGCGTTACCTATCTGCTGATACCAGTCATTGGGTGATCCACGAAAAAAATAATCATCCGGAAAAGTCTGAATTCGTGCTGCCTCTCTGGGAGTCAGGCCGCGTGCCTGGATTGGATGGATATAGGAATTACAGTCATGCCTCATGTGAGCGGTAATTGTTTTACATACTTTTTCTCTGTCAAGACGAAAATATTTATCCTTAAAGACGGTATTCCGGCTCTGGTATGGCATCAGTGATGCTATAGCCGGATCGAGTGAATCAGCGCCCTCTTTGAGCTTGCTGAAAATCTCTACATCACGCGGCTGATTATATCTGCTTTTATGATTGAAGATATAGCCACTGGCCTTGCCGGAATTGATTTCGCTGATAAATGAGTTGGCACTGGTTTCCTGTTTCCGGATCATAAAGCCATTTTCGTCGCTTTCATAACTGAGTTTCAGCTTGTGGGGATTGACCTTTACTGCTGGCAGACCGTGAAGGGCATCCTTCAGAACATACCGCGGGAAACCTGAAGCCTGCATTTTTATGTTCAGCTCCAATCGCAAAGAGCCGAAACCGACTTTGTTACCTATCAGGAAGTAACGTTGCCTATTCTGAGGAATACCGAAGTCTTTCGCATTTAATCTCAGCTCGGTAAACTGATAGTCAGTATCGGTGTATTCTTGTATGTCTTTTTCTATCTCAAGTACTTTGTTTTTCATACCTGGCACATTCTCCATAATAAAGAAGTCAGGTCGGATGTGCCCGAGAACAATCAGAAAGTCTTTATACAGCTCGTTTCGCGGGTCGTCCTTCAACCTTTGCCGATTAGCCATAGAAAATCCCTGGCACGGAGGTCCGCCGGTCACTACCCTGATGTTCTTTACATAGGGTAGAAACAGAGATGGATTTTTGATCAGATCCCTTATATCTCCAGCGAAGAAATAGTCTAACGGCAGTGAATGGTTAAAATAATAAGTTTCAACGGCATCAATCTCACTATCGTTGACAAAAGCGGGAGTGAATCCGGCTTGGATAAGGCCCTGGCTCAAGCCACCCGCACCCGCGAAGAAGTCTGCGAAGAGAAATGAACTCCCTGGGGGATGCTGGCGGAATTCCGGTAAATACTTCTTTAACAGGAAGTGATCTGACAGATTCTGTGCACGGATGGTATAGAAAAGGTTGTTGATCTGACGATAAGTATCTTGCTTCAGCAGACTCCTGTGTTCCTCTTCTATGACCTGTTGGTCAGTTGCTACGATAGAAACGCCTTCAAGCTCCAGTATCCGGTTGATTTCCAGAGACAACTCCTTTATCTTTTTTTCAAATTCGCCTCGATAGAAAGCGTAATAAAACTCAAGCATTCTGTCAGATTAAGCAACATAGACGGAACCTCAGACGTGGTCGTCAGACACGAAAATAGGGTCTTTAAACGTGTAAAGGAAGTATAATCAGTACGAGGCCTTTTGAAACTTGCAGATTATGAATCTTTGTTGCGGATACGGCAGACAAGGTTTTGTAGGGTTATGTCACGGATACGTGGCTTTAGTTCACACTCATATACCACAATTACCTGCCATCCGGATTGCTGTAACAATCTGGTCTTTTCCTGGTCACGGGCTCTGTTTGCATTGATCTTGTTTACCCACCACTCCGTACGGGTCTTGGGAATAACGAAGTATCGGCACCCTTCATGACCATGAAAGAAGCACCCATGAACGAAAATGATAGTCTTGTACTTGGGTAGTATTATATCAGGGCTACCGGGGAGCCGTTTGTCATGTAAGCGATAGCGGAAGCCCTGCGCAAACAGAAATTTTCGAACTGTAAGTTCAGGTCTGGTGTCTTTACCCTTGACCCGTGACATGTTGTAGCTACGTTGTTCGGGAGTATGTACGTCTGCCATTGTTTCCTAATACCTCTCATTAGTGTGTTCAGTGCATTGAATATATGTTCGACGAACTTGTCCGTTGAATGGCAGGCAACAAATAAAGTTTGCTATTGTATGAGCTTCCTGCGCCGTCCAAGCATGAATTCTCATGTGATCCTCAGCATAATCAAGGGCGTGATTATCCACGGGGTCTGAACCGGCTTCGCGTACAATGGTAACCTGAAAAACGGGCAGATCGGTTTCAGGGGCCGAATTCGTTGCGGCATCGTAACTGCTCATGAACAGGATTTGTCCTGCTGTATCTCTGACATAGGTCAGTGTATTTAATCCATTAAGCTGGTAGTTTCTGATTGAAAGAGATATATTGAATGCCTCAAGAGGGCTGGTTGCCCGAATAGCTAACTCTTGCAGCTTGACATTGCTACTGTTATGGCTTTGATCTGTAATCTGCACCCGGTATGTTCGAGCAGACACTTTTTCAGATTCAAAATAGTATTTCCGATAATCCATCGATAAATGAATATTCATTACATGCAGTTAAACTTAACTCTGGAAGAAACGGTGTATTAATCAATTGAACGTATACGTGGTAACAAGCCTGTTTTACAAACATATGACGAAGATCGTAGCTATTGGATAAGACAGTGGCTATTGAGTCCGCAACGCAACGTTCTACTCCTTACCATGTTGAAGCCCGGCTACAAGCCGGGCTTTCGGAGTGCAGGTTCAAGTGCCGGAATTTCCATCGCCCGCTGACACAGGCTTGGGGCAGCGCTGAACAGGGCCATCTCGATATGATAAATCTCGTGGCCAGAGACGTGCGGTTTCAGATCGTGCAGCAACTGACAGTAAACGGAGTAGGCCGAATCACGGGGTACGGGCTCCCAGGCATTGTCCGGCGGGCGGGCTGCAAACCAGTCGGAAAAGCGACGGATGGTATTATTGCGGCTCGGTACGTGCGGAAAGTAGCGAGGCTCTGCGGTGGGAAACAGCAACTGCACGGCGTTAAGACCGGCGGCTACGCGGGCATCGTAAATGGCGTAGCGAGTACAGTCCACAACAGACAGAATCTTGGAAAAGCTGGCGACCCCCGCCACGCCGGTCGGGATGTCGCTGGCGATGATCCGGTCGACGTACTGCTGAATGCGGTCCGGCGCGTTTGCGCGTACGCCACCCCAGTCCTTTACAATCCAGTGGGCTAACTGGTATTTCTGCGTCATGTCAGCTTTGCGCCATTCGTCGGTTAGGTGGCGTTTCAGGTTGATGCACATGGTCATACCATTATCCGCCACCTGATAGGCTGACATGGGTACCTGCAAGGGCGTTTTGGGCGGACGCTTTGGCCAGCGATAATTCGTTTCGAGCGTAAGCAGGTAAGTGGTCAAAAAGGTAATAAACGACTCCATAGTGGTTTGATCTGAGCGAACCGGGCAGGTGTTAGCGAGTTGCTACAGCACCAGCCCGTAGCTGATTTCTTTCTGAAAGAGCCATACACCCATATCCAGGTCTTTGGCGCGAAAAGCGTCGCTGCGTTGTTGCTTAAAGTGGGCTTTGTATGCTTCGTACTTATCCAGTTGGGTAAGCACGGGTTTCGTTTCCAGTGGATTCCCGGTTAGGTCGAGTAATTCGAGCCGGACGAGCTGCGCCAGTGACGTGGGTACGGCGGTCAGTTGATTGTCGTTAAGCAGCAATCGACGCAGGTTAGGCAGGTGGCTCAGCGTTTCGGGCAGGTGGGTAAGCTGGTTGAAGCCCAGATCGAGCGTTTCGAGCGCAGTGAGTTGACTGATCCGGGCGTCGAGCGTCTGTAATTGCTTCGGTACCAGTAAATCTTGTCGCAGGTCGTGTTCGGCTTCTTCGATTAGTGTCAACAGGGCGGGGTCCTGCTCAAACGGACTTTCCTTCATCAGATCGATCATGGTCTGATTGCTGAACAGCATCAGGTTTCTGACGTTCAGTACGCGTAGGCTAGGCAGGCTGAACACCTCGTTGGGTAGTTCGGTTAGGCCGAGGTGACTGAGGTCGAGGGTGTCGGTTTTGCCTGCGCGTACGGCTTCGATGCGCTGACTGGCTTTGTAGTGCATGATGGGGTATTGGCCGTTGGTAAAGCAGGAATAAGGTGGTTTACTATCGATTTATGGAGTAAAGCCTCAGTGGGCCAATAGGAGCTGCTTTGGACAAATCGCATACACCCTCAATTTTAATAAGTAATGGTGGTTCGTTCTGATACTGGCTGTTTCGCTCTCCTTCAAACCGGACTGTCAATCGGTCAGTTTTTAGCATCAAAGTTAACTTGTGGATATTGTCAATCACTGCGTGTGTCTGTAGGAACCAAGTGAGTATTAATGGAGCCGCTTGTTTAAAAACAACCGATTCTTTATTGAGCTGTTGATATAATGCAGGCAACGGAGACTGGCCACCGTTGATTTGCGTAATGGCAGACATAAAGCCAAAGGGCGATTGATTGGTTGTCGGCAGTTCATCGAGCAGTAGCAGCCGAGCGCGAATCTCCGCCTGCTGATCCGGCGTAATTGAGCTGTACGTAATCTCGGCAGACCGATTTGCTGGCTTGATCGATGCTGTCAGATGCCATGTCTCTTTCGTACCAATGGTCCGCATCTGTATATCCTGAGATTTACAACTGTACGTCTGCGACCGAAAAACAATACCGGCCAAATTATCGCTCTGCCGGAGCGATGCTACAAACGTTCGTTGAGCCACTGTTGTCAGTTTCAATTCCAGACTAACCTCATGGGATATACTACCATTGCTAACCGGAGCAACCAGCCACTCTCCGGTACGCTTAACCAGCAACGCATTACTAGTATGCTGAGTAGTAGCCGACTTTTTAACGTTGGTACGTCCTAAAGGGACTTTCTCAGATTTAATTGGCAGCCGTGTGGTTCGCGGCTTTTCAGTTACTTCGGACTCGTTCGCTTGGTTAGTCTTTACGATTCGATCAGGGACTGGACGGCTGGCTGGCTTCGTAAAAATATCTAATACCCGGCTATATAACTGTGACAATATTTCATCAATCTGACCTTCCGACATAAGGTTGAGCGGTGAAGTCGGATCATTCACGGTCTGGTATTCACTGATAGCATGACCATTGAAGGCACCTGTACGACCAGTAACAACAGACAAAATAATCAATCCTTCTTTTTCTGACGCCTGTAGTAAAGGTGGTAGCTCATCGGTGGCAATAAAGGCGGAACTCATGAATCGGGGACTAACCAGCAGAATAGCTACTTTGGCTTTGCTGAGTGCCTTCGCGATTTCAGCTCTCCATTTATCCCCGCTTTGAAGCCGGGTATCATCCCATATTTCTATGCCATGATCCCGACCAAGCGGTTTCAGGTGCGTTTGCATATCAGTCAGCCACTTTTTATCGGCATGACTGTAGCTGATAAACACATCGGTCCGTTGGGGCTTTGACGCTACACCTGTGGCCTTGACTGGCTTTTTTGTCGCAGCTACAGATTTCTCTTTTTTCAGAATATTAGTTTTGAACTTCGCTTTTGGAAGAGTTTCAGCTTTAGGTTTTGCTACTTTCGTTGTCGATGTTCTGCTATTTAATTTCTTTGCAGGCATGGTGTTGATAACTGATTGGCTACTTCAACTCTACGGTAGTTTGAGCAGGTTAAGTACATGTTGTACAGTGATTCCACTACTATCTAGCTTTTTAAGCGCTCTGAAGGCTACCTGCGATAGAGGCCGATCGCTTTGTCAAAATCCTTGGCTTTCACGTTCGATCAACGCTTTAAGTTGTTCTTTGTCGGGTAGCTCAGCCAGATACTGCGATACGAATAGTTCATGTGACATACCACTCGTAGCGTACTCGACCAACGCGTTGTCTTTGCTAGCGCACAGAATCAATCCCACCGGTGGATTATCACCGGCACTCATTTCATTGGCTTTGTAATAGTTTAAATAAACTATCATCTGGCCCGCATCGGCGTGATCGAACTCCCCAATTTTCAGGTCGACTAATACGTGACACTTCAGAATACGGTGATAAAATACCAAGTCGATTCGGTAATGTCGGTTACCGAAGCTAATTCGTTTCTGGCGGGCTTCAAAGCAAAAGCCCCGTCCCAGTTCCAATAAAAAGTCTTGCAGATGATCAATGATGGCCGTTTCAAGATCGTTTTCTGTATACGCCGGTTTCTCCTCCAGGCCCAGAAACTCGAGTAGGTACGGGCTGCGAATCAGATCCTCAAAGGTAGCGGGCTGGTTTTGCTGAATGCGTGCAATAACGGCCGCCTTATCGGTCGATAAACTGGTACGTTCGGCTAGCAGGGTCGTTATTGCCCGGTTCAGCTCATGTACTTTCCAGTTATTTTTCAGGGCTTCGACTTCGTAGAATCGACGAAGCAAGGGATTGTCGACTTTCACCAGTTCAACAAAGTGCGAATAGGTCAATCGATCAAGTAAAAGAGCCGGATTAAGTTGCGGAATATCCTGCTCACCAGGTTTGCCACCAGTCGTTTGTATTGACCGAGTCTGCTCAAAATCAGGCAAGTTGAATTTGGCAGACGCCGTCTGCCAAATCTGCGGATAAGCCAGGTAAAACTGTCGGTACTGTCGTAAAGACCGGTCTGAAACTCCCTTAATGGCGTGGCTCCGTAATTCGGTAGCTAGTCGCTTAAGCAGTTGTTCACCATAGGTTGCTCGGTCAGTACCATGCTGCTCAAACTCAACAATGTAAAAGCCAAACAGGTAATTCCGTAAGGTTAATAACTGATCCGTCTGACGAGCGGCTTGCTGACTGAGCCGCTGATGAAGCCCACCTAGCGTGGTAATTAAATCGGAAAACTGCATGGTCGAGAATGGAGAAACCGCGACTAAGATAACAAATGCGGAGCCGACTCTTTACCCGATATATCAGTAAGTTGGTATTCACAAACGGGTAGTCTCTACCAGTCAATTGGGCGTAACGCCTACGCTGACACCCCGATGCCGGAGGTACTTATAAAGAGTCGTTTTGGAGATGTGGAGCTCACGGGCAATCTGCTCGACAGAGAAGTTCTCATCCTTGTAGAGACTCTCGGCCAACCGGGCCTTTTGCTCAGCGTTCTTAGTCAATCCTTTAGGTCTGCCCAACAACCGCCCCCGTCGGCGGGCTGAGGCTACGCCGGCCATGGTACGTTCACGAATGACATCCCGCTCAAACTCAGCCAGGCTAGCAAAAATACGGAAGACAAGCCGCCCCTGTGGCGTTGTGGTGTCGATGGGATCGTTCAGACTGAGTAGACCTACCCCTTGATCTTCCAGATCGCTGACTAATTTAATCAGATGAGCCAGTGATCTGCCCAGTCGATCCAGTTTCCAAATGATAACCGTATCGCCTGCTCTTAGTTGGTCGAGCATCCGCATGAGTTCTGGTCGTTCCGCTTTACTGCCGCTCGCTTTTTCCTGATAGATGCGTTCGCAGCCAGCCGCTTTTAGTGCATCGATTTGCAGATCGAGAATTTGTTCGTGGGTAGAAACACGGGCGTAACCGAACTTCATGGTCTTGTGATATGAAAAGGTTAACGAATGAACAAGTGTTTACCTTTCTTCTGGCCAATAGCGATTGTCCGCTAAACTGATTCTAGCAGACACAATTGTTCAGTAAAGGCGAAAATTATACTACTGGCTCAACAAGAAAAGTGGACGGATTTTCTAATCATGAAAAGTCCACTTTTCGCCGGTTGCCCCCTCCCCTACCCCGCGTTCAGAAAAGGGTCCCACTGGTCATTGACCTCCACCCACAAAACTAGACCAGCCTAAAGTAGAGAGTTCGGACGGTCCGCCGCTCATATCTTTGACTTTCTTTGATATAGTTGGTAAAAGTGCAATTTTGAGTTAGTCTCTGACAGGGGTGAGCAGTAGCTCGGGTTCCGCCGTTGACACGTCTTTTTCACCTGATGATGTTGGGCCGCTGGTCAATCTGTTCACCCCGTTTTTCCTTCAAACTTCAACAGTACCTAAGAGCGTAGTTTTGTCTCTATGACTCTGCATGCATGTGCCAAAGTGAGGAAATGCCGTCAGTTGATTAGCCACTAACTTTCCCTTTCCGACTAACATGAAATCAGCAACTACACCCCTTCGTTACTGTGTCGGTTTTGACATTAGTAAAGATTCGATTCAGGTCTGTCTATCTGTCATCGACACCGCTGGTAAGGTGACTATCAGAGGTACCACCAAGCTTAGTAATAAGCTTTCCGCTTTTGCTGGTCTACAGACTTGGATTAGCAAGCATTATAAGCAGACTGACCTACCTATTCGGTGTGTAATGGAGTCGACCGGCGTATACCATGAGCAATTGGCTTGGTATCTATTCAACGCAGATGGAGCCATTAGTGTGATTTTACCCAACAAGGCCAAACACTATCTGAAAAGCCTGGGCCATAAATCTAAAAATGATAAGATCGATGCTCAGGGTCTGGCTCGTATGGGTCTGGAGCAACAGTTGCCTTTATGGCAACCGCTATCGAAAAACATTTACTCACTTCGTTTACTGACTCGTCAGCATCAACGGTTGCAAGAATTAAAGAATCAATCGGACAACCAAAAGCACTCAGTCATGCATAGCCAAGTCAGTGATGTGTTCATCATCAAACAGTTAGATAAACTCATCGCCTTATATGATAAGCAAATGGTTGACATTGGCAAAGCGATCGAGAAGCTATTACGGGATGATCAGGCACTCAAAGCAAGCGTTGACCGACTCTGTGCAGTGAAGGGATTGGGCTTGCTATCAGTAGCGACATTAGTAGCCGAGACTAACGGCTTTACCGGCTTTGATAACGTGCGTCAGGTAGTCAGCTTTGCCGGCTATGATGTGGTGGAGAACCAATCCGGCCAGCGGGTAGGTAAGACGCGCATCTCCAAAAAGGGTAACAGCCGAATAAGGCGTATTCTTTACATGCCCGCTTTAAACGCGGTTCGGTTTGGCGAACCAAGCTGTGCCGCTCTCTACGAACGCGTTTATGAGCGCAGCCACATTAAGATGAAGGCTTACGTAGCGGTCCAGAAGAAGTTACTGACTTTATGCTTTTCGCTTTGGAAAAGTGGTACTGTCTATCAACCCAATCATTCGCCCATGACGAGCAAAAACGAATTACCTGTTAAAAAAGTAGGCCCGACTAGCGGGCCTACACAGGATCAATTTGCCTTGACAGAATTGTCCTTTGGTTAATTCAAAGATATTGAAAAAATACTAACCCAAAAGTTGTTTCTCACGACAGTACCAGCGGCGATTTTTCGGTAATTCAATAACCAAACAATCGCTTATAAAAAAGAGCAAATTCACCGAAGCGCAAATCGTCTTTGCCCTTCGTCAGGCTGACACCGGAGCCGTCGTCGCTGAGGTGTGCCGCAAGATGGGGATCAGCGAGGCTACCTTCTACAACTGGAACCGCGGCGGCGGACCGCAAAAAGTACGGTGGCTTAGGCGTACCCGAGCTGCGTCGCCTACGCCAATTGGAGGAAGAAAATCAGCAATTGAAGCAGTTAGTGGCCGAGTGGTCCGCCACCGCGGCTGAGCCTGGATAAACAGATGCTTCAGGATGTGATCAAAAAAAAGCTCTGAGGCCA
>NZ_PVTE01000043.1 GCF_003002825.1 Spirosoma oryzae | reverse complement strand
TGGTCTCAGGGTGTTGAGTCAGGCAGTGGAGCGTTTTTATTTCATCAAACTAGGTTATGGACTCAATCCGAATTAAAACCCCTACAAGATTAGCCCTTTAGGGGGCGGGGGGTAGATTTTACTAGAACTTAACAGCCCGGCCTGACGGGGGAGAAGTTCCTGCGCGGATTTCACCCCCGTCAGGCCGGGCCGACGTTTCGGAGCTGAGGGGTAATATCGCCGGCACTGTTCCAGCTATAGTGCGTGTGTACATATTAGCGTAAATCGTAGATTGCCAGTAATTCTACGAAACCCTGACGCCCTTCATGCCTATCGTCTACCGTCTGCTGACCGTTCTGCTGCTGATCGGCGGGTACAGTCACGCCCAAACCACCATACCCATCGAAACCGCTGACTTCGCGGTCGTGCTGCAAACCGATAAGAGTAATTACCTGAACATGGTGTATTGCGGGAAAAAGCTGCCGCAATCCGCCGATTACGGAGGTATTGCCGACGGCTATCAGTTTCCCAGCGATAACAGTGGCAGTTACAACAACGCCTACACCCCCGCCGGTACCTGGAACCTGGTTGAACCGGCGATTCAGGTGACGCATCCCGACGGTAACCCATCACTGGACCTCAAATACGTGTCGCACCAGACGACCCGCCCCGACGCTAATTCAACCCTGACGACGGTCAAACTGGCCGATCCGGTGTATAAGCTGACGGTGACGCTGTTCTACAAAACCTGGCCAAAACTGAACGTTGTCGAGCAGTGGTCGGAGATTAGTAATGCCGAGAAGGGGCCGGTCGTGTTGCAGAAATACGCGTCGGCTAACCTGTTTTTTCCGAACAAGTCATTCTACCTGACCAGCTTTCAGGGAACGTACTTGAAAGAGATGCAGCCGATGGAAGAAAAGCTGCAACAGGGTCTGCGCACCATCGACACCAAGCTGGGAACGCGCGCCATGTTGCTCGGTACCCCCAACTTCATGGTCGCGTTCGACAAGCCGGCGCAGGAAAACAGTGGTATGGTCATGCTGGGGCAACTGGCCTGGAGCGGCAACTATAAACTCGATTTTGAAATCGATTCGTACCAGACGCTGCGGCTTATCGCGGGCATCAACCCGTACGCGTCGGCCTATACGCTGCCAACTGGTAAATCGTTTACGACGCCCTCGCTGATTTACAGTCTGTCGGATCAGGGTACTGGTCTGGCAAGTCGTCAGTTGCAGCGATGGGCCCGTGACTACCGTGTACTCGACGGCAATGGCAGCCGGCTGACGCTGCTCAACAACTGGGAGGCCACTTATTTCGACTTCGATGAACCCAAGCTCTCGTCGCTGATTGCCGATACCAAAAAGCTGGGCGTCGATATGTTTTTGCTGGATGATGGCTGGTTTGGTAATAAGTACCCGCGCAACAGCGACAATGCCGCTCTGGGCGACTGGCAGGAAAATAAAAAGAAACTGCCCAACGGTATCGGCTACCTGGTGAAAGAAGCCACCAAAGCGGGCGTCAAATTCGGAATCTGGATCGAGCCGGAGATGGTCAGTCCCAAAAGTGAACTATACGAAAAACACCTCGACTGGGTGATTCGCCAGCCCGACCGACCCGAGAAGTACTACCGCAATCAACTCGTACTGGACCTGTCCAATCCGCAGGTGCAGGATTTTGTCTTCGGCGTGGTTGATGGCCTGTTTACTAAAAATCCGGAGTTAGCATTCATCAAGTGGGATTGCAACGCCGTCATTTACAACGCGTATTCGGCCTGGCTCAACAAGCAGAAATTGCCCCAGTCGCATCTGTACGTCGAGTACGTACGCGGGCTGTACAAGGTGCTGGAACGTATCCGGGCCAAATACCCAAAAGTGCCGATGATGCTCTGCTCGGGTGGGGGCGGTCGTGGCGATTACGAGCTACTGAAATACTTCACCGAGTTCTGGCCCAGCGACGATACCGAGCCGGTCGAACGCATCTTTCAGCAGTGGAACTATTCGTATTTCTTCCCCGCCATCACCACCGACTGCCACGTCACTGACTGGGGGAAGCAACCGATCAAATTCCGCGTCGACGTGGCCAGTATGGGTAAACTCGGTTTCGACGTTGTCGTGAGTCACCTCAGCCCCAACGATCTGGCGTTCTGTCAGCAGGCTATCAAAAACTACAATGGCTTCAAAGACATCGTCTGGCACGGCGATCAGTACCGGCTGCTGAGCCCGCACGAAAACTCGGCCATGTCCGTGGCGTATGTCAGCGAAGACAAGGCAAAGGCGGTGATGTTTACGTACTTCCACGACAGCCGCGTGGTCGATACCAACACGAAACGACCCATCCCACTCGCTGGACTGGACCCCGCCAAACAGTACCAGGTCACGGAGATTAATCTGTATCCCGGCACAAAGTCGACGCTGGAAGATAGCAAAACGTACAGCGGAGCCTTCCTGATGAACGTCGGCCTGAACCCCGACGTCAGCGCCCGCCGAACCAGCGTTGTGCTGCAACTGACGCAAGTACCATAACTATCAACGGCAACCACATGTAGAGACGCAATCCTTTGCGTCTCACCGCCGGCAGGTTTTGCTACCGGACGATTATTGCTGACGCATGCTGAGACGCAAAGGCCGGGGTGCCGGAGCGATCGCGTCGCTACGAAAAGAAACCTATGATAACCATGAACCTATACAAACCAGTATTAACCGTATTGCTGACCGGCTTGACGGGGGCACTGCTACACGCCCAGTCTGCCACGTCGATTGGGTCACCGAATCAGGCCATTCGGCTAACCGTGCAAAACAGTCCATCGGGGGAGGTCACCTACCAGGTGCGCTACAAAAACAAACCGGTCATCGAGCCGTCGGGCGTGGGCATTAAGCTGAGTCGACCGCAGGTGACGCTAAACCGGTTTACGATTACGGCCATCGATTCGGCAAACGTAGACGATACGTGGAAACCGGTCTGGGGTGAAGAAATCCAGATTCGAAATCAGTACAACGAGCTGATCGTCAGCTTGCAGGATAAGGGCGGGTCGGGAATCGGCATGCGCCTGCACGTCAAGGTGTTCAACGACGGTGTGGGCTTCCGGTACGAATTTCCGAAGCAGGCCAAACTCGACCATTTTGTCGTGGCCGACGAACTAAGTCAGTTTCGTTTTGCCTCCGATCACCGTACGTTCTGGATGCCCGGCGACTACGATTCGAATGAGTACCTCTACAATTTTACCAAACTAAGCGAGGTCGACGCGACGGCGGCCCTGGCAAAGGAGAAAGACATTGCCCTACAGTCGCCAATCGGACCGAACGCCGTACAGACGCCCCTGCTGGCAAAGACTGCCGATGGATTGTACATCAGTCTGTACGAAGCTGCCGTACTAAACTACCCGGTCATGGCGCTGCAACTGGACAAGAAAACATTGACGCTGACCAGTCAGCTAACGCCCGATGCTGTCGGCAACAAGGCGTATCTGCAAACACCCGCGCAAACGCCCTGGCGCACGATTCTGGTCAGCGATAAAGCCACTGACTTACTGGCGTCGCGGATGATCCTGAACCTCAACGAGCCGTCGACCATCGCCGATCCATCGTGGATCAAACCGCAGAAATTCGTCGGTATGTGGTGGGAAATGCACGTCGGTAAAGCGAACTGGCCGCTGGCGGGTGGGAAGCACGGTGCCAACACGGCCAATGTGAAAAAGTACATCGACTTCGCAGCTAAATATGGCTTTGATGGTGTGCTGGTAGAAGGCTGGAACGTAGGCTGGGAAGACTGGTTCGGTAACTGGAAAGAAGAGGTGTTCGACTTCGTAACGCCCTACCCCGATTACAACATCGACTCGCTGACAACCTACGCGCAACGGAAAGGCGTTCGGCTGATTATGCACCACGAAACGTCGGGCTCAGTGACGAACTACGAACGACGCATGGACGCAGCCTTTCAGTACATGGTGAAGGAAGGCATCAACACCGTCAAGACGGGTTATGTGGGCCGGATTATTCCGCGTGGCGAACACCACGACGGACAGTGGATGGTCAACCATTTTCAGCGCGTCGCTGAGAAGGCAGCTCAATACAAGATCATGGTCGATTCGCACGAGTCGATTCACCCGACCGGGCTGCACCGCACCTATCCAAACTGGATGGCGAGTGAAGCAGCACGGGGTAGCGAATTCAACAACGCCCCGACGCTGGGCATCACTCCCGAGCACACGACCGTGCTGCCATTTACCCGTTTGCTGGGTGGACCGATGGATTTTACACCCGGCTTGTTTCGCATGCGGCTGAATCAGTTTGACAGCACCCGTACGACCCGTGTCCGCACGACGCTGGCCAAACAGCTGGCCTTGTACGTAACGCTCTACAGTCCGCTGCAAATGGCTGCTGACTTGCCCGAAAACTACGAGAAGCACCTCGACGCGTTTCAGTTTATCCGCGACGTCCCTGTCGATTGGGCACAGACCAATGTACTCGCTGCCGAACCCGGCGACTATGTGCTGATTGCCCGTCGGGATAAGCAGTCGCCGAACTGGTACGTTGGCGCGATCACCGACGAAGTCAGTCGTGATCTGCCGCTGAATCTGAGTTTTCTGGAGCCGGGAAAAACGTATGAAGCGACGATCTACCGCGACGCACCCACCGCCGACTGGGACAAAAATCCTGAAGCGTACGTAATCGAAAAGAAGACGGTAACGGCTAAAACAAAGCTAAACCTGCATTTGGCAAACGGGGGTGGCTGCGCTATTCAGTTCGTGCGGAAATAGGGGCGTTTTAAACACAGAGATAACGGAGTGTCAGCACAGAGCGAACGGAGTTTCTTCGGGCACTCGGTGCTGACACTTTTTCGGTTAGATGGGCTACCGGGATGGTTAAGTTGCGCGTCTCCCACAGCTTCCAGCAGTGGTTATTCTATCCACTGCTAGCCACAGCCTGAAGATACGAGACAGACAATCGATTACGGATGAAAATTTTGTCATGTAATGGCAAGTGCTGAACTTGTTGACTTGCACCACGCCGACTTGATCAATGTCCGACACCCGTAACTACCGACTTGTTTACCCCGATCCCCGCATGAATGAAGAAGAGCCGTCCGGCGGCTATGTCGAAGTGCATCTGTCCCATAATTCGCATGAGACCCAACTCAACATCGAAACGGCTGTCGTGTTAGCAAAACTTGGTTATCAAGTTCGGCTGTTGGCAATAGATGATAGTCAGGGAATGAAGAACCCAGACGCTTATTTGCTACGAGAACAGATCGTGATTGAATTCAAACATAATCAGCGGCCTACAGCCTCGGCTATCGACAATGAAATTCGGGATGCTCGTCGGCAGGCTGATTACGTAGTACTTGACATTCGGAGTAGTATCAGGAAAGGCGATTTATGTAGCGGTGTGATCAACCGCATGAAAGCTGCGCCAAACGTTAAAGAATTGTGGATTATCTGGCGGGGGGAGCTAGTTCGCTTAAAGCGGAAAGATATATTCAACGGAACGATGAGTCGTAAAATACAATGAGGTGATGCTAGTACCGGCCGGTTGCATCACCTCAAGGAACGGTCGAGGCTCTCACCCCAACCGTTACAAGTATATATAATTCAGATCGAAAAACTAAAAACTATATCAAAACTACGCCGTTTCCTTCTTCAGTTTATCGCGTAGCTGAAACAGCTCGTCGCGCAGGCGGGCGGCTTCGAGGAAGTCGAGTTCTTTGGCAGCCCGTTCCATCTTCGACTGGGTTTCGTTGATGACCTTTTCCAGATCGCCTTTTCCCATGTACGCTACTACCGGGTCGGCAGCAATGCGAATCTCTTCCGGCTCGACGTAAAAATGCTTTGCCTTCGAATCCGCTACTTTGGTCTGCCCCATGATTGCTTCGCGCGATTTCAATACCGTCGTTGGGACAATGCCATGATCCGTGTTGTACTCCATCTGAATTGCCCGACGCCGGTTGGTTTCGTCGATGGCTTTCTGCATTGAACCAGTGATCGTATCGGCGTACATAATTACCTTGCCGTTGGCGTTTCGCGCGGCCCGACCGATGGTCTGAATCAGCGACCGGATGTCGCGCAGGAACCCTTCCTTGTCAGCATCCATGATGGCGACTAACGACACTTCGGGTAAGTCGAGCCCTTCGCGCAGCAGGTTTACGCCCACCAACACGTCGAAGTTGCCCAGGCGCAGATCGCGCAGAATTTCGACCCGGTCGAGGGTTTTGACTTCGGAGTGAATGTAGCGGGTCTTGATACCCACGCGCTCCAGATACTTCGTCAGCTCCTCGGCCATGCGCTTGGTCAGCGTCGTGACCAGCACGCGCTCGTTTTTCTTGACCCGGCTGTCGATCGATTCGAGCAGGTCGTCAATCTGGTTCAGGCTGGGCCGCACGTCAATTTCGGGATCGAGTAGCCCCGTCGGCCGAATCAGCTGCTCGACGACAACGCCCTCACTTTTGCGCAGTTCATAATCGGCGGGTGTAGCCGACACGTAGATCGTCTGCCCCGATAAATCCTCGAACTCCTGAAACGTCAGCGGACGATTGTCCATCGCAGAGGGAAGCCGGAAGCCGTAGTCGACCAGCGCGGTTTTTCGGGAACGGTCGCCCCCCCACATGGCCCGGATTTGCGGAATCGTAACGTGGCTTTCGTCGATCACCAGCAGGTAATCGTCGGGGAAATAATCGAGCAGGCAGAACGGCCGCTGACCGGGCATACGTTTGTCGAAGTAGCGCGAATAGTTCTCGATACCCGAGCAGTAGCCCAGTTCACGCATCATCTCCAGATCGAACTCGGTCCGTTCCTGAATGCGCGTCGCTTCCTGTTCGCGAAACTCCGATTCGAAGTACCGCACCTGCGCGACCATATCGTCCTGAATCTGGTGAATGGCCCCGTTCAATGTATCGCGACCCGTGACGAACAGATTGGCCGGGAAGATCGTGACCAGGTTCTCGTCGGATATTTTCTTACCCGTCGACGGGTCGATGCGCTGAATCGTTTCAATCTCGTCGCCGAAGAAAATGACCCGGTAGGCAAAGTCGGCGTAGGCAACGTACAGATCGACCGTATCTCCCTTTACCCGAAAGTTGCCCCGTTGGAAATCACCTTCCGTCCGGCTGTAGAGAATGCTGACCAGCTGATGCAGAAAGTTGTTGCGGCTCATCTGCTCGCCCACACCGATCCGCACGACGTTGCGCTTGAATTCTTCCGGGTTACCCATGCCGTAAATGCACGACACCGAGGCTACTACGATCACGTCGCGCCGACCACTCATCAGAGCCGAGGTAGCCGCCAGACGAAGCTTGTCGATTTCCTCGTTGATGGCCAGGTCTTTCTCGATATAGGTGTTGGTCGTGGCGATATAGGCTTCCGGCTGGTAGTAGTCGTAGTACGAGATAAAGTACTCGACTGCGTTTTCAGGGAAGAACTGCTTGAACTCGCCGTAGAGCTGGGCGGCCAGCGTTTTGTTATGGCTAAGGACAAGCGTTGGCCGGTTGGTCTGCGCAATCAGGTTGGCGACAGAAAACGTTTTGCCTGACCCCGTTACGCCGAGTAACACTTGCGCCGGTTCGCCCTCCCGAACACCTTTCACCAACTGTTCGATGGCTTTGGGCTGATCGCCGGTAGGCTGAAATTCAGAGGTTAATTTAAAGTTCATTAGCTGCGTTTGTAATCTGGCTAAGATACTCAAAATGTCGCTCATGTCCAATACGCTTTCTGAACAAGCTTACTGGTAGGAAGAGCTGGAATTGTGACTATGCACGGCCTTGTTTTCTTACAACGCATTTCGACCAGCAACCGTTTTTTGACGACCGATAACCGGTGGCTAATGGCCTACTGTGGTAGTCACAGTGGGCTTGACTGTCGGCTGCATCCGACTGAAGAGTGTTAGTAAAACGAGCAGCAGCCCAATCGGGACGAGCGAGAAATAAAAAGCCGTCTGCCCGCCGTATGCTTCGAATACATGCCCCGTGATGATGGACCCCGTTGTGCCACCAAGCGCGGAGAAAATCACGATCAGACCCGCCATCGGCCCGTGCTGCCGCAGTGGGAGACTGCTCAGAATCGCTGAGTTGATTGCCGGGTAAATCGGGGCGATAAACAGGCCGATCATCGGGAAGATAAAGGCGGCTATCGGAGCCGTAGCCCAGCCGGTCACGTTGCGTCCATCGACTGATGTCGCCAGCGGAAGCGCGAGGATGACGAGGCAACCTGCGATGACCAGACAGATCGTGAGCAACCAGTACCAGGAAATCCGGCGCAGAATCAGCCCCGCCAGGAACCGCCCCAGGGCCGTACTGGCGGCCAGAATACTGGCCATCTGAATACTGAGCGAGGTCGGAAGTTTCAGAATCTGACTGTTGAAGGTCGGTAGCCAGCTCATAATGCCCTGCTCCATCAGCACGTAAACAAAGGCCGACAGAATAAATACCAGTACGACGGGCGTGACAGCCAGCCGAACCATATCGCCGAAATCATCGATCAGGCTTTTGCCCGCTTCGTGCTGTACGCTCGACTCATCGACTGGCGTGCTGAGCAGTAGCAAAAAGGCCAGCCCGGCAATGACGGCCAACACATAATAGACCGTTAGCCAGGCGGTTGATTGGGGGTTGGTATCATCGACGAACGCGCTGAACAAAAAGTAGCCCGATAACACGCCGATCATAAAGAACGACTCCAGAAAGTTCATGAAGCTGGCGTGTTCGTTTCGGTCTTCGGTAATAAGGCCAATCGTCGCAAAAACCGACACTTTGATCAGCGCAAAACTGGCACCCGTGGCCGCGAAAAGCAGCTTGGTTGTCCAGAAGGCGGGTACCTGCGGCATCAGCAGGCAGGCGAAGGTGACTATGGCCAGGGCCAGCAGCATAGCCCGCTTGTAGCCGATACGGGTGCTATACGAAGCCACCAGAAACGAGACAACCGCGATGGTCAGATCCTTGAACGCTTCGAGCACACTGGCCGACGAAGCCGACACTTTATAATTGTTCTGAACCTGCAAAATCACGGTCCCGACGCTGTTAAGCAAAATCGCAAATACGAAGTAATTCAGCAGCAGTGAAAGCTTAACGCGCCAGTGGCTCATACAGACGAGGTATGTTGGGTTGAACGAATGAAATTATGTACGCAACTTTGACAAAGTTTAACAGTTTGTCAACTAATAGTGACAAAATTCAGCTGCCTGTCGGGACGTATGCCGGACAGTACGGTTATTCGCTAAAATCGTTTTGCCTTGACCAACGAAACCCGCCCCCTCTCGCCCGATCAACTGCTCGGCGACTTGTTTATCGACGTACAGACCAGCCGCATTTTTTCTGATTCAAAAACCTTCGTCGATTGTGTGCCACTGGTGGCTCCTGAGCAGCTTCTGGCGCTGTACGAAAGCGAAAAGAGTAAACCTGATTTCGACCTGAAAGCATTCGTGATGGCTACGTTCAGGGTGCCTGAACCAACGGGGGGGGATGGTTTTGTGAGCGATATTGCAGCGGGCCCCGTCGCGCATATTCACCGGTTGTGGGACCGCCTTACGCGCCCGGCCGACGAAGCTGTACCGTACGATTCGCGGGTGCCGCTACCGAAGCCGTACGTTGTGCCGGGTGGCCGTTTCCGGGAGATATTCTACTGGGACAGCTACTTCACCATGCTGGGTCTGATGGATTCAGGTCGGCACGATCTGATGCGCGACATGATCGACAATTTCGCCCACCTGATTGATATGTTTGGCTACATACCGAACGGCAACCGGACGTACTTTCTGAGCCGGTCGCAGCCGCCTTATTTCGCGCTGATGGTGGGTTTGCTGGCGGAAGTCGACGGTCCCGACGCCCTGACGAACTACCTGCCACAGCTACAGTGCGAATACGACTTCTGGATGAACGATGCGGGGGATGCTACCAAATCGATCAGCCGTCGGACGGTACGGCTCGATACAGTATCCGGCGTCGTGCTGAACCGCTATTGGGACGATACGCCCACACCACGCCCTGAATCATACCGGGAAGAAATAAACTTGTCGGGCAAGCTGAACCTGGCCGGGCCGATGGCGGCCGAACTGTACGTGCACATACGGGCGGCCTGTGAGTCGGGCTGGGACTTCAGCAGTCGCTGGCTGGGAAACGAAGCGACAATGGCCACTATTCGAGCTGCCGACATCGTACCCGTCGATCTCAACTGCCTGCTCTACGCGTTGGAGGACACACTCCGGCAGGCCTACGAACATGCCGGTCAGTCGGATAAAGCGGTACAGTTCGACCACCTTGCCACTGCTCGGAAACAGGCTATCCTGACAATTTTCTGGGACCAGGAAACCGGATTCTTCCACGATTATGACCTGGTCAATGGTAAACGGATCGCTGGGCTGACGCTGGCCGGTGCTTTCCCGTTATTCGTCAACCTGGCTACCGATGCGCAGGCTGCGGCCGTTCATGAGCGGCTCAACACGGATTTTCTACAGGCGGGCGGCTGGGTGACAACGCTACAGAAAACGGGTCAGCAGTGGGACTGGCCGAACGGTTGGGCACCGCTGCAATGGATCGTGTACAAGGGCCTCATCAACTATAGTTTTACCGAAACAGCTGACACCGGGCGCGATAACTGGCTGTCGTTGAATGACCGGGTTTTCCGGGCGACGGGTAAGATGATGGAGAAGTACAATGTGGTCGATGCAGCCCTGAGTACCGGCGGAGGAGAGTATCCAAATCAGGACGGATTCGGCTGGACAAATGGCGTTTATTTGCGATTCGATAAATATGTTAACAAATAGATAGGGTTTGTATATTTATGTAGCATGATTGGTACTATAGTTGTTTGGTAGATCAGACGAAACCTTCGTCTGTCTATGAAATCCCTTTTGCTACCACTATTGCTGCTTGGGTTAGTAACGCTATCGTTCGGGCAGAAAACGTTTATCCTGTCCATGCAGGACAAGAAAGCATTCGTATCTGTGGCTGGTGGGGTGAGCCTACCGCTGGGTACTTATAGTCACAATGCAACAGATCGGAAGTCGATGTGTGCCGGACCAGGGCTGGTTCTTAACCTCTCGGCTGGGTATCGGGTGCTGGATCGTGTCGGGCTGATGGTTCGGGCGGAACAGCACCGCAACATCGTCAAGACGAACGCAATGGTCGATGCAATGGGTACCGACGCGGCTACTAACTGGACTGCCGAAGCGGGCGACTGGTCGGTGACGACCATCATGGCTGGCCCCTACATTACGATACCCAAAGGCCGGTTCTCCTTCGACGGTCGACTGCTGGCTGGCTGGGCGCGTGCCACGATGCCGGAAACACAGATGAACGGTACGTATGGGCCAACCCCCGTGTCGATTCAGACGGTTAGCTCGCAAAGTTCGGCGCTGGCGATGGGGGGCGGTACGTCGGCCCGTTACCGGCTCAATCCGTGGCTGTCGGCGCATGTCAACGCCGATTTCAGCTACGCCGTACTGACCTTCAACAACCTGTCGACGCGGGCGTGGAGCGCAAACGGTAGCTCGGAAATGCCCTACTACAGCAGCGATCGACAGATTTGTACGATGGGCGTGTCGGCGGGCCTTACGCTATTGCTCGTCAATTCAAATCGTCCGTTCTAGCGACCGGCACGACCGTTTATCCGCTGCCACTTGCAGCAGGCGGAACCGTGTCGTAGCTTCGATGTACCAAACGTTGCTGCTATGACTCCCTTTCGCCGACGCGCCGTACTCCGCCGTGTCAAAGATATTACCCTCAGTACCACCCTGTCGCTGGCGCTGCTCAACGGTTCCGTACTGCTACAGAGCTGCGGGAACAATCGCCGTGACGAGGAAGCCGAGCGCACCGAAACCCGTTTCGACCGGGGTGTGCGTACCTATATCACCGAAACACAGCCGGGTACCTTCAAAATCACCGATGAGGTACCGGTTAGTCCCGACAAGGCCGGCGCAATCGTCAACTATGCCGACGGACACCGGGATACGCTGAGCGTTGCTGCGGCCAAACGGCTGGTGGAAAGCGACGAGTCGACGCGCAGTTACCTGAACAATCCGGGTGCTTATCAGAACCAGCCGCATCACAGCGGGTTGTCGAGTGCATTGCTCTGGGGCGGTCTCGGCTACATGCTCGGGCGTTCGACGGCACCCCAGTACCGCGACGATGCGCAGCAATACGGAGCCGGCGTATATGCCAACCGTGGGGTGTACGAACGGTCGAGTCAGGTGCGGGAAAGTGTGCGCTCTTCGCGGGTTGTCAGCACCAGTCGCCCATCGGGTGGTCGGAGCGGCTTCTTTGGTCGTGGCCGTAGTGGGGGTTTCTCGTCATAAAGGGGCCAATGAGTTGAATAAATTAGTTGATAGACAGGCAACTTGTTGGTGATTCCCCAACGTACCTTTATACTATGAACCGGGACGCTGCTAAAAGACGATTACAAACCGAACCGTTTGATATATGCATCATCGGAGCCGGAGCCAGTGGGGCCGGAGCCGCCCTTGATGCTACCCTGCGCGGCTACCGCGTCGCCCTGATCGACCGGGGAGATTTTTCGGGCGAAACGTCGTCCCGGTCAACCAAGCTGATTCATGGTGGGGTTCGCTATCTGGAACAGGCCATCAAGAAACTCGATCTGGCCCAGTTGAAGCAGGTTCGGCATGGGTTGGCTGAGCGCCGGACGGTGATTCGTAACGCGCCCCATCTGGCCCATCCGCTGGGCTTGCTGACCCCTGTGTTCAGCCGGTTTGAAGGTCTGTACATCTCGTTCGGCCTGGCGCTCTATGATTTCTTTGCGCGTGACAGCACCTTTCCGAAAGGCCGCTGGCTGAGTCGGAAAGAAGCCTTGTCGGTTATGCCGACGCTGACGCCCCGCATGCATAGTGCCGTGCAGTACTACGACGGACAGCTCAACGATGCCCGCTACGCGCTGGCGCTGGCACAGTCGGCAGCTGAAGCGGGCGCGGCTGTTGCCAACTACATGGCGCTGACCGCCTTTTCGCACGATGCCAATGGGCGTATCGAACGGGCGACGCTGACCGATCAATTAACCGATGAGTCGCTAACGATACAGGCAACGCTGTTTCTGAACTGCACGGGCCCGTATGCCGATGCCATCCGGCTGCTGGCCAATCCGGCACTTGAGTCGCGCATCCGACCCAGTAAAGGAGTACACATGGTACTGCCCCGATCGGTGCTCAACAGCGACAGTGCCATGCTGATTCCGAAAACACCCGACGGTCGGGTGGTCTTCGCGATCCCGTTTGGCGATCAGGTCTTCGTCGGAACAACCGATAACGATTACCGGGATCTGAACGCGGAGCCGGTGCTCGAACCCGCCGAAATCGACTACCTGCTGGAAACCCTGGCCCCCTACGTCGCGCAGGTGCCCAAACGGACCGACGTAAAAGCGGGCTTTGGCGGTATCCGACCACTCATCGTTAGCAGCCGGGCCGACACCAAAACGCTGCTGCGCGATCACGAAGTCGAGCACGACGAAAGATCGGGGCTGCTCAGTCTGCTGGGGGGTAAATGGACAACCTATCGACTGATGGCACAGGACGCTATCGATCAGGCGGGCGACCAACTGGGCCGCCCCGCCCCTTGTACGACCGATACGCATTACCTGGTCGGTGGTGAGAACTATCGGTTCGACGACTGGAAGCAGCTTCACCAGCAATACAACCTACCCGACGATGTGTGTCAGCACCTGATGCGTACGTACGGAACGCGCGCTGTGCAGGTAGCCGCTCTGACGCGTAACGACGACACGCTCCGTGACCGGCTGCTCGACCAGCAGCCCTACATCCGGGCCGAAGTAATTTACCAGGTACAGCACGAAATGGCCATGACTCTGCGCGACGTACTGGCTCGACGCTGGCGGCTCGAACTGGCCGACTGGCAGCTGACGGCGCAGGCGGCTGCTGCGGTGGCCGATCTGCTGGCGGTGTCCCTGAACTGGACGTCCGCCCAGCGCGACAGCCATCTGGCCGATTATTTGTCGTTGTTAACTTCTTTTCAGAAACAGGCCGGTATGAAAACCGAGACCCGTTCGTTCGCCTAACCCCCTTCTCTATACCCTCAATGCCCATCCTTACTTCACTGCCCAAAGCACCCGATACGCAGCTCCGCAATCTCGGCTGGGACTGGATGCTTGGTCAGGACACGCTGCCTTACCTGTCCAACGAAGTTGTTGTCGTAACCGCCGATGAAGTCGATGCGTACGAAGAAGCCGCCAACGAACTGTTCGACATGTTTGTCGCGGCTGGTCAGCTGGTGATCGATCAGAACCGGTTTGCAGAATTGGGTATTCCTGACAGTCTGGTCGAGCTGATCAACTTATCGTGGGACGATGATCGTAATATTCACTTGTACGGTCGCTTCGATCTGGCTGGTGGCGTCGATGGGAAGCCTATCAAACTAATCGAGTTCAACGCCGACACGGCGACCTGTCTGCCCGAGACGGCCGTTGTGCAATTTGCACACCTGAAGGCTAACGGGCGTGATGAGAGCCGGCAGTTCAACAGCGTATTTGAAACGCTGACGGCGCAGTTCGAAGAGATTCTGGCCGTCAACCCCGACCTGCAACCGTCGCTGCTGCTATCGGCCATGCGTAACTTTCCCGAAGACGACGCCAATGTGTCGTTGCTGGGGGAAGCGGCTCGCGAAGCAGGGTTCGAGGTTGAGTTCGACTTTATCGACGAAGTTGAGTTTTCGGAAGAAGAGGGTATTTTCTGGCAGAACCCGCGCAACAGCCAGTTCGAAAAAATGGACTTCTGGTTTCGACTGGTGCCGTGGGAAGTCATTGCCGACGAAGAGCCGGATTTGATCGAAATACTCACGGATATTGTCAGGAAGCGGCACGCGCTGATTCTCAACCCGGCATATACGCTGCTGTTCCAATCGAAACACATTCTGAAAATTCTGTGGGAATTGTACCCCAATCACCCACTGCTGCTCGAAACCGACGCTAAACCGTTGGCGGGCAAAGCCTGCGTCGAGAAAGTCGTGTTCGGTCGTGAAGGGGCTAACGTGCGTGTGCTGAACGCCGACGGTAGTGTCCGCGACGCTGTCGACGGTGACTACGACGCGTATCCGAAGATCTACCAGGAATACATCGACTTCCCGGAAGATAGTGACGGACGTCGGTACCAGGCGGGGGTGTTCTACGCCGGTGCTGCCTGCGGACTCGGCTTCCGGCGGGGTGGTACCATTCTCGACAACACCGCCAGTTTCGTCGGGCACGTAGTGGAATAGGGTTTACGGGTTTCAGTATACAGTTTACGGTGGCTGACGCGTAATCTTTCTGGCGTCAGCTACCGTAAACCGAAAACTGTAAACTACGAACGGCTGCGTTTCCCATCCGCGTGGCGCTCCGTAAAGCGGGCGCGCTGTTCGGGTGTCATGGCGTTGAGTCGGGCCTGCCGCTTGTCGTGGTGGGCTTTTTTGAAGGCTTCGCGCTCGGCGGGCGACATGCGTGCCAGTTTTTCTTTCAATTGAGCATGGTGGGCGGCTCGCTCCTCGGGCGACCGTTTTGGCTTCACTTTGTAGACACCCGGCTGGTGTTGGGCATACGCGCCGACCGATAGAAACAGACCCAGCAGGGCAACGAAAACGGATTTGGTGTTCATAATCGTGTGTTGTTGTGTGTAGGAATTTGCTTGATTTTGTCGGTTTGACGTGACCGGTCGGGCTGGGTTTAAAACCGTCATGGACTCCTGTGGCGGAATGCCGGAATTAGGTGACGGAACCGACTGAAATCGTAAACGGAAGACATATGCTTTACAAAGCGGGGTTATACATACAGGCACTCGTATACATCGGTGCGGGAGTCAATCACTTCGTGCGCCCCCGGCTGTATCTGGCTATTATGCCGCCGTACTTGCCCGCGCATCAGTTACTGGTCGATTTAAGTGGCGTTGCCGAAATTGTGCTGGGACTGGGTTTGTTGCTGCCGGCGACGCGTATCTGGGCGGCCTGGGGGCTGATTCTGCTGCTGATTGCCGTATTCCCCGCCAATGTATACATGGCAACGGCCGATCGGTTTGCGCAGATACCCGACTGGCTACGCTGGGGTCGGCTTCCCTTGCAGGGCCTGTTAATCTGGTGGGCCTATCGGTATACCCGGTAATTGCGATCACCAAACTATTCAGTGTGCCGGTAGTTGAGTAAGCGGACGGCTTGCAGTCCCTGTTATCTTGTCAAGTAAACTCAATGCCCCGAAAACATGCTTAAAAATCAATGTGTTATCGCCGTATTTGCCCTGTTGCTAACTACATCGTCGCTGCTTGCGCAGACTAGTCAGGATACGCTGCGGGCCAGTGGAAAAGCGACCGGTCAATCGATGCTGGCCAGTTTACAGGGCCAACCTGATTACACGACTATTTTACAAATCCTGAACGAGTCGGGCCTGAATAAGCAGGCTAATCCGGCCGGGCCTTACACCGTTTTTGTGCCGAACAACGGCGCTTTTGACGAACTGGGCGACGCGACGCTGAAAGGACTGCTTCTGCCTTCCAGCAAGAAACGACTGTCGCGCATGCTGGCCTACCACGTCATTCGGGGTAGCTACACGTCGGATAAACTGCGCGACGGACAAACACTGACGAACGTGCTGGGACAGATCCTGGTCGTGCATAAGCAGGGCGACAGTATTACAATCACTGACGGACGTGGTACGGTTGCGGACGTGATCGAACGCGATATTCGGGCTACCAACGGCGTTATTCACACGATCAACAAGGTATTGGAAAAGAATCTGCCACAAGCCGACGTTCGATAAAGAGCCGGGTCTGTCCGGTGAGTCCTATTACGTAACCAATCACCACAGCAAGCAGGCATGCCGGAAGCAACAGAAAAGCAGCCATCTCCCGAAGAACAACCCTCCTTTTACCAGCGTGTGCTATCGGTAATCGATCAGCGCATCGTTCGGTCCTTATACTCCGCGCGTGTCCGGCGAACGGTATTGCAAAGCCTGCCTTTCTGGATTGCGTCGTTACTGACGGGTATTGTGGCGGTTGCCTACGAGCGGGTGTTTGTCTGGGCGGAAGAAACCAGCTTTACCTGGCTACGCGCCCAACCGTTGCTGGCGTTTGTGCTGACGCCGTTGGCGTTCCTGCTTGCCTGGCTGTTGTGTCGGCAACTGGCACCGGCTGCACGGGGGAGCGGTATTCCGCAGGTGATGGCTGCTATCGAACTGTCGACACCCGTCAACTACCGAAAAACGGGCTGGCTGCTCGGTATGCGCGTGGCCGTCGTCAAGGTGCTGAGTAGTGTTGTACTGTTGCTGGGTGGTGGTGTTATCGGGCGCGAAGGCCCAACCATACAGGTTTCGGCGGCTATTTTTCGGGCGATCAACCGGCTACAACCCGTCGGCTGGCCACAACTGTCGCGACAGATTGCCCTGATTACGGGGGGCGCTGCCGGCCTGGCCGCTGCATTCAACACGCCCCTTGGCGGTATCGTGTTTGTGGTCGAAGAGCTTACGCAGACGCATATTACACACTTCAGAACGGCTGTGTTTACGGCCGTTATCATCGCGGGACTGACGGCACAGGGGCTGCTGGGACCGTACCTGTATCTGGGCTATCCGAGTGTGGTGATGTCGGGCGGTATGGTCTGGCTGGGGGTGGGGACCGTTGCCGTCGTCTGTGGCATGGCGGGTGCCCTGTTTGCCAAATCCCTTCTCTGGCTGAATGGCTACCGGAAACAGTTTCGTACGCTGGGGGCACAGGCGGGCTGGGTGGCCGCTTGCGGCCTGCTATTGGGTGGGTTGGCGTACTGGATTGGGGCTGATTCTGTTGGTACGGGTAAACCAATCATCAACAGGCTGTTGTTCCAGAATAACTACCACACACCCTGGTATCTGGCGGCCGTGCGCTGGGTCGGGATGGCGCTGAGTTACAGCAGCGGAGCCGCCGGTGGTATTTTCGCAACCTCATTAAGCGTCGGCTCGATCATGGGCGACGGTATTGCGCGACTCATTCGCATTCCCAATACCGATCACAATCTGATCGTGCTGGTCAGCATGGTTAGCTTCCTGACCGGCGTCGTGCGATCACCGTTTACGGCGGCTATCCTTGTCCTGGAAATGACCGACCGGCATTCTGTTATTTTCCAGCTGTTGCTGGGCGGTATGCTGGCACAGGGAGCCGCGTCGCTCGTTGATCCGGAGTCGTTTTACGAACACCTGAAAGCGGGCTTTCTCAGTGAAGCGTTAGCACGGCAACCAAAGGCTGCGGCCGCAGCTGCCAGCAAATCATAAACCGTTATACGCATTCCTCTTGGTATGAAACGCTATTGGTTACTCATGTCATTCAGCCTGATGGCGTTGCTGACGCAGGCGCAGGTAATCACTGATTCCGTGCAGGTCGACGGGAACTGGCGAACCTTTCACGTCAACAAACCGGCAGCAGTGGCCAAACCAACCGGGCTGGTCTTCGTGCTGCACGGATCGGGTGGCGATGGATTGGGCATGATGAAACAGACGACGGCGATGGAGCGGCAGGCGGTGGCCGACGGATTACTGACTGTTTATCCTGATGGCTACAAACGGTACTGGAACGAATGCCGCAAAGCATCGCCCGCTGAAGCGAACCGGATCGACGTTAACGAACAGGGCTTCTTCGCGGCCATGATCCGGTATTTCCAGAAAAAATATGCCGTCGATAAGCGACAGGTGTTCGTTGTCGGTACGTCGGGTGGCGGGCATATGGCCTACAAACTGGCGATGACCATGCCCGATGCGTTCCGGGCGGTAACGGCCATTATTGCCAACCTGCCCGACTCGACCAATATGGACTGTGTTGCATCGGGGAAAGCGGTGCCGATCATGATTATCAACGGTACCGACGATACGGTCAACCCATATAATGGGGGAGAGGTAGACCTGGGGCCGAACATGAAAATGGGGCGCGTACGCTCGACGGAACAAACGCTGAATTACTGGGCGGGTCTGGCCCGCTACAAGGGAAAGCCAAGCCTGGAGAAGCTGCCGGATACTGACCCTGCTGACGGTCGTACGATTGAGCGATATGCCTACAAAGCAAAGGGGCAACCCGAGGTTGTGCTGCTGAAAGTCGTTGGCGGAAAGCACGATTACCCGAAAGATATCGACGTGCACCTGGAAGCACTCCGCTTTTTCCTCCGTCAGGGTAAGTAAATGTTTTTGTCATTCCGTGCCACCGTGGCCGCCGACTCGGAATGACAAAAAGTGAATCAATAAAACGGCTTATTTCTTCGTAGGGTCGTTGCCCCAGTTTTTGAGCGAGTATTCCCAGTCGCTGCCTTCGACTTCTTTCGGACGCTGTGCGCTGTGCCGTTTGATATAACCGACCACTTTCTGCATGTGCTTATAGTCGTCGTCGGTCAGGTCGCCTTTCTTCTTCTCTTTGATCTCGATGATGCGTTCGCCTGACTTGTGCCCGGTCGATTCACTACCATCTTTCTTCTGACCAACCGATTTCGACTCATCGGTATCCAGCCACTTTTTCAGTTCTGAAGCCGACATGTTCACCAGATCCTTGAACTCGTCGTAGATATCTTTTTTATCGTCGTCGTTCATGGCTATCCGGGTTAGGCGGTTTCTACTTCGCTTTGCAGCTTCAAAACCAGTTGCTTGTCGTCCTGCTCAATTACCAGTGCCGGATCATCGTCTGTGCCTTTGCGCTTGATTTTCTTGCCGTCGATCGTTTTCTCGATTTCCTCTTTGTGGACTTCAACCACCTTACCTTCGGCATGGCTCTTTCCCCACTTCCATTTTACGGTTGTGCCTTTCTTAATCATCTCGTTGAGTTGGTTGATTGAGAGGGACTAACCGGCTGAGTCAGCGGATTGTTTGTACGCTATTTGTCGCAGACAGCAGGAAGCATCCTGCTAACCCAATCGCAGCAGAGAAGGTAGCAGAAAGTGCGTATCAGCTATTGTAGCGCCGGATATAATCGCTGGGCGACAGACCCGTGATCGTCTTGAACTGCCGGTTGAAGTTCGACAGGTTTGTGAAGCCGCAGACATAGGCCGTTTGACTGATGCTTTGCTTCGATTCGCGAAGGTGGCGACAGGCGTGTTCGATGCGTACTTCGTTGAGCAGCGTCGAAAAGGTTTTGCGCGTGTGCTGACGAAAAAAACGACAAAACGCCCCCGGTGTCAGGCTGGCAATATTGGCTACGTCGTCGAGCGTGATCTGCGTGTGGTACTGCTCCAGGATGTACGAAAAAACGCGTTCCAGCCGCCGGTGGTCGTCCGGGCGCTGAGGCTGCACGTAAGCCGTTACCGACAGTACCTCCCGGTCGGGTTGCGTAGCCAGTTCATCCAGCACGTGCAGCAGCGTCAGCAGTTGGTCAAAAGGGCGTTGGCCCGGCAGATTTTCTAGCTGACTGGTTAGCGCCGGGTTATCCGACGAACGTAACCGAACACCGTGCTGCGATTCAGTCAGCAGTTGGCGCAGGTGTAGCGTTTCCGGTAAGTTCAGTACGCCCGCTTCCAGCTGTTCCGGCCGAAACAGTACCGAGACGGCTACCGACTGCCGAGTCGACTCCGGCTGGTAATAGTCGGGGTCACTACGTAATACGTGCGGCAGGTTCGGACCAAGCATCAGCACGTCGCCGGGCGCAAACCGGTCGATTTTATCGCCCACGATCAGTGTTCCCTCACCCTCCTGAATCAGCGTTAGCTGAACTTCCGGGTGGAAATGCAGGTGACCGTAAAAGTGGGGCATCCGATCCTGTTCGATACGAAACGAACGGTCGTCAATCGTCGGAACTTTGAACAGGAGTGGCTTCATGGTGCAAGTTTTGCGTAAATATACTCAATAATTGCTTTTTTCTGGTGAAAATAGTATTAAAGTCGGCGCATGAATAGTTATTGATAAAAGGGGATCGCTACTAATTTTGATACGTTAAATTCAACCAATAAACTGTTACAACCATGCACGTACCTGTCCGGTGGGAAGGCGTTTATCCCGCGCTGCTGACCCCATTTACGGCCGATGATCAACTCGATCTGCCCCTGTTCGAAAAAAACCTGCGTGCGCAGCTTGACGCGGGCGTGCATGGCTTCATTATCGGTGGTTCGCTGGGCGAAGCGAGCACGCTGGAGCCCGATGAAAAAATTCAGTTGCTGAATTCGGCACTGGCCGTTTGTGACGGAAAAGTACCCGTCCTGCTTAACATTGCCGAGCAAAGTACGAAGCAGGCCATCGCCCGTGCCCGCGAAGCGGAAGCCGCTGGTGCCGACGGACTGATGGTGTTGCCGCCCATGCGGTACCCCGCCGATGCGCGTGAGACCGTTGCGTTCTTCACGGCTGTCGCGGAAGCCACGACGCTGCCGATCATGATCTACAACAACCCGTATGATTACAAGATCATGACGACGGTGGCCATGTTTGAAGAACTGGCCAAATACGACAACATCCAGGCCGTTAAAGAATCAACCCGCGACCTGACCAACATCACCCGTATGCGTAACGCCTTCGGTGACCGCTTCAAACTGCTGGGTGGCGTCGACACGCTGGCGCTGGAAGCGATCCTGCTGGGCTGCGATGGCTGGGTAGGTGGTCTGGTCGACGCGTTCCCGCAGGAAACGATGGCGATCTACGATCTGGCGAAAGCGGGTCAGGTAGCCGAAGCCCTCGACATCTACCGTTGGTTCATGCCGCTGCTGGAACTCGACATCCACCCCAAACTGGTACAGTACATCAAACTGGCCGCACAGGCTGTCGGTATCGGTTCGGAACACGTTCGTGCCCCACGGCTACCCCTTATCGGTGCTGAACGCGAGCAGGTCCTGAACGTTATCAACACCGCCCTGGCAAAACGCCCGGAGCTGGTATAAAATGAGTGATTGAGTGATGGAATGATTGAGTGCGTCAGCTCTATTCAATCATTCCATCACTCAATCACTCAACAATTCAATCCTTGACCCATGTCCGAGTATCATTTTTTCTGCATCGACGCGCATACGTGTGGTAACCCGGTTCGGGTGGTGACGGGCGGGAGCATACCGTTTCTGCAAGGGGCCAACATGAGCGAGAAACGGCAGCACTTCATGCGCGAATTCGACTGGATTCGGCGGGGGCTGATGTTCGAGCCACGGGGGCACGACATGATGTCGGGTAGTATTCTCTACCCACCCAGCGATCCGGCCAACGATGCTGGTGTGCTGTTTATCGAAACATCGGGCTGCCTGCCCATGTGCGGCCATGGCACGATCGGGACCGTTACGGTCGCGATCGAACAGAACCTGATC
Organism: Spirosoma oryzae; assembly: GCF_003002825.1. Taxonomy (GTDB): domain Bacteria; phylum Bacteroidota; class Bacteroidia; order Cytophagales; family Spirosomataceae; genus Spirosoma; species Spirosoma oryzae. The sequence continues at coordinate 11,029 of NZ_PVTE01000043.1, read as the reverse complement.
CGACCCAAAACGCCGGGTGTGCTGAATCTGGAAGTACCGGCCGGACTCGTGCGGGCCGAATACCAGCAGGACGGTAAGAAGGTGACGTCGGTGAAGATTACGAACATCAAGTCGTATCTGGCGGCTGAAAACCTGACCGTCGATTGCCCCGACCTGGGTGAACTGACAGTCGACGTAGCGTACGGCGGTAACTTCTACGCCATTGTCGATCCGCAGCCCAACTTTCCCGGTCTGGAACACTACACCGCCGATCAGCTGATTGGCTGGGCCCGGACGATGCGCAAGCGGATGAACGAGAAGTACACGTTTGTGCATCCCGAGAATCCGACGATCAACGGCCTGAGCCATATTCTCTGGACAGGTAAGCCGCTCAAAGAAACGTCGACGGCGCGCAATGCTGTTTTCTACGGCGACAAAGCCATCGACCGTTCACCCTGCGGTACCGGCACGTCGGCCCGGATGGCGCAGTGGTTTGGCAAAGGCCGGATGCAGCCGGGCGACGTATTCGTACACGAAAGCATTATCGGCTCCATTTTCAACGGGCGTATCGAAGCAGTTACTGAACTGGCCAACACCCCCGCGATTATTCCCAGCATCGAAGGCTGGGCCCGAATTCACGGCTACAACCACCTGATTCTCGACGAGGAAGACCCCTACGTTCACGGGTTTCAGGTGATTTAATTGCGAATGCGTGAATGAGTGATTGAGCGAATCAGGCTGTCGCCAGCAGTACTCTGCGAATAGCTATTCACTCAATCACTCAGTCACTCAATCACTCATTGAACTATGCACATCGGTATTGTTGGCGGGGGGATCATCGGCCTCTGCTCGGCGTATTATCTACAGAAGGCGGGGCACCGGGTGACGTTGCTCGATCAGGACACGATTGCCGACGGTTGCTCGTTTGGCAATGCCGGTATGATCGTTCCTAGTCATATCATTCCCCTGGCGCAGCCCGGCATGATTTCAAAAGGCATGCGCTGGATGCTCAACTCGACCAGCCCGTTCTACGTTAAACCCCGGCTCAATCTGGATCTGGCGCGCTGGGGCTGGCTCTTTTACCGACATGCCAACGACGCCCACGTGCAACGCTCCATTCCGGCGCTGCGTGACCTGAGTCTGCTCAGCAAAGAGCTGTACCAGGACCTGGCAGCTAACGGTGATCTCAGCTTCGAATGGCAGGAGCGGGGACTGTTGATGCTGTACAAAACGGCCGGTGCCGAACACGAAATGGCCGAAGAAGCCGACGTGGCGAACCGGGCGGGTATCGAAGCGCGACTCCTCAACGGGCAGCAGGTACAGGACCTCGAACCCGACGCCCGCGTCGACGTGCGGGGCGGTATCTTCTACCCCGGCGATGCGCACCTGAACCCGAATGAACTGATTCGGTCACTGGTGGCGTATCTGCGGAAAAACGGCGTTGAGATTCTGGAGAAACGTACGGTTACGGGTTTCGGTAAAACGGGCAAGCACATCACCGCTATTCAGACGGCGCAGGGCGACGTAGCCGTCGACGCGGTTGTCGTGGCAGGTGGTGCCTGGTCGTCAGACATTAGCCGGCAACTGGGCATGAGCCTGTCGATGCAGGGCGGCAAAGGCTACAGCTTCATGATGCACGACGTCAAAAACAACGTACGGGTACCGGCGATTATGCTCGAAGCCCGCGCCACGGCTACACCGATGGGCAAAAGCCTGCGGTTTGCCGGTACGCTCGAAGTGGCAGGTACCGATATGACCGTGAACATGAACCGGGTACGGGGGATCTTCCAGTCGATCAACAATTACTATCCCGAGATAAAAGTCGAGATGCCGAAGGTCGAGACAGTCTGGCGTGGCCTGCGCCCCTGCTCACCCGACGGATTACCCTACATCGGCCGTACCGACCGGTTCGACAACGTCGTGCTGGCCACGGGGCACGGTATGATGGGCCTGAGTCTGGGTCCGGCGACCGGCAAGCTCGTCAGCGAAGTCGTCAACGATAAAGTCGATAGTATGGTCATCGACGCGTTCAGCCCCGATCGCTTCTAATTACATTTTTTTTCTATCTCCCACCGTTTCCTTCGCTCGCCCGCAGCCCTTACCGGGTTGTGGGCGAATGCGTTTTAGCGTATTTGACAGCGTCGATGAGAGGAGCGGTCCAGATCTCGGACTCGTGCTGTTTCAGATAACGCAGCAGCTTGGCATGCTCCGGTAGGGCAACGTTCATTGAATGGCCGCCACCCACGCCGTGGAAGAGAAACACCAGCAACGAATTGGACGCCTGCGCCTGTTTGACCAGTTCGATCAGCTGTTCACCCGTTTGCCCGACGATGGCGTACGAACCGATATCGGCATAGTTCAACTGCCCAAGTGGTTTCATCTCACTGCGCACCCCACGCGCGGCCACAAATTTCGTATCGACCAGTTTGTAGTAGTCTGTATCGCCGACCTTCGTATCGCCACAGGGGTAGGCAAACGTACGTTCGGTTTTGCCGTCAAGCGTTTGTAGCAGCACGTTCATCATACCGATCTCGTCGGCCATCCGTTGCGGGCTGTACTTGCTTAAGTCATTCGCCGGACTAACCCATTCGCGACCGGGCTGATTGCCGGCGCAGGGATGGAACAGCGTATGATTGCCCAGCTCGTGCCCCTTTCGCGCGACAGCCCGCCACCGGTCGATGTTGTTGGCGTAGCCGGGGAAATAGCCCGACAGGTAAAAGGTGCCTTTCAGCCCCAGCGAGTCCAGCGCCGGAACAACGTTGGTCAGGTGAACGTCCAGCGCATCGTCATACGTCAGGACCACGGCGCATTTCCTGCCATTCCAGCCCGTTTTGGCTTGCCCCATGCCCAATGAACACGATAGCGCAAAAGCCGCGAGCGTCAGTAATGTCTTCATGGTGACAAAAGAAGAAAAAACCGACGCGGCTTACTAGTCTGTTCCGCAAAAAATGGTAATCTGAACAGGCGCAAATCGCTAAATAGCGCGAATTATAGATAGCCAGTTTGTGTCATCCCGACGTCAAGAGGGGTCTTCGCGCAATACAAACAGGCTTCCTACGCGAAGATCCCTCCTGTCGTCGGGATGACAAAATATGTGTAAGCTATTGATATTGAAGCGATTGTTATTTTACTAGTTGGCCGTGATTCGCGTTAACTAAGGAAATCAGAACGGTTCGTCGGCAGTGGGCATCAGGCCGGTCTGGAGAAACTGCTCGACGGCCTGCCGCGACAGGGCCGCGTACGAAAAGGTTTTGGCCGCATTCGTGTCCGTAACATCGACCTCGTACGAATCGCCGTCTGACCCACCGGCTTCTCTGATAGCCACGGTTAGTAGTTTGCCTTTGCGTTTTCCGGTGCCTTCAGCGGTGAATAGAAACGCCTGCGGCTTCGGCGCGACCATGTTTATATCGGTGACGGTATACGAGCCCAGTACAGCCCCTCCCTCGTTCTTCCGCGTCTGTAGGTAATCGAATAGATCAGTCATATTCTTAGAACCAGCAGTCAGCGACAATGTTAGTCATGAACCGGCGACTGGCCCGCTGGTCGACGGGTTACGCTGCGGTGTTGTCGATTGCTTCCGCTAACTTGAGCTACGTTGGACGGAATAAGCGTCCCTACCTAAACGCACGTACGCAGTAAGCTCACTACAGCATGATTGATCTTGTCATCGAAGCGCGCCGGGCACTCATCACGCCGGGTATGGAAGTAAAGCGGATTCTGCCGTTTCGGCTGAAGCGGATGGTTGGCCCCTTCATCTTCATGGACCATGCCGGGCCGGTTGACCTGAACGCCATGACGACTGCCCAACTGGACGTACTGCCCCATCCGCACATCGGCCTGTCGACGGTATCGTACCTGCTGGACGGCGAAGTGACCCACCGCGATAGCCTGGGCGTCGAGCAGATCATTCGGCCGGGCGAAGTGAACTGGATGACCGCCGGGCGGGGCATCGCCCACTCGGAGCGGTTCGAAGACCCGACGCTGCTGGCGCAGGGTAAACTCGAAATGCTGCAAACCTGGGTCGCGCTGCCCGAACGCGATGAAGAAAGCGCCCCGACCTTCGACAACTACAAACCGGAGGACTTACCCGTCTACACCGACAAAGGCGTATGGATGCGCCTGATTGCCGGGGATGCGTACGGGCTTCGGGGCGACGTAAAAACGCACTCACCCTTGTTCTATCTGCACGCGCAGCTTGACAAAGGCACCCGATTTGGCTTGCCCAGCGAGCACACCGAACGAGCCATCTACGTTGTAACGGGCCAAATCGAAATCGCGGGGCGGACCTACGGCGCGGGGCAGATGCTTGTTTTCGGTGCTGGCAACGATCCCGTACTGTTGGCCGTCGAAGCCACTACACTGATGCTGCTGGGTGGAGAACCGCTTGGCGAGCGATTCATCTGGTGGAACTTCGTTTCCTCCCGCAAGGAGCGCATTGAACAGGCCAAGGAAGACTGGAAGCAGGGCCGAATCTTATTACCCCCCAACGACAATGACGTCTTCATCCCACTCCCCGACGACCGCAGCCGTCCCGCCGGTAACCCAGCCCCGCAGGCTTTGTCGTAATTTGAGTGTTGCAATTTTAGTGGCTTGCACTTCTCACAAGTATAATTAGCAGGATAGGCGTACAACAACACGACAACTGCGTAGCATTACCCGATAGGACATCGAAGTGAAAGCACTGCCCTGCTCGTTCAGTACTACAGAAGTCGGTAACAGGTAGCTTATTTTTGAATAGGTGGATGAGTTGTTCACTTGTATTCAGCCTATTCTATGCCTCCTTTCTTTGTTTACGCCATCGCGTCTGCCCACGCTCGTTACGAGTCCAACGATTCGGTTGCCTATGTTCCGTCGCCTATCATGGTACCAAGCCAGCCTATGAACCACAAAGCACCCTTTGATACTTTGGAGGCCGCATCCTATTGTGCTGGTCAACTACCAAAAGATATGTACTGTGAGAAGGTGCTTATAAGCATACTAACGCCAGACAAAGTAATCGGTAAACTGCGCTTTGATCGTAATCACCCGACAAAAGACTACTGGTACGCTGATTCCGTAGAAGAGTTACGGGCCTACGGAGTGGTTTTATAAATCTGTCGCATATACCCTTCGAAAAATCCCTTCCTTGTCGGTTGGGGTTTTTTGTTTACCGATTAGAAAGAAGTATCATAGGGCATTCAGTAAATACCCTGTCGAGCATTTGTAGCATGTGTTCGATTTGTCAGTAACGAGAATAATATACGCAGTAATCTTGATCGGTATATGATTCATATAATTCTAGGACTGTTTTGTATCGTAGTAGTGTGGATTAACTATATCCTGTACCCGAGGCTGTATCGCACGCGGAATTTATCACCAGATAGCTTCCCTGTTTACTCTGCACTCGCAACCGTACTATCTTTGGTAGCAGCCTTCTGGTCTGTCTGGATCGCACTTGAGACACTGAACGATGCCAGGGAAGGAGCAAAAGAGCAAGGTGAAGTATTGAAAAGGCAACAGTATGCACTCGAACGAAGCAGAATGGCTTTGTCAGCAGTACAGAGCAACCTAGAAGAACAACAAGCAATACTGAACGAAAACTTGATACTGTCTAAAAAGCAACTTAGTACAATTACCAGACAATGGATTGATGAGCAGAAACGGTTGTCTATGAGGCCAAAACTTACAGTTGAGTACGCATACATGATGCCTAAAGGCGAATCCAGTCTTTTTAGAGAGAAAGAAAGCTCTGGGGGCGTGTACAGTTTAAAATGGCTGAATCTTGGACAGATCGACGACAGTACTAGGTCCTTCTCATTGAAGATAATAATAAAAAATACAGGAAGTTTAAATGCAGAGAATGTCAAACTAACTGCCAATCACTCAGATTCCAATATGTATATATGGGGGGGAGTTCCTGATTCATACCCAATCGGCCTAAACGGAGCTGTAACCCAATTAGTTGAAAGCCGTAAAACCGCGCTAGGGGGTAAGTTTGAATATAGTACTGGAAGTATTCACTTCGACAATCTGCCTACTTACAAGACGACAGGAAGCGAAGTTGTAGTTAGGTTGGTAGTTAGATGTGGCGAACGTATGACAGGCAAGACGGCGACCATAAACTTGAATGTTTATGGTCAGAATGCCCAGGTTCACAATTTACCGATAAGGTTTACGATAGAAAAGAAACGATAGTGGCCCCCAAGATATGTCTACCATTAGCTATCAGTAATTTTCGTAATCCCTTTAAGCAAAAAAGCTCTACAAATACTAGTTGTGTCAGTGAACGTACCAGTAAAAACGAAAAAAGCACTCGGCGAATAACGCTAAGTGCTTTTTAAGTGGTGGGAGTTGACGGGTTCGAACCGCCGACCCTCTGCTTGTAAGGCAGATGCTCTGAACCAGCTGAGCTAAACTCCCTTTTTATTTTCCCCTTCGTTGTTGTCGTTTGGGAGTGCAAATATAGGCTTGTTTTCGGGGGTAATGCAAGTGTTTGCCTGAAAAAAAATGGACTTTTTTATAAGTGTCTCATTGTCAGAAGTTGTTTTCTACTCAAAGTTGAGATACAGCGAGACACTGTGCGTCGTTAGCCGGTTGATCCCGATGCCAGCCGCGTTGTTGGTAGGCCGGTAGAGGTTGATGAGGCCGTGTGAGAAGCGGATTTCGGGGGCAAACTTGAAGAATTCGAAAAACTGTTCAAACCCGACCCCGTATTCGACGGCCAAATCCATCGTACCCGTACTGAGTCGGCTGGTGCCCTGCGTCTCCTTCCGCCGAACGTTGGTCTCGACGCTGAACGAACCCCCCGCCAGGAAATACATGCGCGAGTTGTTCCGCCGTTCGGATTTGTATTTCAGCAGCACCGGGAAGTCGAGCCAGGTCGATTCGCGGACTTCGGTGCGGGTGCTGTTGGGGTACGCGTACTGTACCTCCCGGCTCATCAGGCTCACGGAGGGCGTGGTACGCAGGTCGAAGCGGTCGTTCAGAAAAGCGTTGACGACAAAACCCACCCGGAAGTTGGGTCGGTTGGGCGATTGAATCCGGTAGGCAGAGTCGGCCGTCAGGAATTCCGGGCTGTGCCGAACCGAAAAGCGGCTAACGGGCATGGCAAAGAAGAACCCGTAGTGAATCTCTTTGTCGTCGTAATGTTCCAGGTGCTTGACAACGTACTTGTACGAGCCCTGCGCCTGCGCGCCCAGACTGGCAAACAGCAGCAGGCACAGCGTGGTCAGTGTGATAAGTCGTCGCAAGAAAACTACGCCCGTTTGTGGCCGATGTAGATTGACGCAATGCCGAAGGTAAGCGGTATCCATTTCGTGTTTGTAAAGCCAGCTGCCTGGTAGATGCGCAGAAAGTCGGGACCGTCGGGAAACGCCTGTACCGATTCGGGCAGGTACGTATACGCCGATGCGTCTTTGCTCACTACGCGGCCAATCAGCGGCAGAATCGTCCGGGAGTAAAAACCGTAGAGCTGCTTAAAGGGAGCCTGGCGCGGATTCGAGAACTCCAGCACCACACAGACACCACCGGGACGGGTCACACGGTGCATATCGGTCAGCCCTTTGAGCAGGTTCTCGAAATTACGTACCCCAAAGGCAACGATGACAGCATCGAAATCATTGTCTGGCAGGGGCAAACCTTCTGAATCGCCCGACCGCATCTCGATGATGTTGTCGATGCCGCGCTTCTTCATTTTCTCCCGGCCGACCGCCAGCATACCCTCCGAAATATCCATGCCGACAATCGTGTCCGGCTTCAGGGCCAGCGCTTCGATCGCAAAGTCACCCGTGCCGGTGGCGATGTCGAGGATACGTTTTGGGGTCTTCGGGGCCAGTGCCTTGCGCAGTTCGCGAATGGCTCGTTTGCGCCAGAGAATATCGATGCCGCCACTCAACACGTGGTTGAGCAGGTCATATTTAGGCGAAATACTGTCGAACATCTCCGCTACCTGCTGGCGCTTGGAGCTGTCGCGGTCTTTGTACGGGACGACGGGCATGTGAGAAGTGATTGAATAATTGACTGATTGAGTGATAGAATGATTGAGTTGGCTGGCGCATTCATCCATTCAATCATTCTATTACTCAATCATTCAATCCTTGGCTAACAGCACGTGAGCCGCGAAAGTTTGCGATTACGGGGGGCGGTGCGTAGTTTCGGAGGTAACCCTTTACTACAGACAACCTGAAGATGATGCATCGCTACGTTTTACCCGCTTTACTGTCGCTGTCGACGGCCTACGCGCAGACTCCTGCCAAACCTGATCCGGCGGTTCAGAAAATTCATCAGCGCATACTGACGCTCGATACGCATGCCGATGCGCCCATCAACATGCAGAAGCCGGGTTTCGACGTCGGTGTGGCGCACGACACGAAGCGTGATAACTCGCAGATCGACTTTCCCCGGATGAAGCAGGGCGGTATGGACGCCATGTTTTTTGCCGTCTATACCTCGCAGGGGCCGCGTACGCCCGAAGGCCATGCCGAAGCCAAACGCAACGCGCTCAACCAGTTTGACCTGATTCACCAGGCGCTGAAAAAGTATCCTAATCTGGCAGAATTGGCAACGACGCCCGCCGACGCTTACCGAATTCAGAAGGCTGGTAAGCGGGCTGTGTTTATCGGTATGGAAAACGGCTATCCGGTTGGCAGCGATCTGGCGATGCTGAAAACGTACTACGACCTCGGTTGCCGATACATGACGCTGACGCACTTCGCCAACAACCTCATCGGCGATTCATCGACCGACCCGGACGGGCCGATATACGGTGGATTGAGCGATTTCGGCAAGCAGGTCGTACCGGAGATGAACCGGCTGGGTATGCTGATCGACGTGTCGCACGTGGCCGACAGTACGTTCTACGATGCGCTGGCTCTGTCGAAAGCACCCGTCATTGCGTCGCACTCCAACTGCCGCGCGCTTTGCGACTTCCCCCGCAACATGACCGACGATATGATCCGGGCGATTGCCAAAAAAGGGGGCGTCGTACAGGTCAACTTTGTCAGCGATTACCTGAAAAAGCCGTCGGATGCGTTTCGGGCGGCCAAGACGAAAGTCCGTATGGCGCGGGTCGGGAAGGTAATGACGCCGGAACTGGAAGCGCGCCTACAGGCCGAAAGCGATTCGCTGGCAAAAGTGTTCGCGCCGGAACGGGCCAGTCTGTCGGACATTGCCGACCATATCGATCACATCGTCAAACTGGTAGGCATCGACCACGTCGGTATCGGCTCTGACTTCGATGGGGGCGGGGGCGTCAACGGACTGGAAGACGTTAGTCAGATCGAGAATCTGACGGCGGAACTCGTGCGCCGGAAGTACTCCGAAGCCGACATCGCCAAGATCTGGGGCGGCAATCTCCTGCGCGTACTAGGACAGGCGAAAGTAAAGTAATGGTTTACGGTCTACGGTACTCAGTTTACGGTTTACCGTCATGCTGCCAATACCGGTGCTACCTGAATTTGAACTGTACGTTGCGTTACCGCAAACTGTAAACCGAATACCGTAAGCCGACCCTATGTCCCCCGAAACAGTTTTTCAGTTCGCGAATACGCTTGTGCTGCCGCAGTGGCTGCTGATGGTGGTAGCGCCCCGCTGGTCGGTGACGCGCTGGCTGATGGATACGTACCTGGTTCCGGTCTGTCTGGCGGTCATTTATGTAATTTATCTGTTTAGTGGTGGCCCCGTTGATTTCGGTTCGTTTGGTTCGCTGGCCGGGCTGAAACTGCTGTTTGCCAACGGGGGCGATAGCGTCATGCTGGCGGGCTGGGTACACTACCTGGCCTTCGATCTGGTGGCGGGCTCGGTCGTGTTGCGCGACGCGCAGACCCGGCAAATACCGCACTGGCTGATCATCGTACCGCTGTTTTTCTGCTTTATGCTGGGGCCGGTCGGGCTATTGCTCTACTGGCTGATTCGTACTATTCGCACCCAAAAGCTGGTCTGACCATCAGACCGTACCATCGATGAATCTATTCTTTACAACCCTCCACCGGCGTAATGCCGTATTGTCTGCCTTTGGCTGGGTCTGCCTGGTTGGGGCTATTGTCTGTGCTGGACTGACGTTCGTAACCACTACGCAGGTGCTGGGTATCAATGCGTTTGTTAAGCCCGCGAAATTCTTTGTGTCGGCCACTATTTTCGTCTGGACGATGGGTTGGCTGATGAGTTACCTGCGTCAACAGCGAAGCGTACGGATTTACTCATGGGCGATCACGCTGATTCTGGCGTTTGAACTGACGGTGGTCGTCGTGCAGGCTGGGCTGGGTCAGCTGTCGCATTTCAACGTAAAGTCAGCGACGGGCGGTATGCTGTTTGCGCTGATGGGCGTTGCGATTACCGTTGCCATCCTGTGGACGCTGTACATCGGCATCCTGTTCCTGCTACAACGACCCCCAGCGTTAAACCTTTCCTATTTGTGGGGCATCCGGTTGGGTATGCTGATTTTTGTCGTGTTTGCCTTCGAGGGTGGGTTGATGGCCGCCCGACTGGCCCATACGGTGGGGGCACCCGACGGCGGACCGGGACTACCGGGCATCAACTGGAGTACGCAGCACGGCGACCTGCGTATCGCGCACTTCTTCGGCATGCACGCCCTGCAACTGATTCCCCTGTTTGGCTACTACGTCGCCCGACGTCCCTTCCAGACGGTTTTGTTTACCCTGTTATACGTTGGAGCCGTCAGCTGGCTGATGCTCGAAGCGCTGGCCGGTCGCCCGCTGATCGCTGGTTTGTAGCAGCGACTCCACCCGTCGGACCACTCATTAGGGCTACTCTTGTCGGGTTTTAGTCGGTTTCGGTTAACTGTTTTTATAAGTATGCTTTCTTACCCCTAAATCCCCTAAAGGGGACTTTTCTAATGCTGGGACAAAGTCCCCTTTAGGGCCGGGCTGTTAAGTTCTGTTCCGCCCTACCCCCCAGCCCCGAAACGTCGGCCCGGCCTAAAGGGGGAGATGTTAGTGTGCGAATTTCACCCCCTTTAGGGCTAATCTTGTAGGGGTTTCACGTCCTGTACTTAACTGACTTTATGGACAGGCTTTTTTACCCCTAAATCCCCTGAAGGGCAGGGCTGTTAAGT
>NZ_PVTE01000042.1 GCF_003002825.1 Spirosoma oryzae | reverse complement strand
GCTCTTTTTCATAAGCGATTGTTTGGTTATTTAATTACCGAAAAATCGCCCGAACTCTCTACTTTAGGCTGGTCCAGTTTTGTGGGTGGAGGTCAACTGAAATCTTCGAGTATATTGAAATGTATTACAATCGGGTGTACAGGTACTCCTCGCTGGGCTACAAAAGCCCTGAATAATTTGAGCAGGAATGTTAAACAAAACTTGCAAATTCAGTGTATCGCTAAATCGGACCACCTCAGATGATTGTTCATTTACTTACCAAAAGTTATCAACCATCAATGATTCACTTGTGCTTCACTAGCGGTCCTTTTTTACATTGAATGTATGTTAATTTAAGGGAATTGGGTCATTAACGAAAAAATCACTCTGTATCTCAGCGAAACCATCGTAATAGACCGGTTCTCCACTGCCACTTCCCGTGATACGGGGTGTTACAGTTACTGAGCCGATTCCATTAGAAAAATTTAGATTGACAACAACTCCTACAATATCAGCATAAGACGGGTTTGTTGCGTCTTTGTCCAGTGTAATGACCGTTACTGATGGTATGTCAAGTGCACCGCTATTAGACTGATTCACTGTGATTTGAGCTTGAAAGCTTAAGGTACAGTTCGCTCCAGAACCGTAACCACCTGTTCTTATAACGCCGTCCAGCCAGATTCGATAGTATCCTCCGCTATTACTCGTTGATGTAAGTTGGTTTGATTGTCTAAATTGGAAAACTGTTGTAGTGGTGACTGATCCTAGATTCCCAGCTTGAATTACATTGTTTGTCAATTGTCTGATTCGTCCGCTCTTTTTCTCAAATGGTGTGTCGGTTTGAAAAAGTACGTTGGTTGACTTTTTTAACAAATTTGCGGTAATTACATATGGATTACCGAACCCGTAACAAGTTATTGTACTATTCCGTAGAGAGCCTGACGCTTGTTGAGCTCCTCCATTATCCGGAGTATAATACACGACGTAGCGATTGTTGCGTTCACCACTATTTGGTACAGATATGTTCATATCAACCCCACTAATGTTGCAACCAGTGAAATCGAATAATTCTGTGGTGGGTGTCAAAGAGTTTGCAGATACAATGTCAAATCGCGCACCTTGTAAACCTGTATTTAGTATTCGTACCATTCGCGAATAGGATTCAACAGTAGCGTGTATGCGTAAATTTGTTGTATACTGACTACACAGTATAGCTGTTTCATTAGAACCACTATTAGCAGATGCACGAGATATATAACCTTGGAATGTAAGACTGTTTGTACCGTTGAGCACTAGTCCAGGCTGACGCTTTTCGTATGTTTGAATTGATGTCCCTAGTATACTTGTGACACCCATAGATCCTAGTCCAGCAGCAATAGCTTGGTAATTACTAGTGGCAGTGAAGTTGATCCCGGTACTGGCCAGTGATGAATTATTACTCATTATAATCGGAGTATTAGCTCGAATTAGGCACTCATGGATGTAAAATTCTTCAGAACGGACATTCAGTATACCAATTGTTCCAAATCCACCATTGGTAGTCGCATAATCCTCCATGTTGAATGTACAGTTTCGTATACCATTATTCAATCCTCCACCACTGGTAAGAGCGAACTGTACACCGATCGTTGAACGAATATTGCCCGAATTGGTTACAGACAGAAATTCGAAATTTTCACAACCAGAGTTATTTGATCCGCTAAAATCGAAAATTGCTCCGCTGGTCTGCCCAAAGATTACGGTACTTAGCCATCTCCCCCCATCTCCTGCTAACCATACACCACTTGTATTTGTAATGTTGATCGGCGAAGTGATGCGATAATAGCCTGCTGGAAAATAGACAGTAGGCCTGTATGCTGAACCGCCAGTACCAGGTGTTACAATAGTTTGTGCGTAATTTACAGCACTTTGAATTGCGGCAGTGTCGTCAGCGGAACCATTACCTTGCGCTCCGAACTGAGCATCCTTGACATTAATCATAAAAGAGAAACAATGCTTGGTCTACTAATCAGAAATATTCTTGTCGAAGAAAGGAGAAGAAAAACAGTTTTCCTAAGCCCTATCAACAAAGTTTGTAAAGTTAGTTTGACGAGTATAGCGATAGGAATACTCACGAGCGGATCCCTAATGGGTCAGTTAGTAAACTACAGTGGTGATTTACCTGCAACAGATGCATTAGGTCGTAGATTGCCGGTGAGCGGTGGCCAAAAAAAAGGCCGTTATGTAGGTTTATTCTACTGGCCATGGCACTACCAATATAAGATAGCAAAAAGCAAACCAATTAATTTGTCTAAGTTCCTACAGGATAACGCCAAATTATTGAGTGATGCTAATGCACGGTCTAGCTACGATAACTCGTTATGGCCAACAGATGGCACATATTTTTGGAGTGAACCTTTATTTGGATTTTATATTAACACAGATAAATGGGTATTACGTAAGCATGCTGAGATGCTAGCTGATGCAGGGGTCGATGTTATTTTTTTCGACTGTACTAACGGGCAGGAGGTGTGGAAGCCAGCTTATACTGCACTATGCGAAGTATTTATTCAAGCTCGAAAAGATGGTATTAACGCTCCTAAGATAGCTTTTATGACGGCATTGACTCCCTCAGATGATGGTCAGAATGCAATCAATAAGCTATACGCTTATTTGTATGAGCCCGGTTTGTACAAAGAGTTATGGTTCTACTGGAAGGGTAAGCCACTGCTTCTGGGTTACCCTGATCTAATGACTGAAATACCCAGTGACCCAGCCGGGACCCAAAGTCAGATGGATGTAAAAAACTTTTTTACTTTCCGACCGGTACAACCAAGCTATAACGCAGGTGCATCCCGTCCGGACCAATGGGGGTGGCTCCAGATATATCCCCAACATAAGTTTGTTAAGAGAGCTGCAGGCGGCTTTGAAGAGATACCAGTAGGAGTTGCTCAGAATTGGTCGAAGGAGCGAGGACTGACAGCTATGAATGCACCAAACGTATTTGGCCGTAGCTATACCAGTAATAAAGGAGCATCGAAACAGGTTAAAGCTTCCTTTTATGGGCTAAATTTTCAAGAGCAATGGGAATGGGCTTTAAGGCAAAACGTTGAGTTAATTTTCATAACGGGCTGGAATGAGTGGGTAGTTAACAGGCATAGAGAGTGGGGAAAGGAGGCAAATGCCTTTCCAGATGCGTATAATGTAGAGTATAGCCGTGATATTGAGCCCATGAGAGGCGGACACGGAGATAATTATTATTACCAAATGGTAGCCAATATTCGACGATTTAAAGGTATACCACCAGTTAGAAGTGTATCACGAAGGCAAACTGTTAGAGTAGACGGGGCTATAAGTGACTGGGCAACAGTCCTGCCTGAGTATAGATCACACAAGGGGAGCACATTACATCGTGACTCCCCGGGGTTTGGGCCCTACCGTTACATAAATAAGTCTGGTAGAAACGATATTATAAATGCTAAAGTCGCGCGCGATGAAAAATATGTATATTTCTTAGTGAAAACAGCTAATAAGCTTTCTCCGCACACAGATGACGATTGGATGACTTTGTACTTGGATGTAGATAAAAATAAAGCCACTGGTTGGGAGGGCTATGATATTGTTGTAAACCGTAAACGTACTGGAAAGACAGCGCTCATAGAGAAAAGCGGTAAGGGAAAACTGTGGACAAAGGTTACCTTTGTAGACTATGCTTACGGGGATAATCATCTGGAGTTGAGGATACCTCGTACTCTGCTCGAAAATAGGTCAAGATTACTAGATTTCGAGTTCAAATGGGCAGATAACTGTGTTAAAAGCGGCAGTGTAATGGATTTCTGGGTAAATGGTGATGCCGCCCCCGCTGGCCGATTTAACTATCATTACAGTGCCAAGTAGTAGTATAGGATGATTGGCATTGAGGTTGTTGACAAAGGATATTTGTATTAAAGGGGTATATTTAATGACCATGCAGTATATTGACTTCAAATTGATCTAGGCGAGCCACGAACGACTTTTCATATACAAACTCATGTGTAAACAACTACAGAAGACGGCATTTTTCATAAGTATATTCTTTTTGATTCAATACCAGGTCTGTCTCTCTCAGAACAACGTTTCTATGACAAACCAGAACGTCTTACTGGGCCCACAAACTGGCTTACAGAATACAGGTTCCAGCAACGTATTTATTGGATATCAATCTGGAAAAACGAATACTTCGGCCGGTTCCAACACCTTCATCGGTTACCAAAGCGGTGCCGCGAACCAGACCGGTACGGCTAACTTCATGGGTGGGGCACAAGCTGGTATTAACAACACAAGTGGGGGTTATAATGTCTTCATCGGCCCCCAAGCCGGTGCTAACAATACCACCGGCAGCTACAACATGTTCATGGGTAACGTGGCCGGAGGGCTAAATAAAAACGGGAGCTATAATATGGCCATCGGTGACGGGGCCGGTTTCAACAACAATGCCAACCAGAACACATACATCGGTACCCGCGCCGGCTTCAACGTTCAGACAGGCGACAACAACGTATTTATCGGCTTTGGGGCCAATACCGGGGGAGGTAACGCGGGGGCGCTGACAAATGCGATCGCTATCGGAGCCAATGCCATTGTGACGGCTAGCAACGCTCTGGTGCTTGGCAGCGGTGTCAACGTGGGCATCGGTACCTCAGCCCCCAATAATAAGCTGGAAATCGTCAGTGCGGCTAGCAACACCTCAGGCCTACGACTGGCCAACCTTAAGTCCAGCAGCCCGGTGACGGTAGCCACGGCAAAATATTTGACAGTTGATGCCAATGGTGACGTAGTGCTGGGTAGTGCGAGCGGTTCTGGTCGTACTGCAGTTGAGGAAGTAAACTGGACAGTGGAGGGCGATCATTTGAAGAACACCAATGCTGGCGGGGTTGTCATCGGGCCAGGTGTACAGAACACACCGGCCGGCTACCGACTATATGTGTCAGATGGCATTTTGACTGAAAAAGTGAAAGTAGCCGTCAAAAGTACTGATGACTGGTCAGACCGGGTGTTTGAGGATTCGTACCGGTTGCGGACGCTGGGTCAGGTTGAGCGATTTATCAGCAAAAACAAACATCTGCCGGGTATTCCCTCGGCCCAAGAAGTAGTCGAGAAGGGAGTTGACGTTGGTCAAATGCAAGCTAAACTGTTGGAGAAGGTGGAGGAATTGACTCTTTATACTATAAGACAGCAAAAGGAAATCGAGCATTTAAAACAAATGATTAGAGACATTAATGGGAAAAGGAAATCGAGATAAATTTAATTTTGAGGTGAATGAGAGTAAAGGTCGCTAGGCATCATATTTGTCACTTCAATCCGTAAACTATAGATAGTCACAACAACGATGAAGACAGAATTACTAAAAGTAACTTTACTTTTTTCGATAATAGGGAGTGCTGCAATGGCGCAGACCAATTACATTTCAACGTCTCCCGCTTCGTCTGTACCGGGGTCGGATAACACACTAGTAGGAGTTGGAGCCGGAAATTTAAACATGAGTGGCGCCAGTAATCTTTTTATAGGGAAAAGTGCTGGAGTTCAAAACATGGCAGGTACGCAGAACGTATTTTTGGGCGCTTCTGCCGGTAATCAGAATTCGTCTGGTCAGAACAACGCGTTCATTGGCTATGGATCTGGGCTAAATAATGTAACAGGCAATAACAACACGTTTGTTGGCTCTAACGCAGGCTACTCTAATAATGCAGGCTACAACAATGTGTTTACAGGTTACAAAGCCGGCTATTTTAACACACAAGGGAATTTTAACTCTTTTTTTGGTAGTGGAGCTGGCTACGTTAACTCAACGGGAAGTAATAACACTTTCATCGGAGCTGACGCAGGCAGTGGTAACACTACTGGTACAGGTAATACATATGTCGGCTCATTAGCAGGAACCACTGGAAGTAATGCTACCCAAAATACATTTTTAGGGGCAAACACAGGCACTAGCAACGTGGGAGCAAGTAACACCTTCATCGGTTACCAAAGCGGTGCCGCGAACCAGACCGGTACGGCTAACTTCATGGGTGGGGCACAAGCTGGTATTAACAACACAAGTGGGGGTTATAATGTCTTCATCGGCCCCCAAGCCGGTGCTAACAATACCACCGGCAGCTACAACATGTTCATGGGTAACGTGGCCGGAGGGCTAAATAAAAACGGGAGCTATAATATGGCCATCGGTGACGGGGCCGGTTTCAACAACAATGCCAACCAGAACACATACATCGGTACTCATGCCGGCTTCAACGTTCAGACAGGCGACAACAACGTATTTATCGGCTTTGGGGCCAATACCGGGGGAGGTAACGCGGGGGCGCTGACAAATGCGATCGCTATCGGAGCCAATGCCATTGTGACGGCTAGCAACGCTCTGGTGCTTGGCAGCGGTGTCAACGTGGGCATCGGTACCTCAGCCCCCAATAATAAGCTGGAAATCGTCAGTGCGGCTAGCAACACCTCAGGCCTACGACTGGCCAACCTTAAGTCCAGCAGCCCGGTGACGGTAGCCACGGCAAAATATTTGACAGTTGATGCCAATGGTGACGTAGTGCTGGGTAGTGCGAGCGGTTCTGGTCGTACTGCAGTTGAGGAAGTAAACTGGACAGTGGAGGGCGATCATTTGAAGAACACCAATGCTGGCGGGGTTGTCATCGGGCCAGGTGTACAGAACACACCGGCCGGCTACCGACTATATGTGTCAGATGGCATTTTGACTGAAAAAGTGAAAGTAGCCGTCAAAAGTACTGATGACTGGTCAGACCGGGTGTTTGAGGATTCGTACCGGTTGCGGACGCTGGGTCAGGTTGAGCGATTTATCAGCAAAAACAAACATCTGCCGGGTATTCCCTCGGCCCAAGAAGTAGTCGAGAAGGGAGTTGACGTTGGTCAAATGCAAGCTAAACTGTTGGAGAAGGTGGAGGAATTGACGCTCTACGTGATTGATCTCAAGAAAGAAAACAAGAAATTAAAAAGAAGAAGTAATGAGTTGGAACATCGTATAAATAAAGTGCAAGCTGCTAAACGTAAATAAAATGCGCGCATTATTTACCATCATAGGGTGTTACTTGACCCTAACGGCTTATTCTCAAACGGCAAACCAACATGTTCGTATTCGGCTTGACTACGAAAAATATGGTCAATATCTACAGGAAGCGACTGAAACTGTTGAAGCTGTTAATAAGGTCGGAAAATCGGTTGGTGTAGAGTATAGAGCCGGCAAAACAGTAGTTTTGCTGCCTGGTTTCGAAGCGAAGACGGGTAGTGTGTTTGTTGCTAACGTGCGTTCGGTTTCCGCCAACGTTGAGAAGGGACTAGAGTTGACTGCATTCCCCAACCCCTTTGAACAAATAACGACGATAAGTTACTACCTGCCAGCAAATGGAAAGGTAAACTTATGGATAGCAGATTCACAAGGTAAACTTATTCACCGCCTTGTCGACGACCAGGAGCAAACTGCGGGTAAACATGAAGTTAAGTGGGACGCAGGTGCTATGACAAGCGGAGTCTATTTATCCGTTGTTGAGAGCAATCAAAAACGAATCAATAGTCGAATTGTAAAGAAATAGGGATTGTAAAACAGCATGAGCCCGGCCAAACTAGTCGGGCTCATGCTGTTTGTTACATGTGTGAAGCGTGGAGAATTACATCTAGCATCATAGCTGACTACTAATTCTCTTGCATGGTGATAAAAATATAATCGAGTCTTTACGGCACTTTATTGTATTTTGCAATGCGTAATAATAAATTTATATAACTATTTCTATATTTTATTTGTTTCCGTATGCGATTATTTGAGACAAGGAAGGTAGTGTTGACTTATACGAACTATGCGACATAGATATTCCATATTGTTCTTCCCGCTGCATATCATTGTTGACTTCCTAAGTCTAAACGTCGGCTTTGTAGGCGCTTATTGGATAAAGTTTGCTGATATCCAATCTGTTACCCACTTTCCATATGAATCTTTATGGATTGCATTCAACCTTGTCTGGTTAGTAGAGATTATTGTTTTTAAACCCTATATATACCCTCGGCAGCTTTTCAAGCTAGACCATTTGTTAAGGAAACTGGCATTACTTGTCGGGGTTCACATGGCCGTCATCGCTATTTTTTGGGTAGCAGTTAAAGGATTTTATTACTCACGGGAGCACTTGCTTATCGCGTATGTACTATTCGTTGGTCTAGCTGCGCTCTTTCGGCTGAGTAGCTTGCTTTTTTTGAGGGAGTATCGTACACGGGGATACAACAATCGGCGGTATGCTATAGTAGGTTATGGGAAATTAGCTACTACAATTCGCAGCTTCTATGACGCACACCCGGAGATGGGCTTTCACTTCTGCGGTTATTTCGATGATCATACTGACGAAAATCAGTCTTTGTTAACAGGGTCATACGCCGAATTACAGTACCACATTAAGCAAAACGAGATTGACTGTGTATACTGTTGTATGCCTTACGTTAACAACGATCAGTTGCGTGTAATTGTGGAGTCTGCGGAGTCAGCTAACTATCAGGTTAAGCTACTAATTGACTTCAGGGGCTTTTTGGCAAAGGGAACGTCAGTAGAATACCACGACTTTCTTCCCGTACTCAATGTATCCTCACAGATGCTGCTTGATTTCCGGGTCAACGTATTGAAGCGTGCATTTGATATGGCTTTTTCAACGGTAGCACTTGGTTGTGGCGCTCCCCTGCTACTACTGATGGCCGCAATCACAAAGACTACCTCGAAAGGACCTATCTTGTACGCACAGGAACGAATCGGTCGGGATGGTAAGCCATTTACTATTTATAAGTTCCGCAGCATGTATACGGACGCCGAAATAGCGGGTCCGCTGTTGTCTGCGGGGGCAAAAGATAACCGAATCACGCCTTGGGGGCGCTTCATGCGACAGACACGCTTGGATGAACTACCGCAGTTCTATAACGTACTGAAAGGAGATATGTCTGTGGTAGGTCCCCGGCCCGAACGGCAATTTTTTATCGATCAAATCGTTGAGATAGCACCGGAATACAAAAATCTTTTGAAGGTGAAACCAGGTATAACGTCAATAGGGCAGGTTGAGTTTGGTTACGCAGCCAGCATTGACGAAATGGTAGAACGACTTCGCTACGATTTATTATACCCTGAGCGCCGATCATTCATCTACGATATGTGGATCATCATGCTGACGGTTCGTGTGATGGTTCAGGGGCGTGGCAAGTAGTTGGTTTTGTATACATGGCTTGCCTTCCTTTCTATGCCGTTTTCGCGTCAAATTATTCTTTTTGTATTGGGATTTTGGTGTAATCCCTTTCTAACACACGGACAGTCAGCTAAGCGCATCACAAGCTATGTGGCAGAAACGGGTGTACTTGGATCATCAGCACAAACGCCTTTTTGGTTACGGGCAAACAAATACGGAGTTGTCCCGCTACAGTCACCTTTAGGTTGGGTAAACGCTGGCTTATGGTCTGACTACCGAGCTGCTGATAGCACTGGCTACCGACGGAGAGTCGATTGGGGTTACGCGATCAATGCTGTGGCTAACGTCGGTAGTACGAACCAAATCCTGTTACCCGAAGCGTATGTAAAAGGCCGAATTGGTTCTCTCGAATTATATGTCGGTCGCCGACGAGAAGTAGTTGGGCTCGTTGACACATTACTGACGACTGGCGCGTATGCGTGGTCGGGTAATGCGTTGCCCATTCCAAAAATTCAATTGTCCTTACCAACGTACACAGCCATTCCGTTCACAAAGGGCGTGCTGTCTGTCCTCGCTGGATATTCTCACGGCTGGTTTGAAAACAGCGATCGGTTGATCAAAGGATCATACCTTCATCAGACTCAGGTCTACGGTCGAATAGGAAAGCCATCATGGCGCTTCAGATTATACGCTGGTTTTAACCATCAGGTTATATGGGCTGGTAAAGCTGCACCAGGAGTTTTGTCGCCATTAGTGGCGGTCGATGGTAAGTTGCCATCTTCACTTAAATATTACCCAGCTGTAGTTATTGGTGAGCGAGGATTGTTTGATGCAAACGACCCAAACGTAACTTCTTTCGAAGATAACCGTGTAGGTAATCACCTCGGTTCGGTCGATTTTGCCGCAGATATGTCTATCGCAGACTGGAATCTTTTCGTCTATCGACAGTTTCCTTATGATGATGGATCATTGTTTTACCTGACAAATATTCAAGATGGTTTGAATGGTATTCGATTGAAGAATACGAAGCAAGCTGTAGGGCAGGCGTTCTTTTTGCGCCAGCTTACTATGGAATATTTGTTTACAGGAAGTCAGGGCGGCCCCGAATTTGTGATTGATGATCCGAAGCGACGGGGAAGAGACGACTATTTCAACCACGCACAATTCGTCGATGGATGGACCTACTTTGGCCGCACCATCGGTACACCCTTTTTGACACCTGCTGCGGAAATACAACGCGGTAACTTTGGCATCGCCAACAACCGCGTTAGTGCTGCGCACCTCGGCTTGAGTGCTTTACTTTTCGGAACGGTAGACGTTATTGCGAAGGCGTCGTACAGTATTAACGCAGGTAGATACCCTGTTCCTTTTCTAAACAAACCCCGCCAATTTTCCGGGTTTATTTCGGCTGGTATACCCGTAAACGTATTTGGCGGTACTGTACTGAGTGCAGCACTAGCGGTCGATTCGGGTGAACTGTTACCAAATAGTGTTGGGGGATCGCTGAGTTTACGAAAATCCGGTTTTCTTGGTAAAAAGAAGCCTGACTATCAGCGCTCATCGCCATTTCGAATGCCGTAGAAGGGGAACGAGGTATACGGCAAAAAAAATGTTTGTCGATCGGACTAGATTAGAATACGGACTCCGTTCTATTTTTACGGTATCACGTAGCGAATTTTAGTGAGTAAGCATGAGGCAGACGCGTCGTTTGTGGAGTTGGGTACTGAGTTTAGTCGTCGCCGGGCTGGTCGGAGCCTGTGGATCGAGTACAGAAAAGCAGATCGCTAAGTCGGCCAAAGACTTGAAAAGCTGCGCCGATGAGCAGAAGTTGAGCCCGGAACAGCAGCAGGCAGTTCGCAAGCAAATCGATGCTGACCACAAGTCGACTGAGATTGAAGCCATCATCCGGCAGAAGGTACGCGAAGGCTTCAACGGAAATGTGCTTATCGCTCAGAAAGGTATCGTTCTCTATAAGAATTGCTTTGGGCTGGGGCACTTCGAACGGGGGGAACGGGATACGCTGGTTGAGGACTCAAAATTTCAACTCGCGTCGCTCTCGAAAACGTTTACGGCGGTCGGTACACTCAAGCTGATCGAGATGGGGAAGCTCAGTCTCGACGATTCCATTCAAAAGTTTTATCCTGATTTCCCCTATCATGGAATCTCTGTCCGGGAGTTGCTCAGCCACCGAAGTGGGTTGCCAAACTACGCTTACGCGTTTGACGATAGTATGAAAGTCAATTTCTACAAGCGGGAAAAGCCATACCCGACGAATGCGACGATCATGCATTGGTTCGCAACGGTGAAGCCTACGCCACAACGATATAATATTCCTGGTCGCGGATTTAGCTACAGCAACACGAATTACATGGTGCTGGCATCGATCATCGAAAAGGTGACGAAGCAGAGCTACGAATCGTATATCAACAAGACAATTCTGGAGCCCTTGGGAATGCGTGAAACATTTGTGGCTACCAGCCGAAATGAAGCATTCAACAAGCATAAAACGGCGGGATACCAGTGGAACCGTCGTATCCCGAAGGATTATTACGACGACGTTGTCGGCGACAAAGGTATCTACTCGACCATTGGGGATCTGTTCCGCTGGTACCGGGCGTTGAACGGTAATTGTATCTTACAAAAGAAAACAATGGCCGAAGCCTTTATTCCGCGCAGTTTCGAGCGGAAGGGGGCGAAGAACTACGGCTACGGATTCCGGATGATGCTTGATGCGAAGGATCAGCCCGAGTTTATCTATCACTCAGGTTGGTGGAAAGGGTATAACACGATGTTCTGGTTCAGCCCCAAAGACGAATACGTCATCATTATGTTGGGGAACAAATACAACAAGACGGTGTACCGTGTAAAAGAATTAATCGAAGCGTTGCACGGTAAAGAAGTAGCCCCGACAACAGGTCAGGACACCGAGGTTGAAATATGAGTAGAGTCGTTTGGCCGGGTCGCTTTTGGGGTCGTCTGTTCTTACTTTACTGGCTGTAACCCATGCGTACGCTTCTACTTACCTGCCTATTTTCCACTGTGCTGACAACCTTATATGCTCAGGAAGTGATTAATCTCTGGCCTGACGGACAGATCCCCAATGCAATTGCTGGCATACCAAACGAGGAAAAGGCCGACGCTGGTAGCGATGGCATTGCCCGTATAAGTAACGTATCGATTCCTACGTTGGCTGTCTATAAACCTGCCGGTAAAGCGACGGGCAGCGCCGTTATGGTATGCCCCGGTGGGGGATACAGTATCCTGGCATCGGGACACGAAGGGGAAGATATTGCGCGCTGGCTCAACGGCATGGGCGTGACTGCGTTCGTGTTGAAATACCGTCTGCCAAATGAAAAAAGCATGACGAATCAGCAGGAGGTCCCACTGATGGATGCCATGCAGGGTATGACGTTGATTCGGCAAAAAGCGGGTCAATACGGGGTAGATCCGAACCGAATTGGCGTGATGGGTTTCTCAGCCGGAGGGCACCTGGCGTCTACACTGGCAACGCATTACAACAAAGGGCCTAAAGCTAACGAACAGGCTAAACCCAATTTTGCCATTCTAATCTATCCGGTCATCACATTTGGGGCAAACACGCACAGTGGGTCTAAGAACAACCTGCTCGGTAAACTCAATACGTCCCCGGAAATGGTGTCGTATTACTCAAACGAGTTACAGGTGACCGATAAAACGCCCGCTACGTTTCTTGTCCACTCTGAAGATGATAAAGCGGTACCTGTGCAGAACAGTATCGACTTTTATCTGGCTTGTTTAAAAAACAACGTGCCTGTTGAAATGCACCTGTATCCGAAAGGGGGGCATGGTTTCGGGCTACGCACAGCGAAATATGGCTCTCTGAACACATGGCCTGATGCCTGTAAAGCGTGGCTGGCATCGTTGGGCATGTTATAAATCAAGTCAACTCTTCGAGGATAAGCGCCGATGGTCCGACTACTGAGTCGGACCATCGGCGCTTATAGGTAGTATCGGTTGGCACCATACATGACTTTTCCAGTCTTCTTATAGTATTATTTATAAGTAGTCTATATAAATTTGTATACTATTGCAGAGTGCAATACGAGAATAGTCATTGGTGATTAGATAGCCGTAGTTGATTAGCGTATATGACAGCGAAGAAAGTTATTGGTAAACTGCACTTGTGGCTAGGATTAGCGTCAGGCCTAATCGTATTCGTGGTTGCCTTGACCGGCTGCCTGTATGCCTTTCAGGCTGAAATCCAGGATGCTACTCAGCCGTATCGATTCGTACAGGCTGAAAACAGACCGACGTTGCCTCCGTCGAAACTGCGGGAAATCGCTGATACACAATTACCGGGCAAGCACGCACACAGCGTCAATTATGCCGAGCCGGGCCGATCAGTGGCTGTTATATATTACTCGTTAAGCGATACCTACTACTACGGAGTATACCTCAATCCATACACCGGCAAGGTGCTTAGCGTTATTAACTACAATAAAACGTTCTTTCGATGGGTGCTCAACGGACACTACTATCTGTGGCTACCACCCACGATCGGTCAGCCGATCGTAGCAACTGCGACGCTGGTATTTGTGCTGATGCTGGTATCGGGGTTGGTGTTGTGGTGGCCTAAAAACCGCAATGCGGCCAAACAACGGTTTTCGGTCAACTGGTCGGCGCGGTGGCGTCGGGTTAATTATGACCTGCACAATGTCTTCGGCTTTTACGTGCTGATTGTAGGCCTGGTGCTAGGGCTAACCGGATTGGTTTGGGGGTTCCAGTGGTTTGCCAAGACGGTCTACTGGTCAACATCGGGTGGAAAAGCGCTGGCGATGTATGCCGAACCACTATCTGATACGACACGGATGGGTATCCAGCGGAATCAACCGGCAACCGACTTGTTATGGCGTCGATTGGTGAAGCAGGAGCCTACGTTAAAAAGCGTGGAAGTTCATTTCCCGGAAACAAAAGCGGGCTCGATTCTGATTAGCACCAATACGTTGAACGACAATACGTCACGTACCGACTTCCGTTTTTATGACCAGCATACACTTGCTGAGCAGACGGTTACGCATCCATACGGACGTTATGACCGTGCCTCAACGGCCGATAAAATTGCCCGTCTGAACTATGACATCCACACCGGAGCCGTCTGGGGATTGCCGGGTAAGCTGTTAATGTTTTTCGCCAGTTTGATTTGCGCGAGCCTGCCGGTAACGGGAACAATTATCTGGTGGGGTCGCCGTTCGAAAGCCAAACCCGCTCGAAGCAAGGTATCAAAACGAAAGCCTGCCATCAAAGCCGTTGTGCAAGAGTAGCGCAGGCTGAACGAGAGACACACTTGTCCGAAACATTATCTTCGGTATTTCTATAGCTTGACACCAGTGTTTCATGCGTAAGAACGAGCCGGTGGTCTGATGCCATCAGCAGATTAGGGGAAGACGTCTCTGCCTATGCGATAGTTGATGTGGCTAGGCTGAGCAAAAATTGGCAAAGGGCTAGTACGATAGCGAGCGGATAAGGCATGAAAAAAAGGCATTCGGTACACTACCAAATGCCTTTCGTAATCACACTATTAACCCTTCAGCGTGTTAGCGTGAAGTCTTGGTGCCTTTTTTCTTCGATTTGTCTACTGGAGTAGCCGTGGGAGCGGCAGCAGCTGCTGCATCTTTTTGGGCAACTACTTCACCTTTCAGATACAGCGTCGTCTGTCCTGCTTCAGCATTACTCGTTACCGTCACCGATTTGGTGAACTGGCCCATCGTAGCTGCGTTGTACGTAGCCGAAACCGAACCTGTCTTGCCCGGCATTACGGGTTCCTTCGTCCAGCTTGGTTTGGTGCAACCACAGGAAGCGGCTGCATCGTTGATAACAACCGGATCGGTACCCGTATTCTTGAATTCGAATACGTAGGTTACGGGCTTGCCCTGCTCAACTTTGCCGAAGTCATGCGTTTCTTTGGCAAACTTCATGGTACCTTTCTGACCATAGCTAACTGCAACAAAGGCAAATAAAGCTACGAAAAGTGAAAAAATGGTTTTCATTATACTGAACAGAATTATAGTTTGGTTAATCGAACGTGCTACCTATTAAACGAAATAGTGCGCAAAAGATTTGCCAAATTCCTGACTGATTTCGTTGTATGAGCAAAGGAACGTAAAAAAAACGTTTTTTTGAAAGCTGGGGCGTTTTCGCTTAAATTTACTTTCACCGGGCCTTCACCATGTGACTGTTCCGCGTGCTTCATCAGACAAACTATTGTTGTATCCTTCAACCCGTGGTCCTGCTGTGATAGCCAACGAACAACTCCGCTCGACTGATATCCTTACTCGTGAAAAAATCCTATCTGATTACCGGCTGGCTAGTGAAAGTCGACAGGTAAGCCTGCTTGGCCGGCGTGATGTGATGGGTGGACGGGCCAAATTCGGCATTTTCGGCGATGGGAAAGAGCTTGCCCAACTAGCAGCCGCCCGCTCGTTCAAACAAGGTGATTTTCGGTCAGGCTATTACCGGGATCAAACCTTTGTTGCTGCCCTGGGTGAACTGCGCTGGAATGAATTCTTCGCCCAGCTCTATGCCCATGCTGATTTAAACGCTGACCCTAATACCGGTGGCCGGTCGATGAACGGTCACTTCGCTACCCGTTGGGTCGATGAACAGGGTCTTTGGCGTAGTCAGACAGATCTGTATAATTCGGTTTGCGACATAGCACCGACGGCCGGGCAGATTCCACGCGCCGTCGGCCTGGCTTATGCCTCGAAGCTGTATCGTCAGAATCCGGCATTGCAGGACATGCCCGGATTTTCCCGCAACGGTAACGAAGTCATTTTCGCGACGATCGGTGACGCATCGACCTCTCAGGGCATGTTCTGGGAGACGATGAATGCCGCCGGTGTCTTGCAGGTTCCTCTGCTGATGTCGGTTTGGGACGATGGCTACGGTATTTCGGTACCGGTAGAATACCAGACGACGAAGGGAAGCATTTCGAAGGCGATGGCGGGTCTACAGCGCGACGCCGACGACAGAGGTATTGAAATTATAACCGTTAAAGGCTGGGATTATGTGGCGCTATTGGAAGCTTACGATCAGGCGGCTCGCATCTGCCGTGAGCAGCACGTGCCAGTACTCGTACACGTGCAGGAGCTGACGCAGCCACAAGGGCACTCGACGTCGGGTTCGCACGAACGTTACAAAAGCAAGAAGCGCCTGTCGTGGGAAGTCGAACACGATTGCAACCGAACGTTCCGCTCGTGGATCATTACCAATGGTTACGCGACGGGTGATGAGCTTGATGCGATTGACACCGAAGCAAAGCAAGTGGCTCGGGACGCCCGGTCGTCGGCCTGGAGTGCCTTTCAGGAGTCGATGAAGCCGGATCTGACCGACGCGCTCGACCTGCTTCAGCGGACTGCCCGCCATAATCCGAAATCGGCGGAACTGATGGCCATTCGGGAGCAGCTACGTAAAGAACACCTTCCCCTTCGACGTGATGCCGTCAGCGCCGTGCGCAAGGCGTTACGCTTGGTCAGAATGGATAAGTCGGACGTGAAGGCTCCGTTACAGACGTATCTGGAAAAGACAGCCGGGAAAGCAGCGGATATGTACCATTCCTTTCTATTCAGTCAGTCGCCCGACTCGCCGATGCTGATCACCGGTACACCTGCGCACTATACTGATGAGTCGGTAACCGTCGACGGATACATACTGATGCAGCGATACTTCGATAACCTGTTCAGTCGTGACGAGCGCGTCGTGGCGATTGGGGAGGACGTCGGTAAAATTGGCGATGTAAACCAGGGGTTTGCTGGTTTGCAGGAGAAGTTCGGTGAACTGCGCATCACGGATACGGGTATCCGCGAAACGACGATCATCGGGCAGGGAATCGGTATGGCTATGCGTGGGCTGCGCCCCATTGTTGAAATTCAGTACTTCGATTATATCTATTACGCACTGGCCACGCTGACCGACGATCTGGCGACCCTGCATTACCGGACAAAAGGTGGTCAGAAAGCGCCCCTGATTATCCGCACGCGGGGGCACCGACTGGAAGGCATCTGGCATTCCGGTTCTCCACTGGGCGCTATGCTGGGTAGCCTGCGTGGTATTCACGTACTAGTGCCGCGTAATATGACACAGGCGGCTGGTTTCTACAATACGCTGATAAAAGGCGATGATCCGGCGCTGGTTATCGAATGCCTCAATGGTTATCGATTGAAAGAACGGTTGCCTGATAACCTGAGTGAATTTTGCTTACCCCTGGGTGTCCCCGAGACGCTTCGCGTCGGAAGCGACCTTACCGTCGTTACCTACGGGTCTATGTGCCGTATCGTGATGGAGGCAGCCAGTCAATTGGCGGATATGGGTATTCAACTGGAAGTGATTGATGTACAGTCGCTACTACCGTTTGATCGGCATCACCAAATTGTGGAGTCGATCAAGAAAACGAACCGGGTCATCTTTGCCGACGAAGACGTGCCGGGTGGTGCATCGGCGTTTATGATGCAGCAGGTCGTCGATCAGCAGGACGCGTATCGGTACCTCGACTCACCACCACGGACGCTGTCGGCCAAAGCGCACCGCCCGCCCTACGGGTCAGATGGGGATTATTTCTCCAAACCCAATGTTGACGATGTAATCGAAGCGGCCTACGCCCTTATGAGCGAGAGTGACCCGGCCCGCTTTCCAGCAATATAAAGAGCGAAAGAGTGAAAGAGCGAAAGAGCGAACATACATAAGAACGCTCTTTCGCTCTTTCGCTCTTTCGCTCATTCAACTCGAATGGCGTATTTTCAGGATATAAAAAAGGGGATTCAAACGTCGATAAAAGGACTTGGGCTGACGTTCCGGCATATACGGAATGCGACGAAGCGCCGGTCGGCGGTGGGCGTCGCCAGCGACAATTATTTCGACGTGCAGACGGGGCTCGTTACGCTGCAATACCCGCACGAGCAACTGCCTATTCCTGACAATGGTCGCTATCGGTTGCATAATGAAATCGATGACTGCATCGTATGCGACAAATGCGCCAAGGTATGCCCCGTTGATTGTATCACGATCGACGCCATAAAAGCCACAGAAGAAGTCGGACGGGCGTCGGACGGATCACCGATTCGTTTGTACGCGGCTACGTTCGACATCGACATGGCAAAGTGCTGCTACTGTGGCCTTTGCACGGCCGTTTGCCCGACGGAATGTCTGACGATGGACAAGAAGTTCGACTACAGCGAGTTCGAGCTGGGTAATCTGACCTATCACTATGCCGACCTGACACCTGCTGAAGTTGATGAAAAACGGGCTTTGTATGAGCAGTTCATGCTGGAAAAGGAGGCACAGAAAGCGGCTGCCGCAGCTGCGAAAAAAGCAGAAGTAACAACAGGATCAACAGCCGCACCCGCCAAACGGCCTGCGTTCAGGCCATCGGCAAAACCCACACCGCCCGCATCACCGGATGAAAATTCAGCTAGTGATGCTATCAAACACCCGTTGACTGACGCAATGCCGACGGAAATGGAGCAGATTGCGCAGGGTGGTCTGGAAACAACGAAAAAGCCTACGTTTCAGCCAACGCGTAAACCCGCTATTCCGCCTGCGCCCATCGAGCCCGATGCATCGACGACTGGTGATGTAGCTACAAAATCCGTTGCTCCCAAGCCGGCCTTCCGTCCGTCGATGAAGCCACCGGTATCGGCTCCGACTGATAAATCGGATAGCGACGATACGCCGTCGACGGCTAGTCCAAAGCCGGCTGGCTTCCGGCCATCGATGAAGCCGGCTACGCCCCCTAGCCCGTCAACGCAGCCTGAAAATACGGCAACGCCTGATACAGCAGAACCAACGAAAAAACCGTCCTTCCGCCCGTCAATGAAGCCGTCGGCACCAGCTGCGGCCAGTGCAGAACCAGAAGGCACGCTTCCTGCCGACAATAGTGACGAACCAGCGAAGCCCAAGCCCGCTTTCCGACCCTCGATGAAACCGGCAAAAGCTGCTGATGAAGCAGGAGATAAGTCAGTTGATGGAAGTCCCGAAGCAGTTGAAGCGGTCGCGAAGAAACCGGCCTTTCGCCCGTCAATGAAGCCGAAAGCGCCAGCTGATGAGTCCGTGAGCGCGTCGGCGGTCGAAAGCGAGCCAAAGCCTGTGGCAGACGAACCAATACAAGCGGTTCCAGCTAGTCCCAAACCGACTGGCTTCCGGCCGACGATGAAACCGCCTATGTCGTCTACACCCGTGTCGGATGCTGCTGAGCCGGAAGAAGCGCCGAAGCCGAAAGCTCCATTCCGACCGACGATGAAGCCGACAGTAACCACATCCGCTGTTGAACCGGCCGCCGAGCCGATAATTGGTATTACAACTGAAGCGCCTACGCCGAAACCGCCGGGCTTCCGCCCAACGATGAAGCCAACGCCCGCTGCCGAACCGGCAATGGAGAAAGCAGCGGAATCGACGAGCGAGCTGCCGGCGGAGGAAAAGCCGAAACCGAAACCGGCCTTCCGACCGAAAATGAAGCCGAAACCGACAGCAGACGGGGGCGAATCGGCATAATGTCAGCTTTAGTCAATCGGCTTTTTTAGTACACCTTTCTTCTTTCCGCTGTGATTCAGCTCGCTTTCTACGGATTTTCGGCGCTTACGCTACTTGGTGCTATTGCCGTACTGGTAACCCGCAATGTGTTGTACGCAGCATTCTTTCTACTGCTCACCCTGCTGGGCGTGGCCGGACTATTTGTACTGGCCAGTGCTGATTTTTTAGCTGTTGCGCAGATTATGATCTACGTGGGGGGCGTTCTGGTACTGGTGATTTTCGGCGTGATGCTGACGCACAAAGCCGAACCAGCCGCTGCGGTCAATAGCCAGACGGCCAATCGTGTACCATCACTGAATCGAACGGGAGCTACATTGGCTGGTTTTGCGATCGCTACAAGCTTGTTTGTTGCGTTGTATACGTTGCTGGCGCGGGCAAACTTTCCGCTGCTTAACGAGCCGGTTGGCTGGCAGTCGACGATACAAACGATCGGGAAACAGCTAATGACGGAGTACGTTGTGCCGTTTGAAATTGCGGGCGTGTTGTTGCTGGCGGCACTGGTAGGCGCTACGTATCTGGCAGCGCGCAATCAGACGACGAACTAGTAGTCGCCCCCGGCACCACCGCCCCCGAAGCTACCTCCGCCGAAGCCGCCAAAGCCCCCACCGCCACTTCCTCCGCCGAAACCACCCCCAACGCTGGAGCCACCCCAGCCCGAACCTGTCGACGTTGGGAAGAAGACCGGTGGGAAGAAGCCGCCACCCCGGTTGCGATTGCTGCCGCCCCCCCCGCGATTACGATTGGCGAAAATGACGAAAATGATCAGACCAACGACGATCAGGAAAAAGAGGCCGCCAAAACCGCCATCATCATCCGACGAGCGTGGATCAGCTTTGTACTCGCCCTGCGCCCGTTGAATAATCTCGGTAGTGGCCGCGTCAAGACCGTCGAAATAACGCTTCTCTTTGAACGCCGGAATAATATCGTTGGCAATGATTCGCTTGGCGATAGCGTCGGGAATAGCACCTTCCAGACCGTAGCCCGTGGCGATGTACACTTTTCGGGTTTGCGTAGCCCAGGCCAGTACAAGACCGTTATTCTTCTGACTCTGGCCAACGCCCCATTTACGGCCTACCTGAAAGGCAAAGTCGCCGATTGGGTAGGGCTCCGTCGTTTTGACGATGACGATGGTGATCTGCGTGGAGGTCGAATCGTTGTAGGCCGTGAGTTTCTGCTCCAGCCGGGCGCGTTCCTGTGCGCTAAGTGCTCCCGCAAAATCGTTGACCAGGCGGGGCGGATTCGGACGAGCCGGAATAACCGAATCGGCTAACGATGCGCTTTGCGCGTACCCCGCCAATGCCACTAACGACAGGAGCACCACGAGTAAACTGGTGGGCAGCAAACGAGCTAGCGATGTATTGGTCGTAACGTTCACGGCAGGATTAACTAAACGAGATGTCGTCGGGAAGCTCATTGACGTCGGTGGCTCCGTCGTACGGAAAATAATGCTTCAGCTGCTGACCGGCACGGTCGATACCTTGTCGCAGTCCTTCAACGTACTGCGCCTGAACGAAGTAGCCCCGCATCAGGTCTTTGGTACTTTGCCAGAAATCGCTCGGCACCTGCTGATTGATTCCCTGGTCGCCCACGATCGCAAATTTGTGATCGGTGTGAGCCAGGTAAAACAGAACCCCGTTGCGTTGCTTGGTTTCGTGCATGCCCAGATGATGAAACACGTCGATGGCTCGCTGAACCGGGTCGAGCGACGAACAATGGGCTTCGATATGCACACGGATTTCGCCCGACGTAGCCTGCTCTGCCCGCCGGATCGCGTCAATGATCTGTTCCTGCTCGACTGGTGTGAATGGGCTGCTCATGGGCGACTGGAGTTAACCATCCGGACCAGGGCGATTACACTGATCCGGATGGTTTCCGATTGTTAGAACTGTACGGAAGGAGCGTTCTGAGCGGCCTGCGAGGCTTCGAAGAAACCTTTTACGGGGAAGCCGAAGATACCCGCGAAGATATTGTTGGGGAACGAGCGTACCGATTGGTTGTATTCCCGAACGGCACCGTTGAAATCGTTACGAGCGACCGAGATACGGTTTTCCGTTCCTTCCAGTTGGGCCTGCAATTCCGAAAAGTTCTGCGTGGCTTTTAGGTTTGGGTAGTTCTCGGCTACGGCCAGCAGACGGGACAGCGAACCGCTAAGCTGATCCTGCGCAGCCTGAAACTTCTGCACGTTTTCGGGCGTCAGCTGATCGGCGGTCAGGTTGATCGACGTGGCTTTCGAGCGGGCTTCCTGCACGGCTACTAGTGTGCCCTTCTCAAAATTTGCGGCTCCCTTAACGGTATTGACCAGATTCGGAATCAGGTCGGACCGGCGCTGGTATTGCGTCTGGACCTGCGACCATTTTTCCTGTACGTTAGTATCACTAGTGACCAGGCCGTTGTACGAACTACAGCCATACATGCCCAGAATGAGGGCGATGACAACTACGATGATGAGCGACTTTGACATGACGTGTGTAGATGAAATCGATTTTGTTGGTGATAAAATTGAGTAAAACTGCGGATAAATTCAGCTGAATATACGTCAGCGGTTGAATTTGGCGTCTGTCCACCGCTCGGGCCTGACGATCGGCAACGGATAATTGTCGCCGGGATAAACGTCATACTGCCCCAACTCAGCGTTTGGCAACTCGTAGACTTTGTGGATGCGGTCGGCGGGAACGTTGGCCAGTTCAGGGAGCCAGTGTTTGACGTAAGCGCCCTGCTCATCGTAACGTGTAGCCTGCGACAGAATGTTGAAGTAGCGATCTTCGCGTGGGTCGTTACCAACACCAGCCACGTAGTTCCAGTTGCCCCAGTTGCTGCACGGGTCGTAGTCGATCAGCTGACTTTCGAAGTAGGCCGCTCCCCAGGTCCAGTCGATGCCGAGGTCCTTTACCAGAAAACTCCCGACGTTTTGCCGACCCCGGTTCGACATGAAGCCAGTGGCGTTCAATTCGCGCATGTTGGCATCTATGAACGGAATGCCCGTCTCGCCCGCAGCCCAGCGCAGGAAAAGGTCCTGATCGCGTCGCCAGCGTTTGGTAATGTCATTGCGAATACCACTGATCTTGAAAATCCGGTTGCCAAACCGGAGAGCTACGAACCGGAAAAAGTCGCGCCAGAGTAGTTCGAAGACCAGCCAGTATGTCGAATCGTTTTCGACCCGCTCAGCTTCGTACCGCTTTATTTCGTGGTAAATAAACCGGGGCGACAGACAACCCAGTGCCAGCCAGGCCGAAAACTTCGAGGAGTAACCTTCTCCCAGCATACCGTTACGGGTGTTTTTGTACGTCCGTAGCTGATCGCTTTCCCACAGGTAGTGATTCAGCCGACTAATACCCGCTGACTCACCACCCTGAAACGGTAAGACTGCCCGTTGGTCCGGCTGGTCGACACGGCTAATCTCGTCGGGCGAGTAGCCAAGTTCGGCCAGTGTCGGAACCGTACCCATATCCTGATCTGCCGATATCGATAGGCGTTCGGGCGTGGGGATCAACTCACGGACATCCGCCCGTTTCTCTACTTCCTTGCGAAACTGCGTAAAGACGTTAGGGAGTTTCGCGACGGCAAAAGGCAGATCGCGCACATGGTACAGTGTTGATTGCCAGATCAGGTCGAGGTCAATGTTGAGTGGTTTGAGTCGCTTGCTCAGATCAGACTCAATATCGGTTTCTTCCTGCGTTACCTCCTTGCTAGCATAAATAGCGTCGGCTTCGCTGTCACGGGCTATCTCCGCCAGTATAGTTGCCGGATTACCAACACGAATCAACAGATCACCGCCCCGGTTACGGAGTGACGATTGTAAGTCAATTACCGATTGCCGCAGGAAGTGGGCCTGAAAGACGCCCATCTTTCGAAAACCGATGGCTGGTAAATCAGCAAACCAGTCGGTGTCGAAAACAAAAACGGGCAATACTGTATCGGCGTCGGACAGGGCGCGGGTAAATCCTTCGTTGTCGTGCAGGCGAAGGTCATTTCTAAACCAGTAAACAATTTTTTTCGGCATAACCAATCCTGTTCAGCCTGGTCAGGCTTCGCTCTATGAACAGCCGCCGAATAGTATTGTTTGCCCTGTTTGTCGACCAGACCCGTATCCGACTGGCTCACTGCTCGTTCAATTGCCAGTTGAAATCCAGATACGAGATGGCTATATCGTCGGCTATTTTTGTCTGCGAGTAGCGATTTACCCAGTACACGACCGAGCGTTTGTTTTTTGTAAAGTCGCCCTTGTACCAATCGAAAAGCTTCGACAGACTGGCGCGGGTGGGCGCAATCGCATTTTTGGTGGGATCGTTCAAAAAGTCGACGCCCTGTTCGTTAAGTTGCTCGGCAAGCCGGGTGGGGGTATAGGCTTCATTGCGCAGACGCGGGCCTGATTTGGCGGCATTGACCAGTGCGAAATGAATCCGTGGGTCGTTGAACTGCTTGCGTAGCGTACCGTTCGCGATGTTGTCGAGACTCATCTTTCTGCCGCCAATCGAAAAAAACTTCTCCGTCCACGGGGTGTTGACATGAGGAATCTGCACTGCCGAGCCGATGTCTTTGATACTTGTGACGGGATAGTGATCGAGAATGAGCTGTACTGTGAATGCATTGTACGCATTGATCCAGTACGCCATCTGTTCATTCGTCGACCAGGCGGGTGTGGGTGGGTTTTGGCTAAGCAGGTCGAGGTACGTTTTCAGCCGAGCCTGATCGCGTTTCATCCCCTGGTAATCGACCATGCCGCGCTCGTTGACGTACTGTTTCAGCAAACGGTTCCAACCGCTATGGCTGGGTGGTGCCGCCATTGAAGTAATAGTCAGGCAGGAAAACAACAGCAGCAGAACAAGCGGGCGAATAGACATACGACAAGGCAACGAACGAAACGATTGCCAAATTTAGGCGTACACAAAAAACAACGCAGTATATGAATCTTGATCTAACAGGCAAAACGGCACTTGTCTGCGGCAGCACGCAGGGAATCGGGCGGGCGTCGGCGGTTGAACTGGCCAAACTGGGCGCTACCGTCGTGCTGATGGCGCGCAACGAAGAGAGCCTGTGGCAAACACTGACGACGCTGGATACGGGCAAGGGACAAACACACCGCTACATCGTGGCTGATTTTGGTCAGGAGGGCGCGGTGGCACAGGCCATTCAACAGCATCTGGCCAGCTACCCGGACATGCACATACTAATCAACAACACGGGAGGACCGGCGGGCGGTGCGCTGATCGAGGCAACGGCGGATGCGTTTATCCAGACGTTTCATAACCATTTGCTGAATAATCAGGCGCTGGTGCAGGCGGTATTGCCAGCGATGAAGCAGGCGGGTTACGGTCGAATCGTCAACATTATCAGCACATCGGTCAAGCAACCTATTGTTGGGTTGGGCGTGTCGAATACGATCCGGGGAGCGGTGGCGCAGTGGAGTAAAACGCTGTCGCTGGAAATCGCGCCGTTTGGCGTAACCGTCAACAATGTCCTACCCGGCTACACACAGACGGCCCGACTAGACTCGGTGATCCGCATGCGGGCTACTAGTTCCGGGAAGTCGGAGGACGAAGTTGCGGAGACGATGCAGCGCGACATTCCGACGGGTCGTTTCGTGACGGCGGAAGAAGTTGCTGCGGCTGTGGCATTTCTCTGCACACCAGCCGCAGCATCAATCAATGGTATCAATCTGCCCGTCGACGGCGGGCGAACGGGAAGCTTGTAGGTCAGACGAGGTTGTTGCGAAAGGCGTAGGCCACCATCCCCGCCGTATTTTTGGTGCCGGTTTTTTCCAGAATACGCAGCCGGTGGCCTTCTACCGTGCGTGGGCTCAGGCAAACCTTCTCACCGATTTCGTTTGTCGACAACCCGTCGCACAGCAGGGAGAGTACTTCTTTCTCGCGCTCCGACAGCAGAACCTTGCTGTTGTAGAACGGGCTGGTGGAGGTGGTTAGCCCCGTCGGTTTGTTTATCATTCGGCGGTGCATGGCGCGTGAGACGAACTCATTCAGGTACACGCCGTCGTCCATCACCTTGCGGATAGCCCGTTCGACTTCGTCTGCTTCGGCGTCTTTCAGCAGGTAACCACCGACGCCTTTTTCCAGCAGATGAAGCACCATCCGGTCTTCGTCCTGCATGGTCAGGATGATAATCTTGACGAGCGGATACTTCTCCCGAAGATAATCGGCAGTCGCCATGCCGTCCATAACGGGCATCCTGAGGTCAAGCAGCACGACGTCGGGCGTCTTGCGGGCAATTCTGTCGATGAGTTCCTGTCCATTGGCGGCTTCGAGAACCAGTTCAAAATCATGAATCTGCCCCAGGATAGTGGCCATACCAAGCCGGAACAGTGTGTGATCGTCACAAAGAGCAAGTCGAATTTTTCGCATACAGTCAGTGATTAGTCAGAGGAAATAGGTTGGTAGTACGTGGCCTTAGTCGGTACGACGACGCAGCCGCAAACAAAAGTAACGGGTTTTTTATCAGTTCGTTAACGTCACCAGTAATGGCGTGTCGAGCGATACCTGGGCATGAATACGGGAACCCCGGCCCGGTGCCACATCGAACGTAACGTGACCATCAACGACGCTCAGCCGGCTTTCGATATTGCGCAGTCCCAGCCCCGCCTTTTTGTCTTCCAGGATTGTGTCGAGATCGAAGCCAACCCCGTCATCGATCACTGAGAGCCGGGCATCGGGGCCGACACAGTACAGTTGAATCGTGATCGTTTCGGCCCGCGCGTGGCGAATGGCGTTGTTGAGTAATTCCTGCGAAATGCGGTAAAACGCCAGCTGTAGGGCCTGGGGCAGGTGGTCGACTGGCGACGGACAATCGAGCACGACCCGCAGCTCATCGTTCGTTGCGCGATCGGCCAGTTCTTCCAGGGAAGCCAGCAGCCCGAATCGCTGTAGCGTTGTGGGGACCAGATCGCGGCTGATGCGCCGGACGTTGCTCATCGTCTCGTCGAGCATGTCGCGGGTTTTGTGGAGTTGTCCCCGCCGGTTTTCCGCATCATCTAATTGCCGGTTGAGCTGATTCAGACTCATCTTCGTCACCGACAGCATGGTACCGATACTGTCGTGCAGGTCTTCGGCCAGTCGTTGCCGCTCGGCTTCCTGCCCCCGGAACGTAGCGGCCATCAGTTCGCGCCGGTGCTGCTCCTGAATTTCCTTAAGCGCTAACTGCTGTTTGGCTTGTCGCTGCTGGTAGTAGGCCACGAAAACAATGATGAACACAGCCATCCCCACCAGGACGGCGGACCCGATAACAACCGTCATCCCTGTGCTCATTACCAGCATTATAGTAGCGAATAAGAACAACAAAAATGGGCTACGAACTACCGAAAGTCAATTAGTTTGCGCTAAAAAAGAACAGGTTACGTTGGTCGGGTCGCACGGACTAGGATATGTTGTTGGCGTACCGATTCACGTATATGCCGACCGACGACAACAGGCAGAAGATTATGTAGAATATAAGATTAGTGTCCCAGTACAGCGTGAAGGTATCTTTTTCTGCATGACTGGATAACACTTCGCTACTGAGAAGGAAGATAAAGAATGTGCCGCAGAAGTACAATAGGAAGCCGCTAGCTACCCAGAACATGGGGTACTTCACTATGTTTTTCACGGCAACGTCTGAGAGAGCCCGCTCAAAGAAAAAAATAGTCAGAAAAATCCCATATAGTCTTACGATAACGAAGTCACCAGTTGAAAAATCGCTACGCGTGTACAAAAATACACTAGCTAGTATGCAAGCAATCCCAAGCCACCTAATCACTCTACGATAATTTTCAACTTTTATAGTGTCGTCGTAACAGAATATCAGCGATAGAAACACTAGTTCCAGTATAGAGAAAAGATTGTAGATAAATAGGTTATTTATCTGGAAATAGGCAAGGAAATTTGAAGATATGTCGCGAATAAAAAACAGGAAAAATAAGACCACTAAGAATCTAATGTCGTGATTCAGGGAACGAAAATAAAATGATCCTAGAACCACAGGCAGTAACGTTATCAGCTCGGCAACGAATGCAACTGGATATTCCTGATAAGGCGTAAAAAATTGATGCATTATAAAGCGTACTTGCCATAGTACTAAGCCCGCGATCTGTCACTATCCAAGTTGCCTTATCGTCGGTAGCAATATACTGGTTAACCGGAGTATGCTGCTTAGACGGTCCGTCGGTCATGTTTGCTCATCCAAAGGCCGACGGCGGACAGAACAGCGAAAATGATGAATAGTATTTGGCTGGCGTTCCAGTATTGATCAAAAACAGCAGCCGGTACTTTGTCCATTCCTTGATACCAGTACTCGCTAAATAAAACAATGAAGAACGTACCTGCTGAATAAAGCAGTAGGCTTGACGAAAACCAGAATAATGTATGATGCATAATACTGACGGCGTGCATATCCGTCAGTAATCGGTTGAAATATAATAATGTAAGTATGATAGCGTAAACTCTGAAAATAGAAAGACTGATATCAGAAACTGACTCACTTTTATAGAAATAGATTAATAGTAGCGTGCAGAAAATACCTCCTATACTTACAATTTTTCGTTCGGATGATTTATCAATAGCATAGTAGAAGATAAGGCCACAGAATACTGTTTCGGAAATAGAGCCTATGTTTTGTAAAAAGAGGTTATTGGGTGCTGTAAATGCCAAGTAAAGCGAGTACGTCTCCTTTGAGAAAAACCAGAAAAATAATAATAGAATAAGTTTAGCTTGTCTACCTAAATATTTAATCTTTATCAAACCAGCTATAACTGGGAGACTACTACTTACGTGAGCCGCGAAATCAAGCGGATATGTAGCGAAATAATGTAGTAGTCTACCCAGCATTATTAGATATTGGTCGATAATTACTTAGGACAATGCTGCGGGCAAGTGTATCCGGTACCAAGCGTTGAGTTATCATCAGGATCGTCCTTGAGGCCTATTTGTGCTGTGCGACCAGTTATGTCGTGCCCGTTCTCATCAACGGCTGTCAACAGCACGCGGGGCTTCAGCGAACCTGATTCGTCAGGGGTACCGTTGTCGTCTTCCCGGCGCTTTGCCTGATGAATACGCAAACCTACGCAACCGGGCTTGTTAAGCAATTGCATGACCTGATCAAGACCGAAAAACTCGGAGCGAACACATACGTCGTCGCTAATGCCCATCTCGTGTTTGCGTTTGAGATAAGTACCTGTCATGTCATTGCTTTCTTGCTCGTCAAGGAAACGGCCTGCGTCTTTAGTAAATGGGAACATGGTGTAAGTGGAGTTAATTAACACTGAGCGAAATCTATTAAAGAACCGCTCGCTTCTCAATCAACTCCAGCCGCAGAACCCCCTAATCACGTAGAACTACCTAGCAAAGTGCGGACTAACCCCGATATACTGCGTAGACTGGAACGGGACTTAGTGCATTACAGCAACTAGCTTACAGGGCGGAATGGTGGTGTTGTAATTATTGCAAGGAACCCTACGGCAACTGCCGACCATTGTTGTGGAGTTTTTGTCGTCGTCGTCGGTTATCTGGTTTTATAAGCAGGCTCTTTGACCCCTAAATCCCCTGAAGGGGACTTTGCTCACACGTAGACAAATTCCCCTTCAGGGGATTTAGGGGTAGAGAAGGCCCACAATCAGTACTATGGCTCACCTACGTAATATCCTGCAACAGGCGGTCTGACGGGGCGGAGGGCTGGGACGGTCGGTCGTTGCCGTGGGATAAAGCTTTAGCGTTTTTCATAAATAACAAAAAACGCCGAGGTGATTACCCCGGCGCTTCTATGTATAGCAACACGTAAAACCTTACTTCAGAATGTTAAGCAGGTACTGACCATAACCGCTTTTCACCAGCGGCTTGGCAATCGTTTCCAGTTGCGCAGCGTCGATGAATTTCATGCGATAGGCGATCTCCTCCGGACAGCCGATTTTGAGACCCTGCCGCTCTTCGATCACGTGGACAAACTGCCCGGCCTGCATCAGCGACTCGAACGTGCCCGTGTCGAGCCAGGCGGTTCCCCGGTCCAGCACGCCGACTTTCAGCTTACCCTGCTCCAGATACACCCGGTTGACGTCGGTGATTTCCAGTTCGCCACGGGGCGACGGCTTGATATTTTTGGCAATCTTGACTACATCGTTGTCGTAGAAGTACAGACCCGGCACGGCATAGTTCGATTTGGGCTGTTCCGGCTTTTCTTCGATCGACAGGACGTTGAACTGATCGTCAAACTCAACGACACCGTACCGCTCGGGGTCGTGTACCTGATAGGCGTAAACGACACCCCCATCCGGATCGTTGTTAGCCTGCAACAGTTTCGACAGACCCGAGCCGTAGAAGATATTGTCGCCCAGCACCAGTGCTACCTTATCGTCGCCGATAAACTCTTCGCCGATGATAAACGCCTGCGCCAGTCCGTCGGGGCTTGGCTGAACGGCGTAGCTAAACGAGCAGCCCAGCCGCGATCCGTCGCCCAGCAGTTTTTCGAAATGGGGCAGATCGTGTGGGGTTGAGATAATGAGCACTTCCCGAATACCCGCCAGCATCAAAATCGAGAGGGGGTAATAAATCATCGGCTTGTCATAAACCGGCATCAACTGCTTGCTGACCGCCAGCGTAAGTGGGTGCAGCCGTGTACCGGAGCCCCCGGCCAGGATAATTCCTTTCATAGTTTCAATGAGTGAATGGATGAATTGAAGAATGATTGAATGGTTAGTGCAAGCATCTTGCATTCTATCATTCAATTACTCTATCATTCAACATTTATCGATTGGCGTACATGCCCTGGTAATACGTCTGATAGGCACCCGAGGTAACGTTGTCGAGCCACTCCTGATTGGCGAGGAACCAGTCGACGGTTTTTTCGAGACCTTCCTCAAACTGAAGCGACGGCTGCCAGCCCAGCTCGTTCATGATTTTGTTGGCGTCGATGGCGTAGCGCAGGTCATGCCCGGCCCGGTCGGTGACGTACGTGATCAATTTCGCCGACGTGCCTTCCGGACGGCCGAGTTTGCGGTCCATCGTGGCGCAGAGCAGATGCACGATGTCGATGTTTTTCCACTCGTTGAAGCCGCCGATGTTGTACGTTTCGCCCAGCACGCCTTTGTGGAACACGGTATCAATAGCCCGCGCGTGATCGACAACGAACAGCCAGTCGCGGACGTTTTCTCCCTTGCCGTAAACGGGCAAAGGCTTGTTTGTCTGAATGTTGTGAATCATCAGCGGAATCAGCTTCTCGGGGAAGTGATTCGGGCCGTAGTTATTCGAGCAGTTCGACAGTACGACCGGCATTTTGTATGTGTTGCCATAGGCCCGTACGAAATGGTCCGACGCAGCTTTCGACGCCGAGTAAGGCGACTGCGGGTCGTAGGGCGTCGTTTCGAGGAAAAACTCGTCGGGGTTATGCAGCGATCCGTATACTTCGTCGGTCGAGACGTGGTAGAACCGCTTACCGTCGAAGGCAGACGTGCCCCCGGCCCCATTAGCCTGCCAGCTGTTTTTAGCCGCGTTGAGCAAATTGACCGTACCGACAACATTGGTCATTACGAATGACATTGGGTCGGTAATCGACCGGTCGACGTGTGATTCGGCAGCCAGGTGGATGACACCATCGAACGGAATCTCGGCGAACATATCCTCCAGAAACTTCGCGTCGGTGATGTCGCCTTTGATGAACGTGTAGTTCGGCGCGTTCTCGATGTCCGACAGGTTGGCCAGGTTTCCGGCGTAGGTCAGCTTATCGAGGTTGTAGATCTGGTACTCAGGATATTTAGTGACGAAGAGCCGGACGACATGCGATCCGATAAAGCCGGCTCCGCCGGTAATCAGTAGTTTCATGGTTTGCTGCGTATATGGTGGTGGCGTGTTCTCGTTGCCAGTCCGTTATAGCCTATTCTGATGCAACTTTAGCACCAATCTTCTGCTGCCAGCGCCAGGCATCGCGCAGGGCTTCGGCAAGCGAATGAGTGGTCTTCCAGTTAAGCACGCGGGCCGACTTTGACACGTCGGCGTACACCTGCTCAACGTCGCCCGGCCGGCGTGGCCCGATGGTGTAATTGACCGACACGCCGGTGGCTTCCTCGAACGTTTTGATGACGTTCAAAACCGTTTCGCCCCGGCCGGTACCGATATTGATGACATCGTAGCAGGCATCGGCATTAGTCTCGTTCAACTGACGCAGCGCCTGCACGTGCGCGTCGGCCAGATCCATGACGTGGATATAGTCGCGGACACAGGTGCCGTCGGGTGTGTTGTAATCGTCGCCGTACACCGTCAGGCTGGGGCGCATGCCGGCGGCCGTCTGCGTGATAAACGGAACCAGATTGGCCGGTACGCCCAGCGGGAGTTCACCAATTTCGGC
Source organism: Spirosoma oryzae (assembly GCF_003002825.1). Taxonomy (GTDB): domain Bacteria; phylum Bacteroidota; class Bacteroidia; order Cytophagales; family Spirosomataceae; genus Spirosoma; species Spirosoma oryzae. Next base: position 1,803 of record NZ_PVTE01000042.1, on the reverse strand, counting down.
GGATGGGTGGGCACCGATCGGGTTGAAGTAGCGCAGGGCCAAGGCTTTGACAGGCCACTGGGCCCGGACGGCGTCGCGGATGATGTCTTCGCCGATAGCCTTTGTGTTGCCATAGGGCGACTGCGCCGGAAGCCGGGGCGTTTCCTCCGTAACGGGCAGGTGTTCGGGCTGACCGTATACCGTACACGACGACGAAAAAACGAGCGTACGGACCTTGTATTCCTTCATCAGGTCGAGTAGCAGCAGTAGCGAACCAAGGTTGTTGTTGTAGTACTTCAACGGTTCGGCAACTGACTCACCCACAGCCTTGTACGCGGCAAAGTGAATGACGCCGGTGAGCTGCTCCTGCTCAAAAATGGCTTTCATGGCCTCCCGGTCGTTGCAGTCGGCCTGGTAGAAAGCTACATCGCGGCCGAGAATAGCGCGCAGGCCATCCAGTGCTGAAGACAACGAGTTGGAGAGATCGTCGACAATGACTGGCTCAAAACCAGCTTCGACCAGTGAGACAACGGTATGAGAGCCAATAAAACCGGCCCCGCCCGTTACCAGAATCTTCGGAGAATGTGCTGAAGAAGTCAATCGTTCTTACAGATTATTTGTCGTTATTTTGGTAAAACGAGTCCGTTTAACTCGACAAAAGTAGTATATTCAACAGGTTTACGAAAAGAGTTTTGCCTGACCGGGGCCGAACGCGACAACAACTACGAATGAACGACAAGGAATTGAAAGCCCTTATTTCTCTGCTGGATGATGAAGATCATGAGGTGGTGGCGCATGTAGAGCAGCAGATTCGACAAATCGGTGGCTCCATGATTCCGCTGCTGGAAACCGAGTGGGAAGGCAGTTTTAACCCGGTGCTGCAAAAGCGCATTGAAGAGTTAATCCATAATCTGCAATACGAGTCGGTACTCGACCGTATGCGCGACTGGAAAAACGGGGGCGGTATGGACCTGCTCGAAGGCCTCTGGATCGTAGCGACGTACCAATACCCCGACCTGTCGCTGGACAAACTGCGGCAGGACGTCGAACAATTGTTCTACGACGTCTGGGTCGATTTCAAAGACGATATGCACCCCGATGAGCGGGTGCGGGCGATGAACAACGCGTTCTTCACAAAGCTGAAGTTTGCGCCCAACAACAAGCACTTTCACTCGCCGGCTAATTCGATGATCAATCAGGTGCTGGAGTCGCGTCGGGGTAACCCGATTACGCTCTGTATCCTGTACATGCTGATTGCCAACCGGCTGAAACTGCCCATTTACGGCGTCAACTTGCCGAACCTGTTCGTGCTGACGTACAAAGACGGTAATGGCGTTCAGTTTTACATCAACGTGTTCAATCGGGGGCTTATTTTCTCCAAGAAAGACATCGATCAGTACATCGATCAGTTGAATCTGAAACAGCTTAGTACGTTTTACCAACCCTGCACGAATGCCGACATTGTCCGGCGCGTGTTGCGCAATCTGGTACTTGCCTTCGAGAAAAACGGCGACGTCGACCGGGTGCAGGAAGTCGAGCGTATCCTGGAAATGGTGCAGGACGAAGGTGACGGACTACCGCTATCAGACTATACGCAGCGGTAGCGGAAGAATGAATCAATCAGGTAACCCCTAAATCCCCTGAAGGGGACTTTTTTCAAGTACGAGCAAAGTTCCCTTTAGGGCAGGGCTGTTAAGTTCTATACCGTCTACCCCCCAGCCCCCTAAAGGGCTAATCTTGTAGGGGTTTTAATTCGGATTGAGTCCATAACCTAGTTTGATGAAATAAAAACGCTCCACTGCCTGACTCAACACCCTGAGACCA
>NZ_PVTE01000041.1 GCF_003002825.1 Spirosoma oryzae | reverse complement strand
GACTCAGACCTACCCAACGACAGGCTTTGCGCTGACTCAACTTCTTCGACCCAATCATCCATCTGGCCAACGCTCTGCGCTCGGCAGGCCCTACCACTTTTTTTGCAAGGCTTCTTTAAAAATGTCGTTTTGTAGACTCAGTTCGGCATACATTTTCTTCAGTCGCCGGTTCTCCTCTTCCAAGTCTTTCAATCGTTTAACTTCTGAAACCTGCATGCCCCCATACTTAGCTTTCCATCCGTAAAAGGTGGCTTCACTAATACCGTGCTCCCGGCTGATCTGCGCGACGGTTTGGCCGCTATCTTGCTGTTTGAGAATTGCTACAATCTGAGCTTCAGTAAATCGTGCTGCTTTCATTTCCCCTTTGTAAACCTGTGAAAGTTAGTTTTTTTACTCTACTTTTCACTGGCTCACCTTTATGGGTTCAGGACAACTAGTCAACATCAAACGGTAGCTCCTCAGCTAAGATTGGTCTGTGTAGTAATGGCCGATGGGCAGTGACCGACTACGCGTAAGATCAATAAATGAAGCGGAGCCGCGGTAGAGAAACACCTTCGTTTCTCACTGGTTGTAGCTCGTGGCGCACTAAGACTATAAGACAGACCTACGACTACGTACACCAGCGCCGAAATGGCGATGAAAAAAAGTTGGCCCAAACTTAAGGCTGTTTAGTCAAGGGTGATTTAACCGACAGCTCGTGAGAGCAAAGGGCGGGGAAGCGATTCTACTACCTTTACCCATCGGTACTCTTTGCCTGAGGCACTCCTGCCAACGACACTGCGAACCAAGCGCTAGCTAAATAAAAGACGCCCGATAGCCATTGAGGGCATGACCAAATGCTCACTATTAAGCCGCCAGTCAACGCCTTTGCTTATGTAAGCAAGACGCTGAATCGGTTGAGTGACGTGAATACGCACCTTGGCAAAGTGATCAGCCCGTCTCCCAACGACCTAGTCAGTAGACGCTTCAGGCATTGGTTCAAAAGTAATACTGCTTTTAATTAAACTAATAGACTACCATACCGTTGATATACTGCATTGCGTCAATGCTTGTCTCGCTTGCCGCTCTGAACTCGCTAGCCAAACCTGCATCCCAGAACGAATTTACAGTTGGTCATGCGTGCTCCCTTCTTCCTGCCAGCAAGCTGTTGGTAGATCTCCGAAAAAATGCATTACAGTTACGGCTTTAGGACGTGTTGCGGCTGATCATTACCTGGGCAACACATACGACATACTTCCCTGTAGCGGAACACCCGGTTGGCTCTTTTACTAGTGCTTCGGCTACAACGTAGCAATCAGGCATTTTAAAACCGCTACCAGCCTGATCTACAATGCCAGTGACCTAGTAGGTTCAACCCCAATTACCAACAGAATCGAACTCGTTCACACTGTCTTCTCTAAAGAGGTAAGCTTGTTGACTTATTCGCTAGCAACGTTTTTTTAGTTAATCACCTAATACCCCAGCAGAATCATGGCTACTCAAGATAAGAAAAATAAAAACCTGAAGAAACTCTCCACTAAGCCCGCTAAAAGCACGGGAACAGCTAGTTTACCGGCTTATTTGCGTCGGGAAGCGGCATTCACGGCGGCTCATCCGACCGACAAGAAGCCAAGCAAATAAATAGGCGTCAAGCCCATCGATTAGCGCTGGTTAATCAACAAAGTAGTAGCGCTGCGCCTACAAGCACCTGACATTGACTTGTAGGGTGGCACTGGGCGTACTCAAATTCACGTTGCTCAATTGGCTCTCCTCACCCAACAAATACGACTGATGCCTAATCCGCTTTTTGGTACCACTAATCCACTCGATAGTACCGTGATTCAACAGCATCTGGATCAACATAAGGTGCCACTAGTCGTTTTCGATTGTAATAACCCCCTGCGCCTGCTAGCTCTCAAAGACTACGGTAGTGAGGGATACCTGCAAACAAAACGATCCATTCGGCATAAAGTGATCTGCACGCTGCTGAGTGATCACACCCAGCAGACAGAACATAATCTGGCTGACATGCGCCTCTACCGGGGCTTGTAACGCGCCTGACCGCTCACGGTAAACGGCGATGATATCCCTATCCCTATTAACTGAGTCTATTATCTATGACCACAAACACGCTGCTGATCATCACTGGCTACGGTTCAGTGAGTCCTAAAGCCTGGAAACGAGGCTTTCTTAACATTAGCGAAGCTGAGGCCAGACGACGGTTTCTGACCAGCCATCCCAGTGCACGGGACGTCAGTCTACAAGCCGTCCATTTTGGCGACGAGTTGACGATTAGTTCGACTAGCTTGATTGCTTCCGCTTCGGGCCTTGTCCTGTAGCGGATAATGAACCCGTTTTAACCCTCTCACGTGAACTACCCCGCTATTCCAATCCCAGCCAAGCTACGTCAGCCGTTACCGCCAGCACGCATTCCCGCTCACAAGCAGCCTTACCTGCTACAAGGCAGCCCGGACACCATCTTGTATTTGACGCCCGCTCAGGCCAGTAACCGCAGCGATCTGATTGCTCAGTTCTCGGCCGTCCCTCCCTGTTAGGGGGCAACTAAATTACGGATCAGCTTTGGTGTAGCCGTTTCCAACCGACTATGAGTTACGCGACCCGAATGAATTTCGATCAACTTTTTACCGTCGACGGTCCGGTAATGACCCCTAACCGACTGGTCAACATCATGGGTGTCTTCCGGGGTGGTGCTGAGATGAGCATGAGCCATAACTCGATCAACGGGGTTGACCTGCTGAGCTGGCAGGGGAAGGATTTATTGGTCGAAGTACGGCAGTTTGCTGGTGTTGACGAGCACTATATACTGGGTCTGGCCGTGCAATAGCCCTGTAGTTTTTTGTGCTTACTGCTGCGCGTTGAGCGTAAAGTTGTGCCCCATCGTCCACCTGTTGTTCCCCGTTATAACGCCCGCCACCGGCCATTGAAGCACGCGCTTCGGAGGACTCAACCGGCCCACGGCTGAAGACTAAGCCGCAATCAGCCGGGAGAACAATGCCCGGTCGACAAACTACACAGACGAAAATGGCTCATGATCCCGCCTGCTCGGAGTTTCCCCGTCGATCGCTAGCGAGCCTGACCGATCAGGAAAAAAAGACTCTTTTTACCGCAGCCTTTGGGGAACCGATCGATGGCCAGATTAGAAACGATTGGCTAACGCCAAACAACTCAATTGGCCTGATGGGGCAAACCCGCCAGGGCACTAAAATTTTGACTGTTTTTGCTGACGGCTACATCCACGGCGAGATGAGTGCTGTGGGTGCCCCCTTCCACGCCGTCCGGGTAGTCCGCTATCTGGATAGCCTCCGTATTGGCTGGGCAGGCATCGATTACCCGGCAGCTGAACCTGCGCCCCCTGGGGGGCGTCTCTGTTAAGTCTAGACAAGTAACCCCATCTCATTCAATTAAGCAGTAGATGCCTAAATTCATCACCGTGTTAGTCGAGGGCCAGCCTGAACTGGTAAACGTAGATCACATTCAGCGGGTGCGCCGGGTTGGACAGGAAAGCTGTCAACTACATGTTGGGATCTCCCGCTCGGAGCAGGTGCCGCTGGATGGGAGTATTCTGCTGATCAATGAGTCTTATGAAGCCATCGTCAAACGGATCACTCAAGCACATGGCTAATCGTGGCGCTGATCGCACGGAAGCCCTAAGGCAACTATCCAGCGCGTTCGAAGCAAGGCAGCCCCGCGCTTACTAGCTGTTAAGCGAACTCAGCATACAGGTCCACTCGATGGCGGGTACTTGGCGATGACCTACAGCATAGCCGGTTTGTGCTGAACAAGACTACAATTCTTACAATGCTGGCTTTTAACGAACCCGTTTTCTAGCTGGTCAAACACTCCAAGCTGTAACGAAGCACTATTTACCCGCCAGCTTCCTTATGGGGGATAGTTGCTGGGGCTGGCCAGCTCTCGATTCGGCTTGTTTCAATCGCTCCCGTTTTCACCCCCATCTGTCCACTTTCGGTTAGCGATATACAATTACAGGCTTGGCTGATAGGTGGGAATGATCCTTAAACTACTTATCTAAATATAGGCAGAAAGTAGTTTAAACGTCTGAACGCGTTATGGAAGGCAGCATACTTCGTTGTAAAAGTTGCTGTAGCAGGTTGATATGACCGCCCCCACTTGTCGCATACTTCAAAACCCCACTTGTCGGTTTTGTGAAAAAAGGTAATCCTTACCGATTTATGTTGACCAAAAAAATCGGTAAGGATTTGATCAGCCAACAACGGTCTTTTAGCCTCTGAGAGAGCTACTTCAATCTTGAATATATCTTCACTCGGTGTTCTAGCCATTACGTTGGCACACGTTTCTATGATGTCCTGCCAGTGCAGTTCAGCTATACTACCTAATTGAGGAGGATTCATATAAGTGTCGATCTTGTTAAAAATTTTTATAAAGAAAACACTTGCTCTCTTCTAGTTATACGCTCAAGATTCTGTTCTATGGATAGATAATACAGTGTCGAGCAAATTAGACCATTGTGAACCAACGATGAACAGCTGCACCCAAGTCGGCTCGTAACTGCTGTTGTTGTTCTGGAGTCGTTTTATAAAACGCTCCCCTGTGAGCCTCAGCATCATTAGTTTCACAGAGGAGAGAAAAATAGGTCTATAGTATGACCATAGATCTATCTCACTTTTGACATTTTGCATGCCAATAGCTAGCACAGTTATAAATATACCGTACAGTGGGGTGGTCTATGCCTAACGAACCTATCACTAAGTATAATCGCTTAAAATAAGGATTAAATTAAGCCTAAATTTTTTTCAAATAATCGGCTGATAATTCTTGCGTTACGTGATAGTAATTTTGAATTTGTTTTTCCCCTTTATAAAAAGTCGATACCGTCCGTGTTTCTCGTCGGCAAAGCCCGCCAGATTTAGCTTATCTAGGAATTCGATAAAGTCTAAAAAATGAATCTGGTTGCGTACATTTTCGGGCAAACTCTCGTACCATTCTTCGGCCGTTTTAAGGTGTTTCTTCGATTTTTTGACCGGCAATCGTAACCAGATTTCTTCTTCTTTTTTGGTCAACTCAATCTGCTCGATTTCAAATAGCATTGGAATAAGGGTTGGTAGAACGGCGGTAGCCAGTTGCGCTTCGCCGAGATAACGAAGGATGGTGGTTAAGGTAGCCGTTACGAGTGTATTCTTTAATAAAGATTTACTAACCGAAATTTTCCACCCGTTGGTTTTCATATCGAGCGCTTCCGATGCGGGTTGGCTCGCTAGAATCTGGAGGAACTGCGTTGTCAGAAATGGCTGGGCTACCCCTGCAGATGAATCGGTTTGAGCTACCAACTCATGCCAATAAGCCATCAACTGCTGACTGTCAAATGAAACAGTTTGGGTATCGGCGGCTAAAAAATCGTCGATAAAATCATTCATAGGAACTGCGTATTTGGCGAGCGAAAATAAAACGAACGTTCTTCTTTAAACAAATGTCCGAGTATCAGTGGCAATTGGCGATACTCAATTTTGGTTAGTAATGAATCAAGTTGATACTGTTGATACCGATGCTGGATGTAATAATGCAGAACTGACCCATATACGTCACTACAGGGTGCGATTAAGGTAGCCTGGATTTGGCCCGCCTGAATTGTCTGGAAAACTAATGTTGTGAAGCTTCGGTCCCCCGTATTAATAATCATCTTGCCATAATAGACAAACTCGTCCTGGATGAAGACGTCCTCGACAAAGTGTAGGGGTGATATATCTAGTAGCAAACAGCTGGTTTGACATTGATCCATAAAGAAATCACCCCACTCCTGCCACCAAGCCGACTGATAGGCTGCGCTCACAGCCACGCATCCAAGGACGGGCACTCCGGCAGCCTTACCCATCAGAAACTGGGTTAGTGCCGTAACCGAATCAAAGGGGATAAAAACGACCACCCGCCCCTGTTCCGTCAGGTAGCTATACTGGATCGCCGTAAACGGGCCATTTATTTGCCTAAGCCAGGCCTCATCCAGCGGGTCAGCAAACTGGTACTGATCCCTAAGTAGAAAGCTAAGCCGGCCGGTGATAAACAAATGCGGCTCATCACCAATGCCCTGGAGTAGCCGCTCTGTCAAATCAGCCGTCAATTCGTGGGGATGACGAATAATGCAGGACAAAGGCTTCTGTGCGAGTAGAATGGTTTCGTTTTCGAAAGTGACAACCATACTCCGCTCATAATCGTCGGGTGTTTGATTGGGAATCAACTGATTCGGTGATTCCGGCAACGGATAGTTCGTTTGCAAATGCTCCAGCAACTGACTAAAAAATGATAAATGAGCCCGGCTGTCAAAGGAGGCTGAGCCACGTGCGTTAAAATGCGCTTGGAGCGTCTGATAAATCCAGGTCATTAATTGCTCCGCGAGATCATTGTTTTCCCTAGCCAGTAGAGCCTGGGTATCTTCCTGACCAGCTAAGGCAGCCGCCAGCAGGTCAATAGCGGGTAAGCCTTTCCGCTGTTCGATGTACTCGTTGACCCAGGCGTATAGCACCGAGGGGCCTACGTGTTGCCTAATGTGATGAAACCGCTGATTGGGAAATTCAGATGACCGTACGGACGATTGGGCGAAATCCGTCAGATGTCCCAAAATTGTCTGAGCCAGCGTCTGACTTTGAAAACAAAACCGAAGGCAGGCGGTCAATACTTGCTGCCGTAGATACAGGCTGGGAAACTCACTAACCAATTCGTTACCCAGGGTATAGTAGGATTCATAAAGTTGGTTGCCCATTAGAACATTGCGGGCTTGTTGATCATCTATATTCTGGCTGAAGACAGTTATACTCAGCCAGGTTGCATAAACTTCGTGAGCCTCACGGCATTGTTGGACCAGTTCCACCAATAGCTGTTTAAAGGCACTTTGAAAGGGGGATTTACCCCGGCTGAGGTAGGCGTAGCTTTGCAACAGACAACCGTAAACAGTGGTATTATTAAGCTCGCTATGGAAGAATTCATGCGCCGAAACGATCTTAGCCGTAAGCCCCGTGGCATCGGCCCCAAAATCGGTAGTCCACTGCAACTGGTTGTACTGGCCGATGGGGGTATTGCCATCAAAGTTCAGCAGGGCTTCGATATCGTTATCATTAAATTTCATAGTTAGGCGCTAGGGGCTACTAAACTTATCCTTTTTCTCGAAGCAACCAGCAGACTCATTCCCGTACCTACTTACTGGTGCGACTGCCAGTTTGCGACGGTCTGCTGGTCTTGTTGCCGAAATTTTTTAAGTAGCCGGTCCTCAAGCTTACCTGTTCGAGTTTGTGCTGTTCTTTCTACCTTTCTTATAATTGAAAACGCTTTCAGCAACATATGCCTGCGCGTCAGTCTTGGCAAAACCATGTTCAACGTGTAAGTCTGCCCAGATAAACGCTTTCAGCTTTTGTTCTTCCATAAGAATCTGCTTTCGCTGCTCAGGAGTGTAACTGGGATAATGGCGCTTAAGTAAATCGCCCGCTTTGGCAATTAGGTCAGCCGTGTCGAGCTGCATGATCAAATCGAACTGCTGGTTGAGGTTTCTTTTGAGTTCCGCCTGCTGATCGGCTGTTAACTCACCTGGTTTGTTTTTCTGCTCTATGTTAAACCGGATACCTACTACTGTTCGACTCTGTTTGAGTACATCATAGGTCACGTTAAGATTAGTTTCCGAATTGATCTGTGCCAGGGGTACATCAATCACCCGACGTCGGATGTCGTTGAAGTTGGTGTACTTGCCATCCTTGACGCACATCAGCTTGCGGAACTCTTCAAGTGATATTTGCCAGAAGCCGGTGTGAATGTAGCGGGTCAGATTTGGAAACAATATCTGGGCATATTCACTGGTTAGAGCCAGCGCCTGTTCAAGCTGGAACGAGGTGTAGCCCTTGCTCATATCCAAAAACATCGGAATGACTTCAGGAGCCATCTTGATCTGAATGACTCCCTTCCCCGGCCAGTAATCCACCACCGGAAACGCAATCGCATCGGTAATACGCCCTGACACTGGATCTTCCAGGGTGATGATCCGTTTCATGAACGCTTGAAGAATTTTTCTCAGATGTTGCGTAACCGACACGTGGCCACTGACCACCTCGGAGTAGTGAAACTCAAAGTAAATCTGGGAGTAAGGCGTGATCTTTTCTGTCTTTATTTCCTGAATGCTTTTTAGTTCACGCAGCACCAGCCAGTAAATGCGCCGTTCGAAGAAGGAAAGTTCGTTGGTCCGATTAGTAAGCAACCGCAATGGTTCCCGAATTCGGGTCAAATTCAAACTGGGACGAGGTTCAGCAGGGATTGACTCGTTTTCTGCCGTTTTAAAGAATGACGACACGAACGATATTTCCAGTTGCTCAGCCTGAGTCACTGGCTTGACTATCAAAGATTTGCCCGATCTTGTTACACCTTTCATAGATAATTAATTGATCCTATCAATCAGGTTCTGAAACTATTGGACGTCCTCAAATACGACATGTAAATATACTATGTCGTATTTAAATGCCCTTATAAACCAGTCATAAAATTGCGAAAATAGCCTTTACAAGCCGTTAATGGGGTTTTGGCGAGTAGCCGAATTGCTGTTATTTGTCGTATTTGAACAAATATGAAGCCAACAGTACTGCTGTCATATGTCGCATTTGAGCGAAACTATTTTTATTCTCGTAATAACGGCTCTGTACAAAAATCTGAATAGACAATTAAGAATTTGTTTTAATACGAATTATCAGTAAAATGTTAATCTTTATACTGATTTAAGTTACAATTTTTGCTTGTTTGGCAGGGAATGCAGGGAGCCTAAACAGGCAGTTAGGATTGCTGTTACATGTCGTATTTAGGTGATTCTACTTGCTGTTATTTGTCGTATTTCACTGGAAAAACCTATCATAACCACTTATTAGAGCCTAGTGACCAATATATGTTACCCTTAAAAGGCAACATACTTGTTAGCTCAAGGTATGAGCTCGCCTTTTACTCGAGAACTCATCTTAAAGGCTAAAATAGCAAAGGATAAAACCTGTGGATAACTCTGCTTCGGAATCAAAATAACTGGGTAAACTTGCTGTCATTTGTCGTATTTAGCGTGCCTGATTGCTGGTGTATGTCGTATTTGGTGCTGTCATATGTCGTATTTAGTGCTGGTATATGTCGTTTGTCTGCTGGTATATGTCGTTTATTTGCTGGCATATGTCGTTTATCTGCTGGTATATGTCGTATTTGGAGAAAAAATAAGCTTGTAACTAAATGAATATGAGAGTATTATAAGTAGTAAAAAAATTCTATTATCATGTATCATTCATTTAGTATTTCTCATGAAAGTATTTTCTTTTTTATAACAGATCAAAAAAGCAACGAGAGTAAAAAAATGCTGACGCGAAACGAAGGAATGGAGAAAATCATGAAAAAACTGGGATATATAAATAAAAGTTTCCCTTGAAAGGTAATTTAATTAACTTGCCATTAGCAATATCCCCCACCCTACTAAAGCCAATTCACCCCCCTATTTACCAACCATTAGTATACCTAGTTATTCACATGGATCAGATACCCGATCAAAGCAAAGCCCGGCGCAAACATTACCCACCCGATGTCTACGCTCGACTAACCATCGAGCTGACCAATCTGCTCGATGAAACACCCCACCTCTTCGTTGATCGCGACAACTGGGACATCGAAGGTGAGTGGAACGATGCCGGAACAATACACTTCATTGACGCCAGTTACATGGACCGATTCGCTCAGTATGTTCCATTCGACTGTCGGACTATCAAACTCATCAATTACGGTGAACCGGCCGTACGCATAACTTTTTACCAAAAGCACCGATACTGGCTAGTAAAAGATGCCGATATACCCATCGAAGAGAAAAAACTACACCTCACCGACTACATCAATAGCCTGATAGTAAAAACGGAAATGCTGAACGACAAAGCCCGGCTATCTCAGGGGGAAAAACGCAGTAACCTGCTGAGCGTAATTGCACTCATGCATGAGCAGATCAATACCTGGAAACCAGTACTGGAGAACATCGATATGTACGAGGTCGCCCTTTCCAACTACGGTCGGATGCACTTCTACACCCAGATCAATTACAAGTACTGGGTTAGCCACGAAGATGCTACTTTAGCCAATCGACAGGAACATTTGTTGAATCCTCAACGTGACCGCAACGGCAACATAAACGAGATGCGCCATAACGTCGTATTCATCGACTCAGTAGACATTCAGCGACAACATGCCTACCAGAATAAGGAAATCGACAAATACCTGGCCCGATTCGATATGATAACTGACCACGGTCGCAGCCAGATTTTTGCCAGGATTCGTCCGGGAGAGTATGTACCCGCACCTCACTCCTTATAGTTACCAACCCGTTATTTTCCTAAAATCAATACTGAGAAATAAAGTTAAAGAAGTTACGGATGTTACCAGAGCCGGTATTGGTGGATTCAACGCCAACCGGGCGCTGTCGGAGCGCAATGATTCGCCGGAAACAGCTCCGCGCCCGTACGACAAAGACCGCGATGGGTTTGTCATGGGTGAAGGCGCGCTAATCCTCGAAGAGTACGACCGTACTAAAGTCCGTGGTGCCAAAATTTACGCCGAGTTAATCGGTGGAGGTATGTCGTCAGATGCATACCATATCACGTCTGGGGGCTGTCGGCGCGTTGACCGGCTGTCAGCTCGATCCGCAAGGGGTTACCTAACGCATCCACAACGGCATGAATCTTGGTCGTCAATCCACCCCGGCTGCGTCCAGGGGCCTCATTGGCAGGCGTACTTTTTTTGGGCCCGCTGCATGCTGGTGGGCACCCACAGTCGTGGAGTCAAGCATGGTCCAGTCTAAATCTGGGTCTTGCAGGCCTTGGAAGATGGCTAGCCAGTGGCCCGACTGGGCCCATCGTCGGAAGCGCCGGTAGCCGGAGTTCCAGGGACCGTAGCGTTCAGGCAGGTCCCGCCAGGATGCCCCGCTGCAAGCCAACCAAATGACGGCATTAATAAGCAATCAATTATTGACCCCACTGCGGCCTACATCACCCGGCTTGCCTTTTAGCAGCGGTTCAATTCGTTTCCAGTCAACATCGCTGGATTCGTAACAGCGTATCATAACACAAAACTAATTGGCCACACGCTTTAACAAAAATAATAGCCTTGATGGACCGGCCGGTGCATTGACTACGTCCGATTCCCACGCGGTGGTCCAGGCGGCTTTCCTCAGTACCTGTAATGGAAATAACCCCGATTCGCGCAATACCAGCCTGGAGCAGCCCTGCCGGACGCTGACAACCGAAAACCGGTGCGCGCTGGTAGGCGTCAAATTTCTGACCAGTTACTACACCAGCGGGGCATCGACAAGTTCGATGAATGATCCGGCGGCAACCCTAGCGACCCAGAACCGCTTGTCACTCGTACAGGGAGTCCAGCTGATCGATGCCCAGTACGGCAATAGTAAGCCTGCATCGGTCGAGGAACCGGCAGCAACGTGAGTTATTACAGCGGGGGCGGACAGTTGCACAATCTGGAGGAGCCAACAGGCACGTTGATTACGACGCTCCACCAGCACCTTATCACACTGACCCCCGCGCCGACGCCGAGCGACGGCTTTCTGATTTCGACCACAGTAGTGACCTCGACAACCCCTGCCCGACTATTGTGACCCGCCAGGACAAGGCTCCATTGTCGATTGTGCGGACGATGCTCGTCAACAATCAGCATACTAATGTGCCCACCAGCACCGGTGAACCGACCCCAACCCTGACAACGGGTAATCATCATTACCTTGTTATCACCCGTACCGGTAAGCTGGCAATCGAAATTTTGTCCGATGACAGCCCCGCCACCGTAAAGATCAAACGGTTCATGGCGGCACACGGTATCGTTGACATCAAAATGCGGATGCTCAACGTACCCGAACTCAAACGCATTCAGGAATTCCCCGACGGTTATATTCTAAAGAGCGGGGACACCCGGAAAAAGAAGTTCATCGGCAATAGTGTCGTACCGCCACTGGTACGGCGCATGATCGAAGCCATCGCCCGGCTCGGCGCGGTCGCAGTACGTTTTTGGGAATGGCGAACTGATACCGGTGATTGGTAGACCCTACCTGACCAGCCAGAGAAACAGTATGCTTGAATCAACAGTTTGCGGCCGTCGACCAGCTGAATGCGGACGGACAACTAAAGGCGTGGATCGATAAAATGAATTTCAATGAGCCAGTGGAAACCACCTGCGAGACAGAGCCACTACCGGAAGCCATCGCATTCTATCAGACAGGTAGTGCCGAGATGAATGATGAAGGTGATCCGATCTGTGGGGACTGGCGAAAGTGGCACTTGCTGACGATGCAACATCTGCGCTGCATTGACGTCGAAAAACAGAGGAAGGCCGTAAGATTGATTTGAGCAGGCAAGACTACAGTACTGCGGATAGTTTTATCAACAGCTTACGTTCGCATCGCCATCCCAGCCGGGATTCTGAACTGTCTGTCGATGCAATCGATGCATACGTAAATGCCATCGCAGAATTTAGCAGTTGGCTATACGGCCAGATTGACCTGCCGCTGGCAAAAGCATTCAATGACTCCTATCACATCCCCACTTACGATACATGGTGGAAATTGATAACGCCCCAGGCGTTGATTATTCTCTCGACCTATCAGCGTACAGGGCATACTATTCATGTGTTCCCACTTGAGCAGGATGAAGACAGGTACCAGTTTCAGCTTGATCAGGTAGATACTAACGACGAGATTGCGCTTGATGCGTACAGAAAATATCTCGATGAGTACGTGGGTTATTTTAAGCTTTGAATACGATTGCAGCGTTCTGGCGAGGCACTGACTTTTATTATCTATCCAACGCAGTTCAATTACGCAGATTGAGGAAGAAATGCCAAGGATTGATTCTAGATATAGTATGTATCCCAAACGGTTTATGATCTGTCAAGTAATCCGGAACAAGAAGCGATTATTGAGCGTACAGTGGGTAAAATGATACTACCATCCATTAACGAGCTTACTCATCCAAGTATAAAAAAACGTCCTATCGGGCCTTACCAGCCAAGCGGGACGTTCCTGTTTCCGGTCTCAATGAGCCGAATTACGCTCTTCGAAGCCGACTGAACTTCGTCAACCAGTACCATTTCTTCGTTGAAGGTATAAGCGCCAGTCTTGGGCGACTTAACGGCCTAAATAATTTTGGCGAACGCCTTACCGTTGTCCTTCGTCTTTAAAGTTGCAACTACCTTTTTTGCCATGACAGTATCTGGTTTATGCGGTTTCCCGCAGGGATTTATAGTATCGGGTACACGGCAGTACTACCGCCCCGTTCACCAATAAACCTGAGACTTATTTGATTTCTTTGTGCAGCGTGACCTTCTTCAGAAACGGGTTGTACTTCTTCCGTTCAATACGAACCGGCGTGTTCTTCCGATTCTTCGTGGTGATATACCGAGACATGCCGGGCATACCGCTGTCTTTCTGCACTGAACCGTATTACCGCCATTGGTACGTATGCTCTCGACGTTGGGGCTTACACGCCCTTTCTGTGGCTCATGCGCGACCGGGAGCACATCCTGCGGTTGATGGAATGGCTGAACGGGGCCCGGATGCTGTACAACTACATCTGGATCGGGGGCTTGTTCTACGATCTGCCGGTTGGCTTCGAAGAGCGCTGTCGCGAGTTTGTTACCTACCTGCGGCCCAAGCTGACGGAGCTACAACAACTGGTTATCGAAAACGAGATTTTCGTAAAGCGCACGGCCAATGTAGGCGTTTTGCCCCTGCCGGTCGCGATCAACTACGGCTGTACCGGGCCAGTATTGCGGGGTTCCGGCCTTCGTTACGATCTGCGCCGTGTCGATGGCTACTCCGTTTACACCGAACTGGAATTCGATATTCCGATTGGCAAGGGAACGATGGGAGCCGTCGGGGACTGCTGGGACCGTAATCAAGTGCGGGTGCAGGAATGCTACGAGTCGTTACGGATTGTCGAACAGTGTCTGGATCAGCTGCTGGGCGACTACCGCCGGACGCGTGATTACGATCCGCAGGCGGTTGTGCCCAAGAAGATCCGGCCGAAAGCGATGAATTTTTATGCGCGGGCCGAAAGCGCCAAAGGAGAGTTAGGCTTCTTCTTCCGGACCAACGGTAAATCCGACGTGCCGGTGCCGTTCCTACTGTTTCCACAACCTGTCGGTTATTGGCGAGATCAGTAAAGGGGCTATGCTAGCCGATCTGGTCGCCATTATCGGCTCGATAGACCTGATCATGGGCGAAGTCGATCAGTAAGTTAATAGGTATACAGTGTAACACAGCATTTCATCTAGCGAATAAAAAAAGCCTTCCAATTGGAAGGCTTTTTTTATTCGCTAGAGTATATCCACAAGTGGTACTAGTTTTCGCCCGCTTGTGAAGCTTCGACTTCCTCATCGGTATCGTTGATCGGCTGGCTGGTTTTTCCCAGTTTGAGCCGAAGACCCAGCCGCCAGGTGTTGGCCAGTCCGGTTGTAGTAGCGCCCATCGGTACCAGGTAGGCCACGTCCAGACCCAGCCGCTGTTTAAGCTGGATGCCCAGGCCCAGTGTTAGGTTACGACGTCCCCCTTTCATCAGAGATTCGTGGAAATAACCTACACGAGCGGCCAGAAACTGCTGATACCGATATTCAGCTCCCAAGCCCCACATAACTTCCTTGATCTCCTCACTGACGCCGTTGGGTGCATCGGCCCATGAACTGAACAACGCACCCAAAGCGGTTGTCGTTGCCGGATCGTTGCCGGATAGTACGGTGCCCGTGGTACTACGGATGGGGGGAGTCGGTACCAGCATCTTCATCGCATCCAGGCTCAATGTTAGCTGGTGATCGCCCTTATCGCTCAGGTACTGATTTAGGGCCAGCCCAGCCCGAAAATTCGTCGGCTGATAATTGAGCGCCTTGACATTACCATATCGCACTTTAGCGCCGATATTGAACAGACCAAGTCCGTAGGACACCTGAGTGCGAGCCGTGGTGTCCTTAGCCCGGTGAAAGAAACTCACCGAACTGTTGAATGAATTTGCTGCGCTGTAACCAGCAAGGGCTGTGCCCAGATTTGAGTGAATATACTGAACAGAAACCGCCAGCGAATTTAGCCGGCTCAGTCGACGAGCGTAGCTGGCACTGCCGTAGAAATCACCGAACCGCTGCTCACCCATTGAGTAGCCCTGACCGTCAGTCAGTTTGGCAGTGCCCATGTCAAAATACGTGAGCTGCAGACCGATTCCTTCCCGTTTGTTCAATTGCCGGTAGAACGAGCCGTACATAATTGCCTGCCCGTCGATGATCGCCCGTAACCAGGGCGTGTACGTAAGCGACACGCCGGAGCGGTATGGTTGTTCCAGCAGTCGAGCGGGGTTGAGGTACAGGGCAGAGGCATCGCCGATGGGACGAAGCCCCATACCACCGTCACCCATTGCCGCTGAACGCAGATCGGGATTGATCAATAAACCCGGAAACGAACTTTCCGGTATTCGCCCTGGATTGACGGGGTTGCTGGCTGGAGTGGTGGATTGAGCAAACACCTGACTCCCCAGCGACAGACCCAGCAGCAGCGTGCTGAGAGCCGTCGTAATGGTACGTGTAGTCATAAGCAGATGGACGTCTCCAGTGCAGGGACCCACACGAGGTGAGTCCCTGACCAGTCGAGTAGTTTTACTTTTGTGAGAGTTTAATCACCTTCCAGGTGTTTCGGTATGAATCCGAATACAGCTGCATGGTGTACATCGCGTCGGGCAGATATGTCAGATCGATAACCAGTTTACCATTGGCTAGCGTCTGGGTGTATCCCGTGAAAATCTCCCGGCCCAGTTCGTCCCACAGCCGAACCCGGATAGCGTCGAGCTGCATCTGACCCCGTGCCACAACCGAGATCGGTCCGGTGGTCGGGTTAGGGAAGATCACCAGGTCATTTTCACTCTCGACTTTGATCGATGAGCGTACCGGACATACCAGCGTGTCATAGACGACCGGGTTGGTGTTCGGGATCGGGAAATAGTATTCCGCTCTCCGCTCTGCTACCACCAGGCCATTGTGAGCCGCCCGATACCCTAGACCACCGGCAGTTACGTCCCGGTTTCCGTCGAGGAACCAACGGTATACGTAAGGCGAGGGAATCGAATCATCCATGACCTGCACGTCCATTACGTTGGCCATTGCCAACACGGGTTTAGCCGGACTTTGGAGCACACTGATCGACGCGGTGTCAGAATAGGCCGACTGACAGCCAACAACATCCGAGAAGGCGACTGCAAATTTGCCCGCTTTAGTCAGTGTAATCACCGATGTCGTATCACCCGTCGACCAGATGGGTTTCATACCGGCTGGCAGGGCGCTTACCGACAGTCTAATCGTGTCACCGGCGCACATGGTCAGGCGGGGAGCCACCAGCGTGGGCTTGCCGGGCAGGGGCGTTACCACCGCCGTCAGCGTATTGCTCAATGGAGACGAGCAACCGGCCGCACTCACACAGACCGCCGTATACAACGTGGTTTGCAGTGGTCTGGCTACCAATACACTACCCTTGCTGCCATCACTCCAGAGAATGGCACCCGAACAGGAACCGGCCGCAACCAGGGTTACAGATCCACCGGCGCAGATAGCACCAGGACGTGTTGACGCCGAATCCGCGAACGTTAACTGAGGAGATGACGGTAACTGATTCACACTCACCGTCAGCGAAGCGACACCACCGGCACAACCCTGCTGGAACGCCTGAACGGTGTATGTGGTCGTCAGGGCCGGCATGATCGTGATCACGTTCGCTGTATCGCCCGTCGACCAGCGTAGCTGAACGTCAGCGGATACGTAGGCGGTCAGCGTAGCCGAACTACCAGCACAGATAGCTGGCGCTGACTGATCCAGACGAGGAGCATCCGGCAGACTGATAACATTCAGGCGGGCCGTGTTGGACGCGCCCGACTGGCAACCACCCGCATTGATGCAGACGACACTGTAATCGGTGCTGGTAACGGCCGTAACCAATTTGAAAACGCCCGTGGAGCCATCGTTCCAGCGCAGTGTACCACCTTGGCAGCCAAGCGCCACTACTTTCAGCGTTGTACCCGCGCAAACACTCAGCTGTTCGCCTTTGTCCTGCTCATCAGCCACAAATACAACGCGCGGAGCTGATGGAACTGGATTCACCGTAACAATCAATTCGCTGGAGGCTGGCGAGATACAGTTGTTGACTGTACAATAAGCCCGGTACGAGGTGCTTGTCGTCGGGCTCACCGTGATTGTGGACCCCGTCTGGCCACCCGACCAGCTAATGCGACCGGTACAAGCCTGGGCAGACAATTGTACCGACTGGCCTAGGCAGATCGACTGACCACCACCCGTCACCATCGGCGCGGCTGGTATTTCCGTAACCAGTGCGGTCGCGCGGTTTGATGTCGGCGATACGCAACCATTGATGCTGCAAACCGCTGTATAGTCGGTCTGTGCCTGCGGTGTGACGACCAGCGAAGCGCCCACATCACCCGTCGACCAGGTAACGGTACCCGCACAACCCGTTGCTACTAGCGTGACACTCGTACCCGAGCAGATCGTTGCCGAGCCGCCTACGTTCACCTGCGCGTTATTGATATAAATAACAGGTGCCTGTGGTAGCGGAGTGACCTGAATCCCGATCGGAACTGACGGCTGCGAACTGACACCATTGACTGAACAGGTGGCCGTATAAGTTGTAGTGGCCGTTGGATTAACGCCGATCGAATTGCCCGTTGCCCCCGTCGACCAGGTCACCGTGCCTTTACAGCCTGTAGCTGTCAGCGTTGCCGACGTACCGGCGCAGATCAACTTCTTATCCGCTGTAATCGTTGGCGAATCGACACCCAGATTGATCGTCACCGTCGCCGTCGCACAAAGGGACTTGTCGGCAACGTCACAGATCTGGTAGGGGAAACTGATGCTTCCCGCAAACGTACCGTTGGGCGTATAGGTGATCGTGCCATCCGGATTGACAATCGCGGTACCCGCTGTCGGTTGCGTGGTGATAACCGGCAGGGTCACGTTTTGCAGCGTAGTCGCCGAACCCGTCTTATCGTTATCGTTGCCCAGAATGTTCACCGTGATGGGCTGTGTCATACCCGTAGCTGCGTTGTCGCTGTTTGCTACCGGGGGAGCCGACGAGACGTTGATGGTCACGATGGCCGTGGCGCACTTGCTCTTGTCGACTACATCGCAGATCTGGTAGGTGTACTGGTCGGGTCCGGCGTAGTTGGCCGCCGGGGTATACGTTGCCGTACCGTCAGCGTTGACTACCACCGTGCCATGTGCGGGTTGAACCGTCACCGTTGGCAGCGTTACGTTTTGCAGCGTGGCCGCAGCACCCGTACGATCCTTATCATTACTTAGAATAGTCGTGGTGACCGGCGTGTTGAAACCTGTCGAACTGGCGTCGGCAACGGCTACCGGTGGGGAAGAAACGACGCTGATCGTCGCTACGGCCGTCGCACACTTGCTGTTGTCGGCAATATCACAAATCTGGTAGCTGAACGCATCCTGACCGACATAGTTCGTAGCCGGCGTGTAAGTTGCCGTGCCATCGGGATTGACCACTACACTGCCGTGGGCGGGTTGTGAAGTAACCGTCGGCATGGTTACATTCTGTAACGTAGCCACAGCACCCGTTTTGTCGGTATCGTTGCTTAGCAGACTGACACCAGTAGGCGTGTTGAAGGCCACCACCTGTTGATCATTAGCGGCTACTGGCGGAGTTGAACCGACCGTTACCGTGACCAGCGCGGTAACACACTTGGTGTTGTCGGCAACGTCGCAAATCTGGTAGGTATACTGATCCTGACCGGTGAAATTCAGCGTCGGTGTATAAACGATTGTGCCGTTGGCATTAATTGTTGTCGAACCATGTGCGGGCTGAACGGTGACAGTGGGCAAGGTCACGTTTTGTAGCGTAGCCCCAGCACCCGTCTTATCCTTGTCATTACTCAGGACGGTCGTGATGACCGGCGTATTGAAGCCTGTCGTGCTAATGTCAGCAACCGCTACCGGGGGAGCCGAGGCTATCGTGATGGTTGCAACGGCTGTCGAGCACTTGGTGTTGTCGGCAACGTCGCAAATCTGGTAGGTGTACTGGTCGGGTCCGGCGTAGTTGGTCGTCGGGGTATACGTCGCCGTACCATCAGCGGTAACTACCACCGTGCCATGTGCGGGTTGAACCGTCACCGTTGGCAGCGTTACGTTTTGCAGCGTGGCCGCAGCACCCGTACGATCCTTATCATTACTTAGAATAGTCGTGGTGACCGGCGTGTTGAAACCTGTCGAACTGGCGTCGGCAACGGCTACCGGTGGGGAAGAAACGACGCTGATCGTCGCTACGGCCGTCGCACACTTGCTGTTGTCAAGCGGGCTACAGATCTGGTAGGTGAACTGATCCGTACCGGCGAAATTATTGGCCGGTGTATAGGTTGCCGTACCATCAGCATTTACCACCACTGTTCCGTGCGTTGATTGTACTGTGATCGTGGGCAGAGTCACGTTCTGGAGCGTGGCCCCATTTCCCATTCCGTCGGTATCATTGGTCAGAATCGATAGTTGAACCGGCGTATTGGGTTGGGTTGTCGTAGCATCATTGGTTGTTGTTGGCGCTGGATTTACCCGGACCTCATATAGCATCGATACAGCTGGGGAGGTACAACCGTTTTCGGTACAGGTCGCTGTGTACGTGATGGTGCCGACGCTGGCTGTTGGCAGACTGATGCTGCCGGTGCCGGTTGTGCCATTAGTACCCGACCAATCAATCGTTCCTGCACAGCCGCCGAAGCTAACGGTTTTAGCCGCCGAATACTGATACACCGTCAGACTGGCAGGCGTCGCGGTTGGAGCGACCGGAATCGGATTGACCGTCACACCGACGCTACCCTGCGGACTCGTGCAGCCATTTTCAGTACAGGTAGCCGTGTAGGTCGTGGTCTGATTGGGCGATACGGAAATTGATGCACCCGTAGTCCCCGTCGACCAGGTCACCGTACCAGTACAGCCTGTAGCTGTCAGCGTTGATGCCGACCCAACGCAGATTGCTGAGGGCGATGCTGTCAACGCTGGGGCCGAAGGTCCCGGATTGACCGTCACACCGACACTACCAGCAGCACTGGTACAACCATTCTCGGTACACGTTGCTGTATAGGTGGTGGTCTGGTTGGGTGATACTGAGATAGACGCACCGGTTGCGCCCGTCGACCAGGTCACCGTGTCAGTACAGCCCGTCGCATTCAGCGTCGATGCCGACCCAACACAAATAGCCGAAGGCGATGCCGTCAATGCAGGAGCAGCCGGAATCGGATTGACCGTCACACCGACGCTACCCTGCGGACTCGTGCAGCCATTTTCAGTACAGGTAGCCGTGTAGGTCGTGGTCTGATTGGGCGATACGGAAATTGATGCACCCGTCGCGCCCGTTGACCAGGTCACCGTGCCGTTACAGCCCGTCGCATTCAGCGTCGAGATCGAACCGGCACAGATTGGATTCGGTGACGCCGTCAACGCTGGAGCAGCTGGCGTGGCATTGGCGGATACGATGGCTTGATTGGAAGCCCCCGATGAACAGCCATTTTCGGTACAGGTTGCTGTATAGGTCGTCAGGCCAACACCGGGCGTGATGGTAAGCGAGTTGCCCGTTGCGCCCGTCGACCAGGTCACTATACCAGTACAGCCCGTCGCGTTCAGCGTTGCCGAACTCCCCACACAGATTTGCTCGGAGGTTGATCCACTGGCAAACGCTATCGATGGTGGTGTCGTCGTACCATTAACCGTGATCAGCTGACGTGCTTTCTGATAACCGTCGTAGATTACCTCGATATAACCTGAACCGCCTGATGTCGGCCCCTCATAGGTGACTGTAGAACCATAAGGAAGAACGCCCCCGTTAGACACCGTACCGATCGAAGGATTAAACTGAATCGAGCGAGCTACGCTGGCGATAACCGAGCCATCGAGTTTTATGGTAAAGGTTGACCCATCGAAGATGAGTTCAAAGGCTCCATTGGGATTGGAACTGGTAGCGGCAATCTTGTCATTGTAGTTGCCGGTCGTATAATAACCATACTCCAGCTGACCATTCGCATACGTGATCTGTGTAATGCCGACTGGTCCCATCCTGAATGATAAATCCTGCGTGGCAAACGAACCATTATGCGTGTATGTTAGCGTAGTTGGCCCGACAAACTGCGTATTGGTGAGCGCCGTCGTATATTTGGCCGAAGCCGTCGTCTGATTAGCCGCAAATACCGGTGCCGGATTGGACTCGTCGGGTGAGAACAACAGAAAATCCCCGTTGTTAGGTGTCTGCCCGTTGATCTTTATGGGACCGAAAACCGAGTTTTTATCCTCCAGCGACATGCTTATGGTAAAGTCGCTGTGCCCCCCCAATGTTACAGCACCACATCCTTTCGGTAGAATCTGGGTGGGGGTTCGCAGGGCCGAGTAGGGAGAACCCGTTGAGGCTGGCGTTATGCCATTGGAAGCCGCCCCTGAAACTTCTACATAAGCGAATTCATCCCGAACCGTTCCCGTATTCGACAAATAGCCTGTACAGTTTTCGCGGAGTTGAACGGTAGCACCCAGCGGAAGCGAGCCGTAGGGGACTGTGGCCTGAAACAGGCCGTAGCCCGTAAACCCAAACCCAGTTGGCGTAACGACGTTGCCATTTACCAGTATATCGACATCGTTCACGTTACACTGCCGATAGTAACCGGCAATGAATGTAGAGTTGACCGACAGGGTGGTGACGTCAAGCCGTACGCCCTGACCTAATGAAACTATGGCTGACAGCAGCATGAGGGCAACACTCCCCAGCATGTGCCGGGATACCGCCCGCCCGGCCCGGCGATTAATCGTAAACTTGGTCCGATGGGACTGTAAACATCGATCTGGTGGTTGCAGGCTCTTTCTGCTCGTTCCAGGCCGTAATCGGAAACCTAAACTGTTGAACATGGGTGAACTTGATTAGTGAACTAATTGATAAAATAGATTGATAATTGATTTTTTATATTGAAACGGGCAGAATGAGAGGAACCTGGTAGGCCGGGGGCCTCTCCCCTACCCTATCCCACCCTAGCGTGGTGATACGATCAATACCTTCTCCGCTTTTAGCAGTTTACCCTCGCAGACCAGCATCAGCACGTAAATCCCCTCCTTGAGCTGAGGGAGATGCAGCTGCATTCGGCCATCACCAAACGACTCGATAGTCAGTTCCTGCCGGGTACCCTGCATCGAGACCAGGCCAGCTGTAAGAAGCTTGTCCTCAACACTATTCGGGTAATCGACAGTAAGGGTTCCCAGCGACGAAGCCGGGTTGGGATAGATCATCCAGGCTGATGCCGTTGCAGCTGTAGCGGACTCGGAGCGCACAGCACCCAGTCGCCCGCCCGAGGGGCAACCGTTGACGGTACGTGATCCGGTAAGCGAGAAATTGCTGCCTGCCAGTTTCACATCATAGCTGTAACTACCACCCGTTCGCATCGAGGCCGGAACCGTGAAGGTGTATCCCTTCTGTGCAGAAACTCCCAGCGCATGCTCAACATCCAAGCGTTGTTCGTTGGCCGTCATCGTTGTAGCCTGCTGGCCATTGATGAACAAGACAACATCGACTGAGCTGCCAGGTCGGGTGAAATCCACTGCCCAGCCACCGACGTTAGTGCAATTGGCCCAGTCGAGGAAACCGGCGGGCGACCCATAGGCGGTGGTTTTGATCGGAACTGGTTCCGTATCCGCATTCACCGTCAATTTCAGCGATGTCGAGATTGACAAACCGGTTGAATCAGTTGCACTCAATTGCAGGGTATAGATTCCCGCCGTCGTAACTACGCCCGACAGCGTCAGACCGTTACCGGTGATACCGTCAGGCAGATCCGACCAGCGATAGGTCAAAGCGTCGTTATCGGGGTCGGTGAAGGTATTACCGGGTAAGATTACCGATAGTGTAGCGCCGGCGTCGATCTGTTGAGAAGCCGGAACAACCGATAGTACAGGGGCATGGTTTACCGAGGTTCCTGACAAATTGGGGCAGCCAGTGACTACTTTGGGTGAACCCGTCAGCGAGAAGTTGCTACCCGCCAGTTTTACAACCAGTGTATAGGTGCCACCGGTCTGTACCGAAGCTGGCAGGTTGATCGAATACCCGCGTGCCGAAGTACCTCCGATTGCGTTGGCTACATCGTTACGGGTTTCGCCGGCAACGGCCGTAACGACTTTGACGTTATTCAGAAAAACATCGACGTTTACCGATGCAGATGGGCTCGCCTGATCAGCGGCCCAGCCAAAAACGCTGCCGCAGTTAGCCCCATCCAGAAACCCAAGCGGAGAACCGTAAGTCCCCGTTACTGGTGTAGTCGTGCTGGTTGCCGGTGTGATAGTAACAGGGATACTGGCCGAGGCTGATAGGCCGGCCGTGTTGGTTGCCGTCAGTTGCGCTGTAAACGTCCCCGCCGTGGTTGGTGTGCCCGATACGGTTAAGCCATTACCACTGATGCCGCCTGGTAGTCCCGACCAGCTATAGGTAATGGCCAATCCGGTAGGATCAGTAAAATTTCCCGGAACCGGCGTATTGGCGATGGCCTGCCCGACCTGGAAAGAGAGTGCGTTATAAGCACTGGTCAGCACCGGTGGCTTAGCTGTTGGTTTATCCCCTGTCCTCGTTGCCGTAAACACTTCTGACGCTTCGCCCGTACGCGCCGGTGAAGTCGAATTAACCCGTACCCGCAGCCGGCCGTTGGCCCACACAGGTAGCTGAACTGTAATGAGAGTGCCGCTACCCGAGCCGATTACACCCTGTGAGTTACCCGATTCATCAAGCAATTCAACCTGGTATGTGTTGTCCCCGTTGACGGGTGCCGTAGCCATAAACGGCACATTGATGTTATCACCACCATTTACAGCGAACGGTAGAATATACCCCGTTGTGATGGCCGGAACTGAAGCCGGTAACGAAGGCTCGCAATTGGAAAAGAAGCTGTCTGAAAGCGAACCGTTCCAGAGGTCAGCCAGCCAGCTGTATCTGGCTTCACGGAAATGAAGTTGATCGGCACGATATTCAGAACCGATGTAGTCATCGGTGGCTGGCCCGGCAAAACAATTGCTCACTTCGCCGATCGTCTGGTTCTGGCCGGCAATGACGCCCGCATCCGTTTCGTGACCGGCGTAGAAAGGAAAATAGGAGGCACGCGCAATGGTCCAGCTCATGTTTCCCAGGCCCGACTGGGTGCGGGCCTTGCCAATAACCGTTTTCATGTTATCGACATAGCCCTGCTGGGTCTGGTACATGTTGTCCGACTCTCCCTGATGCCATAAAACAGACCGTACGCCGGTACGCTTAATGTAATAGATCAGGTCGACCCCTAACGCCCGGTATGGGGCATTCTTGTGCATGTCCCGCACGTTTTCCTGCCCGTTAGCCGCGTCACGCCAGGCATAAGATGGTGTACCAGCGTGAGCCGCTCCCAAAAACAATACGGGCACATTTAGCCGCGCTGCCAGTCGGTCGCCTAACCCACCCCAGATATACAAAGGGTTTCGGGGGCCACAGGTAGTACCATTCCCTGCCTGTGAAAAACTTTTTGGCAGGTTCTGCTCGTCGATTTCCTCGTTGTTCCAGTAATTCAGAACCGAAACACGGTCGTCTTGGGCTGCCAGTTGATTGGCCTGTATCGAACCTAGGTTGTTCGACTGGCCGGCAACGACAAAAACCTCGCCTACTCCTACGCGGTCAACTGTCCAGTACCCGGTTTGGGAACCACCGGCAAGGGACCTGACCTCAAGTCGGTACCATCCGCCCCGCAAATTGAGTGAGCCACTGAAGACAGTTGATGGATTACTGGATATCGTCGTCCAGTCAGTGGATGTGCCCCCCTGCAGTGCAGTGGCTTTGGCCTGAATGAGTAAGCTGCCGGCAGGACAGTTTCCCTGTACAGGTATGGTGGCCTGGTTGGCCTGGTTTCGCTGGAAAACGATCCGGTTCAGCGGCATCGTCACCTGTGCCCAGGCTGAGTGAATCAGTAGTACTAAACTGGCTAGTAAGCCTAATCGATTGAACTGTTTCATTGGGAGTCACTGATAAGTGTGGTGAATGAATCGGTTAGTGGCTGTCACCATTGGTGGTGACGAGTTCGCTCCAGCCTCAACTCCCGGAATGTGGTTCGGTAAAGTGTTGACCATATGACTCCGTTACTGTGCTATTCCAATTGCTAATTTATATGCAATTATATAATATGTCAATAAAATAGAAATGAAATAGGGTGTTATTATATATTGTGAAAATTTGTAACTATCTTACTATCAATAATATATAAAAAAAATATTATGAAAAAAATATTTTTTTTATATAGAAAAAAATACGAAATATTGTTATTAATACAAAATATATATCTGCTATATAGGAAAGACAGCTGGGAGAGCCGGTATCACACGCGTTCAACTTAACGGATTGTGTACTTATTGTCCTGGCCGGATGCTGGCTATACGCCACGCCACATGCTTATCAATAAAGGTCATAAATGCTATTCTTGGAGCTGTAAGGCCTTTATCAATCGAATGATTCAGATGGGTTTGGTTACAGGTCTAGTTACAGATCCTCAATAGGTGGAGTAGTAGCAGAACTACGAACGGAGTACGCTTACCCTTGAATTTCTCAATGACAGTTAATTGAAAAAGCAGATTGAAAACCTGCGTATTAAAGTCAATACTAGGCCATTTTTTCTCTTATATGGATGAATATTATCTGAATTTTCAATTAGATATGTTTACTCAGCTAATGTATAGGCAGGCTTGTTGACAAATGGTGTCGTATACGAAATCCTGGTTGTTGGCTTGGAAACCGGAGACACAGATGTATCAGGTGCAGGTATTATGCCGGGCTTTCTGTACATATTTTCTAGTGATATCGTAGTCATTACGATAGGTAGAGGGTAATCGGATAGACCTACTGTTTTAGGATAGAGTAAGCCAGCTTACATTCGTTAAAATCTATACAGTCATTATTTACACTGAATTTTCAGCATTTTTAATCTATAAAATCAATTAATAGAGGTGGTATGTTGCAGTTTAGTGATTATCGATGTAGTAAAAATTCTAAGTAGAATATCAGAGTGTAGACCGTACGATTGGGCACACAGTTACCATGAACTGAAAACGCTTGTACAGTTGGAAACAGGCATTTCAATTTCCCTTTTGTGGGTTAGAATCATTCAGGAATGAGTATTGTCGGGAGCCATAATGGGCTTAATAAGATTCACAGGTTAGTTGCTGGGAATAGCTGTTGACAGTTGGAAGCGTTTGTTGACGAGAACAGCTGTTTATGTTGTAGGTAGTTGCGATCTGAATTTTGGGCGAATCGTGACGGGGTCTGCCCCGTCACGACCGGGCTATATCGGGGGCCGTCCTTACGGACTGCCCTGCCGGGCACCCTGCCTATCCCGTTCGCTATGTACGCTCCCCCACGCTTCCCGCCAGAGGTGGTTCAACGGGCTTATCAGCCCAATGGACAAAAGGAATAGCGAGTATGTAGACATATATTCGTTAATGGTAATTTTAATTGCATAATCAACTCATACTTATAATATAATTATGAGTTGATTATGGGTTCAATAAGTGGACAGTCAGCCCTCAGTTTTTCACTTTTCCGGGTGCAGTTCCATTAACCGCCACTGGTATGGCTTTTCTGGTTGTCAATGGAAAGATGGTTTCCGCTCAGTGCGAACATGAACTGGTTTTGGCGTCAGGAACGATAGCGCTGCTCACATTCGGTGGGCGTCGGGCGGGGTTGTCACTTATATCCCTGAACGACATGACCGGTACTTACCGTCGATGCAAGCATAAGGACGAAGTAGCCTTGGAGTTGGTTCTTTATCGGTCAGGACGGACGATTCTCCTTGCCGGTCTGGCGGTGGTCTGTGTAGCCAAGCCAGGTTATTCATGTTTGCTTACCTGACGTGACAACTAAAAAAATAGTAGTTGGCAATCTGTCGACAATGCGCGCGGCCTCATTGGTTTAAGTCTCGCCGGTAATGACTGCCAAGTCGAACGCGTTAACGACAATGAGGATGTGAATCAGTGTCCGTAAACAGGTAAGAGGGTAACCCATATACGGGTACCATAGGACACGCTGTGGGACACCCGTATGTGGGTGCCGTTATCGATCCAGGACTCTTCCCCACCCCCTGGCCTGACTGCCCCAAAGCCCGACGAAGGACTATGTTGTACGTTAGCGTTTATGATCAATTTATGTTCACAGGAGATACTATCGTCCAGCCAACTGTATCAATTGTAGCGCAATGCCTGGATCAGCCTAACGGGCACTATGTCGGAATGTAGGTAACAATGTATGGCGACTACGGGTAATGCGACAATGGCAACGAGCTTCTCCCCGGAATGCTTTACGGATGGCTGTGAGTTTGTTCCAGTGGATTGACGACAAATACAAACCTACCATGAGCGCAGATCTGAGGACGAAAGCCAACGACGGATCTACCCCGACGACGTTGACCAGACCATGCCTACGTACCGTACCCTATCTAACCGACACAATGTCTGACCAGGCTAATCACATTGGTCTCCTCTTCCCTACCCTACTCCTGGTGACAGCTTAATGACTTTACCCATGCGTAGACTAACCAATCAGTGAAACCGGACGGCTGTCACGCCTGCTTCCCCCAGGCTGAGAAGTAAACGACTGACCACTGGGGAAATTGAGGCTACTAAGTAAACCCACGGAACACGCCTGGCCGGAGTACACCCGATGGTGACCAATTTTTAGCGAGAAGTGATTTGGCCAGCCAGTTTTGTGAAGGCTCTGCCAATGAACCCCGGCAGTTGACCAGCGCATTTAATAGCGACAATAGGGAGCGTTTGGGCAACCAACGCTGGAGACTAGAAACTGCGAAGGTATGAACGGGCAGGCATTTTACTTTTGTGTCACCAGGCAGAAAGACTATCCAATTACACGGATAGTAAGTGATACGCCCTTCCCTTCGCCGGAAAGGAAGCAGACCAGAACAGGTCAGGTCAATCAAGAGCGGTAAGTACTGTCTCTGCGCTTTGTACTGAGTGACGGGTTATTGGCCGTTCGTTACGCCTGGGAGTAATACTGGTATACCGGTATCTTGGAAATAGTTGATGGCCTTATGGGTGACATTGGCGGGGTTTGATACGTCCCTTTCACGCTGACAGTTCATACGACAAAGTCGAACAAACTTGGTGTTCATAATCAGCACTCGGTTGTCGAGCTAATGCCGATGCTATACCCTGACGATGGCTTCCGGCTAAAAGAGAAGTTGACTTGTAACCCTAATCTGTATCCACTTAAGCGCTTACCGCCGGCTCATTAGATAGCAGGTATTGCCATAGCCATAAACCAGCAGCCAAATCCGGAATCACTTATACACGAGGCCCAGCAGGATGGTCAGATTGACCAGCTGTAAGCGTAATTCTTCAGCTACATGTTACCCGTAGTCTACCTTCTCAAAAGAATGGTAAAACGTCTCCTACTTCGCTGTCCTTAAGAATAATGTCAGTATTATTTGACAATTACCGTCTTTTGTCATACTATTATGACAAAAAAAGAAACTATATGATTAGCAACGCTGATGTACTAGCATTCTTTCAGCAGAATCCAGCCTTGTCCGCTTCGATCATTGAACAGGAAGCCGGTATTCCGTCAACCACACTAACCAAAGTGCTTACTGGGGACCGCGTGTTGAACAGTAAGCATCTGGCTTCGTTATATCCCATCCTGAAGAAGTACGGATACGTCGATGTTTCGTCCCGAAAGGCCAAAGTTATTGCCATAGCGAACCATAAAGGGGGCGTTGGGAAAACAACGACGACCCTGAACCTGGGTAAGGCACTGTCCTTGCAAGGATATCGTGTATTACTCATCGATCTGGATTCACAAGGTAATCTATCGCAGGTATTGGGTGTTGAAGAACCGCAAAAACAGGTGGTTCATGCACTGTTAAAGAATGAACCGCTCCCTATTGTGTCGGTCGGGACTGATTTTGATTTAGCCCCGAGTGATCTGGAGCTTGCCAATGCTGATCTGGAACTGGTGCAGGCAGTTGGTGGTGTCAACCAGTTAAAGAACGTAATTTCCGGATTGCGGTCCACGTACGATTATATCCTTATTGACTGTCCCCCGGCGCTGAATATCTTCACCAACTCGGCGCTCGTGGCTGCTACGTCCTGCCTGATTACGCTTCAGCCGGAAGCCTCAGCCATGAAGGGAATCAACAACCTGTTTGAACGCATCACGCAGGTACGGGATCGGATCAATCATGAATTGACGGTTGAAGGTATCGTGCTGACCCTGGTCGATAAGCGGCTGAACGTACACCGGGATATGCTAAACTATATCCGGGGAAAAGTACTGACGAACTTCACCATCTTCAATGCTGAGATTCGCCTGAACGTTGCGCTGAAAGAATCGCAGATTGCTCAGCAGGACATATTTACGTATGCCAAGGACTCCCACGGAGCCGTCGACTACCGAAACCTGGCGCTTGAGCTAACCAAACAGCGGGTTAAGTAAACCAACCGCTATCAGCCTTCTTATCTACGACTATGGCAAAGAAATATCAAATGGCTCTGGCTGAGAAATCACTCATAAAAGACCAGAGTTTGCTGCGTTACGAAGACATCAAACAACACATCGTCGTTCTTCCCGAACTGGCTGCCTACATCCCGCCACTATTGGCCGAAGAATTCAACCAGCTGGAAGAAAATATAAAGCAGAATGGCTGCCGGGAGGCATTGCTGGTGTGGGAGACAAATAAAGAGCAGGTAGCTGACCTGGCTGTTGACGGAACAGCGTACGTACTTATTGACGGGCACAACCGGTATGCCATCTGTCAGAAAAGCGGAATCGACTACAAAGTGCACGTGATGAACTTCGCTTCCCTCGACCAGGTGAAGTTTTTTATGATTGACAACCAGCTGGGTCGGCGTAACCTAACCCCGGAGCAGGCGGCTTATTTACGCGGGCTACGCTATATACGGCAAAAGCAAGCGAAGGGTAAATATAACCGGGATGAGCATAAGGGTCATTCTGACCCTTATGAAGTCAGACTACCACAGAGTGCTCCAGACCGGGATAACCATAAGGGTCATTCTGACCCTTATGCGGATGGGTCAACACCGGGTGAATTTGGTCGGGATAGTCATAAGGGTCAGAATGACCCTTATGCAAATGAGACACCACAGGACGGCCCTGGTCAGGTCGATTACCAAGGAGCAGCAAGCAAACAAAAGTCCACCGCTAAACGACTGAGTGAGCAATTCAACGTTAGTGAGAAGACAATTAAGCGGGACGGAGTGTACGCGCAGGGGCTGGAAAAATTAACACCAGCGTTTAGACAGCAGATATTGGGTGGTGAAACAAAGGTGGATAAAGCCTTGGTGCAACAACTTGGTCAACTGGAAAAAACGGTCGATCCGGTTGCTGACGTTGCGGCACTCGAGCAGGTTCTGGCGCACACGGCAACCCAGCCCACCAAAACACTGACCAAACAAACCAGCGGGGAAGTACGGAATAGTCAGCTACGGCAGAAACTAAAGGAGCTTGTTAGCCAGCTTAACCTGAAAAACGCGGATTTGACCCATCTGTGCGATGACATCATTGACTGCGCTCAGAAACTCAAACGCACAGGGCAAGCGCATTAGGAGAGAAACCGTGGGTTATATAAGCGGAATGGTTCGTCCATAATCCCTTGGCAATCCCAATAAAGTAAACAGGTAGGGCTCATGCACGCATGAGCCCTACCTGTTTGGTGGTCTCAATACGAGCATTCTGGTTATAACAAGGCATCTGTCATAGTACAGCATGGATCGCTCAATGCATGGTCTGTAGGATAGCCAGCTTACCTAGCTGACTATTTTTGTTTCATATAACTCACTGAAACTACGAGTTGCTATGCGGACAAACAGTTGCCGGGTAGACATCAGTGGGGTAGAAGGTTCAGTAGTCGCCTGCACTGTCAGTGCGCCGGTGAAAATATGGTATTACCTGGTTTGGTTGACAATCGCAAAACTATATTTATAGTTTAATGCTGTTCGTAAATTGTAGTAGGAGGGATTGCAGCAGGGTAATTAACTATGGATTGCCATACGCAAACGGTGTCGTTACCCGTACGGGCCAGCGCCGGGCAATCATTGGCCCGTACGGGCTGTCTGGTTCATGTACAGTTCGTTGCTATACAGATTGACGCACATCAGACGCCTACAAAAGCGATCAGGGTTCTAGACTATACAGCTAATCAAGTTGATTGATCAGGCAGCTCATCAACAGTCGATTTGCTACCGGGATCGCGGTACCCAGTACCGTTGTACCCAGGATTCGGTAGTCCGCAAAACTATAGCGCTACGGGGCCGAGATCTGATGGTAGTAGCTACGGTAAGGATGCTTGACGAGCCTAGGACAGCTCTGTCAATTCGTGTAAGCTGACGCTTTGTACGAATAGGTTCTCCGGAAGCGGTATCGGTGATCAGGCACGTCCCGACGCACTTAGTCGTACAATTACAATACACCGGTCGCCCGGTCTTGATCGACCCGGCGGCACCCTCCGCGCTCAACCGTACCGTGCGTACGATTCGTTGTGCTTTACGCTGTCGGCTAATAAAGCCCGGCTCACAGTGGCATTTTGTCTGTACCGCATTCAGACACGCTGAGTCCTGGCTATTTACAGTCCTGTCAGACCACTGAGCGCAAGGGATTAAACACGATAGCTCCGGCGGATGGTCAGTTGATTTTTGCACGCTACAAGCCGTTGGGCACAGACCCTGAGTGGGGCCTGCCACCACCGCCTGACCGTCACGCGATCGGCCTACCCGCACCGACCCTGCCGGGTCTGTCAGGCTAAGCCGATGTAGACAATTAATACGATACCACACGACGCAATAAACCCAGCGGAGACGAATACGAAAGGGGGAGGGGCGTTGGTGTAGCTCCCCCAATGGACTGGTATAACATGTAAATATGAGAGTACATTTTTATATTTATGTATTGATAATCAACTAGATAATGTATGTCTGTCGTTAAAACTAAGTCCAGAAAGCGAAGCAAACAAACCCGTATGATTGCCCCCGATAGTACCGCAGTAGCTACACCTACCAGCGCCCGGCAGTCGTACTATGAGCGTATGACCGCCCGCATCGTCGAGCAGCTTCGGAAGGGGTTTGTGCCCTGGCATCGGCCGTGGAAGTTTCTGCTGGATGGTGCCCGCGATGTACCCCGCAACTATGTCAGCAAGAAAGCCTACAAAGGGTTTAACGCGTTTGTCCTGGAGGCCTGTCTGGAGGAGGGACAGCGGCCGTATTTTCTGACCATGAAACAGGCCAACGATCTGGGTGGTAAAATTCGAAAAGGCAGTAAAGGCCAGCTGGTGACCTATTATCAATTCAAGGCAGACGAACTGTCCGAGGAGGGGGAAATTGAATCGAAGCGTCGGTACATCGAACGGAGTTCGATCGTTTTCAATGTATTCGATGTAGAGGGCATCGACATCGTGCTGCCGAGTCTTTCCCCCTTGCCACCCACCGCCGACAGTAAAAAGAGGGCAGCCTGCGAAGCCATCCTTGCCGGTTATGTGACCGCCCCCCCGACGGTGCATCATGATCCGCAGCGGGCCTACTACCAGCCAGCGCTTGACGTGGTAAACATGCCCCGGTTAGAGGCCTTTAACTCAACGAAGGCGTACTATCACACCTATTTCCATGAAATGGTGCACTCGACGGGTCATCCAACCCGCTTGAACCGGGCGGAGCTGGTCAACTGGACCGGATTCGGGTCAATCAACTACAGCCGGGAGGAGCTAACGGCGGAACTGGGCGCGCTGTATCTGATGGGCGTTGCCGGGCTGTCTCCCGAGATCGACAGTTCCCTGCTAATGGGGACGGCCAGTTATATCGATGGCTACCTGAAGCGTTTACAGAATGACCCGGATCTATTCTGGCAGGCTACCCGTCAGGCCCAGAAAGCGGTTGATTACATGCTGGGAAGCGTTGAACTGCCGTAGCCGGACTAGCGTGCACCGGACATAGTCCGGTAAGCTGATACACCACAAAACCCAACAATCAGATGGTAAAGTCCCGTTCTGCCAATATAGTCTGTCAGCAATGAAAACGTACAGCCTGCTGGTGTCAGCGTAGTCGAAGCAGGCGGGTAGCACGCCTGTTTCATGTATACGTTTCCGTCAAAAGATGGAAACAAAAGTGGGGGTGTTGTACTGGCTTATTGGACAGTAGACTATAAAAAATTGATTCAGCAGGGATGTATCTTTAGGGTGTCATCGTCGTCAAATAGGGTATGCAGTTTATCACCAAAGCTAGTATTGTGCAGCAGGCGCTCAATAAGTTTGGACGGGTGCCCAGAGCGGCGATTCCCGACAAGGTTGACTATATTCCCCACGCAGGCCTGTATTCGGCTGTTTATGATGACGGTAGCACACTCACCTTTACAGATGCTGATCTGGGTAGGGGAGTGGACAGGCTGGAGGCTCTGGACTTCGTTCTTGTTCGGACGGGAACGCTGATCGCCCCGATGACCAGCTATATATACAGACGGGCTATTCGATCATATGTGGCCGGAATGCCCTATGGATTGATCGTCCTGCGGGACGGATCGTTCTGTTGTGTGCAAAGTCGAATCGCCAACCTGCCCGGCCAGAACTGATGAAGAGCCGCAGACTTTCACGCTGACCAATACGGCTGCTGTAGTATGGGTTCAGATTAAATGAAGCTGTCTTTGATCTGCTCAACCAGCGCATCAAAGTCTACCTCAACATACATAGGAAACGTTCGTATTTTGTGCGTATCCAGCAAGGCGAAGTATTCCCGGGTGAGATAATTGAAGGAGTGGCCGATCATATCCATAAGACCTCCGTCATCATCGGATAACGCTCCGCTAATACCGTAATAACACTGAACGATTAGCTCCACTGTCGGGCGGCTTTCTGGTATACGCATGACAGTTACCGCGTGTTCAAGTATAATTATCTCTGAGGTTGCTACGCTCATGTGCCGGTGGTGCAGAAAGTGGCGTATACTGAAATCGGCTTCCGTATAACCGTCTTCCTAGGGCGGGCGAAACTCGTTAACGGGGGCAAATACTTCCTGGAGCTGATAGGTCATGGGAGAGGGAGGTTTGGTCATACTTCTGCAAGT
Organism: Spirosoma oryzae; assembly: GCF_003002825.1. Classification (GTDB taxonomy): domain Bacteria; phylum Bacteroidota; class Bacteroidia; order Cytophagales; family Spirosomataceae; genus Spirosoma; species Spirosoma oryzae. The sequence continues at coordinate 959 of NZ_PVTE01000041.1, read as the reverse complement.
AGCTGTTTGGTGAGTAAATCGCTTGGCGACTCTCCTGATCAATGGTAATGCAGGTAGTGAGCGGTATTGGTAAAGACCTATTATCTATTAACACAGGCTTTTACTTCATAAAGTGGTGACTGCTACGATGTCTGATATTCAGCAATCATACGAATGATTTTGTCCTTACCCCGATTGGTGAGCCAGTTCTGACTGGAATTTAAGCCGCCTTGACCTCCCCCCAAATACTGGACCGCTCAGCGATTGAGGATCGGACGGTCATTTGTTCTCTTTTCACTGCCCTTTCCGACCTCATCAGGCGTTAGCCCGCCGAGCGAACTGTGAGGACGAAACATATTATATTCCTGTCGCCAATGCTCAATTTTTTCTCGAGCATCCTCTAAGGATAGGAACCAGTGAGCGTTCAGACACTCATCCGCGCGGCGGCCGCCCGAAAACTCCCATTGAATGATTCAATAAACGGGTTATCAGCGGACGCCGCGCGGTCGGTTTGCCAGGCCGTGAAAAGTCTAACGTTACCCCGCTGTCATACGCCCATAGATCAAGTGCTTTTGAGCGGTCCGCCGCTGCGGATGAACTCACTGCCATTGTCGACTTGAATCCGTTCGGGCACAGCCAAATGTACCGCTTTTAGCTGATTCATTACAGCCACTACATCGTCCCCTTTTAATGACTGGCCGACATGAATGGCTGCGCACTGGCGACCGCGCGACGGCCGCTATAATTATCGACTATAGTCAAGGCCCGGATTTTACGACCGTCAAACAACTGGTCCGCCCGCGCGGCGTCCGCACAAAATCCATACCGCTACGGCGGACCGGTCCAGCACTGATGGATACTAGAGAGCACTGGCCGGTCCAACCGATGAGCCGCCATTCGGTTGCGCCGTGGCCGCTTACTGCGCAAATTCAGCCCTTCTAGTCGGTATAACCGGTGTACTCGTTTGTGGTTATCCCGCC
>NZ_PVTE01000040.1 GCF_003002825.1 Spirosoma oryzae | reverse complement strand
GCAACTCGCTACGAAAAGACCGCTACCAGCTTTTTAGCGATGGTCTATTTGGCGTCAAGCATGATATTGTTACTGTGAATGTCCACAGGCTCTAGATTGAGCATACTAGCTGTGAGTAGGGCACCTCTGAGAGTAGCTTCTGAGCTATCATAGCACTGATTATACAACAGCAATGGGCTATAAAATCGTCTGTTTAGAATGCAGGAAGGCGTTCAACCTAAGCAGTGATCGTGACGACCGAGCAAAGCAATTCTTGATATGCCCGGAATGTAGTCGGTCTGCTGTTTATTTCCCTCATAGATTCCGCCCTCCCAAGAGAGTAGATACTAACAAATGGGCAGTAGTAAAATATCTTTATGAGAACGGCTTTACCTACCAGCATATCCCGAATCGGGAAGCTGATGGCTATGTTAAATACCCTGAAACGATGGCAGCTGCTAAAGAATTTGTCAAGCTGCATATGTCTTGACTTGTCTTAGCTTTACGTAAAGCCACTTATACAACAAACCAGTGACGGTCAATTTCAAGCATTTTTTCATTAATCTACAACAAGGGGCTTACCTAGCTTATTGTAAAAGTGAATCTTCCGAATCAGCTAAAAAATCTGCTTTCACGAGATTTAATACTCTTCTGTACTTCTACTATATAGCTGGATTAATCTTGTTGGAAGGTGTGTTAGTAAAACTCTCAGGCCCTTTTCATCTCGATTTTTTAAAGGCTTCTATATTTACGTTGGTTGTACCTTACCTGCTCTACAGGCTATTTTTAAAGTCCTTGATTATAAAGGACTTTGACTTCATACTCTCTGATTCCGAGAAATCTAATCGCATAAAACTCTATCAATACGCTTTGTCAGGTGCCTTTTGCAGCTTTGTTATTGCTTTCATTATAGTGCTTTTTCTATATAAGAAGTCGTGGTAATGTCAGCTAAAGATACTCGCGCTCTTGAAGTAAGAGCATAACATAAGCGTAGTTATAAAACACATCTAAGTAAAGCATAACAAACTCTATCACCACAAGTTATAACTATTTTGAGGATAGCAAATTAAAACAGCGAGAAATATGCGTCAAAGATTTGAATTTAGTGTGTTCTGTAATGACGAAGAAAATCTTACCAAATGCATAGATTGGTATAACTCCAATTATCAAACAGATTTTAGAATAATTAGAATGGTCTATGATGAAGTGACTTTTGCTGATATAGAAGTTACAAAATATAACCTGTACGATGTATTTGAACTAGGTCATCAGTTTGGAATCATGGAGCAAAAGCTTCGTGAACAGGGAAAGCTTGATTGGTAATACTGTATTCACTACAACTGTTATACAAGTGCGTTTATATTAAGTCCAAAGATAGAAACGTCCATCACCTGTCGGTGAAGTTTCAAATTCGTTATCATCAATGTCGGTATACCATACTAATCCGCCAGGGCATTCGTCTAAATACCACCAGTAAGCAGCTTTCTCATTCATTTCCTCCAACGTTGTTGGAAAAGCGTTTTTGAATTGAGTATCTTGTTCTTCCGGTGAACCCGATAGAAACTCCCCTTTACTCCCTACACGCGCTTCTTTCATTCTCAGAATCTCTTCAAGTACACTACTAAATAAATCAATGCGGTTTTTATAGGACGTATAGTCTCCTATTATACCGTAATCATTGGCGTAGGCAGTAACAGCCCATAATTCACCCGTAGCAAAAAATTGACTTTTAAGATGGTCTATGATGCTGGTATAGGTGTCTATGCTAAGTGTCATTGCTGTTATATAATCAAACGTTATATTAAATAACGTTTGATTATACTGTTTTAACAAACGCCCGTATAAGGGAAATTATCGGGTATCTATCAATTACATTAATCGTAAGTCAAGTACAACCTCAACTTGTTATTTCGCGAATCAGCATTTACCTTTTATCTATAAACCTGATTACGTGGCCGAGCTGCTGGAGCAGCATAATTTCACTTCAATAATGAGTCACTCGGGCGGCAGAGGAGTGGTCTCGTGAAAGAGGCCCCTCCTCTTACCCGTACTGAATAATACGACACAATCGGCTGCGTCAACACGCAGATAGTTCCCCGAAAAATGAAGGCGTAGTTGGCTGGGTGGAAGTGACAAGACGTAAGAAAAAAGACGGCCGTTGCCAGACTAGCAATCCTTATCTTTCTTCTTACGTCTTATCTCTTTTATCTAAAAAATTACAGCACCGTCCCGATGCCGAAGAGGATAACGAACAGGAGTGTTGTCAGGGCGAGCTGACCGAGACGTGGGTTCAGTTCGGCAGGATTACGATGGGTGGCAATGGCCCGGCCGTTCAGGATAAATAGCGGAAATGCCAGCAGGTACAGGTACGCCGTTGCCGGAGCATCGGTGGCAATCGAATAGCCCATGGCGCAGGCCATACCGGTAAACAACAGCATCCAATGGTATTGTACGGCCCGGTCGCGGCCAATACGGGCGGGGATCGACCGTTTGCCCGTCATCGTATCGGTTTCGATATCGCGGATGTTATTGACGTTCAGTACGCCCGTTGCAAACAAACCAACGCTCGTAGCGGGCAGCAGCAGCAACGGGCTGAACGACAGTGTGTGCAGAAAATAGGTACCCAGCACGCCGACCCAGCCGAAGAACAGGAGTACGGCAACATCGCCAAACCCGGCGTAACCATATGGCCGCTTACCATTGGTGTAGCCAATGGCAGCCGCAATACACAGCAGGCCAATCACCAGAAAGACCCAGAATATCGACGAGTCGACGGCTCCGTCAGCGCGGTTGTTGAAGGCCAGATACAGGAGCGCAATACCACACACTAGCGATAATACCGACGTGATAATGACGCCCCGCAGCATGGCTTCGCGGGTGATATCGCCAGTAGCCACCGCCCGCCGGGGCCCCACGCGCAGTTCGGTATCTTTTCCCGATATGGCGTCGCCATAGTCGTTGGCGAAGTTCGACAGGATTTGTAGCAGAATAGTTGTCAACGCAGCCAGTCCGGCGATGGGCCAGCTAAACCGCTGATCGGCACGGGCCAGAAAGCTACCCAGAATAATGCTGGCCAGCGCCAGCGGCAACGTACGCGGCCGGGCAGCCGCAAGCCAGGTTTTCATAGTGTAATGAGCGAATGGGTGAATGAGCGAATTAGTGAATGTCTGGTTGCGCACCAGTTTATTCGCTAATTCGCTCATTCACCCATTCACAATTGATTAAAGGCCTACGGCTTTTTTGAACTCGTCGTCTTCGGGCTTCACCTTCGACGCGAAGAAGTGAGTCAGTTCGCCTTTCTCGTTGACGACGTACTTGCAGAAATTCCAGGTTGGCACTTTATCATTCCAGCCGTTCATTTCTTTGGTCGTCAGCCATTTGTACAAGGGGGCTTGGCCTTCGTTTTTTACCACGTCGACTTTCTCGAACATCGGGAACGATACGCCGTAGTTTTTCTTACAGAAGCTGGCGATTTCTTCGTTCGTACCCAGTTCCTGACCGGCAAAATTGCCCGACGGGAAGCCCAACACGACGATTTTATCCTTGTGGTTTTCGTAGAATTTCTCCCAGTCGGCGTACTGGGGCGTAAAGCCGCATTTCGAAGCCGTATTGAGAATCACGACTTTTTTGCCCTTGTAGCTGCTCAGCGCGACCGGCTTACCGTCGAGCGATGTCACGGTAAAATCGTACAGACTTTTGGTTGGCGCGGCATGGGTGGCGGGGGCAGCTGCCACTTCGCTCTTATCGCTGAAAATACCTTTAACTACGTCTTTGAACATAAAGCCGGAAGAGATAACGATCAGCCCTGCGGCTGCCAGTGCAAGAGAAACCTGTTTTTTCATGAGAACTATCGGATTTGGGTGAAGGGCTGGCACCGCGCCGACCATCCCGTCAACGTGGTGCTTCCACAAATAGTTTTTACGTAAAAGACGCCCACTTGGATTAAAAACCCGGTCGATCCGTTACATTTTTTCCGGCACGTCGATACCCAGCAACTCCATGGCTGATTTGATCGTGCGACCGACGGCACCGGCCAGTACCAATCGGTTTTGCTGCAAGAATATGTTGGTCTCTTTCAGAATGGACAACCGATCATAAAATTGGTTAAAGGTACGGGCTAATTCGTAAGCGTATTGGCCAATGTATGATGGTGCATAGTTGGTGCCGGCTTCCGCAATACGTTGCGGATACTGACTCAGCAAAAAGACCAGTTGCTGCTCGACGTCATCGAGTTCGGTCGTCGTTGCCGTTCCAGTAATCGACAGTCCCATGTCACCCGCTTTGCGCAGCACTGACTGAATCCGGGCGTGGACGTACTGGATGTATGGCCCCGTATTGCCATGCAGATCGACCGATTCGGCGGGGTTGAACTGCATCCGCTTCTGTGGGTCTACCTTCAGCAGATAGTACTTCAGCGCACCGAGGCCCAGCATCTGGAACAAGGCCTGCTTCTCGGTTTCGCTGAACTCGTCCATCTTCCCTTTAGCCGCGTCATCGGCGGCCGTGGCAGCGGCTTCCGTCGTTTCCCGAATCAGATCGTCGGCATCGACAACGGTCCCTTCCCGCGACTTCATCTTACCCGTCGGCAGATCGACCATACCGTATGACAGGTGGTACAGGTTCTGCGCGTACGACCGTCCCAGCCGGCGCAGAATGGCAAACAGTACGTTGAAGTGATAGTCCTGCTCGTTACCAACCACCCAGATCTGCCGGTCGGTGTGAAAATCGTGGTCTTTCAACTCGGTTGTACCAAGGTCCTGCGTGATGTAGACCGATGTACCATCGGCCCGCAGCACCAGCTTCTGATCGAGCCCTTCCTCGGTCAGGTCGATCCAGACGGAGTTATCGTCTCTGCGGTAGAAAACGCCTTTCGCCAGCCCTTCCTCCACAATCTCTTTTCCGAGCAGATACGTGTTCGATTCGTAATAGGTCTTGTCGAAGCTGACGCCAATTGTCTTGTAGGTCACGGCGAAGCCTTCGTACACCCAATCGTTGAGTTTTTTCCAGAGTGCGACCGTCTCCGCGTCACCCTGCTCCCACCGACGAAGCATAGCCTGTACTTCCTGCATCAGCGGAGCGGTTTTCTCCGCTTCCTCTTTGGCCGTTCCCTGGGCAACCAGCTGCTCGACTTCGGCTTTGTAGGCCTTGTCGAACAACACATAGTATTTACCGATCAGGTGGTCGCCTTTCATCCCGGCCGATTCGGGAGTCTCGTCGTTACCAAACCGTTGGTAGGCCAGCATCGACTTGCAGATGTGAACGCCCCGATCGTTGACGATACAGGTTTTCACGACGTCGTACCCGCTGGCTTTCAGAATCCGGCTGACCGAATCGCCGAGAAAGTTGTTGCGCAGGTGACCCAGGTGCAGGGGTTTGTTGGTATTGGGCGACGAAAACTCGACCATAACCGACTGTCCTTTGTCGGGCAGTTGGCCGAAGGTATCGTTGGCCGCGATGTCGTTGAGCGTATCGATCCAGGCGCTGTCGGCAATGCTCAGGTTCAGAAATCCCTGCACGACGTTGAAGGCGCTCACCACCGGGCTGTTCGCCACCAGCCATTCACCGATGGCCTGTCCGATCTGTGCGGGCGCTTGTCGGAGTGCTTTCGTCAGTGGGAACGTGACGAACGTGTAAAGTCCGTCGAATTCTTTTTTGGTAGGTTGCAGCACAACCTCGCCGATCGACTGCTGGTATAATTCGGTAACGGCCTGTTGAATGGCCTGTTTTACTGTCTCCTGAATGTCCATGATGGGTAAAAAACCGCAGGTTGTCGGCTTCCGCCCGCAAAAGTACAGGATGTAGCCCATACGTCCACGTCTGGCCGGCGCAGGCGACTAAGTTCACAAACGATTCCGTATAAGTTACCCCTCTTAGCCTGACGGCTATGTGTAGCCCAGACGTCCACGTCTGGTAGCCGCTAGGCTAGTAAATTCAACAACCAATCAAGTAAAATTCTAGATAAGCCATCCCACCTTAGTCTGACGGCTACCAGACGTGGACGTCTGGGCTACACGGCTACGTACGAGTACGGCCAGTCGGACCAGTCTTTAGCCAGACCAGCTTTGATCGGATTATTCAAAATATATGTCGTGATGCGCTGGAACTCGGCTGCATGACGAACGACGTGATCGTAACTTTCGGGTTGCCAGAACGGTTGGCCCGTGCGATTCAGCAGTGCATTCGCCTTACGCGCCGTATAGCCCTTCAGCGATTTCATAATCACGCAAAACGGTTTGTTGTTGGCCAAAGCTGTCACCAGCATATGTACGTGATTCGGCATGATACAATAGGCATGTAACGTGTAGGCCGTGCCGTCGTAATGATGAATAGCCGACCGAACGATGTCGGCAACAGCGGACTGCCGAAGCCAATCGTTTCCCTGCATAGCGGTATCCATCGCCTTGTCGAATCGGGCAAAGTATCGCTTATTATACCGCGCAGACACCTGCTGTTCCGACTCGTTTCCTTCAGCCACTTGGTCCGCGAGCTGCCGTTGTAAACTCGCTTTCTCGTCGAGCAATCGATCCATCACGTCCTGTGGTAACGATCCGTGTAAACGAAAGGTAATGAAGTACGTTTCTTCTGGTGGGAGCATGTGCGGCAAATACCGCGTGTAATGAGTCAGCATGGTGGGATAGAGAAGTCTCGTGAATGACTTCACAAACCTATCAAGCGCAATGCACAGCCAACCTAACTCATTTATTGATCGGCTTGTAGCCCAGACCTCTAGGTCTGGTAGCCGAAGGCTAACAAATTCATAGACTAAACAAACCCGGTTTCATATAAGCCATTTCCCCTTTAGCCTTTGGCTACCAGACCGGGAGGTCTGGGCTACACGTTCACGCTATTTCAGTATCGTGGTTTGTTCGGCGACGGCTTTGATTTTGTCTTTTGAGAAGAAGACGGGGAAATAGCCGTTCTCGGCCCAGATCGGGAACAGATCGCGGTAGTGCGGGCTGTCTGGATCGCCGGACTGACCGGGACTATTGATGCCCAGTGTTTTATCCCAGTCTTCCGTATCGATCAGAATGCGGAAGGTAGCACCGTGTGTCTGGTTGAGGTCATTGGCTGTCGCGTTGACCGTTTCGCCGTAACCACCCCGCGCTACGGGGCCGAGATTTATTTTGTCACGCATGGCTTTATCGACCATATCGCTCAGCGGGTGCGTGATCAGGATATGCTTATTCCTGCGCTGTCCATACTGCCATTCGTCCATGTCGTTACCAAGCCGGTTGTCAAGCTCAGCCACGGCCTTGTCGAGAGTGGCGAGCAATAAACTATCGCGGTAGGCGACCGGATCGCCCGACGAACCGGGCATCAGGCCGGGCGTAACGAGCCAGTCGATCACACGTTTGGTGGGTAGCGAGGTCAGGTACGGCCGTGCTTTTTCGGGAATCGTTTGTCGGGCGAGGGCCTGCTTCAGTTGTCCCGCCCACGCTACGTAAATCGATGCGGCAACCGAACTGGGGTCAAGGCGAAAATCCCACTTGCGCAGGTAGCCGATTGCCTGTTCGGTCCGGCCTTCGGGCGACGATAGATTCTGCAACAGCGGTACCAGCGTCCGGGCCGTCAGCGACAGATAATCGGCCTGTAACGCCATGAAGTCGACCAGATTTTTGCGTTTACCGTCGTTCAGTACTTCCTCGATACGGTCGGCGCGGTTGGGGGATGCCCATGTCCAGCCGATGGCGTTTCGGTGCGGGAAATCGACCGGCGTCAGGTTGTTATTCGCCGTAACGACATACCCTTCCGGCGGATTGAGTTTGTTCGGTAGTTGCTGAATCGGCAGATACCCGCCCCACTCGTAGCGGCCGTCGCCCGGCACCGGTACCAGCCCGGAGAAGTTTTTGCGAATCGGCGACAACCCCACCGCCTGCCAGCCAATCGTACCGGGCTTCGTTGCTGATGGTCGTTCCGCCCAGATCATGTTTTCGCCCGGAATCCGGCTGTACGAACAGGCCTGCCGAAACTCGGCCCAGCTGCGTGACTGGTTCATGCGCAGACTGGCCAGATATGGCGCACAACCCGTTTCGAGCCAGGCCGCCCGAACAGCATAAGCCCGGTGATTTTTAGTGTCTCCGTAGACAACGGGACCGTGACGCGTATACTTGAGCGTGGCCGTTACTGCCTGCGCGCCTTTGACAGGTATCGTTTCCGTCAGCACACGCATCGACACCCACTGCCCTTTGTAGCGGTACTGATTCGGATTGGCCGGATTGGTTTCGTATACATACAGGTCTTCGTTGTCGGTTTCGAAGATGGTCAGCCCCCAGGCACCGTAGTCGTTATGCCCAATCGAGATACCGGGCAGCGTCGGTTCGCCGGCACCGATTACATTCCAGCCCGGCGCGTTTAAATGCGCCCAATACCGCAGCGACGGCGTCGATTGCGAGCGGTGGGGATCATTGGCCAGCATGGGGTAACCACTCACGGACTTGTCCCCCGAAATGACCCAGTTGTTCGACCCGGTGTACTGCTTTTCGATCTCGAACCAGCGGTCTATTTCATCGGTGTTGCCATTAGCGCCGGGCGTGAGAGCCGCTTCGTCTTCATCGGCTTTCGCCAGTCGCCCCTGGTATTTCAGCGGTAGCCGGAACGCTTCGTACAGGTCGAGTATGGGTTGAAACAGTTGCGTTCCATCGACACGTAACGTCAGGTCCGGTTGCGTCGGATTGGCTACGGGGTGAAACCAGTTGAGTTCGCGGACCTTATCAGCACCGATCAGGCTGACCAGTCGACCGTATTTCAGCTCCTCCCGAACGTTCCCCAACAAGCCCTGATGGCGGCTGACGACAACCTCGGGCGTCCACAGGCCGGGCGTCATGTTCAGCACCCGAAATTCAAACGGTAGCTTCTCCGGCGTTTTCGTTATCTCCGTAACGTAGGCGTTGATACCCTCGACAAAGGCCCCGACGATCTGCGGTCCGTGCGGATGGTAGTGTAGCAGTTCCTGGTTGAGATTGCCCCGAAACCGAAACAGCCGCGTGCCGATGTCGCGCTTCACTTCCTGCGGTCCCAGCAGTTCGGCCACCGTTCCCGTTGCCTGCCGACGCCACATTTCCAGTTGAAACAGCCGGTCTTTGGCGGCCAGATACCCCTGCGTGTAAAACAGGTCATGCTCATTTTTGGCGTAGATGTGGTTTACACCCCAGCGGTCGCGGATGACTTCGACGGGTTGCTGCAACCCCTTGCGGGCAGACAGTACCGTCTTTGAGGTGGCAGTACGGGACTGACCAAACAGGGGTCCCGAGAGAAGCAGACAAACAACCAGATAACGCAGAGCGGGCATAGCGACGGGTCTTTGCCGGAAAGTACGTAAAACCTGCTTGTAGATACCAAACTGTTGGCTCAGCTTGGCCGAAAAATAGTTACCTTACTGACGCTCAGCCCAACGTATCGGTATGTCTTCTTCCACCAAACTAACGATTCCCAGCCCCTGCATGCAGTCGTGGCAGGCGATGACACCCGACCAGCAGGGTCGTTTCTGCGCGCAATGCCAGAAAACCGTCGTGGATTTTACGACCATGACCGACGCGCAGGTACTAACTCACATACACCAATCCGGTGGTCCAGGCTGCGGGCGTTTCCGGTCCGACCAGTTAAATCGCCCATTGGTGGAGCCGTCTAGCCGGCAAGTAAGTCGCTGGCAGTGGGTAAGTCTGCTGCTGTCAGGCTGGTTAAGTTCGCAGGCGGCACAGGCGCAATCAGTAACCGACAAACGGGTGGGCAGCACGTTTATACCGGCACTGACTCGTTCGGTCATTACGCAGGTCCAACCAACAGATGCGCAACCGAGACCGTTACTGATCGAAGGGCGAGTTATCGACAATCAGACGCAGAAACCGCTGGCTAATGCAACGATCGTCATCAGAAACACACCATATAGCGCAACGACCGACTCAGCGGGTGCTTTCCGTCTGGAACTTCCCGAGTATTCACCGGATAGCACGGTATGGGCTGTCGCCAGCCTGATTGGCTACTCAACGATTCAGTATAAAGTAGAAGTCGGCAGACCGCAACTATTCGCCATCAGCGAAGATATAAACCTGATAAGTGAATCTATCTCTGTCGGTGGTTATGTCGTTCAAAAACCAACCCGCCGGCAACGCATACGCAACTGGTTCAAGCACTGATCCTTGAAACAACAATCATTGTTACCATGCGACTACCTGTTCTCATCTGCCTGCTCCTATCGACGCTGCTGACTGGCTGCACGACGATTCTCAATATTCAGTCGAACGTCCGGGTTGTCGATAAACCGCCGTTTGAGCGCATCCTGATCGTGTCGCGACTGCCTAACGTACCACCGGGCTATGCGTCGACGTTCATCGGCGCGTTTCCGTCGCAGTACACGGTTTGCTCGGTCGACGTGTCACCGATTGATTTCGAAACACCGGAGGAACTCATCAGTCGACAACTCGACGAGTGCAAGAGTCAGGTGATGCTAACACTCGATCTCAACCGCAGCTTCAGCGGCAACAGTGGCAAGTATATAACCGGCTACAACAATATCTATCTCGAAATGAGCAGTGTCACCACCGGTAAGCCGTTCTGGAAAGCCATCACCTTGTCGACAACCACCGCCCTCAGCCCCCGTGAGGTTGTTCAACAGTTAATCAAGGATGGCGTATTGAACGGCAAGTCACCGGTTAACAACCCGCGCTATCCGTAAAGAACCAACCTACTAGCCTATTGAAAGAGCGGACTGTGAAGACACTGCCCTTGGATGAATAAAGTAGCCCGCTCCAGTAGTTCGCCGGACGGTACCACGGTGGTCATCGTAGACTGAAAACCGTAAACTGTATACTGAATACCGACCTAATCGTCGTCATCATCATCCTTCTTGCTAACGGTTAGAAAGGCACCGCGACGGGGAGCAGGCATGACGGCGTGTTCCCCCCGGACGGCTTTCCAGATGATTTCGTTGAACAGCCGGTCGTCGATTTTGTCGGCGTAGCGCAGGTCCAGTTTTTCCGACTGCCGCGCCGGTTCGGTCATGGCCGTATTTTTAGCATCGAGGTCGATCTGCGCGGGGCGGTGGTCGTAGGGCGTCAGGTCCGCCTTGTCCGTGAACAACGCGTACATTGGCCGGGCACCCGCATCGTACTGACTCATCGGTGGCAGCCCCAGAATCAGCTCCATCGTGCGCAGCATGCCCGACGTGGTGTACGACGTGTGTTCGACGTGGTGTCGCTTCGTGTAGGGACTAATGACCAGCGCGGGCGATCGGTGTGCATCGACGTGGTCCGAACCGTTCTGCGCGTCGTCTTCCAGCACAAACACCGCCGATTCGCTCCAGATCGGGCTTTTCGACAGGTAATCGACCAGTCGCCCCACGGCCAAATCGTTGTCGGCGACGAAAGCGGCTGGTGTGCGAGCCCCAACGCGGGCACCGCTCGTATGGTCGTTACCCAGCCGGATACTACTGAAGTTCGGCACGGCATTGATTTTTATCAGCGAGTCCAGATCGTGTTTCCAGATTTCGACCCGGTCGACGTCTTTAACGCTTAGGTCATAGTCGGGGTAGTTGGGGGCGAACAGGCCGGCCAGTGCCGAATTCTTGCGTTTCGAATACGCTTCAAACTCACCGTACGACCGGTACCGAATGCCCGCCCGTTTGCAGTAATCCCAGATAAAACCCCGCTTCGGGAAGGCCACCGGCCGCGATCCTTCGTAGTCGTAGGTGCCGCCCCGACCACCGTAACTCGTCGGCCACGTTTTCTCGACATAATCCGTGGCATAAGCCGCCGTGCTCCAGTTGTGGCCGTCGGCACTTACTTCGGCATCGACGTAGAAGTTGTCGAGCAGCACGAATTCACGGGCCAGTGCGTGCTGATTCGGCGTCACCTTTTCGGGGAACAGGCACAGCGATGTGTCGCCATTTCCTTCCTTCATGTCGCCGAACACCTGATCGTAGGTCCGATTTTCCTTGATGATGTAAAAGACGTATTTGATGGGCGACGTTTTCGCGCCGACCTGCTTCGGAATGGGTGAATTGGCAGGCCAGTTTTCACCCACGGCCGTTTTCTCACGCGCTTTTGTGTAGGGGGTATTGGCGTACACCTGCCGGGTCAGGCCGGTAAGCTGTGCGGCTGTCGGCATGGTAAACAGCGACAGCGTGCCTTTGAACAGCCCGGCGATATACTGCGTGTCGGATTCGCGCCGTTTGTAGGGGTTCGGCCCGGCGGGGTTTGCCTGCGACGAAAACCCTTTCCCATTGGCTACCAGCACCTTTTTACCAACTATCTGTACACTCGTTGGGTACCAGCCTGTCGGGATAAAGCCCAGCGACCGGCTGCGGCCCGGCTGCGACACGTCGAACGTGGCCAGGCAATTGTTGTCGGCGTTGGCAACCAGCAGCGTTTTGTTATCGGCGGACAGGGCCAGGCCGTTCGGGGTACTGCCGGCGGGCGCGTCCGGGTACAGCGCCGTGTTGAGCGATTCGAGTACACGCCGGGTTTTGACGTCGATTACCGTCACGGTGTTGTCGTTGGCATTTGCGACGTACAGGTACTTCCCGTTACGGCTGAACACTAGATCGTTCGGATGGCTACCGGTTGTGATTTCATGGGTCAGTTTGCGGGTTTTCGGATCATACACGATCACTTTATCAGCCCCCCAAACGGTAATGTATACCTCATCCGACACGGGCGACAGCCGGCAGGTGTAGGCTTCGGCGGGTAGTTTGATTCGTTCCCGAACCTGTCGGGTGCCGAGGTCGCAGACGTAAAGCGAACTATCATCTTTGGTAACGGCATAGAGCGTTTGCCCGGTCCGGTCGGTAGCGAGTCCGGCAACAGAGATACGGTTGGGCCACGGCTTCCCCAGGACGACCGAGTCAGTTTTGACCAGTTTATCGCCCGATACGTCGTAGATCAGTACCCGATTGTCGTTGCCGCCCGACGCCAGCAGTCGTTTGCCATCGGGCGTGAAGCACAACCCGACCCACGACTTGCCGATGACGGTTTCGCTCAGGACGGTTTCGCCCGCAATATCGATCAGTTGCAACGACTGCGTACTTTGGCCGTTGTTGGTTACGGCCAGTCGCTTGCCGTTCGGCGAAACGACCGTTGTCAGCGGAAGATCACCCAATGGCAGTGATTTACCAATGGGCGACAGACTCCAGCCGTTCGGCAACGTCAGTCGCTGATGGGTGGTAGTGGTCGAACGGGGCGACGTGGTTTGTGCCAACCCCGACAGGGTCAACAGACTCAGCAGCAACGATACGTAGCAACGGTGCATGGGGTAGTATGGGTTAATTACCCAAAACTACGATTTTGCCGCATGCCCCGGCTGTTAAGCAATTGTGAAGACAGCTACGCATTCCCCATCACACAGACCGCGTGTCGGCGCTCATCGACCTGGTAGCAGAACGGGCATCACTCCCGTCAAATCGCGGCCTTGAAAAAACGAAGTGCCTTCTCGCCCGACTCCTGAATCTGATCGAGCCGGGATCGGTTTGCTTCCCGGCGAGTACGGGTATAGTCCAGGTCGTTGGCGATGGATCGAAGCAGGCGGTGGTAAGCGCTTTCCAGCAGAAACAGTTCGTCGTACAGTCGCTCCAGACTTTCATAGGAATACACCCGGTGTTCGTCGTACTCGACGGTATTCTTGGCGTGCATGACCCGGTTGCGCAGGCCAATCAGCTCTTTCACCTGATCGAAGCGCAGTAGCGGTCCCGAGACGTCGGACCCGGAGAAATAGAGCAGATCGCTGAATTCAAACGTCTGGAACGGATCGAGCAACCGACGCTCGTTTTGCCGGCGGGGCATGGTAGCGTCGCGGAGTTTGTCCGTGTAGAAATTGCGGAGACCGTAGGCATCGGCATGTTCCGACTGGTATTCAAAAAAGGCCAGCATATCGGCGTCCGACCGGCCACGCAGCATGAAGAATCGCCGTAAATCGCGTTCAAACAGGATAATGTCGTCCTGCACGATCTGGAGCACGCTGCTGCGGTTGAAGTCCGATAAATGCACGACACCAACCAGTACCCGCCCATCATACACAAACAGCACGTTCGGTTCGGTCTGCGCAAACTGCTCCCGGACGGCTTCGGTAAACAGCATATCGTGGCTCTGCGCACGGCCCTGTTCGGGAACAAGCTGCGGGTCGCCAAACTGATTACTTTCTTCGTCGAACGGGTAGTACGTTTCGCCATCCAGACCGGGTAGTGCGTTGATGTTCAGCCGCTGGCAAATAAAGGCACAGGCATCGGGCGCGTCGGCATCGTAGTAGAGTACGTGCCGCTCCATGATGTGCGCAAAGGTGAGTCGGTGGAATTGCATGTTCCCCTAACCCGCAGAGCAAGCACACGGTTTTCAACGACCGACAGAAGGCAATGTATAATCGGATTAGTAGCTGTAGCCTGAACGTCCAGGTCCAGGCTACAAACACCGTCCAGTCTATTGCTGATCCAGGAATGTGACGACGGCGGTGGCGAATTCGGGCGTACGCATGGTCCCGCCGTGGTCGCCCGGCCCCATTACCACCGGACAGTAGACTTATCAACAAAAGCAGCGCTTTCATGTGTATAACGGGCGTCGATAAGCCTAACCTTTCTCCATTCTACCGAGTTTACTGTTGACAACGAAACCACGAAAACGGATGAACCCAATCCTGAATCAAACAGCCCCCGACGGAAACGGCGATGATCTCGACAATGAACCCGACAACGACACCGGTCTGGTCAACGAACCGACCGACGATGACGGCGATCCCACGGGAGAACACGATCACCAACAGGACGATAATTACGCACTTGGTGGCCACGTCGCCCGGTCGAGTGAGTAGCGACGGACGCTTCCTGCTAAACGAACCTTAACTAACTAAACTTATGAACGCTACTATTAACACAAGCTATACCCCTGCCGACGATGACAACCAGGGCGTGACGCAACTAATGGCGCAGGGAGCGGCCGCCAATGACGGCGTGTCGCAGGTCGAACGTATGAATCCCGTCGTGGCCTCGACCGTCGTGGATTCGACCGTCGTGGATTCGACCATCGTGGATTCCGGCCCGGAACCCGTCAAAGAAGAAATAAACGACGATCCAGATAGCGACGCCAGTCCGAATGACGACGAACTGGCGGAAGAAGAAATCGAAGCTAACTCCCTGACGGTGAATGGCGCTATCTGACGATTTATCCGGCAGTCAGTTGTCGCGCCTGGTACTGCGCCTGGGGTTGGGCATCAACATGCTTATGCATGGGCTGGTACGCATCCCTAAATTACCTGCCTTCGTTGCCAAAAGCAACGCCGGTTTTGCCGACACGCTACTGCCGAAATTTCTGACGACCGGCTTTCTCTACGTGCTTCCCTTTGCTGAACTAACCTGCGGGCTGCTGATACTGCTCGGTGGTCAGTTCAGCAAATGGGGGTACGCGCTGGGTGGCCTGCTCATAGCTGCCCTACTGTTTGGTACCACCCTGAAAGAAGATTGGGCGACAGCCGGCATACAGACGATCTACGTCATCGCTTTTGCGTATGCCCTGCGCACCATCGAGAGCAGCCGACGCCGTTGACAACGCTGTCATAAACCAGCGAATCGGTCCATCAGTACATGCCACCACTGCCAGCTACCCGCGTAGTTCATCGCTATATGCAACAACCCAAACAGCAACAGGGCCAGTGGGTAGGCTTGCCAGATTCGGCCGTGGTTCCGCTTGTCATCTGCGATCAGAATCAGTAGTATACAGTCGACAACGACGAAACTACCGTTAAGCGCTTTGTTGAAGCTGTCGAACCACGGGATGAAGAAAAGCAGGCGACCGATGGCGGGCGGCAGCACGACCAGCATGGTGCATGCCATGTATCGGGCGTGAAGTGGTAAACGACGACCATATCGAAGGCTCAACCCCAAAAAAAGCGGAAACAAGATAAGCGATGTGGCGTCGATAAACGACAACTGATACACCGTTCCCGGCGGATATGTAGCCTGCCCCTGGATCATCATCTGCATCATCTTCGCGCCACCAAGCAGGATGCCCGGCACCAGCATGATGGTACCCGCCCAGCCTAATCGACGGTGAAGCTGTATTTTTTTCTGCCTGTATAAAATCGGCTGGACAATGAGCAGAACAGTCCAGGTTCCAACGAATGCGCCGTGCAGATGATGATAAACGTCTGTTTCCCGTAAGCGGGCAAAGTAGGACTGCGAAAAGCCAACCCAGGTTACAACCACGGCCAGCGCAAAATACCAGGGCGCGTTGGGGTATAGCATAGCCCGTCGGTTCGCGGCTGGCGAAAGCGTCGTCTGTTCCATTTCATTGTCGGGGTATGCGATGATCAGTTATCCCGTGGTCCTTCGCCAACCGGCTCGTCAACGTAGAGCATCGCGAACCGGACCGGAATCGGTTGTCCGGTCTGGACATCACCGTCGAAAATGAGCTGCATCCGCACAGGCTTCTCGGTCTGAAGCACCGTGTAGTACACCGAAAACTCATCGTAGGGCAGGTACACCCGCACGGCCAGGTTCCCGTCGGTCAGTCGTTGAATATCCCCTACACTGGCAGGGCCGTTGTCGCGAAATAACAGATTGATCTGATTGACCTTCTGCTCGTTAGGCTTGGGCGTCAGTAATAACCGACGACTCCGGACGATGGGTTGTCCGGCGGGCGTATCGTTGATAAGCCGCAAGCCGTAATTGGTAATCTCGGTGCGTAGATCAGTCATGGTTTTTCTGGTTGATGTGGTTGGTGAGTAGCCGCTAACGTCGTCGGGGCCGTAAAACAGCGCTAGATAGAAGTCTGTATCGTTTGTCAGCGCAGCACCCGACTGACGATATCAGCAAACGTTGCCGTCTGGTTTTGCTGGTCGGCCGTTGTCACGTCGGACCGTAGCCGCAGCCGGGTGTACACGTGGAGTTTGGAGTCGATAAGCTGCACGTCCGTTGCCTGACCGGCTGCATTGGTAACCCCGTTATAAATCAACACCGCACTGACCGGATCAGCGACCGGGTCCTGCTTCGACTTGTACACCTTTAACGTCGTACCCGTCGGCAGGGCAATCCCTTTCTCCAGGTCTTTACGAACAACGTCGAGCAGGGTCTGAAGCTGTTGCAGCGTTTCCTGCGGCCGGAAATGGTAATACACTTTGTCTTCGGCTGCGGGCTGATTGGTGTCGATGTACCCCAACATTGGCCCCACCACCCCGATCAGCGACAGTGATTTTGCCGACGGCACAACGATCGGATCGACCAGCAGCAGGTTACGGGGAGCCGTCCGTCCCGAAAAATAGTTCGACGCGACCAGTTCCAGCAGCAGCGGCCCACTCGTCGATGACAGCAGCAGGCTGATGTTTGTGTAGCCCGCCTTCACCAGTGCCTCGTACTCGGTTGTGATAGCCGCCTGCCAGTCGCGCCAGGTCGCTTGTTTGAAATCGGCGTAACTGCGCCCGTGACCGCCCAGCAGTACCTGCGACAGATAGACATCGGAGCGTCCGGCCAGATAAGCGCGAAACTCATCCCATTCGAAAGTGGTGGCCGAGTAGCCGTGGCAGGCAATAATCACCGGTCGGGTGGCTTGTGCCGGCGTGGGATTCGGGATAGCTTTCGACAGCAGGTATAACTCCGGCTTGTACAGCGACGGGTCGAATACCTTTCCACTGTCGAGCATGTCGTCGGTGATGGCAGGCTCTTTCGAGCAGCTCAACCCCAGCAGTGCAATCAACAGTAGTGGCAATAATGATCTCATGTCAGTGGGTCGATTTATGGAGTACGTTCCAGGTCAGGCTTGTCTGTACAAAAACGGGATAGAGCGTACCGGGCCCCGTGACCCCGTCGCCCGTCAACAGATTATAACCCACCGATACGTTGAGTTTCAGCGGAAACCGGGGACAGACGCACACCCCTAGTTCGGGCGACGTCAGCAGCGACGTTTGTGGCAGGTCGCGAAACAGGTCACTGCCGTAATCGGCGCGGAAGTACCCGGCATTGAGTCGCACCAGTGGACGAACCAGCCAGTTGGGGCGGAACAGATACAGCACCGACGCCAGGTAATTGTCCTGTTTGATAGCGTTCGAATTCAGGGCCGTACCCAGCCGGGACGTCACGTAGGTCACGCCAATGTACAATCGCTGATTCGCCAGCTTCGTGTGGGCAAACTGCGCCGTAATTCCGTTCTCGGTGTACAGCCCGATTGTCTTCTGGGAACGTATACCCAAATCGAGAACGGCCCCCGCTGGTCGTTCCTGCGCCCGCGCCGTTAGCGCAGCAAAGCAGCTTAGTACCGTGGCCGTCAGTACCAGCCTGTGATACAGACGGCCACGGCGAAACAGGGTGTGGGTAGAACAATGCATTGATGCGAAACGAAGAGGTTCTGTCGAATTAGTCGAAAATTCCAGAAATCCGCAAACAGGTCTTTAGGCATCGGCCAATTCGTACCGTTTTACTGTTGATTATCAACCAAATACCTGCTGCAACTTACGCACAATCCCACTCCGCGTCAACCGGATAAACGTATGACCCATCGACCGTCGAGCGCTCTGTTACCACAGCCTGTTACAACGGTTCCGAAAATGGCCGGGTCATTAGGCTAGTACCAATCCATTTTTACCAATGTCAGTTACGCAACGTGTAAGCCTTCTTTTCTTCGTTTTGCTTGGGGCTGTAGCCTGTAATCGGGACGATGTAACCCCTGCCCTGCCGCTGACGGGCGTATTGTATGAATCGAATTTTTCGGCGGGTACCGACGGCTGGAAAGCCGATTTCACCGATTACAGTACGGCCAACGGCGATATGCAGCTTCGCTCCGACTGGACACGGCTTCCCCAACCCCTCGACTCTACCCGCCGGTCGATCATGCTGTCGGGTATGAACCGCAGCGACGATCTGTTTATGTACCTGACCCGGTCGCTTTCCGGGCTGCAACCCAACCACGACTACAAGCTGGTCTTCGACATCGAACTGGCATCGCAATACGCGACAAACTCCTTTGGGATTGGCGGCTCGCCCGGTGGTAGTGTCTACGTGAAAGCCGGGGCCTCGTCCACTGAGCCCAAACGCCAGCTCGTCGATGATTTTTACGAAATCAACCTCGATAAAGGCAATCAGGCTGAAGGGGGTAAAGACATGCTGGTGCTGGGTAACATCGGTGCCGGTGAAGACGTCGAACAGTATACGCTTATCAAACGCAGCAACACCGACGCTCCCCTCACCGTGCGTAGCGACAGCAACGGCCGCATCTGGCTGATCGTCGGCACCGATTCCGGGCACGAAGGGCTGACGACCCTGTATTACAGCCACATCAAGGTAACGGCGCTGTAGCAATAAGCGACACTGTAGAGCAAAAGGGAACTACTTGGTGGCGTTCCCTTTTGCTTTATTCAGGACATGAACCCAGTTCTGTCACTTTTTCCCGGTCGAGTAGCCAGCAGTTTCCATACACGTCAGCATAACGGATTCGAATGTGAAAGGAAGAATCCCCTAACATGGCATTGACCTGACTCACGATTGTATCATTCTTGGTCACGAACAGCATGTCCATGTCGTCGCCCGATTTAAACACCATCCCTTTCGAGACGGTACCAAAGCCTTTTCCACCTGACGTTGTTCGACCAATTACGCTGTAGAATACTTGGCAAACGTTTTTGTACGTCTTTCCCCGGTATGTTATCTCAAAGTCCCGAATTATCGCGGGTCCAACCCCTTTGTTTTCCAATTCGTAATGCAGCTCGTCTTCGAGGTTACTGGTAAGCACTTGTAGGTACGGCCATACCGATGCGTGCTGCTGCTCGCGGGCAATGCTGGTCTGAACAATGGAAACGACCAGTGCAGCGAGGCTTAAAAACGTAGCGGATATACCCAGTAACAGCTCAATATTAATACGGCGTCGTCGTGGTGCAGGCATGCTATGAGCAAGGCGGTTACAAAATTGTAATAACGGAAAGTTTCCGATATTTGTCCAATATGGCCGGAACGTACCCAACCGGCCGGTTGTTAAATTTGTATCGCTACGGACATAAACCCGTACGCTTAACCGACCGACGATGAGTAAGGACGCGGAGATTTTAGAAAGCATCACCAACGCCGAATACAAATACGGATTCGAGACCCTGATCGAAGCTGACGAAGCGCCGGCGGGTCTGGATGAAGACATTATACGCTTTATTTCTGCCAAGAAAAACGAACCGGAGTGGCTGCTCGAAAAGCGGTTGCAGGCGTTTGCGCTCTGGCAGACCATGACTGAGCCGAAGTGGCCCAACCTGCAATACCCAAAGGTTGACTACCAGGCGATTAAATATTACTCGGCTCCCAAGCAGAAGAAGACGGTGGGTAGCCTCGACGAAATCGATCCCGAGTTGCTCGACACGTTCAACAAACTGGGCATTTCGCTCAGCGAACAGAAGCGGCTGGCGAACGTGGTCGATGATACCATCGGCGACAAGTCGCTGGGCGAGCGTCCGCAGGTCGCTGTTGACGCCGTCATGGACTCGGTGTCGGTTGCCACGACGTTTAAGAAAGACCTGGCCGCGCGGGGCATCATCTTCTGCTCGATGAGCGAAGCCGTTCACGAGCATCCCGAGCTGGTCAAGAAATACTTTGGCTCGGTTGTGCCGGCAAAAGACAATTACTACGCGGCCCTCAACGCAGCCGTTTTCACGGATGGCTCGTTCTGTTATATTCCGAAAGGCGTACGCTGCCCGATGGAACTGTCGACCTACTTCCGTATCAATGCGGCCGGTACCGGTCAGTTCGAGCGGACGCTGATCATTGCCGACGAAGGTTCGTACGTTAGCTATCTGGAAGGCTGCACCGCCCCCATGCGCGACGAGAATCAGCTGCACGCAGCCGTAGTTGAGCTGTTCGCCCACGCCGACGCCGAGATCAAGTATTCGACGGTACAGAACTGGTACCCCGGCGACAAGGAAGGCAAAGGCGGTATCTACAACTTCGTGACCAAGCGCGGTATCTGCGATGGCCCGAATGCCAAAATTTCGTGGACGCAGGTTGAAACGGGCTCGGCTATTACCTGGAAATACCCATCGGTGATTCTGAAAGGTGACAACTCGATCGGTGAATTTTACTCGGTAGCCGTCACCAACAACATGCAACAGGCCGATACGGGTACCAAAATGGTGCACATCGGCAAGAACACGAAGAGCCGGATCGTGTCGAAGGGTATCTCGGCCGGTAAGAGCCAAAACTCGTACCGGGGTCTGGTACAGGTGCTGAAACGGGCCGAAAACGCCCGGAACTATTCGCAGTGCGATTCGCTGCTGCTGGGCGACAAATGCGGGGCGCATACCTTCCCGTATCTGGAAGTGGCTAACCCA
Organism: Spirosoma oryzae; assembly: GCF_003002825.1. GTDB lineage: Bacteria > Bacteroidota > Bacteroidia > Cytophagales > Spirosomataceae > Spirosoma > Spirosoma oryzae. The sequence goes on along the minus strand of NZ_PVTE01000040.1, from coordinate 14,482 downwards.
TCGGCGACGGTAGAACACGAAGCGACGACCTCGAAAATCGGGGAAGATCAGTTGTTCTATTGCAATCAGCGCGGTATCCCAACCGAACAGGCCGTTGCCCTGATTATCAATGGCTATGCCAAGGAGGTATTGAATCAGTTGCCGATGGAGTTCGCCGTTGAAGCCCAGAAGCTACTGGCGATCAGCCTCGAAGGCAGTGTAGGCTAAGCTATACGCCGACTATACGTATCAAAAGCTCCTGCGGAAACGTGGGAGCTTTTTTGTTATCGATAACCCCAACGAAACCGCAGCACCAGGACGTGCAGCCGGGTATCGAAGCCGAACTGATCACGCAACCAGAAGTCATCAAAGAAAACTACGTCGGGGGCAGATAGACTCAACAGAAAAGTAGCCCTGATAACCGGGGTAGTAGTGGTACAGTTGTGGTTTGTCGTTCGTAGTGTATAGTTTATCTGCGCCCATGAACTACGAACTCACTTTCCCCGCCCGGCAGAAGACGGGAAAACGAAGGATCTGTTCACCATCGCCCCATATCGGTTGGATGCGTTCGCCGAAGTCCGTCACGGGATCTTCTTCGTTCTCAAACATATATTGCCGCACGGCCGACCACGTTCGCAGGTAGTTCAGAAACCGCTCCAGCGTCCAGGTACGACTGACCGTAAACGTAGCCGTACGAACGTCGGCAAAGGGAAACGCGAGGTCCGCGTAGCGGTTATCGATATGGCCACGCTGTGGGTCCCAGTACGGGCCAATCCGATTGCGATAAAAATCAAGCATGAGCGGGTTAAGTTCATCGCTCAACGCAACGAGACCGTAGCCCCATTCGGCCAGCACGGCACCCGGTTTTGCCACCCGCCGGACTTCCTGGTGAAACGCCGGTACGTCGAACCAGTGAATGGCTTGCCCGACGGTAATCAGGTCGAACGTATGATCGGCAAATGGCGTCTGCTCCGCCCGACTGACCTGATAGTGAATATTGGGGCGCTTCGTCGCCAGAATCAACTGTTTCTCGCTGATATCAGTCGCTTCAACCTGCGCAAATCGATCGGCCAGCGCGGTGGCTACCTGTCCGTTGCCCGTCGCGCAATCCCAGGCGGTTTGATTGTCGGGTACGTCGGCCATAATGAATGCGTACAACTCGTCGGGATAGTCGATGCGGTACTGCGCATACAGGTCAGCGTGACCGGAGAAGCGATCGATTGGGTTCATATGGGAAGATTACGACGTCGGTATTACTGAAAGGCCATAACAGCCGAAAAAGTTACCAGCCTGGATGCACAAATCCGGACTGCTTACTCGGCTGACAAGGCCGTTGATTATTTTTTTAGTAAAGAATTAAACGATTACCAGAAACTTTTGTCCAACAATCGTTTTACTTGTAAAATGACGGGACGGCATTGGCTTATAGGACGGAACCGTCTATTTTTGTGGAGGTTGGTTCGCCACAACCAGCCATTACTCTTACTTTTCGTTTACCCGATTCACATGAAAAAACTGCTCGGACTTCTTTTGGCCTCCGCAGCACTGGCAACGGCATCTGTCGACGCCAATGCCCAGGCACCTGCTGGCGACATTCCAGCCGACATGAACGCGTTGATGACCAAGTACACCTGTATTGCCTGTCACCGGCCGAATCAACGCCTGGTAGGTCCAGCCTATGCCGACGTTGCGAAGAAGAAATACTCGAACGATGAAATCGTCAATCTGATCTACAATCCCGTTCCTGCTCACTGGCCGGGTTACCCCCCGATGGCTGCGATGAAGCAGGTACCGAAGGAAGACGCCATGAAACTGGCCGTTTGGATCAACTCGCTGGACGGCGGTGCGAAAAAAACGTCGACCAAGAAAACCACCACGAAGAAAACGTCGAAAAGCTAGTAACCAGCCGCTTACGTTTTCCCGTAACGACAAGGCCTTCCTGCACAGGAAGGCCTTGTTTCGTTTCACTGCTGCTGCGTCAGGCAACGCGTTTGCCTTCCAGCACCGGTCGATCGTCTTTTGTTGATGGATTGATGATGGCCAGACTCTTTTTGAAATCAACCTGTACGCCGTCATCGCTGAATCGGCAGGTGACCGTCTCGTAGTGGGCCGTTTCGATAAAGCGCCAGATCATCGAGAAGGTGTTGGCATCAGTCCACGCTCCGGTAGCGGCCACTGGTATTGTCGTTTCACCGGGTACGCCGGTCGGCACCAGTTTAAGCGGGATCACCGACAGGGTCGTTTGACCCAGCCGCCATTCGCTCAGGCCGCATAAAATGTCGCGCGGTCCTTTTTCATCGATCATCGTAAACCGTGCTTCATTGGGCCGGAACGTCAGCGATACCGATTTGATACCCGTACTGTTGCTGGCGACGTCGTATTGCTTGCCGCTGATTTCGGCCTGTCGGGGCGACGCCTGACCCGTTGGCGGCATAAACGACAAACCAGCCAGTTGCTGTTTGAGCTGTTGCTGCGTCGCCTTGGGGGTCTTGCTAAGCTCTTTTCCCTGCACGGCGGGCAGGATATGGTTCCAGACCTGATCCAGAATGCCCTGCATATCGGCTGTTTCCGAGGTGATTGCCACCACCGTGTTCTGCTCCGGCATCACGATACAGAACTGCCCGAACGCGCCATCGCCCCGGTAGGCGTTGTGTCGGCACCGCCAGAACTGGTAACCGTAACCCTGTACCCAGTCGTTTACGTCGGCACCGCCTTTTCCCCCCGTCGACTGTATGTGGGATTTGGTAGCGTCGGCGATCCAGGATTCCGGCAGGAGCCGTTTTCCCTGCCACATGCCTTTCTGCAAGTACAGTTGTCCGAACTTGGCGATGTCTTCCGTACGAACACGCAGTCCCCAACCACCCGTATCGACGCCTGTCGGATCGGTTTCCCAATCGGCCCCGCTGATGCCCAGCGGATCGAACAAACGCGGTTTCAGGTAGTCGAGTACAGGCTGTCCCGTTTTCAGTTGAACGATATCCGACAGCATGTACGTCGCTCCGCTGTTATAGACGAAATGCGTACCGGGCTGATGATCGACGGGTTGCGCCAGAAACGCTTTGGCCCAGTCTTTATCAGCAGCCGTGAGCATCTGCGGAGTCGTGTCTTTATCGTGGCCGGTACTCATTGTCAGCAGGTCGCGCACGCACATAGCCGCCAGATTCGGGCTAACCGTTGCTGGTATTTTGCCCGGAAAGAATGACACGACCTTATCATCGAGCAGTAGTTTCTTCTCCGCAACCGCCATACCGACCGCCGTCGAGGTAAAGCTTTTGCTGAGCGAATACAGCGTGTGTTTCAGCGGTGCCGCGTAGGGAGCCCACCAGCCTTCGGCCACGACCTGCCCGTGCCGTACGACCATCAGGCTATGCAGGTTCAGCTCCGCTTTTTCGACCGCATTGACGAAGTCGATCAGTCCCTGTGAGCTTACGCCCTGTGCTTCGGGCAGGCTACGGGGAAAACCCGCCGTACGGGTCGGGACGAGCGCCGTTGGCAAGGCGTTGGCGGTATTCGTCAGCGTAAGACCGGCCGCGCCAAGCCCTAGCTGGAGGAGAAACTGTCTGCGAGTGGTAAGCATACCGGACAAAGAGGGGGGGCGGTGGTTTCTAACCGATCGATGTCCCACTAAACCAGTTATTCGACTTTATACCTAAAAACCCGTTGTCGCTGCCAACAAAACGTCTTGACACAAGGATTACTCCACAGCGCTAATGGCGAGCGCTATCACTCAACGTTAATTTTCACAACCAATGGCACAAGTAGAAGAACGGCCCACAGCCGACGAACTCAAAACAGACGTACAGGATTTTCCGGCCATTCAGGCTAAAATGACCCCCGAGCCACAGAGCGATCTGTCGGGTTACAACGCTGCCGGAAAGCTGGCCGGCAAAGTCGCTATCGTTACCGGTGCCGACAGTGGCATCGGCCGAGCCGTAGCCGTAGCCTTCGCGAAAGAGGGTGCCAACGTCACCAACGTGTATCTGGCCGAGGAGGAGGAAGATGCTACCGAGACCAAGCGGATGGTTGAGCAATACGGGGTCACCTGTCTCAACATCCCGTCGGATGTACGGAGCAAGGCAAAATGCCAGGAGATTGTCGACCAGACGATCAGTCAGTTCGGCAAGGTGAATATTCTGGTCAACAACGCGGCTTATCAGCACATTGTCGAGAAGATCACCGACATCACCGAAGAGCAGTTGCGTCGTACGTTCGACACCAATATTCTGGGTTATTTCTTTATGGTGCAGGCTGTGGTCCCGCACCTGAGCGAAGGCGATTCGATCATCAACACGGGGAGTATCGTCGGGAAGCAGGGCGAACCCAAGCTGGTCGATTACGCATCGACGAAAGGCGCTATCCATGCGTTCACCATGTCGCTGGCAACGCAGTTGGGCGAACAGAAAATCCGGGTGAATGCGGTACTGCCCGGTCCGATCTATACGCCGTTTCTGCCGGGTGCGGGCATGGGTCCCGACGGTGTGAAGCAGGCTGCGGCCAAAACGATTCTGCAACGCCCCGGTCAGCCCGACGAGCTGGCACCGGCCTATGTCCTGCTGGCGTCGCAGGATGGCAGCTACATCACCGGTAGCCTGCTCGACGTGAATGGCGGCAATGCGTAACCGCAGATTGTCTTGAATTGTGATTGTCTTGAACTATGATTTTTGGGATTACACTGATTGACTGTGATTTCTTTTTCAATCATAGTTCATCAGCGTAATCCCAAAAATCATAGTTCAAGACTTACTCGACGGTTATGCCGCGCTTTTGCAGGTAGGCACCGACATTGAACTGCTGGCCATCCATGAGTTCAATGTCGCGCGACCAGTCGATCGTCTCGATGAGATCGTTGGTGGCCACGATGACGACACGCGCATCGGTTAATACCCAGATCACTTTTTCAACGCCGAAGTTGAGTAGCTTACGGGTTTTTCGATAGATGTAGCTTGTCTCGCTGGTGTCAGCCGCATCGATGTTAATGTCGACTTCAATGGCAATACGGGGCGGTACATCGGCATACTTTTTCGAGATGCTCGACGGTGGTAACACAGCCTGACTGTAGATGGCTACGTCGTTGGAAAGGTTACTGCGATGATCGATGTGTACGCCCGGTTCGCTCACCAATACAAAAAACTGATCTTCATCGATGAACTTCCCGATGAAGACTGTCAGATAGTAGACAATGATAGATTGAAGCGTACTGGCCCCCATAATCTCTTCCAGCGTTTTTTTTCCGGCAACAACGTCCCGATACCCTTTCCGGTAAAAGGGTTTTCCATCAATCGTTTCGTATATGAGCGATTCCGGTATCTTTTTCGCTCGAACGCTGCCGGACGGAGTCATCTGTCGGCGTGTCGATGCCGTCGTTGCCATGCTTGTATACGTTAAGATTCGGTCTGACTGGATAAAGTCCGCTGCCGGACGGCTTCGTACAAAACGACGCCCGTGGCGACTGACACGTTGAGCGAGCCGACGCTACCCAGCAGCGGGATTTTCACGTTGGTGTCGGCCATACGCAGCAATTCGGGTGAGATACCGTCTTCTTCCGAGCCCATGATAATCGCGATGGGACCGCTCAGATCGGTGTTACGCTCGTACAGGTCGCGGGCCGATTTTTCGGTACAGGCCACGATGGTAATGCCCGATTCCTGCAAATATTTGACCGTCTCGGTCAGGTCGGGTTCGCGGCAGACGGAGATGTGATTCAGCGCCCCCGACGACGTTTTCATCGCGTCGGAGTTGATGGCTGCGGCACCCCGACCCGGTATAACAATGCACTGCACCCCTGTACACTCCGCCGTACGGGCGATAGCGCCGAAATTACGGACGTCGGTAATGCGGTCGAGGAGCAGGAAAAACGGCGTTTCGCCCCGCTCGTACACATCGGCGATGACGTTTGACAGCTTGACGTACTGCACCTGCGCAATCAGGCAGACAACGCCCTGATGGTTTTTGCGCGTCAGGCGGTCGAGCCGCTCGGGCGGCACCCGCTGAATGGTTACCCGCTTCTGAAACGCCAGATTCTGAATGTCGGGGTTACTCAGCCCCTTCTCCATGTACAGCTTGTCGATCTGCTGATCGGAGCGGAGCGTTTCCAGCACCGACTGAATGCCGAACACCATCTCATCCGGTCCGGGACCAGTCTGGGCGGGGCGGTTATACTGCTTATAGTTGGGGCGATTTACTCGCGAATTGCGCCGGTTCTCCATGCTTCGACAATCGGGTACCAGACGGGTTGGTACTCCATAAAGCGCACCAGTTCGTAATGATCCTCGACAAATTGATTCGGTTTTTTCGTAAAGGTAAAGTTAATCTCCGACACGTTGGGCCGACGATTGTACACCCATACCTCCCGCTCGCGGTTACGCTGAATCCGGTCGGGTGGGCCGAGCACGATGTAAATCATGCCTTTGTCGGTTTTCCAGCCTTCCTTGTAGGTCGTGAATAAGCGGTTTGCATCCTCCACCCGGTCGTAGTAGGCCCGGATCGTGCGTCGGGCCGTCTCTTCGTTACCCGACATCAGGCTCAGCCAATAGCGATCGAGCGCCTTTTTGGTGTCCTGCGCCTGGGTCATCTCGTTAATTTCGCTGCTTGTGCTCATGTACAGCACCGGCCGGATAAGCTTTTCGGGCCGGGTCATCTTCGGAAACCGCTTATCGGCGACCACCAGACCAATACCGTTCTCGGCCGTTGTATCTTCGGTGAAGTAATACAGCCCTTCGCGGAGCAGCGTGAACGGCTGATTCGTTGTGATCGTTAGCGTCGAGTCGATAACGAGCGACTTCTGTGCCGGACGGGGTGAAGTGTTCATCGGCGACGAAGCCGCGTCGAAATCGTGCCGGTAGCGAACGCCATACAGCGTTTTTTTCGTGTTCGCCAGATCGCTTATCCGCACGGTATCGCCCACGTTGACATAGTTGCGCAATTCAATTTCCTGGCCCGTTGTGTTCGTCAGCGTAAAGCGGTCGCTCAGACGCAGGTTCCGGAAGCGGAGCGGCAGGTCGTTGCGGGCTTTGTTACCGCTGGCAATTTCGGTTACTTCCGTCAGCAACACCGCATTCGCCAGGTCGGTCCGATTGGCCGGACGTTTGATGTCGAACGCCATAGTCAGGTGATTTCCCTGCTGTTTCAGCACCTGTCCGTCGAGCGGAATGTTACCGTAAGCCAGTCGCTCGCGATTGTTATAGTCGGGATACATCACGTAGGCCACCTGGAAATGCTCGGCAAACTGCGCGGGACTGGGCAACCCGCCCTCGGGCATCTGCGCCGTCAGGTCGAGTACGATGTGCAGGGTCGTGCTGTCGAGCGACAGGAATTTGCCTTTGATCGACGTGACAGACCAGCCCGACAGCCGGTCGGCAACGGTTGGCGCGGCTGCCGGCACGTCGACAGGGCGTGTTGGTGCTGACGTGCCTGCCGTGGGCGGTGCCGGACGAGCCTGCTGGGGTTGCTGAGCTCCCGCCGGACGAGAAGCTTCTGTCCGGGCCTCGTAGGCTGAGTTGATGCGCTGCTGCTGCGATTTTTTCAGCGACCCGCAGGCAGACAGGCTAAGTATGGTCAGACAGTAAAGTAGCGTACGCATAACCGGTATATAATCAATCGTGCTGAGCCAACCCGACAGGCAGGTAGCGACTCGTTGTCTATAACGAAAAAAGCGGGTGGTTCTGCTTGCCGGAGACCGTCATTTTTGCGGCTATCCGCAGCAACCGGCTTCCGTTTCGGGCGGCCCCGTTTTCTTTGCGCCCGCAAAAGAGTATTTTTGTGATTCAATTGCAAACGCACGCGTGGATAACTAGCTGTTCTGCTGCGTTTTTTCCGACTGTCAGTCATGTACAAGACCACCGAGATCACCTCCGCCGAAATTGCTTCCGACAATCCCGTTCACCAGCGACTGCTATTCCCCTACGTCGAAGCAGCGCAGCTTGTCAGCGGTAATCTGCTCGAAATCGGCTGTGGCTGGGGTCGGGGTCTCGAACTACTGACTAAAGCGGCCGCTCATTACACGGGTATTGATAAGAATACCGATCTGATCGCGGCTCTCAGTGCCGAATACCCACAGTCGACGTTCATCGCGGCCAACATCCCCCCCCTGTCGGGTCTGGCCGATAATACGTTCGACTTTATCGTAACGTTTCAGGTCATCGAGCATATCGAAAACGACGATCTGTTTATCAAGGAAGCCCACCGCGTGCTGAAGCCAGGCGGCAAACTACTCCTGACGACGGTCAATAAAACGTTCTCGCTGACCCGTAACCCCTGGCACGTGCGGGAATACCAGGCCGATGAACTGAAAACCCTGATGCGTAAGTACTTCCCTGCCGTCGATACGCGTGGTGTACATGGCAACGAGAAGGTGATGACTTACTACGAGCAGAACAAGGCGTCGGTGAAGAAGCTGACCCGTTTCGACATCTTCAATCTGCAATACCGCCTGCCTCGTCGGCTGCTCCAGGTACCTTACGATCTGATGAACCGCCTGAACCGCAATCAATTGCATCAGGCAAGCGGTATCGCAGCCGAGATCGATTACACCGATTACCTCGTCAGTACCAACCCCGCCGGTAGTCTGGACTTCTTCTATATCGCGACGAAGTAAGACCGGAAGATTAATCGCCTGGAAGCCTTTTGTCCCTAAATTCCCTTTAGGGTATTTAGGGGTAAGCCAGTTAACGCACAACAGGTAAAGCCCCTACAAGCCTATCCGTTAAACAGAGACTGGGTGCATGCCGGTATTCCCGGAAGGCATAGTCCGCGACGCCTGCGCATTCCTGCGCGGTAAGCCACAGCTGCCCCAGATACAGTTGGGGTGTGTAGATTGCCTACGCCGATACGATCAGTGCCGACCACCTACTGACTTCGTTACTCAGTAGGCGACCGGGTCGATCGCTGCTCTAGGCGCGGCTGTCGATAGAGTCGGTACGCGGCCCACGCCAGCCCCAACCCGGCTAGTACGCCGACAACCATACGCTCGTGATGACGAATATCGTCCAGAATCGGCTCGACCAGAAGAATCAGGCTGTTACCGGCCAGACCGATAATCAGCGCCCAGACCAGCCCGCCCAGCAGGTTGAGCAGTAGGAACTGTCCCCACGAATAGCCCGACGCCCCCACAGCCGCCGGAATCACGATACGCAGCCCGTAGAGCGCCCGGAAGCCCAGCACCAGCGTAGAACCGTACGTGCTCAACAACCGTTGTACCCGGCTAAAACGCTGCTGCCATTGCGGTCGCCGGGTAAGAAACTGCTGCCCGAAGTGTTGGCCTACGTAGAAATAAACCTGACTGACCAGAATCGACGCCAGCGCGGCCAGGCCAATCACGACCGGCATGGAGAAGTACCCCCGATGCGCCAGGTAAGCGCCGGCAATCAAAAACGCTTCACCCTCCAGCAATACCCCGAAGAATAGAATCGGGTAGCCGTAAGTGAGCATCAATTCCTGAAATGACATGGTATAGGCGACTGTTACAGACCCAAAGAACATTTCCTTAACCTGCAACAGTCGCCTATGGTTACGCAGCGTTACACCTTTGGCTCCCAACCTTTTTCGTAGTCACGGCTCCACAGCTTCTGCGCGTCTTTATCGTTCTGAATGTGCCCCGTTTTCGGATCGACGTGCAGATCGCGTCCGACGCGCCAAGAAATATTACCGAGTTGCATCGCCAGCACACTTTTGTGCCCCGTCTCGACATCGCAGTTGGGTTTACGATTCGTACGAATGGCGTCCAGAAAATCCTGCACGTGCAGGCTATCCATCCCCAGGCTGGGGCTGGCCGTGTTACGCCCCTGAATGTCACTTTCCGACGATCCCGACTTGATGTCTTTCACCAGTTTTCCATCCAGGTCGTACACGCGGTAGCTGTCGCCCCCCGTATCCAGACTACCCTTTTCGCCGTAGAAAATAATACCCCGGTCCCGCTCTTCGATGCGCCGACCGTTGGAACTGCGGCATTCCCACAGCAGTGATACCCGACCCGGATAATCCATGATGACCAGTTGCGTATCCGGCGTTTGCCAGTCGTCTTTAAATTCGTAGCGACCGCCCACCGAACTTACCCGCGTCGGATAATCGACACTCAGCCCCCAGCGGGCTACGTCAACTTCGTGGGTACCGTTGTTGAGGGCTTCGCCGGTACCCCAGTGCCAGAACCAATGCCAGTTGTAGTGAATCAGGCCGTCCTGATAGGGCTGACGCGGAGCCGGTCCCTGCCAGAGATCGTAGTCGAGCCAGGTCGGTACCGTGCCGGGTTTGACAAAGGTAGCGGGTCGCTTGTTGGTATACCACGTTTTGGCCATGTACACCCGACCGATAACACCGTTGTGCAACTCCTCGATGCCTTTCGTCAGCGTCGGTGCCGACCGACGCTGCGCGCCCATCTGCACCACGCGCTTGTATTTGCGGGCAGCCGCGACCGCCAGTTCGCCCTCGCGCGGATTGTGGCTCAGTGGCTTCTCGACGTACACATGCTTGCCAGCCTGACAGCCCATGATCGTCAAGGGCGTGTGCCAGTGATCGGGCGTCGCCGTGTAAATCGCGTCGATGGTTTTGTCTTCCATCACCCGTCGGCAGTCTTTTTCCGCTTTCGGTTTGGCCGTCTGTTTAGTTTTCAGAATCGTTTCGATGGCTTTCGGGATGGTCCGCTCGTCGACATCGCAAACGGTCCCTACTTCGGTATTTTTCTGGCTGGCGAACGTACCGCCCATGCCATCGCCCCGGCTGTTGACGCCTATGGTCGCCACCCGGATCAGGTCATTCGCCCCGATGATCCGGTTGTAACTGCGGGGACTAAAGCCCACCAGTGCGCCACCGACCACACCGGCGGCCGTCTGTTTTATAAATTCACGTCTGTTCTGCATATGCTGCGTGTCTCTATTCGATAGCGACCTTTACCAAACCGGTCGGCTACTCATCGAAAAGTACTATGCGGGCAGAAGCTACTAGCGGTCAACAGTTGCGGATGACACAGACAGCGCGAAAACACTCGTCCGGCTAGCCGGTTCCTCTTCCCGGAGCTGTTCGCCAACGCGCCACCTTAACCGTTCTTAATATTACCTTAAGCCTTTCTTCAGCCCGGCTGCTTTTCTTGTGTCATTCATGAACTGGCGAAACTGCTATCGATACACATTTATTGGACTTTGCTGGACGCTTACGTTGACTGCGCAACCCACTCAGACACTGACAGGGCGGGTAATGGGCTATCTATCGAACCGAATCGGCGACTACGACGGGCTGCAACTGCGTACGGCCACTGGGAAAGCACGACTGCACTTTCCGCCCCACACGGCGGCTCTGGTGCTGAAACAGGCGACCGTGGGGCAGGCAGTACAGGTGGTGGCAGTGAATCGGCCACCGCTACCCAAACCACCGGGCTCGTCGGCTGACAGTCAGGCCCTGCCGGAACCGGCGTACGAGTTGGTCAGTCTGCGCAACCAGACAAAAAAAACCAGCGTCCGCATCGCTGACGTGCCCCCGCCCCCACCCACCCGTGGGAAGCTGGTCGAGACCGAAGGGCCGCTGACCGGGCAGTTGCACGACGATGCCGGACGGCTGGTGGCGCTGCTGACCAACCGCTTCGTTGTCGAACTGAAACCGCATCAGGGGGAGTCCATCCAGGAACTGCTCGTTGGCGTTAGTCGACTGGGCATCACGGGGTACGAACGAACCGAGCCGGGGTTCGTAAACAAAACGGGTCGGACACTGCTTCACCCAACGGCACTGACTATCAACGGACAAACCTTTGCGTTGTAAATGCGACTACTTTTGATCGACGACGAAGAAAAGCTGGCCCTGCACCTGCAAAAAGGGCTGAATCAGGCGGGCTATTCTGTCGACATTGCCCTGTCGGGCGCGGCCGGACTGGAACAGGCGGCACTGGGCACCCATGACCTGATTCTGCTCGACCTGATGCTGCCCGGCACAACCGGCTTCGACCTGTTACGGAACCTGCGCGACTTCGGCGTCGACACGCCCGTCATGATTCTGAGCGCCCTCAATCAGTCGCAGCACGTGGTGCGGGGGCTGGACTTGGGGGCCGTCGATTACCTGCGAAAACCCTTCGAACTGGACGAACTGCTGGCCCGGATTCGAACCGTACAGCGGGGACAGGCCGGCAGCCGACTACCCGTCTGGCGTGTGGCCGATCTGACGATGGACCTGACGACCCGCGAAGTGAGTCGCGCCGGCAAATCCATCGCCCTGACGCCCCGTGAATACCAGCTGCTCGAACAGTTTATGCGTCAGCCGGGGCGGGTGCTTTCCAAGGCTCAACTCACCGAAAAAGTCTGGGATTCGGATTTTGACCGGGGCAGTAACGTGGTCGAGGTGCATATGCATCAGCTTCGTAAAAAAATCGACAAAGGCTTCGATTCGCCCCTGCTCGAAACGGTAGTGGGGGTTGGCTACCGGCTCCGGGGGACCTTGACCACCGCGTAACCAAGCCGGCACCGTAACTAACCTATGACAACCGCCGTACGTCCGGCCCGCAGCATTCGATTCAAGATCGGGCTGGTTTTCGGGGCCACGTTTTTTCTGGGCTTTACCGGGGCTGCCGGCTACCTGTTCAGTCGGATCAGGACGGTGCTGGTCGAGCAGGACAACCGCGCCCTGACCGAGCGGGCAAGCCGTCTTTCCGACCGCACGTCAGCCTATCCACTCGTGATTCCCCTACCCGACCGGGGCGAGGTGATGGCCCTGTGGCTCGCCAGCGGCAGTGTCCGCAAACGGCTCTACCAGTCGCCCCGCTTTCCCGCCGATTCGTCGCTACTGACGAACGCGGTCGTTGTGGAAGCCGATACCTTCCGGCTTGCCCGATCAGTGCGCTCTACCGACGATGGGTACAACAAGCTCATTACGGTGGTCGGTCACAGCAGTCGTCCCCTGCACCGCGAACTACGCAGCATAGGGGTGTTGCTGCTGTTGACGCTACTGGTCAGCATTGCAGTGTCGGGGGTTAGCGCCTGGTGGCTCAGTGGCTGGCTACTGCGCCCGTTGCGGGCCGTGATTACCTCGGCGCAGTCGGTCAGCCGGGCCGAGCAGACGACGCCCATTCCGATTCCCAGTTCCGGCGACGAATTGCAGGAACTGGCCGAAACCATCAACGAGATGCTGGCCCGGATCGGGCAGGCGGTCGACACGCAATACACGTTTTTTGCCGCAGCCTCGCACGAACTTCGAACGCCCCTGAGTATCCTGCGTACAGAAATCGAAGTCGCCCAGCGCGAAGCCATCAACGACCGGGAACGTGGTTTCCTCGACAGTCAGCTTACCGAACTGCGTCGACTCAGCCGACTGGTCGATGACTTGCTGGCGATGAGTCAGTTGCGGGCCGGGGCGTTACAACTTCGCCCCGAGGTGATCGACCTTGACGATTTAACGCTTCACCTAGCCGAACGCTACCAACGGGCAATCAACGGGCGAAATCTGTACCTGTCGATTGTTCTGGACGAAACCGCCGATCAGCTAGCCGTCCGGGCCGACCTCGACAAGCTGACCAACGTGTTACTGAATCTGCTCGATAACGCGGTGAAATACGCCACGCCCGGCACCCGGCTCGACCTGACGCTGGACCAGCAGGCTGGGCAACTCGTCTGGTCGCTGACCAACCAAACCACTGCCCCCATCCCCGATCCCGACCGGCTCAGCCGTGAATTCTACCAGGCCGACCCCCATCACGACGGCTACGGCCTGGGTCTCTGGATCAGTCATCAGGTAATGCGGCTGATGGGTGGAACGCTGCACGTCGTTGGGTCCGACGGTCAGTTCCGGGCGGAGGTCAGGATGCCAGCTCGCGAAGACTGACAACTTTTTCTATCATCCCGACCAGTCCGCCGGCGTGGCAGGAGGGATGACAAAATACAGCCTGCCTACGAGTCAGTTGACTTGACCGCGCTCAAACTTTACGCTTCGCGTATTTCACCGTTTTTCCCAGCGCAAACAGCAGTTTGTCGACGTGGTACGTGTAATCCGCGCACTGCCGCACTTCGTCCGACAGGCCATCTGAACCGAGCCATTCCTTGTACGCAGCGATGATTCCGTTGTGTCTTTTGTTAACGATACTAAGCCGTCTCATCGCTGCCACATCCCACTCTTTTCCACCGCCTTTGGACTGTGGTTTAAAAATACCGAAGGCCCGGATGACGTGCTGATCGATAATCGGCTGGCCCGGCGTTTTGGTCAGGTAGCGGCCGAACTGGTGAAAAACGATTGCTTGCTCTTCATCCGATTCATCCTTTTCCTTCAGAACGCCCTTTATGATGTGCTTGATCTTGGGCAGATCGCCATTTTTCCAGGCTGTGGCATACAGCAATTTGGTTAGCGGATCGGGCAGCTTATCGTTCATATCCTTACTGAATGCGTGATTATCGTCCAGTATTCCTAACTCGACCAACTTAGCTATGTCGGCTTTACTGATGCTAAGAGTCTATCCGAAAATAGGGAAAGCCTGACGAGTTGAGCAATTTTGTGGTATCTCACATCACAATATTGCTCACCATGCAGGCTTTCGGCTACG
>NZ_PVTE01000039.1 GCF_003002825.1 Spirosoma oryzae | reverse complement strand
GTGAAAACGGGTTTGCATAAGCTCGTAGATTAGACACCTCAAGCTACGCACCGACTCTCACATTTACCTCAAAACGCCTTCCCCAAACAACCTCTAAAGGGGGAGCATTCCACCAATGAAGTTCCCCCCTTTAGGGGGCTGGGGGGTACAGTTCACCAGAACTTAACCGCCCTGCCCTTTCGGGGGCTGGGACGGACGGTTAGTCGAAGGAAACTTGGCCACCACCAGTGTCAATTTAAGTACTCAACAGCCCTGCTCTTTCGGGGATGTGGGTAACTACAAAAACGAAACGCATACATGAAAACAGTATCGCTGTTCATACTCGCTTTGTTGCTGTGCCATTTGGCTGTGGCCCAATCCAATTTTACGAGTAAGGTAATCGGGATCGGCGTGGTTGTGGCCGACCTCGACAAATCGCTCGACTTCTACGTCAACGGCATTGGTATGGTTAAAACCGGCAGCTTCACGATCAACGACGAGTTCTCCAAACGGTCGGGACTGGCCAACGGAGCATCGACGCAGGTAACAATTCTTAAACTGGAAAACAGCCCCGATGCCACCGACTGGAAGCTGATGAGTTTCGGCAAAAAAGCGGGTCATCCCAAGCCGAAATTTATTCAGGACGATACGGGCATGCAGTACATCACCATCAACGTGAAGGCGCTGAAACCGATCGTCGACCGGCTGACGAAAATGAACGTGCCCTTCCGGGGTAGCACGCCGACGCCCCTTAACGACAAGGCACATTTCGTGCTGGTGCAGGACCCCGACGGTACATTTATCGAACTCATTGGCCCGCTCAACTAGAACCCGGTTCTGAACCAGATTCAGCTTATGAAACACCTGTTGATTTGCCTGGCCGGGTTGCTGACGCTGTCGGGAACGCCGATGCTGGCGCAGCAAGCGACCAACCCGATCATTTTTGCCGACGTGCCTGATCTGGCCATGATCCGAGTGGGCAAGACGTACTACATGAGCAGCACGACCATGCATCTGAGTCCGGGCCTGCCGATTATGAAATCGACCGATCTGGTCAACTGGAAGCTGGTCAGCTACGCCTACGACACGCTGGTCACCGTCGACGCGCTGAACCTGACGAACGGGCAAAGTACCTACGGGCGGGGTTCGTGGGCCAGTAGCCTGCGTTTTCATAACGGGACCTACTACGCCACCACCTTTGCCCAGCCAACGGGCCGGACGCATGTGTACACCACGAAAAACATCGAGAAGGGTCCCTGGAAAGCCGTGTCGTTCAAACCGTCTCTCCACGATCACAGCCTGTTTTTCGACGACGACGGCCGGGTGTACATGGTCTACGGCGCGGGTAAACTTCGCATTGTCGAACTGACCGCCGACGTGTCGGGCGAGAAACCCGGTACCGAGCGGGTGCTTATCGAAAACGCCAGCGCGCCGTCGGGCACGGGTCGGGGGCTACCCGCCGAAGGGTCGCAGCTGCTCAAGGTCAACGGTAAATACTACCTCTTCAACATTACCTGGCCACAGGGTGGTATGCGAACCGTCGTGATTCACCGCGCCGACAAACTTACCGGTCCCTGGGAAGGCCGGATCGGCTTGCAGGACCTGGGCGTTGCGCAGGGTGGCCTGATCGACACGCCCGACGGTCGGTGGTTTGCGTACCTGTTCCGTGATTTTGGGGGCGTGGGCCGCATCCCGTACCTGGTGCCGGTAACGTGGCAAGACGGGTGGCCCGTGCTGGGCGTCGACGGAAAAGTGCCGCAAACGCTCGACCTGCCCGCCAGCAAGGGGCTGATTCCCGGCATTGTCGCGTCGGATGAATTTACCCGCAAAAAAGGCGAACCGGCGCTGCCGCTGGTATGGCAGTGGAACCACAATCCCGACAATAGCCTGTGGTCTGTTTCGAAGCGAAAAGGCTTTCTGCGCCTGAAAACCGGCCGTACGGACACCTCGTTCGTAACCGCCCGCAACACGCTGACGCAGCGGACTATCGGACCCCAGTGCACCGGCTCGACCCGGCTCGACGTGACGAAACTAACCGACGGTGATTTCGCGGGACTGAGCCTGTTGCAGAAACAGTACGGGTTGGTGGGTGTAAAGCAGACAGACGGTACCCGAGCCATCGTGATGGTCAGTGCCGCGTCGGGCAAAGCGGTGGAGATGCAGCGGGTGCCGCTGTCGGCGTCGATCGTGTACCTGAAAGCCGAATGCGATTTCCGCGACCGGAAAGATACCGGTCGTTTCTTCTACAGTCTCGACGGCAAGACGTGGTCTGCCATTGGGGAGCCGATCAGGATGCCCTACACCATTCCGCATTTCATGGGCTACCGCTTCGGGCTGTTTACCTACGCCACCGCTTCGGCGGTCCGACCGGAAACGGGTGGGTACGCTGATTTTGATTATTTCCGTATCGAGCAGCCCACGCGGTAGACCCATTCCACCGTTCCATGAAAACTACCCTTTACGTACTTGCGCTGGCCGGGCTATTGTCGGGCTGTACGAAACCCGCTGAGGAGCCAACGCCACCCACCGTGAAATTCGAGTTGAAACCGCAGACGACCTACCAGACCATCACGGGTTTTGGCGGAGCCAACCGGATGTGGGGTACGCAGACATTACAGGCTTCCGACGCAGCAAAAGCCTTCGAAACGGGCGATGGACAATTGGGCCTGAGTCTGTTCCGGGTACGGCTATCGTCGAATAAAAACGACTGGCCGCTTATCGTGGAGTCGATCAAGGAAGCCAACAAACGCAACGTGAAGGTGCTGGCCTGCCCGTGGTCGCCACCGCCCGCGCTGAAAAGCAACAACAGCGACGTGGGCGGTCGACTGCTGCCCGAAAACTACAAGGCCTTCAAGGATTATATCAACGAATACGTTGCCTACATGGCCAGCAAAGGGGCGAAAATCGACGCGGTATCGATTCAGAACGAACCCGACTGGTCGCCTTCCTACGAATCATGCGACTGGACGGCGGCTGAGATGATCGCCTTCCTGAAAGCACCCGGTCAGATTACGGGTGTGAAGGTAGTGGCTCCCGAATCGCTGAATTTCAACGCGCAGATGACCAACGCGCTACTGTCCGACGCCGACGCTGCCGCCCGGTTCGACGTCGTGGCGGGGCATACCTACGGCGCGGGTGGCACGGCGACCTTCCCGACGGCCATTCAGCAAAAGAAAGAAATCTGGATGACTGAATACCTGCTCAACCTGAACACGGGTAACACCGGGACCGTGCCCTGGGCCTCCCGTTCAGCGCACGATAAGTGGCTGGAAAGTCTGGATATGCTGACCGGGGTACACAACGGCATGAGCAGCAACTGGAACGCCTACATCTGGTGGTACCTGCAACGCTACTATTCGTTTATCGGCGACGGGGAACAGGGCACGACCAACGGTGAAGTGCAGAAACGCGGCTATGCCTTCTCGCACTTTTCCCGCTTCGTCCGGCCGGGGGCAGTGCGCATCGACGTGGCGGCTACGGCCAATTATTTCCTGAAGGTGACCGCCTATAAAAGCGGAAATCAGACTATTGTCGAGATCATCAATACAAATAATTATCCGGTGAAAAACGTACAGTTTTCCGGCTTGTCGGCCAGCTCGGCTACGACGTACACAACAACTGAAACGGCCACACTGGACAAGAAAACCCTCACCGTTTCCGGCAACACCCTAACACTCGACTTCCCCGTGGAAAGTATGACGACGCTGGTGATTAACTAGCCTCCAAACCACCTAACCTTACCAAATTATGAACTGGCCATCCGTTTTTGATAAAGCAACCGATCTTGTCCCGAACCGTGTAGGAACGATGATGTTCCTGGCCGGTCTGCTGCTGCTGACGCTGCCCGCGCTGGCGCAGGACCCGAATTTCCACGTCTACCTCTGCCTGGGGCAGTCGAATATGGAAGGAAACGCCCGCTTCGAGCCACAGGATACGGTTGGCGTCGACCCCCGGTTTCAGGTACTGGAAGCCGTCGACTGTCCCGATCTGGGCCGGACAAAGGGAAACTGGTACACCGCCATCCCCCCCTTGTGTCGCTGCAAAACCGGCCTGACACCCGCCGATTACTTCGGGCGCACACTCCTGACATACCTGCCGCCGACGACGCGGGTGGGCGTGATCGACGTGGCCGTGGGCGGCTGCAAAATTGAACTGTTCGACAAGGACGTATATCAATCGTACCTGACAACGGCACCGGGATGGATGCTCGGTATGGTGAAAGCCTACGATGGTAATCCCTACGCCCGGCTGGTCGAGATGGGGAAACGGGCGCAGCGGGACGGCGTAATCAAAGGTATTCTGTTGCATCAGGGCGAGTCGAACCCCAACGATTCGCTGTGGACGAAGAAGGTAAAAAAGGTGTACGACAACCTGCTGGCTGATCTTGGTTTGCCGCCGAACTCCGTGCCACTGCTGGCCGGCGAAACGGTCAACGCCGATCAGGGCGGCATCTGTGCGGGTATGAACCGAATCATCGCTACACTGCCCCAGACGGTCCCGACGGCCCATGTCATCTCGTCGGCGGGCTGTACCGATTCGGCCGACAACCTGCACTTCGACGCGGCCGGGTATCGCAAGCTGGGTAAACGCTACGCCTACCAGATGCTGACCTTGCTGGGCTATACCGTTAAAGCCGAAGACTAAACCGGAAACCGTTCTTTGTTACCATGAAAAAGAGCTGTCAGTTATTGGTATTGCTGCTGGCGTCTGGCTTGTCGGCACAGGCGCAGGAAATCATTCCCTTGTATGTTGGTAACGTGCCCAACGCGAAGCCATCGTCGGTGAAGGAAGTACAGTCGTCACCGGGCGTGTACCGGGGGATCACGATGCCGACGCTGGAAGTTTATTTGCCCGACAAAGCCATCGCCACTGGTACGGCGGTCGTCGTTATTCCCGGCGGGGGGTACGGCGTCGTGGTCTATCAGGGTGAAGGGATCGGTACGGCGAAAGCGCTGGCGCAGAAAGGTGTAGCGGCTTTCGTGCTCAAGTACCGGCTACCCAGCGATTCGACTATGATCGACAAAACTATAGGACCGTTGCAGGACGCGCAGCAGGCTATCAAACGGGTGCGCGAAGGCGCTGCCAAATGGGGCATCGATCCGGGGAAAGTTGGTATCATGGGTTTCTCGGCGGGCGGTCACCTGGCGTCGACCGAAGCGACGCATTTCGACAAAGCGCAGATCGACAACCCCGGCAACACCAGCCTGCGCCCCGACTTTCAGGTGCTGATCTACCCGGTAATCAGCATGCGGGACAGCCTCGCGCACCGGGGCTCACGGGACAATCTGCTCGGCAAGAATCCGTCGCGGCAGACTATCGAACTGTTCTCCAACGAATCGCAGATACGGCCCAACACGCCCCCGACCTACCTGACCCACGCGGCCGATGACAAGGTGGTCGACGTCGACAACAGCATCGCGTATTTCGAAGCATTGCGTCATCAGAAAATTCCCGTCGAGATGCACGTCTACCCCAAAGGCGACCACGGTTTCATTTTCCGACAACCCGGCTGGATCGACCCGCTCTTCGACTGGATGAAGCGCAATAACTGGATCAGGTGACGAGTAGAATGAGTACGTCGACTTACGTTAATCAGTTGTTACAGAGAATCCCATACACCATGAAAAAGATATATTCGTTCGTCGCACTCGCGTTGTTGCTGACCAGTGTCACTGCCTTCGCCCAGCAGCCCGCCCCCGTCAGGGTCGAGGGGGGGCTGGTTCGGGGAACCGTTGAAGATGGACTGACTGTCTACCGGGGAATTCCGTTTGCGGCTCCACCCGTCGGCGATTTGCGGTGGAAAGCGCCCCAGCCGGTCGCCAAATGGGCCGACGTTCGCGACGCCAGCAAGTTTGCGCCCGCAGCCGTGCAGGGCGGCAACACACCGTCGGGCAAAAGCGAAGACTGCCTGTACCTGAATGTCTGGAGCCCGGCCAAAACGGCTAACGAACGCATCCCCGTGCTCGTCTGGATTTACGGCGGTGGCTTCGGTTTCGGGGCTACGTCTGACCCCAATTACAGCGGGGAGAAGCTGGCGCAGAAAGGCGTCGTCGTGGTCAGTATCGCTTACCGGGTTGGGCCGCTGGGCTTTCTGGCGCACCCGCAGCTGAGCGCCGAAAATCCGCAGCACGTATCGGGTAACTACGGCTTGCTGGATATGATTGCCGGGCTCAACTGGGTGCAGCAGAATATTGCCGCGTTCGGTGGTGACCCATCGAAAGTGACCATCTTCGGCGAGTCGGCGGGCGGTATTGCCGTCAGCATGTTGTGCGCGTCTCCGCAGGCCAAAGGTCTGTTCCACGGTGCTATTTCCCAAAGCGGGGGCTCCTTCGGTCCAACGCGTCCCACTACGTATCCGGGCGAAAACATGAAGCGGCTGGACGAAGCCGAAAAAGCGGGTGAGGCTTACGCGCAGAAAGCCGGTGCGTCGTCACTTGCCGACTTACGCAAGATCGAGGCCGACAAACTACCGGGTGGCTGGGGCGTTGGCTCATCCTGGCCCATTGTCGATGGCTACGTCATTCCTGACGATCAGCACACGTTGTACGAAGCGGGTAAGTACAACCAGACGCCCATTCTGGTTGGCTACAACTCCGACGAAGGAGCCAGTTTTTCCCCGCCCAAAAGCCCCGACGAGTACATCGAAAGCACGAAGAAACGGTACGGCCCGTTCGCCGATGATCTCCTCAAGGCCTATCCGGTCGGTTCGAACACCGTTCCCAAAACGGCCCGTGACCTGATGCGCGATGCGGCTTTCGGCTGGCAGACCTGGAGCTGGGCCACTTTGCAGGCCAAGACCAGCAAGCAAAAGGTGTTCTACTATTATTTCGATCAGCACCCCGCTTATCCCGTCGACTCACCCAAAGCCGGCTATGGTTCGGGGCATGGGCAGGAGGTGTCTTACGTGTTCGGGCATATCGATCCGGCCAATCCGCAAACGACGAAAACAGACCTTGCCATTTCGGATGCGATGGGTACGTATTGGACCAACTTTGCCAAACACGGCGACCCGAACGGGACGGGCGTACCGCAATGGCCCGTCTTCACCAGCGCCAAACCGGCTGTCCTGTATTTCAGCCAGACCCCGCACGTGGGACCAGTGCCCAGCCTTGCCGCGTTGACTGTACTGGATCGGTACTTCAGCTGGCGACGGACCCCCGAGGGTAAATCCTGGGCTAAGTGACAGGGTCGACAGGTTTTCAAAACCTGTCGACCCTACGAGTCAAAACGAAAACAATCGGCTAATACCTCCTTAACCAACGAATCAATGACACGTACAACAACCGCGCTGCTGCTTGCTGCCAGCCTGTTCAGCGCCGACGCTTTTTCGCAAGCCAGTCAGTCGGCCCCCGCCGATGATTTCAAGCCATCGGCCCTGAATCAGCCGGGGCAGGAATACCCGCAGGTCAACTCGCAGGGGTATGCCCGCTTCCGCATCAACGCGCCCAAAGCCGACAGCGTGAAAGTCAGCCTGGGCCTGGGCGGACGGGGCGGAACGAAGCTCACCAAAGGAGCCGACGGCTTCTGGACCGGCACCACCGAAGGACCGATGGATGAGGGCTTTCACTACTACAATGTCACGGTCGACGGCGGCAAGTTCAACGACCCCGGTGCGCAGAATTTCTACGGCTCCGTACGCTGGGAAAGTGGTATCGAGATTCCGGCCCACGATCAGGCGTTTTATGAACTGAAAGCCGTACCGCATGGCAACGTGCAGCAGATTCTGTTCCCCTCGAAAAGTACGGGTACGTCGCGCCGGGCGTTTGTTTACACCCCGCCGGGCTACGCGACCGACAAGTCGAAAAAATACCCGGTGCTATACCTGCAACACGGCTGGGGCGAAGACGAAACCGCCTGGAGCAATCAGGGCCACGCCAACCTGATTATGGATAACCTGATCGCCGAGAACAAAACGAAGCCGTTCATCATCGTGATGACCTACGGTATGACTAACGAAGTGAAATGGGGCAAAATCCGGGAGTTTAAAATCGACCCGTTCCAGACCGTCCTGACCGATGAGCTGATCCCGTACGTCGACGCGAATTTCCGTACACTCGCCAACCGCGACAATCGGGCGATGGCGGGTCTGTCGATGGGTGGTATGGAAACCAAAATGATCACGATGAATAAGCCGGATACGTTCGGGTACTACGGCCTGCTGAGTGGTGGCCTCTACAACCCCGAAGACCTCAATGGTAAGGCTAAACCAAAGCTTGTTTTCCTGAGCTGCGGCAGCCGCGAGCGTCCCGACGGCGTGAAAAAAGCGGCCACGGATCTGACAGCCGCCGGCTACAAAGCTGTGTCGTACGTATCGGAAAACACGGGCCACGAATTCCAGACCTGGCGTCGTAGCCTCCACGAACTGGCCCCGTTGCTGTTTAATTAATTTTTTGACAGGATTACAGGATGAATTTGATAGGATTACAGCCGGGCCGCCGGGCGGATGAACATGATTTTCTAACCCGACATGTCCTGTTCATCCGCCCGGCGGCCCGGCTGTAATCCTATCAAATTCATCCTTCCAGAATATGAAGAAAATATCACTACTGAAATGGTCGTACGTCGCGCTGGCTTTGGTGCTGGGCACTGCGGCACACGCCCAGCCAGCGGACAAAGAAATGCCCAAGGGCTTCGACGTTGCCCGCACGGACATCGCCCACGGCCGGATCGACAGCGTGCAGTACGCGTCGAAAACGGTGGGCGTCAACCGGAAAGCGCTGGTATACACGCCCCCCGGCTTTTCGAAAAAGAAAAAATACCCGGTGCTGTACCTCCTCCACGGCATTGGTGGCGACGAGAAAGAGTGGCTCCGGAGTGGCAATCCGCAGGTGATTCTGGACAATCTGTACGCCCAGAATAAACTCGAACCGATGATTGTGGTGATGCCCAATGGCCGCGCCATGAAAGACGACCGGGCCGTGGGCAACGTCTTCGACAAAGACAAGGTCGAAGCGTTTTACACCTTCGAAAAAGACCTGCTCAACGATTTGATTCCGTACGTCGAGAAAACGTACCCGGCCCTGAAAGACCGCGAGCATCGCGCCATTGCCGGTCTGTCGATGGGTGGGGGGCAATCGCTCAATTTCGGACTGGGTAACCTGAACAAGTTTGCGTGGGTGGGCGGCTTCTCGTCGGCTCCCAACACCCGACTGCCGCAGGAACTGGTACCCGATCCGGAAGCGGCCAGAAAGCAATTGAAACTGCTCTGGATTTCGTGCGGTGACGCCGACGGCCTGATTCCGTTTAGCAAGCGCACCCACGACTACCTCTACCAGCACAACGTACCACACGTGTACTACGTGGAGTCGGGCGGGCACGATTTCAAGGTCTGGAAAAACGGGCTGTACATGTTTTCGCAGTTCCTGTTCAAACCCGTCGATGTTGCGTCGCTGAACAAGTACACGGTGCTGGGAACGCCCGCGTCGACCAACATCCGGTCGGGCAAGTACCCGCAGATTCTGCCCGACAACCGGGTTGTTTTCCGGCTCAAAGCACCGAATGCGCAGAAGGTACAGGTCGACCTCGGCAAGAAATATGACATGGTGAAGGATACCGCCGGTGTCTGGACCGTCACGACCGATTCCATCAGCCGGGGTATTCATTACTACGCCCTCGTGATCGATGATGTAGCCGTGGCTGATCCTGGCAGTGAGACGATTTACGGAGCCGGTCGGATGATGAGCGCCATCGAAATTCCGGATCGGGACGGTGCGTTTTACGAGCTGAAAGACGTGCCCCACGGCGATGTCCGCATCAAGCGCTATTACTCGAAGCCGCTCAATGCCTGGCGCGAGATGTACGTTTACACCCCACCGGGTTACGACCAGAACACCAGCCAGAAATACCCGGTGCTGTACCTGCTACACGGTGGGGGCGAAGACGAGCGCGGCTGGTCGAAACAGGGTAAAACGGACCTGATTCTGGATAACCTGATTGCCGCCGGAAAAGCCAAACCCATGCTCGTGGTGATGATGGATGGCAACGTGCCGAATGCGGGTGGGCTGGCCGGTTTTAATGAAAACGTACTGAAAACTTTCGAGAATGAACTGAAAGGAGCGGTCGTCCCCTTCGTGGAAAGCAGCTTCCGAGTCGACGCCGATGCGAAAAGTCGGGCGCTGGCGGGTCTGTCGATGGGTGGCTTGCAGACGCTCTACGCGGGTATCAAAAACACGAGTATGTTCTCGAACCTGGGCGTGTTCAGTTCGGGCTGGTTTGCCAACAATCCCAAGCTGTCGGACCCGCAGTACGCGTTCATGAAAGACAACGCCAGCACGATCAACAGCAACCTGAAACACTTCTGGATTTCGGAGGGTGGCAAAGAAGATATTGCCCACCAGAACGGTCAGATCATGCTGAAAAAGTTCGACGACATGGGTATCAAGTACGAGTACAGCGAATACGCCGGTGGGCATAGTTGGCCTGTCTGGCGGCACGACCTGTACATGTTCGCCCCACTGCTGTTTCAGTAGGATACCTATGTCATAAAGACTCCCCGCCCTGAAGCGGATACGTTCTCGGACAAGGTGTGTTCAATCGCTTTACCCCCCAGTCCCCTGAAGGGGGAGCATTCCACAAATGAAGTTCACCCCCTTTAGGCCGGGCCGACGTTTCGGGGCTGGGGGGTAGATGGACCGAAGGTAATTTGGCTACCGTCAGCGTTAATTTAAGAACTTAACAGCCCTGCCCTTCAGGGGGCTGGGGGGTAAAGTAACAGTCAACAGTGCTTCCCTTCAGCGGGCGGGCTAGGTGGCTACCGCCGGGTAAAAGCCAACCCCTTAACCTCTACTCAACAAATTCATGAAAAATCAATGTGTAGTAGCACTACTGCTAACCGCAACGAGCTTACCAGTCAGCCTGCTCGCCCAATCAATCCCGTCGCTGAAAGACGCGTTTAAAAATGACTTCGGCATCGGTACCTGCCTGAACGTTTCGCAGATTGAGGAGCGCGATCCGAAAACGACGGCCTTCATCGCCCGTCAGTTCAACATGGCGACGCCAGAAAACGTCATGAAGTCGGCGCTGCTGCATCCGGGCTGGGACACGTATACGTTCGAGATGGCCGACAAGCTGGTCGAATTCGGGCAGAAGCACAATATCAAAATCAACGGGCATACACTAATCTGGCACAGTCAGTTGCCGGGCTTCGTTCGGCGCATTCACAGCCAGGATTCGCTCCGCACGTTCTTCACCGACCATATCAAGACCGTGGCCGGGCGCTACAAAGGCAAGGTCTTTTCGTGGGACGTGGTAAACGAAGCACTCAACGAAGACGGAACGCTGCGCAAGTCGGTATTCCTGCAACACCTGGGCGATACCTACATCACCGACGCGTTCCGGCTCGCGCAGGAAGCGTCGCCCGGTACGGAGCTGTATTACAACGACTACAATAACGAGCAACCCGCCAAACGGGCCGGCTGCATTGCGATCATCAAAAAGATAAAAGACGCCGGGGTACGTATCGACGGCGTGGGAATTCAGGGGCACTGGCATGTCGGTAAGGTACCGCTGGCGGAGATCGAAGAAAGTATCAACCAGTACGCAGCCCTGGGCCTGAAAGTGATGTTTACCGAACTGGACATCGAGGTGCTTCCCCGCAACGTCCAGGGAGCCGATGTGGGGCAGCGCATGACGGCCAACGCTACGTCGAACCCGTACCCCGACGCCCTACCCGACAGCGTGCAGCAGCAACTCGCAGCCGACTACGAAGCCCTGTTCAAGCTGTTTCTCAAGCACAAAGACAAGGTCAGCCGCGTCACGTTCTGGGGCGTCAATGACGGCGATAGCTGGCTCAACAACTGGCCCGTTCGGGGTCGCACCAACTACCCGCTCCTCTTCGACCGCAACGATAACCCCAAGCCCGCGTTCTACAGCGTGGTGAAACTGGGTAAGTAGGGGTAGAAAGTCAGCCCCTGTTTACTTCCTCAAGCCGCAATTGGTCGTATCTTTGCGAAAACTCGTTTTACGCAATGCGTCCGCTTATCAGCTACATCCTGCTGTTTGCCGTACTGCTACCCACGCTTAGCCCGTGGGGAACGATTGCGTATTACCACGCTAATAAGGACTACATCGCTAAAGTCCTTTGCGAAAACCGCAGCCGCCCCGAGCTGCATTGCGACGGTACGTGTTACCTGGCGAAAAAGCTGAAAGCCCAGCAGGACAAACAGGACAAAGAGACGACCGAACGGGTGCAGAACACGCCCTCGATTCAGCTCTTCTGCGAGTCAACCTGCCTGTTCGACTTTACGCCCGTTAGCCGCTTCCGTACCGTTGTCCCTTTCTTTACGTATGTAGTCGCGGCTTTCTCCCGGCCGCTCGACGGGCTGTTCCGCCCACCCCGGCTCTAGCCGAAGACGTTTCCTGGACTGGCTTTTTTACGTTATGCCGACCGTGACACCTGTTGCGCAGTCGTGCTGTCGCGGTATTGTATCGTCCCCTTGTTCCCATAACTGGTACGCACTGGTTGACTGACTTCCTGTCTTTTCGGACCAGGATTGTTAAGCAAGCCAGACCGTATCAGCCTGCTCCCTTTTGAACAGGGGACTGGGGGCATCGTGAGCCATTGTCCCGAAACGACTTCCTGCCTCTTTCCGGATTCCGTAACGCTACCGGCGGAGTACAGGCGCATAGCTTGTACGCCGATCGCGGTGTCGTCTTGCCAGCTAATAAGGCCGGTTCACCGACCCGTGGGCGTTCGTCAACTAATTACATACGCATTCTCTTTGCTAATGAAAATCTCCAGTCTTCTACTGGCAACCGTCGGTGTTGTCATGGTTTTGTTTGTGGGGTGTACCAACCAAGTCGAAACGATCATTGAAAAGCAGGTTCCGGTGAACCAGGCCTTCGACCCGACGCTTGGGCTCATGACGTTTACGTTCAACCACACCGTCAACGGACAGCCGTTTCAGATCAATAAAAGCTTCACCGACGCATCGGGCAACACGTACCAGTTCAACGAGATTCGCTACTGGGTCAGCAACATCCAGCTGACCAAGTCGACCGGCGAAACGGTGAAACTACCCGACACTTATTACCTGGTCGAAAATCGGGATACACTCTACTACTACGGCACGACCAGTGCGGCTACGGCCACGGCTAAGTCAGCGCCGAAGATTCGGGAGAATTTTACCGTCGTAAACGTACCGCTGGGCGACTATACAAAGGTTAAATACGCCATTGGCGTCGATCCGACCTATAACAACAACTTCGCTCTGAAAGCGGGCGAGCTGGATGTTAACCAGATGGCGCAGGTAGCCAGCTGGGCGTGGCAGACGAGTTACATTTTCCTGCGGACGAAAGGAACGTTCGTTGCCAAAGGGGCCGATCCGCTCTCGGCCGCGCAGCGCTTCGTCGTCGAAACGGGGGGCAACGATCAGTACCGGGAGGTAGAGGTAGCCTTCAACACGCCGGTCAGCAGCAAAGCCAACACCATCTCGGCGGTGAACCTGACCTCGGAGCTGATGGGCCTGTTCAAAAACCTGCCGGCCGTAGCTGATTTCAAAGGTACCAAACCCTCGGGCTGGGCCGCCGACCCGAACCTGACCCGGTACGATAAATTCGTCAACGCGGGCTCGCTGACCGACATGAAGCAGGTAGCCGACAATACCAGATCGGCCGTGTTCTCGCTGTCGACAGCCACGAAATAAAGGCCGGCCAGCCCTCGCCTGCATCCGGGCGGGGGCTGCTGACCATACCGCGCATGAACGTACGTGCTTCAATCGGCCTGCTGCTGGCGCTGGGAACGATAGCCTGTCGGCCGGGCGACACACCGGCTCCGCAGGAACCCGCGATGGCGCTGCTGGCGCAACCGGCTCATTTCCCGGCGCAACCGGCTGTGCCCTATAACCCAACGACGCTGGCCGGCGTGGTGCTGGGCCGGATGCTGTTTTACGATGCGTCGCTGTCGGGTAACAACCGGGTTTCGTGCGCCACCTGTCACCATCCCGACAAAGCCTTTGCTGACGGAGTAGCACTGGGCAGCGGGGGTGTGTCGGGCCGGGCACTGCACCGGAACTCGCCCGCCCTGATCAATCTGGCCTGGGACACGGGCGGTTTTTTCTGGGATGGTGGGGCTACGAACCTCGAATCGCAGATTATCGGCCCACTGTCGCACCCCGACGAGATGAGCCGGAACGTGGCCACGCTGGCTGGTGAACTGTCGACCAAGGACGCGTACGTACATCATTTCCGGGCCGCGTTTCCCGACGATCGGGAGTCGCCCGTATCGACGCAGAACGTGCTGAAAGCCCTGGCGCAGTACATGCGAACGCTGGTGTCGGCCGGGGCACCCTACGATCAGGTTGTGCTGGGGCGGGCCACGCAGTCGGCGCTGGAAAAGCAGGGTATGGCCGTCTTCGACGCCAAGTGCGCCAGCTGCCACACGCGGCAAACGCACCTCTTTACCGACAGCGGCTTTCACAACAACGGCCTGGACGATACCTACCCGGCCGACGACGAACGAATCGCGATGGGGCGCTTTCGCATTACCGAAAAGCCCGACGATCTGGGAAAATTCAAAACCCCGACGCTGCGCAACCTGGCGTATACGGCTCCGTACATGCACGACGGTCGGTTTCAGACCCTTGAACAGGTGCTCGACCACTATGCCAACGGCATCAGACCATCGGCTACGCTGGACCCGGCGCTGCGAACGCTGCGGCTGACGGGCGACGAACGCACGGCGCTGCTGGTCTTCCTGAACAGCCTGAACGATCAGGCATTTACCCAAAATCCACTTTTCAAGCCATAACTGGGCCCATCGAATACAATGAAAACGTTAGTAACGTATGGCAGCTGGCTGACCATCAGTGGGCTGCTGCTGATAGCGTCCTGCCAGCGAAAAAGCGAACCGGCTTTATTTGCCTCCGACCTGACGTACGCCCAGCCCACGCTGGAAACGGCGGAAGGCACGGCCATCAAAAGCTCGCGACCAGGCCTGACCGGAACGGAACCCTTTACGTTTGCGCTGACGAGTCAGCCCGCTACCACGGCGTTGAGCGTCGATACCGACGGTGTTATCAGCGCATCGGAAAAACTGGCACCGGGTACGTATCAGGTGTCGTTGACCGTAACTAACCCGGCAGGTACGCAGTCATTCGACAATGTCCTAGCGGTACTGGTTAACTCGAAGTCGGGGGTGACGTTCGTCAAAGACGTGCTGCCGATCACACGGGTCAATTGCAGCTTCGCGGGTTGCCATCCGAATTTCCTGAAGTACCAGGAAGTAGCCGGGACGATTACTAAAATGCTGGATCGCGTCCAGCGGGCAAAAGGATCGTCGGGGTTCATGCCCCGCGAGCGCGATGCCCTGACAACCACCCAGATCGGAACGCTGAAACAATGGGTTGCCGACGGCATGAAAGAACGATAACCTCATTTTTTTTAACGCACATGAACGCTATTCAACACATAAGACAGCGCAGTTTTGGCTGGTTTTTGGCCCTTAGTCTGGTCGTATCGCTGGTTGCCTGTACCGAACAGAGCGACCCCGGCGCGCTGGTCATCGACCCCAAAACGAACGGCGAGCTGACCCTCGAATTCGATAATGTCGTGGGCGGTACGAACCTCGCTCTGGGAAAGGCGACCTATAAAAACTCGTTCGGCGAAGCCTTTACCGTCGACGCCTTCAACTATTTCGTCAGCAACGTCGTGCTGAAAAAAGCCGATGGGACGACGTACAACGTGCCGAACAGCTACTACCTGGTGCGCGAATCGCTGGCCAGTTCGCAACTGGTCAAACTGACCGACATTCCGCAGGGCGATTATACCGGTGTCAGCTTTGTGCTGGGCGTGGATAGCACCAAAAGCGCGTCGCCCGTTACCGAGCGAATCGGTGCCCTCGACCCCGGCACGTATGGGCAGGCCGTGGATATGTACTGGTCGTGGAACTCGGGCTACATCTTCGTGCGGCTGGAAGGCACCTCGACGGCCGTTCCTGCCGACCGCAACGGCTATTACGAACTGCATACGGGTGGCTTCGGGGGGATGACCGGCAAAACGGTCAATAACCTGCGCGTTGTTTCGCTGACGACGCCCACACCGGCCACGGTACGTACCCGGATCGCGCCCACGATTCACCTGCTGGTCGATGCCGGCAAGGTGATGGATGGCAGCACGAAGATCAGCCTGACGAGTTTGTACAAAGACAGGACGTTCAACGGAATACACTCGCCCGAAGCAGCGGCCAAACTCGGCTTGCCCGACAATCAGCAAGGGATGTTCATGGTCGACCACGTGCACAATGATCCGAAATAACCAGCCGCTTGCTCACCAGCCCCGGCACCTGCGGGTGGCCCGCTGGCTGAAACGACTGACTCTGGCGGGGCTGGTGGGGCTGGCAGGCTGTGCAACGGATTCGTCGCCCGCACCGGACGAACCGCTGTTTACAGTTCCCGCCAATTTCCCCCCGCCGACATACCGGTTTCAGAATAACGCGCTGACGAAAGAAGGCGTGGCGCTGGGCCGGATGCTGTTCTACGACGGTCGACTGTCGCGCGACGGGACGATTTCCTGCGCCGAGTGCCACAACCAGGCGTATGCCTTCACGCACCACGGCCACGACCTGAGCCACGGCATCGACAACCGACTGGGAACACGTAACTCGCTGCCCCTGCAAAATCTGGCCTGGAGCCAGGCTTTCATGTGGGATGGCGGGGTGTTCGATCTGGATTTGTTTCCGATTGCGCCCATCGAAAACCACGTAGAGATGGACGAAACGCTGCCCAATGTGCTGGAAAAACTGCGGAACGATCCGGCCTATACCGCGCAGTTCAAAAAAGCGTACGGTACTGATGAGGTGACGACCGCCCGGTTTCTGCAAGCGCTGTCTCAGTTTATGCTGACGCTGGTGTCGGGCAATTCGCGCTACGACCGGTACGTCCGCAAGGAAGCCGGGGCCACGCTGACCGCCGACGAACGGGCGGGAATGGCGTTGTTTACCAGCAAGGGGTGCGCCAGTTGCCATGCCGGGGCGCTGTTTACGGATCAGCGTTACCGCAACAATGGCCTGAGTCTGGCCTTTGGTGAGGATGCCGGTCGGGCGCACATCACCGAAAAGCCGGAAGACCGGTACACCTTCAAGGTGCCCAGTCTGCGGAACGTCGAACATACCGGGCCGTACATGCACGATGGGCGGTTCCGAACGCTGGAAGCGGTGCTGAATCACTACGCCGACGGGGTGGAAGATACCCCCAATCTCGACCCGTTGCTGAAGCAGACCAGCTCCGTCACACCGGGCCAATCCAGGCTGGGCCAATCCAGGCCGGGCATCCCGTTGACGGCCGATGAGCAGACCAAATTAATTGCTTTCCTGAAAACGCTGACAGACAGCGACTTTTTAACCAATTCCAACTTTGCGCCGAAATGAAACGACTTCTCTTTTTTGCCCTGCTGCTGTTGTCGATACCGGGCTGGGCCTGTGATGTCTGTGGCTGTTCGGGAACCAACTTTTATTTGGGCGTACTCCCGCAGTTTCAGAAGCACTTCGTCGGCTTCCGCTACCGCACCCAACGATATGATACGTTCATGTCGCGGCACCACATCGACCAGGCCGATTCGCGCGAGTCGTTTCAGGCGATCGACCTGTGGGTGCGGTTCTATCCGCTCCGGCGCGTGCAGGTGCTGGCCATTGCTCCCTACCAGTTTCACCAGCAGACGCAGGGCAACGTGGTGCGCCGGTTGCAGGGGCTGGGCGATGCTACGGTGCTGGTCAACTACAAACTGATCGACAGATCCCGTATCCGCGACAGCGCCCACGTAGTCAAGCACGCCCTGCTGGTCGGGGGCGGAGCCAAGCTGGCTACGGGGGCGCATCGCTACAGCGAAACCGACCTGTCGGACGTAGCGAATCCCAACTTTCAGCCTGGTACCGGCGCAACCGATCTGGTCCTGAACGGTATCTACACGCTCCGGGTAAACCGCTGGGGGATGAACGTCGATGCCAACGCCCGCATCACCGGTACCAATGCCGAGGGCTATCATTTCGGCAACCGGGTGAACGGCTCACTCATCGGTTTCTACGTGAAGCAATGGGGGGCTACGGCCGTCATGCCCAGTGTCGGTTTGTACGCCGAATACGCCCGGAAAGACCATAAATACGGCGTTCTGATTCAGGAAACCGGCGGCTATCTGGCAGCGGCTACGCTGGGGCTGGATGCCTACCGGGGCAACTGGGTGGTTGGTGTCAACGCGCAGCTACCCGTTCAGCAGCGTATCTCGGACGGACTCGTTCAGGCGCATAGCCGACTGGCAATTCACCTGTCGCGCATGTTTTAACAAACCCAAATTCCCGGCCTGTCCGGACTAATAACCAAGACACAAATCAACGATGAAAAATCGACTGCTTTTCTGCTGCCTATTCGCGCTCCTGAGCGCAATTCATTCGGGTAGCGCACAACCAAAACCGCCCGTGGTCAAGCCCGTCAAGATTGCGATTCTGCTGTTTCCCGGTGTCGAGCTACTCGACTTTGCCGGGCCGCTGGAGGTATTCAATCACATGGAAGGAGCCAGCGTATTTACGGTTGCCAGCCAGATCGGCCCCATGAAGATGATGCAGAATATGCTCACCGTAACGCCCGACTATACGCTGAACACAGTTCCGCAACCGGACATTCTGGTAGTGCCCGGCGGTCGGATGGAAGACGTTATGGCCGACACGGCCGTCGTGAACTGGATAAGACGAACTACCGCCGGGCGGCAACTGACAATGTCGGTTTGTACCGGCACCTACCTGCTGGGTCAGGCCGGGCTGCTGGACGGAAAAACCGTTACGACGCACTGGGCCGCTACCGACATGCTCCGGCAGATGATGCCCAAAACGACCGTGAAGGAGCACACCCGCTTTGTCGATGCCGGGTCGCTGGTGACCACGGCAGGTGTATCGGCGGGTATCGACGGGGCACTGCACGTAGTAGCGCGATTACGGGGGCAACAGGCTGCTCAGCAAATTGCCCGCCTGATGGAGTACGACAAGTGGGAACCCGAAGCGGGGCTCGTCATCGGGAAACCGGCCAAGCGGCCGCTTACCCGATCAAAGCTGGCTGTCTCCCAAAAAGTAACGTCCAGTAGGCGGAAACCGGTGGAAACGCCAGCGTCGCAGATCGATCCTGTCTGCCACATGGCTGTCGACAAGATCACGACCGCCGACACCGCTTACTATGCAGGCAAGTACTACGGGTTCTGTTCAAAACTGTGCAAACAACACTTTAAACGGGAACCCGCAGCCTACATAAAAGCCAACTGAACACCGCTCAATCCCATTGGTCCTGCTGCCGTTTAGGCATCACGTTGATAACAGCAGGACGTACCGGTCGCAAAGTCGTGAGCTACAGTCCTAACAGTTTTCTATCAAGCAAGACAATGCTACTTAAGAATAGTATGCTGCTGCTGCTCTGCCTGTGGGCAATGGGCGGTTTCGCGCAAACAATAAACGGCACGGTTAGATCCGGTTCGGGTGAGGTCATCGGCTTTGCCAACATTTCGGTACTAAACAGCGCAAACGGAACGACGGCCGACAGAGCCGGAAACTTTTTACTGAATCTGGGTAAGGGAAACTACCAACTGCAGATCAGCGCCATTGGGTACGCGACCAAAATCCAACGGCTGACCGTAACGGGGTCATCACAGGCGGTGACGATTACGCTGGCCGATAACGCCAATGCGCTGAGTGAAGTAGTCGTCACGGCCGATAAAACCGAAGAGAGGCTGCAAAACACTCCCCTGGCGGTTACCTCCCTAAACGCCAAACAACTGAACGATTACCGGGTTTGGACGATTAGCGACCTCACGGCCCTGGCTCCCAGTACGTTTATCGTGGAACATGGGAATAGTACAGGGTCCAATTTTTTGAATATTCGGGGGGCAATGGGGTTTTCAAATGATCAGTCCGTGGCTACCTACGTGGATGGGGTCTATCAGTTCGATTATTTCTCAGCTCCTTTTCAGTTCAACAATATCGAACGAATCGAAATTCTACGGGGACCGCAGGGGACACTCTACGGTCGCAATGCCTATAGTGGCGTGCTCAACGTGATTACCAAACGACCGACTAACAAAACCAGTGCCTTCGCTGAAGTCGATCTGGGTAACTACGGGCAGCAACGATACAGCGTGGGCGTCAATACCCCGCTTATCAATAACAGGTTGTTTGTCAATGCCGGTTTTCAGTCAAACAACCGGGGGGCTGTTTATTCAAACCCGACACCGGAGACCACCTATCTTGACCAACACCACGCGTATAGTGGCAACGTGAGCCTGAAATACCTGGTATCGGATAAGTGGACAATCGACTGGAACACCCGCTACGAGAACAATACCGACAAGGGAGCCTATCCATGGGCGGCTACCGACAGCGCGGCCCGCGCCAACCCGTACACGGTTTTTGGTAACTGGGATAATACCGAACGGCGCACCAACATCAACACGTCGGTCGCCGTCAAACATTTCGGTCGTCGGATCAATTTTACGTCGATTACGGCTTTGGTCAATTACCACATCTGGCTACCGGGGCGGTTCGACTTTGATTTCAGTCCCGCCCAGCTAATCAGCTTTACGACGTTTACCCGGCAAAACGAACTGACGCAGGAACTACGCGTTTCGTCGCCGGCCAATGCCGGGCGATGGAAATGGACGGCCGGTTCCTTTTTGTTCAGTGAGAAAGTAAGAAATGGCAGCACGACGTATTATGATGCCGATTATGCCCAATTCGATCCGAACGCGCCCTATGCTTCCATCAGCAACGGGAAACGAAGCGGGTATGGGGTGGCCTTCTTTGGGCAGGCTGCGTATGCCATCACGCCCGCCCTCGACGTGACGGTTGGGACTCGGTATGATCTCGAACACCGGGCGTTGACGCAAAACTCGTTGCTCGACAAGAATGGCGTCGTAACGCTGCTGTCGCCGGACAGCACCTCAAAAAAGACGTTCACTGCCTTTACGCCCAAGCTTATCCTGAGTTACAAGCTAACCGATAATTCGCTGGTATATGGGTCGTACGCTAAAGGATTCCGAGTCGGTGGCTTTAATTTCGGTAATTCCGCTAATCCCATCTACGACCCCGAAAAATCAGATAACTATGAGCTGGGTAGTAAAAACACCCTCCTCAGCAATCGGCTTAAACTGAATCTGACCCTGTTTTATTTCCAACAGAAAGACCAGCAGGTATCTACTTCCCGTGACGGTGTAAACTACGCCACGCTGAACGTGGGCGACATGAATAACTACGGTCTGGAACTGGAGGTATCAGCCCTGCCGGTCAGGAATTTGCAGATCGACTGGACGGCCAGCACCTCACACAGCGTGTACAAAAAATTAGATCTGTTCGATGCGGCCACCAATGCGGTCAAAGATTACAAAGGCAACCAGGCGATCAACAATCCGGCTCTACAGTCGATGCTGGCGGTTCAGTATGGGGTGCCTTTCGCCCATTCGGCTCAACACGCCAGCGCTTTTGTCCGGGGGGAATTTCGCTACATCGGCGAATACCAGCTGGATTTTGTCAATGCCTACCAACAGCCGGGGTATGGGATGGTCAATGTCCGGGCCGGGGTGACCAGCAACCGATACGATCTGGCGTTCTGGGTACGTAACCTGGGCGACGTGCGGTATATGGCGTTTGGCTACGGTAGTTACATGATGGGGCTGCCCCGCATGCTGGGCGCGACCCTAACCGGCAAGTTCTAGCGCCCGGAGACATTGTGTTTATGATGAACCCGGTAAGTAGGCCGAATCGGGTGGCGTGTGCGACTGTAAAATTTACCCAATAAACCCTTATCCGTTATGAGACTGTTGCTCTGGAGTACCCTGAGTTTACTTGTTCTGGCCTGTATGCGCGATCAGCCGGTGGCCGTCGAGCGGGGCGAATTGCAGTTAGCGTTCGAACACGTGGTCGGTGCAAAACCGCTGGTGTTGGGTAGTACCTCGTACCGGAACGGGGGTGGTGAGACGTTCACCGTCAGTACGCTCAATTACTATGTGACGAATATCCGGCTGAAGCGTACCGACGGCCCCGATTACGTCGTTCCGCAGGACAGCAGTTACTTCCTGATTCGGGCGTCTGACCCAGCCACGCAGGTGATCCGGCTGCACAACCTGCCCGCCGGTACGTATTCCGGCGTATCCTACCTGCTGGGGGTCGACAGTCTGCGCAATACGGCGAGTGTCGACAGGCGCACCGGCGTGCTGGACCCTGCGGGGGGGCACACGGGCGGGATGTACTGGGACTGGAACAGCGGGTATATCCATTTCAAGTTGGAAGGCAACTCCCCGCAGGTACCGGCATCGGCTGGTGATGATCGGTTCATGTACCACATCGGTCTGTTTGGCGGCTACCAGAGCCGGACGCTGAACAACCTGCGCACCGTTACGCTGACGACCGGCAGCATTCCGATTCAGGTTACAGAGGGTCGTGTTCCCCGCGTGCATATCGAAGCTGATCTGCAAAAGGTGTTCGACGGACCCAGTACGCTTCGTATTGCCCAATCGCCCCTCATCATGATTGCTGCCTCGTCGGCTGGCGTTGCGGATAATTATGCGCGGATGTTTCGGCTGACGGGTGTCGACTTTGCTGATCGCTGAGCGTGCTGGCAGGGGGGCGCACGGGCGTCGTTACGCGTTCTTCATCCGGTTTTGCCGGCGCTTCCAGATCGCCAGTCTGACTTTCGCGTTGTCGTAAACCAGGCCCGCGAGCAGTAGAATTGCCGGTATCAGCAGGGCATGGATCGAGCCGTAGCTATAACCGATGCCGCCTACGATGCCACCCGCAAAAAAGTAAGCGATGATGCGTATACGAAGCCGGATGGTTGCCACCAGTTTCGTTTGCTGCCCGGTTTGCGGGTGAAACCACAGTTGAGCCAACTCGATACCAAGGTCGGTAAACAGGCCGGTCAGGTGCGTCGTGCGGACCATCGCGCCTGAAATGCGGGTCACCAGCGCGTTTTGCAGGCCCATGGCGAACAGTAGCATGCAGGCAACCAGGTCGGGGTTCAGGGCGATGAGGGCCGGTCCGGTAAGGGCAACGACCGACAAAATAAAACTCTCGGTCAGCGTCGGAATGCTGTACACGAATCGCTCGTTTCGCCGGGACAGGGCTTCGATGGACAGACTCACCGCAAATGAACCCAGAAAGAACGACGCGATGTAGAAGAAATAGACAAGGCTTCGGGCAAACTGAAGCTTGAATACGTCGTCGATAAAGAAAGCGAAATGACCGGTTACGTTCGTTGTCAGCCGCTGTACCGACAGAAAACCAATGATGTTTACCGTGCCGGCTACGAACGAAAGCAGCGAAGCAATCTTCTTGTTATGGCGTAACGTTCGGGTCTTTCCCTGATGTCTGAACATATACGGTTACAGGATAGTGGCCTGGTCAACAAAGCTGACCGGGCCACTATCGTAACCGGTTCGATCACTGATCCGTGCGGAATGGTGATGCCGGTAAGCCTTCTTTATTGATCAAATTGGCGTTGGCCGGGTTGTCGGCCCAGGCGTAGCGGACGAACTGCGGGTTCGGGACATCATCACTTGATACGACTACGGTGTTGCCCTCGATTCGGGCGTTGGCCCAGACGAATTTCTTGTCGGCTCCCGCAATGGCAAAGTCACCGGGCGCTTCCCTGTCGCGGGTTGCCAGGCCACTACCGACGTCGGTAAAGCTGAGCACGATTTTGTTGCCGTCGACTTTTGCTGATTGGTAGAGCGGTCCCGACGCAACGATGTTTTCGTGATAAGCTGTTTTCAGCGCGGCCAGTGCCAGTCGTTCGCCGACGTCCTTTTTGTTGTCGGGGTGAATGTCGTTCCACTCGCCCAGGTCGATGGCAACGGCCATCGCCGTATTCGGCACCGACAGCGCGCTAAGCTGCGATTCGCGGAGCACCGCCCACCCACTTTCCGACGGCTGGTAGCTGTAGTCCATGAAGCCGGGTAGCTGAACGTACAGGAAAGGCAATGTACCCTGTTGCCATTTGCTGCGCCAGTCGGCAATCAGCGCGGGCAGGAGTTGGGCGTATTCGGCGGGTTTTCCGGCGTTGCTTTCGCCCTGATACCAGCAAAACCCTTTGATGGCGTACCTGATTTCGGGCGCTACCATCGCGTTGTACAGGGCCGTCGGCTGGTTCTGCGCGCTGATTCCCCCGGCTGGATTGCCGCCCGCGAATCCACTGCCTTCGACGGGCCGAAAGGCTACACCAACTTTGTACTGCCAGGTTCCTTTCAGATCGACCGTATCGGCACCGGCGAAGAGACTGTACGGCTTATCGGGGACGAAACCGCCTTTGCCGCCGTTGTTGGTGACCCGCACCACAAGCACGTTCTTCCCGGCTTTCAGTACGTCGGCCGGTAGCTTGTACCGGCGCTGGGGGTACATATACGTCGTTCGGCCTACCGATTTGCCATTGACGTACAGCTCATCGGCATCGACGATCCGGCCCAGAAACACCGTCGCGGGTTTACCAACCATTGCCGCTGGTACGTCGATTTCGCGCCGGTACCAGACAATGCCGTTGAGGTCTTTTACGCCCTGATCTTCCCAGTAGCCCGGTACGTTGATCGGCCGCCAGCCTTTCGGCACGTAAGTCGGATCATACCACTTCGTCGCGCCCGTCATACCCAGATCGACGGGTGGAGCGGGGCGGGGCATGGTTGATTGCCGACGCGCCAGGCCGTTGACGTAGCTGGTGTCTTTATTTTTGGCAACCGTTGCTTCGAGTGCCGAAAACGTCTTCAGCCCACTTTCGCTGATCCAGGCTTCGATGGGTGTGCCACCGACGCTGGCGTTGATGATGCCCACCGGTATGTGGTACTGCTGGTGAATTTTCTTTGCGAAGAAATAAGCCACCGCCGAGAACGGCCGGACGTCCTGACCGACCGCTTTTTTCCACTGTCCGTTGGGTACGTCTTGCTGCGGACCTTGCAGGCTGGTGAGCGTCGGTACCCAGAACTGCCGGATCTGCGGGTCGTTCGCCGTCGCGATTTCGTTAGCGTACGTGACGTCGTGGATGTTCAGCTGATGCACCATATTGCTCTGCCCGCTGCAAAACCAGACATCGCCGATCAGGATGTCTTTGACACTAAGCTGCGTGTTACCAGCGATGTCCATCGTGAACGGCCCACCTGCTTTCATCGCCGGTAGTTTGACCTGCCATTTGCCGCTCGCGTCGGTCGTGGTTTTGTAAGCTTTCCGGTTCAGTTGCACCGTAATTTTTTCGCCGGGAGTGGCCCAGCCCCAGATGGTCAGGGGCGTGTCGCGCTGCAACACCATACCGTCGCTAATCAGGCTGGGTACGCGCAATTGAGCCTGTGCCGTCAGGTTGACGAGCGCGAACAGACAAATCCAGACGAACTGTCTCATGGGGAAAGAGGGGTTGTGGGGATTTTAGACAGGATTACAGCCGGGCCGCGCCACGGTGGCGACCACCGCGTGGTCGCCGGGCGGATTGACGGGATTTGCCAGACGTGCTGAACAATATAATCGCAGAAAATACGCAGCGGCTGATCCTGTCAATCCTGTAATCCTGTCCAAAAAATTTACTTGTACGCGTCGATGGTTTTGATCGTGCCGTCGGGGTTGTAGGTCAGTTCGGTGACTTTTACGTTACGCAGGTGCGTCTTGCCCGACAGTTGCGTGTCGTGGTAAAACAGGTACCACTTGCCGTCTTTCTCGATGATCGAATGGTGGTTCGTCCAGCCCATCACCGGTTTCAGCAGCACGCCCTTGTAGGTGAACGGACCGTACGGACTATCGCCGATGGCGTAGCACAGGTTGTGCGTGTCACCGGTCGAGTACGACAGGTAGTATTTACCCTTGTATTTGTGTAGCCAGGACCCTTCGAAAAAGCGTTTGTCGTTATCTTTTTCGGTGAAGAGCTTACCGTTTTCATCTAGTAACTGAATGGCTTTTACCGGCTCGGCCAGTTCCTTCATGTCGTTGCTCAGCCGGGCTACGCGGGGCAGATACGCCACCTCATCGGGCTTTTTCAGTGCCCCTTTCGCGTCGTACTGATTGTTGTCCCAGCGCTGCAACTGACCACCCCAGATGCCGCCAAAGTAGATGTAGGCTTTGCCATCGGTATCCTGAAAAACGCAGGGGTCGATGCTGTAGGTGCCTTTCATCGGCTGCGGCTCCGCCTTGAACGGACCAACCGGGCTTTTGCTGGTTGCGACGCCAAGGCGAAATACGTCCTGCTTGTCCTTGACGGGGAAGTACAGGTAGTACGTTCCGTTTTTGTAAGCCGCATCGGGTGCCCAGAGTTGTCGCCCCGCCCAGGGAATGTCCTTGATGTCGAGCGCCACGCCATTGTCTTTCACCGGGCCACCGATTTTGTCCATCGATAGCACGTGATAGTCGCGCATGGCGAAGTGGCCACCGTCGTCATCTTCCTTCACGTCTTTCGCGTCGATGTCGTGCGAGGGGTAGATGTAGATTTTGCCGTTGAAGACGTGGGCCGATGGGTCAGCGGTGTAGATGTGCGATACCAGCGGCTGTGAAATGGGGTTTTTGCCGTTGTTGGTCTGGGCGAACAATGATAGCGAAAGGCAGCTGATTGCGGCTAGCGCCAGCGAAATACGAATGCGTTTCATGCGTGGGTTTTGACTGTGACTATGTTGTTGGAAATTGATCAATACAGAATTGTTCTATTAAACAGAGGGTATTTTTAATGCTTTTTTTTGTTATAATGGAAGGGGAGATTGATTTTGATGGTTCTAACTTACAAATTAGGCATACCTTCAATAACCGCCTTTATATATAAGTTTTTGGCTGTGGGATGAATTGAACATTCTTCTCTAAGAAGATATAATTCATTTCTGTATTTGGTTTTATCGTAAGCAGCTAAAACCAAATAAGGGACTAGACTGTCATTATGATAATGGGTTAGTAAAGATATATAATCAGCTTCTATGACATCTTTTCCATACGAAATTTCAGAAAAGTAGAGCTTCCAAAAAGCTAGTTCAATGTTTTGGGGATGCTCTTGTAATCCCATATTAATTATAAACTCATACATTTTATCACTCGCTGGAAGCAACTCGGCGGGTACCCCACACTCCTTCTTTAGTGATCTGTCAAATAGCCGGTTGTTAACAACCGACCAGTATAAGAAGGCCAAGTTGATGAATGCATCGACAGGCGGATGCATGTTACCTATAATTTTTTTATACATTGAAATCGCCCCAGCATAATCATGATAATATTCCAGTTCTAACGCGTTTTCTATCGTATTCATTTGTGGGGTATAAATTAACAATATTCGTTTTGGTTTGCTTATTTATGCCCCAAAATAAAGAGGATTTTGAATGGTGAAAAATCCTCTTTATTTTGGGGCATATGGTAGTTTCTTCGTAGGAGATAGTCAGTGTTTTTGTTGTCCTTATTGGCGTCGGGATAACAAAAACACTGGATCGTAAAAGTGACAAAAGATACTAAAAACCAATCGAGTTGCCGCCGTCGACGGGGAGCGATGCGCCGGTGATGTAGCGGGCGGCTTCCGACGCCAGGAAAACGGCCGCCCAGCCAATGTCCTGCGGCTGCCCGAACGTACCCATCGGCGTCCGGCGCATGGCGCGGGCGAAGCGGTCGGGATCACCACCCATCGCCGTTTTGCTCATGGCCGTTTCGATGA
The DNA here is from genome assembly GCF_003002825.1 of Spirosoma oryzae. Lineage (GTDB taxonomy): Bacteria > Bacteroidota > Bacteroidia > Cytophagales > Spirosomataceae > Spirosoma > Spirosoma oryzae. The sequence continues at coordinate 9,560 of NZ_PVTE01000039.1, read as the reverse complement.
AACCGGGCGCAATGGCATTCACCCGCACGCCTTTACCTGACCACTCCGACGCCAGAATTTTGACCATTCCTTCCACCGCCGACTTCGACGCACCGTAGGCCGCGACCCGGTCGATACCGTAATAAGCCGCCATCGACGAAATCATAATGACGACACCGCTATTTCGTTCGACCATGCGGGTGGCGCAGGCGCGTGTCAGCGAAAAAACGGCGTTCAGGTTGGTGTGTACAACCCGGTCAAATTCTTCGTCGGTGACCTCCAGCGCGGGCTTTTTCATGTTGATGCCCGCATTGTTGACCAGAATGTCGATGGGACCGTACTGACGCTCGATGGTATCGACCAGCTGGTCCAGTTCGGCGCGCACCGTCACGTCGTTGACCATGTAATTTGCCTTGGGACCAAGCGCGTCGACCGCGTCGATCAGGGGTTGTTCCCGGCGACCCGTCACGATGACGTCGGCCCCGGCCAGGGTCATGCACCGGGCGATGTCGAAGCCGATGCCGCTGCCCCCGCCGGTGATGAGCGCGCGCTTGCCTTCCAGCGAAAAAACGGATGGTGTGGGTGTCAGCAGCGCCGTGTCGGCTGCCTGTTCGTTCGTAATCATCTAGCGTAATAAGTAAATGTCAACTGATTTTTTTACGTCGTCCAGCGTCTGTTCGGGTTGCTTGAACGGCTTAGGTATGGGCTTTTTGGCAAATTCCTGGAGGTACAGCACCCAGGCGTCGCGCCACCAGATCGCTTCCCGGTGCTGCGTCGCCAGCCGGCCCACTACGTCGGTGTACAGCGCGGGGTCGATGGCGGGTTTTGCCAGTGCCCACTCCTGTTGCAGCCAGCGTACCGAATCGGCACCGGTATAAAAGCGTGTGCAGAGTTCATCCCAGAGCGTGCGACCCGTCGCGAGTTGTTTGGTCCAGGGAACGTGGTGGAACCACAGCAGGTAGGGCAGGGGACAATTGTCCACATTTTCCCACTGCCGACGGACGTCCGGGCGATACTGTGCCAGCGCGTTGCTGCCCGTCGCCGTCCGGTCGAAGCCCAGTCCGATGGAGTCGGCCCGGTGGTAGTAAACGGCTGTCCAGTCGGGGCGGGGGCTTTTGTTCTGCCAGGGTTCGGGGGCGAAGTGAACGCCCGTCCAGGGGCGCGACAGGCCGAGTGGGGCGTTGTAATCCACGTAAATATCCCGCGACCGGAGCAGCATGGCCCTAACGTGCGAAACGGCCTGTGGCTGACGGGTCAGCGTCATCTTTATCCATTCATCGGCGATGGCCGCAGACGTCAGCGTATGGTCCCAGGCAATCCGGCCGAACGCGTACCAGTTGGCCTGCGCCAGCGGGTGACCGGTCCAGTTGCGGTCGGAACCGGTGTTGGCTACCCCCGCCATCAGCGTCTGGGTCGGTCCGGCGTTCCGGTAACCGTGCAGGCTTCCGTCGACAACCCTGGCCACTGTCGAGCCTTTGCCAGCCGCATAGGTGTCCGACTCCAGGCATTCCTTGAACAAGGGTGCTTCGTAGACGAGGTGGGTCGCAAAGCCGAGGTACTCCTGCGTTAGCTGAAATTCGATACCCAGCGGGGTTTTGGGCATGGCCCCGAACAAGGGCGAAAACGGCTCGCGGGGTTGAAAATCAATCGGCCCGTTCTTGACCTGTACAATCACCTTCGGATCGAACTGCCCGTCGAATGGCGTAAACTCTTCGTAGGCGGCTTTGAACCGGTCGCCCGTTGGGTCCGCTTTGTAGACGAATGCCCGCCAGATCACGACGCCCGAAAATGGTTTCATCGCAGCCGCCAGCATGTTGGCTCCGTCGACGTGCGTACGGCCGTAGTCCTGCGGGCCGGGTTCGCCTTCCGAGTTGGCTTTCACCAGAAACCCACCGAAATCCGGGATGTAGCGGTGAATCTCCGCCGTCTTGTCGGCCCACCATTTGCGCACCTGCGGGTCGAGGGGATCGGATGTCTTCAGTCCGCCCAGCGTTTTGGGGGCCGCGAAATAGACCGACAGATACACCTTGATGCCGTACGGACGCATGACGTCGGCTAGGGCGGCTACTTTTTGTAGATACTCGCCCGTCAGCAGCCGTGGACTGGCGTTGACGTTGTTGACAACGGTCCCGTTTATGCCCAGCGATGCATTGGCGCGGGCGTAGTCTTTGTAGCGTGGGTCGATGGTTTCGGGTAATTCCGACCATTTCCAGAGTGAGCCGCCCGCGTAGCCTCGCTCAATCGTGCCGTTGGGGTTATCCCAGTGGTTCAGCATCCGCAGCTTTACTTTCGGACTGCTGACCAGGTTGATGTTATCGAGCGGTTGGCCGGTCTGTACCTGACGAAGCAGCGCAAACGTGCCGTACAGCACGCCCACGTCGGTTTTACCCATCACCACGATATTGCCCTGCCGCTTCACGATCCGGTAGCCTTCCTCGTTCAGCCCATTGGCATCGGCACCGGAAACGCCCACGGTCAGTACGATGCCGCCCTGCCGGGTTCCGGCGCGGGCAAGAGTAGGCACGGTGGGGCCGAGTAACCCCTGTAGACCCAGCTGCAACTCACTGGTCGCGGCCGTCAGAACGGGCGACGAACCGCTGACCGCGATAAACTGAGTCGAACGAGCGTATCCCGACCGGACAGTCGCATCAGCCAGTCGGTCGTATTTGAGCCAGAGTCGATACCCATCGTCGGCAAACGTGAGGTGGGATAGGAGCAGCAGGCCAATCAGCAATAGTTGGTTCATGAATGGGTAGTAGTATCGGTTAGGATTGGTTTTACTTTTTCATTTTCTTTCTGTCATCCCTCCTGACGTCGGGAGGGCCTACCCCCCAGCCCCCTGAAGGGGGAGTATTCTGCAAATGAACCGCTCCCCCTTCAGGGGGCTGGGGGTAGGCTAGCCGAAGAAATAGGGCAACAATCAGCGCAAATTCAAGAACGTAGTAGCCCTTCCAACGGTAGGAAAGTATATAAACTATTTATGACTCATGGTTGGTGCATCGCGCCGGAAGCTTTCGGGTGGTCCCAGGTAGCTGGGTTTAAGGCCACCCCGGTCGATGACGAATTTCTGCACGACAACCGCCGGATCGACCAGCCAGTAGTTCAGCGTGTGCGTGCCGGGTTTCGTCAATCGATGCGTCGTTGTCAGGATGCGAATGTTGTTGGCGACCGACTGCTCCCAGACCCACCCGGTTTCGTTGGCGTGCATGTTAATAATTTGGGGCGCTTCGCCATCGAACGAGATGGCGAAACGCAGGCCTTTGTTGTCGTTGAAATTCAGCGTTGGCGAAACGTAGGTCTGCACCTGCACCGTACCGCTGTCGGCCAGAATCACCTGATACGCCAGCCGGGGCGACTGGCCACCGGGCTGTTCAACGGTAGCCGTCGTGACGGGTGAAATGGTTAGGCCCCCCGCTGTACGACCAATGTCGGGCAGTTGCTGCCAGGTGGCGGTGGCCGTTTCAATCATGCGCGTCGGGTGTTCGGCGTCGATGGACACGTAGCCGTTGCTTTCCACGAAGCCAACCGCCGTATCAAACTGGGGAGCCGCCGGGTTGCTGACGACCGCCTGCACGACAACCTGTTGCCCATTGGGGCCGGTCAGCGTAATCGGTACCTGCTGCGTACCGGCGGGTGCCTGTTTCCAGTTGACGCCGACCAGTAGTCGCGTCTCCTGCCCGACGGTTCCGCTGGTCGTCGACAGTGTAAGCCAGGGAGCACCGGCGCTGGCCTGGAACGCAAACGGCGTTTGCCCCCGGTTGAACAGGTCGATGTAATACGTTTGCTGGTTGTACTTGTCGAAGGTCGGTAATGTCTGCGCACGGCCCGCGCTGCCGGGAAACCAGTCGTCGCTGCCTTCGACGGCAACACCCATCTCAGCGGCTGTCGGTACGCTGATCGTTTCGACCTTTGGCATGCTGTTCTTGTCGGGTTGCTGCCAGTAGGTGTAGCCGATGTGGGTCTGGTCCATCATATGCGTCCATTTGCCACCGGCCAGCGTGTCGTTGTAGAAGCGTGTGATCTGGGCATCCCGCTCAAACAGCATTTTCACCCGGTCGGCAAGGCTGTTCGTCGCGGCCCGGCCCTGTTTGGCATACAGCCGGTTTCGACCCGCCGTCACGTAGAGTTCGTTCAGCGTCGCGCTGGCTTTGACGGGGTGGAGTACCAGTTGAAAATAAGCGTCCTGATACGATGTAGGTAAATCTTTGCCAATACGTTCGGCCTCACTCAGCAGTTGGTTATAGTCGGCCACGACGCGCTCGGCTTCGCGGTAGTGGGTCAGGCTGTACGTATCCGGGCTGAGCAGCTCAGGCTTGCGCCGGGCATTATACTGCGTGTAGGCCGTCAGGATACGGGCAATGGCTTCGGCGTGTTTGGTGCCGAACTGCTGCTGAGCCCACAGCCGGGTGTAGTCCGTTAGTTTGTCGGCGGGCCAGGCGTTGGGGTTCCAGGCGTAGTCGAGAAAAAACGCAATGGGAAACTCCATCGGTTTGATGTCGCCCACATTCACGATCCAGATCTGATCGACGCCGTGTTCATAGGCCAGGTGCATCTGCTCCCGCGTCCGGGCAATGGTGTTCGTATTGATCCACTTGTAGTTGCGGGGACCGCCCACGTAATCGTAGTGGTAATAGATACCGTACCCGCCTTTGCGCTTCGGCGTACCCACAGAGGGTAGTTTGCGGAGGTTGCCCCAGTTGTCGTCGCAGAGCAGTAGCGTCACGTCGTCGGGAACGCGCATGCCTTTGTCGTAGTAATCCTGCACTTCCTTGTAGAGCGCCCACGACTGGGGTGTTTCGGATGCCGGTTTGCCCGTTACGTCGCTGATGATGGTACGCTGGTCGGCCACGATTTTTTCGAGCAGGGCGGTAGCGGTTTCGCGGCTCATGGGTTCGTCGCCGTCGCCCCGCATTCCGACACTCAGGATGCTTTCATTGCTGCCCATTCGCTCGACGCTTTTGCGCCAGAAGGCCCGCAGCGTCGAATCGTTGGTCTGGTAATTCCACGGCCCTTTACCGTACCGACGCCATTCGTCGTGCGCCCGCATCAGCGGCTCGTGGTGCGACGTGCCGATCACGACGCCGTATTCGTCGGCCAGTTTAGGGTTCTGCGAATCGTCGTCATAAAAGGCGTTTCCCCACATGGCGGGCCACAGGTAGTTGCCTTTCAGGCGCAGAATCAGCTCGAATACGTGTTCGTAGAATTGGTGGTTGAAGCCGCCGAATCTGGCTTTCGTCCAGCCCGAGAGGGCCGGGGCTTCGTCGTTGATAAAAATGCCCCGGTACTTTACCGCCGGTGTGCCCGCCGTATGCTGACCCGGCAGCACGTACAGCGCCTTCTGGGGTTGCACCGGCACGTCGGCCCACCAGTGCCAGGGCGATACGCCGATCTGCGCCGACAGGTCGTAAAGGCCGAAGATGGTGCCGCGTTTGTCGCTGCCCGCAATGACCAGCGCCCGGTCGACGCCCGGCATGGGTTTCTCAACCACCTGCGTGCTATACGTTTCCCACTTGCCGGTCAGGCTGGAAAGATCTAGTTTCTTATCCCTGACTAGCTTGTCGATCAGCGGGTTTTTGCCGATTGTACCGACAAGAATCAGTTCTTTGGGACTTTTCTGATCGGGCGACAGCGCCGGTTTGGCTCTCGTTACCCGGACGATATCGGCTTCCAGACTGTTCATAGCCCGACGTACCCCGGCATATTCGTCCTGACCGGTCAGCATGGGTACCACCCGTCCCTTTGTCGTGAGCGGAAACCGGCCTTTTCCCGGCTGCGTAGCGACGTACTTACCGGGAACGATGGCAAGGCTTTGAAGCGACAGGCTCGTTAGAAGCAGGCACAACAGCAGTTTGGTCATGTCGAGAGAAAAGGGTTTTGTCTGCCAGCGTACCGCCAGACGACCGCACTGACTGATAAAGCCGGCTGCGGAAATGGTTGTCAGGTTGGCAATGATATTCCCTCCCGCCAGTAGCAGGAGGGAATACGGTATTCATTAACCTATGTGAATGAGCAAAGCCGGCTGCATGCGTAATCGGCTTATCAATATCGAAATCGCTGGTTCAGCCTGTTAATTATTCGGGGTAGTGAGAAGCGGACAAGTACTGCGGCAAGGTGGATCGTTGTCACTATTCCTCATCAGAGTATTGTTTTACAAATATTTTCAGTAATTCCCGAATATGCAACCGATTGCAAAAACTTATTAAAAGTAGTAAGCTTTGTATTTGTCAACTACAGCTTGACATGTGGAAGGAGTAGGTTGTTCATTCGTAGTTTAAAGTGATAGTGAGATGATAAGTCTGGCGGTCAAGGGGTCAAACTAGCTGCTTTGAGCTTGTCCTAGGTGGGTCGACTACGGTGAATCGGCCATTGGCAGGCGGGTCGTTAGAATTACGTCGTTTGTCGTATCTATCGGTACTGGAAATCAATTGCCGGTAATTCGTTGTCGGTAATTTGTAAATTAGACCTGGTACTGTATGCTTCTTCGGCGGTTGGTTGGCAAATTGTCGGTCATTAACAGTTCATATCTGTACGTAGGGAATTGTTAGCCTGATCAATTGCAGAGAATCAATAAGTTATGGGAGCGGTAAGCAGACAGTTGACTTTTTTGGCAGCGTTGCTACTGGTTGCGCTTAGCAGCCGAGGGCAGTCGGTTACTATCGGTATCGATGGCCTTAACCGATTCGGTCACTTAAGAAACGTAGTGGACGTACAGGGACCGCTGCCTGTTATCGATCACACCCATTATTACGACTACGGGGTCTGGGCGAGTTATGAACAGGGACGCAATGGGGTACGAATTGGGGTTCACAGCTTTTCCTATGCGACGAATCTGATGCTGAACGGTGGTGGCTTCAATATATCAGCAACGCCCAATACGCTTGGTCTGTACTCGCTAGCCTACCAGCGTAATATACTGGCCCTGGTCCATGGTCGACTAAATATGTATGCAGTGGCAGGTGTCAGTTATGGGCGGTATCACTACACCCGGTTTACGACCTCACCCGGTTCGATAACGATGAACGGGGTAACCGTATTCGAAAACCAGACTCGTCCTTACAGCGAGTATGCGCGCGCTACTGTGCTGATACCCTCGTTACGACTGGAAGCTGCCTACTCTCTGGGAAAACACGTCCGGGTGGGCGCATGGATCGGGTATGATTGTGCCAATTATCTGGGTGCGTTCAAGCCGCTGGACGCTACTGCTTATCGTTACACAACCAGTACAGGAACGGGGTCAGGAACCTTATTTGCCAATGGCAGCGGATTCACCAATGGGCTTAGCCTGCACTACGCCTTCAGTGTTGATCGCCGTCCTATGACGTATTGACGATACAAGGAAAGTTTGGTGAGGGAACGCGTACGTGTTTCCTGGGCTAGTTTCTACTAGTAGCTAAGGATTCGGAGAAACAAGTAAGTCACTGGCTCTATTGGCTACCCTTGTTCATTGGTTCGTCATAAGATTGAGAAACGGATATATCCTGATCTACCTAATACCTAACCGTCAGGCTTAGCTTGCCCCGACTCACGTTTCGGTGGGAATAAATCACGTCTACGTCATGGTCGTAGTAATCGAGACGCTGCTTCAGTGAATCGAGTCTTCCTTTGGGTAGCCGCCATGTTTGCCAGTACAGTTTCTCCGGCTGACGGGGGTTTCTGAGTGTCACCGTTGCCGAGTCATCGAGCGATCCGACGGCACATAGCGAAATGCTGGGCGACCGATTGCCCTGAGTTTTGACGAGCCGAACGGTGGTGTCCCTCGCCACGTCACGAATTACTACTGCCTTGTCGCGTAGGGCATCTGATCGGCAGGAAGCACTGAGCAAGGCACAAAGGATGACGACTTTTTTCATTTTCCGGCTTCGCTACTAAAAAGCGTCCGCGTTCAGCTTTGGCTCTGACCGGACGTACAAAGCACTATTTTCCTGGCAAAGAAGACAACTGATTGCCCTGTACTTCGGAAAAAGGACAACGTAATTCGCCGTATTTAGCGCCACGACTCGTAGCCCGTCCGGTACATGAGGATGAACGTGCCGAAGCGGAATTATTTTGATAAAGCGTATCTGTTGCCTATTATTCCATCAGGAATCACCGAACCTATACGCCTGGGAGCTGTTTGACTATCAAGCGCTTTCGACGTGGATTAACCGAACGACGCGACCGAATGCGTTCGTTCCAAGCCCTGGTATGACTAAAGAAGTAACGATTTACGACATCGCGAAACGATTGAATTATTCCCCGGCAACCGTGAGCCGGGCGCTCAATGACCATCCCGCCATTCGAAATGATACCAAAGAACTGATCAATGCGACGGCTCAGCAGATGGGCTATCGCTACAATACGTTTGCCAGTAACCTGCGCCGGCAGAAAACCTCGACACTGGGCATTATCGTACCCCGGCTCAACAGCAATTTTATGTCGCGCGTGCTGGCAGGTATGGAAAAAGCCGCCAACGACGCGTCCTACAGCCTGATTATTACGCAGTCGCAGGAGTCGTCGGTGAAGGAAATTGCCAATGCCAAAACCCTGTTCAACAGCCGCGTCGACGGGTTGATGGTGTCTGTCGCCTACAACACCGAATCGAGCGAACACTTCGAAACGTTTATCCAGCGGGGGGTGCCGGTGCTGTTTTTCGACCGGGTCATTCCGCACACGAAATGCGTGAGCGTATCGATCGATAACGAATGGGCGGGGTACGAAGCGACCCGGCACCTGATCGAACAGGGCTGTCGGCGGATTGCCCACATCACCGGAACCATGCGCCGGAACGTGTACAGCGATCGGTTGGCCGGGTATCAGCGGGCGCTGAGCGAAGCGGCTATTCCGCTCGACGACAAGCTGGTTGTGGAGTCGGACCTGAGTTTTGAAGCGGGGGAGCAGGCGGCTCAGGTAATTCTGGCCATGCCTGACCGACCGGACGGTATTTTCGTGGCCAACGATTTCTGCGCTGTCGGCTGCATGCTGGCGCTCCGGCAGGCTGGTATCAGCATTCCCGGCGATATCGCGGTGATTGGGTTCAACGACGACCCGGTGGCGCGGGTGATCAATCCAACGCTGACAACCGTGCACTATGCCGGGGAAAAAATGGGGGAGATTGCCGCCCGTACCCTGATCAACTCCCTGAATGGTTTGCAAGACATTGAAGCTACTAATCGGATTATCCTGCGTTCCGAACTGATCGTCCGGGAATCATCCCAGCGACGGTAAGTACCACTTCACTATGACGTGCGACGGCTCGATAGGTTATCGATACCACCCCGGTTTGTGAAGTTCACCCCCCGCCCCGAAACGTCGGCCTGGCCTAAAGGGGGGGAATTTCATTTGCGGAATGCTCCCCCTGAAGGGCAGGGCTGTTAAGTGCCAGCCTGTTTACCCGGCAGCGGCCACACCCCCCAGCCCCCTGAAGGGCAGGGCTGTTAAGTTCTAGTCAACGATACCCCCCGCCCCCTGAAGGGGGAGAAGTTTATTCGTGAATTTCTCCCCCTTCAGGGCTAATCTTGTAGGGGTTTTAATTCGGATTGAGTCCATAACCTAGTTTGATGAAATAAAAACGCTCCACTGCCTGACTCAACACCCTGAGACCA
>NZ_PVTE01000038.1 GCF_003002825.1 Spirosoma oryzae | reverse complement strand
GTGCGAGTAAAGTCCCCTTCAGGGGATTTAGGGGTAAAAAAGCCTGTCCATAAAGCCAGTTAAGTACAGGACGTGAAACCCCTACAAGATTAGCCCTAAAGGGGGAGTAGTTTCTTCGCGGAACGCTCCCCCTTTAGGGGGCTGGGGGGTAGATGGACTGAAGGAAATCTGGCTAACGTCAGCGTTAATTTAAGAACTTAACAGCCCTGCCCTTCAGGGGATTTAGGGGTTGTCATAGATAGGTGTATCGCTAGTTCACTCAATACGCTACAGCCAGCAGCCCCGGCCCGATGGTGTAACAGCAGATCGTTAACGTTTCGGTATGATCGGGCAGACGGACATAGCCGGTCAATTGGGTGGCTCCGTCGGTAAACGGGTCGATGTGCAGGTGTTCGCGGAAGGTAAGCTGCCGTTTACCGTACAGCTTGTACAAACTTTCTTTGGCGCACCAGTACACGGCCAGCCGTTCGGGTAGCCCGGCCGCGTGTGCAATCTCGCTGGCTGATAACGTACGGGGAACCACCCGTTGAAACTGCTCCCGAATCGGTTCAATGTCGATACCGACCGGCCGCGATTGATGAAGCACGGCAGCCGCCCAGCCCGTCGTATGCGACAGCGAAATGGACCAGGGAAGGCCGCGTAAGTGCGGTTTGCCGTATTCATCTTTGTACAGGCCCTTGTACACTCCACTTAACTGCTCGACCAGTTGCCGGATCGCCACCCGGCAGGCCAGCCATTCCGTACGCTGGGCCGGATGCCGGATCAGGGCCAGCTCGTCAAGCTCCGGCTGCGTCAGGGGGAGCCCGGCCTGCAAGTCCGGTTCGTCGGCGACAATGGGCAGTAACAACGCCTGACAGTCGGGTGAAATAGTGAGCAGCTGCGCGTTGGGTGACATGGCCTGTGTGTTGGGTCGGCTGGTTTTTGTTTGCGACCTTTGCGGGGTGATAGTGACAAAAATCGATACGTTCGGCGGGCATCGCGACTGCGTCTACGCACTGACGCCCGGTACTGACCCTGGCACGTTTTATTCGGCCGGGGGCGATGGGCTGGTGGTGCGCTGGCAGCTGGGGAAACCCGATCAGGGCGAACTGTTGGCAAAGTTACCAGCTTCGCTCTATTCCGTCACGCTACAGCCGGATACCGCCCAGCTTTGGCTCGGCCAGAATTACGACGGCGTCCACCTGATCGACCCGGTACAGAAGCGCGAACTCAACTCGCTGAAGCTGACAAGTTCGGCTATTTTCGCGATCGATTTTTACAAAAACGATGCATTTGTCGCGCTGGCCGACGGCGTCGTTGCGGTGATTGATACCGAACACATGGCCGTACGTCGTCACTTGAAAGCGGCTACACAGGCGGCCCGTTGTCTGGCGATCAACCCCGTCGAACGGGAACTGGCCGTGGGCTACAGCGACAACAGCGTGCGGATTTTTAGCCTGACAACGCTGGACCTGATTCGAACCATTCCGGCCCATACCAACTCCGTTTTTGCGCTGACCTATTCGCCCGATTACCGGTTCCTGCTCACGGGTAGTCGCGACGCTCATTTGAAAGTGTGGGATGTCGAAAAAGGGTATACGCTGCATCAGGATATCGTTGCCCATCTGTTTACGATCAACCGGATTGCGTATTCACCCAACGGGCAACTGGTGGCAACGGGTAGCATGGATAAGTCGATCAAACTGTGGGATGCGGAGACGTTTCGCCTGCTGAAAGTTGTCGACCGGGCGCGGCATGCCGGGCACGGTACGTCGGTTAATACAGTGTGCTGGCTCGACGATCAGACACTGCTCTCGGGCAGCGACGACCGGACGATTTCCGTGTGGTCTGTTCAGAAAGCCCAGGTAACGTGACCACATAGGCATATTTAGTTCGCTATGTTTTGCTAAAGTGGTAGATTGGCCGTTATTTCACTCGCGCAGTACGCAAAGCTTTACCCAAACGCCTGGCTCCTCCATGAAAATCACGCCAATTGAAATTCGGCAGCACACTTTTGAAAAGGTGATGCGTGGCTATAAACCCGAAGATGTCGATGCCTTTCTAGTCTCGCTGTCGCAGGAATGGGAGCGGGTCAGCATGGACGTCAAGATGCTGAAAATGCAGCTCGAACTGGCTGAAAAGGAGCTGGGTAAGCTGAAAGAAGTCGAGATGACGTTGTTCCGTACGCTGAAGACGGCCGAAGATACCAGTCATCAGATTACCGATCAGGCCAACAAAGCAGCTGAGCAGTACATGAGCGAATCGCGGCAGAAAGCCGATGAACTGTTGGCTGACGCCCGGAAGCGGTCGGCGCTGATGATTCAGGATGCCGAAAACCAATCCCGGTTCCTGAAAGACAATATCCTGAACGACCTGAAGTCGCTGGAACACGATTTCAAGGCGCTGGAAAAATACAAGGAGAACCTGGGTATTCAGATTCGTGATCTGGCGGGTAAAGCGCTCGACAGCGTCGACCGGTTCGAGAAAAAGTTTGCCCGGCAGAACCTGTTGGGTAAAATCGACGAGGTAACGACGCAGATTATCAACGATCAGAAGCAGGCCGAGGATCAGCAAAAGCCCGATTACGAGGCTCCGGTCGTTCGTAATGAATCGACATCGACGGAAACGGCTACAGCACCCACTGTCGATCTGCCCCCACTAACGGAGCGGGAGTCATTCGTGCCGGAGGCTATCCCGGAAACCGACCTCCCGACGACGGCAAGCCACGAACCGGTGCCAACCGCGCAAACCAACGAGGAAACGGCACCTTATACAGCGGCTGATGTCGAGAACGGCAGAATTCCACAGTCGATTGCTGCTGAAGCGGCAACACCTGAGCCCCAAGTGGCTGACAAGCCCGTCGCAGAACCGGAGCAACCACGGCGGGGCGGTTCGTTTTTCGATCAGATTTAAGCCGCTTACGCAGGCGGTACTACCAATGGGAACAATCACCCTCGAAGGGCTCGAATTTTTTTCGTACCACGGCTACTACGACGAGGAGCAGAAAATCGGCAATAAGTACTCGGTCGATATTGTTGTGACGGCCAACTTTGATGAAGCTGCACAACGCGACCGGCTCAGCGCTACCGTCAACTACGAACACCTGTATCAGATTACCAAAGACGTGATGCAACAGCCCGCCCGCTTGCTTGAGCACGTGGCTTACGGCATTATCCGGGGTATTCGGCAGCAATATCCAAACCTTGAAGCGGTCGAAGTCAGCGTGTCGAAATTCAATCCGCCCATTGGGGGCGTCTGTCACCGGGCCCGCATTACCTTGCAAGGCTAAAACGAAAAAGGGTGAACGATTGATCGTTCACCCTTTTTCGTTCTAATGATCTAGACGGCCTGTTGCAGTCCTGTAAACGAGATGGCCATGTGCGAGGCATCGTACACACATTCACCGTTGCGGATCAGCAGCACCTGTGGCGATTCGTGCTCAACGCCGAATACCTGTTCGATCTGCTTCGAGATGGGACGGTTGGCCAGCAAATCTAGGTAGTAGGGTTTTACCCCCAGCTGGTCGCTCCAGTTACGCTCCATGCGGCTCAACGCCATCGCACTGATTGAGCAGGTCGTGCTGTGCTTGAAAATAAGTACAGGCTGTTTGGCCGACTCTTCCTTTATTTCGTCGAGTTGTGCGTCACTCGTTATCTTATTCCAGTTCATTGCGGCAGTGTACGTACTGTTGACGTAAAATCAATTCTAAGGCTGAAAAGTTTCGTTAGTTCTCCGGGGTGTATCGTAGCTTCTCTGCCATCTCGGGTGAGATCGCTTCGGCATAGGTTCCGTAGGCGTCGACCAGCATTCCTTTACTGCCATCTTTCCCTTCGATTGCGTACAAAACGGCTTCGTCGCCCGGATCGGTCGGCCCTTCAAACCGATAAACGTCGACAATATCGAAGTCTGCCGGACGAAGTTCAATATCGTCGGCCGCGCAGTGCAGACAGTCAGATTTCAGGTTGAAATCTTTGGTGTATCCGCGCTGTTGAAGTGCGCTGACTGCTTCGCTGAGTGTATCGTATGCTGGCATAGTGCGTGTGTGATTTGTGGGGTGTGTGTAGTTTTGTCATCTACTAACTACCAACGCATGGGCCTGGTTGCACAACTGTATTCAATTAGTATCCGAAGTTATCCTGCTGTCCTGCGTCTGGTGGCTCCGTTTCACGCCAAAGCCCGTCGGTGGCTGACTGGTCAGCAGGGGCTGCTCGATACGATTGCGCATACGCTGAACCACGCTGTCGATACACGTCCGATTGTCTGGTTTCACGCGGCATCGCTGGGCGAATTCGAACAGGGACGGCCCGTGATGGAAGCGTTTCGCGATGCTTACCCGCACTATCGTATTCTGCTGACGTTTTTCTCGCCATCAGGCTACGAGGTTCGGAAAGACTATGCGGGAGCCGACTATGTTTTCTATCTGCCGATCGACACGCCCGACAATGCACGTCGTTTCGTTCAACTGGTAAAGCCCCGTCTGGTATTTTTCATCAAGTACGAATTCTGGGCCAACTATCTGCACGAACTGCATCGGGCAAACATACCCGTACTGTCGTTCTCGGCCATATTTCGGCCGAATCAACTGTTCTTTAAACCGTACGGCGGCTTCTATCGGCAGTTGTTGCGGCAGTTTAACCACCTGTTGGTGCAAAATCAGGAATCGGTCGATTTGCTGAAAAGCGTAGATATTACGAACGTAACGCTGGCGGGTGACACACGCTTCGACCGGGTCGCGCAAACGGTCGCGACGGTACGCACGATTCCGGTTGCCGAAGCCTTCAAAAATGGGCAACCGCTCTTGGTTGTCGGCAGTGCATGGCCGCTGGACATGGACGTGCTGGTTCCCTTTCTGAACCAGTTCGCGCAGCCGCTGAAAGTCATCGTAGCACCCCACGAAATCGACGCTGATACCATCGCCGACTGGCAGAAACGCCTGATCCATTCATCGGTCCGCTACTCTGATGTTGATCCGACTGATCTCAGTGTACTAGCCGATAAGCGGGTGTTGTTTATCGATAACGTCGGGATGCTATCGTCGCTGTATCAGTATGGGGAGTTTGCTTTTATTGGCGGGGCCTTCCGGGAGGGGCTACATAATATTCTGGAAGCCGCAACCTTTGGCATGCCTATCTTCTTTGGTCCGATCTACGACAAGTTTCAGGAGGCTGTGGACCTGGTTGCAGAAGGGGGGGCATTTCCGGTTCGCACGGTCGACGAACTACAACTTGCCTTCGCCCGCCAGTATGCCGACCGGTCAAAAGCTGCCCAAATCACCCGCTTATACGTACAACGGAACATCGGCGCAACCGCACGGGTTATGGACGTAGCAACGAAGATACTATCAGACAGGCATGACGCTGAGCAGTAGGCATTCAATCACTCAATAATTCAGGCATTCAATCATTGTCAAACACCGGCTTAATACTCCGCTCAACAGGTTCCTGGTACGACGTTCGTAACGCCGATGGGCACGTCTATCAGGGGCGGCTGAAGGGCAAATTCAAAATCAAGGGCCTTAAAGTAACTAACCCGATTGCGGTAGGCGATCGGGTGACGTTTACCGTCGAAGACGAGATCGAAAATACGGTGGTGATCACTGATATTCTGCCCCGCGACAACTACATCATTCGGCAGTCGGTACATAAAACGGCCCACGGCCATATGCTGGCGGCCAACCTCGATCAGGCCGTTCTGCTGGCGACGCTGACCCTGCCCCGTACCTCACTCGGATTCATCGACCGCTTTCTGGTATCGGCGGAGTCGTTCCGTATTCCGACGGCCGTCGTGTTCAATAAGTCCGACATTCTCAATGAAGACGGGCTGGCCTACCAGCAGGAGATCATGGACATGTACGAGCAGATTGGTTATACCTGTCTGGCAACCTCAGCCATCGAAGGCGAAGGCGTCGACGCGTTCCGGCAACTGCTCGACCACAAGGTGACGTTGCTTTCGGGCCATTCAGGGGTTGGTAAGTCGTCGCTCGTCAATGCAATCTCGCCGAATCTGAACCTGCGCACCAACGAAGTATCGACATTCGCCAATAAAGGGGTTCACACGACGACGTTTGCGGAAATGTTTGAGCTGGCACCGGAGACGTTCATTATCGATACGCCGGGTATTAAAGAGTTAGGGCTGGTCGATACGAAAAAGGAAGAAATCAGCCACTATTTTCCTGAAATGCGGGAGCGGCTCAATCAGTGCCGGTTTCATAACTGTCTGCACATCAACGAACCCGGTTGCGCGGTCAAAGACGCAGTAGGCGAGGGTGAGATCGCCGAAAGCCGGTACGCCAGTTACCTCAGCATGATGGAAGGGGGCGATAACCGCCGATGATTTTTTTGACAGGATTACAGGATTAACAGGATTTGGGAGGTTGTAAGTCAGTAATTCCACTCTCGCGTGCTCGGAATGATAAGAACTGAACTGTATGATTAAAATCTTGTCAATCCTGTAATCCTGTCTATGACCCCCTAATTTGTCATAGCCGCCAGCAAGTCAGCCTGTGTGATGATTTGTACCTGTTCGCGCTCGTCACGGACAAGCAGCGCCTTGTTGTCGCGGTCGATGAGCGACGACAGGGCGTCGATGGTATTGTCGAGACCGACGAATTTAAACGGCTTGTCCATTACCTCACTCACCGGATGATCTTTGACGGCTGGGTCGTCGATAAGCCGGTTCAGAACTGTCGAATCGGTTAGGCTACCGACAATCTGATCGGTCTCGTCCGTCACCGGGATTTGCGAAATACCGTTGCGGTTCAGCACCTGAATTGCCTGACTGATCGACACGTCGGTACGGATGGTTGTCAGCGAGTCGCCAGCTCCTGCGCTTTTGTGCCGGATGATGTCGCGGGCGGTTTTGAACGAACGGTCCTCCAGAAAACCGTGGTCCTTCATCCAGGTGTCGTTGTAAATTTTGGCGAGGTATCGCGTGCCGTGGTCAGGCAGCAGAATTACCAGCACGTCGTCGTCGGTCAGATTATCCTTGGCCCATTCGAGTGCGCCGTGTACAGCCGTTCCGCACGACCAGCCGACAAACAAACCTTCTTCCCGCGACAGCCGCCGGGCCATGATAGCCGCATCCTTGTCGGTAACTTTGATAAACTGATCGATGACACTGAAATCGACATTCTGTGGCAGAATATCCTCGCCGATGCCTTCGGTCAGGTACGGGTAAATTTCGCCGGGGTCGAATAGGCCGGTCTCTTTGTATTTCTTGAACACCGAGCCGTACGTGTCTAATCCCAGCGTGAAAAGGTTCGGATTCTGCTCTTTCAGGAATTTCGACGTGCCGCTGATTGTCCCGCCCGTCCCGACACTAGCAGCAAAATGTGTGATCCGTCCGTCGGTGTCGCGCCAGATTTCGGGGCCGGTCGTATCGTAATGAGCTTCCCGGTTCGACAGATTGTCGTATTGATTGGGGTAGATTGAGTTCGGTATGTCGCGGTTCAGCTTACGGGCGACCGAATAGTACGACCGCGGATCGTCGGGCGCTACGTTCGTCGGGCAAACAACCACTTCGGCACCGACCGCCCGCAAAATGTCGATCTTCTCCTTCGATTGCTTGTCGGCCATGGTGAAAATGCATTTATAGCCTTTCGCAATGGCGGTTAGCGCCAGTCCGAAGCCGGTGTTGCCGCTCGTGCCTTCGATGATGGTGCCGCCGGGTTTCAGGTCGCCCCGCTTCTCGGCGTCCTCGATCATTCGGATTGCGATGCGGTCTTTCACCGAGTTACCGGGATTGAAATACTCGACTTTCGCCAGCACCGTTCCCCGGATACCCTTGGTGACACGGTTCAGTTTCACCAGCGGAGTGTTTCCGATGGCGTCGACAATAGAGTTATGAACGTTCATGGTCAGTCAGTTTTGCTGTACGCCTGCAAAAACTGAACGACCTGATTGTGGAAGTGTTTGAAACTGCGCGATTGCCGGGCGAGTTCGTCGAAGTCAGCAGACGAAGCTATCTTGGTTGCGACGCGTTCCGTAACAACTTCGTTCGTTTTTTCGCCGTACAACTGCTTTTTGAGTTCATCCTGTGTTTTGCTCTCCAGACTGTTAGGCGGATACTTCTTGCCAATATTTGTCTGATAGCTTTGGTACGCTAACCATTGTTCGATGGCTTGAACAGTTACGAAATGCACGATTCGATCTCCAAATTTTTTGTGCGTCTTACCAAGTGCATCCAGTAGTAATCTACACTCAGCTGTGTGTCCAGGTTGCTCTTGCTCGTAGTCGGGTTTGTCCAAATCAACGCCAACAATAAGTAGTTGATGCCCCTGACCAATGGCAGTGGAAAAGATTGCACTTGCTTCTTTAAGTACTTTAGCTTTTCCTGCTTTCTGGCCTTTAAAGCCTAACTTACTGAGTACAACCTGTACATTGAATCTTGCCGCTATCAGCTGTAGATAAGCCGGAATAAAGGCGTATTCAGCGTGACCTTCAGCAACCAGTGTATAGTCTATTCGCGTTTGTCTCATTGTACATTAGACGGGACGCCACCTATTAAGCCGTACATCCAGTATTCTCCTAAATTAGACGTCAGGTCAATTTTGTCTAGGCCAAGTTCTTCGTTTATACGGTCAGTGGGTTCAATAATATCTTTTTGAAGATTTCTTACTGAAGTAGCTCCCGTTTCTTCGTCTTTGTCAAAAACAAATACGGATTCGGGTATTGATGAGAAAGCGTTCACTACATGCTCATTGTGAGTAGTTATAATTATTTGTACATCTTTCTCTTCAGCTAGCTGAAAGATGAACTTCATAACTTCCCAAATTCGTCGAGGATGTATTCCTTTTTCTGGCTCTTCTAATAAAAGAAGTTTAGGGGGATTTGGTTGGTTTATGATGCAAAGCAGAGAAAGGAAGTATAGGGTGCCCTCGGACAGCTCATCAGCCCAATAAGTGACACCTTGCTTGTTATTTGTTAAGCCTATACGCTTAAATGATTTATCACCGTATGTTTTTTTTAGTTCATCTGTTGCTGGAGCGTCGTCCAAACTTATCTCATCAAATTCAGGTACGCATTTATTCAAATCTTTCTCTATACGATCAAAAGCAGTTCGTCTGTACTTGCCAATCATTAGATCTAAGAATCCAACCAAGTTAGAGGCATCTGCATTGACTACTTCTGCCTTGTTCGCGACCAGACCTGATTGCGTTAGTTTGTTTGGGTCTGGTTTGTAAACTCTCAGATAAGCCAATTGAGACCGTAGAAAAGCTACATCTGGATATCCCTGCTCATTCGTTTCTATTACAACACCTTCTCTGAGAATACGTTGTGAAGATTCTAAATTGATGCCGTTGGTAAAGACAAATTTTCTGTTAAATTCTAGCTCTTCGTCGTTGCGTTGAAACGTGAGTCCTATTGACATAGAGTCAGATGAATTTGTATGTCTAACTTTTCTTGCTAGACGCTCACTAGCGATATCATCTTGCAAAACAGATAAGTTGAAGTACTCCAGCGCCTTCAAAAAATTAGTCTTTCCCGAATTGTTCGGGCCGATCAAAAGGTTAACTTTTTGAAGATTGAGCGTGACGTCTTTCAGGCTCTTGAAATTCTGGATGGAAACGCGCTTGAGCATGGTCGTAGCGGTTGATGCGTACTGGTAAGTTAGTACAAATTACTTGCCCATCTCGACAGCCCGCATCAGCACGGTATTGTCGGGGTCGATGACGACGGTGGCGGGGCGGGTGACGGCAGGGATGGTAAAGGTTTGTGTCTGCTTAGTCATCGTCAGACGGGGGGAGCGGGCGATTTCCCGGCCCGATGCATCGCGGAAGCTGAACACAAGCGGAATGGTAAAAAAACCCGTACGTTGCGCCTGTCGGACGTCGATCACAACCGTCTGCTTACTCGCATCGTAGTTCGACCCCCAGACAACTTCCGGGTAGCCCGGCTGCGTGAGCCACTGCTGAAAAAAGGTGCCTAGTTTCCGGCCGGACGTTTGTTCCATAACCGCGACGAGATCACTGGTGCGGGCGTTGCGGTTGCGGTAGGCGGCATAGTAGGCGCGGATGCCTTTCCAGAACAACTCGTCGCCGAGTTCGCAGCGGAGCATGTGCAGCACCCAGCCACCTTTCTGGTAGGAGTTAGGGTTCAGCAGGTCGTTCAGGTTCGTTGCCGTCGAGTCGATGATCGTGCCTTTGGGCTTGGCGGCTGTGAAGCGAAAAATCTGGCCTTTGTTCTGATTTAATACTGCGTTGAGCGTGTCTTTGCCGTAGGCATGTTCGAGGTACAGCGCCGAGAAATACGTGGCAAAACCTTCGCTCAACCACAGCTGCGACCAGTCGGCTTCGGTGGCTGAGTTGCCAAACCACTGATGCGCAATTTCGTGGGCCAACAGGGCTTCCACGTCAGAGTCCGGTCGGCCCACGATGACCTTCTCGTTGTAGAAAATGCAACTCGCGTTTTCCATGCCGCCGAACACCGTTTTCGACTGTACGTTCGCCAGTTTTTCGTACGAATACGGGCCAATCTGATTCTGAAAGTACTCCAGAATCGCTTTGGCTGGGCGGTAGTCGATAAACCCTTTCTGACTGTCCTGCGGGTACAGCCAGCTTTCCACAGGCACCCCGTTGACTGAGCCGACATCCTGCACCGCGAAGCGGGCCGCGCCAATGACCATCACTTTTGTCGGAATGGGTGTGCTTTCCTGCCAGCGCGTCAGCTTGCGGGCTGTCTTGCCGGGGATCGGCGTTTCGCTGATGAATTT
Source organism: Spirosoma oryzae (assembly GCF_003002825.1). Taxonomy (GTDB): domain Bacteria; phylum Bacteroidota; class Bacteroidia; order Cytophagales; family Spirosomataceae; genus Spirosoma; species Spirosoma oryzae. The sequence continues at coordinate 29,930 of NZ_PVTE01000038.1, read as the reverse complement.
TCCATTGGCAATGACGCGGTATACGGCCGGCGCATCGACCGTAAACGAACAGGTCGCCTTGTCGGCGAGGTAGTCGACAACGGGGAGATAATGCCGGGCGTTGTTGGGCCAGTTGTCACCGAAAAAGGTACGATCGCCGAATTTGTTGTGGCTGATGACAAGACCCCGTTCCGGTACACCCGCGTAGGCGATCGTCAGTTCAGTCGGCTGATTGGGAGCCGCCGGTAGGTTGATAAATACGCGGTCGTTCCGCTGACTGAAGGGAGCCGCTTTGCCGTTGGCCAGCGTCACACGTCGCACGCGCATACCGGTTGCATCGGGGCGGGTCGAATCAGCCTTCTGACTGATGAGATCGAACCAGACTGTCTGCCGATCGTCGGCGCGGGTAAACCGTATTTTGGTTTCGCCGACAATCCGATTGGTCGAATCGCTGAGTGTTAGCGAGAAGTCGTAGTTCAGCACGTCGACGCCCGGTTGGGCATAGCGGGCACCATAACCAGCCGCCAGTTGCGCGCGGCTTTGATACGAAACAAAGAGAAAAAGAAAAGCGAACGTTGCGCGTAACAGGGGCATTAATCTTCAGCTAGAGTACGGGAAATATTCATTCGGTAGACACCGAGGGCGGGCAACGCAGCGGCCAGCAGGCCGATCAGAATGGCGACGCCCAGCAGGAGCCATTCTTCGGGCAGAATACCAAACGCGGCCAGGTTGTAGTGGTATTCCGACGACACGCTGCTCGAAAACAGCCATAGCCCGACGCGGCTTAGTACGATGCCGAGCACGAAACCCAGCAACGCCAAGACAAGCCCTTCGAGCAGCAACATGCCGAACAACTGCATGCGCGTGGCCCCCATCGACAGCATCAGCGCCATCTCGTAGCGTCGTTCTTTCAACGAATTGTAGAGCGACACAAATACACTGATACCGGAAATCAGCATGATCACGATCGCCAGGCCGCGCAGCGTTTCGACGCCCACGCCGAGCAGCGAGAACAGGCGGTTGATCTCGATGTTGGGCAGGGCCGCCTGTAGTTTCGAGTTGCTGTTGATCCCACGCGCCAGCATCATCCCCAGCGGATTGCGGAACTTGATCAGCATGCTGGTAATCTCGCGTGGCGCTTCGTCGTGTTCTTCCTCGGCTTCGTGCGCGTCACCATCGTGGTGCTCGTCGTCGTGATGCTCGTGAATGGCCCAGACGCTCGAAACGGGCGTCAGTATCAGCTGATCGGTAACCGTGTTGGTCTGATTGAGAATACCGACGACTTTGTATTTGGTATCGGCATGCACTTCGCCTTCCGCGTCAAGCCCGTGCGAGCCGGAGAACGTATCGCCCAGTTTCAGCCCGGCCACCTGTGCCACACGCGGACCAATGACCACGTCGAGATCCTGTTGAAACAACCGACCCTGCGCGACGGTAGCGCCGAAATGATCGAGGTATTTCTTGTTCGTACCGACGATGCGAAACGAGCGGTAGTTGTCGCCCATCGACAGCGGAATCGCCGTTTTGATCATCGGATTACGGGTCAGCTTTTCGGCTTCTTCGAGCGGAATATTGCCCGTGGGCGAATCGATCTGGTAGATACTGGACAGAATCAGTTGCAGCGGGCTGCCTTTCGCCCCCAGCACCATGTCGATGCCCTTGATGTTACGCCGAAACTGATCGTCGAGCTGCTTGTTCAACAACAGCAGCAGCGAAATAATCGTGATGCCAAAGGTCATGAGCAGGCCGCTCAGAAAACTGCTCAGCGGCCGGTCGGTGAGGTTACGCCAGCTAATTCGAAAGAGATTCATAGCCCTTGGTGGCACAAAGCCGGTTCATGAATGCGGTTGTATCAGAAAAATGCACTGCAACCTACCAAATTGCAACGCTATTGCAAAGACAGATGGAAATGATGGCTGGTAATGTTGAATCCCTTGTTCAGGTACAGCCGGTGCGCAGCATAGCGGGCGGGGTTTTGTCCCGAATCCAGCGAAACGGTCTGACAACCCGCCTGCCGGGCCTGTTCGATGATAAAGTCGAGCAATATACTGGCGTAACCTTTCCCGCGTGCGTCGGGTAGGGTTGACAGGTCGTCGATGTAGAGCGTTTTGCCGCTGTGCAGCAGGTGCAGGATGCGGTACCCAACTGCTGCCGGTGCGTCAATGTCGTCGCCCAGATCAATGAACGCCAGTATGTAACGGTCTTCGGTTTGCTGGAAGCGAATCTGTTCCAGAGCCTGTTCGGGTGAGAACTGCGGACGCAGGGCAAGCACGGCAGGCAGACACCGACGAATCTGCGCGTCGGTTCGGGCAATGGTAACGGTCATAGCTGTTCGCGAATGCTGGTCAGAATGGTATCGCCCCCACGCGTCAGAATACTTTCGGCCAGCGCATGACCCAACGCCGTTGCTTCCGAATACGGGCCATCGAAGGTGTCGCGCAGCATGTCGGTACCGTCGAGACTAACCAGGCCACCCGTCAGGCTAAGCTGTCCGGGGCTTCCCTGCCCGGCACTCCAGTGAGCCAGGGCAAAAGACGGAATGCTGCAACCGCCTTCCAACCGGTTCAGAAACGAGCGTTCGGCCAGCAGGCACGCTTCGGTCCGTTCGTGATTGACCAGCCGACGGATGACGTCGTACTTCTCTTTGTCGAGTGAATCGGCGGCTTCGATGGCGATACTGCCTTGTCCAACGGCGGGCGTGAATTCCGACAGCGGCAGACGTTCAACGATTAGCTCATCGTAGCCCATTCGGTGAACACCCGCGTAGGCCAGTAGCAACGCATCGCACTGCCCTTCATCGAGTTTGCGGATGCGGGTTTGCAGATTGCCCCGCATGTCGATGGTGGTAAGATGTGGGCAGTAATGTTTCAGCAAGGCAATGCGTCGGGTTGACGAAGTGCCGATGACGAACGGTTGTCCGCTGGTGAGCGATAGTTCTTTATTGCGGCTGACGAGTACGTCGTTGGCGACCTCCCGTTCGGTAAAGGCAATGATGCGCAGGCCGGGCGGTAGGCTCGATGGTAGGTCTTTAGCGCTGTGCACGGCAATGTCGACGCGGCCGTCGTAGAGTTGATCTTCCAGCTCCTGCGTGAAGACGCCTTTCGAGCCGATTTTCGATAGCGACCGGTCGAGAACCAGGTCGCCTTTCGTTTCGATCAGGACCAGTTCAGACGTGACATCGTCGGCTTGCAATCGGGCTTGTATATGTTCAGCCTGCCAGAGGGCCAGGCGGCTGGATCGGGTGGCAATTTTGATATGCATACGGTTGCAAAGGTACGGCCTAAATCCCACCATTACAGCCATTCGTGTTGGGCACAGCACGCGATTGTGGGGTGGGGAATCCCGGCAACAGAATCCCCGACGTATACGGGCTTTATTTCCCCAGCTATTTTGTCGGTTCATTCCTACCGTTCGACTAAAAAATAGCCCTCATTCGGTCAATAAGGCAGATTTAGCGAAAAATAAGCGGCTCCTTTCGGTCAGAATGGCGGAAAAAATAGCCACTTCCGGCGTGGGCACGACGTTTGTACATAAGCTATTACTTGAACGGTAAACAACAAATCCTATGAAAGCAATTGAAAACGTATTTCAGGGGACAGGCGGCCAACTAGACCTGCTCAACACACTACACGGTGGATCGAGTCGGGCTACATTCAAGGTCGATAAAGAGGATGATAAACTGATCGTTCGCCTGAAAGCCCCTGGTGTTGGACCGGAAGCGTTCAACGTATTGGTTGAAGGTAACAAGCTCGTCCTGTATACGCTGTTGACGACGCTGAACGATTCTGACGCCGACGACGAAGAAGAAGCAGTGCAGCGGTTGGCGGTGCCCATGTTCATGCGCGTGCTCGACATACCCACCTTCGTCGACAGTGACCTGATCGACGCTATATATGAGCACGGCCGGGTAACAGTGACGCTACCGTTTAAAGATGAAGAGCAGCTACATCGGCGGATCGACATTAAAAACAGCCTCTAGTACTCCGTTTCCCATCCGGGACTGGTAAAAGTCCTGTAGCCCATAGATAGAGTATAGGTCGTTTCTACGGAAGCGGCCTTTTTTTGTGTCCTGTCAGGATAATACCCTGTAATGTGTTGATTTTCAGTAAGCCAAAAGTTTTTTAGAACTTTTTAAAGAAGTTCGTTAGCGTCAATAATCCCAATCGGTTGATAACGATACGATTAAGTAGGCTATGTGAAAACAGGATTTGGTCATTGACCTTGTGCAAGCAATCGGAACGGTTAAATTTGTCTAAACGCTTATCCGCTTGGTCGGCCAACGCCGATCAATTCCCTACATATTATAGATCATAAACCGTATTATGCAACCACAGGAGACTATCGAACCAATTTTGCAGGAAGATCCGAGCCGTTTCGTGCTCTTCCCGATCAAACACTGGGATATCTGGGAGTTCTATAAGACACACGAAGCGTCGTTCTGGACGGCGGAAGAAATCGACCTTGGTCAGGATCTTAAAGACTGGAATAACCTGAACGATGGCGAGCGGCACTTTATCTCGCATATACTGGCCTTCTTTGCCGCGTCGGACGGGATCGTCAACGAGAATCTGGCCGTTAATTTTCTGTCGGAAGTGCAGTATGCCGAAGCGAAGTGCTTCTACGGCTTTCAGGTGATGATGGAGAATATCCACTCGGAAACCTACTCGCTGCTCATCGATACATATATCAAAGACTCTGTTGAGAAAGACCGGCTGCTGAACGCGGTCGATACCATTCCCTGCGTGCAGAAGAAAGCCGAATGGGCGCTGCGCTGGATCGAAAACGGTACGTTTGCCGAACGCCTGATCGCGTTTGCGGCCGTTGAAGGTATTTTCTTTTCGGGCTCGTTCTGCTCGATTTTCTGGCTCAAAAAGCGTGGGCTGATGCCAGGCCTGACGTTCTCGAACGAACTGATCTCGCGCGACGAGGGTCTCCACCGCGACTTTGCCTGCATGCTGTACACCGATCACATCCAGAACAAGATGCCGGATTCGCAGGTGTACGACATCATCCGTAACGCGGTTGAAATCGAACAGGAATTTGTGTCGGATGCACTGCCCGTGTCGCTGATCGGGATGAATGCAGAACTGATGAAGCAGTACATCGCTTTCGTGGCCGATCACCTGCTGGTAACGCTGGGTCTGAAGAAAATCTACAATGTCTCGAACCCCTTCGACTTCATGGATATGATCTCGCTACAGGGCAAGACCAACTTCTTCGAAAAGCGCGTTGGTGAATACCAGCGTGGCGAAGTGATGGCCAAGTTCCGGGCGATGAAAGCCGCGTCGGAAAATCCGCAGGATGCTGAAAACCCGGTACCCGCAGCCGTCAAGGAAGAGCCCAAAGGCTTCGTCATGGATGCTGATTTTTAAGTTATCACCGTCATCCTGAGCCTGCGAGGGATGACAAAAACTCAGTGCTATAACAGGTACTTATGAAAGTGAAGTACGACCGGGAGGTAGACATTCTCTACATTCGACTGACCGACAACGTTATAGATGAAAGCGATGAAACGCACGCTGGTACGATCATCGACTACGACGCAGACGGGGCAGTTGTGGGTATAGAAGTGCTTAACGCTTCCCGGCGAATCCTAAGTCAGTTGAACTAGAGATCGTCTGAACCAGACTATCGGATAAATAAATCGGGCCTGCTATCGTAAGACAGCAGGCCCGATTTATTTTATTACCGGCAGTTAGCGCCGGAGCGTTTTCAGGAGCGTGCCCCGGTTAACCTGATCGCCGGCTTTCAGACTGTTGAGGGTGCCGAGTTCTTCGATGCGGCTGGCTGGCATGCCCAATGCCACCATATTCTCCTGAAAGGTGCCGCTGCGTGGTGCTGACTGAATTTTTACCCGCTCCGGTTGGCGGTTTAGCTTCTCCGAATCGGTCAGGCTGCGGAAGCCGCCCGCTACCCGCTGAAAAGTGTCGAATGACGCCTGGAAATTAGCTGCCGTCGACAGGCCGTGCAGGGCGTAAATCGAATTGCCGTACTGAATCAGCCACGTACCGATCTGCAATGTGTTAGCGGCACTTTGTTGCTGTTGCTGCTGCCCCTGTTGTTGTTGGGGCTGCTGCTGCGAAATGAGCACATAAGCCGGATTACCGTTGATCGTCGTGCGATTACTTTCCAGCACTTTCAGGCCTAACTCTTTGACGAGTGTCTGGCTTGCTTCGTCCAACGAATTGCCTTTGGCACCCATCAGAATCATCGACAGCTTACCGTCCTTCGGGCCCATCTGAAACTGAGCGGGCGAATTCTGATGTTGCCAGCCACTCGGCACCGGAAACTGAAAGCGCAACTCCGGGTGATAAAACATATTGTTCTCGACAAAGCCCTGCTTGGGATCTTCTCCGTAGATAATGCCGTCGATCATGCGCAGGTAATCCTCACGGTCGACCTGGTACGTGGCTGGGTTGGCAGCCTGGTACGCCTTCGCCATCTCATGAACTTTGGTATATCGGTTGCCGGGATCGGGGTGTGTAGACAGAATGTTCGGTACCGCCTGACCACTCTGATCGGAGATGCGTTTGATGGTCGCGAAGAAATTGGCCATCTGGTGGGCGTCGTACCCGATTTTGCTGGAGTATTCTACACCAATTTTGTCTGACTCTGATTCGTGGGCCCGGCTGTAGCCCAGCAGTGCCAGTTGTAGTCCCTGCGATGCCAGGTCGGTAAGCTGCCCCGTTTTGTCGAGTAGTACAGAGCCGGCCAGTACACCGACCGTACCAAACAACTGCGACGTTTGCTGCCGGGCTGAGTGGCGGGCGGTGATATGACCAATCTCATGGCCCAGCACCCCGGCAAACTCCGCTTCGTTGTTAAAGTGTGCCATAATGCCCCGCGTGAAGTACACATACCCACCCGGCACGGCAAATGCGTTGACGACCGGCGAGTCGACGATGTAGAACTGGTAGGGCAGATCGGGACGGTGCGAGATACGAGCCATTGCCTTGCCTTTCTCATTGATGAAGGCGTTTAGCTTCTGGTCTTCGTACAGACCCATGCTGGCGACAACGCTGGGGTGTGATTGCTGCCCAAGGGCAATTTCCTGCTCTTTCGACATCAGGATGACTTCTCGCTTGCCCGTAACGGGATTGCGTGAACAGGCTGTCAGCAGGACTGCGGACAGCAGTATAGGGTAGAGACGGGGTATCATGTGCGAACAGGTGAATGGTAGTTTGTTAAAACGGTATTAATGGGTCAAAGGTTGGTTTGTACTGTCGTTGTTTCACGAGTCGATCAATTTGTTTTCTGGAACTGGCCATATTTCGAGAAGCATAAGCCCGCCGGTTCCCTGTATTTTCGCGTAAATTCCGAGTATCCATGCCTGATCGCTTTCTCTCCGACCGGTTGCCCTATTGGTTGATTGGCCCGTTTCTGCTCCTGTTCGCGGCTACTATGTACCACCGGGCCACCGATTTCGACGATGCCTGGTTCGCCGAGCAAGCCTATTTCTTTCTGCGCGACGGGGTGGTTCGGTCCGAGTTTTTTCGGGGTGTCAACCATTGGGAAGAGCGTATCTACGTATTTCATAAGCTGTATATCTACCTGCTGGCAGGCTGGACAGGGCTGTTCGGATTCAGTGCTCCGGCCGTCGAATCACTCGGCACGGCAGGGGCTGCGCTGAACGTCGCCGGGCTGTATGCGATGACCCGACGGGGCGTTATGCTGGGTATCAATGCAAATCGACCGGCGCTGTTTGGCTGGACTGTGCTTCTGTACGTTTCCTGCGGGCTGGTATTACGGTACGGCTTCGTTGCCCGACCCGAAACCATGAATGCTGCCTTCGGTCTGTGGGGCTATTACTTCCTGAGCACAGCCCAAACAGGCAACGATCGCCCAACCGGCCGATTGGTTATGGCGGCAATTTTTGCGGGCCTGGCGGCTCTGACTCATCTGAACGGATTGATGTACGGACTGGCAGGGCTAACCTGGCTGGCCTGGCAACGGCGGTGGCGCACCGGCGTCGTGTACGGATTTGTCTGGGCTGTTGTCTGCGCCTTCTACTTCACCGACGTGCTGCTCGACAATCAATGGGCGCGGCTGGTAGAGCAGTTTCGGTATGATCCGGCAACGCGACACCTATTCGGTTGGATGGCTAAGCTCAGCACACTGGCTTCGTTTCATCAGATGTTATTTCACAATCAGGTTGAAGCCGCTATCACAGTATTGTCCCTGTTTGTCGGCTGGTTCAGCTGGCAATATGACCGGCAAAGTCGACCGCTGGTCGTTTACCTGCTGGCGGCAACGGTCTGGATGTGGCTGCTGACGCGGGGTAGCAGCAAGTATTACATGCTGCTCCTGCTACCCTACACCTGTCTGCTGGCGGGACGGGCGGTTGCCGTTTCGGCCGTTCGATGGCCCAGGTGGGGGCAAAGGTTGAGTGCGGCCGCCGTAGTCCTGTGGCTGGGTTCCGGACTGGTGGAAGGTGGCTTGCTGATCGGCGAAAACCAGGCACCGATTGTGCACGAGCGAACGGCGGCTCTCGCCCGGCGGATGGGCAAGGAGGGAAGCACGGTTATTGCCCCGCTCGACTTTTTCTTCGATCAGATCGGCCACTACCGCATCCATAGCCTCAGCTATTACTTTCTTCTCAATCAGCATGCGTATGGCGGGAAGCTGTCGGTGCCGCAGTTCTTCGATCTGGCTGCTCGTGAACAGGCGGCTTACGTCATCACCGATCCCAAACTGAATATGGCCTACGACATTCCCAACGCGGCACCCGAACGTATCGGGCGCTACAGACGCATCTTTCAGGACGACTGGAACAGCGTGTACCGGCTGGAGAAGTGAGGTTTACGGTAGTCGGTTTTCCGTTTACGGGTAGCGAATTGCGCGTTTGTACGATAGGAACGAACCATCCACAAAAGTCGACACCCACCGTAAACCGTGTACTGAAAACCGTAAACCGAATACCTACATACCTTCTACTACCTGCCAGACAAGGTCGGACTCGTAGCCTTTACTGAGCGCATAGCGAACCAGCTTTTGTTTGATGACCAGCGGATTATCGTCGCGGATGGACTGCCGTTTTTTCGTGAGTAAGTCGGCGAGGGTGGTGCGGTAATCGTCGGGTTCGATTTCCTTCATCGCCTGGTCCAGATTGTAGCCCGTGATGCCCCGCTGCTGTAGGTGTTGCTTGATCTTCCGCTTGCCCCAGCCCTTTACCCGAAACTTGCCCCCCGCAAATGACTTGGCGAAGCGCTCTTCGTTGAGGTAATTCTGCTGAATCAGTTCGGCGATTACTTCTTCCGCATCGTCACCGATAACCCCCCAGTCCTTGAGCCGGTCACGCACTTCCTGTTGGGTGCGTTCCTGATAAGCGCAGAACATCGCGGCTTTTTTGAGCGCATCTTTCAGGTAGTCGGTCATCGGTTAAGCAAGCAGGTTTTTCAGCGCCAGGTTTAGGTCGGCGTAGTTGTAGTTGAAGGATGTCTCGTCAGCAATGCGCTTGTTGATGACGTAGTTGCCGCCCAGCACGGTGATGGCCATTTCACCAAACAGCAGTTTCAGCGCGAAAGCCGGTACGTTGGGCATGATCAACGGACGCTTAAGGACGTCGGCGATGGCTTTTATCAGTCCCTCGTTGGTGACGGGCGTCGGTGCTGTGGCATTGTACACACCCGACCAGGACGCGTCGGTTAGTGCCTGCATATACATCCGGCAAATATCGTCAATGTGAATCCAGGACATATACTGCTGTCCCGACCCCAGTGGCGCACCGGCACCCAGTCGAATCGGCTGCACAATTTTAGGTAGCGCGCCCCCCTCCGATGACAGGACGACACCCGTTCGCAACTTGACCGTACGAATTCCTAGTGCCGCGACCTGATCTTCCGATCGTTCCCAGGCTCGGGTAACGGTCGCCAGAAAATCGGTCCCCGCTGGTGTGTTTTCCGTAACGGGTCGGTCACCAGTATCACCCCCGTAATAGCCGATTGCCGACGAGGCCGCGAACGCTTCGACATGATGTTCGTGGGTAGCAAGCGCTTTTGCCAGCAACTCCGTCGATTGTGTACGGCTGCCAAGAATGTCGTCTTTACGCGCATCGGTCCAGCGCCCGTCGGCAATACCAGCTCCGGCCAGATGAACGATGTAGTCGGCCGTCTGAATGGCTTTTGAATCGATCTGACCCTTTTGGATATCCCATTGATAGACAGTCACACCCGAAACGGGCTTAGCTTCCCGACTTAAGTAGCTTACCTGATACCCCTGTTGTTGCAGCAATTGTGTCAGACGGGTGCCGATCGTGCCTGTTCCTCCAGTTAGCAATACGGTTTTACTCATGGTACTCGGTGTAGTTGTACTACTGGTATAACACCTTGAGTGGAGTAGGGGTTTTGCTAAAGCGTGGGATACCGCCGGCTGTCGAGGATGTTCAAAATAATAACCTGTCGTTCGGCAATAGCGTAATAGACCATATTGTATGGTTGCACGGGAAGCTTACGAACGGAGGGTAACGCATCGAGCCGACGACCGATAAACGGGCTTTTCTCTAAAATTCGCAGCTTGGCATTGACCGTATCTGTAAACGCGTCGGCTGTATCGAATCCATACGCATCAAGCAAGTAAATGGCTATTTGCCGGTAGTTTTCCTGAGCGTCTTCAGTCCAGACTATCGCGTGATCCATTGCTTCGCCTGCTTGGCTACATCGTTGTGAGAAGTAAGCTGAGCAGTCGAGATCGTCGCAAGCGTTTTCGCTAATTGCGTCTGTAGCTCCGGAGTCTCGGTAAACACGTTTGTCCGCTGACCGATAAATTCACTTACTGTTAACAGGAGGTCCTGTACGTCCTGCGGATCATCAAGCCGGTCGATCTGCCGGTGTAGCAGCAATTTCAATTCATCAGTAGCCATGGCGCAATCATTTTGATGAAATTACGAAAAAACGGTCAAACAGCCCATTCTTTGGGTAAGCCTAACTGCCGGGCGAAGTGGGCTGGGGCGGCATAGTGTACCCAACTGAGTAACTTGTTGATGTCGTCGGAAAATTCGAGGTAATAGTCTGGGTCGAGCTTTACGACTTTCTTCAACAGCATCTCCGTACGCTTGGCAATGTATTGAGCCGCCTTCTCCGTCCGGTGACTGAACTTGTGCAGCAGATGCGCATGTACGTCATAGAAGGTATTGAGCATGTACAGCATCAGTTCAACTTCGCCGTACTTGTCTTTCGTTACCTTCACATGCCGCGTGATGTAGCCGCTGACGGTGCGCAAATCGATCAGTACCCAGGCGGCCGTGTCCTGGTGCAGGTTGGCCGTTCGCCGAATAAAATCCTTTATCAGTTCGCGCCGTTCGTCGATCGTCCGGCCGTGTTCAACCAGCTCGAACTGGAGCTTCTCCGTCAGCGTGGCATCTTTGGCAATCAGCCGAAGCAGCAGCTTATCCTTCTCCGGACCAGGCATTCGCACGATGGCTTTCTTCAAATCAGGATCAAGAGCGGGCATAACGGATTGATAGAATGATTGAGTGATTGAATGGGGTAGACAAATGTATTCAATCACTCAATCATTCTATCAATCAACTACACCCCCACCGTATCGCCTTCGTCGCCGATGATTTTCTCTTCGATGTAAGCGATGATGTGGCTGGCGATGTCGATGCCGGTTGCCGTTTCGATGCCTTCCAGACCCGGTGATGAGTTGACTTCAAGTACCAGCGGTCCCCGGTCGGAGGGGAGCATATCGACACCGGCGACTTTCAGTCCCAGCGCCCGGCTCGCGTCGATAGCTGTTTGCTCTTCTTCGGCGGTCAGCGAGACGGAAACCGCGTTGCCACCCCGGTGCAGATTCGACCGGAATTCGCCCTCGATACCCTGCCGGCGCATGGCTCCGACAACTTTACCTCCGACCACGAAGACCCGAATGTCGGACCCCTTGGCTTCGGCCACGAACTCCTGCACCAGCACGTGTTTCTTCAGGCCGTAAAAGGCTTCGATTGTCGAGCGGGCGGCTTTGGACGTTTCGGCCAGTACGACGCCGATTCCCTGCGTGCCTTCCAGTAATTTGATGACGACGGGCGGGCCACCGACCAGTTCGATCAGGCGGTTGACATTGCCGTTTCTCGGGTGATTGGCGATAACGGTTTTGGGCAGGCCGACGCCCGCTTTCGAGAGCACCTGTAAGCTACGGAGCTTGTTACGCGCCCGCATGATGGCCTGCGATTTGGCCGTTGTGAAGACCTTCATCATCTCGAACTGCCTGACCACCGCACAGCCGTAGTCGGTTACCGATGCGCCGATACGGGGAATGATCGCGTCGAATGAGTCGAGTTCCTGCCCGTCGAGTAGCACCGTGGGCCGGCCCCCTTCGATCATGACGTGGCAGTTGAGGTGATTGACAACGACGGCTTCGTGGTTACGTTCCGCAGCGGCCGTCAGCAGCCGTTGTGTCGAGTACAAGCCGGGGTTCGTTGATAGGATGGCAATACGCATAGCGCGGTGAATTGTCGGAATGAGCAGGGGGTGAGCTGGATATTCCTGAAGAACAGGTTAGGGCGCTTCGTTACTTGGCACCTGTGGCTGATCGAGTTTAGCCTGATAGGAAAGGTCTTTTTGAGACACGTCAACGATAAATCGGTTACGCAGAATTTTGCGGCCCAGTAAGATCGGGTAGCGCATCTGCTCACGATCGGCCAGTGTAAATTCGACCCGAATCAACCGATTGAACAATTTTATACGGGTTTGAATGACGTAGCGTAATTCAGCCACGCCAAACGAGTTGCGGATCATGCGTTGACTGAACTGACCACTGTAAAACGGGCGGGGTTGCTCGCCTGCGCCACCAAGCAGCCAGAACCGGAGTTTCTGCCCCGACTTCGTACGTACGAGCCTAACATCCTTGCAGTGTATCGCCGATGTATACGCCCCCGTGTCGACTTTGGCATGGATATCGAATAAGCCCAGATCAGGCAAGTCGATCCGGTCTGTCATGCCGATTAGTTGCTTGGACATCTTCTTTGTAGTTGTAGAGTTTTAGAGTTGGATAGTCGTAAAGTTAGCTGGCGCGTCAGCCCATCCGGCCGCAAACAGAACGCGCCAGTCCCGTCGGGGAACCGCAACTCTACAACTTTACAACTGTAAAACTCTCCAACTCTAAAACTCTACAACTCATTTTATAAGTCGGGTGAAGGTAAGTGACAAATCGAGCATGACCATCTTGGCGCGGGCATTTCGTTCGATGTGGTAGGCCGCCTGATTCAGATCGGTAACGATACGCTCGACATGAGCCGTGGTCAACACCTTGGCAAAGTTCTTCACGAAAGCCATTTCGTCGTCGGGTAGGCGAAGCAAGGCTCCCGCGCCCTGTTGCCACAGAAACAGATCGCGGCACAGGCGAATGCTGTAGTCGAACAGTCCTTTCTGTTTCTCCTTGCTGAATCCGTCGAACTGATCCGCCTGCTTGACCAGCTTGGCCAGATCCTGCCGGTAGCAGTCGCGCATCCACTCGGCAAACCAAGCGTGTTCGTCGTCGGTGCCTTCCTGTGTACTCAGCTGTAGTGCTTCGGCCAGGTTACCGTCGGCCAGATAAGCGATACGCCGGGCAGTGGTTTCGTCGAGGTTGAGGTGTTGCCGCAGGTGCGTCGCGATATCGTCGTCGGCGAAGGCGGGTACGCCCACGCGCTGCGTCCGCGACAGGATTGTAATCAGCAGCTTATCGGCTTGATTGGTTACGAGCAGAAACAGCGTCTGTGCGGGTGGTTCTTCCAGCACTTTCAGCAGCGCGTTGGCCGACGATACGTTCATCAGCTCCGGCAACCAGATCAGCATGATCTTGTACGGCCCCTCGTACGCTTTTAGCGACAGCTTTTGCAGAATCGAGCGCGCTTCTTCGGCCGAGATATTACCCTGCTTGTTGTCGGCACCGATGGTTTCGAGCCAGTCGGGTAGGGTGCGGTACGGCTGTTCGAGGAGAAACTTGCGGAAGTCGGTTAGGTACGCTTCCGAGGTCTTTCCCTTAGCCAGATTGGCAACCGGAAACACCAGGTGCAGGTCGGGATGAACCAGCTTCTGCATCTTCACGCAGGACGCGCACCGACCGCATGAATCGGTCGCTTGTTTGTCCTCGCAGTTGACATACTGAGCCAGCGCCAGCGCTAGGGCCAGATTTGCACTGCCCGTCGGGCCATCGAACAGCAGCGCGTGGGCCAGATGGTTTGTCTGCACCGCCCGAAGCAACAACTGCTGAACGGCGTCCTGCCCTACGATATCGGAGAATTGCATACGGTTTTACGGTATACAGGTTACGGTTTACGGTGCTGTGTGGTTCCCTGTTCGAGACGCGTGATCGGGAGCGGTTAAAACCGTAAACTGAAAACCGAATACTGTACTTAAAATGAAAACAACGGTTCGGGAGGAAGGCTGTGGCTTTGGTCAAAGATAGCCCGTAAAATGTTTTTTTCGACCTCATCGAACGGGCGATTCCGTCGGGCATACGCTTCGGCAGCTACCTGCATCGCCTTGTCGAGTCGATAGGTAGTAAACCCGTCGGCGGCACCACCCCACGAAAACGACGGGATGTGTTTGTACTGAAAACCGCCCCCAAACACGTTGACGCTGACACCGACAACCGTACCGGTGTTGAACATCGTGCTGATGCCCGCTTTGGTGTAGTCGGCCATAGTCAGCCCGCAGAATGGCCGACCCGTATCTTCCAACTGCTTCGTACCGTAATGGTAAATTTTGACGTTGCTGTAGTCGTTCTTCAGGTTCGAGTTGTTGACGTTGGCACCCAGATTACACCATTCGCCGATAATCGAATTGCCCAGGAACCCATCGTGGCCTTTGTTGCTGTAGCCGAAGAATACGGAGTTGCCAACCTCGCCACCTACTTTGCAGAACGGGCCGATCGTCGTGTTCGACCGCATCTTCCCACCCCAGTTCACCGTCGACCCTTCACCCAGTGAGAACGGCCCGATGACGATACTACCTTCGCTGATCGTCGCGTTTTTGCCGATGTAGATGGGGCCACCTTCAGCGTTGAGAATAGCCGCCCGGATAGTTGCGCCCGGTTCGACAAAAACGTTCTCGGGTGCATAGACGCGGGTAAATGGATCGGTGATCGGCTCGGAAGTCCGGCCTTCGGTGAGTCGCTTGAAATCTGCCCGAATCTGATCGCCGTTTTCAACGAAAATGTCCCACAGGTGCCGCAGCACGGTTAGCGGTTCAGCAAACGGCTGCCAGTGGTAAGCGTCGGTGATGTCGGGTGCCTGCGACAAGGCATGTGGCGTTCGGACGGCGAGTACCAGCCCATCGCTATCGCGCAGGCCATGCCCCGTCGCTAGTTCGTTCAGGGCGTCGACAAGGGCCGGTGTTGGACAAACCGCGCCGTTGACGTACAGATTGTCGTCCGACGGCTGCATCGGAAACTTAACGCTCAGGTACGCTTCCGTCAGGAACGATGGGGTTTGCTCCAGCCAGCCAGCCCACTTTTCAGTCAGTGTCTGAATACCGAATCGGATGCCGGCTACTGGCCGTGTAAAGGTCAGTGGCAGCAGGGATGTGCGGAGAGCGGGATCGTCGAATAAAATCAGCGTAGCCATGAGTGGAGCAGAAAAATCAGGTCGTAAATATCCAACCTTTATCCAGAAAAAAGTAGTCTCTTTGTTACCAAATGACTACTCTTTCGCCCGTCGACATACTGCGTCAGATCGCCCGGCTTCAACAGACTGACGGGCTGTTTCCGTCGGTTCGGCGTAATCGTAGTCTTCGCTACGCGCGGGCAGATACCAACGTTTTTTTTACGGCAGTCACGGTCTTTACCTTGCAGCGGTTACGACCAATATTGCCAGCCGAGGGGCAGGCGCTCGTTGATGACGTTACCCGAAAAGCCGTCGACGCGTACCCGCTGTTCAAAAACAAGGACGGGCTGGACACGTATAATTTCTGGCCAACCAAACCTTCGCGGCATTTTCCCAACGGCCACCTGTTTGGACGATTCGATCATTTTCGCATTCCTGACGACATCGACGATACGGCGATGGTGTACCTGACCACGACGCCCGACGAAGCAGCACTGTTGTGGCTCAAAAAAAAACTGACGCAACACGCCAACGGGGCGGTGTACTGGGTACGGAATACCTTCCCGGCCTACCAGTCATTACGCGCGTATTCGACCTGGTTCGGCAAGACCATGCCCATCGATTTCGACGCCTGCGCCCTCAGTAATCTGCTGTACTGTGTGTACGAATACGACTTGCCCCGCAATCAGCATGATGCCGATTCGCTGACGTATCTGCGTGACATCATCCGGTCGGGCCGGTACCGCAGCGATCCGTTTGGCTGCGCACCCCACTACGCCCGTCCGTCGCTGATTGCTTACCACATAAGTCGGCTCATGCAGGCATTCGCCATTCCTGAACTGGAGCCGGTCCGTTCGCAACTCATCGCCGATGCCCGGCAGCTACTTAATCAGGCGACAAACCGGCTCGAACAGATCGTACTGGCCACTACGTTATTGCGATTGGGGGAACGTCCGCCGGTGATTGACACGGAGGCTATCGAAGCGGATTTCGCCGGGTTTAATTTCTTTATCGCCGGACTGTTGACGGCCTATGAAACACCGTGGCTCCGCCGATGGGCGCATCGCCCGATCACGCAGATGCGCTGGCACTGCGACGCGCACTGCTGGGCACTGGTGCTGGAATATAGTATGCTGCACGAGTAGTCTGGCACGGCTATGTAGCCTGGACCGGTCCGCCGGCGCGGGTCCACGTCCGGGTGGCCGTCAGGCCAAGTGAAGCAGGCGGTAGCTTTTCAGGCCGCTACGCGGCCACCCGGACGTGGACCCGCGCCGGCGGACCGGTCCAGGCTACATAGCCGTGCCGACTTCAGATACGTGGCTTTTCCTTACAAGCTCATACCTCTATAGACAAAGACCGGCCGTCGGGTGCCGGGCGGATTATTTCACTCGTTATTGTTAGCCCCCTGCCGGTTAATAGGTCTTGGTCATGTCTGAAGGAATGGCAAGGATGAAATCGGCTAACTGGTTCAGGTTCGTTTCACTGTCGGCTTTCGGTTTTTCAGGGTCAGGAACATCGACGGAGGATATGGTCAGAATTTTCAGCGAAGGGCCGGCCATATCGCGCAGGTAGCCGACGATACCGTCGAAGTTTTTCGAGTGATAGTCACCATTGATATGTAGCAAGGTTTGGCCGGGCTTGCGGTTCTGGAGAATGAAATACGCCATCGTGGCATCTTTGATCGCCTGAGCGCGGGCGAAGTTGGCCGCCATATCAATTGTGCTGCCGTGTGGGTTTGGCGCACCACTGCTGCCGTGTCCTGAACCACCCATCATCTCCATCATGGCCTTATAACCCGGCCGCGTCAGGTCGACGGTTAGAGGTAGTGGGGCGATAAGTCGCTTGGTTGCTGCGGAGACTGTGTCCAGCGACGACAGGCCGTTGCGGGCCACCAGCGTAGCGTAGCGCCGGGGGATGTTCGTCGCCACGAACGGTAGTTTCTGCGCACGAGCCAGCGTGGTCAGCGGTTTGTAATCGGTGTCGTAATTAGGCCACAGCCGGGCCTGCGCGGCAAACTCCTTGTCGCTGCTGCGACCTTGCACGTAGTCGGTTAAGGCCACCTGATTGTCGGTTTCGAACATCTCGGCTCCCAACACAAGTTGCCCTTTTTTCTGTTCGGCCAGGTCTTTCGCCAATTGTAATTCGAGCCAGTGACAAATCGGATTGTTATGCAGCTCGCCAAAAAGCAC
Source organism: Spirosoma oryzae (assembly GCF_003002825.1). Taxonomy (GTDB): domain Bacteria; phylum Bacteroidota; class Bacteroidia; order Cytophagales; family Spirosomataceae; genus Spirosoma; species Spirosoma oryzae. The sequence goes on along the minus strand of NZ_PVTE01000038.1, from coordinate 12,242 downwards.
CACGTCGGCATTGGCAGCCCGGCGCAGTAGCTGCTCGTACGAAACGGCTTTGATTTTCGCGTCGTACAGACGATAGGCGGGCTTATCGGGCCGGAAGGAGAGGGCGAGTAAGCCAAACAGGAGCAGCAGAGTAGGGCGCATAACGGATAAACGAAAAATGGCTGTCTACCGGACGTTGACAAACCACTAATAGTTCGCCAACTAATTCCTTGAATTTGGGTTTCCGTATGAACGCAACCGCATAATCATGCTTGAACAACTTCGACAGTTTCCGGTCTTTGCCAACGTCCCCGACGAACAGTTGCAGTGGCTGATCGACAACGGGGAGGAGCAGCGCATCAACGCGGGGACGGTGCTGGTAAAACCTGGCGAAACGGTCAACCACCTGACGCTGGTGCTCGACGGGCGTATCGTGATCGACACCGGACAAAACGGCCCCGAAGACGATATTGCCGTGTATGACAAGTACGGTATTCTGGGGGCTTTGCCGTACTCGCGCATGACCAGCATCCCGAACCGGATAGTAGCCGAGAGTACGTCGCAGGTGTTACAGGTGCATCGCGACAAGCTGCGGGATATGGCCTGCCTGCATTATGAACTGACGGAGGTACTGGTGCAGCAGATGACGACCCGGGTGCGCAATTTCACCCGCTACACACAGCAGGAAGACAAGATGGCGTCGCTGGGGCGGCTATCGGCGGGACTGGCGCATGAGTTGAACAATCCGGTGGCCGCCATTGTCCGATCGGCCGAGACGATGAAAGCGCATTTGCGAGCCACGCCCGACGCCTTCAAGCAGATCATGCACCTGCAACTAGCCGACGATAAAGTCGATATCGTCAATGAGCAGCTGTTTAAAAAACTCGATCAGAAAGCGCTTCAGCTTAGCCTGCTGGAGCGCAGTAGCTACGAAGACGAACTGACCGACTGGCTCGACGATTACGGCGTCGATAGTGGTAATCTGGATCTGGTCGGGCCACTTATTGAGTTCGGCTTTACGACCGACGACCTGAACTGGCTGCTCGACCAGGTCGGTCCTGACAATATCAGTGGCGTGACAAGCTGGATCGTCAATAACCTGGTGACGCAGTCGCTGGTACGCGATATCAGCGACGCGTCGGAGCGGATCGGTACGTTGGTCGGGTCGATCAAAAACTACACGCATATGGACCGGGGGGCGGGCAAAACGACGGTCGATCTGGGCGAAGGTATCCGCAGTACGCTGACCCTGCTGGATCACAAGGTCAAAGGCAGCAAGGTCACGGTTATGCTGAATCTGGCCAACGATTTGCCAGCGGTCTGTGGCTGGCCGGGTGAGCTGAATCAGGTCTGGACCAACCTGATCGACAACGCTATTGACGCCATGCCCGACGGGGGGGAACTGACCATCTCCAGCGAAGTCGAGCACCATAACGACGGCCTGACATTTGTTCTGACAAAAATCAGCGACACCGGCACCGGCATTCCCGACGACATTCGCGACTCCATCTTCGACCCGTTCTTTACGACAAAGGAAATCGGAAAGGGCACCGGGCTTGGGCTCGACATCGTGCAGGGCATTGTCAACCACCACAACGGCTCCATAAAGGTCGCTTCCCAACCCGGCCATACCGAGTTTAGTATTTGCTTACCGATCAATTAAATGATCGAATGATTGAGTGATTGAATGGCAGCACGCGTCAGCTTATTCCATCACTCAATCATTCGATCACTCAATCAATAGCTCATGCGTCTTCCCATCATAGTTTCCATTGACGACGATCCGCAGGTGTTGCAGGCGATTCAGCACGATCTGCGGCAGAAATACCGTAAGCAGTACCGGGTGCTGGCGACAACCTCGGCGACCGAAGCGCTTGAGTCATTAGGCGAGCTGAAAAAGAAAGGGGAGGAAGTTGCCCTGTTTCTGTCGGATCAGCGGATGCCGCAGATGACGGGTGTCGCGTTTCTGGCCGAAGCGCGCCGGATTTTCCCGAATGCCAAACGCGCCCTGCTAACGGCGTACTCCGACATCGATGCCGCTGTGCGGGCCATCAACGAAGTACAACTCGATTATTACATTGCCAAACCCTGGGACCCGCCCCAGGAGAAACTGTATCCTGTTCTCGACGATCTGCTCAGCGACTGGCAATCAAACTACCGGCCCACGTTCGAGGGGCTGCGATTGATTGGCTACCAGTTTTCGCCACAGTCGCACGCGCTGAAGGATTTTCTGGCAGGCAACCTGTTTCCGTATCAGTGGCTCGACATCGAGAACGATCCGCAGGCGCAGGAACTGCTTGATCTGCACAAACTAAGTCGGGCGGACTTGCCGGTCGTGGTGCTGGGCGACGGGACGGCTTTGCCGAAACCAGAACTGGTCGACGTCGGCGAAAAGCTGGGCCTGAAGCCAACGGCCAACGAAAGCCTGTACGACCTGGCGATTATCGGTGCCGGACCGGCGGGGCTGGCGGCTGCCGTTTACGGTGGCTCGGAAGGGTTAAAGACAATTTTGATCGACAAGCGCGCACCGGGCGGGCAGGCTGGAACAAGTTCACGCATCGAGAACTACCTGGGCTTCCCGAACGGACTGAGCGGGTCTGATCTGACGCGCCGGGCCATTACGCAGGCGCAACGGTTCGGGGTCGAGTTTCTCGCTCCGCAGGAAGTTGTATCGATTCATTCGGAGGGGCAGTACAAGCACATCCGCATGGCCGACGATAGCGAAGTTGTCGCGCGGGCCATCGTGCTCAGCACGGGCGTTTCGTACCGGACGCTGGAAAACGAAAGCCTCGACAAGTTTACCGGCGCGGGGGTCTATTATGGAGCAGCAACCACAGAAGCGCTGGCGTTCAGAGGAAAGCCGGTTTACGTCGTTGGTGGTGGCAATTCAGCGGGGCAGGGGGCCATGTATCTCTCCCGCACGGCCTCGGATGTGTACATCTGCATCCGTCGCCCCGACCTGTCGGAAACTATGTCGCAGTACCTGATCGACCAGATCAGCAATACGCCAAACATTCACGTACTAAGCTGCACGGAGGTTGTCTCGGCTACCGGTAATGAACGACTGGAATGCGTGGTGCTGGAAAACATGGACACGCACGAACAAAAAACGGAACCGGCCAGCGGTGTATTCATTTTCATCGGCGCTAAACCCCTGACCGACTGGATCGAAATGGACATCATCAAAGACCCGAAAGGTTTTATTGCCACCGGACGTGACATGGGTAGATATGCCGAGTACAAGCGCGTCTGGAAGCAAAGCCGCGAGCCTTTCGTGCTGGAAACCTGTAGTCCCGGCATTTTTGCTGCGGGCGACGTGCGCGCCGGTGCCATGAACCGCGTAGCCTCCGCCGTTGGCGAAGGGGCTATGGCCGTCAGCTTTGTGCATAAGTATCTGGCGGAGAATTAAGTACGGTATGCGGTTTACGGTTTGTGGTGAGCAACGGGGGCACTATTCGACGGAGCTATGGTCGAGGAAAAGGCCGGAATAAGGAGTACCGAAAACGGTAAACCGAATACCGTAACCCGTGCTGACGTATACAGATACCGGTTATCCACATAAATAATTGTAACGACAGCAAACACCCACCTACTATAGTCAGTTAACGGGGTATGATTGCTGAACATACGCTTACGCAGCAATACCTGCGCGTCAGACACTATTCCGAAGCTATCTGTCGGGGGCTGGAAACCGAAGACTACGTGGTGCAGCCGATGGCTGACGTTAGTCCACCGAAATGGCATTTAGGGCACATTACCTGGTTCTGGGAAACGTTCGTACTGGTACCCCATGCGCCGGGCTATCGCGTGTTTCACGATGATTTTAGCTTCGTCTTCAATAGCTATTACGAAACCGTCGGAAAACGGGTGCTGAGAACCGATCGGGGTAACCTGAGCCGACCTACCGTTTCACAGATTTATGCGTACCGGGCCTATGTCGATGAGCATATGAGCCGCTTCCTCGATGCCGCCGACCCGACGCCTGAGTTGATTTGTCTGCTTGAACTAGGCTTTAACCACGAGCAGCAGCACCAGGAATTGCTGATCACCGACATCAAATACATTCTGGGCCATAACCCACTGCTGCCTGCCATCGACATGCCGGTGCAGGAAAATCCACGGCTGGTAAACGGACCGGATGTGTCGATCCGTGAGGGCGTGTACACCATCGGTCATAAGGGGACTGATTTCTGTTTCGACAACGAGCTAGGTCTGCACAAGGTATACCTGAATGACACCACGCTGTCGGGGACATTGGTAACGAACGGCGAGTATCTCGATTTTATACAGGCCGGTGGCTACCAACACTTTAAGTATTGGCTTTCCGATGGCTGGGCCTGGGTGAAACGCACCGGTGCCAAAGCCCCGCTGTACTGGCACAGCATCGATGATGTCTGGCATGCCTACACCTTCAATGGACTTCAACCGGTTGATCCCGACGCGGCTGTATGTCATGTCAGTCAGTACGAAGCCGATGCCTACGCGCGCTGGAAAGGACAGCGGCTTCCAACCGAGTTTGAATGGGAAGCCATGGCCAGTCAAATCAACTGGGGGAGTCGCTGGGAATGGACAAACTCGGCGTATCTACCCTATCCGGGTTTCGCTACCGCCGAAGGCGCGGTCGGCGAGTACAATGGCAAATTCATGAGCGGGCAAATCGTGTTGCGGGGGGCGTCGATCGCTACCCCCGACGGCCATGCCCGCTCGACATATCGCAACTTTTTTCATCCGAGCACACAATGGCAATATACGGGAATACGATTGGTGAAGTAGCGGAACCCGCAGTACTCGACGGGTTGATTGATTCGCAGGACGACCAATCTACGATAGAACAAACCATTGATCCGGCGCTGATCGAAGAAGTGCGGACTGGGTTGCAACAGACACCCAAACGCTTGTCGTCGCGGTTCTTCTACGACGCGGAAGGGAGCCGTATTTTTCAGGACATCATGCATGCGCCGGAATACTACCTGACGCGCTCGGAGTACGAAATTCTGGACAGCTATAAGGCTGATTTGCTGGATCTATTTGCCGTAGGCGACCGCTCGTTCGATCTGGTCGAGCTGGGCGCGGGCGACGGCCTGAAAACAAAGCTGCTGTTAAGTCACTTTGTGGAAGAGCAGGCCGACTTTGCCTACGCACCGGTCGATATTTCGGTCGATGCGCTCAATGGCTTGGTGGCCGATGTTCGTCGGTCGTGGCCCTCCCTGCGACTCAACGCCCGGCACGACGATTATTTCAACGCCTTAGCGCAATTGTCGGAAGAATCTGACTCCCGGCGGGTAGTGCTGTTTCTTGGGTCAAACATCGGCAATTTTACGCCTGACGAAGCCGTCGATTTTTACCGGCAGCTGCACGACCGGCTCCGCCCCGGCGATTTGGTCCTGACAGGTATTGACCTGCAAAAACACCCCGCTGTTATTCACGCAGCCTACAACGATCGGCAGGGTCTGACACGGGCCTTTAACCTGAATCTGCTCCGTCGGCTGAACCGTGATCTCGACGCCAACTTCGATCTGGCCGCGTTCGATCATTACGAAACGTACAACCCCGAAACTGGCGAAGCGCGTAGCTATCTGGTAAGTCAAAAGGCCCAGACTGTACGTATCGATACGCTGGACATGACGGTGCCGTTTGCCTACGGTGAAATTATCCATACCGAGATTTCGCGCAAATTCACCCCCGCCCAGATCGAGCAGCTGGCGCAGCAAACCGGCTTCCGGGTCGTGAAGTCATTCACCGACTGTAAAGGCTACTTCACCGACGTCGTCTTCGAGAAAGTGTAGACTATTGTAGCCCAGACGTCCACGTCTGGAGCCGTCAGGCTAATTTATGTAGGCGGGAGCTGTATTGGCCGTTGCTGTGCCTGCTAGTATGAGTAGCCTGGACCTGTCCAAGCTACAACAGATCATACAGTATGTACAAAATACATAAAGCCGCGCTATCACGACATTGAGTTGTGGTAGCGCGGCTTTACATTTACTGGGAAACCTAAAGACTTGCCGATATAACCCTGTCGCCTGTATGAAATTACTTGCTTACCCATTCGTTCTGAGTCTGTTGCTGGCAAAGCCCGATGCGCAGGCGCAGACGCCCCAGCAATGGACGTCCCAAACAACTGGTACGATTGTTCGTGTGACGAATCCCGGTGGACAAACGCTTGGTTACTCGACCGCTTCCGGCGTCAAACTGCTCACCGTCGACGGGCTGGCGTTCAAAGACCTCAACAAAAACGGACGACTCGACCCCTACGAAGACTGGCGATTACCTGCGCTGGATCGGGCGAAAGACCTGGCTAGTCGCATGACCGTCGAGCAGATTGCGGGGCTGATGCTGTATAGTAAACACCAGCCTATTCCAGCGGCACCGGCCGGGCCTTTCGCGGGTACGTACGGTGGAAAAGTGTTTGCGCAGAGCGGGGCCAATGTCAGTGATCTGTCGGATCAGCAAAAGGCGTTTCTGACCAATGATAACCTGCGGCACGTGCTGATTACGTCGGTGCAAAGTCCGGAAGCAGCTGCCAACTGGAACAACAATGCACAGGCACTGGTCGAAGGAATCGGGCTGGGCATTCCGATCAACAGCAGTTCTGACCCGCGTCATGGTACCCGTGCCGATGCCGAGTTCAACGCCGGTGCTGGCGGTACCATCTCGATGTGGCCGGGTTCGCTGGGTATGGCGGCCACGTTCAACCCTGAACTGGTACGGCAGTTCGGGCAGGTGGCTGCCGCCGAATACCGGGCGCTGGGTATTGCCACAACCCTGTCGCCACAGGTCGATCTGGCAACCGATCCGCGCTGGAACCGGGTTAGCGGTACATTTGGCGAAGATCCTAAACTGACGACCGATCTGGCCCGTGCGTATATCGATGGCTTTCAGACGTCGACGGGTAAGCAGGAAATAAACAACGGCTGGGGGTACACGAGCGTCAACGCGATGGTGAAGCACTGGCCGGGTGGTGGCTCGGGCGAAGGCGGTCGCGATGCGCACTATGGTTACGGTAAATACGCGGTTTATCCCGGTAATAATTTCAGTACGCACCTCATGCCATTTATCGATGGCGCGTTCAAGCTGAACGGTAAAACCAGTACGTCGGCGGCTGTCATGCCCTATTACACGATCTCGTTTGGGCAAGACAAGAAATATGGTGAAAACGTCGGTAACAGCTACAACAAATACATCGTCGGCGATTTGCTCCGGCAGAAATACAGGTACGACGGTGTAGTTTGCACCGACTGGCTCATCACGGCTGATGAAACGGCTGTCGATGTCTTTTTGACCGGTAAATCGTGGGGTGTCGAGAAGCTGTCGCTGGCCGAACGGCACTACAAAGCCCTGATGGCGGGTGTCGATCAATATGGTGGTAACAACGATGCGGGGCCAGTGATGGGCGCGTACCAACTGGGCGTGAAGGCGCATGGCGAAACCGCAATGCGGGCTCGATTCGAGTTGTCGGCGGTGCGGCTGCTGCAAAATAGCCTGCGCGTGGGCCTGTTCGAAAATCCGTATCTGAACCCGGAACAGACCAAACAAACGGTTGGTAAGCCCGACTACATGAACGCGGGCTATCAGGCGCAGTTGCAGTCGGTGGTGCTGCTGAAAAACAAGCGGAATGCGTTGCCGGTAAGTAAGGGTAAAAAAGTGTACGTGCCGAAGCGGTTTATTCCGGCGGGCCGTAACTTTCTCGGTATACCGACGCCCGAAAGCAACAACTATCCCATCAACGTAGAGGTACTCAAGAAGTACTACACGCTGACTGACAAACCTGCCGAAGCGGACTTCGCGCTTGTCGTGATCGAGAGCCCGGAGTCGGGTGGGGGGTACGATAAGGAAACGGCCAAAGATGGCAAGACAGGCTACGTACCGATCAGCCTGCAATACCGGCCGTACACGGCGCAGGGAGCGCGTAATCCAAGTATCGGCGGGGGCGACCCACTGGAGAATTTTACCAACCGCAGCTATAACGGCAAATCGACCAAAACAATCAACGCAACCGATCTGACGATGGTGACGGATACTTATGCGAAGATGAACGGTAAGCCCGTCGTTGTGTCGGTGCGACTCAACAACCCGATGGTATTTGCCGAGCTGGAGCCGTCGACTAATGCGATTCTGGCCAACTTCGGTATTCAGGATCAGGCCCTGCTCGACATCGTATCGGGGACGCACGAACCGTCAGCGCTCCTGCCTTTGCAAATGCCCGCCAACATGCGCACGGTCGAGCAACAGGCGGAAGACGTTCCCCGCGATATGCAGTGTTACGTCGACGCCGACGGCCACACCTACGATTTCGGCTACGGCCTGAACTGGAAAGGCGTCATCAACGACGCCCGGACAGCCACCTACAAACGGAATGTGCTGACGTTGAAGTAATTTATCCTCACTGGTAGCGGCCGTCCGTCCCGGCCCCTCCCGCGACGGCGGACCGCCCAAAATGGGAGAGGGGTGATGACAAAGTGTCGCACTGCCGAAAAAGACTAGTTAGTGATGCGCAACACAGATGTTCGTCGTCGGTAGGGTAGGACTATGAAAAAAGCGACGACGAGGTTTAGCAGGCCGAACCAGTTGCCAGCCCGAGTAAACAGTGTGGTTTGTGCAGACAGCGGTACAGTACCGATAAGTTGCGATTGGTTACCTATGGTTGTTTTCGCTTCGCGTAACACACGTCCCCGTGAATCGCTGATTGTCAGCCGCCCCTGTCGGGCTGCCCGTACGACGGAAAATCCGTTTTCGACACCACGCAGGATCGCCATCCGGGCGTGCAGCCAATCGTCGATTCTGAAGTCGTTGGCTGGCACGAAGAGCACGGCTGTACGGGCTTGCCCATAGTCGCGAATGGTGCCCGGAAAGTCCAGGTCTTTACAGATAGCGACGCCTGCCTGTAGTGTGTCAATCGGAAAAAGCCCTGTTTGCCGACCCGCACTGAATTGAGACTCGAAGCCGCGTACCAAATGGCGTTTCGTGTAGGTCGTCAACAGACTTCCGCTGGCATCGATTACCACGGCGGTGTTGTGGGCATCAGGCTGACTGTAGTCGGCTAGTCCAACGATAAGTCGCGTGTTGGCACGTTTCGCCATGTGCCGCAACGAGTTCATCACCAGACTGTCGGTTAAGGGGGTGAGTCGAAATGCGGTTTCAGGAAGCAAAACGACTTGTGCACCAGTTGCTGCTACAGTGGTAATGGCCCGCCCGTAGTCAGCCAGCACCGCGCGCATTTGTTGCTGACTATCCTGCTGGTCGGTATGGTGTTTCGTTTCGTCAAGGACAACCACACCTGCCTGTAGGGCGGCTGACGACATCGGCGCATGGAGCCTGAGCAGGCCGTAACCCAGCACCGATCCGTAGATAAGCAGAGCCAGGCCTGCTGCCTGAAGAATACGCGCTCGCTGTTGCCAGGCTAGCCAGCCAAACGCGCATAAGGCCGGAAATAAACTGACGAGGAAGGTAATGCCCGGTGTGCCTGCAAGGGAGGCAGATTGAATGATTGGTAGTACATCCGACTGGGTGTAGGCCATACTGGTAGCCGTCCCATCGGGGGAGCATGTCAGCACCAGATACTCGAAAGCCGTCATCAGTACTGGGTATGTGAAGAGACTGCGCCAGTTGCGTTTCGTACAGAGCTGTACGCCGGAATAAACAGCGATTCGTGCAAACGCATACGCCAGCGCTCCTGTCAGTAGGCTGGCCAGCACTGGTGGAACGACAGTGTGTAGATAAACGAACCAACTGAGCCGGCCCATCAGACAGGCGACAAACGCGAACAGGAAGCTGGTCTTTCGGTCCGTGTAAGCTGGGCTTACCAACGTAGGAACAGGAGCCAGCCAGACCAGATACCAGTACTCGCCGGACAAGCCGTTTCCCCAATACCAGCACGCACCCGGTAACAAGATAAACAGGAATACGTATAATCGTTGAATCAGGGATGGCCTGTCGATCGCAAGCCTATAGCGGGGCGGCATCGGTGTAGCGTTCAGTACAAGAGGGAAGCGCAAAATAGGGTGTTTTGGGAATGGACGCTATTCACACGTCACTGACAGTATATAAAAAAGCCCCCTTCTCTCACCAGAAGGGGGCTGTACAACTATGGCAAGCGATACTACTGCTTTGGCGCGTCAGGGTTACTGCTGCTACCGCTACCACTGGCGGGGGCCAGCGAGTTGATCCACGCGGCAATCTTCAACGCGTCGGCTTTCGGAACCTGCGGCATGGGTGGCATCTCGGTGGCGTAGTCGGGCCAGTTGGTGGGCTTGGGATGGTAGATCAGCTCAACAATCTGGTCGTTGGTGTACCGACGTTTGGCCACGTCCGCGTAGGCCGGACCAACCTGCCGTTTGTTAGCCTGGTGACAAGCCAGACAAGTGTGCCGGGTGAGCAGGCCTTTCACCTCGTCGTAGGTTGGTGCTTTGGCCATCGAAACGGCCTGCCCTTCCTGAATCTTCGGCTTCGCTCCCCGCGTGGATTCGCCGGTCGTTACCTTACCCTTCGTCGCGGTTGCTTTCTTACCCGTTGCAGGAGCTGTTGCCGGTGCTGCTGAGGTGGGCGCTGTAGCCGAATTGCGGGTGCTTACTTCATTCATCGCCAGCTTTTGTCCGTCGGGAATGTTGTTCAGCGTGTAGTAGGCAATCGGGTGAACGAGCGAGTACGATCCTTCGGCACCGCGTACACCATCGAGCGTCAGCTGATGGATGTAGTACCGGCGCATGTCACCTACGATGATGCGGGCTTTCATGTTGTCGGCCGACACCTTCACGCCTTTCAGCGGTAGCGCTTCTTTGTTGACCGTTGGGCTACCGTAAACCGAGTGGTACTTATACAGGAAGCTTTCGACGCGGTACGACGCCAGATCTTCGGCAGATTTCCGGTCGACGGGCTTTGTGAATTCTACTTCAAATCCGTCGGGCATCGCTTTTACCGTGCGAATCTCGAACGGTATAGCCCCGTTCCAGACCAACCGTTGCAGACCTTCGTTGGCGTCGCCGGCAGAGCCCCAGCCCCGGTTAGTTTCACCAACGAATAGTGATCCGTCTTTGGCCCAGGCCATCCGCAAGACGCCCGACCGGAAGCCGTTACGGAGTTCAATGGCTCCACCCTGGTATTCGCCGTTTACCTTCTCCATGAACACCCGCGAGATTTTGCTCATGCCCTGATCGCCAACCAATAACTGACCGGCAAACGGACCGAATACACCCTGCGGAATCTCTACGATTTCGGAGTTGGAAATGCCCAGCACACCGTGGGGCAGCCACACCGCCGGCACCTGTACGTCGGTACCCGGAAACTGCTCTTTCATCGTGTAGAGCAGCGTCGGCTTTTCATTGGCGATATTTTCGGGTTTGATAGCCCGGCCATTATCGTCGCGCCGACGCCGTTCGTCGATTTTCGCGAAGAACGCTTCCTGCGACAGCTTCACCGGCGAATTGCTCATACTCGTCCAGCGCAGACCCGCCGGGTGACCGACGAAGGAGCCTTTCTTGACGTGAACGATACCACCCGAACCCATCCAGTCGCCCTGATTATCGGCGTAGAACAGTTCGTTGTCGAAGATGCCTAGCCCGCATGGCGAGCGCATGCCTGTTGCCCAGGGCTGCATCTTGCCTTCAGGCGTGATGTTCATCGTCCAGCCGCGCCAGGGGACCCGGCTTTCACCCCGCCACCATTCCTCGTCGCCGAAGGCTACGTTGCCCGTGACGAAGAAGGTACCATCGGGCGCAATCTTCGGACCGAAACTGTATTCGTGATAGTGCCCCGATAGTGGCCAGGCGTATACGGTTTCGAAGACGTCGGCTTTGCCGTCGTTGTTGGTGTCCTGCATCTTGGTCAGCTCACCGCGTTGTGCACAGTAAAGCGCCCCGTCTTTGTAAGCCAGACCCAGAATTTCGTGCAGACCCGACGCGAATTTGCGGAAGAACGGCGTGCGGCTCGTCGGGTTTTCAACGATCCAGATGTCGCCCCGGCGCGTGGCTACGCCCAGACTACCGCCCGGCAGCGTTACCAGCCCGCCTACTTCGAGCAGCGTACCTTCGGGAGCGGTCAGTTTTTGAATCTTGAAGAAGTCTTCCTCCTTCGGCGACTCCTGCGCCAGCGCCGTCGTCAGGCTGGCGACAGCGAGCAGCGTAGTCAGTAGTTTTTTCATAGTAGCTGGACCCCACCCCCAACCCCTCCCCGTTAGGGGTGAGGTTTACCCACAAGTCGGGCTTTGATCGTAAGTTTCCGTTCTTGGACATTCTGTATCTATCTTCACTATGACCCTTGACGCTGTCATC
>NZ_PVTE01000037.1 GCF_003002825.1 Spirosoma oryzae | reverse complement strand
CAGCGGCCGACCGCCCTTCAGGGGATTTAGGGGTAAAAAAGCTCCTTTGCGAAGTGCTCGGTTTTGAAGGCTCAAAACCCCTACAAGGTTAGCCCCTTTAGGGGGCTGGGGGGTAAACAGGCTAGAACTTAACAGCCCTGCCCTGAAGGGGACTTGGTACCAGCGTGAGCCAAGTCCCCTTCAGGGGATTTAGGGGTTAGTCAGGCGATCAATAACCCTACGGCCCCGGTAACGGCGGGTTCTACCGTGCAGATTTAGGGGTTAGTCAGGCAATCAATAACCTAAGTTATTTTGTCAGACTTCAATACGGTTCACTGGTTAAGGTTATGTTATTGAGAACTTTGACCAGTGAGCCATAAATCGTAAACCCAGCAATTACCTTTGCCGGACCATTTCCGGGATGTTTTGACTACTCAACCGCACTTGCCTGCCGCTGATCCGGCGCTCGTTTCCAGGGCTGCTTTTGGCCCTGATTTTGTCTGGGGAACGGCAACAGCCGCTTACCAAATCGAAGGAGCCGTCGACCGCGATGGTCGTGGTCCGTCAATCTGGGATACGTTCAGTCATCAGCGCGGGAAAATCAAAACCGGCGAACACGGCGACATTGCCTGCGAATTTTACGACCGCTACGAAGATGACCTGCGCCTGCACAAAGCCCTTGGCTTTCCTCACTTCCGGTTTTCGATAGCCTGGTCCCGCATCCTACCCGACGGATTGGGACCGCAGCATGGCGGTCGTGTCAATGAAGCCGGACTGGCCTTCTACGACCGACTTATCGACCACTGTCTGTCGCTGGGCATGACGCCCTGGATTACGCTCTACCACTGGGACTTACCGCAGGCGCTGGAAAACCTCGGCGGCTGGCCGAACCGCAAAATCGTCGACTGGTTTGCCGATTACGTCGACGTCTGCACGAAAACCTTCGGTCCCAAAGTCAAGCACTGGATTATCCTGAACGAGCCCCTGGCGTCGTCGGTGCTGGGGTATTTTACGGGGACACACGCCCCCGGCCGACGCAGTCTGCGCGCATTGCTACCCAGCATTCACCACACGGCACTGGCGCAGGCAGAAGGGGGCCGGGTTGTTCGGCGCAACGTCCCCGACGCCCATGTCGGCACCACCTTTTCCTGCTCCCCCGTCGATCCATACACCGACGCTACCCGCGACCGGGCCGCAGCCAAACGCGTCGATGCCTTGCTGAATCGGCTTTTCATCGAACCCGCCCTGGGCATGGGCTATCCAACCGACGAGTTATCCTTTCTGAACGGCATTTTCAAGAAGCATGCCCAACCCGGCGACCTGGAAAAGCTGGCGTTTGATTTCGATTTCATCGGGCTGCAACACTACTTCCGCGTAGTTGTCGAGCATACCTATTTTGTGCCGTACATCTGGTCGAAGGATATTTCGCCACTGAGCCGGGGGGTGCAGACGATTACCGAGATGGGCTGGGAGGTCAACCCCGACAGCCTGTACCGGGTCATTCAGCGATTCAGTCAGTACGACGGCATCCGGAAGCTGTACATTACGGAAAGTGGGGCTGCGTTCTACGATACCGTGCAACAGGGCCACGTCCACGACCCGCAACGCATCAGCTACCACCAGGATTATCTGCAAAGTGTCTTACGGGCGAAAAACGATGGTTTCGCCGTGGATGGTTACTTCGTCTGGACGTTTCTCGACAATTTCGAATGGGCCGAAGGCTACCGCCCCCGCTTCGGACTGGTGTACGTTGATTTCCGCACGCAGCAGCGCATCGTCAAGGATTCCGGCCACTGGTTTCAGCAACTGCTCACCGACCCCGTCGACTGGTCAGCACACCTGAAAGCGCACTAGCCATCAGCGCCGGCGACCGAAGCGATAGCTTAGCCCGGCTCGCCAGTACTGACTGTATACCTGCGTGGCATCGGAGCGGGAACTGGGGGTATAACTTAGTACGCCCAGCGAATAGCCTGCGCTCAGACCGAACGACCGATAATAGCCCGTTAGGTTTACGCGCGGCCGCACGTCGACAGTTGGCATGTTGTATGAAACAGGGGCCAGTATAGAACTTGGATATTGGTTAGTAGCGGTTAGTGATATTGTTCCGCGACTAGCCAAACCGTATGCCAGGTCGACGCCCACCGTAACATCGAGACTGGACTGTGCGGTACCAAACCGCTTTCCAGCGAAGGGTTGCAGTAACACATACTGATTTTTCAGCCACGCGTTACCATCGGCCGGATAGCTACTAAAATCACCGATAACACCATTGACAGCCAGTCGGCTCGTCAGTGATTCGTACCCAGCCTGGGCTCCGAGAATCAGCCCGGAGCGATCGACATACTGCCATTGGCCGGTTAAGCCGTAGCTTGATCCGCTGTGTCGACCGTACGGATTCATCACTCCCGGCCCCATTAGCGGTATCCCCGTCTGCGATACGGCTCCCGACCCCCGAAACGAAAAAAGTCCACTACTTGCCTGCACGCTGAATTCGCTGTGCTGCCCCTGCGCGACACTGAAGCCAATTACCCAAAAAAGTGCGGATAAAATTCGGTGCATGTGGTGTAGTTTTTCTGGTTTGTACCAACATCTTACCCAAACGCCGGGTTGAGCAGCCAATACCAATTCAACTTGACGTTATGCAATATCCAGAATTTATTCACGAAGCCAAAGCCGCACTGAACGTTCAGTCGGAGGGCGAAGTAATCGACATCACCCGCGCCTTTCTGCACACGCTGACGGCACACCTGGCCGGCAACGCAGCCGACAATCTGGGCGCTCAGCTACCCGCACCTTTGCTCGACATCATCCGCGAAGTATCACCCGAAGACCGTGACCAGGGCGAACGCTTTAAGGTAGACGAGTTCTACCAGCGGGTCGGCGACAAACTGGGCGTCGATGCGGCCACCGGTGAGCGCTACACCCAGCAGTTCATGACCGTATTCCGGTCGATGGTGACCGAGGGTGAACTGCACAAGATAAAAATCACACTGTCGGATGATTATGCTCCGCTGTTCGACGGTGCGGTAGCGACAAATTAGGGTCCGATTACTCCTGAAAGGTACTCCACGCCTTTCAGGAGCCGGTTGTTAGTATGTCAAAATCATGGTAACCTTTCTTCCGATTACTACGCCTGATCAGGCCGTTTCCGTTGTACAGTCGGGCAACCGCGTTTTTATCCACAGCGTTGCCCAGACGCCCCACACACTCATCCGCGCCCTGATCGACCGCGCTCCGCAGTTACGCGACGTCGAGCTATGCCACATTCATACGGAGGGCTACCTGCCGTACCTCGAACCGCAGTATCAGGCGTCATTCCGGCCAAACTCGTTCTTTATTGGGGCTAACATGCGAAAGCAGCTGAACGCAGGCATCGGCGACTATGTCCCTGTCTTCCTCAGCGAAGTACCGCTACTCTTCAAGCGCAGAATTTTACCGATCGACGTTGCGCTGATTCAGGTGTCGCCCCCGGATGCACACGGTTACTGTTCGCTCGGCCCCTCCGTCGACGTATCGCTGGCGGCTATTCAGTCGGCGAAGTACGTCATTGCCCAGATCAACCCACGGGTACCCCGCACGCACGGCGACGGACTGATTCCGGTGTCGATGCTACACGCAGCCATCGAAGTCGACGAGCCGATTTACGAAGTGTTACCCGGTGAGATCAGTGCGGAAGACCGGAAGATCGGTCAGTACGTAGCCAGTCTGGTGGAAGACGGCGCGACGCTGCAACTCGGCATCGGCGGCATCCCGAACGCCACACTGGCGGAGCTGATTCACCACAAGGGACTGGGCATTCATACCGAGATGTTCTCCGACGGTGTCATCGACCTGGTCGAGCGGGGCGTCATCACAGGGGAGCACAAGGCGGTACTGCCACACCGCATCGTATCAGCCTTTGTCATGGGCAGTCAGCGGGTGTATGACTTCATCAACGACAATCCCGGTGTGGCCATGAAACAGGCCAGCTACACCAACGACACATCGATCATTCGGCGCAACCCGAAGGTAACCGCGATTAACAGCGCCATCGAGGTCGACCTGACGGGGCAGGTGTGCGCTGATACCATCGGTACGTACCAGTATTCAGGTGTTGGCGGACAGATGGATTTTGTGCGGGGGGCTTCGTTGTCGGAAGGTGGCAAGCCCATTATCGCGCTTCCGTCGACCACCAGCAAAGGCCTGAGCAAGATCGTATCGTTCCTGAAAGAAGGCGCGGGCGTAACGACGACGCGGGCGCACGTTCAT
Source organism: Spirosoma oryzae (assembly GCF_003002825.1). Taxonomy (GTDB): domain Bacteria; phylum Bacteroidota; class Bacteroidia; order Cytophagales; family Spirosomataceae; genus Spirosoma; species Spirosoma oryzae. The sequence goes on along the minus strand of NZ_PVTE01000037.1, from coordinate 41,743 downwards.
TACATCGTCACCGAATACGGAATCGCTGATCTGTACGGACAAAACCTGCGGCAACGCGCCCGTGCGCTCATCAACATCGCCCACCCCGACCACCGCGAAGACCTTGAGCGGCAGGCACACGCCCGCTTCGGCCGGTTGTAATGGCATTCGTTTGCACTAATAAGGGGGCGGCTTCGCAGGATGAAGCCGCCCCCTATTTGTATCGGTAGTAACAACGGGAATTTCTCTTTTTCTGTCATCCCGACGTAGGAGGGATCTTCGGTAAAAGCAGAAAATTCACCGGCTTCCGGAGATCCCTCCTACGTCGGGATGACAGAAAAACTCTATGCCAGCATTAACTACGAGCCGTCTCCGCCAAACCCGCTGACGGTTTTGGCGCGGGCTTGATAAAGATTGTTAGCCAGGTACGGCGGGCCATGCGAAAGAAATAGGGTGTTAACAGAATAATGGATGGTACTAATCCAATCAGGAAATAGTCGAGGTCGATTTCCAGCCAGACGACAAAAACGAAAAACGTCAGCAGGCTCCAGATTGTGAAAAACGCGTAGCTCACGAACATCGACGCCCAGTAGAATCCCGGCTCCGGCATGAAGTTCTCTCCACAGTGCGGACAATGCTCGTGCATCTTGTCGAAATTTCGGCTAAATGCGATCTTCGACACGAAGAAATCACCTTCATGACAGCGGGGACACTTGTTGAACAGGATACTATAAAAACGACTGGAAGAAGTCATGGCTATACGATCTTGGTGTTGACAAACCAGACGACGACGGCTAAACCAACTCGCTTTCTGGTAGGACAAAGGTAACCTACCCACCCGCCGGATGCCAAGACAAACAAAGGCGCTTATGGTACAAATCAACGATTAGTCTCAATCGACTGGCGAAAGTCGACGGGTGTGATTCCCGTGTGTTTTCGGAAGAAGCGAACGAAGTAGGATGTATCGGCAAACCCAAGCAGAAAGCCAATTTCCTTCACCGACCGCGCCGTGTGCGTCAGCAAGCGCTTTGCTTCGATAACCAGCCGCTCGTGCAGCAATTGGCTGGCTGTTTTGCCCAGCACCTGCTGACAGATGTGGTTCAGGTGGTTGGGCGTAACGTTCATCTGGGCCGCATACTCGTTGACGGTACGGACCTGCACGAACTGATTCTCCAGTAACTCTTCAAACTGCCGCAGCCGGTCGTAATAGTGCGATGCACTCGCCGGCAGTTGCTGATCGTACAAGCGGCTGGCAGCTTCCAGCAGAATATGGATGAACGACAGAAACACCTCCGCCCGGTTGGGCTGCTGTTGTCGGTATTCGTCGTAGGCGTAACCAAACAAATCGGAGAAGAACGTGCGCTGTGCCGCCACGTCCAGCAGGGGCAGGTGCTGATGCGAGTGGTAGAACGGGTATTGCTGTAGCCGGTTACCCAGTCGCGCCCGGAAAAAGTTGGTATCGAAAAACAGGTTGAACCCCTGCGTATCAGGTGCCAACTGCCAGCTATGTACCTGACCGGGCGTCAGGAAGTACAGCTGGTCAGGGGCGACCGGGTACGTTTTGAAATCAATCGTGTGGCTACCACTCCCCTGTCGTATCCACATCAGCAGGTAGAACGTATGTGAGTGTGACTGGTCGATCCCTTTGAATTCACCGACCAGTTTCTCCAGGGGCGTCATGTAAAAAAGCGTATCCGGCTCATGACGGGCAAATGTCTGAATCGAATAAACAGGGATGCTGTCAGTCATAGTACCATGAGCGGTTAACCAGCGGATCGGTATCGAGGGAAAACCGCATGATACGCTTTTTTACGGACTACCTCAGCGTTTGACAATCCGGCGCGACGCCTGCCGGTCGCCAACCCGGACGCGCAACACATAGACGCCCGCTGGTTGCTGATCGAGCGATAGGACTGATGTTTCCTGCCGCGTTTCGGTTTGCCAGGCCGCCAGCCCCGTTTCGCTAATCAGTTCGATACGCGCCGTTTGCACTGGCGACAGCCCCCGCAGCTTCACCGTCAGCGTCGTAACGGCGGGTACCGGATATACGTCGAGAGCGTCGGCCAGCGCCTGATCTTCCACGTCCAGCACCTTATTGACCGTTACCAGTACCGGCGTCAGCGTCAGTTTCGTCAGCCCACAGCCGTTCTGCACGTCCCGCAACACGTAGGCCGTCGATTGGGTAGGCGACACGTCAAGGGTATGCGGATTGGCGGCTGTCTGCACCGATTTCACCGCCCCGCTGCCGGTGGCCGAACTGTCCTGCACCGAAAACGTCCACGGGGCATCACCGGTAAACGCCACCGACAGCTTCGCCGACTGTCCTTCGTAGATGCTTTGCGTACCGGTCAGCGCAGCCGTCGGCAGGGGACGGACATCGACGGAGATAGCCGCTCGTTCGCTCTCGCATTCACTCAATCGCTGGGCGACGTAATAGCTGCCTGTTCCCGCTGCCGTCGTTGCCGGTACGGTGGCGGTAAACGACCCTACACCGCCGGTTGCCGCCGGGCCATACCAGAACAGCGAGGTGTTTGCCATCGTCGTCGTCGCACTTAGTGGCCCAGCAGGCTGCCCCTGACACAACACGATCGGTACTGTAGAAACGACGGGTTTAGCCGGGCGATTACCCACCGACACAACGACGTTCCCCGTCGGAACAGGGCGACCCGGCGCGTTCATGTCGACACCGTAGCAACCGTCAGTGGTCATTACCTTCGTTGTGTACGAGGTTGTTCCAAGCTGACTGGTTTCTATCGATGCTGTTACCGGCTTGCCCGTCCCATCGAAGAACTGATACTGATGCCCGGCGGGGGCCGGTATTTTCTTCGCGAGATCGACACCCTGATCGCCCTGGCAAACCGTCAGCGACAGCGAGGGTGGAGCGACGCTCGGAAATGGTCGTATGGTCAACGTTAGCAACGTGGTATCACCCGAGCAGGTATTGTCGGGCCTTCCTTGGGAAACAGTCAACGTATAGGATTGGCCCGGCTCCAGCTTCGATGCGGCAATGCTCACCTGGTTATAATCTTCTCCGCGCAACCCAAAGGCGTCTCGCCTACTTAATTGCCAACGCATAACCATACCTGCCTCTCGCTGGGGTGTAGGCACAATGTACACCGCCCCCGCCGGTTGATTTGTACCGTCCACAACTGGGCAGAATTGTAACGTTTCCGCTATCGTAGGCGCTACCGGTCTTGACCGGATAGCCAGTTTTGTGGGGCTGGCATTTATAACGCTTTGTACCTGACTATCGATCACGCGCACCGTATATGTACCGGGCGCAAAGTTGTTCGGGACGAACGCGCCCAGGCCATCTTTGTAAAAACCGACGTAATACGTGACCAGGTTTTGATACGACCCTCCATCAGACAATTGCACGACATACCGGCCACTACCCAGACCGTTAGAGCCTACTACTTCATACGGAACTTTAATGATCGTACCGGTGCAGACTGCTGTGACAGACATGGGTAGCGCCGTGATTGTGTACGACTGTCCGTGTGCAAATAGCGAGAGACTCGAACAGAATAGAATTAGTAAACAGTAGCGTAGCTGTTTTTTCATAGAGGACGGTTGATCAAAACAGACAAAGATATATCGCTGATAGCGGCACTGATAAGAAAATGAAAGTATAAACCGCCTGTGCGCTGCTTTTCTAAAAAAATAGCTTCTTCTTTTCTAGCAACATGTCAGATCACTCAGCGAATACGCCGGAACAGACGGGTAGTACTACCTCCCGGCGGCAGTTTATTCAGTCGGGCCTGCTGGCGTCGGCGGGCTTTTTCATCGTGCCGCGCCACGTACTCGGCGGCAAAGGGTTTATTGCTCCCAGCGACAAACTTAACCTGGCCGCCGTCGGCTTTGGCGGCAAAGGATTCAGCGATATCAATAACTCGTATAACAATGGCGCGAATAACGTCGTCGCGCTCTGCGATGTCGACTGGGGTCTGGCCCGGGTGAAAGAAAACTTCACCAAGCACCCCAACGCCAAGCGGTACAAGGATTTCCGCGAAATGCTGGACAAGGAAGGCAAAACCATCGACGCCGTAACGGTGTCGACCGCCGACCACACGCACGCGGTTGTGGCCATGGCCGCCATGCAGCGGGGGAAGCACGTCTACGTGCAGAAGCCACTGACCCACAACATTCACGAGGCCCGGATGCTGACCGAAGCGGCCCGCAAGTACAAGGTCGTGACGCAGATGGGCAACCAGGGGTCGTCGAACCCGCAGCAGAAGCAGATGGTCGACTGGTTCGACAAAGGGCTGATCGGTAACGTACACACGGTATACCTCTGGACCAACCGCCCGGTATGGCCGCAGGGTATTCCCGTTCCGCAACCGGCTTCGGAAACGCCCGTCGATCTCGATTGGGATCTGTGGCTCGGCCCCGCACAGAAAGTGGGCTACACCCCTGCCTATCACCCGTTCAAATGGCGCGGCTGGTGGAACTTCGGGGCCGGCGCGCTGGGCGACATCGGTTGCCACATCATGGACGTTCCATTCCGCGTACTGGGTCTGGGTTATCCGACGCAAGTCGAAACCAGCATCGGTGCCGTGTTCCTGAAAGACTGGACACCCGAATACATTCCCGAAGGTTGCCCCCCCTCGTCGCACGTCGAACTGCAATTCCCGCAGTCGAGCAAAAATAAGTCGGCCGTGAAAATGGTGTGGCTCGATGGTGGACTGCGTCCGTTCCGGCCCGAGATGCTGCCGGAAGGGGAACCGTTCCCGGAAAACGGCGAGAACGGCGTATTCCTGATCGGCGACAAAGGACTGATTGCCTGCGGTATGTACGGCGACGACCCGAAGCTATACACGAAAGACGGCAAGAAACTGGAAGCCGCTCCGAAGCCCGCACGGGGCACAGCCGGAACGGTATCGCTGCCCGAAAACGGCCACCAGGTGTTCTGGACGGATGCCTGCAAAGCGGGTTTCAACAGCAAGGAGCACAAGGCGCTGACGTCTTCGTTCGACTTCGCCGGGCCGCTGACGGAGTCGGTGCTGATGGGTAACCTGGCGATTCGCAGCTATACTCTCCGCACACCCAAAGCCGACGGTAAAGGCTTTACCTACCCCGGCCGCAAGCAGCTGACCTGGGACGGTAAGAATACGAAGATTACCAACTTCGACGAAGCCAATCAGTTCGTCACGCGCCAGTACCGCGACGGCTGGTCGCTGACGGCGTAAGATTGAATTGTTGAAGGATAGAATGATTGAATGCCTGACTGATTGACGAAATCGGTCAGGCATTTGTTTTCTGTAGAGCCGCAATCCTTTGCGGCTCACCGCCGGATAGCTTTATTGCCGGATACATTTGGCTGATGCACGGTAGAGACGCAACGGCGGCCACCGTGACGCGACCCGGCCTTTGCGGCTCACCGCCGGATGGTGTTTGCTGCCGGATAGAATTTGCTAGACATGCTGACGCATGCTGAGACGCAAGATTTTACATCTCTACGCGACACATTCAATCATTCTATCCTTCAACAATTCTATCATTGTTACGTTGAGATTAAAAACTGATTAATCGCAACGTATGAAAACGCACAATCTCTTCGCACTGGGCGCGCTGCTGGCTGGCGCTAGTCTGTTCAGCAGTTGTACTAAACCGGCAGACACGGATGATGCTGCCCCCCGCCCGACTGAACTTCAGGTGTCCACCGTCCTAACGGGTTACGAAATCATCTGGGGCATGGACTTTCTGCCCAACAACGAACTGATCTTCACCGAAAAACGGGGTAAGTTGTACCGGCTCCCCAGCGGGGCGACTACGGCGACCGAGATAACGGGTTTACCCGCAACTATCTACACCGATAATCAGGGGGGCCTGCTCGACGTTCGGGTGCATCCGCAGTATGCCAGCAACGGCTGGATCTATGCCAGTCATGCCGCGTCGACGGCAGGCACGCAAGCCGGTCAGCTGAACCTGATCCGGTTTAAGCTGACCAACAATCAGATCAGCAATCTCGAAACGATTTTCCAGACCGATGCCAGCAACACCTGGCGGGGGCACTACGGGAGCCGGATCGAATTTGGCCCGGATAACATGCTGTACCTCAGCGTCGGTGAAGGCGGACCACGGTCGCAGGGCGGGGCGAATTCACCCAACCAAAACGCACAGAACACGCAGCTGGGCTGGGGTAAAATTCACCGCATGACCGACAGCGGACAGGTGCCGTCGGACAACCCGATTCTGCCCGGCAACACAGCCCCGACGACCATCTACGCCTACGGTAACCGCAATCCGCAGGGACTGGCGATCAACCCCGCAACGAATCAGCTGTGGTCGACGGAACACGGACCGCAGGGGGGCGACGAGGTCAACATCATTCAGAAGGGCGCGAACTACGGCTGGCCACTTGTCTCTAACGGTATCAACTACGACGGCACAACAATCTCGCAAAGCCCCACCCGCGACGGCATTCAGGCCCCCATCCATACCTGGACACCCTCGATCGGTACGAGTGGTCTGGCATTCATCACCAACGAACGCTTCGGTAGTGCCAACGGTGGTCTGGCAACGGGGGCGCTGGCGGGCAACTACCTGAGCATTCTGAGCATCAGCAATAATCAGATCACGGGTGAAGCGAAACTGCTTGAAGGACAGGGCCGTATCCGCAACGTCAAACAAGGCCCCGACGGCAACCTGTACGTCTCCCTCGAAAACCCCGGCCGCATCCTCCGGCTCTCGCCGGTACAGTGATTGAGTGGTTGAATGATTGAGTGATTGAATAGGGTGGTGCAAGCACTCATTCAATCACTCAATCATTCAACCACTCAGCTTTCGTCTGCACTTGGTCCGTAGCTGGCGGGGACAGCGATATCGAGCAGGCGGAAATAGACGCCAAGCTGTGCCCGGTGGTGGGTGATCTGATTGTAGGTCATGTGAATGACTTCGTGCTTTGGCGTCGTGCTGTAAATCGTATCGCCGTCGCGCAGGGTCCAGGATTTGGGCAGCGTGGCTTCCGAAGCCGCTTCCAGTGCCGCCCGGCCCTCGTTGAGCGCCTTTTCGAACATAGCCAGCAATTCATCCGTACTGCTGACTACCGTTGGCTTGTATGGCGACGTAGCGAAGTCGAGTTCATCGGTCGTCAGTGCCAGTTGTACCCACGACGGCAGTTCAGCGATATGCGTCGTCAGTTGCATCAGCGTCATGCTTTTGGGATGGGGTCGCCAGTCGAATTTGTCGGCGGGTACGCGGCTAAGAAACTTGCGGGTGATAGCAGCTTCCTGCGCCAGTTCGTGCAGAAAAATCGGAAGTAGGTCCATAAAGCGATTGGTTTTGGTTGACGATTCAAAGATCAACCGACCCAGTGACAGCCTTATGTCATCAGTGATTGAATGAGTGAGTGATAGAATGATTGAATAAGCTGGCGCGAGCCATTCAATCATTCTATCACTCACTCATTCATTTGGCAAAAAACACCACCAGCCCATCTTTCCCGGCGACGACGATGTCGTTGCGGCCAGTTTTGCGGAGGTCGGCGACGGCGAGGTAGATGCCGGTCCCTTTGCCGACACCGGCGGGGCCATACGCGATGGTCTGTTTCGTGAACGCTTTCTGAGTCGCATCCCAGCTGAAATAATACAGGCCGACCGGGTCGTCGGAGCCGGGGTCGTTGTCGTTGTGGGCGCGGTACCGTTTGCCGGTCAGCAGTTCGGGTTTGCCGTCGCCCGTAATGTCGACCCATTCCATGGTATGGTACTGCGAATTCTTGTCGTCGATCAGGTGCTTCGTCCAGCTGCGTTTACCCGTCGCGTCGCCCGTTTGTTCGTACCAGTGCAGGCCGTAGCCGTGCCCCTGCCCCACAATCAGGTCGTTCTTTCTATCGCCATTGACATCGACCACCAGAATCGGCACGCTGGCGGTTCCCAGCGCAAACTCCTTGTGCATCGTCCAGTTGCCAGCCGAGCGATCAGCAGGTGCTTCCAGCCAGCCATCACTCACGATCAGGTCCCCCCGGCCGTCGCCGTTAACATCGCCGAAACCCAGCCCGTGGCCCTGCGTAGGCGCTACCGTGACGGTACTGAACTGACCCGGCCCGATTAGCTTCAGGTATTTGAGCGGATGGTTGGGGTTGTTTGGGACAATGTCCACCGTACCGTCGCCGTCGATGTCCCAGGCGCGGGTCGTTTCGATATTACCGACGTTGGCAATGTCGTGACTCGTCCAGCGGCTGTCTTTCTTAGCCGGATTTTCCAGCCACCGCAGCGTCTGGTTGAACCACCCTCCCGTTACAAAATCCGTACGCCCGTCGCGATTGACATCGAGCGGGATGGTCGAGAAGTCGTCGTAGTACTGCTCCTTCCGGGGCTGATTGTCGATCAGGTGCCGACGGCGAAAGCGGGGACCTTCATACCAGAAATCACCCGATACGATGTCGAGCGTATCGTTGTTATCGACATCGAACACGGCCACCGATTCGTAACTTTCTGCTGCGACAAAATACCGGTCGAAGGTAGGCGCCGGCGGTGCCGGCAGCGGAGCTGCCGACAGCAGCAAGGGCAACACAAACAGGATACGACGCATACGGTGAAGGAGTTAGCAGTTGACAACCACGAGACGACCACTGACAAAAGCCAATTTCCCGCGTAACTTACCCCATGCGTCCTCGTGTACTATTGCTACTTATCGTATTGCTGGGGTACCGTCCTAACCCGCCGTTTCAGTATGGCGGGTCAGGACGGCACCCTTTGAAACTCTACTTTGTACTATTTCCTTCTTCTTGACTCAAATTTCTATGTAAACTGCAATGGGGTCAATCACATACTCATTGGGCAACTTGCCAGTAAATGTCCCTTCAAGCTTCGTCAAAGCTGATACGAAGTTCATCATTGCCTGTTTTAGTACAACATTATCTTCATCTAACGCTCTGCGTGAGTTTAATTTGGCTGTCTCACCCTGAGTTTGAACTGGAATACCAAAGATAGTAAAGCGTCTTTCTGTCTCTCTAGAATATTTTTTAATAAGTATATCTTCCTTCTCTTGAAGCATCTCACGTTTTAATATTGCGCTAAACAGATAATCGTTTTTTTCGTTGACTATAGGTATCTGTGCTTCAAATTGCCCCTCATATCCATAGTCTAATAAGTAACCCATATTTGCTAGATTATCTGGATCTAAATATAAACCTTCCTTCTCTATTTGTTCCTTAAAATTTATTATGCCGTCTAAGCGAGAAATAGCAGCTGCTCTTTTATTTCTATCGACAATCTTGTTAGCCTTATCTTTTGTTTCTTTGTAGGTCTTCACTAAGTCCTTACCTTGGGTAACATACCATACAGCATATCCAAATTCGTTGAAATTATTTAAAGAGTGTATCACCTTTTTAATATCGTTAAAGAGTACCCTTCCCGTCACTCTAACAAAACCTTTGTCATTGATCGAGCCAATAGTTTCCGAAATATTTTCTTCTGTAATATCTAATACTCTATCTGCCTGTATAAGAGCATCTTCAAATAGATTATATGCGTAATCATGCAGAAATCTTTTTTCTGTAGTTCCAGACGATTCTTCTATAATATCAGCAAGAACTTTTCCACTACCCCACTCTCTACCTTTTTGCCTTTCAGTCTCCTGATTCGAACTTTGCTTTGATTTTAAGACGTAATCAGTCAAGCCTTCAAAAATTTGAGAAGAAATTGAATACATTTTTTCAGTATCCAAATAATGAAAAGACTTAATCTTTTTGGTTGCGTTGTTTTCGCTTTTCGATGAATTCATCATAATTCCTACGCCTGTTTTGTCTTAAATTTTGTATGGTAAAGAATAGCATTGCACCCCCAACAATAGTGGTTGATAATATGACAAATGCATTGATAAGATCAATCATTTTGTTGAGTATTTTGTCCGTTATAGATAGAATAACTAAACCCAAGTGATAATAAACTCAGAATAGCCGAGCATATTTTTATATTACTTTTATCTAAAAAACTATCTTTCTGCATGTCTGCCACATACGCTATTCCAAGAAAAACAGCAAATAAGACAATAGCGACTATAGATATACCTTTATAATTAAATTTTGACTGTTGACTCATTTCATTATCATCCTCTAACTCATTTATATTAGTAATATTCAATACAAGCCCGAATGTTATCATGTCTATTTCATTAATGATATAGTCAGCTTGTACTCGTTTACTAATAACATATAGTAGCAATCTAATCAGGAAGGGTAAGGCCCCTACTACCACGGTATAAATCAACCATTTCGATTTTCTCACTTATTCCCGAATCAAATTTTGTATTTTAGAAACCTTTAATTACAAAGCCCGTAGCCATTATATTCTCCCCTTTACACAATGCGAATGCCGTATTGGTGCCAGCGATTGGTCAATGTAAGCCAAATAGTAGATGTTAGCGATTCCTCGTTTATCCTCACCGACTCGTATATGTTTCGCAAGCGACATAACTCTATAAAACGTCCAGGAGCGTTCAGAGTCGGAGCAATGTAAATGTAAGCTTATTGTGGCTTTTGACTTGATCCCAACAAAGACCAACATTTTGTCGATGGGGTTCTTCTTTTCGTAGAGCAGTACAGCCACTTTCCCCATCCCTCGGCTTTCGGCGAAAACCTTTTGGAACGTCCACCGATACGAATGCGAGTGCGAGCCGCTTTCAAACCTACGTTCGTATCCTCAACGATCTTTATTTAATAACGAAACATTATATTCTCAATATCTACACTTTCCACTCCTTTTTCATGGGGCGGCTCAGCAGTTTGTTGGCGGCTTTGTCGCCGATGAAGTGCTCTTTGACGGGGTCCCAGCGGAGGGGGCGCTGGAGTTGGTAAGCGATGTTGCCGATGGTACAGACGCTGGCGGTACGGTGGCCTACTTCGACGTCGCAGATGGGGGGTTTGCGGGTCTGGATGGCCGTCAGAAAATCCTGATAATGATTGGTGCTGGTCTGGAAGGTGTAGTCTTCCGGTTTGAACACGCGGCTTGCCAGCTCGGCGGGGGTTGTCTGTAGATCCCCCCGGCCAACGTGTACCGTGCCCGTCGTGCCGATAAAGCGACAGTAGTTTTTGCCCGCCACCGGCTGATGCACCATTTCGACGCCGTTGGCATAGCGGTAGATCAATCCTTCGTTTTTGTTACCGCCGGGCGGAATCAATTCGGTCGGGCCGCTCCGGTCCATGTCGAGTCCCCACTGGGCGATGTCGAACATATGCGCACCCCAGTCGGTCATGCCGCCCCCGCCAAACTCGCGGTAGTCGCGCCATTTCGCCCAGAACGATGCGTCCGGTGCCGGTGCCAGCCCGTTGTTGTACGGTCGTTCGATCTCGTTGGGTCCCATCCAGAAAGCCCAGTCGAGTCCGGCGGGCGGTGTTTCGGCTTGTAAGTCCCAGTCTTTGGGCGGTCCGCCGACGCTTATGTCAATCCGTTTAACCGGTCCGATAGCTCCGCTGCGCACCAGTTGCACGGCCTGCGTAAACTCCTTCCATGACCGTTGCATACTGCCCGTCTGAAACACGCGCTTGTGTTTGCGGGTAGCGTCGACCATCGCCCGGCCTTCGGGAATCGTCAGCGATAGCGGCTTCTCGCAGTAGATGTCTTTCCCTGCTTCGGCCGCCCGCACCGCCATGGCCGCATGCCAGTGGTCGGGCGTGGCAATCACCACAGCGTCAATGTCTTTCCGGTTCAGCAGCTCGCGAAAATCGGGGTAGGCGTCGGTTGCTTTGTAGGCGGTTTCGCCCAGTTGCTGTGCGTACCGCTCATTGTTCGTTTTGACAAAGCTGTCCAGCTTACTGGCATACACGTCGCTCCCCGCCACGACCTGCGTCAGCGGGTTCTGCTGGAAGTTTTTGTGTAAGCCTACGCTCTGTTTGCCGCAGCCGATGAAGCCCAGCGTGATCTTGTCGCTGGGAGCCAGAAAACCGGGCCCGCCCAGTACCCGGCGCGGTACGATAAAGAACGACGAAACAACAGCGCCTGCTTTCAGGAAATCACGGCGATTGAGCGATCCGGCCATAGTCTGTGTGTCAGCAATTTCAGCTGAAAGCACCCCTGCTGATTAAACTTACTCAGCCGTCCGCAACTTTCCGTCTTCGCTGGTGTGTAGCCTGGACCTCCAGGTCCGGGTGGACGCGAAGCGGACGACAAGCTGCCGCCTACATAAGTTGCCCTGACGGGCACCAGACGTGGACGTCTGGGCTACATAGGTCGATGGCAGCGTAATCGAGTTTTAGTTCGGCGTTGTCAAAACGTCACTTCGTGGGTCAGGTAGGTGGCCTGCTTGTCGCCGTTGATGCGGACGGTGGCCGTCAGGGGTTTCCGGTTCCACCTGCTTATGAACGCGCATTAGAACACTACTGGAGTCTTACCCAGTCCAAATGGAGCTACGCTACGTTTCTCGACACTATTCGTAGTGACCGTGACAGGAGAAAATGTATATTCGCTCGTCTGTGACCCGGTACACTAGTCGGTGTTCCAGATTTATTCGCCTTGACCAGTATCCTTTAAGGTTACCTTTCAGCCCTTCTGGTTTGCCAATGCCCTCAAACGGCGTGCGGGTTCATGTCTCGATTAGATCGAGTATTTTCTTTGCCATCTTACTGTCGACCTGTAACCACTCTTTCAACTCATCGAATGCTTCCGGGGAAAACTCAACGTTACGCGGCATTAGCAACGAAGTTTGTTAGCTGATCGCCAGACAGGGTTATTCCTTCGCTACGCGAGATGGCAATTTCGCCAGCCAGAATTTTAGCTTCCAGGCGGGTTACTTCGCCGTCTCTGATCTTGGTCAGTACGCTTTTGTAAGGGTTGAGACGGACATACGTGTTAGAGAGCCCTTGTAAAACTACTATGGGCATAAGGCTTAAAAGGCTAGGACTTTGTTTGTTTAAAGCCTCTGTCTGTTCTGCTGCTCCCAACACAATTAGCAGTGCATTAGCTTCCTCACTTGACATCTCGCCCCAAGATATGTTGAAATCATCCTCTGCCATCTCTCCATATGCTTGTACAGATGCAGGAGAGTAGAGCCACCTAAGTATCGTGGCCATATCGTTCTGCCCTTGCAAAAGTGGACGTGGTAGTTTCATAATAGTGCCGTTTATAGGCTAACGATGTGAAGATTTAAAGCGTTCTTGTCATCCACATTGGCCCCTGTGCCAAATATTACGAATAATCACTGCAGAGAAAATGTTACTGCTAGCGAATAGGAACATTAGTGCTGGATTCTATAAGGCCGAACGATGAGTAGGATCACTTGCTCATGAGCAACGGTGGTATTAATCAACCGCTTTGGCGTCGTTAAAACGTTACCTCGTGGGTCAGGAAGGTGGCCTGGTTATCGCCGTTGATACGGACGGTGGCCGTCAGGGGTTTCTGATTCCAGTTGATGGTAATCAAGCCGTAGTTGAGTTCGGTGATCTTCGCGCCGACGCGGTGGCGGTTGGGTTCTTCGTACGGTTTCGACACGTGCGTCAGGCCGCTGCTGGTGATGTCATACAGGTCGTAGGGCAGGCCGGGAATGCGTTTCTTGGCGATCTCGGCGATGTGCCGGTCGCCACTGATGAGCATGGCCCCTTTCGGCTTGGTCTTACCCAGCAGATCGAACAGTCGCTGTTGCGCGGTCGGAAAATTGGCCCACTTCTCGTACGGATGTTCGTCGGTCAGAAACTGAATGCCGCAGCCAATAATGTGGACGTCGGCGTCGGAGTTGGTCAGTTGTTTTTCCAGCCACTGCCACTGCGTTTCGCCCAGCATGTCGCCCGATGAATCGGGAACGTTATTTTTACCGTCTTTCTTCAGCGGATCGCGAAAGTAGCGGCCGTCGAGCAGAATTACCTTCACGCGCTTGCCGGCCGGTCCGAACGTCTGCGCCGAATAAGCCCCCTCCTGCGTCCGCCGGGGATCGTTGGCGGGCACGTCCAGGAAGTCGAGTAGCAGTTGCTGACTCTCGCGCCGACGCGGGTACTCCTTCCCCCCATCGTTGACGCCATAGTCGTGATCGTCCCACACACCCAGCACCGTGGCCGACTGCCGAAGCTGCTGGTAAACCGGGTTACTTTTCTGAAGCGCATACTTGGCCCGCAGCGTGTCCATGCTTTCCGAATCACCGTAGATATTGTCGCCGAGCCAGATCCAGAGGTTGGGGTGCTGCGCGACAACGTCGTCCCATAGGGGCTGGGGCAGACTTTGCTTGCTACAGGAGCCGAACGCGATTGTCTGCACAACAGCCGGTTGGGGGTTGACCTGCGCCGTTTTCGGCTGGTTCGAGCGGCAGGCAACAAACAGGGTACAGCTGAAAAGGGGCAGGGCAGTTAGTAGTCGAAAACGTACCATCGAAACGTCGTAGATTGAGATTCAGGGTACAAGTTTAGGCGGTCGGCGGATTCGGTCGGTCAACTTCACGATTTGATAACAGCGACCTGTTGACCGGCAGGCCACCCTGGTTACGCAGTCCACAAGCGGCTCATTTGGCGAGCTGGCGGCAACGGTTTCGGCAGATCGTTACGTAGGTTATCCCGCACCCGGAAAAGCGCCCCAGCGTCGGATCACCTGCCCGGACACTACGGAGTACTGTCCTCTAATTCTATATAATTTCACTTCCTTACCTTAAGCGCAAAAACAAAATCATCATACTGAAAGACAGCCACTTGCATATTAAAATTGATTAATGCGTCATTAATACACTATTAACCAGTTTATAAATTTTATTAAAAAAAGACGAGTAAAACCATCCTTGTGTCCTTCTCTGTATGAAAATAAGCATAGATGCGTAGTCAGTACATTAAGAACCTCTACCAACCAGTCCACTTAATTTTATGAAAAAACTAGTACCTAGCCGGCATACGCCGGGCTGGCTTACGGGGCAATTCTTACTAGCCTGCTTCCTGATGGCGGGTGAACAGACGCCTGCGTTTGCGCATGGCACAACAGCCGATTTCTCCGTACCGGGTCTGTTCGCAACGGCGAAAGCGGATCGTACGATCACGGGCCGGGTTGTCGACGACAAAAACGAGTCGATTCCGGGCGTAAGCGTCGTCATCAAAGGCACCCAGCGCGGTACGGTTACCAACGCCGACGGCACCTACAAGCTGGACGTTCCCGAGGGTAACGCGCAACTGGTCTTCTCATACGTGGGCTATCTGTCGCAGGACATCGCCGTCGGAAATCAGACGACCATCAACGTTACCCTGAAATCGGACAACAAGGTACTCGACGAAATCGTCGTTATCGGGTACGGTACGGCGCGTAAATCCGACCTGACGGGGGCCGTTTCGGGTATCAAGGAAGCCGAACTGATGGAGCGTCCAGCCCCATCGCTTAATCAGCAGTTGTCGGGTCGGTTGCCGGGCGTACAGGTAAACACCAACTCCGGGCGTCCGGGTGGTCGTACCACCGTTCGTATCCGGGGTTTTAGTTCGATCAACTCGTCGAACAACCCACTTTACGTGGTCGATGGTGTCATGCTGCCGCAAAGCACGGGCGATCAGTTCAGCAACCCGATTGACTACATCAACCCCAACGACATTACCAACGTTGAAGTCCTGAAAGACGCGTCGTCGACGGCTATCTACGGCGCGCGGGGTGCCAACGGGGTTATCCTGATTACGACCCGTAAAGGAAAAGCGGGCGAAAGCCGGGTTACCTACGACGGTCAGTTCAGCGTCAACACCATCGGGCCCAACAAGCCGAAAGTGCTGAACGCCCGTGAGTATCTGGCGGTGGAAGACCTGGCCTACGCGAACATATCGAAATTCGACCCCACGGGCTGGGCGGCCGGCAAGTACGCCAACCTCGACCCGGTGGCCCGGCGCAAAACGTTCAGTGCCGCCCACCCCGGCGTTTTCGACGCGAACCTGAATCCACTCTACGACACCGACTGGTTCAAGGAGTCGGCGCAGAACAAGCTGTCGCAAAACCACCAGTTGGGCTTTAGTGGCGGTAACGAACGGACGCAGTACTCGATCTCGCTCAACTACCGCGACGATCAGGGCTTGATCAAGACCTCGTACATGAAGCGATACTCAGGGCGCTTTACCCTCGACGATCAGGTGAAGAGCTGGCTGAAAGTCGGCGGTACGCTGAACTACAACTACCAGACCGAAAACCTGGTCGACGTCAATGACGCGGTAGCCCGGCAGATCGTGGAAGACTTCCCTTTCCTGCCCGTTCGCTATCCGGACACCGGCATTTTCGCCGAAAACCGCGACTACCCGCAGGCCGAAGGAACGATGAGTTCGGTTCACCGCCTGATGGATCGCCGGTACATCCAGAACACGCAGACGACGCTGGGTAGCCTGTACGCCAACATCACGTTGGCGAAGGGCCTGGAATTCCGCTCGGTCCTCGGTGCAAACATCCAGACGCAGGAGATCAACCAGTCGCAGACCCGTACGCTGAACATCGGTGGCAACGGGAACGCGTCGGGTAATAACAACCGCACGAACTTCTGGTCGTCGGAAAACTACCTGACCTACAACCGGCAGTTCGGACCGGATCACTCGTTCACGGGTCTGTTGGGTCTTTCCTGGCAGGAAACCACCCGGTTTGGAATCGGCGCATCGGTTAGCGGATTTGCCACCGACTACTTTGGCTTCAACAACCTGGGCGCGGGCGCTACCAACCCACAGGTATCGTCGTACGCGGATCGGTTTGCCTTCAACTCGTACTTCGGACGGATCAACTACGGCTACAAGAATCGCTACCTGTTTACCGCTACCGGTCGGGCCGACGGTTCATCTAAATTCGGGGAAAACAACAAGTTTGCGTTCTTCCCGTCGGCAGCACTCGCCTGGCGCGTATCGGAAGAGGACTTCCTGAAAGGCAACAACGTTATCTCGAACCTGAAACTGCGCACCAGCTACGGGCTGACGGGTAACTCCGAAATTCCGCCGTACTCGTCGCTGTCGCTGCTAAACTCGAACTACGCTACCATCTACGGCGACACACGGGCGGGCGGTACCGGCATTGATCGACTGGCAAACCCGGATCTGCGCTGGGAAAAAACGGCGCAGACCGACGTAGGGCTTGAACTGGGTTTGTTCAAAGGACGCGTAAACATCGAAGCCGACTATTACTACCGTCTGACGACCGACATGCTGCTCGACGCACCGGTACCTCGTTCGAGCGGTTACGCAACGATCCGTCGTAACGTTGGTTCAATGCAGAACCAGGGCTTTGAGTTCTCGGTGAATACGACCAACGTCAGCCGGGGTCAGTTTAGCTGGAACACAACGTTCAACATCTCGTTCAACCGCAACAAGGTGCTGTCGCTGGCAACGCCGTCGGATATCTTCAACGTCGGTGGTCCTAACTTCACCAACCCAACCAACGTCATCCGGGTGGGCGAACCAGTCGGTTCGTTCTGGGGCCTGACCCGTCTGGGTACCTGGAGTGAGGCTGAGCGCGACGAAGCCGCCCGCTATACCAGCTACCGGAACGGTCTGACGATTCTGCCCGGTGACATCAAGTACCTCGACGTGAACGGCGACCGCGCCATCACCGACGCCGACCGCAGCATCATCGGTAACGGTAGCCCGAAAGGCTGGGGTGCGCTGACCAATAATTTCCGCTTCGGCAACTTCGACGCTACGCTTGAATTGCAGTACATGTTTGGCAACCAGGTTATGCTGATGAACCTGCACGCCAGTGAAGACCGGCAGGCGCTGGCCAACAGCTACAGCTCAGTGCTGACGGCCTGGACGCCAGAGAACCAGAACACGCCGATTGCCCAGATTCGGGATACGCGGGCGGGCTACGTGACCAATGTAGACAGCCACTGGATCAAGAATGGCTCGTTCCTGCGCGGTCGTAACCTGCTGTTTGGCTACACCTTCCCGGCAGCAGTCACCAACCGCCTGAAGATGAACCGGCTCCGGCTGTACGCGTCGGCGCAGAACTTCTTCCTGCTGCTCGAAGATCCGATCGTTGGCGACCCGGAAGTTACGCCGACCAACCAGGGTACCGGCAACAGTGCTTTCTCGCAAGGCATGATCTGGCACAACTATCCAAAGCCAACCACCTACCTGCTGGGTCTGCAAATTGGCCTGTAATGTCGTAAGACACTCAAACACCTGCATCTCATTGTATGGCACATACCACAATAAAACATATTGGCCGAGCAGTCCTGTTTGGCTTTGCCCTGACGAGCTTCGTCGGCTGTAAGACGTTTCTGGAAGAGCAAGCTCCCTCGAACCTGAGCCCTAATAATTTTTACACAATCCCTGACCATGCCGAAGCGGGTATTGCCGCTACTTATTCGGGGCTGCGATTTATGGGCGGTGATGCTGGAATCTTCTCCACCAACTGGCAGTTGCTGGAAGCACTGACCGGTACGTCAACCACCGAGACGGCGCAGAACTCCGATCTGAACAACCTGTACGGGCTGGTTCACGACGGCAACACCGTTCACGTAGTCAACTATTGGAATGGCCTGTACCGACTCATTGCCAACGCCAATCTGGTCATCGCCCGCGTACCGGGAATTCCGCAGATGGATGCTGCACAGCGGACCAAGATCCTGGGGGAAGCGCGCTTCCTGCGGGCATCGGCCTACTTCACCGCCGTTCGGCTCTGGGGCGATATTCCACTGATTACACAGCCGCAATCGGCCGTATCAGCGGATTTTATGCCGGTACGCACGTCGCAGGAAGACGTCTACAAACTGATCGTTGAGGATCTGACAGCGGCTGAAGCCGCCGGGCTGGCCTGGACCGACGTTAGCGGGCGGGCGAATCTGGCTGCGGTCAAGACGCAGTTATCGAAAGTGTACCTGACGATGGCTGGTTTTCCGCTCAGCAAAGGGGCGTCGTACTACAAACTGGCCGCCGACAAAGCGCTGGAAGTAATCACCTACGCCAACGCAAACCCCTCGTCGATCAACCTGTTTTCGACCTACGACGACGTACACCGGGAAAGCAACAAAAACCGGCTGGAACACCTGTTTATGATCCAGTACAACACGTCAGTTGCCGGTAACCCGATGGACAATTTCTACCCCAACTTCAAACCGGTGACCTACAACGGCCCCGGTGGAACGGGTAGTTCGGTTCCGACGGGTTCGTTCTACAACTCGTACGAAAGTGGCGATTTGCGGGCCAAAGACCAGGTGGGTTATTTCTACACGACCTACTACACCAATGGCAACGGTGCGCAGTTCAGCCTGGGCGCTCCCTACGTGTTCAAGCACTTCAACCGGACTGCCAACGGTACATCGGGTGTGGCGGGTACCCGTCAGAACAACCTGAACGTGCCGCAGATTCGCTTTGCCGAGACGCTGCTGATCTACGCCGAAGCACAGAACGAAGTGGGCGGCCCCAATCAGGCGGCTTACGACGCCATGAAGCGGATTCGTGACCGGGCCGCGCTGACAACGCCCGCGCTGGGCAGCTTTACGCAGGCGACCTTCCGCGACGCGGTGCTGCGGGAGCGCTGGCACGAGCTATGCTATGAGCAACTCACCTGGTTCGACATGGTCCGGCTGCGGAAAGTCTACAACGACAAAACCAACGGCTTCGACAACTTCGTCGGCCACATCAACCCAAGCTCCAATCAGGCCCTTCAGGAGAAGCACCTGCTGCTGCCCATTCCTCGGCAGGAGTTGCTGAACAACCCGAACCTGAAAACGCAGAACCCTGGGTATCCGGGCGTATAGTGATTTGAATTGTTGAGTGACTGAGTGACTGAGTGATTGAATGGGCTGACGCGAGTCACCCGCTCAATCACTCTTTTTTTAATGATTGAGTGATTGAATGATTGAGTGTCAGCCTAGTCAATCATTCAATCATTCAATCACTCAATCACTCAATCCCTTCCGGTAGGCGCTTGGCGTTTGGCCGGTCGATTCACGGAAGGTCTTGTTGAAATGCGACAGGTTTGAAAAGCCGACGGTTGCCCCTACGTCGGAAATGGTACGGGCTGAATGCAGAAGCCGCTGCGCCTGACTGACCCGGTATTCATTGACGAAGTCCGTAAATGTCAGGTGCGTCATGCGTTTGAAATAACGGCTGAAGGCCGGCACGGTCAGGTTAGCCATATCGGCAACGGTGCGAATGTCGATGGGCTCAGTATAATGGCTCTCGACGTATAAGCATATCCGATCGATACGCGCCTGCTCTTTCGGGTTTAGTTCAAACCGCACCCCGTCGGCATGCAGCGGTACACTGTCAACAGCGGTAGCCATAATCTGTAATACCTGTAGTAGGGTAAGCATTCGCTCAAACGGCGTTTGCGTGGACAAGTGCATCATCCGTTCGGTCACGGCCAGCCGAGTGGTGGCCCCGAACAGCAAACCAGTATGCGACCGCTCGAATAGCCGGCGTATGGCTGTCAGCTCCGGGCGGTTCAGAAACGGCTCCCCCAGGAAGTCGGCCCGCAGCTGCACCACAACTTCCTCAAACGCATCGCCGACGTGCCCGTAACTGAAATTCAGGTGCGGGAGGTTAGGCCCGATAAAGACCAGATCGCCCCCGTCGTAGTGGCCGATGCTATTCCCGATATGCCGCCGGCCCTGCCCGGTCGGGACAAACACGATCTCATACTCAGGGTGATGGTGCCAGAACACCCGGCACGGCTCGGCTTCTTTGGCGTGCAACACCCGAAACGAACTGCCGGCACCGGGCTCGATGCGCTCAAACTGGAGTTTCATGAATCACAGACTACGATACAGCTTCTCTGGGTAGAAGACAATTTTTATGTACTTTACCTCACTTTCAGCAGACGTGTCGCCATCAAGATCATGCACACGATTGCATACGATTCCCATCGCACCGACTCGCTTTACCGCTGGGTAAGTACTAGGTAAAAATACATAAACTCCCTATAAACAGACTTATATTTGGCTGTACCATAACCCGTATCCTGGCAGTCCCAACTCTTCAATGAACGATACGTTCGATTTATTTGCCCAGTCACCAGAACGGCTCGATGCAAATGTAGTATTCCAGGCGGCTGGATTAGGGTTCTGGGAATTCGATCCGGCCACCAGTATGATCACCTGGGATGATCGTACTGGTCGCTTGTTTGGCCTGACCCGCGAGAATCAACTGCCTTACGCCCGATTCATCGCCCATATTCACTCCGACGATGTTGATCGGGTACACACAGCTATTCAGCAGGCCCTGAACACCCATCATGGTGAGGGTTCATTCGACCAGACGTACCGCACGATCGGTGAGCGCGAAACACGCTCGCGCCGGATTCGATTTATGGGGCGAAGCAGCGTCGATGAAACCCGGCAAATCACTCGTCTGGCGGGGGTAGCCTTCAACCTGCCCGACGAAAGCCAGCCAGACACGCAGTGGCAACGAGACCCGCACGAGCCGTTTCAGCAACTGGTGGAGCAGGCCCCGGCTGCCATGGCGCTGTTCAGTGGGCCACAACTGACGGTTACCGTCGCTAACAAGCCCATGTTACGCTATTGGGACCGGACCAGCGAACAGGTACTGAATAGACCCCTGCTCGACGCTTTGCCCAGTGCCTTTGGACAGACAATCTACGAGTCAGTAAGGGCCGTGTTGACGACGGGCGAACCCGCCGTACTTAGCGAACTGGCCGTTAGCGTACCCCGGCATGAAGGCCCGGAACACCTGTATATCAGTCTATCGCTGGAGCCATTCCGCGACGCAGCCGGCACGATCACCGGTGTACTGGCCGTTGGCCACGACGTGACCGAGCTGGTAACGTCCCGCCAGCTAGTCGAAGCCAGACGTATCGAGTTGATGGCTGCCGTCGACGCAGCTGAAATCAGTATATGGTCGTTGAACGTACAGACCGAACAGTTTCGGAGCAACGACCGGATGAAAACGCTGTTTGGTATACCCAATACAGCCGAAGCCAGTATCCGCTTCTTTTTCGACCGGATTGTTGAGGAAGACCGGCAACGCATGCTGGACAGTTTCATGCACGCGCTTCAGTACGAGTCGGGTGGGCGGTGCGAAATTCAGTATAGCATCCTACACGCCGTAACGGGCCAGAAGCGCACCATCCGTTCCAGAGGGCAAACGCAGTTCGACAGCGAAGGGATAGCGCAACGCTTTAGCTGCATTGCGCAGGACATTACGGTTCGCCAGCAGGCTGAAGAAGCCCTGCGAACCAGCGAAACCCGTTTTCGTACGCTGGCGAACTCCATCGATCACCTGGCCTGGATCGCTAATGCCGACGGCAGCGTAGCCTGGTACAACCAACGCTGGTACGACTATGCCGGTACTGATTCACGACACAAAAAAGGCTGGGGCTGGCAGTACGTTTACCACCCGGACCACGTCGACCGCGTCGTCGCGTTTGTGACAAAAGCCTGGCAACAGGGTGAGCCGTTCGAGTTAACGGCTCCGATTCGTCGGCACGATGGTGTGTATCGCTGGTTTCTGATCCGGGGCTACCCCATCCGCGATGCAGAAGGAAACGTGCAGCAATGGATCGGTAGTAATACAGATATTGACGAACAGAAGCAGGTCGAAGCCAGTCTGGAAGCACAGGTGCGGGACCGTACGGCGCAGTTACAGGTGTTGGTTCAGAACCTGCAGCGATCGAACGAAAACCTCCGTCAGTTTGCCTACATCGCCAGCCACGATCTCCAGGAACCCCTGCGCAAGATTCAGCAGTTCGGCGATCTGCTTAAAAGCGAATACAACGACCAACTCGGCTCGGGTACCGCCTACCTGGACCGAATGCAGCTGGCTGCCAGCCGGATGTCGACACTGATTCGGGATTTGCTCAGCTACTCCCGCATCGCGATTCAGCCGGACTCTATTCAGCTGGTGTCGCTCCGGCAGGTCATCGACGACGCAATAGCCGACCTGAGTTTGCTGGCCGACGAAGCCGACAGCACCTTTCGGATTGAGCCACTACCAACGATCTCGGGCGATGCTTCCCAACTGGGGCAGTTGTTCCAGAACCTGTTGAGCAACGCCCTGAAATTCCACCGGCCCGGTGTACAGCCTGTCGTCACGATTACTTGTGTCACTGTACCCGCCGACGCCCTACCTGACTCGGCCAGATCGGTACGGGTAGCCGATGCCTATTACCGCATCGACGTCAGCGACAATGGCATTGGGTTCGACGAGAAGTATCTGGATCGTATTTTCCAGGTGTTTCAGCGGCTTCACACCCGAAGCGAGTATGCTGGTACGGGTATCGGGCTGGCGATCTGTAGCAAAGTCGTTGCCAACCACGGTGGTGCGATCATCGCGCGCAGTCAACCTGGTCAGGGGAGTACGTTCAGCATCTATTTCCCCAGGGACTAAATTGACGGGGGGCGCATCGTCACCCGCCCGTTTACCTGCAACCCAACGGGCGAAAACCGCAGACAGCAAGGAAACCGGCAAGGGAAAATAATCGTTTATAGACTATACACGTACTACTGAACGATATGAAAAACCTACTGGCGTTTGTCGCAGGTATTTTACTACTCACGGGCTGTGCACAGGCTCAGTCGAATGAAAGGGCACCGGCCAAATTACCCACGCCGAAACCGGGCGAAGCCGTCGCCGACTTTGCCGGTGGCTGCTTCTGGGCACTGGACGAAGGCATGGATCAGTTGAAAGGAGTCCGGGAGGTCATTTCGGGCTACGCGGGTGGCAAAACCAAAAACCCGACCTACGAAGAGGTAAGTACCGACCTGACGGGCCATGCCGAAACGGTACAGGTTTACTACGATCCCAAAGTCATTTCGTATGACAAACTGCTCGACGCTTTTTTCGCCGGTCATGACCCCACGACCTTAAACCGGCAGGGTCCTGACCGTGGCCGCGATTACCGCTCGATTGCCTTCTACCGGACGCCGGACGAGAAAAAAGCCATCGAAGCAGCAATCAAACGCGTCAACGATTCGCATCACTATACCGGTAAGGTCGTAACGGAGGTGACGCCGTTCACCGTTTTCTGGCCCGCTGAGCAGTACCACCAGAACTACTTTGCTCAGAATCCCGACCAGCCTTACATTCAAGGCGTCTCACTGCCAAAAGTTGAAAAGCTGCGGAAGGCGATGAAAGGCTACCTGAAAAATGATAGCGCATTAACCATGAACAAGTAGCCTTCGGCAACCGAAGCATCAATACAGCATCAATTACAGCCAACACATGACAAAAACAGCCGGGTACGACCGGCTATTTTTGTACCTATGAACACGACCATTTCCCTGAACGCGCACCGCAACCCGTTCATCAAAAACGTACTGACGTTTTTCTCGTCTCCGCTGGCCCTGGCGGTGGGGCTGGTCTTCGCTTCCGACAGCCTGCTTTTCGGCAGTTGGATTGCCCACATTCCGCACGTAAAAGCCAAGCTCGGCCTGTCTGACGCCCAGTTGGGGCTGGTGCTGTTCGCCATGCCGGTCGGCCTGCTGCTCATGAATCCGCTGACGGGGCGCATCATTGCCCGACTGGGGGAAGCCCGCGCCTGCCTGTGGTCGGCGGTGGGGCTGGCACTGGCCGTCTGCATCCCGATCAATGCGCCCAACGCCTACGTGCTGAGTCTGGGCCTGTTTCTGATGGGCCTGAACGCTTCGCTTATCAACGTCGCTATGAACACGGCGGCCACGAACCTCGAACGCCAGCAGAATATCGTGATTATGTCGGCCTGTCATGGCATGTGGAGCCTTGGTGGTCTGCTGGGGTCGGCCATTGCCGGGGTCGTCATTGCCCAGCACATATCGCCGTCGCTGCATGTCTTCGTTATGTCGGCGCTGATCCTAGTGCTGACGCTGGTCCTCCAACCCAAACTGGCACAGATTCCGTCGAGTAGCCGCACCGAAACCGGCGAGAAAGCAGGTTCCTCCTTCGTCAAACCAACGCTCGACCTGTGGCTGATGATTCTGATTGGTGTAGCCGTGTCGATGGGCGAAGGTGTCGCCCTCGACTGGAGCGCCGTTTACCTGCGCGAAACACTGGACGCCAGCAGTCAGGTAGCCGCATTAGGTTTCGGTTGTTTTTCCCTGACGATGACGGGACTACGCTTCGTCGGCGATGCCATCACGCCCCGCATCGGCGCGCGTCGCTGGCTACAAATCGGCGGTCTGGTCGGCGCAGCCGGACTGGCGCTGGCCATTCTGGTTCCTTACCCGGCCACGGCGCTGATCGGTTTTGCCCTGCTGGGGGTCGGCTGTTCGCTGGGTGCCCCGATTCTGTACGCGGCCGCCCTGCGCATTCCGGGGATTCCCCCCGCAGCCGGTCTGGCTACCTTCGCGTCGTTTAGCTTCGTCGGCTTTCTGGCGGGACCACCCCTTATCGGCTTCATCGCCGAAGCCGCCGGGCTCTATTACGGCTTGGGCTTCGTTGGCCTGATGATGCTTGTCTCCTCGCTGGTCGCCCGCAAGGTGAATCTATATTAGTTCACGGTTTTCGGTATACAGTTTACGGTAGTCCACTACGGTATAACTACAGTGCGTCGGACGATCATAAACCGTAAACTGAAAACTATTAAACCGTAAACCGCTATGAAAGCCGTTATTTTTGACATGGATGGCGTTATTGTCGACACCAATCCGACCCACCACACCGCCTGGCACCGTTATTTCGAGCAACACGGCAAGCCGCTCACCGATGCGGATTTTCTTCAGCATGTATCGGGTAAGCATAACTCGCAGATCGTCCGGCACCTGTTTGCCGACAAGCCGCTGACGGAGGCTGAAATTCAGCAACTGGGCGACGAGAAAGAAGCGCTGTTTCGCGATCTGTACAAGTCCGTCATTACACCCGTTCCCGGTATTCCGGCCTTTTTGAAAGCCCTCAAGGAAGCGGGTATCAAAACGGCAGTGGGCACGTCGGCACCGCTGGCTAATCTCGATTTCGTACTCGACGAACTGGACCTGCGTCCGTATTTCGACGTACTGCTTCACGAGCGTTCGATCACACATCCCAAACCCGACCCGGAGGTATACCAGAAAGCCATGTCGATGCTGGGCGTCAGCCCGGAAGAAAGCGTCATTTTTGAGGATTCGATGACGGGTATTCAGGCAGCAAAAGCGTCCGGCGCGTACGTCGTCGGCGTCGCAACCACGCAATCGCCCGACGAGTTGCGCCCGTTTGTCAACGACGTCATCCGCGACTTCACCGAGATGAACCTGTCCCGATTACAGGAAGGTGTCAGCGTTTCGTAACCCTGACCGCACTAAGGCCATCTTGACCCTTTTTTTTCACGAAAATGCACAATCCTCGTGGCGACAAGCGACGAGGATTTTTTATGCTGTCAATCCAGCGAAAGCACATGATTTTTCGGCAGACCTTCGCTTGGAACTTACTAAAAATGAGTACCTTGATACTTGGTTACACGACTTCATAAAACTCGACGCAGCATGAAAACAATCACTAAAGCTTTTACGCTGGGAATAGCCTTATTGGGTAGTCTCGGTGGGTTCGCGCAGTCGGTACCATCCGGCGCAGGTCAGCCCGACGCTCAGTTTGCGACGGTCTATTTTTACCAGAGTGCACCCCGAACCTGGATACCCATCAAGTACTGGCTATACGATCAGGGGAAGCCTGTCGGTAAGCTAAGTCAGCACAGTCACCGTCAGGTCCGATTTGTACCTGGTATGCATACCTTCACGACGAAGCTGGCCTTTCCTACGCTTAGCGCTTCATCCAGTCTCACGTTATCACTTGAAGCGGGCAGAACCTACTATATTCAGTTGGACGAAAAATTTGTCTGGCTGCCCCTCAAAACCGTACTATCGCTGACTGAAGTTGTCCCAAATCCGGTCAAATTAACCGAGATTAACAGTACGCGTGAAGACACTCCACTTGTTAGCTCGCTGGACTGAGTTTCGCGAACCACCGATTAATTCGATCTGGCGAAATGGTCGTACGCCAGTCTGGCGATGTCGGCGATGATCTGCTCATTGGTGGCTATACCTTCAGTTGAGTTGGTAACGAATACACTGATGGCTATACATTTACCGGTTGGCAGTATGATAAAACCGGCATCGTTGACAGCACCCATCAGCCCGTCTTCCCTTGTTGCCGACGTACCGGTTTTGTGCGCTACCACAGTACCGGCCGGCAGTAATTTCTTAAGCCGGTTCTCGCCCGTCGTCGTGCTAACCATGGTCTTCCAGAGAAAGTCGTGACTACTGGGCGAGAGCACATTACGCTGGTAGAAGCGCGTCAGCAGGCTAAGCATTGCCTTCGGCGTTGTCCAGTTGGCATATTGAATGTCCCAGTTACCCCGCGCCTGCATCACCGCTTCCGTCTCCCGGATGGCGACGTCCCGAATGCCGAGTCCATGGATAAATGTGTCGACCTGCTTTGGCCCACCCAACAGCCGGAACAGATAGTCGCAGGCACTGCCGTCGCTCTCGGCCACCATGTACCGGATCAGTTCTGATAGTGGCAGATCCACTCCATTCGGATAGTCCTCCCCCATCGGACTATGCAGACCGGGCGTCAGATCACTTTTTTTCACGCGCATTTTCTGCGTGAGTTTGAACCGCCCTTTGTCTACTTCGTGCAGTATTGCTAGGGCAACGTGAAACTTGTACACGCTCTGCATCGGCATGTGTTCGTCGCCATTGATCGTCAGTGTTTGTCGGCTGCCGAAGTCATAAATACCTACGCCCACTGTCGCTTTTTTTCCGTTGATGACTCGCTCGATCTTTTCCTGCAACGACTGCGCATAACTCGGCACACTGGCAATAAGCAGGCTGGCAACCAGCAGATAGATTTTCATACTTGCAACGATGGAGAAATAAGGTGTACCAGCAAAGGTAGCCACCGACAGACCTAAACGGTTTTAGAAACCATTTAGGTCTATGCTGGAGGCAATCGTTTTTATTGTTGCATTTGCAGTTACCCCACCCCAACCCCTCCCTGTCAGAGAGGGACTTACCATTTTCGAAAGGCGGAGCCCCTCCCTGACGGGGAGGGGTTGGGGTTGGGGTGGGGTCAACCGTTGCCGACGATAGTGCTACTGCTTTCCGACGACACCAATAGATCAGGTTATTTCCTCATCATAGTAGTCAGGGAAGCAGACTTGCTTTTGTCGGCACAGGCCGGACAACAACCCCGCCTGCCCTGCCATGAGAACCCGATTTCTGCCATTACTTCTCCTTGCTTTGCTACTCGTCACGCCATTGAAACCGGTGCTGGCACAGCGACTGTACACCTTCCCACTAGGGGTCGAAGCCTATACGTATCGGCACATGTTCCCCAAAGACGTAGCAGCAACGCTCGACACGATCAAGGCGCTGGGCTTCACCGAGATGGAAGGGGGCGTACCGCAGGGGCTGACCGCCGACGCGTACCGGAAAATGCTCGATCAGCGGGGAATCAAGATGCCGGCGACCGGGGCTGGCTACGAGCAGATCGTCGCTGACCCGATGAGCGTGGTAACGATGGCAAAAGCTCTGGGCGCTACTTACGTTATGGTCGCCTGGATTCCGCATCAGAAGGGCAATTTTACCCTCGACAATGCCAAAAAGGCTGTCGCTGATTTCAACCGGGTGGGCAAAATCCTCAAAGACAACGGCCTGATGTTCTGCTACCACGACCACGGGTATGAGTTTCAGCCCTACCAGAACGGTACGCTGCTCGACTATATCATCCAGCAGACTGACCCGCGCTATGTGTCGTTCGAGATGGATATTCTCTGGACCCAGTTTGGTGGTGGCGATCCGGTGGCGCTGCTAACCAAATACGGCAACCGCTGGAAGCTGATGCACCTGAAAGATCTGAAGAAGGGCGTAAAAGGCGACCTGACTGGCGGTACACCACCTGAAAATGACGTCGTGCTGGGCGATGGGCAACTCGACATGCCCGCCATCCTGAAGGCGGCCAAAAAGGTCGGCATCCGGCATTATTTCATTGAAGATGAGAGCAACCACGAAGATATACAGGTGCCGAAAAGTATCGCTTATCTCCGGAATCTGAAGTGATCGGCCTGGCCGCGCGGATAGCCCATTAACGATTTTTAACGGCAACCCGAACCGACTACCGTCCCTAAACCGTTATTTTTACGACGTCACACCGCTGTGCCACTGCCTCTTGCGGTGGCACAGCCCGTTTTACTGCCTATGCGCTACGCGACCGCTTTCCTGCTCATTTGCCTGACCGCCTGCTGCGGTCTGAATCAGGCACGGGCGCAGGGTAAGTACATTATCGGGACGGTAGTCGACCAGGTCTCGAAGAAGCCGGTCGATAAAGTGACGGTTATCAACAAACGAACGACGCAACGGGCCCGGACGAATGCCGCCGGTCGTTTTTTCCTGACGCTGCTACCCGGCGACTCCATCATCCTCAACAGCCAGTTATACAACCGCGTGGGGATTCGCTACGACGGTTCCGACAACCCGACGATCGTTGCCCGCGCCCTGCCCCCCATGCCCTACCGCGTCGTCGACCTGGCCGAAGTGACGGTTACAGGGAAGCGGTATGAAGAGGTAAAGCGCGAGATTCGGGAAATCCTCGACGAGCCGGTTGCATCCCGCAAAGTGACGGGCGAGCAGGCCTTCGACCGGCTGGCCGACGGAGCCGGAGTAACCTTACTGTACGAGCTATTCGGCAAACGGCCCAAGTCTGACCGGAAAGCGTATTACATCATGCAGCAGGACCGGCGGCACGCGCTGGCGCTCGAACGGTTCCGTCTGCTAGTCGAGCAGGCCACGTCGCTGAAACCGGATGAAGTCGATCGTTTCTACGATTACTGCGATTTTGACGACGACTTTCTGCTGAAAGCCGCTGACTACGATCTGATCAACGCCATTCAGCAGATGCGGAATCAGTATTATCTCAACCCGCGTCGGTCGAACGGGATCGTGGCCGATCCGGAGCAGTCGAGTCAGCCACCGGCTCGGCAGCAGTCGGGTCAACGTCCCTAGAAGCAGTGGCCCCCGCAGCAACAACCGTAACGGCATCATCCTGCCGGATTGTGCCGCCGACAAGTACTTTAGCCGTCATACCGCCATGGCCGCGCATGGCATTGTAGCCCCCCGGTCCCAGCGCCGTTTCCATTTTCGAGCAGGGATGACATTGTCCCGTTATCTGGAGCAGCACGTCGCCAATCTGAAGTTGCTGATCTTTCAGCGCCAGCAGGTTTAGCCCCGACACGACGATATTCCGGCGCAGCACGCCCGGATCGAGGGTCTCACGCCCGGTCAGCGCGGCCACTACAGGCAGGTGCTCGGCCTGAATCAGCGTTACGTGCCGGTTACCGCTTTGTCCGCTGTAATGGTCGCCGACCAGTCCCTTCTTCGGCGACACCTCCACGGCATCGACCACCGTCATCGGGCTGCGTCGTTCGGGCCGAATACCAATCCACGCCACCCGTCCCGGCCGGGGAAACACAGTAAAGAGATCTTTTATGTTGTCCATTAAGTTGGTTTACGGTTTTCGGTATTCAGTTTACGATTACGTTTTAAAGGTCCGTTAAAGCTAGCTGGACAACTCGTAGCTCATTCACAAATAAACTGCCGATGCTGGTGTCACCCGCCGTAAACCGTATACTGAAAACCGTAAACTGAATACCACTACAACAACAGCCGCTTGAGCGCATTCATCTCACTGGTGGGTGTCGCTTTTTCGTAGAGGATATTGTAGACCGCGTCGACGATGGGCATCGGCACGGCACACTGCTCGTTGATGGCGTGAATGCTTTTAACGGCATAGTAGCCCTCGGCAATCATGTTCATTTCGGCCTGCGCGGATTGAATGGTGTACCCCCGACCAATCAGGTTACCAAAGGTGCGGTTCCGGCTGAAGGGGGAATAGGCCGTTACGAGCAGGTCGCCGAGGTAAGCCGACCCGCTCAGATCGCGGTGCTTGGCGTGCAGGGCATCGACAAACCGGCGAATCTCCTGCATGGCGTTCGATACGAGTACCGCCTGAAAGTTGTCGCCATAGCCAAGTCCGTGGGTGATGCCGCAGGCCAGGGCAATGATGTTTTTCATCACCGCACTGTATTCGATTCCGTAAATGTCATCGACAGGGGTTGTCTGCACGAACCGGCAGCGCAGCAGATCGGCGACGGCAGTGGCGCAGGCAACATCCTGGGAGGCAATCGTCAGGTACGACTGCTTTTCGAGGGCTACCTCTTCGGCATGGCAGGGCCCGGCGATAACGGCAATCTGTGCGGCCGGTACGTCATACTGATCGCTCACCCAGTCGGTAACGAGCTGGTTGGTGGCCGGAATCATTCCTTTGATGGCTGACACGACGGTTTTACCCGCGAAATGCTGCGGCTGAATACCCCGCAGTGCTTCACCGACAAAGGCAGCCGGTACGGCCAGAATAATCACCTCACTGTCGCGGAAGGCATCGCGAATTCGGGTACAGACCTTCACCCGACGGGGGTTAATCTGTACGTCGCTCAGGTAACTCCGGTTATGATTATACTTTTTGATATGGTCGGCGTCGACCTGACTGCGCATCCACCATTTAATTGTAACGTTGTTCTCTGACAGGATTTTGACGAGTGCTGTTGCCCAGCTGCCCCCGCCCACCATGGTCAGTCGCGTCGGTTGACTTACTTTCATAGGGTAAAAGAAGCAAAAAACAGGCAGCGCACGAAATACAGCCTTAAAGCACACCGCCGGGCGTTGCGATGATGTTACATTTATAGGACAGAATTACAGCCGGGCCGCGCCACGGTGGCCGCCGGGCGGATGAACAGGATTTTCAGCGTATTTACACATCCCGTGATCCTGTCAAGAACAACTTCGCTTACTGTGGCAAAACATCTTCTACTCGCACTGCTATTATCCGTTTCGGCCGTTGCGCAGACCACCCCGAAAGTGCCCAAGGCACGTACGATCGTAACGACCGATGGCGAAGTCGACGACGTCGACACCTTCGTCCGACTGCTGCTGTACAGCAATGAATTCAACCTGGTGGGGCTGGTCTACAGCAGTTCGCAGTGGCATTACAAAGGTGATGGAAAAGGTACCAGATTCACCTCGACGATGGCGAGTACGGCGCAACGCTACGGCGAACGAACCGAACTGCGCTGGCCCGGCACCACCTGGATGGAATCGTACATCGACCGATACGCACAGGTATACCCTACCCTCCGCAAACATGCCACAGGCTACCCCACGCCGGCCTATCTGCGCAGCCTGGTGCGAGTTGGCAACATCGATTTCGAGGGTGAGATGAGCAAAGATACCGACGGGTCGAACTCAATCAAATCAATACTACTCGACAACGATCCCAGTCCCGTTTACCTGCAAATCTGGGGCGGTACCAACACCGTGGCCCGTGCCCTGAAATCGATCGAAGAGCAGTATAAAAACACGGCGCAATGGCCCGCTATCCGCAAAAAAGTGTCGGACAAGGCGATCATCTACGCCGTGCTCGATCAGGACGCGACGTATCAGCAATACGTGGCACCAAACTGGCCCCAGATTCGGGTGCTGTACAATTCCGATCAGTTCTGGAGCTTTGCCTACCTGTGGCCGCGCGTCGTACCGACA
Source organism: Spirosoma oryzae (assembly GCF_003002825.1). Taxonomy (GTDB): domain Bacteria; phylum Bacteroidota; class Bacteroidia; order Cytophagales; family Spirosomataceae; genus Spirosoma; species Spirosoma oryzae. The sequence goes on along the minus strand of NZ_PVTE01000037.1, from coordinate 9,415 downwards.
GAGTTGCAGCCCTACTTAAGCGGTCCGTGGTTCGACAAGAATAGTCGCTCGCACGGGGCATTGCTCGACGGTTATTACCTCTGGGGCGATGGCAAACAACTCCCCGGTGACCCCGAACACACGCATGGCGACATGGCCGAAGCTAAAAAATACGATCGGCAACGGTATGACTTCATTTCCGAAGGCGACTCGCCGGCGTTCTTCTACCTGATCGACGTGGGGCTACGGAGCAAAGAAAACATCGCCTACGGTGGCTGGGGTGGCCGTATGGTTCAGTCGCCGACGAATCCATATCGCTGGGAAGACGGCAAAACGGTTACCGATTACAACCCATTTACCAAAAAGCAGGACGCGGCTTACCCGCAGACGCGCTGGATTCCCGCGCTACAAAACGACTTTGCGGCCCGCGCCGACTGGTGCGTCAAACCCTATAAAGCAGCCAACCACCCGCCCGTCGTAACACTGGATCAGCCGCGCGATCGACGCGCCAGAGCCGGTCAAACCGTTGCGCTGACCGGTTCCGCGACCGATCCCGATGGCAACACCGTTCGGTATCATTGGTGGCAGTACGCCGAAGCAGGTACGTACCCCGGTGCGGTTACACTTGCTCAGCCCGACCAGGCCAGGGTGTCGTTCGCCATTCCGGCGGATGCGAAACAAGGCCAAACAATTCACCTGATTCTCGACGCAACCGATACAGGCAGTCCGGCCCTGACCCGCTATCAGCGTGTTATCGTAACAGTTGAGTAAGGGACGGCGATCTGTATCAAAAAAGGCCCGGTCTATATAACCGGGCCGTTCGCTTTTTGGATAGTCACTACTTATTTGACGATCAGGCGTTGTGTAGCCATACCGGTTGCCGTTTTCACATTCACGAGGTAGCTACCGGGCAGCAGTTGGCTTCCGTCAAACTGCACTTCATGACGGCCGGCCGGTTTCTGCTCGTTTACCAGCGTTTTCAGGCTGTGGCCCATAACGTTCAGCACCTCAACTTTTACGTGCTCTTCGTTGGGCAGACTGTACTGGATGGTCGTGCTACCCGAGAATGGGTTCGGGTAAGCCGTGGTGGTACGAACAAATTCCTCAGCGGCAACCCGACCCGCCGACGGTTGCGTCAGCGCTTCCCAACGGGGGAACGTACGGGTAACAACGACGGCGAAATCGGCGCGGGAAACAACCTGTGCAGGCTTGAACGTTGCGTGTAATACGGGTTGTATATCGTACGGCCCCTGCGTTACGTTGTAGTATGCATTGATCAGCCCCAGGTCAAGCGCGATACCGATGTAGCCTTCCAGACCAGCCGGGATGTTGGCAGCGTCTTCGATAGTATATGTTTTACCATCCATCGTAACGGTTACCGGCTTACCAGCGCGGGCAAGAGCAGCCTCCTGCAGGCCCAGGCTTTGTACGACCGAATACGCCAGCGATGCCCGGTTCACTACATCCCAGGGCGCGAACGTGTTTGTGCTTTTCGGCAGCAGTACACCACTGAACGCGTGCTTGTTGTCGCGCAACGCAGCGCCTTTAGCGATAACTGACTCAGCCACAAGCCATTGATCAGCCGACAGATCAGTAAACGTTGGACTACCACTGGTTGGCATGAACTGACGCACACCCTGTCCCATCAGTAGGTACTCCGCCAGATGGTACCGCTTCAGTGATTCGTTCGGCCGGAAATTGCCCGCTATACCATCGACCAATCGGTTAGCGACGGCCGCCTTTATCGATGCTTCGGCGGGATGGCCGGCGATATCGCTCATTCCACTCGTACCGCTGGCGGTCAGCAACGTGATGTTGCCGGCTATGGTCTCAGGAAGCCCTGCGCCCCGTAGGCCATCGATACGCAATGTCCAGGTACCCGCTGCCGGGGAAGCGACGGCCACGCTACGATCCGGCGTTATGGCAAAGGCAACCGGAATACCAGCCCGGTATTGTACACCCGCCGGGTCGATCAGTGTCAGTGTGACAGGGTTGCCCGTTTCACCCAGCAAACCGGTTGCGTTGATTTTTGCTTCGATACTGTTTGTACCGGCGGCAACCGCAAACGTCATCTGATTGCCCGTTGTCAGTGCCGGATTGTAGTTGATCGAGAAGCTCTGCCGATTGACCTGCGTGTTGACATTGCTGACAAAGGTGCGGCTGCTGTTGACCGTTGGGCCGAACGCCGTTCCCCGGAAGATCTGATCGACAGCGGCATAGGCGTTGACATAGCCCGCTCCTACTTCCCACGACTCACGGCCCGGCATGTTGGTGGCCGTTTTCTGTATGATCTGTCGTACCTGGTCGGGTGTCAGCGATGGGTTGGCTTCCAGCATCAGCGCGACAATACCCGCTACGTGTGGCGTCGCCATCGACGTACCGCTCTTGTGCGTATAGAAAGGCAGGTAAGCCGGTTCGATAACCGCTGCATCCTGCTGTGCAGCCGTTGCCATCAGCGGGCTCATCACACGGGTAGAAATTACGTCGACACCGGGTCCTACGATCGTCGGTTCGTTTTTGTACGTCCAGGTTTCGCCATCGATCTGGAAGCTACCGCTCTGGTTCATAACGCCCCGCGACGAGAAATCGGCCAGACGGCCATATCTGTCGCCGGCACCGACCGAGATTACCCAAGGTGCAATCGCGTATGGGTTATGCGTGTCGGCACCGGGACCGCTGTTACCAGCGGCAAAGACGATAACAACGCCCCGATCATACAATTTCTTGGTAATCAGGTTGATCGGGTGCAGCGGCACGTACGCACCGCTCGAACCAAACGAATTGCTCACCACCCGAATGTTGTACTGATACTGATGGGTCAGCGCGTAGTCGAAACCACCGATTGCGTCCAGAATCAGCAGCGCACCACCCGACCCGTAACCGATCAGCGATGCACCAGGCGCAACCCCCTCGTATTTCCCGTTCGACTTGGCCCCGTTCGCACCAATCGTACCAGCGCAGTGGGTACCGTGGCCGGAGTTTGTATCGGTATTGGGAACACCCTCGATGTACGACACGGGCAACAGCGCATTGAGCGAGTGCAGGTTGGTCGTCCCCAGCGTATTCTGCACCAGGTGCGTTCCCAGCTTGATGTCATCGTGCGTGCCGTCGATACCACTATCGTTGATCAACACGCCGATACCACGCCCCGACACGGGAATACCTTTGTTCCGCGCCGTTATGGTCTTGTCGGCACGCAGCCGTTTCACCCCCGTCAGGTGCGTGTCTTCGAAGTTGTAATAATCAAGCTTCTTGTTCAGGAAAAGCGACTTTACCCCCGGCTGAGCAGCTAGCGCATCGATCTGCGCAGCCGTCGCCAGCACCCCGGCAATCGGTACGGCCCGGAAGGTGATACCCCGGGTAATACCCAACTGCTGCAACAACGAAACCTGCCCGGCGGTGGGGGCACCATTACCATCGAAGGTCACCACAACCTCGGCAAGCGGGTTGGCGGCAGCTACAGCTTTTAGTTCTGGGTCGACGAAGGCCTGTGCCCACAGTTGCTGAATCGATACAAGCAGTACAGCTACTAACGTTAGACGTTTTTTCATTGAAAGTAGACAGATGAAGTTTAGAAAAAATTAACAACTCCACTATCTACGATACTTAGTGACATACGGATTTAGAAAAATCTAACATTCGTTAAATTTTAATTAAGTCGCCCAAAAAATACATTATTTGGAACTTTCAGTCGTAAACACAATAAATATATCAATATCTACCCTATGTACACAATTAACTATGGCGCCTTTTTACAGCACGCCAGCTAGCTTAATCACCCAGGCGTGTTGGCAAGGTACAGCGTTGGGTGAAACAGCGGGCATAGTGATGCGTACAGTCTTCCCTGTGGTGGTGGTACCGACAGTCCCTTTGTACCCCAGCATCGACGTACGGCCCGCCTTACTGATACCCGTCACCGTGATGGGTTGGGTCGGCCATTCGGTGCAGAGTACATAGAGATCGCTGCCTTTGCGAGTGAAGTAGACCTTCGTGTCTTTGGTAACCGCCGGTGCCCCCTCCCACTTGCGCGTATCGTAGATCGCTTCCCCATTGACAGCCAGCCAATCGCCGATGTCGTGCAGCCGCTGCTGCATAATGACAGGAATACGGCCGTCGGCGGTAGGCCCAACATTCAGCAGCAGGTTACCGCCCCGCGCCACCTTGTCGATCAGCATACCGATCAGTTGATCGCTGGTCGAGTAGTCTTCCAGATTTTCGGTGCGGTTGTACCCAAACGACGAACCGATTCCCCGGCACTCTTCCCAGGGGTGATTAAACGTCATCCCGGTCGAGTTGGCGTCGTGAACCAGATCGTATTCGGTCGTGTAGATACCGCCGTGCTTCGAGCGGGTTTCCTTCCCCCAGCGATCGTTCACCACCACGTCGTTTTTCACGGGCGATTCATTGTACAGCCACGCCAGAAACTCCGTACTTTTCCAGGTTTCGCTCGGGTGATCCCACTCGCCGTCAGTCCAGACAATATCGGGTTTGTAGCGCGTTACCAGGTCTTTCAGCTGCGGCATCATGTGCTGATCGACATAGGCGTTGACGTCTTTCTTATAGAGCGGGTTGAACCACTCGTAGAGCGAGTAGTAGTAGCCCATCCGCAGGTCTTTGGCCCGCACGGCCTTCATTAAATCGCCCGCCAGATCGCGGTGCGGTCCCACGTCGGCCGCGTTCCAGTTCCAGGCCTGCGCCGACGGCCATAACGTAAAGCCTTCGTGGTGCTTACTGGTCAGCACGACATACTTCGCCCCCGACTGTTTAAACATATCGGCCCATTCGTCGGGCTTGAACAGCTCACAGGTAAACCCTTTGACAAAATCCTGGTACTTGAAATCTTTTCCATAGACACGGTCCTGAAAGGCGTTGAAAATAGGGTACGTCTTCGATTTCGGGTCGGTCGACTTCTGCCAGTACCACTCCGCATACCGATCGTATACGCCGACGCCGTCGCGGGCCGTCGGGCCGAAGGCCGGAACCGAAAACAGTCCCCAGTGAATGAAGATGCCGAACTTGGCATTCTCAAACCAGGCTGGTACGGGCCGACTGTCGATCGACGCCCAGTTGGGTTGGTATTGTGCAGGCAGCAGGGTTGGCAGGCAGAGCAAACTGCCAAGTATCAGCGTGGTAAGCAGGCGTTTCATCGGCACAGTTGGTTTACCGGAAAAGCAAAAACGCCCGGTGGTTTACCGGGCGTCTTATGGTGTATGTACAGCAGCGATTGCGTTTATTCTTCCGTCGTCGCTTCCTTCTTTAGTTTCTTCGGATCACGCTTGGCGACGAGTTCGCCATTTTTCAGCTTCTTCGACACGGCAATAAACGGTCCCGAAATAATCTGTTCGCCCGGCTTCAGACCCGATAAAATCTGGATGTTCTCGTAGTCGCTGATCCCCGTCTTCACTTCGCGCTGCTGGGCCTTACCGCCCACGTTGACAAACACGATCTCTTTAGGCTTTTCTTTCTTCTCCCGCACGGTCTCATCCGCTTTCTCGTCGCGGTCGTCGCTCACGGCAGCGCTGTCGGCCCGCGTCGTGACGGCAGCAATCGGTACAGCCAGCACCCCCGGCCGCCGGTCGGTGATAATCTCGACGGAAGCCGTCATACCGGGTTTGAAGGGATACCCGCGTTTGTCTTTCTGCGCCAGCAAGTCAGTGTAGGAGTTGTTCAGAATCTTGATTTTCACCTCGAACTCCGTCACCGCATCGGCTGACAAAGTCGACGCGGCCGACGAACCCGACGCCAGCCCGTTTGCCGTATTGGCGATTTCGTAAACGATCCCTTTGAATTTACGACCGGCCGTTGTGTAAGAGTCTACTTCGATATCGGTCGTGTCGCCCATGCCCACCCGCACGATGTCGTTCTCGTTGACATTGACGCGCACTTCCATGTTTTGCAGGTTGGCGATGCGCATGATCTCCGTACCAGCCATCTGCGACGTACCGACCACACGCTCACCCAGTTCGACGTTCAGCTTGGATACGGTCCCGGTCACGGGTGCGTAAATCGTGGTTTTACGCAGGTTTTCGCTGGCGTCGCGCATGTTGGCTTCGGCACTCTGGATGCTGAACTGAGCCGCCCGAACGCTGGCATTGGCCGCTTCCAGTTCCTGCTTCGCTACGTTGTAGTTTGCTTCGCTGGTTTCAAAATCAGCCGTTGAAATAACCTTGTCGGCCAGCAGCTTACGGTTCCGGTCGTAGTCGGCTTTAGCCCGTAACAGCCGCGCACTCGACTGAGCCACCGATGCTTTCGATTGCTCCAGCTGCGCCCGATTCTGGTTGACGGTGGCTTTCGACCGTGCCATTACCGACTCATAGTTGTCGGGCCGAATACGGCATAGCAACTGCCCCGCCTTGACGGGGTCCCCCTCGTTGACATACAATCCGATAATCTCACCCGACACGTCGGGGCTGATCTTTACTTCGACCTGTGGCTGAACCCGCCCCGACGCACTGACGCGTTCGGTGATATCAACCGTTTTAACCGTTGCAAAATCAACTTCGGTAGCCTTTTGTTTGCCAATGACGCCCATCTGTTTGGCAGCCATCAGACCACCCGCCAACAGCACAATTGCCAGGCCAAGCAGCCACCAGATTCGGTTACTTTTCTTCATAGAGGGGGTAAAGTTTTCAGTTTACAATATTCAGTTTACGGTGTTTAGCTGGCGCGTAGCCTCACTGAAAACCGTAAACTGAATACCATAAACCGTTAGAAGGTCAACGGTTTATTCTGGTAATAGTCAAGAATTTTGGTGCGGAACACGTAATCGTATTTAGCCTGTACCAGACTGGCCCGCGCCCGGTCGAGGTTTGTTTTGGCAATACTGTAGTCGGTGGCGTTGATAGCGCCAGCATTCAGGCGGCTTTCGGCAACCTGAAATGCCCGTTCCAGCGAAGCCACCTGCGCCTGCGTGGCCCGGAAGCGGTTAGCGCCCGCTTTCATATTCGTATACGCCGTTTCGATTTGCTGCCGCAATTGCAGCCGCGTGTTTTGCGCGGTCAACTCAGCCGTCTGTTGCTGAATTTTAGCCGTCGTAATCCGGTTGCGCGACAGGTTACCCTGAAAGATCGGTACCCGCAGGAACAACGACGCCGACTGGCTGAAGTTGTTACGCAATTGCGTGCCGTAATTAATACCAGCCCGGCTGTAGTCAGGCGTGGTTGTGTAGATAGGAATGCTGGTACCCGTAACCGGGTCTGTAGTGAAACCTACCGTGGTCTGCGTCGAAGATCCGGTAGCTATGAGTGTACTGGCCGCACTGGAGTAGATTGTGCTCAGGTTACCGTTCAGCGACAGAGTCGGGTACAAACCGCCTTTGGCTACCTGCACGCCCACATTGGCGCTTTTCACCCGCAGGTCGGCCCCTTTTACTTCCGGCAGATTTGTGGCGGCAACATCGTACAGTTGCTGGACCGAAGCCGTGTACGGGTCAAGACCGGGGTCGGGAACGTTGATCGGCTCGACCTCGAACGCCTGATCGATGGGTACGTTCATTGCCTGCAACAACGCGACCCGTGCCAGGTCGAGCGTATTCTGCGCGTTGATGATGTCGACATCGTTACTGGCCAGCGTAGCTCGTAATTCAAACAGGTTGGCTTCCGGTGCCGAACCGGCAGTAACCAGCCGTTGTGTCCGGTCGAGTTGGGCGCGGGTTACGTCGGCCTGCCGCTGGGCCACGGCCAGTTGTTCGGTACCCGTCAGCACATTCAGGTAATTCTGCGCTACCGTCAGCGCTACGTTGTTCTGCGTCGCCTGGAGTTCCTGCTCGCTGGCCTGAAGCGCCAGGTTATCGCGCTGAATGGACGCCTGCAACACGCCACCATTGTAAATCGTGACCGACGTATTCAGCTGAAAACTGCTGGAGTTAATTGTCTGCTGGACGAATTCGTTGGACTGCGGGTTGATACTGCGTCCGCCATTAATCGACTGGTTTCCCTGAAACACCGCCGTCGGTAGCTTGTTCAGGCGCGACTGACGCAGTTGCAAATCGGCATTGGCAACGGTGAGCTGCCCTTGCCGAAGCTGGATGTTGTTCTGCCGGGCGATGTCTATGCATTGTTGCAGGTTCAGGCGTCCCGACGTTTTTACGGCCGACTCCGACGTGGCTACACCCGGCGTAGCCACGCCTGGGGTTGTCTGCGCTGATACGGGCGACAGCGCTGTCAGCGCCAGACCCGTTAGCAAACCAATTGTCGACGTAGAAACGTGCATAGTTAGTATTCTTTGAGCGATCAATGTTACGAACTTACCTTTGAGCCAGTCGTCAGTTTTGGATGAACGGCGTAAAATCCCATGAGCCTGGTTTATAATTCGACTATTCTGGCCGACGATACCCTGTCGCTGCCGCCCGCCGATCGGGCGTTTCAATACGGCGACGGTCTGTTCGAGACCATTCGCTACGAGCGCGGCCGAGTCTGGTTCTGGCCCGACCATGTAGCCCGTTTGCAGGCCGGCATGACGGCACTGCACCTCGACTGGCCGGCTAACCTCACTGCCGACGGACTGCACAATCAGTTGCTCGGCCTGCTGGGACGCAATGGATTGACAGATACTACCGCTCGCATCAAGATTCAGGTCTGGCGACAACCGGGTGGTTTGTATACGCCCGCTACCAGCCAGACAAACTACCTGCTTACGGCCCGCGCGGGTCATCCGTTCGCGATTACCCAAAAACCAAAAATACGTGTTTACGATACATTTCGTTTGCATAACTCTCCTGTTTCGGCGCATAAAACTCTGAATTCGTTACCTTATGTGTTGGCCGGTATCTATAAGGTGCAGCAACAGCTCGACGATGTACTCCTGCTGAACACGGACGGCCACCTGGCCGAGTGTCAGGCGGCCAATCTCTTCTGGCTGACTGACAACGTCTTATACACCCCCGACCTGAAAACCGGCTGTATTGACGGGACGGCCCGCAAGCAGTTGTTGCGGCTATTTCCCGATCAGCAGCAGGGCTTCTTTATACCGGATGTCCTCTCGACCGCCGACGTTGTTTTCTCGGCCAACGTCATGGGCATCCAGGTCTTTTCCGGTGCGTTCACCACCGCCCAGCACACCCGGCTCGTCAGTGCGTTTACGGATACGGCTGTATAGCCACGGTCAATCGCTGTGCCATCAAACTATCGACCTGATTATCAAGTATCTTTTTGAATAGTATACACGATTCGTTGTCCAATCGCGGACAACTGGTGCGTAGAGCGGACAGCTGGCTTGTCCGGTACAGTCTGCAGTTATCCCCTTCAGAGGCTGTTAAGTGCGGGCCCGTTTACCCGGCAGCGGCCGACCGTCCCGCCCCCTGAAGGGGGAGAAATCTATTTGCGGAGCGCTCCCCCTTCAGGGGGGTGAGGTTTACCCACAAGTCGGGCTTTGATCGTAAGTTTCCGTTCTTGGACATTCTGTATCTATCTTCACTATGACCCTTGACGCTGTCATC
>NZ_PVTE01000036.1 GCF_003002825.1 Spirosoma oryzae | reverse complement strand
TCAGCCGCGGACCCGAGGTACTGGTAACCCCTGTCAGGTCTTACTCAAAAATTGCACTTTTTATCACAACCTCGACTCAAAACAAAGATATGAGCGGCGGACCGTCACTTTTTTCGCAGGGCCTCCTTCACTACTTCATGTTCCAAACTTAACTCCGCGTACATTTTCTTCAGCCGCCGGTTCTCGTCCTCCAGATCCTTCAGCCGTTTGATTTCGGCAACCTGCATTCCCCCGTACTTCTGTTTCCAGTTGTAGAAGGTAGCCTCACTAATGCCGTGTTCACGGATGATCTGGGCGACGGTTGCACCGGTTTGTTGTTGCTGGATGATCGCTACGATCTGTGCTTCACTGAATCGGTTCGCTTTCATTATTCTTCCCTTTGTGAAAAGTTAAATAGAATCCTCTACTTTTCACTGGTATACTTTTACGGGAAGCTTACACTCTTTCAACGATCTGCCCAGTCGGTCTAATTTCCAGACGATGACCGTATCTCCTTCCCGTAGAATGTCCAGCATTTTCTGGAGTTGCGGTCGTGCTTTGGCTGAAGACACTTTTTCCTGAAACACTCGCTGACAGCCAGCCTTTGTCAGGTCGTCCAGTTGGAGATCAAGGTTTTGATCTTGAGTTGACACGCGGGCATAGCCGAATAATAGACAACTAGATTGGCTCATGAAATAATCTCAAGAGTGAGTATTAGTATAGATTAGTTGGGAAGAGATGCAAGCAGAGGTCAGTTCGTTGCATTGATACGAACAACGGTTCAATCGGAGACGCTGTACCCTATTATTCTACTTCATTAGTAAGAATCAATCAGTCAATGGACAGGGCTGATGCTTTCAAGGTGGGGGACGGCATATTTTGTCAGTCAGTCTTGCCAACCTGAACCTTGTACGCCATATTGCAGTTACAATACGGACATATTTCAGTCATTACTTATGGCTTACGTAACACTTCCCGCTCACACAGCCGTCTATGCGCCCTACACCGTGATCGATAAGTCGCGCCAGGGGGTGCTTCGAGACGAAGCAGACAAAGTTGCCGCTTTGGCCGGTTTGACCGACTTGGAAATGGCCCGTATCCTGAACATGTCTGATCGTAACCTGCATCGAATCAAACCCCAAGACCGGCTATCGCGTGACGCCTCTGAGCGATTACTATTATTGACTAACCTACTACAGCACGGCTTAGCGGTCTTTGATGAGGATGCTCAAACGCTCGCCGACTGGCTGCACGCTCCGATTCGAGAATTAAACGCTCAGTCCCCTTTACAACTACTAGATACAACCACGGGCTTTGGCTTAGTTGATGACGTACTAGGACGAATTGAGCATGGCATTGTTGGCTGAACTAGCCACTTAACTGGAATGCTCACTGTTTACCGAACCGTAAAAGCGACGTATAGTAACCAACCGCTGGCGACCGAAGGAGCTCGCCTGTTTGGTGGTCGCTGGAATCCCAAAGGATTTGCTTTGCTGTACACCACCTCCTCACCGGCCTTAGCCTTAGTCGAATCGTTGGTCCACCAGCCTCAGGTGAAGTATGAGCAGCTGCCCAGGTTGCAGTTATTTACCTTGCTCATACCCGATGAGGTGACCGCCTACCCTGTCGAAACACTCCCAGCATACTGGGATGAGCAGAGCTATGAGCGCACCCAATGGATACTTCGCGATTGGTTGATTAGTCCTAGGACTCTGGCAGCGGCAGTGCCCTCGGTGGTGGTACCAATGTCTTATAATTATTTGCTTCATCCAGCCCACGCTGGTTTCAAGAAGATCGAAATCGTCAAGCAAGAACCATTTCCCATTGAGCGCCGGCTGTGGCGCAATGATGCGTCAAGCACCGACTCCGAGTAGCCGTCAACGCGAAGCCCCTGTATCTAACCAGATCGATTCTGCTGGTCTACACTATCAGTTGTTTCACTTGACCCGAATGACACCTCTCTTCGCAGAAAGAAGATGAAGAAGCAAAGCATACGGCATCATAAAACGGGTGTTAATTGAAGCGCTATCAGACGGCGTTTTGTGCCTTGATGATCAATTAACTAGTGAATCCTCATTGGGGGCCTTGGGCGTTGCTATCCAACTCGTCAAAAACGTTGGCCGATTCAACTAACCCGTAACCAACGGTCACGGGCGATCCCCCCACTGCCCCATGACTATACGTACAGATAGCGTAGCCCACATCATACTTGAAGATGGCCAGCACAATCTCGCCGTTATCGCAGCGAGAACCAACGGCATCGCTGATAATTCGGCCGTCACGTCGATAGATAACTCGGGCAATTCGGTGATCGGTCAGGGCGTAGCCCAGCGCGGTAAGACGACTAACGATTCGATAATGAATGCGTTCGGCCTGCTGGGGGCTGGTTGCCAGGGGAATGAAAAACTGCATGGGCGGTTGTGGAGCGCTGACCGCCAAGTCAGAGAAATGAAGGCAAGAAGTCCAAATGAATGAGCTGATGTCAAGTTAAGTCCGTTGAGCTACTTATTGTTCGAATTACTGGCGTCTTCCCATCAGCGCAAGCAAATAGAGCACCGGGTAGACTGCTGTTCCTGCTGCCATAAACTACGCTTGTCGGCAAACAGACGGGGCCGGCTGGCTTTCGGTCAGTATGCCTATCCAGCCAGGCCCGACTACTACTGGGAAAATATACATCGCCTCCTGGTAATCATTTTGGTCTTCTATGGGGTTGATACCATGAGTGCTTTGCTGAGCGGCTGCCAATCAATCTCTACACGCTCTTCTGATCCGTATTTATTCGTGCGAAGCCTGGTCGATCACTACCCCTCAGGCTTAGTGCCTGGCGACTACCACCGCTTGACCAAAATAAGATCGACTGGCCCCCGTGCATCGTCTTAGTTGATAGCCCCTTAGTAGTCTGGTGTTGATGACGGTGAATCAGTCGCTGGCTGACAGCTTAGGTCAGCGGCCTACGGCCTCTTTACTGGTCATCTGCCAATCTATCGCGATTGATTTCCTACTCGTTTCTTACTATGGACCTGACAAAAATTGATGCGTTATTGAACGCTACTTATTTCTACGCTGATTCAACGGACGATCAGCCCTGGCGCGACACGTTCGTGGCCTTGATTGAGCAGGTCGATTCACTGCTCACGCTGCTGGATCAACGGGGGCAACGTGTCGACTTTACCCAGGGCGTGGGCGTGCATGGCAAGATTCAGGACATTACCTCACTGGTGCACTGGCTGCACAAAACCCTGGCGCTGATTGCGGAGGATGGGCCGAGAGCCGTATCTCAGCACCGGATCAACCGGTATTTTAACGAGGGGTGGGGTCGGTTTGCCAATGGATACCGACTCGCCAACGAGTTTGAGGGAGATTTGGCCTTTTTTGTCGATGATCAGCGTATCTATCTCGAACATCATCTGCGCCGAGCTGTCGATCAGGCCAGGCACCTGGTTACTGGCTGAGTCCTCAGCGATAACCCATCAGGAGCCAGTAGGGTAACCCCTGGCTTTTGTACCGAGCGGTATGCAGACAGTGATAAGCCGGCAAATGATCTATGGGCTCATCGAAGGCTGCCCATCTAACGCAATAGGCTGTCCGGCACGGGTCGCCACACCCAGCGCTTATCGAAAGGGCGACTTTCCAGCCAGTAGCAGTGGGTTATCCGAATGCTGACGATGAAGCCGAAGCAGGCGCTACCCCCAGGGCTAACATCGCCCGGTAACCCCGCAACGTGTGGGGACTACCCGTATTGAGTGAACGCTGCCTGTAATCGGGGTAAAGCCCCCCCCTCAATCCAGGACTGTAGAATGGCATAGTGATGTTCCTTGGTCCCATCAGCCCTGTCAAAGCCTTCAAACCGGAAATGAGCCAGGTTGATGTTGGCCTGGATGGCTAACCGAGCCTGATCGGCTGATGAAAGCGAGTTGACGCTGTCGAACACGCAGTCGTAGAGTAACAGGATGGCCAGTACCTCTGCTTGTGATTCGGCCCGGGTGTTTCGTGTCATGGCGTGGCGAGTGGTTGCGCCTTAGTCAAGCCACAGGAAGTGTGCCACGGTCGACTTGCCGGCCATCAAAAGTCGACCCGACCGGGATGTTCAGGCCATGGTAGTAGGCCCAGTCGCCGTATTTACCGGGCGGGTAGTGTAGCGGCTAATCGTAGCTGCGTCGTCCACAGAACCGGGTAAACGAATGGCTACTTACAACTGATTCAGCTCTAGCCAGTAGTAGGCAACGGCGTCGAGCGTTTCTTTGAGCGCGTCAAACTCCGATTACTTTCGCAAAAACGAATTAGCCCCGGCTCGGTAGCACTCATTGATTTCGTTGGCCTCAGCCAGTGCACTCATGATCACCACGGGTATGGTCTTGATGGAGGCGTGGGCATGCGCCTTAAGGCGTTGCAGCGTCTGGTAACCGGTTTGGTGGGGCATGTGCAAGTCCAGCAGAATTAAATCGGGCCGGCGCTCGAGATCATCCAGTTGGTCCAGTAACGCCATGCCACTCTCGAACAGATGCACGGCACGAGCAGGTCCTGGGTTGAGTAATTTGCCGAAAATGAAGCGGTAGTCGGCCTGATCCTCAACGATACAGACAGTTTTAGTCATTAGTGCTGGTCATGGGGTAGTCGGGTTAGCTGGTTAAACCACCGCCTGGCCCTTAGGGCTGGCGGGTATGACTATTTTGTTAGCTTAGGGCCACCGGAATTAATGCGGCCTGGTAATGACGCCCACGGGAGACAAAGTGGGTTTGGGTAAACATACCGCGTAAACCGGGCGTTTAGGTAAGGGGTTGTTTTGAATCAGAAGAGGTCGGTCTCCGTTGCGGTACTTTTCGAAAAACATTCCGGTCTGCCCAACCGAGCCGACACGCAACCCGGCCACGACCGACCGTGACGGAACCGACTTCTCCGCTAATTTTACCACCACCCACTGGGTCGAAACGCTCATGCCATCCAAAAGCAGCTCGCTCGGTACCCGAACCGTGGCTGTCGGCTGGCCAGTAGCGGTAGTCTGGTCTTATCCGTATCAACATGAATCAGAGTCCGGTCCCACCGCTCGCCACGAATCGAGTGGAAGCCCTGCACAGTTACCACATCCTGGATTCAGCCGCCGAAGCCGATTATGACAATATTGCCCAATTGGCCGCTCAACTCTGTCAGACGCCCATCGCCCAGATCAACTTCATCGATCAGACGCGCCAGTGGGTCAAGGCCAATCGGGGGTTTACCACCGGCAGTACGCCGATCGACGAATCCTTCTGCGGCCATACGATTCTGGATCCACTCAACCCCCTGATTGTCGAGGATGCCCGGCTCGATGCCCGCTTCGCCCACAATCCATTGGTGAACCAGCAGGCCAACATCGTGTTTTATGCGGGCCTGCCTTTAGTCGACCCCGGGGGGTTTGCCCTGGGCTCCCTTTGCGTGTTGGACCAGCGACCCCGTCAGCTCACGACCGAGCAACTCGACGCGCTGCGCATCCTGGCCGGGCAGGTGGTCAATTTGCTGGTACTGCGCAAAGCCAATCACGACCTGAAGGCCCTCCTGGTCAGCGAACAACAGAGCCGTGCCGAAGTGCAGACGCAGCGGCAGCTACACCTGGCTGCGGCCGAGAGTGAAGTCCGTTTCCGGGCCCTGATCGAGGAAGCGCCCGTGGCGACGATGCTGCTGGCTGGCCCCGATCACGTTATTACCCTGGCTAACCCGGCCATGATTGAGATGCTGGGTAAGGGCCCCACCATCGTGGGTCAACCGGCCGTACAGGCGGTACCTGAATTAGCCACCCAGCCCTACCTGCATTTACTCAATCAGGTGTTTGCGTTGGGCCTGACTCACCAGGCCCGGGCCATGCCCGGAGAAATAGTGATCAACGGGCAGCCAAGCCAGCATTACTTTGATTTCACCTACAAACCCCTGCGCGATTCAGCCGGTCAGCCGTACGGTATTCTCTGCGTGGCGGTCGATGTCACCGAGCAGTTTATGGCGCGCCAACAACTGGAACAAGCCACTGATCAATTGCGCAGTATGGTGGAAAGCGCCCCTTTCCCCATTGGGGTCTATACGGGTCGGCAGATGCTGATTCGCTTCGCCAATCAGGCCATCATTGACGTCTACGGCAAAGGCCCCGATGTAATTGGCAAATCGTACCTGGAGCTATTGCCCGAACTGGCGGACCAACAAATCTTTGCGCAACTGCTGGCTGTTTACGATTCGGGCATCCCCTTTGCCAGCGGTACGCAGCGGGTGATGATCGAACACGACGGTAGGTTAGTGCCCTACTACTTCAACTATAACTTTACCCCCCTTTTTGACGCCAATGGGCAGGTATACGGGGTGATGAACACGGCTGCTGAGGTCACCGAGCTGGAACTGGCCCGGCAGGCGCTGGAAGCAAGTGAGGGGCGCTACCGGCTGTTGGCGGCTCACTTGGAAGAGCAGGTCCAACTGCGGACCCAGGAGCTGGCGACGGTCAACAACGTACTGGCGACCAGCAATCGGGAGTTGACGGCCAGCAACGAGCGCACAAGCGCCGTTAATTCGGCATTGAGCGAGTCCAATCATAACCTTAGCCGCTCCAACAACAATCTGGAACAATTCGCCTACATCGCCAGTCACGACCTCCAGGAGCCATTGCGTAAGATACAACAGTTCGGCGATCTGCTGCAAAGTCAGTACGGAGGCCAATTAGGCGAAGGCATCAGGTACCTGGAGCGCATGCAGGCGGCCGCGGCACGCATGGCTACCTTGATCCGGGACTTATTGACGTTTTCCCGCATCGCTACCCAGCGGAATAGCGCTGCCCCCGTCTCGCTTCAGGGGGTTGTCGAGGAGGTACTCCTCACCCTGGACTGGAGCATTCAGGAAGTAGGGGCTCAGGTTGAGGTGGATAGCTTACCGACCGTGGCGGGCGATGCACTGCAACTGGAGCAGCTGTTTCAGAATCTGCTGAGTAATGCGCTCAAGTTTCGGCGCGGGGGTACGTCCCCCCTGATTGAGGTGCGGGCAAGCCTGCTCGATGCAGCCGACCTACCCGCTGACATAAAGCCGGATCGGGTAACGGCTCAGTATCACCGGATCGAGGTAATCGACAATGGGGTCGGCTTCGAGGAGAAATACCTGGATCGTATTTTTCAGGTCTTTCAGCGGCTGCACAACAAGAGCGAGTTTACGGGCACGGGCATTGGGCTCGCGATCTGCGAAAAGGTAGTGACCAATCACGGCGGTGCCATCACGGCCCGGAGTCAACCCGGCCAGGGGACTACGTTCATGGTGTATCTGCCGGGATAAGCAGGGTGTGGTGGTGGTTTATCGGCTGAAGGCCGCAGTTGTCAAAATACAATTATCTCATAAAAGGCTCGATAAGTGGGTGACCTCCCCCCACAAAACTGGCTCACCGAACGGGGTAAGAACACTATTTTTACACAGCTCTGATGGCTGCCTGAAAAAATCGCTAGTGTACTGTTGCAAGTCCATACGTATGGCAGAAACGGTATCGCATTACTCCAAAGAGGTCAGGAAATCGTAAAACTGCTTTTTAGTTGAGAATGGCAGTTTCTGACTAATGTTTTTGCGGTGGGTCTGCACAGTATAGAAACTTAGGCTCAACTCATCGGCGATTTGCTCAGAGGTGAGGCCTTGCTTTACCCGCTTCAGAATTTCGATTTCACGTTTGGTCAGGCCGTAGGTGGGCTGGGTGGGGGCGGGCGCGGCAGGGCTGGGTGCGCTGTCGGTTTCGATGACGTGTTGCCCGTGCATCACTTGCCGCAGTAGTGTCAGCAGACGATCGGCAGTAACGGTTTTGGCGATGTAGCCAGCCACATTCAGCGCCCTGAACTGGTCAATCTCCCGTTTTTCGGCATACATGCTGATGATCACGATTCGGCACGAACCGGGCAACTGCTGCAACTGCTTCACCACAGCCAACCCGTCGAGATGGGGCATGCTGAAATCGACCAGCACCAGTTCCGGGGCATGACGGCGGCAGGTATCCAGCGCCAGACGGCTGTCATAGACCTGTTCCACTACTATAAAATCCGGCGATTCGCGCAGCACCAGGCTAAGGCCGTCGTTAAAGAGCCGGTGATCATCAATGAGAATAGTTCGGGTTGGCATGGCTGGGTACGGGGGGGGCGAGGGCGGTTTGTAACAGGATGCTGGTTCCTGTCGGGGCGGGGTCGAACTGAACGGTAATACCTGACAGAGCCGCCCGTTTGTAGATCGTTTGTATGCCGATGCCTTTGGTCTGGCTTGCCGACAGGTCGAAGCCACCACCATCATCTTCGACGCTGACATCGACGGTTGTACCTTCACAAAAAAACTCGACGCTGGCCTGCGTGGCACCCGAATGCCGGATCACGTTCGTCAGCAGTTCCTGAATAATTCGGTAGAGATTCTGCTGCTTCAGCACGGGCAACTGGTTGATCTGCTGACGGGTATAGTCGGTAAACGTTAGCTGGATGGGCGAAAAGTCGTTGAACCGGCTTACCAACGTTTCGATCTTGTCGGTGAGTGGGCGATCGTCGTCTTTGACAAGATTGTGGCTCAGAAAGCGTAATTCGCTGATCGCCGTTAGCAAAATGCTACGTAGCTTGTCAGGGTTGAGCGGTGTGCGGCTCAGGTAGCTCAGGGCGGTAGCAAGGGTGTTACCCACCTGATCGTGTAACTCGCGGCCAATGCCCTCAATTTCCTGCCGGCGCAGGGCGTTGTTGTGTTCGTCCACGTCGCGCACTTGATCCTGCATGCGTTGGCGAGTTACCAACTCTTTCCGAAACTGATCGAAGGTCAGGTAGCCCAGCACGAACAGGATGTAAAGCGGCCCGGAGGGCGCATGCCGGTACGTATCCTGCCCGGCGGTGGCCCGCAGCCAGGAAGCAAGCAGACTGATAAGCATCGGACCCAGCCCCAGCAGGCAGACCACCAGGGGCGACCAGATACGCGCCCGGACATAGGCCAGTACGGCCCACACAAACAGCCAGCCGATGATAAGATTCGTCAGGCTCGTCATACCCAGCGTGACAACGTGCCTGAGGCTGTCGAAATAGACAGGCGGCAGCAGGAACGTGCTCATCAACCCGGCACAGGCCACACTGTAGCCCGCCATGATGTTTTTGTAGAGACGAGGCCGGCGAATGGCGGGTTTTATGATGAGATAGAAGAACGGGTGCACCGTGCAGTTGGTCAGGATGCGGATAAATACCCCTACCGTATCAGCGTTGAGCGACAGCCCGGCGGGGTATGGGATCAGGCTTAGGTACCCCACGAAGAAAGCACACCACACGCTTAACGATACCAGATAGACCCCAAACCAGCGCAGTAGCCTACTTGCCGACAGCCACCCCACCAGCAGGGCCACCACCGCCAGCAGCAAAAACACAATGACGGTGATACCGTCGCGGATACTGCTTACAAAGGCCTGTTGGGCGTAGGAACCTCCATTCCGGGTACGTTGCTCGGTGAGCTGCACGTCCAGCTCGTGGTAGCCGGCGTTTCGTTGGCTACGTAACAACAGGGGGACCGTCGATTGGGGCGGAATGGTGACGGGAAACGCGTAGTTGAAGAACGGATAGAATCGGTCGCCCAGCGGGGTGTTGTTGGCCAATGTACCCAGCCGCACGAAACGGCCGCCTTTTCCCTGCCAGAGTGTGACCCGATCGCTGCGGTACTGGGGCATCGACAGCACCAGGTGCCTGGGGTGGCGGGTCGGGTTCCGAAGCTCCAGGTAGGCCCAGCCGATGGGTACGTTGGCTGCGTCGCCGTAGAGCACGGCCTCCGGGTGCGGGTTGCGACGAAACGATCGCCGAATCAGGGGCACTGATCTGGCGATCGACTGGCTGGTATCGAGCCACGTTGCGTTGGTCCAGAGCCGGTTGTTCATTGACGTCATTTCCGGTGCGGTCGCCAACGTGTAAGTAGGTACGTTAGCGGCCACCACCGGCTGCAACTGTTGTTGATACAGGTTCCAGGCAAACCACAGCAGAGCCACGCCCGTCAGCACCGGCCACAGTATCCCCTCTACCGTTTTACGCATGAGAAATTACTACTAGGTAGTACCTTGTTTAGGGTATAGGTTTCCGTTCGTGTCAACCGAGCGGCAAAATAACTTACCGATAATTTAAGCTAAAATACCTCGGTCGAGGTATGTTTTCTGAGTAAGAATACTATCTTCTTTGGGGTTTGAAAAATCAACTGATTTATGCAAACTCCTTTACTCCATTCCCGGCTTCGGGCCGCGTGTTTTCTTCCTCAGTTCAGCCTTCCCTGTGGGCGTAGTTTGTTTAGTTTTTTGTTTGGGTTGATGCTATTGAGCTGCGGACTGACCGCTCAGGCCCAGACCGGCTCGGTGGGCATCAATACCGACGGCTCAACCGCCGATGCATCGGCCCTGCTCGATGTGAAAAGTACCACCCAGGGTATTTTGGTTCCCCGCATGACGGCCCAGCAACGGGGCCTTATTGGTAGCCCGGCCACTGGCCTGATGGTATACCAGACTGACGGCACCGCCGGTTTCTACTTCTACAACGGCACGGCCTGGACCTCCCTGAGCGCGTCGGGAACGCCCGGCCCACAGGGGCCCAAAGGGGACAAAGGCGATAAGGGGGACACCGGTGCTACCGGATCAACGGGTGCCACCGGCGCACAAGGCCCCATCGGTCTGACCGGTGCCACGGGTCCGGCTGGCCCGCAGGGCACGAAAGGCGATAAAGGGGATGCCGGAGCCACTGGCCCGGCTGGTGCTACAGGTCCGCAAGGCGTAGCTGGTCCAGTAGGGGCGACCGGCCCGCAAGGCCCCGCCGGACAGGGCGTACCCACGGGCGGCACAACCGGACAGGTGCTGAGCAAAGTGGATGGTACCAACTACAACACGCAGTGGACAACGCCGAGTGCAGGCGGCAGTGGGGCATCGCTGCAACTATTTGTGGTGAAAACCACCGCGCAACAAACTTCGGCTGCTTCTTCTAATCTTCCCGATGCTATTACATTTTCCACTATAAATGGAACAGGGGCAACCCTTACAAATGGCAACACTTGGAACGGAAACACCTTCACCGTGGGTACCACCGGGGCCGGTTTGTACACGTTTGACGTGCGCCTGACGGGTGCCGGTGCAACGACTGCTCCAATGCTCGACATCAACAGCACCGGCTACTCACCAACGAGCGTTTATGGCGTTACGGCTAACTACGTGGGTGGTAGTATGGGGACTACACAGACTGCGTATAGCAAAAGGGGGGTGCTGAACACAACGCTTTACCTGGCAGCCGGCACAACGGTAACGGTGCGGGGGATGCCCACGCAGACCCAGCTGTCCGGAGACCTAAACGGGGACGCAAGCTGCCGGTTTGTGGTGGTGAAGCTTAATTAATCCGTCAACCTCAAAAAAGCAATACGGTCATGTGCGAATCTTTTTTGCTAAAAAGCAAACAGAACGACATGGTTGTCGGGCGTTCGATGGAATTCGTTCCCTACATGCTACTCCCAGAACTGAAGGTAGTGTGGCACTTGGTCAAAGTGCCGGCAGGTACTGACTTCTGCTCGCGTATGCCGGTTGTGCAGGTTTCGCCAAAGAAAGAGCAACAAGTGGGCTGGACCTGGCAAACGAAGTACCGGTTCATAGGCATCAGCGGCTTTGGAAAAGAAGTTGCCAATCTATACAGCAAGCTGTTGGGTATCGGGGCAACTTACCAAACCAATGTGTACTGCTGCGAGGGTGTTAACGAAAAGGGCCTCAGCGTAGGGTCTCTTGTTTACGATAACAATATGCAATGGGCCAATGGCCTGGGCGGGGGCTACGACATATACTACGCCCAATTCGCCGACTACCTGCTGGGCCTGTTTGCAACCATTGACGAGATCAGAAACGCCCTGACTGCGGATAAGGTGAGCCTTTTTTGTCCAGGCGAAAAGTTTTTCCAACCCATTCATTTCATTGCTCACGACGCAGTGGGGGAAAGTCTCATCATTGAGGTGGATAAGCAGAAGATAACCACCTACGATGTTACTTATTTAAGCAACAATAGCCTTGAGTTTCACGCGAAAGTCTTAGACGGCCCACTGTTTGGCTACATGACTAACGCCCCGAAGCTCGACTGGCACTACACTAACCTGCGTCAGTATCTACATCTGTCGCCCTACGACCCGGCCAGAGATGCTAACGATACAGCCAAACAGTTGAGCCACGGGGAGGGCATGGTGGGGTTGCCCGGCGATTATTCGTCTCCATCGCGGTTTCTGAAACTGTCAACGCTTCTACGGTTTGCCGAACGGCCCGACAATCTACGGGAAGCAAAACTGTTAGCAAATCATATACTGAACGCAGCGACGATTGTGCAAGGGGTAGTCTTCGAAAATCAGCAAGCTACTCCCAAAACACCAGCCATCGACCACACGAGTTGGGTTACGGTGAAGGAGTTAAAAGACCCCAAGCTCTACGTGCGAAGCTATCAATCCTCACCATTTGAGAAGGCACCCTATCAGAAGTATGACTTCTCAGATTTTCCAAATCAGATTACTTATGATCTGCTGCTTTAGTTGTGCCCCCCGTTCCGGCGTGGGCAGGAACCTACGCCGGATTTGTGCCGGGGACGCATCGTGCGCGGACGATCCGAATACGTTCTTTAGATAAACAGGAACCTTGATTTTGTTCCGTTAAAAACTTTACCATGAGACCATTACTTCTTATACTATGGCTGGCTACAGTAGGCAACGCACTGGCCCAACCTACCCTGACCATCGGGGTTAACACCCGCGTGGTCGGCACAGGAGATGCTCAGTTCGAGTACGGGGGCGGCTCACTGACCAATAACGGTTCGCTTAGCCTGGCTGCCGGTCAGTTGTCGGCCAACGGCCCCACGACCTACGGTGGTTCCGGCGCGGCTATCATCGCCAACATCAGCTTCGGCCACAGCACCGGCACAAGCACGCTCAACAGCCTGCTCTCGGTCACGAACCGTGCCACGCTGTCGGCCAATACCGCCCTCAACGCCAACGGGCAGTTGTACCTACGAACCGACCAGTTTCCTAACGCCGACTTAGTCAACAACGGCATCCTGACGGGTACGGTACAGGGGCTGGTGACACGGGGCACGGTGCTGACGGGCAATACGCCCTACAGTAGCCTGTTATCCACCAACGTGAGCGGTACGTCGGCCAGCTATCAGTGGCAATCTTCGGCAGACAATACTACGTGGGCAGACGTAGCGGGGGCCACCTCGCCGACCTACACCGCCAATGTGTCGGCCACAACCTATTACCGTTGCCGCCTGACAACAAGCAATAGTACCTACAATCAGAACACCCCGGCCCTGTTGCTGAACGTTACGGGTGCCCCTCCGCAGCCCATCCGCTACGTGACCCAGAACGGCACGGGCGACGGCTCTTCGTGGGCCAGCGCCAGTAGCGACCTGCAGGCCATGATTGATGCCCTTGGCGTAGAGCAGGTCTGGGTAGCGGGCGGCACGTTCAAACCATCCGTTACGGGCTTATCGAATGCGCGTTTGGCCAGCTTTGTGATGAAGAACAACGTAGCCATATACGGGGGCTTCTTCGGTACAGAAGCCAACCTGACCGACAGACCGGCTGTTAACCCCATCCTGGGCACGCCTTCAAGCACCACCCTGAGTGGCGACATTGGTACGCCGGGCAACAACAGCGACAACAGCTACCACGTCTTTTACAATATCGATAATGGCCTCACTAGTACGGCCATACTGGATGGTGTCGTTATTACCGGTGGCAATGCCAGTGGTGGTAGTAACATTGCCACCAGCAATGCTGGCGGGGGGATGTACATTCGAAGAAGCAGCCCTACGCTCATCAACTGTGTGCTGGCAAATAACTCAGCTGCCAGCGGCGGGGGGGGCGGTATCTATATTAACAGTGGTAACAATACTACTCTCACTAACTGCCTTTTGGTAAATAATTCAGCTCAAAGGGGGGGCGGCATCTTTAACTTCAGCAGCATCACGCTCACCAACTGCAAGCTGATCAACAATTCAGCGACATTTGCTGATGGGGGGGGGCTCAACGGTGGTGCCCCCACGCTGATCAACTGTAGTCTGATCAATAATTCAGCCATTGGGAATGGGGGGGGCGTCTACGGTTTAAGTCCTGTACTGGTCAACTGTAGTCTGCAGGCTAATTCGGCAACAAATGGAGGAGGCATCTACAACAACGGTAGCCCCACGCTGACCAACTGTAGTCTGCTCAGTAATTCGGCAACAACCGGAGGGGGCATCTACAACAACGGCACCCCCACGCTGGCCAACTGTGTGCTGTGGGACAATGGGGCGGGGAACACCATCGTCAATAATTCTCCCGCCACCCTCACCGCCACCTACAGCCTTTTCGATAACACCGTAACGGGCTACACCGGTAGCAACAATAAAACGACCAACACCTCGCCTTTCGCGTCGGCCAACGATGTGACTCTGGCACCCAACTCACCCGCTATCGACGCGGGCAGCAATGCGGCCTACGAGAAGGGACCGGCAACTGATCTGGCCGGTAACCCCCGGATTTTCCCCACTGGTGGCACCATCGACATGGGGGCCTACGAGTATCAGGGCAGCCCCGTCCAGCCCGTAGCCATCACCAGCCAGCCCCCTTCGGCCAGCAGCGTAACGACGGGGGCCAGCGTGAGCGCCCCCGCCAGCGTGATGGGCAGCGTGAGCGGCTACCAGTGGTACAAAGACAATCTGAGCAATGCGGTGGCGGGCCAGACGTCGGCCACCTTAACGCTGACCAATGTGCAGCTGGCCGATGCGGGCAGCTACTCGCTGGTGGTGACGGGCACCTACAACTCAGTGACCAGCACGGCTTTCAACCTGAGCGTGAGCCCAGCCGCTACCGGAGTGCCTAGTCTGAGCAGCCCGGCCAACAGCACGACTACCAATGGGTTACCTACCTTCGCGGGTAGCGCCCCCGGCGGCAGCACCGTGATGGTCTATCTGAGCGGCACGGCTTCGCAAACCCTGACCACCACGGCCAATGGGGGCCAGTTCAGCGTCACGCCGGGTAGCCCCCTTTCCAGCGGCAGCTACTCAGCCTACGCCGTGGCCATAAGCAGCGGACAGACCACCAGCCCGGCGTCCAACACGAACGCCTTTTCGGTGGACGCCACTGCTCCGGCTGTCACCCTGAGCGCATCGGTGGGTAACGGAGCCACTACCAGCAGCCAGCCCACCAGCTTTACGGCTCAGTTCAGCGAACCCGTTACCGGCTTTGATGTCAGCAAGGTCAGCGTGAGCAACGGCTCGGTGAACGGCTTTTCGGGCAGTGGGGCCAGCTATAGCTTCAGCGTGACGGCCAGCACCCCCGGCCAGCCCACCAACGTGAGCATCCCGGCCAACGTCGCTCAGGATGGGGTGGGTAATAGCAATACAGCTTCGGATAGCTACGGCTTCACCCTCATCCCCGGCGAGTTTGCCATCCGCTCGGTCGACACCCGGCAATGCCAGCTCGTCGATGCCAGCCGGGGTGAGTACCGCGTCAGCTTCACCCCCATCTACAGCGGTCTCAACGGCACCCCGGTCAGTCTGCGGGTCATCAACGAAGTCGATGCCACCACCGCCCCGGGGCCCTATACCATCCGGCTCTACAGCGACAATCCCACCGTCGCCCTGCTGGCCCAGCAGGCCGCCAGTCCTGACGCCCGCTTCAGCTACGCCTGGCTGGCCGCCTGCCAGGGATCCGTGGCCCCCAACCGGCCACCCACCACCACCGGCATCCCCGCTCAGCAACTGGTGCAGAACCAGCCCTACCAGTTGGAGCTGACCCGCTATTTCGCCGACCCCGACGGCCAGACGCTGACCTATTCGAGTAGTGCCCTGCCGGCCGGGCTGACGCTGGCGGGCACCACCATCAGTGGTAGCCCGACCGCCCCCGGCCGCACCACCGTGCGCATCACCGCCCTGGACCCCGGTGGGCTGTCGGTAGCCACCGACGTGGCGATGCAGGTTGATGCCACCCCCGCTACTACGCCCCCGGCTGGTTTCACCATCACCGGCGTGACCGATCTGACCTGTGTGGCCGTCACCGTCACCGAACGGCGGGTCAGCTTCAGTCCCGTCTACAGCGGTCTGGATGGCAGTTCGGTCCGCTTCCGGGCGGTCAACGAGCAGGACTTTGGCACCACCCCGGGGCCTTATAGCCTGCGGCTCTACACCGATAACCCGGCAGTGACCCTGGAAGCTATTCAGACAGGTCAAACCGCCACCTACCGCTACAACTGGCTGAGCGCCTGCGGCAACCAGACCCCGCCGACAGTCACCAACCGCCCCCCCGTGGTCGTGGTGCCCATCGCGCCCCAGTCGGCTACCGTCGGTCAGGGCTACAGCTTCTACGTACCGGCCAACACCTTCGCCGATCCTGAGGGCGAGCCGCTCAGCCTGCGCACAGGTGGCCTGCCCGCCGGCCTTAGCTTCTCGGCCAGCCTGAGTGCCATCACCGGCACTCCCACCCAGGCGGGCACCAGCACCATCGAGCTCACAGCCAGTGACCCCGCCGGGCAAAGCGTCAGTCTGAACTTTACCCTACAGGTGGTGGCCGGGGCCACCCCGCCCCCGCCCCCAGCGGGCTTTACCATCACGGGGGTGGGCAGCGTGACCTGCCTGAGTGTGAGCAACACCGAACGGCGGCTGAGTTTCTTTCCCCAGTACACGGGCGTCGACGGCAGTCCGATCCGCTTCCGGGTGGTCAACGAGCAGGACTTCGGCACCACCCCGGGGCCTTACAGCCTGCGGCTCTACACCGATAACCCGGCAGTGACCTTGGAAGCTGTTCAGACAGGTCAAACCGCCACCTACCGCTACAACTGGCTGGCGGCTTGTACGAGCCCGGCGAACAGTCGTCAGGCAGTGGCGGAAGCGAGCAGTCCGCTGTCGGTCGTCGTACTGGGCAACCCGGTGGTTGGCGAGTCGGTGGAGGTGTTGATCGGTGGTGTGGCCGGGCAGGCGGTGGAATTGAATCTGACTGATCTGGCGGGCGACCGGCTGCATCAGCAGCAGATTCCGCAGGCATCTGGCTCTGCGCGAGTCGTGGTTCCAGTCCCGGCTGGTCAGGCTATGACCATTCTGAAGGTGAGCACGGCCACGCAGCAGCAGACTGTCAAGCTGATCCGGCACTAGCCATTTGACCACGCTCCCCAACAGACAAAGGGCCAACTAATTGACAGTTGGCCCTTTGTCTATTGGGGAGCGGTTGCGTAAAAAACACGTAGGAATTTGTGATTCAATTACCTGGAAATAGTGTATCATCAATCGCCCGTTTTCACGAGTAAATGAACTTGTGCTACCAGCATCGACAGTTCGATATTCACTCAAGTCTCAAATTGCCCTCTCTTGAATCAACGTCTTTTTTTTAGCGATGGGTTGAGTTTGTGAGACACTGATCAATCAACAAGCTCAGTCTGATAGCCAATTCGACGTTGGTAATGAGTTACTTAACCTAGTTTGTAAGGTTTTCACTGCCTTGCTTGGTAAGAAGTGACAAATTGACTTGTCACATTGTCAACTTGTCAATTAGTCAACAAAGCGACAACGCGACAAGTCAACTTGTTGACAAAGGGCATACTGTAATTACTTCTGTGCAGTCGCTGACCCGGAGCCGCTGATCACTCACAAGCTAAACGTCGGTAGAAACACCATATCAGCAGGGATGGCTCATACATACTCGCCTAATGAGATTCGAGTGTGGGCTACTATCTTTCCCCCATGAAGATCCTGCTGACACTACTGCTTTGTTACGCTACCCTTACCAGCCAAGCCCAAGATCGGTCCCCGGCCCTGCCAGATAGCCTGAGACTGATGCTTGAAAAAAGTTTTACCATTCTCCAGACTAATGCCATCAGTCGGGACACCATCGACTGGACCAGGCTTAGAGAACAAGTCTATCGACGAGCGGCTACCGCCAAATCTTACCAGGAGGTGGCCAGTGTCTTTCCCTACCTGTTTCAACAACTAGGTGACCATCATGGCGCCCTGCTGCTCCAGGGTAAAACCTACGCCTGGAAGCCCCAAAGACCTGCTTACACTAATCAAGCGGTGCGTCAAGCCATCAATGCTTATCCCAATGTACGGGTGCTAACCATCGGAGAGGACGTGGGCTACATCATGCTACCGGGTAACCGGGATTTCAATGGCAAGAACACTAATGCCGATACGCAGGCGATCCGGAATGCGTTACGATCGGTGAACACGGTAAAGATCAAGAAGTGGATTTTGGATCTGCGGGTCAACACTGGGGGTAGCATGTACCAGATGTTGGCGGGACTAGCCGACCTGCTAGGCGAGGGCCAGGTGGGTCAGTTTGTTAATCAACACCAGCAGCCCGACGGAGCATGGATTCTAAAAGGGAAAAACATCTATCTAGACAGCCAGCAAGTCTCCACGGTGGTCGATCAGCCAGTGGGCATCCCCGCTGGTGTGCCGCTAGCCGTGCTGATCAGCGGCCAAACGGCCAGTTCGGGTGAAGTGGTGGCCATCGCAACGGTGGGCCGAAAAAACACGGTCTTGATTGGCGAGCCAAGCGCAGGCTACACGACGGCTAATCAGGGCTTCTCCATTAATGCATCAGCGGGTCTGAACCTGGCGGTCGATTATGACGCTGACCGAAGGGGCAAAGTCTATACCGATGTTGTGCGGCCCGACATTGAGGTGATCGGTGGCGATGATTTCGAAACGCTGGCTAATGACCAGAAAGTGAAGGCGGCACTGGCCTGGTTTGGTCACAAGCCGAAGCGGTTGTTAAAGCCCTAGCTTACCTGAGGCATTGTGCTTGCGAATGTTGCGCCGTCGATCATAGCGCTGGATCATGACGGTGGTGCGGTGCTTGGTCTGGTTCATCACCTCCAGATCGTCCGCTCCGTTAGCTTTAGCCACAGTCACAAAACTGGCCCGTAGCGAGTGGGCGGTAAACGACTCTCCCAGATGCTGTTGCACTAGCACGTTCACCCACTCATCCGACAGCCGCTCCTGAGTGACCCGTTCCCCTTTCCGAATTCGCACAAACAAAGGCCCCTGCTCCCGATCAATCACGGCTATCCACTGCTGCAGGGCCCCGATGGGACAATACTCGGGTTCACTGGCGTAGGCTACCGCCTTTTCTTCGACCTCCCCGAATTGATTGGTTTTGGATCGGTCCAACCGGATGACTAGGCCGGCCTCATCGATGAGGATGTTGGTGACGTCGAGGCTGGCCAATTCGCTGCGTCGGAATGCCCCCGTGAAGCCCAGCAGCAGAATGGCTCGGTTGCGTAGGCCCGTCGGCGTGGGTGGTATGCTGTCAATTGCCTGCCGCAACTGCTTGACCGAAAAGTCAGGGGCCTGCTTTTGCCGCACGGTCTTCTTGAGCTTAAAGCCTTTCATAAAGACTTTGAACTGCTCGTCGGTGGTCGGCGAGGGCAAGCCGTGTTGCCGGTGCAGCTTAGCCAGGCTAGCCAGGTGGCGTTGAACCGTGAAGAACGAGCGGGTGCGTCCGAGGAAGGTGACGTACTCGACCAGCGCCACGGCTGACAGCGGTGTTGGCTCATAACCGTTCTGCTCACACCAGTCGGCATACTGGCGGACATCGGTGGCAAAGGCCCGTTGCGAATTGGCCGAGCCCTGCAAGCCGGCCCGCAGATATTCGCGGGCTTCCCCGTGGAGTTGCTCGTCGATGCGTAACGACAAGCTCTGCTCTCGGGCGGTAACGATGGCTAAGACGTTTGGCTCAGTAGCGGGTCGCTTCATGGGAAAGGGAAATGAGTACTATTTGCTTATCAAGCTGACCCCGAAATAGAGTCGTTTTGACAAAGATAGGGTTACTCCTGATAATTGATTATCAAGAGTAACTAGGGACATAGTTTGAAAAAGTGATTGTTTGTCTCTACTGTCGATACGTTCATCGGGTAACTGTGAAACATGTTCCACGAACCAGAATTGGTTAAAAAATTATGGGATTACCAGCAGCAACAAAAAAAGCCTCACCCGTGACCGAGTGAGGCTGCTGAAGCGTAACAGATATAAAACGGCAGGACAAGCCTCTTATTGTGTAGCTTGAAACATAGTGAACCTAATTTTCATATTTTTTGCAGAGCAGATCACGCTGGCGTTTTCTGAACGAGCGTTCAAAAAATGGCATAAACCACTTCACTACAGGTTGATCCAAGCAATTACGATGTAATAACGACTGAGGAGGTGTTGTTACGCCTTTGGCTTGCGGCCCCTAGGCTTACCCATGTAAGTGCTTTGGGCTGAGCGTTCTTAGCTGTCAACGCTAACTCGTAGCCGGTTGTGCCTTCCTGATAAGCGAAAGGTGTCAGGGTGAAGCTGTACTTGTTCGTTTTGTAGTCAACGCGGCCACTAGTTAGGATATGGGCCAGCTCAATAGTCAGTCCCCGATGAGTACTCGTTGCGGTAAAACCTTCGGCGTCCTGCTCGTCGGTGTGGACTTTCTACATTTGACTGGAGACGGTTTTTAGGCACATTTGGGGCAAACCCGAAAGTACCCATGAAAAAAAGACCGCAACGGCGGACCGTGTGTGTTTGACGAGACGTTTAGAAAAATGGCCGTCGAGCTGTCCTATGCAAAAGGCTCTGTACAGGAGGCTGCCTACGAACTTGGCATCGACTCTAGTCGGATTACTAAATGGCGGCAGACTCATAAAAGCCCTGTCCAACTCACCACTACTGCCAGCAGACTGACTCAGGAGCAGCAACTGATCAGGCGACTGCAAAAGAAATTGAAAGAAGCTGATCCTGAACGAGATATCTTAAAAAAGGCGGTCAGCATCTTCTCCAAGGGCGCCAGGAAATCTGAGATGGTCCGGGTTTGACGGACAGTTGAGTTGCTTAACTTACTATATCATGAGCAAGCCACAACACAATGCTTGTCAGCCTGGTAAAAGCCACCGCTTGGCGGAAGAGAAAGAAAAACTTCGTCAGGCAGTCGTTGCTAGTTTTGTTGACCACCGCCGTAGGTACGGCAGCCGGCGCTTACTGACTGAACTGCGAGAACAGGGCTATGAAGTAGCCCGTCATCAACTACGACGTCTGATGCGACTCGAAGGCCTGAGGGCCATTCAGCCCCGCAGTCGCTTCGGCGTTCCGATTCATACCACGGACGACTGACAGCAGGCACAATGGGCCTTTCAACGGGCTGATTTCTATGGTTTAGGCAAGTGGTAACACATAGTTTTGGCCTATTTTTCACCCCGAGCCACCACCGCCTACGTCCGGTGGATGAGTTTATTGCGAACCGCGTTGAGAACAAGCATTTTGTGCTTACCCTCTTTGCGCTGGTAGTAATCCTGCAATTCGCCTTTCACTCGAATAGCTGCCATCGCGCCTAAATGAAATAGTGATTTGAGTCGTTTCCGGGCATGCGGGCTTACGCCAGGCCGCCCTCGGACGCTGCTACCTGAGTGATAGTTACAAGCCCCCCCCCGCATGGCAGGCCATCTTTTGAGGCTTGGCGATAGGCATATACTGCCTTTCGACTTTATAGTTCACTGGGCGGACTGACGCCAGATGAGGCCGGAATGGAAATCGAAAGAAGACCAAATGAACGTCCGATCCTCAATCGTTGAGCGGAACACTTTTCGGGAGGACCTCACCCGTCCTCATGCATCGTTGAATTGTTTGACCGGCCCGGCCCCATCAAATGCATCAACGTAAGCGCAAGCCCCGGCTTCGCCGGGCGCCGGAGCACTAGTATCCTTGTGAGAAAGTACGGTTTGGAAACGTCCAATATGACACCACCGTGGCGCGGCTGTATTTCGCTAATTTTTATAAGTGTCTAACTCAATCAGTATCATACGATTGGCCTTACCTGATTTTTGTATTTACTTAGCGGCAACTAAAAAACTACCATTCATATCGGACAAATGTTTTTTGTGTTTCTTAACCAAATAATCTACTACGATTGCCCAGCAGACCATGCCGGATAATGTCCAGAACGATTTTTTTTCGCCCGACTGGTTACGTTCAGAACCTGTTCGAATTTTGATCGATGCGGCCTCAACTGGAGTAGCTCTATTACAGGCGGTTCGCAACGCAATGGGTCAGATTGTTGACTTTCACTATCAACTGATCAACCCTATGCAGCAGGCCATAATCAACTTTCCTTTGGAAGACCTGACGAGTCTGCCGCTGACAACCCTCTACCCTGATGGTGCTCGCCTAAGGATGCTGACACTGTTAATCAGAGTCGTTCACTCAGGCCAGCCTAGTGTGTGCGTGGAAGCGGCTGGATTAGATGGGGATGTCAGGCTGTACGATCAGTTTTGCTTGAAGTCGGGCGATGGCGTGCTGATGTTGGTACAGGACGTTACGTACCGTCCCTTATCAGCCTATGAACACCAGCAGCAAGCGAACCTGTTGGAAGCAATTCAGCGGCACGATTCGACTGACGCAGTACGGGAACTGCTCATCGCTCTGATTCGTGGTCAGACGCAGCAGCACTATAAATCCGGCGCGTCAAACCAAACCGGCATCATAACCGAAGTTGACCGGCGTCATACGTCAGACCTCGATAAATGATCGCTTTTGCGCGGCAGGAATTGCTTCGCCCGCCCAGAGTCAGTCTGGGCAACGTTGAGCCTTCTTCTGTAACCAAACAGGCGAATGCGCCCGGGTTATTGGTAATGCCTCATCAAACGAATTCCTCTATCAACGAAAACGATGATCGACCTGCCTTCCGAACAGCCTGACCAGGGCCACGAAACTAATCGCTACCTGAATCAGCTCAAACAGACGAACCAGAATCTACTTCAGCAGGTAGCCGATTGCCGACAGGAACTTAACCGGGTGCGGTCGGCCCTGGGGGAAGCGCAGACCGTGGTGGCTCAGCGTCATCAGCTGGAAGCGGAACAAGATCGGTTGTTGGTGCAAGAGCGGAGGTTGAACGAGTTGAAATCAAACTTTATTACGCTGGCCTCCCACGAGTTCCGCACGCCAATGATGACTATCCTGTCTTCGGCGTCGCTCATCAGCCGCTACAGCAGTCTGGCCGAAAGCGATCATCGGGAGCGTCACGTTCAACGGATCAAGACCGCTGTCAACAGCCTGACGACGTTGCTCAATGACTTTCTGGCGATCAGCCAGGTCGATCAATATGCGTTGCACACTACCCCCCAAGCGCTGGACCTCACCGCCCTTTGTCAGGAAGTGATTACAGAAGCACAAGCCATCGCCAAACCCCGGCAGCGATTTCACTACCACCCACAAACGGGGCTGCTTGGGCTGCAACTGGATAAGCAGCTTCTCCAACGTGTTCTGCTAAATCTGCTGACCAACGCCAGCATGTACTCCGCCGACGACACCGACATTCAGTTGAGCAGTGCCATTCAGAACGGGCAGGTCGTTTTCACTGTAACCGATCAGGGAATCGGGATTCCCGAGTCGGATAAAGACAAGCTGTTTGCCAATTTCTTTCGCGCCCGTAATGCTATTCATATTCAGGGAGCGGGCCTGGGGCTGTACCTGGCAAAACGGTACACTGAACTGCTGGGAGGCTCTATTACCTTCACGAGTCAACTGGAACAGGGAACAACCTTTATGGTCAAGCTACCGTTAGCGAGTGAGCGGGTATGAAGACAATTCTGGTCATTGAAGACAAAAAGGAGGTTCGCGAAAACATCACGGAGATACTGAAACTGGCCCAATACCGGGTCGTGCAGGCCAGCGACGGCCGGCAGGGGGTTGCGCTTGCCCGCTCGGTCGGGCCCGATCTGATTCTGTGTGACATCATGATGCCCGAACTGGATGGGTACGGCGTCCTGCACATCCTGGCCAAAGACCCTAATACGGCCCGGACTCCCTTTATTTTTCTGACGGCTAAAGTTGCCCCCGAACATTTACGCAACGGTATGAACCTGGGGGCCGATGATTATCTGACCAAGCCCATCGACAATATTGACCTGCTGGCGGCCGTTGAACTTCGGCTCAAAAAAGTCGAGCAGATGAACCAGCCCGTCGAGCAACCCGGACTGGCTGACTTCCTGAACGCCCTGCACCAGGTAGATGGATGTCCTTATTCGACCCTTCGCTACAGCAAAAAACAGATACTCTACGCGGAGGGCGATACCCCGGCGAACCTATATTATATCCGGAGTGGACAGGTAAAGCACGTCAAAACGGATGCGTCTGCCAATGTGGTTATCACGGCATTGTCCGGTGCGGGTGATTTTGTGGGCCTGCCCGGATTATTATCAGACGTTCCCTGTACGGAATCCGCTGAAGTGCTGCATAACGCGGAGATCTGTTTAATCCCCCAGGCTGAACTGCTGACGTTATTAACCAGTCACGCCGATATTGGCGCTTACTTCATGCGCCTGCTGGCGAGCGACGTAAGGCAGCGCGACGAGCGCCTGCTCAAGCTGGCCTACCAGCCCGTTCGCAAACGGGTAGTGGAGGCCCTGCTACTCGTTTACCGAAAATTCTATTCTCTTCCAGACGACCTGGTAATCACGCCACTCGGGCAGGACGTCAGGTCAGCCCCATTCATGACATTGTCGCGGGAGAACTGGGCGCAACTGGTTGGGGCATCGATGGAAACAGTTATCCGGGTGCTCAGTGATCTGCGCGCCGAAGGGATGATTAAACTGTCAGGCAGTCAGATTACCCTGCTGGATATCGACCGGCTTACCCGGCTTAAACACTAACGTTCTGGTACGCGTCAGGAGCAAGGTTGACATTGGTCAGTCGAATAGTTGACGAATATCGTTGCTACCGGGTTTACGGTCATAGGATGCAGCCGGCCTACAACTGAACTTTGGGATGTATATAACCGCAACGGGTACGACAATGCTGTCATGGTCTGAAACGGGTTTATCGGTGTCGCGAACGGTTGTGACCTGTCCCGCTCGGGCGGCTAGTAGTGTCACAAATGTTCGCGACACCACAGCCCATTTCCTGGCCAACGTTTGCCCGAAATCTGTTTAATCCGCTCGACGAATGGCTTTTATTGACAACGTGCTCCAGCAACCCGCTTATGGTTGGATCGACCAAGCTGGCAACTTGGTTATTCCCACTAAAAAGCAGCTCTTCACCGAAGCGTTTTCCCGCATTAATGTTCTGGCAACCCGAAAGAACTGGATATCGGCCATTAGCTGGCTGATGGCCGCCTGCATGGTTCCTTTCCTGTTGGTGTTTACGTTCAAGTACTTTTCGTTACCCTTGCTGGGGCTGCTCGTACTTTACAGTATGGTTATTATGAGCACGCAGGGCACTATTTGGTTTCATCGATACAGTACACACAGGTCGTATACCTTCAGCCACCCGGTTTGGCGCTTTATCACGCAGAATCTGGTATTACGCACTTTCCCGGAAGAGATTTACGTGGTTTCGCACCACGTCCACCACGCCAAATCGGATCAGCCGGGCGACCCGTACAATGCTCAGGCGGGTTTACTGTATTGCATGCTGTCGGACGTAAACCACCAGAGCATTGCCAAAGATTTGTCGGAAGCCGACTATACGAAGGCCGCCGGTTTTTTACGTCATACCGGGGTGTGGATCAACTCCTATAAAGACTACCAGAAGTGGGGCTCGATTGCTTCTCCGGTGTATACCGTCGGCTTGTGGATACTGAACTGGTCGTTCTGGTACACGGCCTTTTTTCTGATTGGTGGTCATGGTCTGGCCTGCGCCTTATTCAGCGGGGCATTCTTCTGGCTCGTTCTGGTACGGGCTTTCAACTACACCGGGCACGGAAAAGGGCAGCAAAAACACGTCGACGGCGTGGATTTCGACCGGCGAAACCTATCGCTGAACCAGATCAGACCCGGTCTTTTTTCGGGCGAGTGGCACAATAACCATCATCTATATCCAAGCAGTGCCCGGGCCGGATTTCTACGGTATCAGCTGGACTTGGCCTGGCTTTACATTCTGGGCCTGTACAAGCTGGGCGCGATTGCCTCCTACCGGGACAACAAAAAGGAGTTTCTTCAGAAGTATCTACGAGAACCGATGGGTCAAACAAACGACAAATCAGCTGATTCAGGTCGCATCAGGAAGGCAACTGCGCGCTTTCATCAATTATTTTCTGACTCACAGACAGTTCCTGAAGCAGCTAAAAACAACCACCCTAAAAAGTCCATGTCAATCCAGGAACGGTCTTGCTGGGACCCGCTTCGTGAAACGCTGCCGGAGTCAGGGGCCTTTACGGAACCCTACGCTCACCTGACAAACCCGGACTTATCCTGTCAGCAGTTTAACCGCTTGCTGCATCAATATAAACAGGCCGTTTTCGAAGTATATCATCGTCAGCTTACCGATGATGGTGGCGCGACTAATTCCGTATAGTTTCGGTATTCCGCCACAGCTTGCCGAGAAGAATAACTGACAATTCGATGGGTAGAAAAGGCGTGTTGGTCGCCCCCATAATCTTTCGTTAGTTGCTGATCGCCGTGCAGCGCAAAAACGACGTAAGCTGGCTGATAAGATAGCTGATTACCATTCTTCAGCGGGTGGGTTGCTAAGGCAGTAAAAAAAGTTGTCAATACGCCCGTCTGAAAGCAACCAATTCATGGATGATTTCAACCGATCGCCGGCCCAAAACCGGCGAACTACTCAGAGGGCTAAAATTCTCTTGATCGACGACAGTCCCGATCAGTGCGATTTGATCGGGACTGTGCTGCACGATTGTATACCGGAGGTAGATTTGTTTATTGCGTCGACCGGTGAATCAGCATTCAGTCAGCTTCGCCACTGCCTGGATGCCAGTCAGTCCTTACCCCGGTTAATCTTACTGGATTTATATCTTCCGCTCGCTGAAGACGGATTCCGCATTATCGAACGGGTTAAAAGCAACGATTCCCCTTACCGCCTGATCCCCATTACCCTGTTATCCCAGTCAGCCAGACAGCCGGATATCAAGCGGTGCTACGATCTGGGTGCCAACTCCTACATTGCCAAACCTGCCAGTCATGCTCAGTGGCTGCTGTGCATGAAGTCGCTGCGGGAATACTGGTGGCATACCGTTACCCCACCCCCAGGCTAAACTTTGTTCATAACAGACTTACTCCGCCTGCAAGTCTGTCACTAGCTTTTCAAACAGCTGGTGGGCCGCCAGTCCATTCCGGCTTATCATGTCCTGACATTTTAGCTGATTACCGTCCGTAAGCACGTCTTGTAACATGCTGGCTACCGTGGTAATGATTCCCAGGCAATTGCGCATGTCGTGGGCGACCTGACGCAGCTGATCCACGCGTAGGCTGTTCTTCTGCTGGAGCTTGTCGAGCGCGGCTTGAAAGGTTTTCACCTGTCCGTCTGCCCTCGTTTGTTCCAACTGATCGACCGGCAGGACCACGCCTGCATTGACTAGTTTCACCAGTTGACGTAGCTGGCTATAGGCCAGTGCAATAATATCAGGACGCGTTCGGGGATACGCCTTCAGGAAAGCCTGGATTTCGGTATCCAGAGCGGTGTAAAAGTTATCTAACTCCGTCAACAAATGCCCCAGGGGATAACCGCGCTGCCAGCGGTGAATCTGGTGTTGACAGACGCTGTCCACCAGATCACGTTCCTGACTCTCCCCCGCAATGCCTCGCGCAAAAAAAGTCAGCAAGGGAGGCAGTAAATCGGCTAGTTCCCCACCGGACAAATGGGCACGCTCCTGAAGGGCTTCATCCGGGATGCCTGTCATCCGCCAGGAATGTAGAATGCTTCCCTGATGCGCAGTCAGGTAGTCGGCTAAGTGGTTGCGTTGCAGATAGAAATTACGAGTTGAGCTAGTCATAATTGAATTAAACCAAGTGAGTGGCGATGCGGATCAGATTGCCGAACGGTCTTCCGGCGGAACAATTGAAGTCAGCAACCGGGTTAGCGTCTCCAGGTCTACCGGTTTGACCAGGTGCCCGTCGAAACCAGCTTCCTGACTCAGCCGTTTGTCGTCAGCCTGTCCGTAGCCGGTCAGGGCGATCAGGATCAGGTTTCGGCCCCAGCTCTGTTGCCGAATCAGACGGGCCGTTTCATAGCCATTCAGGCCGGGCATTCCGATGTCGAGCAGCACCACCTCCGGTTGCCCTTGCTCGGCAGCCGCTATCGCCTGCTCACCGCTGTAACATACATCAACGGTATAGCCGCTTAATTCCAGTAGCATGGCGAACGAATCGGCCGCGTCCTGATTATCATCCACGACCAGGATACGAGGTTTAGCTATGGCCAAATCAGCAGGAACCGGCTGGGCGTCCGTGTGCTCGTTGATGCCGGTTAAAACGGGCAGGTAAACCACGAACTCGCTTCCTTGTCCTAGTCCTGGGCTCCGGGCTTCCACCCGCCCCCCGTGCAGTTCAGCCAGTCGTTTCACTAAGGTCAGGCCCAGGCCCAACCCACCCTGCGAACGGGCGGGTGAATTATCGACTTGTGCAAACAGCTCGAAAATACGCTCCAACTGATCATTCGCCAGGCCGATACCGTTATCGCTGACCCGCAGACGGGCCATTACGTCCGCCCCCTGGTTTACCTGGTCTAGCTTGACCCAAACGTGACCGCCTTCGGGAGTATAGCGGGTACCGTTAGTCAGTAAATTGTTGATAACCTGCATCAGTCGGGTGGAATCGCCCTGCAGATAGATCGGCTCATTCGATGCGGAAACCGATAACTCAATCCGGCGCTGCTTAAAGAGGGACTGCATGACCACCACGGTCTCTTGTAGTAGGGTGTTCAGATCGAGCGGTTCCAGCCGTAAAGTAATCTTTCCCCGGTTGATCCGGCTCACATCCAGTAGGTCATCGACCAGCCGAACCAGGTGATCGACCTGTCGATTCATCATGGCGATGGCCGCGCTCATGGTCTCGTTCTGGCCGGCGCTCAGGCCCAGCGTTTGCAGGATGTTACGGACGGGGGCCAGCGGATTGCGCAGTTCGTGGGCGAGCATGGCCAGAAACTCATCTTTCCGCTGGTCCGATTCCCGCAGGGCTTCTTCAGCCCGTTTACGCTTGTCAATGTCGAACATTACGCCACTCATGTGGGCTGCGCTACCGTCGATTTCCTCTACTACCCGCCCGTAACCGCTCATCCACCGTTGCGAGCCATCGTCCAGCACGGCGCAGAACTCCGCATCAAACACACCCTGACTGGCAATGGCCTCCTGCAACTGGCGAGCAATCCGGTCCCGGTCATTGGGATGCACGTGATCAAAGTATACGCTTGGGCTGACGGGATCAGGCTGGGGTTCCATACCAAACAGTCGGAAGTGCTGCTCGTTCCAGATTACCTCATCAGTTGCCAGATTCCAATCCCAGGTGCCCATCCGGGCGGCTTCGATGGTGAGCCGGAACCGTTTTTCCGACTCGCGCAGGGCTGCTTCGGCGGCCTTGCGCTCGGTAATGTCGCGGGCTACACTCGACACGCCGATAACCTGCCCCTGCAGATCTTTCACCGGTGAGAGCACGACTTCCAGCGTCAGTTTCTGACCATCTTTCGTGATTCGAACGGTTTCGTGCGTTTCAACGCGCTGCGACTGTTTGATTTTTTCAGCCAGATTCAATAATTCACTCAGGTCCTGGGGCAGCGTCAGCATCCCGAGCGACTGCCCAATGGCTTCGGCGGCCGAATAGCCATACAGGGTTTCGGACGCTTTGTTCCAACTGGTGATAACACCCTCAAAATTGAGCGTAATGACTGAGTCCTGCGATGATTCGATGATAGAAGCCAAGAAATAGTTGGCTTCTTCAGCGGCCTTGCGCTGGGTGATGTCGACGAAGGTCAGCACAATGCCATTGATGCGGTCGTCGGTCGTTCGGTAAGGCAGCACGCGCATCAGATACACTTGCCTGTCGATGGTTCTCACTTCCCGTTCCACCGGCTGAAGTGTCGCCAGCACCTGTTCCGTATCCCCTAGCAGGTGGGTATCGACTAATCGGTTGGTAATGTCGGTCAGTGGCCGCCCAAAATCCGTGGGGATCAGGTTGAAGATTTCCCGCGTGGCCGGCGTAAACAGATTCACCCGTAAACTGCGGTCCAGAAACAGGGTGGCCATATCAGTCGAGTTAATCAGGTTTTGCAGGTTGTCGCCCACCAGTGAAATTTCTTCCACTTTAACTTTCAGCTCCTGATTAACCGTCGTCAGCTCTTCATTGATGGACTGAAGCTCCTCCTTGCTGGTTTCCAGCTCTTCAGCCGACGAACGCAGTTCCTCGTTGATGGCCTGTAGCTCTTCGTTGGTCGCTTTGAGTTCTTCGGCCTGTAGTTCATGGTGCTCATTGGCCGACCGTAACTGCGCTTTGGCCCGAATCAATTCTTCCTCCAGGTGATGGGCAACGGGTTCAACTGAGGTAAGCACCCGGTCTGGTTCGACGTCCTCCTCGGGCGTGGGTTCAAAGAGGACCAGTATAAACCCGCGCGCGGAATCGCCCTCACCAGTAACCGGACGCACGTGGATAGTCAACGTCTGAATTTGATTGTCCAGTCGAAGTTTGAGCTGGCGTACCGCGACATTCATTTGTTGCTGGTTGGCCTGGTAGAACGCCGTGCGCAGTTCCAGCCGCAATTCGGGCCGGATGAGTTTCAACAGATTTTTGGACGGCTCGCCCCCGCCAATCTGAAGGTAGCGCCCTGCCCGTTCCGATACGTGCAGAATATCGTATTCGTCATTGACAATAATCGACGGAGGGGCATACTGTTCCAGTAGCCGCTGGTGCAACTCCCCGTAACTCAGGCGTGCGTTTGGGCGCTCGTCCACCCTGGGGGCTGGTTCGGGTGCGGTTTCGCGCTGGGAGGCTAGCAACGCACTTGATTCGGGAACAGGAAAAGAGCGTGTCGGTACGGAGCGACTTTGGAACAGGTGCTGTTCCCGATTCACCGGCGCAAACAGATCGCTGGTGCCGTCGGTGGTTTCAGACAATCCCAGCAACAGGTAACCGCCGGGATTCAGGGCAAAATGGATGGTTTCCAGCACCCGCTGCTGCGCGGTCTGGTTCAGGTAGATGAGCAGATTTCGGCAGCTCACCAAGTTCAGCCGGGAAAAAGGCGGGTCTTTGAGCACATTGTGGTACGCAAACAGGACCATCTCCCGAATTTCCCGGCGGATGCGGTACTGCTCGCCTTCGAGGGTAAAAAAGCGACGCAGGCGCTCAGGCGATACGTCGGCGGCATCATTGATGGTGTACAGCCCTTCGCGCGCGATGGCAATGGCAGTCTGATCAATGTCGGTGGCGAAAATCTGCACGCGGGGTGCATCCAGCACATCCATAGTGCGTTCGGCGCACAGCATGGCCAGCGAGTAGGCTTCTTCACCCGTTGCACAGCCAGCCACCCAGATGCGCAGGGTATTGTCCCCCTTTTTTTCGTGGGTCAGCAGTGGGATCACCTGCTGCTCCAGGGTGGTAAAGACGGGTCTATCGCGAAAAAAGTTAGTAACCGAGATTAGCAGATCGTTCAGCAGCGATTGGGTTTCATCGGGGTGCTCCCGCAGAAAGACTACGTACTCGGGCAGCCCCGGTAGATTACGGACGTTGATCCGGCGCTCCAGGCGACGCAGCAGCGTGGGACGTTTGTAATTGGAAAAGTCGTGGCCGGTGCGCTGGCGTAGTAGGGCAAACACGTCGCGCAGGGCCTGCTGCTGGTTTTCTACATCTTGCCGGGGCTCCAGGCTGATAACGACGGTATCCCGATTCTGGGCGTAGGCCAGCAGCCGGCCGGGAATCTGGGCCACGGGCAGAATGTCGTCCACCAGCCCGGTGGCAATGGCATGGCGCGGCATTTCGTTGAAGGCAGCCTCGCGGGGACTCTGCACAAAAGCCGCCCCACCTTCTTCCTTGATCCGCTTGAGACCCATGGAACCGTTGGCGCCCGTTCCCGACAGGATCACCCCTACGGCCTGGGCCCCGTGGGACTCGGCCAGAGTGCGAAAGAAAATATCCACCGGCGCCCGCCGGTCTTCGATGCGTGCATTGGGTAAGACGAGGATGTCCCCATCCGCCATTTGCAGGTGCTTATCAGGCGGTACTACATACACATGATTGGCGACGACGGTTACCCGTTCCTCCACCCTGATAACGGGAATGCTGGCTACGCTCTGCAGGATCTGGGTGAGCTGGCTGTCATAATCAGGGGAGAGGTGTAAAATAACGACGTATGCTAGGCCGGAGTCGGCGGTAACGGACTCAAAAAACTGGGTCAGTGCTTCCACACCACCCGCTGAGCAGCCGATGCCGACGATCAGAGTCTGACCCGGAACGGTATTGTCGATTTTTTTTGAGGCTGTTTTTTTCTTACTCACTGGATTCTGCTAGGCTGATTTTGGGTGGGGTACTGGGAGTACGAAATTCCTAAAGCCATTCGGTACCGGCTGTATCGGTCGCCTGATGCTGGATACTGTCAAGACTCAATGGCTCGTGCGCACGAATGGCCTGCCGAATGAGTTCTCCCCGCTGGAGGGCCTCCTGGGCTTTCTGGAAATAAAGACCGGCCTGCTTCGGCTGATTGGCGTCGGCCAGTTGATCGCCCAACCGGTTGAGTAAAATTACACTTTCGTCTATCCCGCGGACAGCTCCGTAGAGGTTATCCTCGATTTGCTCCGTTATGGCGGCCAGCAGTGTATCGGCCGAGTAGGCATGGCCGGTATGGCAGCGGAAGCGGGCCAGCGGACCTTCCTTAATTTGTGTCAGTACGCCGTGGCACTCCGGACACACGTAGCGACTCGGTTGACCATACTCGGACAGGTTCAACCCCAATGCCGTCTCGTCGGCGGCAATACGAATTTCTGTTTTTGTTTTTTCATTCTCTTCCATAGAAACCGGTGGCGTTTCTGAAACGTCTTCGCCGGCTAACCGGACCAGTTGCGTCGCTAGCTGGGCTACGGGAAGCACATAATCGATGGCTACCTGACGAATGGCATTCTCAGGCATGTCCGATACCAGGGCTTCCTGGGGGTCCTGCACCAGAGCCAGCCCACCATAGTGCTTAATGGCCCAAAGGCCCGCCGTTCCGTCGTCGAGCGCGCCGGATAAAAGTACGCCCATGACCCGGTTGCCGTAGGCGTAGGCGGCTGATCGAAACAGCGGATCGATGGCGGGCCGGAAGCGGTTTTCCTTGGGGCCGTGGGTGATGCGGATGTGGCCGTTTTCAACCAGCATATGGTGATCGGGGGGCGCTACGTAGATGCGATTGGTCTGAACAGGCTCGTTGTCGTAGGCGTGAGCGGCTGGAATAGTGGTAAATCGGCTCAATAGCTGGGGTAATACGCCACGAACAGTGGGAGCCATGTGCCAGACGATGAAAATGGCTGCGTCCAGATCTGGCAGTAAGCCGCCCATGAGCTGTTGGAAGGCCACAATACCACCGGCCGATGCACCTACCACAATAATACTTCGTTTCTTCATCCGATGAGTACATATCAGTAATTCGGCTACCGTAACCGATTACAATTCATTCTTCGTTCACCTACCCAATCCGAAGCAACCTTCTGGTGAAGATACTGAACCGTATTGGAAAGACTGCCTTCAAAAGAGCCAACGAGTGGGCTCGTGAAAAGTCAGCCATTTATTCGGCCTATTCGCAGGCAAGCTAATTTACTAAACTTCATTTATTAGGCTGCTACTGCGGCTATCGATCAGGTATACGCCTGCGAAGCATCAGGTCGGGTGCTGACGGGCATCATAGTTTTTCGCTAACGGGCACCTTTACTTTTGCGATCCATGCCTACTCGGTTAGTCAACGAAATCCTGCATCAGTCCAGGAATCGCCTGATGGATCTACTCCCATTCCAAAAAGGTGTCTGACGGCTAGGCGCCCCCCCGAATCCGCAAGCCTTACACGACAAGTACGTATGACGACACTGCCACTGGACCACCTGTGGTCCGTTTTTAACCCGTCAGCGGTTAATGAATTGGCCCGCAGTCTGAATGAAAACAAAGCCAATACCCAAAAAGCGATTGATGGACTACTACCCACTGTTACGGCGGGGGTTATGAACCGGGTAACCGACAGAGCGGGGGCTAACGTACTGTACCAGCTACTGACGAATACGCTTTTTGCCACCGAACCAACCATCAGTCAACTGGTGGATACCAGCAGTGAACGGCAGAAAGCCGCCGAATCGGGCAACGACCTGCTCCGAAAATTATACGATCAGCGGATTCACCAGGTCGCTTAGGAAACAAGCCGGTACAGTGGCATGAGTTTGGGGTCGGCGACTACCCTGACGGGGCTGGTGGCTTCGGTACTGCTGGGCTTCCTGCACCGACAGGTCGTAAGCAACGGTATGACCGAAGCGCAACTGGCCGCCATGCTCAACAGCGGAATCGAGGCTACCCGGTCGGTCACGCCGGTTGTGTTTGGCCTTCCACTGGCCTGGTTTATGGGTACGGCTTACACGGCCCCCACACCAGCGGTCCCCGTTCGGGAAGATGCCGCCCCGGGCGGTGGCTTACTGTGGTGGCAGTGGCTGCTGATTGCCCTCGGCCTGATTTTGCTGATTTTA
Source organism: Spirosoma oryzae (assembly GCF_003002825.1). Classification (GTDB taxonomy): domain Bacteria; phylum Bacteroidota; class Bacteroidia; order Cytophagales; family Spirosomataceae; genus Spirosoma; species Spirosoma oryzae. Next base: position 14,729 of record NZ_PVTE01000036.1, on the reverse strand, counting down.
TTGTTGCTACGCGCCTGTGGCCCGGATAAAACCACCACTGACCAGGCCGACCAGCCTGTGGTCGTGACACCTACCGACACCCTGGCCAGCGATCTGGATGGGAATGAATCCGGCTCGGGCATACCCGACGTAAAGGTCGGCGTTGATCTGCCGGGCGGGCGAAAAGTAAACGTGGCCGAACGTTCCTTCAACTACGCCCTGATTCAATATCTGGCCGCCAAAGACGGCCAATACCCCCGGGTGTTTGCGTTTGACAACCTGACCTTTGAACCCGGTTCGGCCCGGATTACGGCTGAGTCACGCCCCAACGTAAACGATCTGATCCAGATCATGCAGGCCTACCCCTCGCTTCGCATCCGCGTGGAAGGTAACACGGATAACACCGGTACCGACGCCCAGAATGACGCCCTGTCCGGCGAACGGGCTGAAGCGGTTAAAGAGGCCTTGGTTGCCGGTGGTATCGAGCCGAGCCGTGTCGCCACACGGGAGCGGGGTGATACCATGTTGGTCGCCACCAACCAAACGGCGACCGGTCGCGAACAAAACCGCCGGATCGACGTAGTCGTTCTGGGCGTGACTGCCCCCCCCGCCGGGCCGATCGTGCGCGTAGTGGTCGATGCACCCGGTGGCCGTAAACTGTTGCTGACTGATAAAGCCTTCGCGTATCAGTTGGCCCGGTATCTGTCCACCAAGGGTAGCCGTCCCAACAAATCGTTTCTCTTCGATGAACTCCGGTTTGCCACGAACACCGCGCGAATTACCCCCGATGCCCAGGCTGAGGTAACTGATTTAGCTCAGATCATGAAAACGTACCCGGCCCTGCATATCCGGGTTGTGGGTTATACGGACAGCGTCGGGCTTGAGTCCGTCAACAAACCGCTTTCAGCGGTCCGCGCCAGTTTCGTCAAACAGGCACTGGTTGAAGCAGGCATTGGTGCCAACCGGATTACGACCAGCAATGAGGGGCAGGATGAACCTATTGCGACCAATCAGACGGCCAAAGGGCGGCAGCGGAACCGGCGCGTCGAGATCATCATAACAGAATTGTTATAAAACGTTCTTCGGCTTCTCTGTTAGAAGCGGAAGAACGGTACAGACAAGACGAACTTGCCCGGCAGCGTAGGCCATTGCTGCCGGAAACAACCCTGCCAGGTCGCCTACTGTCGGTTAGCTATCAGAACAGGTGATTAAATGACATCCATCATAGCCTATAGTGACAACGCTCATAGGCTTACTTACCTGCAGGAGCTAGTTTTGCTGCCTCCTGCCCCCGTTCGGATGACGGATAGCCTAAGGGCTAGCCTGACTGTTCATTGCCTCATTCACAGGTTCGATTCTACCTGCCCCCGTTACTTCTGATTTGACTGATACGTGTCAATGCATTCAATGCCGTGAAATGGCCAATGACAGCGTGGCTTCGTTTTTCTGTCTTACTCAACTGACTAATTAACACGTTATGGAAAGAACAGTAGTATACCCCGACAGCCCGGCCCGAGTCGGCTTTATGAATCGAATTTCCTGGAGTGCCGTTTTCGCCGGCGTGCTGGTAGCCATTGTGACCCAAATTCTCCTGACCCTGCTGGGTTTGGGCATCGGTCTGGGCACGATTGACCCCGTTGAAGAGCGCAACCCGATGGCGGGCTTGGGCATCGGCAGTGCCATCTGGTATATTGTCAGCAGTTTGCTTTCGCTGTTTATCGGCAGCTGGGTGGCCGGTCGGCTGGGCAGTACGCCCCGCTCGTTCGATGGTATGATTCACGGCGTACTGACCTGGTGCCTGGTTACGCTACTGACCATTTATTTCTTAACCACCACGCTGGGCAGCATTATCGGCGGGGTAGGGCGGCTAATGAGTGGAATCGTTAAAACGGCCGGGTCGGGGATTGCCGCTGTCGCACCCGGTATCGGTAACGCCGTTCAGGACCAGCTTCAGGCGAACGGGATCAATCTGGATGATATGAATCTGACAGACCTGAAAAATGAGGTCAACTCCGCATTGCGTCAGACAGGCGATCCGGCCCTGAACCCCAACGCGCTGGAGCGTAAGGCAAATCAGGCTTCCAGCCAGGCGGGCGATGCCGCCGACCGGGCCGCAGCCAACCCACAGGCGGCCGACGACATTGCCGGCAACTTTTTCAGCCGACTCTTCAAGCAGGGGCAGGCAACGGCCAATCAGGTTGATCGGGAGGATGCTGTCAATGTCGTGATGAAACGGACCGGTAAAAGCCGGGCCGAATCAGAACAGCTTGTCGACAACTGGATCAATACGTATCAACAGGCAGCCGCCCAATTTAAGCAGACCACGAAAGAAGCGGAAGTGAAAGCCCGCCACATCGCCGACGATGCGGCTTCGGCCGCGTCGAAAGCAGCGATATACGGCTTTTTTGGGCTGTTGATTGGCGTAGTCGCGTCGGGCTTTGGTGCCAAACTGGGTACTGATTCCAAAGACGACCACGATGCGTACGACCGTCCGGTTCAGGAGACGCTACGATAGAAAAGCTGTTCGAAGAAGCGGGATCACTTTCCGACTGAATCAACCGAACCTGGTGATGAGGGCGGCTTGAGCACGTCCCCGCCCTTTCGCTGACGCTGATACCCACTCAAAGTTTTCGACTGGTTGATGTTGCCCTGGCGCATCCATCAATTCCAGGCTGTCGGCTCAACGCAGCCTGTCACCGATTACGCTATGATTCCTCAGAAACCAACCAACGAACAGGGTAACGAAACGTTGAACCCGGCTGACCCGGCTGTTCCACTTCAGCGCAGCGAGGCCGCGTTTCTGACAATTCCACTGATCAGCGAACAGCTTCAGGTCGGTAAACGGGTCGTTGAAACGGGTCGCGTTACACTCACCAAAACGGTTCATCAGCACGAGCAGGCCGTTCAGACCCCCCTGCTTCGGGAAGAGGTGATCGTCGAGCGGGTGATCGTCGATCAACTTGTCGATGAGGCACCAGCCGTACGGCAGGAAGGCGACACGACGATTTACCCGGTACTCAAAGAAGAGATTGTTGTGCTGAAACGACTGCGGCTGGTGGAAGAAATCCGGATTACCAGACGACAGTCTGAAACAACCGATACGCAGACGGTTTCGCTCCGGGAGGAAGCGATAACTATCGAGCGCACGGCGTTGCCCTCAACCGAACGTTCCGAGTAAGCCGATGCTATGAATGCATCGGCTTACTCGTCGTTATATGTTACCCTAACTCATTTCTTACCAGTAAAAACAAATCTCAGTTATGGCACTTACAGTCCTTGGCGTTTTTGATAACGCATCCGAAGCCCGGCAGGCCGTTGAAAACCTGGTCAATGCGGGTATCACACGCCAGAACATCGATCTGTCACTCCGGTCCGATTCATCGGCCGCCTATGGCGATACCACCTCGAATCAATACACGACGACCCGTACCGACGATGATACTGAGTCGGGTAGCAGTATTGGTAATTTTTTCAGTTCGCTTTTCGGCGATGAAGACGACGACGCGAACCGATACGCCCGGGCCACTGAAAGCGGTTCGCTGGTGACGGTTCATGTTCAGACGGAAGATGAAGCCGAAAAAGCGGCCAATATTCTGGATGATGCCGGTGCCGTCAATGTCAACGAACGGACCCCCGTCGTTGACAGCCTGACCAACAAACCCAGTGCGTCGATGGGGGCAGCCCTGCTCGATACGGACCAGCCAACGGGCGATCAGACCATCAAGGTTATCGAGGAAAATCTGGAGGTAGGCAAGCGTACCGTCGAGACGGGTGGGGTGCGGCTTCGCAGCCGGATCGTGGCGAAGCCGGTTGAAGAAAGCATCCGCCTGCGCGAAGAACGGGTCACCGTACAGCGCAATGCGGTTAACCGTCCGGCTACGGCTGCCGACCTGGATGCCTTCACAGAAGGTCAGGTCGAGATGACTGAACACCAAGAAGTACCCGTGGTGTCGAAAACGGCAACGGTCGTTGAGGAAATCTCGGTCGGCAAAGACGTAACTCAGCGCGACGAAGTGGTCCGGGATACGGTTAGCAAAACCGAAGTAGACATCGACGATACGACTAAGCCGCAGCGCGATGACGATGACGTGACGTATTCAACGAAGTAGTTGACGTAACGGATAACGCCTGAAACGACCGGAAATGGTGGTTTCAGGCGTTGTTTTCAATCTAAATAGAGTGACTATAAAGTATCAGAAAACAGGTTGTTCAATACGTTGCTTAGTACCCGCCTGGATTAACCTACCGGGTCAAAATACCTGACAAAGCAACTTAACAATGACATCTTTTCCTTAGTATGCACGAAGTCTTATTTGGCGCGCCGGTTATTCCGCTAGAGCAGCTCTGGACCGTCGAGAAAGCCGCGCCTAACCTAATTATCTGGGCTGCGCCGATCATGTTTTTACTGACGGGCGTCGAGATTTTAGTTACCTACCTTCAGGAGAAACCGTACTACAACCGACAGGAGACAATTGGGTCTACGCTGGTGGGCATCGGCTCCGTCGTGATTGGTACCGGCCTGAAATTCGCGCTGCTGTACGGAGTCGTCTGGATATACAACCTGCTTCCCTGGCGCATGACACTTCAATGGTGGACGTTCATTCCCTGCTACGTTATTTTTGACTTTTTCAGCTACTGGGCCCACCGCATCTCCCACGAACGCCGGTTCTGGTGGACAACCCACGTGGTGCATCATTCGAGTGAGCATTACAACCTGACGGTTTCCTTCCGGCTGAGTTGGATTCAGAATTTAAAGATTATTTTTTTTCTGCCCGTAGCGCTGATTGGCTTTCATCCCATTGTGTTCTTTACCGTCAGTCAGATCGCAGTTCTGTTTCAGTTTTGGGTGCATACCGAATACATCCGTCGGTTGCCCCGATGGGTCGAATTTATTTTCGCTACGCCGTCGAATCACCGGGTTCACCACGGATCGCAGGAAAAATACATCGACAAAAACTACGGGGCGACGTTTATTTTCTGGGACCGGCTGCTGGGTACGTATGAGCCGGAAGACGAAGCACCCGTCTACGGCATCACCACGAACATCGGCAATAAAGCCAACCCGATTCACATCAACTTTCACGAGTTCATCGACATGGTGAACGACGTAAAAAAAGCCCGTGGGCTACGGCAGAAGCTGTTTTATTTCTACGGCAGTCCCATTGCCGTAGCGCTAAAAAAGCAGCAATTAACCCAGCGAACCGATGTTTCGACGGACGAGCGCCTTGAGCATGAGCAGCCGATGGAAACTGTAGACCAGCCTATCAATTAAAACACGATGGAAAGTGAAGACCGGGAAGACATCATTCGGGCTAAACAGTCCATTTCGACAAATGGACTGGAAAATCAGTCGGCCGAAGGGCACAGCGGGGTGGGCAGTGAACAACCCGTCAGTGATTTACCCGAGCACTACCTACTTTGGCCAGAATGAAGTACGTGAACCCGAAGACGCCACGACGTATGAAGTAAAGGCTGGGCCAATCATTGTCGATGTGATCGACATGAAAACCGGGCAGTCTGTCTGGCGGGGCTTGGCCTCAGGCATAACCAATGGCAATGGCTTTGACCGCGAGGAGAATAAAATCAGGCAGGCGGTTAACCTGATTTTCGAAAAATACGGGTACAGGGCGGATAAGTATTAATGGATAGCAAGCGCCCGAACCAACGACTTTCCCAGTCAGGTGAATCGTTAGTTTATGCGCGACTTCCCCAATTGACACTCAGGTTGATTGGGCCCTAACTCAACAACCGGCACGTCAACAAAAATGACGAATGGTTAACCGCACGTTCATTATAATCCTTTTTCCTGATGGCTACCGACCAGCGAACCAAGCACCCAACAACGAAGCCCAGCCCAAACCTATTGTACGTACTCTACGGCGTCATTGCCCTGCTGGTTTTGGGCGTAGGCTATTTGCTCTACAGAAAAATAGTCCTGTCGAGTGAGTTCGAGCGGGAACGCAGCGAGATACGGAAAACCGTACGGAAAAATCAACTCGCCAATGACCGGCAACAACTCCGGTTTGGTATGAAAACCTTTGTCTGGGCGGTTCGTAATGCGTTGCTACAGAACAAAGCCGGTGAAATCAACGAGTACTTCAATACCCTGGTTAAAGACCGGGGCATCAGGGAAATGCTACTGGTTGACCCGGCTGGACAAGTGACGATTTCGACCAACAAGAAAAATCAGGGTATTCCCTTTGCCAGCCGATTTCCCGCCGATATGCTCCAGCACGATGATGTTTATTTTAAGAGTAGTGCGCTCTATGAACTGTCGGCACCAGTCACCTCGCCGAATAAGCGGCTCGGTACGTTGGTCATGTTTTATAAGCCTGCCCATATCCTCCCGGACTCGCTCGTCAGCCAATAAGGAACTTTTTCAACCGCACTATAATGCTTTTAGCTTGGAGTTTTTTTCAGCCGCCCCGGGTCAGCGAACCGCCCTTTACGGTCAATGATGCCCTGATTCTATTCTGGCACACCGTTCGCGATTTTATGAAAGGAATCGTTGAACGACTGCCTTATCTCATTGTTGGCGCGGTCGTTTTTCTGCTGTTCTGGCTGCTCGGTAAAGGTGTCAAGAAAGTCATTAACAAAGTGGCCGTGCAGAGTCACTCGATAGATGATACGCTGGCCAGTCTGGTAAGCCGCATTGCCAGTACGCTGATTACCATCATCGGCTTTCTGGCGACCTGCGTAGTTATTTTTCCCTCCTTCAAGCCCGGCGACATCATTGCGGGGCTGGGCGTTACGTCAGTGGCTATTGGGTTTGCCTTCAAAGATATTCTCCAGAATTTCTTTGCCGGTATCCTGATTCTATGGCGTCGACCCTTCAAAGTCGGCGACCAGGTAAAAGTCAAAGACTACGAAGGGACGGTTGAGGAAATCAACATGCGCTCGACGCGGCTCAAAACCTACGATGGTGAGCGGGCCATTCTGCCCAATGGCGACGTGTATACCAGTTCTATCCTGGTTCGGACGGCCTATCCCAAACGGCGCATTAAGTTCGTGGTGGGCATTGGCTATCCCGATTCGATTGAGGAAGCCCGCAGTGTCATTCACGGTGTACTGGACGGCATCGAAGGCGTCCTGAAAGACCCCGGCCCCTGGGTATACGTCACCGAACTGGCGGGTTCGTCGGTGAACCTGACGGTCTTTTTCTGGGTCGAGTCCCAGCAGGCCAATGCCCTGAAAGTAAGCGACCAGGTGGTGACGGGCATTAAACTGGCCCTCGACAAAGCCAGTATCGATATGCCGTTTCCGCACACGGTTGTCTTACTGGAAAACCAGCCCGGCAGCGATGGTCCGGCCATCTTATCGCGGCCACCGGCTAAAGCTAAGACCTCTCCCTCGTTAAATGGTCAGGAACACATGACCGACGTAGCCGCAACTCTGCACGACTGGGTCTTCAAGGGCTGGGAAAGCATCGGGCGCGCTTTATTTGTGGGTGTGCTGGCCTACGCCGGTTTACTATTTTTTCTACGCAGTTCGTGAAAACGTACCCTCTCGAAAATGAACGCCTTTGACCTGGTCGTAACGGTCTCGCTGGGTTCGACCTTATCGACTATTCTTATCTCGCGGCAAACGGGCCTGGCCGATGGCCTTACTGCGTTGGCCCTGCTGATTGCCCTGCAATACAGCGTTGCCTGGCTGTCCATCCGCTGGCCCTGGTTTCAGCGGGTAATAAAAAGTGAACCTACTTTGCTGCTTCACCAGGGGCAATATCTCTGGCTGGCGTTGCGCCGGGAGCGGGTTGCCGAGGGGGAAGTCCTGGCCGCCATACGCGGTTCAGGCGTGGCCCGGCTGGAAGACGTAACAGCGGTTGTGCTGGAAACCGATGGTTCGTTTACGGTCATTCAGGGAGGAAGTCAGGGCAGCGTTACCAGCCTCCAGAACGTCCAGCAACCAGCGACTGGCGAGTCTTATCCGACAGCATAACGTAAACTTTATAAATGGAGCATCTCCTCATTGCCATTGTTTCTGGTATTATCATCATACTGCTGGTCATTGTGGAAGAATTATTTGTGAAATATCGGCTGAAAAGAAGGTCTATTGTAGGGCTTTCGTATGCTACTGAAATAGTCTACAAAGGCGGCCGCCGCTGTAAGAATACCACTTTAGCCGCTGATGACCAACTTGCCGGTGAGCCTGATTTGGACCGGGCCGCCGGTGCGGTCTGGCAATCCAGTGATGCATGGGGGCGCAGCGAATTATAAGTCCGAATGGCTTGTCCAACGGCTGTCTCGGCCAAGCCAAAATCAACAAAGCCATGCAGCCGGAAGTCGTACTTCAAACTACGAAACACCCGCTCGGCCGGAGCGTCGAGAAAGCTCCGGCCGAGCGGGTGGGATTGCCGGATACGGTCATAATAATTCCAATGCCTGCTTTCCGAAGCCGGGCTACATGAGCCCCTGAACTATACTGGACACCCCGGCCTGAATGATGAATGAGCATTTTCTGAGACGAAACAAGAGGATGTATTTATATCGGATCTCAGTAGTATTGGTAGTCGACGCACTATTTGCTTGAATCCCTAAAGCGCCTAACGAGGTTGATAAGGCATCACGAAGTACCACCGATGAATGACACTCAATCTGATCTGTTAGGGCCAGTTACTGGCGCAGCCTTGTGTTTGGCCTTGTTATTGGTGGGGTCTTGACAAACTTATTTTAGTGCTATCACTCGCCAGTTTATGACTGATCGCCTTGGCTTTGATATTGATGCGTTATCGGACGAGTTACTAGCCGACTTACTGGAAACCTTCGCCATTGGACGCTCTTGGACTGATTTGGTCCATTCCCAGGCCATCGCAGCCGAGGTAATCGACCAACAGCTGACCGTTCAATTCCATGCCTTCATTCAGGCGCAAATTGGACTCTAAGGCCAAACGACCAGGTTTAAGCGTTTTCTTGTGAATACGGCACAGACGTGGCTAAATATAGTAGTAGCCTGGAGCCGTATGCCAATACCAGTAGCCTGGCTACAATACCAAGCTTTTTTTTTTCTGACTCGTCGATAATCGAAACGCCCCAACCGTAACTGGTTGGGGCGTTTCGATTATGAAAAGGCCTGCTTAAAATAGGTAGGTGACAAACTAGAGCGTCTATATAGCGCAAATGAGCGTTGATGAGCACGATAATGGAGTATGGAGAACGCAGCAGCGTAAGAAAAATAGATTAATCAGGCTGTTCGTAGCTGCTGGTGGCCTTGCCTGATCTACTACCTTCGTTGATTCAAACAACCTTAAACAGTGGGTATTGTCGTCGTTTATCACGTCCCGATTTAGCCAGTAGCCTAGTTGGATAGTGTACTGACTTCGCTGTATTTTTACCAGCGTAACTGTTACTTATACACTGGATGAATACGCTCCCGTCGAATGAGGAAACTAAGCGATTGGCCGCACTGGAAAGCTATGACATTTTAGATTCCCTACCCGAACAGGAATACGAGGATATCACCCTGCTGGCGGCCCAGATCTGCGGCACCCCAGTAGCACTTATTACCCTGGTTGATGGGCAACGGCAATGGTTCAAAGCCAAACGGGGACTGGCCTTCAGCCAAACCCCACGCCAGGATTCATTCTGTGCCCACAACATCCCCGTCGCGTCTACGCCACTGATTGTTACCGACGCCCGCAAGGATGAACGCTTCCGGCACAATCCACTCGTTACGGGCGAACCTAACATTGTCTTTTACGCCGGCGAACCCCTGGTAGATGAAGACGGCCTGGCGATGGGGTCACTCTGCGTGATTGACTCCCAGGTGCGTCAGCTCGATGGGGGGCAGTTAGCGGCCCTGAAGATTTTGTCCAGGCAGGTGGTAAACTTGCTGACGGCGCGCCGAAAGACGATTCAACAAGCCCGCTTGCAGCGGCAACTCCGGGCGAGCGAAGCTCGCTTTCAGGATCTAGTCATGGCAACACCAGCGGCCACGGCGGTTTTCGTTGGCCGCGACATGATCATCCAGCAGGTCAACCCACCCATGCTGGCGATCTGGGGCAAAGACGACGCCGTGATCGGCAACACCTTGCACACGGCCATGCCTGAACTGGAAGGCCAGCCGTTTCTGGCCCAGCTACAACACGTCTTCGATACGGGCGAGCCGTTTCTGCACCAGGAAGGCGTGGCGCTGGTTATCGAAAACGGCCAGCCAAAACAAGTCTGGTTCAACCACGCCTACAATCCGCTTGTTGATGAAAAAGGCCAGATCTATGGCGTCATCAATGTCGCTTTGGATGTAACGAGTCAGGTTATTACTCGCCAGCAGCTTGCCGAGCGGGAAGCCCGGTTTCGGACCATTGTCGAGCAGGCACCCATGGCCATCGGTCAACTCAAGGGCCGGGATATGATCGTCGAACTAGGCAACGAGCGTCTGTTGGAGGTGTGGGGCAAAGACCCTTCGGTCGTGGGCAAACCCCTCGTTGACGCGCTGCCGGAGCTGGAAGGGCAGCCCTTCATGGCGATCATGGAAAACGTCTACGAGACAGGCCTTCCCTTCCATGGGACGGCGGTGCTGGCCAAACTTGTCCGGCAGGGTAGGCTGGAGAATGTTTATTTCGACTTCAGCTATTCCCCCATCCGGGCCGCTGATGAGCAGATTACCGGGATTCTGATTCTGGCCGTCGAGGTAACCGGGCAAGTGCTGGCCCGGCAGGAAATTAATAAAAGTGAGTTACGTTTTCGTAGTCTGGTAGCCGATGCTCCCTTTGCTATTGCCGTCTACGAAACCGCCGATCTGCTTATCACACTGGCTAACGATGTGATGATTAACCTGTGGGGCAAAACCAAGGCCGTGATCGGTCAGAAGCTAGCTGAGGCACTGCCCGAACTAGCCGATCAGCCCTTCATTCCGCTATTGAACGTCGTCTACGCAACGGGAAAAACCTACCATACCGCCGAACAGTCCGCCCGGTTGCTGATCGATGGTCGGCTGCAGACCCGCTGGTACAATTTCGTTTACCAACCCTTGCGGGATGGGCAGGGGCAGGTATACGCCATTCTAAACATGGCCGTCGATATCACCGATACCTACATCGCCCGTCAGCAACTCCAGCTAAGCGAACAGCGCTACCGGGACCTAACCGCTGATCTAGACAACCGGGTGCAAACCCGCACCCAGGAGTTGTTGCTGGCCAATCAGGATCTGCAACGCTCGAACGATAACCTGCAGCAGTTCGCCCAGGTGGCCAGCCACGATTTGCAAGAGCCCCTGCGGAAGATTCAGGCATTTGGTGACCTGCTGGGGGGACAACTGGCCGATCACACCGAACCCTCGGTCGGTGATCATTTACTCCGCATCACCAACGCGGCCGCGCGCATGTCGGCGCTGATTCGGGATTTGCTGACTTACTCCTGCGTGTCCACCCGTCAGCAGGTATTCGACCCGGTGTCGCTGGATGCAATCATGGCAGGCGTCATTGCAGGAATGCACGAAGTGATTCAGCAAACCGGTGCCCGGATTACGGTCGATGAACTACCCATAGCCAGAGGTGATAAGCCGCAACTAGGGCTGCTGTTTGGCAACCTGCTGGATAACGCCATCAAATTTGCCGAGCCGGACCATTCGCCCCAAATCCATGTCGACTATTTCTATCGTTCCGTCGCTGAGTTGCCCCTTGACGTCCGACCCGCCACCGTGGCTCCGTTCTATCACCAGATCAGCGTGACCGATGACGGCATCGGCTTCGACAAAAAATATCTGGATCGTATTTTTCAAGTGTTTCAGCAGCTCAATGGCCGAAGTGAGTATGCGGGTACGGGCGTGGGCCTGTCGATCTGTCAGCGGGTGGTCGAAAATCACGGCGGGGGTATCACTGCCAACAGCCGTCTGGGGCAGGGAGCCACATTCTGCGTGTACTTACCTGCCTGACTTCTACCAATACGCGTGCACTCAACGAATCCTTTTCCCCGTACCTAATGGTTGATTCAACCAACGTCGATCCATTCGACCAAATGCCCATCATTCATATTGAGAATGATATTGACTATCACTACTTAGTCGAAAAAGCCCTCAGGCTAGCCTCAATTCGTAACCCAGTTCGCTTTTTTACAAACGGTCAGCAAGCCCTGGCCTACTTACAGACGACCAATGAAGTACCGTTGGTTATTTTGTGCGATATAATCATGCCGGGCATGGACGGATTTGAATTACGGGATCGGATTGATGCCGACCCGGTGCTTCGTCTGAAAGCGATTCCGTTTGTTTATTTCTCAACCTGGTCGACCAAAGAACTCGTCGAGAAGGCTTACCAGGGCACGATTCAAGGGTATCATCTAAAAGGAGAGAGGTTCGCCGATTTGCAGGCAGAGCTGCTTCTGATCGTAGCCTACTGGAAGCGGTGCCTGCATCTACGGAGTTTCCAGTAACAAGTAACCGTCACTTGAATTAGCTGGTTTTGTGTGAAAACCGTCATTTAATTGTACACGATCATGTGTGTGCCCTACGAAAACAGGCGTTGAATGAGATGAATACCTTTCAGGATTACTCTAAGCCTTTTCTAAGCAGGCTCTAAGGACCCTTTAAATGCAAAACCCTATTTTGCTGGCTTAAGCTAAGTCTCATTCTCCTTTATGGGAAATGGCTAAACCTGTTCTAACACTACAGGCGGATTTTCCTGCATGGTATTATGATTACTACACTGATAGCCCTTGGACTTGCAACAGTACACTGGAGATTTTTTCAAGCAGCCATCGGAGCGGTGTAAAAATAGGACTCTTGTTGCGCCGGGGTCTGGTAATGCAGGCTTGAATGCCGTCGTCGGCGATTATACCATACCTCAATGTACTCAAAGGTGGCTAATCGAGCTTCAGCCCGCGTCTTGAATTCGACATGATTTACCAATTCACTTTTAAATGTTTTGAAAAAACTCTCCGCTACCGCGTTATCCCAGCAGTTGCCTTTTCGACCGCACGGGCGGCCCCGTCATACTTTGTATCACGGGTAAACCCTTCAACTGAGTCTGAAACTCAGTGCAGGCATATTGGACACCCTGATCCGAATGAAAAAGCAATTGGCCTTGTACCGCCCTGTTTTTGAGCGCCATACGCCATGCTGCCACACTCGTATCAACCGCTTTGAGACTATCACTCAATGCCCAACCAATCACTTTTCGGTCCGCTAGATCCAGCACGGTGGTCAAGTATAACCAGCCTTCATCCGTGGGAATGTACGTAATATCAGATACCCACCGCATCGGCGGTCCGATTCTGGCCAGGCCTTTCTGCCGTAAACTCTCTGTTTAACAAGTTCTTGGCTACTGGATAATTATGCGTTGAGTTGGTAGTCTGAACCCGGTACTTCTTGTACATGATACTGCGAATAGCTTCTTTACGCATGAGCCGGGCCACCCGGTTATGAAGTCTTCACGCCCCGATCCCGCAACTCGTTGGCGATCCGAGGACTGCCATACCGGCCCTGACTTTGTGTGTGAACTTGCCGGATATGTGTCAGTAACTGATCGTGTTTTATCTGCCTGACACCGACCGGGTGTTTACGCCAATAGTAGTAGCCACTGCTACTCACATTCAGTACCTTACACATCTTCTCAACCGCGCGGCGGACCGTAGGATACTGGCTGGCGTGTTCCGCTATAAATCGGAAGATTTCCTGTCGCCCTTGGAGAAGATGCTGACCGCCTTTTTTAAGATATCTCGTTCAAGCTCAGCTTCTTTCAGTTCCTTTTGCAGTCGCCTGATCAGTTGCTGCTCCTGAGTCAGCCCGTTGGCAGTAGTGGTGAGTTGGCCGGGGCTTTTATGAGTCTGCCGCCATTTGGTAATCCGACTAGAGTCTATACCAAGTTCGTAGGCAGCCTCCTGTACAGAGCCTTTTGCATAGGACAGCTCGACGGCCATTTTTCTAAACGTCTCGTCAAACACACACGGTCCGCCGTTGCGGTCTTTTTTTCATGGGTACTTTCGGGTTTGCCCCCAAATGTGCCTAAAAACCGTCTCTAGTCAAATGTAGAAAGTCCAACCCAGCAGGGAAAATCAGGTAGTCAACTGTCAAAAACAAAACTCCCTACGCGTCAGGTTGGAGAACCGATACGTAGGGGACGCGTGGACAAGGTTACCAATCAAGTCCACCGGGGTAAAAATATGCCTAGTTTGAGAAACATACATTCCGAAACACCCATTCGTCTCACGGGCGAGCGATTTATGAAACGAAAGAGTGCTTGTATTCGTGAGCTTCTTCAAAGAGTCGACTTGTTTCAATAATTGTCGACTACTGTCTGTAGCACACGCTTCCGGTTAGTCGTTCGCATTACTAAATTCGGAAGGTTTTCGCTTTTTAAGTCAATCTCAAAATGCAGGATGACTCATGTTTGCCAGATAGCATACTACCACTCTAAAAAGAAAACCCCGGCTAAGGCCGGGGCGTCTGTTTATTCTACATGATGTAACTGTTCTACTAACTATGTTGTCAAAGAAAACGCCACCCAGCCAGGCGGCGCTTTTACCAAATCTATGCAGATTGAACTGTCTATGTAACCATTTGAAAATCAATAAGTTTTAAAGTAAGTGCAAACGCCAGCCCCACCTATCGAACAGGCGATTTTGCAAATGCGGTAAAACGACAGATACTGGTAACATCCAGAGACGGTCAGTAATGAATGCTTATCTACTGATTAGACACCTTTTACGGCAATTCTAGCCACTATGTCCTTACCCCCTTCGGTGAGCCAGTTTTGACTGGAGTCTAGGCCGCCTGCCGGTATTCAACTGGGGTCATAAACTTCAACGCTTGGTGGGGGC
>NZ_PVTE01000035.1 GCF_003002825.1 Spirosoma oryzae | reverse complement strand
TCAGCCGCGGACCCGAGGTACTGGTAACCCCTGTCAGGTCTTACTCAAAAATTGCACTTTTTATCACAACCTCGACTCAAAACAAAGATATGAGCGGCGGACCGTCACTTTTTTCGCAAGGCCTCCTTAACCGCTTCATGTTCTAAACTACGCTCAGCATACATTTTTTTAAGCCGTCGGTTCTCATCCGCGCGGCGTCCGCTTCTAAGTCTTTCAGGCGTTTGACCTCGGAAACCTGCATCCCCCCGTACTTCTGCTTCCAATTGTAGAAGGTGGCCTCACTGATGCCGTGTTCACGGATGATGTGAGCGACGGTGGTCCCTGTCTGCTGTTGCTGAATAATAGCTACGATCTGAGCCTCACTGAATCGATTTGCTTTCATGCTTCCTCCCCTTTGTGAAAAGATAAATAGAATCCTCTACTTTTCACTGGCCTACTTTCAAGGGAAGCTTACAGATGAGCATTGTAGATACCGGTATGCTCCATGGAGTACACAACCAGAGTTGAGTTCCAGTCGGGCAGTGCTTTCAACTGAGTCAAGGCTGATTTGATCCCTTTGAGGGTATTGTCAGTTTGGATACTCAAGCTGATGCCCTGCTGCTGAGTATAAACGGCCCAATCCAGGGTGTCTTTAGAAATGTCAATACCTACGAAGTGGTAAAAGTCCATGATGCTGATTAGTTTTGACGGTGTAGTCAACTCCTCGCTTTTGCTCAAACCCTTTTGTGGGCCGCGAACCCGATTTACTCTGGCACCGGCCACCCGGCCGAGCCAGAGTGGGGAAAACAGAGAGGAACCTGAATCGGTGCATAGGTCTGACTCCTGGGCGGCCCGCTAGGGTAGCCCTCTCTGGTTGACTACTGGCAAAAGACCAAATCTCGGCATATTACCAGTCCACAAACCTAAAGGGCGGCCCGGCATTAGCGACTAGCCGCAACACATCGGCCCGCGCGGGCGGCCCCGTTGAACTCGGCAGTGTACTTTCGTTTAGGGCGTTGGGATTGATTCATGGGACACGAAATTAATTAAGTTTCGTGTCCAGGTTTTTAGGACCATATTAGTCACTCCAGTGTACTGTTACAAGTCCAGTTTAAAGCGAAAGAAAGCTGCCCGAGACGATGCTTATCTAATGACTCTATTGAGCCAGCTAAACGTTTGATGCAATTACCCTAGTTACACCCTGATCAATATTCCCATTCGCTAAAATTTACTACGACATGGTCTCCCTAATAAAAAATACAGACGATTGTTTTCTGACTGACGTACCTACTTTATTACTCTCCACTGCATTTTTCCTCAGCCGTATGAGTTTCCAACCGTTTCTTGCGGTAAATTCAAACTTACAGTAGAGAGCATAACAAGTGGTAGAATCAAGTAGTGCCAGCATTGTCAGTACTACCAGCGGATATAGGTCTTCACTGCTAATCTGATGAGCCAGGTTGATAATATCACATGTGTTGTCGTAACAACTCATAAATACCTGAACCCGTCTCCAAGAAACTTGCTTTAGTTGATCAAGATGGTCTCCTTCCCCCATCATTTGCTGTAAACTAGCATACTCATCACACCAGTATCGTTCCCATTCAGCGACAAATTTTGGTATAAACACATACTTTTCAATATTTCTGTTCGCATAAATCCTACTCCATATGTCTTTTGCTGTTTCAGCTCTTATTTCGCTAACAAGTCGCCCTTCAACATATTCTTTCAATCGAGTAGTCAACCCAGCGTGCGTATCGATCTCCCATACTTTTCCACCAGCAGTTGAAAATTGAACAACACTCGTTAACGCCGAGACGTTGTAGTCTAGCCTCTTTAAGCATGAAAACTGCTCAAAAGCTTGAATAAATTGATTGTAAGCAGGGATATTTGACGGCTGGTTTATTCTATCGAATAATTTACAGGCTAGTCCATCAACACCCGCATTCTTAATGGCTTCTTCAGCTTCATTTTTTAGCGACACGAGAACATCTACGGGCAAAACTCCTAACTCAATCAGTTCATGATACCGCTCGTCCAGATATAATTTGAATTGTAGTAGTACGTGATGATACGGATCATCGTAGCTAGTCTCTTCATAGTCGCTATTCCAATTTTCAGGAATGATGCTGTATCCTAAGTCAAAGAATACAGAAGAGATCTCATCGCTAATACGACAACACAAATTATTAAGATGTCGATCAGCTCTATAATAGGTGACTTTCATGCTATTCTGTTGTTTGTAAGAAACGATATTTAATCAAAAGAGTACGATACGACTGACCACAAGACATTATACCGTTACATTTCCATATTTATTTCAATCATACCAAAATTAAAATTTTAATTGTAAAATATGATAACAAATTAGCTTCTAACATCTAAAATTCGTAACGATTACTCATAGAAGATTACTCCCCTGCACAACCAAAAATCCGTTTGCCTTAACATCTACAGAGGAATCTCCTAGACACTCTTTTGTAAAATTACCAATAGCATTAGTAAACGATTTACTATCACCAAAAAGAGTAAACCAAGCTCCTGAATTTTCCAAAAACCGTTTTATAACGAAGCGTAGTATATAGCGCAATGGTTGATCACAGTACTTGGGATCGTAGGTAGATGAAAGATTTTTCTTTATAAATCTTGGTGAATACCCTTCTTTATTATCCATGTATGCGTAGACGATACCACCAAGCGTTTCAACAGGTGTAATCACAACGGCGACTTTTTCATGTAGCTCGTCACTGGACAAGACATCAAACAGACATTTATACTTTTCATTTATACGGTCAGTAAGTTTTTTGGATTTATCAAAAGTGCTCATCCATTCTTCACACTTGACAGGTGCTACTATCACTAATCGTTTATCAACTGTATCGGTATAAGCTTCGTCAATTATTTGCGCTATGTGCTCAGGTAGATTGTTATTCTCGCATGGGTAAGTAGCTTTATAGGCTTGGTCATTCTCTACCATCAGCGATGGTGTATCTATTGTAATGATCGTTATGTTACACTCTCGTACCCTGTTAATTACATCTTCTGTATTTTCTATTAATTGCTCCCCAGGATAATCCCGTAACACTAATTGCAATTTGGGCTTATGGCTTTTCTTGCCCAGATTAAATCTGTACTCTCTATCAGTCAACGATTTCTCTTCTTTTCCTTTAACAAGAAAAAGGAAATTCACAACATTAGTAAAAATATTTTTTTCATAAACATCTGTATCAGTATCCTGTGAAATCAAGGTTGTAGAAGGGACCACATCTGCATTGTTGAGTGGCATTTTTGTTATGCTGTTGAAGGCACTTTTTAAGTTATCAATTTCGTTGCTTAATTGGGTTGCTTCTAGATGAGCAGGCTTTATCTCGAGGGTAGTACTATTATCTACTACTTTATCAAACTGTTTGTAGATGGAGGATAACAAGCTAGTTTTACCAGAGCGTGGTGCACCAAGTACGGTAATACTAAATTTAAGAACCATGAATGCAGATGTATTAGATGAATGGAGTTAAGAAGTCTTTGTACTACTGCTTCTCCACGATAGATTTATTTATTGTTCTCAGCCGCTCAACAACATCTATCCACTGCCATCTGAGTCTGTTGTCGATAAAAAATTCCGGAAAACTCTCTGGCCATATTCTACCTCGATTGCTCATATAAAACGATTGCCATTCATCCATTGCATTTTCGGATCGAAGTACTTTATCAACGAACTGCTCAACAGTAGCAAAAATAGCGTGGTTAATCTCTACTGACCAGTAGTTAATTTCGCTCTCAATTCGCTCCAGGGCTATTTTGTGCATGGCGGTTAGTAAATCATAAATTTCCTGCGCAGAAGGCTTTGCACTCAACTCCGCCATTCCCGTGTCAGGCGTCAGATAGTCCAGGTGTTTACGAAGTCGGTAATAAAAAAAGCCCTGATAAGATAGTTTGAAGTTCACGAGTGTTTTAAAGGCCGGATCAAGAACGGGATATTGTTCTCCCAGAAGCGTTGATACTTCGCCTAGAAAAGCTGAGCCGCCTGTTGCGCTGATGTTAGTCAAACTTCCTTTCTCAACGCTGATCAGAATGATAGCAAGTTGCGATTTGACAGACTCCACCGATTCTGCTAAACCTTCCTCCAGTTGTTCGAAATGCTGCGTCAGATGAGTTCTGATGTAATTCAGGTAGTACTCGCAGGCAGACTTGTAGCCTCCAAATAAATTTCGAGTTTCTTCTATCTTATCCAGGCTCGGAATGCCAGCGTTTATATAAGCGCTCTCTTTTGAATCTATTACGTATTTTTCAAAAGAGAGATCGGGCATATCGCGCTTGGCTTTAAGGTCATTAGTCAATTTTTCTAAACCACTATAAACGCGCTTTATAGTCTCTCTAAAAAGCTTATTGAAACTATTAAAGTTAAGTACAGATGATTCATGGATACCTATAGCCTCGTCAGCCTTGTGCAATTCTATCTTGATCTGAGCATGTATACGTTTTAGTGCATTATCACCGTCAAGTACGAACGAACTATTGATCTGAGTAGCCGTTTTCGTTAAATGGGTGAGAAGAGTAAGCAGGACGACGTTGTTTACGTCAGCAGCATCAGCGCAGTCAGCAATGAGCACATCTGCAAACGCCATTTTATCGATTGACTCCCGAGCCATACGTTCACAGTTTTTTACGTTGTTCTCGTTAGGGGAGGGCGAATTAACACGATTCATGATAAGCAGCGAGCGTAAATTCATCGGAATTTCAGGCTGCGCACTTCTTATCGCATCATACAGACCAAGTTCTTGTGGTTTCCATACCTCGCCTAGTCCCGAGGGTTTTTTAACAAACAGAACAACGTCGATTTCATCGAGTAGTGTTCTATCAAGCCATTCCTCTGCCACAAGTCCAGTATCACCGAGTCCAGGCATGTCAATTAACGCAATGTTACTCATAGTCTCATGAGGGAAACGGCAAAAAATATGGGCTTCCTTTACCGCCATAAACCTAAATGAACTTCTTTCTCCGGATACATCATCCTGTGCGACATACTCCCGTATATTGTCTACGGAAACCGTAATTGGTGAGGCTGAGAATAAAAAGTGCTTGTATTTACCAATATTGTTTTTGTACAGTTCCAGCTGGTTGTACTTAGTTTTATCACTTACACTGTGCTGCTTTTCTACAGGCAAGGGAGGAAGTGAATTCTTCTCGAAATCATCAATCGTTCTGGGTGGAGTGATTGATGCGAGCAGTTCCTTGTAGTATGGATTGATAATTTTTTCGATGAACTCACTTTCATTGTAAAAATGAATTTCCCCGTGGGGATTTGATGAGTTCTCATTGATAAATATACTTTTGGTTCCAGTACAATGTCCATACGATCCGGTGGGTATTATCGTATCATCTAGCCCTGATAAACTGCGTAAAAGTTGACTTTTTCCTTGTCTTGCCAAACCGACTACACCTATATTTATTGTATTTCTGGAAAATATACCATGATAACTACAAAGCTTCTGTTTCTCCAGAGTGATTACATTTAAAATACCGTCAAGGTCGATTGCAATCAGTTTGTTTTTAACATTTTCGTTACTAATCGAATTGACTATTTCATTGCGTCTTTGATCCATTGCATCGAGGACAGCTGTTAACGAGTCGAGAATTCTTATTTTCTTGTCAAAATCTCTGGCCAATGCATGGCGATTTTTTACAATAAAACTTATTTGCTGCTCTTGAGCTGAAAGAACTGTCATAAACTAAACTTTAACTTCTCTTTAGGTCAGAAAAACTATTTGTCAACATGCAATTTGTCGCCGCCTTGAAAAACAGTTGTCTATTTCAATTATTAAGCAACTTTTTGGCAAAATATCACTCAAAATTATAGTTAATTGGACCAATCCGGCACTACTCATGAACCAATTTTACAATGGTATATTACCCCAGTTAACACGTAATATGGGTATCATCAGCCATAATCGATGTATGATAAATACGCATTGAGTCTACAATAGCAGCGTACTCGTAATATCCCTTAACGTCGGTGTTTTACAGGATCGACGGCTCTCACCACCAGGGTAAACGCACGAGCCACTTATACAAGGGTAACGTACCAGGAGTAGGGATTTCAGACTGCCGACAGTTGAGTTGGATTGTGAACGAATTTAGACTGGGATGTTGACCCGGAAACGTGGGGAGGTACGTAACTGCAATCCATTGATTCGTAGCTTCAGCTTCTTCAAGGAGATCGAACAATCGGGTACATCCTATTAGCCAAAAGACCTCGTCTAATGTCTGGGCGTAAGCTTGCTCTCCAGAATTCCAGCCAGCGCTTCTACCCAAGGCTGTATATTTCTGATATAGTTGTAATCCATTCATTGGTTGTCCATTTACCCTTTCCCGTCCCGGTAAGGGTAATTCTGTATGGGTGGTTTTTACGACTGGCAGGCTTTCCCTGCCAGTTGAAGGTCGGTCTGATTGATACGAAGTCAGTCGGTTTGCGCGCGGTCAGACTGTATTTTGCCTTTCCCTCAGGAGGCTCTTGTCTGCGCAGTGCCCAGTTAACGATTACTGGCCATAAAACTGAGTAGAATACGGTCACCGTGGCGGCCACTCTAGGCGTTATAGCTCCCCAGCCCAGGATTTTTGACGTCTGTAGGCTGCTGTGTAGGTCAGAAGTCTGGTGAGTCGAAAGTATACGAAAGCCTGTCACTCTTAACAATCAGTTTGATTAGTGCGAATGTCAGTAGTGCACTTATCCCAATCACCGAAAAACCGATTGCCCACAACCAACACAATCGCTTATCGTGGGGTATCAGTTTATGAATTACCAGATCATTGAGTAGCCAGTTCCATAATCTGTTAGTCATAAACGAGAACGGGTTAAGAGACGTACACAGACGTAGCAAAAAGTTGTCGTACGGTGTTGTCATCAGTGGAGTCATGTCGCCCGGAGTACGATATGATTTCAGAAACTCCTACCAGGAGTTCGTGCGTATTTCTGCATAAAGTTATTTACCTGGTAGAGTTCAGTATCTCGCCACAGGCAGCAGTCGTTCATCAGCGACTGGATACGCTGCTTGCCAATATGCGTTTCCCGGACAAGCCGTTTCCAGTCATGCTCTGATAACGTCTGTAACTGCTCGTTGAGCAGGCGGAGCGGTACTTCCAGATTAACCGTCATCCCGAACAGTCGCGCTAACTGACTCAGTTCATCGGCCCGCCAGTCTGCGGTCTTTATCTTTCGTCGTAATATATTGAGTGATAGCTGCATGTCTTCCACTAAGTCGGAAGCCCTGAGCTGCTTTTGTTTCACAACTCGTAATACTGCTTCACGCGCATTTAAATGGGACACAATGAGTTGGCTGATCTCGTTCATAGAGGAAGAAATTGGCAAAAACTGGATATGGGTTTGTTCAACGAATGATCTGTACACTACCTGAGTAGGCTGTATAGAGCGTAGTTAGCACGTACTGGTAGAGGCCCGGCTCCAGCGGTACTCCATTACCGGCAGCGTCCCAGGGGGTCCGGTAGGGCGATTGGTCATAAACAATGTCTCCCCACCGGTTGACAACCTGTAAGCGACAGGGCTGGTGATAGCTTATGTTCTGTATGACCCATGTGTCGTTTACACCATCGCCGTTTGGTGTGAACGCGGTTGGTATAAACAGAGTGGGCACTACGATCAACGTAACCGTATCGCTTGCAACACAACCCTGATCACTTTGAACCGTTAACGTATAACTCATCGGTAGCTGGGCCGTAATTACCGGATCAGCTACCGTAGTCGAGCTTAACTGGTCGGCCGGCGACCAGGTAAACGACGTTGCATTGCTGATCTGAGGAGCTAATCGAACTGACTGCCCGGCGACGAGTGGACCAACGGTGCCGATACGAACCGATGTTCGTTCGGCCTTGCTGACATTAATTAGCCGCAGGAGGTCGGAGGAGGCTGAGCAACCGTTTACCGTCACCGCCACTGAGTACGTACCACCTACCGTGGCCACAAACGATGGCTGCGGTCCCGTAGTGACGGCTTGGTTGTTAAGCATCCATGTATAGGACGCCTTAGCTATAGACTGGGCCGACAGCGTAACCGGTAAAGGTGTACAGGTTTCTCCCGTGTAGGTCAGCTTGGCCGTGGGGACCGCCTTGACGAACACGCTTTTAGTTGCCGTGGCCAGCTGACCATCGCAGGGCAACGTGCCCGTGGTCGTCACCTTTACCCGAATCCGAACCTGATACCCCGTCGCGCTACCAGGAACAAAATAAGTAAACACGGGCGTGTCGAGCACCGGACTGATGGGTTGCTCATCGGCAAACCACTGATAACGGTAGGTAACAGCAGGCGTTGGATTGGTAAGTTCAGCCTGTAGTTCCAGCGATTGTTTTCCACAAACTGAGTCGGCAGCAGCGTGAATCTGTACGGTCGGCCCCTGGTTGATATTACCTGCGTACACATTCCCACCCGCCCCCAGAATGGAGACGCTGTTGCCGGTGTTGATGCCTTTCGAATTAGGTGTTCTGAACTCGTCCGTACCGTTGTCGATCAGCTGGGCCTGGACCGAGCAGGGTCCCTTCCGTTTGAACTGAAACAGAAGGATGTCCTGCCCGGCTGGAATGTTGAATAAAACGGTCGGCGAGTTGTTGTTGATAAAACTAAAAAACAGGTAGTCGCGATCTGGATTTTCCGGCGGAGCATCGACCCGGTCGGCCTGCCGCCAGGTCATGTTTGGGATCGGCGAAGTCAGGTCCGTGATCTCAAAGCGTTCAGCGGCTAGCCCGTGGGGCACCGCCAGCGTCACCTGCGTCGTACTGATCAAAGCAGAGCGGCCGGTATAGTCCACTGCCGAGCGCATATAGACGGCGTAGGTTTGACCATCTGCATGCAGGACAAGTCGTAAGCTAACCTGCGCACTGGCGGATAATCCGGTCAGAACGAATGTCATTAGCAGGTAGACTTGATACCACATGCCATTCGCGCTGACGCCAAACATACGGGCATAGTGCCCAAGCGGACTATACATACGCATCAACGGGTTCGCTTGGTGATAACAAATGGTACACAACGGGCGGGCTGGCAGCAGCTACCGGCCGGCCGCAGTCGAACGATCAGTGGGCAGCAGCCACCACTTGGGCAGTTTACGTTCGTACTGACCGTATACGTCCCTTCCTGATTGATCACCAGACTAGTCGTCGTTGCCTGGGCTATCGGTTGCCCGTTTCTGTACCACTGGATCGACGTAAACGAGCCAGTGATGGAGAAGGTAAACGTTTCGCCCTGGCATAGATCGACAGGAACCGAAAAGCAGGCCACCGCCAGATCGTCTTCGCCATACTGCTGATTGTTGGGCGTCGAGTCCGGGTCATACTGACCGGATGCGACAATTTCCGACTGTACCGTGGCCACACCACCCGTAGCCGCCGACAGACCGATCGTTAGCGTCACGCTCTGACCAGCGGCAAGCGTGCCGATGTTCCACAAACCTGTTGTCTGATTAAACGTGCCTACCGAAGCTGACGATGCGGTAACTGGCTGGCCGGTCGGTAGGGTGATCTTGTCGACAATACCAGTAGCCGAGTCAGGACCACTATTGGTCACGATAATAGTAGCCGTTATGGCCTCAAACTGATTGGGGGCTTTGGTAGACAGACTAATGGTTGTCGAAATATCAGCCGTACCGCTAGTTGGTCCGGATGTCGCCGTAACCGTAACCGGTTGCGCGGTGCAGCCACCCGTATTGCAGGCCGTTACCGTTACACTCGACGGACCTGATGGCACGGTCACTAAACAGGTGAAAGAGCCCGATGTGCTGGCCGTCGTCGTGCACAGCGTCGCGTTACCCGGACCGGTGATAGTGATCGTACTACCCGGCGTAGCCGCCCCCGAAATAGGCTGCGTAGTCGGGCCTGGCGGGGACTGTACTACCGTCAAATTGGGTGGTGCAGTTGTCGTAACGGCCGTAAAACCGACCATTGCCGGCGAAGAGCACCCACCAGCACTACAAGCTACGGCGGTGATACTGTTGGGGCCTGCTGATACGGTCACAGCACAACTATAGCTTCCCGACGCACTGGCCATGGTTGTACAGAGAATCGTATTACCCGGACCCGTGATGGTCACCTGACTGCCCGGCGTAGCCGTACCCGATACGGTTGGACTAGTCGTAGTCGTACCGTTGTTAGTCGGCGAGGAGATACTCACAGCCGGTGCACTGATACCCGTTATGTTCACCGGTTGTGAGGTGCAGCCACCCGTATTGCAGGCCGTTACCGTTACACTCGACGGGCCTGATGGCACGGTCACTAAACAGGTGAAAGAGCCCGATGTGCTGGCCGTCGTCGTGCACAGCGTCGCGTTACCCGGACCGGTGATAATGATCGTACTACCCGGCGTAGCCGCCCCCGAAATAGGCTGCGTAGTCGGACCTGGTTGGGGCTGAGCCACTGTCAGCCCCGGGGGCGTCGTCGTAGCGGCCGTAAAAGTGCTCACCACTGGTAAGGAACAACTGCCTGCACTACAGGCAATGGCGGTGATGCTGTTGGGGCCTGCTGATACGGTCACAGCACAACTATAGCTTCCCGACGCGCTGGCCATGGTTGTACAGAGAATCGTATTACCCGGACCCGTGATGGTCACCTGACTGCCCGGCGTAGCCGTACCCGATACGGTTGGACTAGTCGTAGTCGTACCGTTGTTGGTCGGCGAGGAGATACTGACAGTCGGCATGCCAGATACGGCGATAGTTATTCCATACGTATTATTGGCTACGTTGTCATTTGCTGCTCCTGTCACGGTACCGCTAACGGGCAGTTGAACAGCTGTCGTCTGCCCGGTACTTGCCGCAACATTTATATAGACGGCTGGCAGCGAGCCGCCAGCGGAAACTGGCTGTATTGATGTGCAGGTAACCAACGTACCCGTCGACTGGCCCGTTGTTCCGCACGTCCAGCCTGTCCCCGTGGCTCCCGTGTAGGTAAGTCCTGTCGGCACTAGTGTTTGGGTAGTCGTTGTCCCGGCGTAAAGACTACTGCCCACATTACCAACCGTCAGCGTCAATGTAGCGGGTGCTGCCGGGGCAAGCGAGGCAGGTCCGACAATAGCTGCATTAAGATCAGCGATACCCGGTGTTGGTGCAGCCTGAATCGTTACCGCCTGGCTGAAGGCATCGTTGCTGGTGTTGCTCTCACTACCCCCGCTAACTGAACCGGCGATGGTCAGTGGCTGCGTTGCGACAAGTGAAGCGATCAGCGACAGCGTGATCGTGCTGCCGGCACTGGACGCCAGAACGGCGCTGGTGGTACAGCTGACGGGGGTTGTACCAGCCGACGCGGTGCCGACACTACAACCCCAGCCTGTACCCGACGAACCAGCGTACGACAAGCCCGTCGGTATCCCGGCGGTGACGGTAATTATACCAGCGGTGCTGGCAGTGCCAGCATTGGTAACCTGCACACTGTAGGTTCCCGAACTCCCTACGGTCAGCGTCGACGGCCCCGTGATACTGGCGGTCAGGTCCGCAACGGTTGTACTGCAGCTGGCCCCGGTGCCGTAGTTACCTGTGTACGCATTACCGGGACCCCGTCCCAGGACAGTTAGCTGGTTGCCCGGGTTCGTGTTCTGCGAATTAGGGGTTTGAAAAACATCCGTCTGGTTGTCAAACAGCGTAACGGCACCCAGGCAGCTTCCCGTATTTTTAAAGGAAAACAGCTCGATCTCCTGGTTGGCAACGATGTCAAACAAGACGGGGCTGGCACTACCGCTGAATCCGAAGGAAATATAATCGATGGCGGGATTTTCAGTGGGCGCATTAACCCGGGCGTTCTGACTCCAGGTCATGGATTGACTGCCAACTACCTTACCCTGTAGGTTGGTAACGGTGAACTGCGCACTACCACTACCGTGCGGTACCAGTATCGTCACCTGCGCCGTACTGATGCGGCCCGCGTTGCCCGTGTATGAACTGGTTGACGTCATGTAAACCCGGTACGTCTGTTTATCAGCGTCCAGGCCAATGCGGTATTTCACCTGAGCGGCCGCAAACCTGCTGCTCAGGGCGATGAGCAGCAGCGTCCACAGCAGCGTAGAAAATTTCTTCATAGTACCCCTAATTATCGTAGAATGTATGCCCTGACGCGCTGAATGCCGTCTGGCTAGGTTACCGGGCAATCAGCAGTTTCTGACCTGATCCCAGGCGTACACCGCCCCGCTCGAGATAAATGATGTACTGACCGGCGGGGAGCTGTTCGACGCTAAGCTCTTTAGTGTTGGAACCACTGCGCATATAAGCGTTCTCCTGGCTTACGGTCCTACCCGTACCGGCGTCGGCGATCAGCAGCGTAACCTGCCCCTCAAAACCGTTAAGGTAGTTAGCCCAGGTCACGGTAACGCGATCTTTTGCCGGGTTCGGGTAGACCTGCCGCAGGCCCACTTTCTGGCTGCTTGGGGCCTCGTCCTTCAGATTGCCGGCGTACGCGTTGGTCCTGCCGAAACCAAGAACACTGATGTGGTTCTGAACATTGAATTTCGAGCCTTTATCCAGTACCAGCGGGTCTGTGTTGTTATCGATCAGTTGCACCTCAGCCGCGTCCGTGCCTGTGTTCTGAAAGCTGAACAAGGGTATCTCCTGCCCGGCTGCGTAGGCTAACTGGCGGGTAGCCATCGACTGTAGCGCCACCGACACGTAATCGTAGTCCGTGGAACCATCCGGGCTCTTGATCACCGTTCCCTTGTCCCACTCCACACTAGGCTGCAGCGACTTGATAGCGCCCAGGACAAAGCCATCAGCAGCTTTTACCCGCATGCTTACCTGCATGGTGCCGGTGATGGCCTGCTGGGCGGCTAGCGACTTGTCAGAAACCAGACTGACGGTGTATGTACTGGCGTCCGAACGGGTCAGCTTAAACTTTACCTGCGCCTGCGCGGACAAACCGAAGCCGCTCACGATGAGCGCCAGACAAAACGTTTTTAGCGATGTATTCATGGCAAAAATGAAGGTTAAACTAGTTTGTAAGAAAGGCCGGTCGAACTATGCGGTCCGACCGGCCTGTACCTTAGGGCAGGTGTTGCCGAACAATGAAGTTGGCCAGTACACCCGTATTATCCGGGTGGCCGATGACGTTGAAGAAGATCATATCGACTTCGTTGGAAGGCCCCTGGAAAATTGTCGTACCATCCATGTTCGCATCGGCAACGTCGTAGCCGCTGGTAATGAAGTTGGCGACATAGCCGGTGTTCGCAGTATCGATCATGACCCGGTAAAAAATTGGATCGATGTCCGTATTGGGTCCTTGGAAGATGATTTGATTATCCCCGTTGGTGTTACCCGCCCACAGCATGGCTTTCGCATTGTTCACGTAGGCAGGTTGGGTACCCGCGTTGGGCAGCGTATAGAGGTTAGCCGGAACGGTCAGGTCGACCGTGGTTACCGACGCGCTCAGCGCCTGAGCCTGGGCCGACATTACCCCGAGGTGATTCCGGTGGCGCACAACGACGTAGTACGATCCGGATGTCAGGTAAGTAAACGTGAGGGGCGACACGCCATCCAGCGCACTGACGATGTCGCCGTCCCGCTGAATCAGCGCAGGCCGGGTCGCCAGAATCGTTGCCGGATTAGTGGCGCTGTGCAATTCAACCATCACCCAGTCGACGATGGCGTTGGCACCGGTAACCGACAGGATAGCGGCCGTCGTCGTTTCGTTACCGCTATTGATAAAGGTGTACGTCGAATTACCACCCAGCGGCCCACCGTACGGTTGGTTTAGGGGGAGCAAATTTTTCTGCCGTAACTTATCCTGCATCAGCCCCGTCGTTGGCTCGTAAGCGCCCTGCAACAGCACTTTTATGGCCAGACTCACGCCCCCCGGCAGTACCGCACCAGGGTAGTTGAGGTAAGCGATATTGTTGGCCAGCACCGTCTCACCCGTTACGGGCGCAACGCTCGCACCGAAATTCAGATTTGCATAACCGATGGCCCCGTTCAGTGGCAGGACAGGAATAAGCAGTGCCGACGAACTACCTGCGGTCAGGTTGGCCGCACTGACGCAGCCGACAACCGACCCCGCGGTGGAACAGGTCCAGCCATTGGTCGTGAACGTAGTGCTACTCGTAGTGAAGTTAGCCGGCATGGCGAGCGTGAGCGACAGCGGGCCGACGGCGGTAGCCTGCGGGCCGTTGTTGGTAACCGACACCGTGATGGTCGCGGGCTGTCCAGCCGTCAGCGTAACGCTTTGGGCAGGAAACGACACAGCCAGATCAGCGGCCGCAACCGTACCAGCGTAATTGATGATACCGACGTTATTAGGCAGTACGGTTTCACCGATCGTCGGCTGAACGTTGATCTGGAAGGAAGGGTTGACCAGACCACCCGTAGTACCCGTAGGCACGACCGGAATCGAAAGTGAAGACGAAGCGCCGATGCCCAGGCCTGCCGCATTCGTACAGCTGACAACGTTCGCCGTTGTCGAACAGCCCCATGTGTTCGTGGTAAACGTGGAGGTACTGGTCGTAAAGCCGGCCGGCATCGTAAACTGAAGCGACAGCGATCCTGTCGTAGCAGCCGTTCCTACGTTGGCAACCGTGAAGGCTACGGTCGCGGGCTGACCCACCGTCAGATTGAACGACTGCGTCGGAACCGTCACCGATAGATCAGGGGCCGGGGCGGCTATAACCGGAACGGTCGTTACGATCGACCCGCTGTTGTTACCCACATTGGTTTCGCCGGTAGCCGGATTGACGTACAGGCCCATGGTGATCAACGCGTTGGTCAGCGAAGCACTCGGTGTAACCGGAACGTTGACCGTGGTACTTTGTCCCGGTGTCAGGGTAAGGCTGCTGCTGACAAACGTAACGACGACGGAACCGTTCGCCTGTGGTACCTGCGACTGAACAACCCAGCCAGCCGGAACTTGGGCCGTATTGAGTGTCAGCGCGGCTGGTAGTGAAATCTGGAACGTGATCGGCCCCGCAGCAGCGGCATTACCCATGTTCTGAATACTAACCGGCAGCGCCGAGGTCTGACCCACCATCAGCGTCGGTTGCGGCTGGCTACCGCTGATGGTCAGGTCAGGAACCGGCGTCGGCTGAACCGGCGTAGTTGGTGTTACGGTCTGCGTGGTCGAGGTCGGCTGTCCCTGAACGGGT
Organism: Spirosoma oryzae; assembly: GCF_003002825.1. Classification (GTDB taxonomy): domain Bacteria; phylum Bacteroidota; class Bacteroidia; order Cytophagales; family Spirosomataceae; genus Spirosoma; species Spirosoma oryzae. The sequence goes on along the minus strand of NZ_PVTE01000035.1, from coordinate 38,489 downwards.
AGTACCGTCACCGTAAAGGGTGGTTGCGTGCCAACGGTGCTGGCGTTTGGTAGCACAGGCAGGTTAAGCTGAACTGAACTGCCGGCCGGGAAGCCAGTCGTGTTCTGGGTGGTCAGCGTCACGACGGTGGTGCCGTTTGATCCGGCAGTACTACCGGTCAGTACCCAGCCCGTAGGCAGGGTCAGCTGCGCCTGATTGAGAGACACGCCGGCGGGCAGCACAACCTGAGCGACCAGCGGTCCCTGCGCCGTACCGTTGCCGACGTTCTGGATCGTCACGGGAATGATCGACGTCTGACCCGCGACCAGCGCGGGGGTGGGCTGCCCCACCGTCAGCAAAATGTTGGGTGCAGTGACAGGCGACACCGTATAGGTGGCGGTGCCCGGCGACGGCTGGCCCGTTGGCTGAATCGTCGTGGTAATGACGGGCGTCGTACCAGCGGCTGACTGGCTGGTCACTACAGGCAGGTTCAGTATCAACTGGCCACCGTTGGCGGTGATCGACGCGGTGGGGTTGACCAGCGTGTAGATCGTACTACCATTGGGCCCAGCTACGCTACTACCGATGGTCCAGCCCGTCGGTAGCTGTCCCTGGAGCACCGACACACCGGCGGGCAGGCTGATCGTCGTACTGATCGGACCGGTAGCCGGGGCATTCCCGTTGTTGGTAAAGGTGATCGGGAAAATCGACGTCTGGCCAACCGACAGCTGGGGCGACGGTGCACCGATCGTCACAACGACATTCGGGGCCGCAGGGGCTACGACGGGCGTTACTACGCTTACGCTTGTCGTGGTAGTCGGATCAGTCGGTAACGTTGGTGTCGTAACGACCACCGGCAAGTTCTGACCGGCGGACGAACCAGGCGGCACGATGGGTACGATTACGGTGCTGCTGCCGCCAACCGGCAGATTAACCGATGGATTGTACAGGGTATAGGTAATCGTTCCGTTACCGTTTGTCTGCTGACCGGTCATCGACCAGCCCGCTGGTAATGCACCGAGCGTTACACTGGTCGGCAGCGTTATTTGCGTCGTGAGCGGGCCTGCGTATGGGGCCGTTCCCGTGTTGGCAAACACCAGCGTCGCATTGTTGGGCTGCGTTGCTGTAAGCTGAGCGGGCAGCGTTACCGTCGTGACGATTTTGGGCGCTACGGGCGTTACGGTCAGACTACCGGCGTTGTTGCCGGTATTACTCTCGCCGGTAGCGGCAACAACACTCGCCGAGATCGTACTCGTTACGTTGGCGTTGGCCGCACTGGGCGTCAGGGCGACCGTTAGCGAAATGCCCTGCGTTGCCGACAGACTGGCGATCGGATTGGTGAGTACCAGCGTTGTCGTACCATTCGCGTTGGCCGTACTGGACTGGATTGACCAGCCCGGAGTCAACGTCAGTTGGTTGGCGGAATAACCGGCTGGCAGGACCAGTTGCGCCGTTACCGGACCCGGTGCGATGGCGGTGCCGACGTTGGTAACGGTCAGGCTCAGTGTCGAGGGCTTCGTCACTTCGAAGGCTGGGCTGGGCCCGTTCAGGGTCAGCTGCAGATCGGGCGTCCCCAACGAGACGGTCGCACTGGTGGTATTGTTCGCCACGTTACTCTCCGAGGCTACCTGTGTCAGTGTAGCCTGGAATGTCGCGGTTCCTGACGCCGTCGGCGCGATGCTGACCGGCAGATTGAACGGTACTGTTCCCGCCGGACTGACCCCGCCTGTATTGGTATAAAGCAGCGTTACGGTCGTCGCACCACCCGTTCCGGTCGTGCTATTGACTAATGACCAACCTATAGGCAGTCCGGTGGCATTTAGCGTTACACCGGCGGGTAGCGTTACCGCCAGGGTCAGCGAACCGGTTACCGAGATTTGGCCGACATTGCTGATTGTCATCGGAACCTGCGCACTCTGACCAGGTTGCATGGCCGGAAACTGGCCGAACGATACGGTCAGATCAGCTCCCAGCACCACCCCCGACGTTTGGATAGCAGCCACGTTGTTGGCCGTATTGGTTTCGCTGCTGGCAGCGGCAACGGTTGCACTGAAGGGTAATTGCTGCCCAATGACGGTGCTGGACGGTGTGATCGGCACTGACAGCGACAGCGTATTGCCCGATGACAGGCTACTGGGTGTCGAGCAGGTTACGCGTTGCCCCGTCGTCGAACAACCCCATCCGCCAGTGGCGGTGAAAGTAGCTGGGGCACTGACGCCGGCGGGCAGGGTCAGCGTCACACTCTGTGGTCCTGCGGCAACGCCTGACAGTATGTTCGTGACGTTGATCAGCAACGGATTAGTCTGACCAGCCGCCAGTACGCTGGGTTGCTGAATAGTAATCGCCAGATCAGACGGCTGCACCGCTACCGTTACGGTGCTGGGGCCGGTCGTACAGGCCTGACACGGGATCGATGGCGTAGCCGTCGTCGAGCCGCCCCCGGTCACGGTAGCGCTGTTGGGCTGCGAACCTGCCGTGGTAGGGTTAACGCGCAATGTAAAGGTCGTACTCGCACTGATGGCAATCGGCGTCGTACTCGAACAGGTTACGTTCTGACCTACGGCCGAACAAGTCCAGCCATTACCACCACCCGACACGAAAACCATGCCGGTCGGCAAGACGTCGGTTACCGTCACTGGTCCGCTCGTTGCGCCGGTTCCCGTGTTCGATACAGTGAACGTATAATCGAAGGGCGTATTCTGCGTTGCGCTGGCAGGAGCCTGCTTGATCAGCGTCAGCAGGGGTTTGGGGCACCCTACCGGGCACGTATAGTTACACGACCAGGCGTTGGACAGGCCATTTCCCGACACCGTCATCTGGTTGCCCGGGTTGGTTGTTGTCGAAGCGCCCTGGAAGGGATCGGCCAGGCTCCAGAGCGCTAGCTCGCCCAGGCAGCTCGCCAGCTGAAAACTAAAGAGCGGAATCTCCTGCTCAGCCGTGATCGGGAATAAACTGGAACTGGCGCTTTGACTATAGCCGAACGACGGATAATCTTTCGTGGGCGCTTCTGAGGGACTATTGACCCGGGCATTCAACGCCCAGTTCATCCCCGTTTGCAGGTTTACCAGGTTGGTGAACTGCGTTCCCGTCGGTACGTTCAGCGTAATCTGCGCCGTAACAACGCGGGCGGCATTACCGGTGTAGGTAGTTGCCGACTTCATGTACACCGTGTAGGTGATCCCGTCGGCACCCAGCTTCAGACCATAACGAACACCGGTTCCGCAGTCGGTACCCGACACGCAGGCACCCGCTGCGCTCACCGAGCGCGACGGACTCGATGGCGTGGAGGTATTATTGGCCGTATTGCTATCGGGTGTGGATGAACTTACCGTCGCCACAAACGTAGGCGTCGTGCCAACTGCCGAAGCCAGCGGGGTAACGGGCAACGTAAAGCTACTCGTCGCGCCCGCACTTAGCGAGGCCGGGCTGGAACAGCTAACGGTTTGGCCGGAGGTCGTACAACCCCAGCCACTGGTCGAAAAACTGGACGGGGCGGTGATACCCGACGGCAGCGTGGTTACCACGGACAGCGGACCGACTGCGGTACCGGTGCCGACATTACTGACGCTGATGGGAACACTGGCAACCTGACCGGCCGTCAGGGGCGGCACCGGTCCGGTGCTGACCGTCAGGTCCGGCGCTCCGCAACTGGTCGCAGTACCGGCGTTCGCCAAGTAAGCGTTACCCGTACCGGCGCCCAGTATCGTCATGGCGTTGCCGGGGTTGGTACTGGTAGAGGTACCCTGAAAGGCATCGGACGTCGACCAGAGTGCCAGTGAGCCCGGACAAGCGCCATTGTCCGTGAAGGAAAACAGCAGGATATCCTGGTTAGCGGGAATGTCGAACAGGGTGGGCGTTGCGCTCTGGCTGAAGTTGAACGAGAGATAATCGAACGCAGGATTCTCGCTGGGCGCATTGACCCGTGTGGCGACCGACCAGCCCATGTTCTGGTAGCTGGTTACGGTGGGAGAACCGGTCCCCTGGCTGAGATTGGACAGTGAACCGGTTGGTAGCCGCAGGGTTACCTGCGCCGAGCCGATACGGGCCGACGCGCCGGTATACGACGTTACGGAACTCATGTAAACCTTATAAGTCCCGCCAGCGTCCCTGGTCAGCTTGTAGCTGACTACAGGGGTGGCCGCCTGGGCGATGGTCTGGCATAAAACAACCAGCAGGGCTATTGCTAGCCAGGTTCGTAGAATTTTCGTGTACATGTGGGCGTGTGGGAAAATCGTGAAGATGTGCCCCCACCCTATTCAGGCGGGGGCACAGGCGTTACGGAAGTTGTTGCTTGATTATGAAATTGGCATAGGCTTTTACGTTATCAGGGTGGTTTAATGCATTGAAGAAAATGTAGTCGATCTCGTTGTTCGGCCCCTGGAAGATCACCCGGCCGTCCATGTCGATGTCATTGCCCGAGTAGACGTTATTGCGGATGAAATTGGTGAAGCCAGCCGTGTTGCCCGTATCGGAGAGGATATCGAAGAAGACCGGATCGGCATCGTTGTCAGGCCCTTGCAGGACAATCTGATTGTCGGCTAAGGTATTGCCCGCCCAAAGGGCATAGTACCCGCTTTCTTTCGCTTGAGGAGCCGTCGTACGCAGGGCGTTACCAACCGGCAACTGGTAAGCGGTGGCCGCATTCGTGAAATCAACCGACGAGAGGGCCGACGTCGATACCGGACTCGCCGTCATTACACCGAGGTGGTTCCGGTGGCGAACCGCGACGTAGCAGGTCGCCACATTGTTGAGAACGTTGCTGGTAAAGTTGAGCGCCGACACGCCATCGACACCGACGATGTCACCATCAGCCTGTAACAGGGCTGAACGGGTTGCCAGTACCTGAGCCGGGTTCGCTGCGCTCCGCAATTCGACGAAAATCCAGTCGACGATCGCGTTGGCCCCCGTTACCGCCAGTACTGTTGCGGGGCTGCTGATAGCCTCACCGCCACCACCACCTGCCTGCGCAAAGCCCAGGGCGGTATAGGGTTCGGTTGTCGGAATCAGGTTTTTGCTCCGTAGATCGTCGCGCATGCGGCCTGCCGTGGTACTGTTGGTCAACGCGCCCTGCAACAGTACGCGCATCGACAGCTGCGCGGTGGCGGCTGCGACGAAGCTGGTGGTGGCCGTTACGGTACCACCAGCGTTAGCGGCTGTCACCGTAACGGTGACTGGCCCCGTCGCCACGCTTACCACGCAGGAGAAGCTGCCCCCCGCCGTAGCAGTGGTCGAGCACAACGTCGCGTTGCCCGGACCCGTGATGGTCACCTGACTGCCCGGCGTAGCCGTACCCGATACCGTTGGCGAAGTGGAGGTCTGGCTACCGGTAGCAGGACCGTTGATGGCTACTGTCGGGGCGGCTACTGCCGTCACGGTTAACGGTACACTGGTGGTGCCGCCCGGTCCCGTCGTCGTCACGGTGATGCTGGTTGGCCCCGTGGGCAGGGTCACCGAGCAACTGAAGGCTCCGCTGGCGCTGGCCGTCGTCGAACACAGCGTGGTGTTGCCCGGTCCGGTGATGGTCACCACACTACCTGGCGTGGCTGTACCCGCGATGGGCTGGGTGATGGGGCCCGGTACCGGTGGGTTCACCGCTACCGTTGGCGCACCTGCGGCCGTGAAGCTGGTGGTGCTGGTTGCTGTACCGCCGGGATTGCTGGCTGTCACTGTCAGGGTGGCTGGCCCCGTCGCTACGCTTACCGTACACGAGAAGCTACCCCCCGCCGTAGCGGTGGTCGAGCACAGCGTCGCGTTGCCCGGTCCCGTGATGCTCACCACAGAGCCTGGCGTGGCTGTACCCGACACGGTTGGCGAAGTGGAGGTCTGCGTATTCGATGGACCGTTGATGGCCAGCGTCGGAGCGGCTACCCCCGTTGTTGTAACCGGGACCGTTGTTGTACCACCAGGACCCGAAGTTGTAACTGTGTAGGTAGTTGGTCCCGTAGGAACGGTGATCGAACAACTGAAACTACCATTGGCACTGGCCGTCGTCGAGCAGGCTGTTATACCTCCGGGCCCGGTAATCGTCACGACTGAACCCGGCGTGGTGGTCCCACTGATCGGCTGCGTGAGTGGTCCCGGCACCGTTGGGTTGATTGCTATGACCGGCGTCGACAGTGCTGTGAAGCTGGTCGTGCTGGAGACTGTCCCACCAAAGTTCGTAGCAGTCGCCGTAACCGTAACTGGACCAGTCGGCACACTTACCACGCAGGAGAAAGTACCGCCGGCCGTAGCGGTGGTCGAGCACAGCGTCGCGTTGTTCGGCCCCGTGATGGTTACGACACTGCCCGGTGTCGCCGTACCCGACACCGTCGGACTCGTGGAGGTCTGCGTGCCCGATGGTCCCGTAATCCCCACCGTCGGTTGCAGCACCGCCGTTACCGGCAGGGCTACCGCAGTCGTACCGCCCGGCCCCGTTGATGCGACGGTTAGGGTTGACGAACCCGGAGGCAGTGTAACCGTACAGGCGAAGGTACCGTTGGCGCTAGCCGTCGTTGAACACAGCGTGGCACCCGTCGGATCGGTAATAGCAATCAAATCGCCCGGTGTAGTAGTACCACTAACCGGTTGCGTAAGCGGACCCGGTGCCGTTGGGGTGACTGCCAACGTTGGAGCCGGTACCGCCGTGAAGCTGGTGGTGGCCGTCGTTGTCCCGCTGGCGTTCGACGCCGTTACGGTAACCGTAGCCGGACCCGTCGTTACACTCACCACGCAGGAGAAGCTGCCGCCAGCCGTGGCCGTCGTCGAGCAAAGCGTCGCGTTGTTGGGCCCCGTGATGCTCACCACACTGCCCGGTGTCGCCGTACCCGACACCGTCGGACTCGTGGAGGTCTGCGTGCCCGATGGTCCCGTAATCGCCAGCGTTGGTGGTGTTCCGCACAGGCCACCGGGGCTTACGTAGTTACTGCCATAGACATCCGTACCAAAACCAACCGCATCACCCAGGTAGTTGGCAAAGTCTCCTCCGCCCATACCGGCTGCGTTCGAGCTGGGATCGGTGCTGTTTTCGAACAGGCGAATGCCGGGCATACAACCACCCGCTATGTTGAAGGTGAAGAGCAGAAGCTCCTGACCGCTGGTAAGCGACGCGTAATCCCCCGTCGTGGCAATCCCGTGGAAGTCATGCGCAGGATCGGCCGTCGGCGCATAGATTCGGGAGCCATCACTCCAGGGACCGCCATTGACCGCAGTGATAGTCAGCGCATTGTCCGGTACACTAGCCGGTACGACAATCGAGATCTGGCTCCCGGCACCTATACCAAATTTAACATTGGTAAACGTTGGCCGCCCATATACTTCGTACACGCTGGACGACGTGTTGTACTTGAGGGTAAGGTTGATGCTCTGGGCGACGGCTTTCTGACTGGTCCAACCCACCAGTAACAGCAAGAACATCAGCAAGTCTGTAAGTCTTATTTTCATCATTGCACTTGTTTAGTCCGTGAGGCAGGTTGAACGCACGCCCGGAGTTCGTCAGCCGCCGTTACCAGACCGGTCTATCGCCACCGCAGCTACTGGCTGCGGTGGGAAGTCCGGTGTAACAAGGGCCGGGTGGCCGGAGGTTATCCAGTTATGCGTTCAACCTGTGGGTGGATTATGGAAGCTGTTGGAGCATCAGGTTGTAGTTGTACACACCAGAGCTGTTGAGCGGATAGGCCAGGATGTTCCCCAGAATGATCGCCCCGTCGTTGCCGTTGCCAATGTAGAGCGACCGACCGTCCAGGTTAACGTCCCCGTTCAGATACCCGTAGGCATTGGTGTAGTTGAACGCAGCCGTACCGCCCGGATAGTTGACGATGTTGCTCAGCAGCGTCGGCAGGCCAGAGCCTGCTCCGCTGTACTTGACCTTACCGCTGGCCGCCGTACTACCGGCCCATAGCGCCCGAACCGTCTGGCTGCTGGCCGTCGTCGTGCTCCGCTCCATACCGTCGTAGCCGCTCGCATTCCAGAGCTGGGCATCGGTCATCGTAATAAAGTCGACGGTTGTGGCAGCACTGGTACCGGCATATGAAATGGGTTGCAGGGTCATCGCACCCAGGTGGTTGCGGTGGCGAATGGCGACGTAGTAGTTGTCGGCCAGTGCGCTGCTGAAGGTCAGACCGGCTTGTCCGTCCGTGTCGAGTACCGTTCCGTCGCGCAGCAGCAGACCCGAGCGGGTGTAGCTTACGGTCGCCGGATTCAGCTTATCCCGCAGTTCGACCAATACCCAGTCCACGATGGCTTTCTCACCGGTTACCGCCGTCAGCGAAGCCGGAATCGACTGGCTCTGCGCGTTGTTGACCTGCGGGAACAGACTACTGTAGGTCGCCGTGCGATACGGATCACTGAGCGGCAGGTAGCCACCGGCGCGGAGGTTATCGCGCATAAGCGGTTTACCCGTCGAGCTGACGCTACCGCCGTTGGCGATCAGAGCACCCTGGAGATAAGCATTCACGTAAAGACGACCACAACCGGTGGCACTGACGGTCAGGGTTGCGGTATACGGGTTCGAGACGCAGGTACCCTGTAAGTAGCTGAAGTTCGAGTAGTTGCCGACGCCAACCGCGAGGGTCGCTTTACCACTGTTATCGGTGGTCACCACGGCCGTTGTCGATACGCCGTTCTTGGCGTAGGTCAGCGTCGTCGATACGTTCGATGCCAGACCGGTGATTTCGATGCGGCCATCCGTTGCGGTGCAGCTCGTCGGGTTGAACGACGCTACGTTACCCTGCGAGAGGGCTGTCGGTGTGGGGTCCGTCAGCGTAACGGGTCCGATGTAGGGAGCCGACGTACAGGCACCCTGCGAATAGGTAAAGTCCGAATAGGTACCCGCCAGCAGCGAGGCAATCGTGGCTTTTCCGCTTGCATCAGCCGTAACACTCGCCGACTGAACAACCCCGTTTCGCTTGTAGGTAATCGTCGTCGACGCGCTACCGGCCAGTCCCGTAATCTCGATACGGCCGTTTGTCTGCCCGCACTGCGTTGGGTTGATGCCCAGCACGTTGCTGCTGCTCAACGCCGTCGGTGATGGATTAGCCAGGTACAGAGGTCCGGCGTATACCGTCGATGTACAGGCACCCTGCGCGTAGCTGATGGCGGTGTACGTACCCGAAAACAGACCGGTTATAGTGGCTTTACCCGTGGCATCGCTCGACACGGCAACGACCTGCGTTGTTCCGTTGTAAACGTAGTTGACATTGAGCGACTGATTGCTACCCAGCCCCGTCAGTTCGATCCGACCCGTGTTGGCTCCACAGACGGCCGGGTTGTAGCCCGTCACCTGCGACGAGGATAGTTCCGGCTGCTGCATGTTGATCGTTCCGGTATAAGCCGCCGACGTACAGGCACCCAGCGTGTAGGTGATGTCCGTATAGTTGGCCTGCGCCAGACTGCCGATAACGATTTTACCCGTGGCGTCGGTGATACCGTTGATCGGCGATTGGGCTACACCATCTTTCTTGTAGTTGATGGTGATCGCCTGGTTCGATGCCAGACCCGTGATGTCGATATGCCCGTTGGTGCCGCCACAGAAGGTGGGTGCTTTACTGCTTACGTTGGCCGCCGTCAGGGGCGTCACGCCCGGATCGGCGATCGTTACCGTACCACTGAAGGGTGTCGACGTACAGGCACCCTGCGCATAGGTTATCTGCGTATACACGCCTGCACTCTGGCCCGCCAGCGTTACCTGTCCGGCATTGCTGGTCGTTACGCTGGCCGTCATGGCCGTACCATTTTTCTGGTAGGAGATCACCAAAGCCGTATTGGCGGGTAAGCCCGACAGCGTTATCGATCCGTCCGTCGCTCCGCAGGCGGTCGGGCTGGTACTCGACACGTTATTACCTGACAGGGCTGTCAGACCGGGATCGGCGATATTGACCGGTCCGGCAAACGGTGCGGTTGTGCAGCTGCCGGTTTGTACCGTAAAGGCTGAATACGTTCCGGCTGACAGCGATGAGAGGATCGCTTTACCACTACCATCGGTCGCTACCGTAACGGTTGTGGCCGTCCCGTTTTTACTGTAACCGACCACGATACCACCCGTATTGGCGGGCAGGCCCGTGATCTCGATCCGGCCCGTACTGGTACCGCAGGAGGTGGGGCTGTACGCCGTCAGCTGACTAGCCGTCAGTGCCGCCGGAACCGGGTCGGTCAGGGTGATCGTTGCGGCATACGGAGCCGACACGCAGCTGCCGACGGTGGCAGTGATGCCGGTATAGGTACCAGCCCCCAGGCCGTTCAGCACGACATTACCCGATCCGTTGGCGGTCAGTGTGGCCGTAATGGCTGTGCCACCATTTTTGCTGTAGCTGATGGTGTGCGCCACCGATGGCACCAGGCCACTCAGCGTGATCGACCCGGTCGTAGTGGCGCAGGTCGCCGGGTTAGCGGGCGAAGCGCCGGCAATCACGGGCTGGGCATTCACAGTGACAGCGGCAACCGACGAGTTTACCGTACCGCAACCCGCTCCGCCGGAGCTAACCAATACACGGTAGTAGGTAGTCGCAGCGGTGGCGGTGGGTACGCTGTAGGCAAGCTGTGTAGCCCCGTTGATCGGCGTAAAGGTGCCACCGGCCGACGAAGCACTCTGCCACTGGTAGGTCAGGGGGGCAATGCCTCCGCTGGTGGCTACCGACAGCGATACCGGGCTACCGGCACATACTGTCTGGGTGGCCGTGGGCTGCACGCTGATCGCGGGTGCGCCGACGGTCGTCACCGTGGCAGTGCTGGAGGTTGCCGTACCCGATTCGCTATTGCTGACCACGACGCGGTAGTACAACTGACCGGCAGTGGTGGTCGGGGCGGTATAGGTGGCCGATGTGGCACCGGTTATATTGCTAAATGTACCGGTCGACGACGTTGCCGTCTGCCACTGGTAGAGCATTGTTCCGACAGCTGCGCTGGCCGAAACCGACAGGGTAGCGATACCGCCGATACAGGCGGTCTGGCTGGCAACGGGCTGCGCGCTGAGCGTCGGAGTCGGGTTGACCAGCGTCAGGGCTACGGCCTGGGTCGTTGTGCCGCCGGGATTGCTCGCCGTTACCGTCATGGCCGTTGGGCCTGTCGGGAGCGGACTGGTCAGTGAGCAGGCAAACGTACCATTGGCGCTGGCCGTGGTCGAGCAGAGCGTAGTTGGGCCAGGGCCTGTGATGACCACCTGCGAGCCCGGCGTGGCCGTACCGCTGATGGTGGGTGTGGTACTGGCCAGCGTGTTGTTGGTAGCGACGGTCAGGCTGGGCACACTGGTAGCCGTGAAGCTGGTGGTGGCCGTCGCTGTACCGCCGGGGTTGCTGGCGGTTGCCGTCAGGGTAGCCGGACCTGTCGGCACGCTTACCGTACACGAGAAGCTACCCCCCGCCGTGGCGGTGGTCGAACAAAGCGTCGCGTTGCCCGGACCGGTGATGCTTACCACAGAACCCGGCGTGGCCGTACCCGACACCGTTGGCGAGGTCGAGGTCTGCGTACCCGATGGACCGTTGATGGCTACTGTCGGGGCGGCTACTGCCGTCACGGTCAGGGGGGTGCTGGTGGTGCCGCCCGGCCCCGTCGTCGTCACGGTGATGCTGGATGGCCCCGTGGGCAGGGTTACCGAGCAGCTGAAGGCTCCGCTGGCGCTGGCCGTCGTCGAACAAAGCGTGGTGTTGCCCGGGCCCGTAATCGTTACCAGATTACCGGGAGTGGTCGTACCACTCACGGGCTGGGTGATGGGGCCAGGTACCGGTGGGTTCACCGTCATTGTAGTTGGCGTAGCCGCCGTGAAACTACTGACGGCGCTTGTCACGCCATTGGTTGCCGTCACGCTGGCGGGGCCAGCCGGGAAAACCAGACTTGTACAGGTCCAGTTACCGCTCGCATTGGCCGTTGTAATACAGGGGCCACCCGTGCTGCCAGCACTACCCGTTACGGTGACGCTGCTGCCCGGTGTAGACGTGCCGCTAATGGGTGGGTTCAGGCTGGCAACCGTCGTGCCCGCTGCCGGGCCGGTGATCAGCAAGGGCGCATTACAGACTTTCAAAGGCAGGGGCTGCGATACAGCCCTGCAATTGGCCGCATTGTTAACCACGTCGTATAACCGGTTGCCAGCGGCCAGGGCCGTCAGCGAACCGGAGTAGTGAATCGACGTGATGGTATAGTCGCCAACGGCAACCCCGCTGAAGGAGGTCGTTGCACTGGTCTGCGCAATCTTGCCGGTACTCTGATCGACCAGCACGTAGGTCGTATTGACGCCCGACGGTACGTTAGCCGCCGTAAAGGAGAAACTGGCGGGAGCCGTCTGGTAGTCGCAGCTACCGGCGGCAGCGCAGACTTTCAGGGCCAGGGGCGTGCCGTAGCTCAGGCATTGGTTCGAGGAGAAAACCTGTGAAATCAGGTTACCCGCCGATGCGTTGTTGAGGCCACCCGTGTAGTGAGCCGCGACGGCGTAGTAGATACCCGCCGGAACGGTCGTGAAAACCGGGGCCGACGTATTGGCCCTGACGATGACGCCCGAGTTCATATCGACCAGCAGGTAGGTCGTACTGAAGCCAGCCGATGCTGCGCTGGCCGTAAGGGAAACCGTAGCCGGTGCCGTTGTGTAACTACACGTGGTGGGCACGGCGGGCAGCGTCGGAAACTGGGCCTGCGCCCACCCCGGCAGGAGCAGCAACAGGAATAGTACGGATACGACGATTGAGCCTGCCCGGATTCGGGAAGTGAGATAACTCATCATAGTTGATGCGATGGGGTTAAATCCAGACAGTCTTATTTAGATAAAGTGGCCGCTGTAATGGGCGCACAGGCCGGTCCCAGATTCAGCACCGAGGTGATGAGGGGCGTGGGCGTTACGGCGGTCAGGTTCGGCGAACAGGTCGAACTGCCAACCGTGATGGTGGTGGCCCCGAAAGCGGCCCCGCTGTAGGTAATGGGAATAAAGAAGGTCTGTAAGCCGGAGGCCGTCACGTTGAGCACGTAGGGCGAGGTAGTGACCGCCATACCCGAACCCGAGATAGTGACCGGGAACGTTCCGATGCCCGAGACGTTGACGGTCAGTTTGAGATTGCCCGTACCGGCCGTACCCGGCGTAACCCCAAGGATCTGGGCCGTTGAACAGTCGAGTGAGCCGCTGCCTACCGGTAAGGTGGCACTTATCGGCACGGTAACCGTGTTACACAGGGCTGGCGAACTGCTGTCGCAGACTTTAATCGTGGCCTGATCTGGCCCCGAATAGCCGGGGGTGGAGGTATACGACATTACCCCGGTGGTGGGGTTGACGTTGACGATACCGTGCGCGGTGGTGTTGGAGGCAACTCCTGTGGTGGGATCGACAGACGTATACGTGTAAGGGCCCGTACCGCCCGTTGGGTTGAGGACTGACGGCAGCGAGACCGTGTTGCCGGTTCCGCTGGTTACGGTTACCGGGCTTGGGTTGGTTGTTACGGCCAGTTGCAGCGTGGTGGTACCAAACGTATAGGCCGTGTAGGTATCGGGGGTAACGCTGCTAACGGTAATGGTGCCCGCACCGCTCAGGGTACCGGTAGTAGTGGGGGTACCGGTACCCACCTTGACCCACTGCGTCCCATTCCAGCCAACCACGATCAGGTTGCTCATAATGCCCGTGGGCACAACGGTGGACAGGTTACTGGCTGCATTCCAGGTGAAGGTAAGATCGACAGCACTGCTACCATTCACATCCCAGTACTCACTGGTACCCACGCGCGCTACACCCGTCCCGAGGGAGCTGGTGCTGAACGGGGCTCCGGCGGGCAGGGTAGCTGAGGCCGGATTAACGCCAAAATAAGCTGCCTGGTAAACTGACGATGGCGTTGGGGGGGGCGATATACCCATGGGCCGCAGCGTGGTGCCGTCACCGACCGGGAAAGTAAAAGCCGTGTTGCCTACTTTCTCAGCGTAGCCGTTAACGTGACTGGTATTGGAGGCCCCTGCATAGCTCGACCCTGCCTGAAAACTAATGTTGCTGGCGGGCGCATTGCGGGGGGTTATCACGTAGCCTGTATTGAACGTCAGGGCATTATAAATACCTATATCGCCCCCAGAATTGATTTGGACAGTCCCATTGATCTGGCTCTGCGCCCGCGCCAGCAGCGCCAGGCATACGAGCAGAGGAATGAGGTAGAGTGTTCGTCTCATAAATATTAATTGTGTTGAAAAGGAAAATTTGTTGCCAGATGAAATCAGTGAATAAGCGCCGAAAAAGAACGGGTTGCAGGCAGGCGCCTGCCTGCGATAGGTCCACTACCCCGTTAAGCGTAGGGTAGTAGAATTGGTTTTTGATCACTTTCTAGGGCTTTTCGCTAAAGGTTACTTTAATTGTACGGAATAGCATAGAGCTGATTTTCCGACCAAGCAGACCCACCAAACCTTACTATTGTGGTGCCAGCGGGGGGATCAATACCGTTAGAAGATGCAATTGCACAGAAATAATACGTTTTGGGTGAACTGCTAGTGTTTTTCAGGGCGACACTTCCAGTCAATAAGCTAAAAGTCTGATTGATACTTTGAGCACCACTAAGCAAACTAGTGGTTCCTACAATATCAGATGTATTATTAAGAGTTGTAGGCGAATCAGACAAATAAGCTCTTACCCACATGTTGCCCGCAGTTGCAGCACTAGAAGATAGTAGCATAGTTGCGGAGACAAGATATTGTGAATTTGCAGGTAAAGTAATCGTCGTGCCTGTGTAAGCAGCATTTCCAGCAAATGTAAGATCAACGCCTGCCCCTAGTGAAGCTCTAACAGTTGGAAGTTGAGCTGCCTGGGCATTCTGTTTCGCAATAAGACCATTCGCATCAACCGTTAAAATAAGGTTGTTGCTTGTGTTCGTGGGAATGTTGCGTAGCCGAGCTGTACCGGAGATATCCAAGGACTGCGATGGAGTTGCTACACCAATGCCAACATTGCCATTCTCTAAAACGGCAAATCGACCATTAACAACACCAGCTGCATCAATTCCAAAAATCCCTAAGCCACCAATACCAAAGGCCTGGTTTCCAGCAGTAGTTTGTACAATTTTTATTCCACCAGTTGTACTCGAAAAGTTCAATGCGTTGGCCCCTAATGTGACAGTACGGCTTCCAGTCAATGATCCATCTGCATTATAAATATTCGTTACAGCAGCAGGTGTGGCCCAAGAGGCTAATCCATTCGCATCTGAAGAGAGTATTTTTCCCGCACCTGGACTGCCACCCGTAATTTTTACTTGACCAGCCACTTCCAGTTTTGCATCAGGAGCATTCGTACCAATGCCGACATTACCGTTACCCTTTATCCGCATAAGTTCAGTGGAAGAGGTACTACTAGCTCCAGAGAAGAAAACGTGGTCATCTACTGATGACGAAGTTTGGTATCGTAGCGTATTACTATTTATACCAAAGCCCCAAAATTGATGATCGTTATTATTTAAATCATACAACACAACTTTTCTTGACCCTATCGTAGAAGGGAATTGCAAGGGTGCATTGGGCGTCGCTGTACCTATACCCATGTTCCCATTCTGAAGGATAACGGTACGCGCACCACTGGTGCCTTCTACATCCAACACGGCGTTTGTCGAAATTGTACCTGGATTGGCTCCAACTTTCACCTGCGCATAGGCCGTCGATGTCAGCGAAGCGATCAGCAGGGAATAAAATAAAGGTTTCAGTTTCATAATCTTCGTTTCAAAAAATGTGAATGATTGGGTGTACGTACTCGTACACATTGTTTTACTAGCGCAAGCGGTGGTCTTTCCGGCATCCGTATGCCGCAGAATCGCCTGTTAATTACAAGAAACGGTGGGTATTGAGTCGGTGGGTAACTTTCAGCGTAAGCAGCGGGGCAGCAGTAGTGGCTTCGATGCGTCGATACACGCCCGTACCCCGCTTACTCTTCTAACTTTACCGGCATCTGCGCTGTGCATGGTGCGCGGCTATCGATGCCGGTACAGCGCGGCCATTTCCGGCGGAGGAACCGGCTTTTCACCGGCCAGACTGGCATACCGAATTGTATTCAGTCTGGCGTAGGCTCCCCGTTTGCCGGTTCGGCTAAGCGGAACGGGCAGCGAAGGCGTCTGCGCTGTCAGGCCATTGTCCGGGTAACCAATTAACAGACGGGTTAGCGGTACGGCCGGGCGCACGATCGGCCCGGTCCTGAGTTGACCACCTGCCAGCAACGTTGTCTGGCAGGTGGGATCGAGCGTGAGGTTGCCGTCACGATCGATCAATGTGCCCTCCTTAACGGTCAGGCTTTGTTTTACGCGTAAATCACCCCGCAGTGTCACCTGCGTCGGGTTGTCGATGGCCAGGTTGATGAGCGTACTATGGCGGGCAATCAGCTGCTGCGGAGCGCGGCTTTTGAGCAGCAGTACCCCCTCCCCCACTACCTCGGCCCGGTCGAGTACCAGATCACCCGCTACCAGCAGGCTATCCTGCCCGTGAATACCCAGCGCCTTGCCAAAAATCCCGAGCCCACGCAACTGGCTGGTCCGGCTGGTATCCATCCGCTGGGCATCGGTTGTCCGTTCCAGCGGGGCCTGCCCATCAACGGGCACACTCACCGCCAGCCACAACGCAATCCAGCCCGGCGCTAGCCAGACCGGCCAGAGCAGATGGCCAGCGCGCAGACGAGATTGCATTGGATACAAGCGCAAGTTACGTGTAGGTTAACAGGAATGGACAGAATCGAAAAGCCGGGCTGGCAGGTCTGTAACTAAACGTCAGACAATAGCTAACGCTACCCTATATACGTCGTCAGATCGACGCACACGCGATGACCGATAAGACTGGGCAGGTGCAGATTCAGCCGACCATATTCGCACGCACGCCGAATCGGGCGGTTGGCCCGGCGTCGTCTGACGGTGACGTAAACAGCAAGCAGTTTGGGGGTAGCGTAGTCAGTTGTCATCAGGAGTAGCGGTTAGGAGCCAGATACGGAAATGCGCATCTACGCTTCTAGTCGAACAAATGTTGTGACAAACCTTACGGATTAAGCAGGCTATGCTCCAATTCCGGAGTAGTACACTCCAACTGTACGTTTAAACACACGAATTCGCCATCTGTGCTGTAAACGTCCGCGAAAAGGTTGGCGGGAGTCATTTTTGTTTCCGCTGAACACGCCAATTTGTGTTCTGATTACTCCAATTTTCGTTCTGATTGCCCAAAATAAGATTCTAGACTCACCAAATTCGGGCATTTTTCGCGATTTCCGGGAAATGCTGGCAAGGCTTATGGAGGGCGGTACCAGCTATGGTGAGCCGTTTTGTGTTGAGTTAGTCAGGGTTTATTGGTCTGCATACACCTGTAAAGCATGTATCGCCCGAACGACCCCTGTTTATGGGTTGTCCGGGCGATGTATACGTCAGGGGCAGCCTGAGCGGAATTTTCCGGTACTGACAGGCCGTAGCCGTCGGTTGCCCGTCAGTACCGGTATAATGATTTATGATGGTCAGCCGGTTGTTACGTTCAGTGATTCCGGAAGCAATTCCGTTTGGGCAAGCGGTAGTCTGATCCGGGCGGTAGTACCGCGCCCCAGTTCGCTCTCGATGGCCAGGCTTCCCCCCTGCTGGGTCAGCAAATCCTTACATAGCCGTAATCCCAGGCCGGTTCCCTGCTCTCCGTTCGTACCTACGCTTACCTGAGGCTGGCTAAATAAAACCGACAGTTGCGCCTGGCTCATGCCTGTACCACCATCCCGTATCTGGATTTCCACCTGCGATTCATGCCTAGTAGTGCTTACCCGGATAAACCCGCCCGGTGAACTGAATTTTAAGGCATTCATCAGTAAATTCCGTATCACTGCTCCCAGCTGATGCCGATCGGCATCCACCAGTAAATCAGCATCCACATGGTTCATGACCCGTACCTGCTTACGAACCAGTTGCTGGCTAAGCTGAGCAAGCTCCTGCGCCAGAATCTCACGCACTGCCAGTGGCTGTGTCATACTTCGAAACCCCTTAAGCTGGGAGTGCGACCAGGTCAGCAAATTTGTCAGCAGATCGAGCACCCGGTCCAGCTGGTACTCTACCTGCTGCGTCACCTGAGCCAGTAGCGGGTTCTGACTCTGAGGCAGCGTATGCAACTGATCGACATTTGTTTTGAGCGCAGCCAGTGGCGAGCGCAGGTCGTGGCTGATCAGCGAAAAGAGCTTATCTTTAGTGGTGTTAAGCTCACCCAGTTGCTGAGCCTGCTGCTGGATTTCTTCCTTCTGGGTTGCCAGCAAACGCCGGGCCCGGCGTTGTCGTTGCAGGAAGTAACCGATAAGAATAACCAGAATCGCCAGCATGGCCAGGATAGTCAGGTAAAGCAGCTGGCGTTGCCGGGCGAAGTCAAGCTGCTGCTGCTGAATCATAATTTGACTCTGTTGCCGTTTGGTGTTCAGTTTCTGAATACCCAGCTGATGCTGATCGACAAGCTGCTGTTCGGTCAGCAGTTTGTTTTTGAGTTCGGTCGTCAGCTTGAGTTGCGCCAACGACCGCAGTTGTCTTTGCTGTTTCTGCTTCTGGAGGAGTTGTATCGCAACGTTTTTGTTGAGCAGTGTGATCTGATTCTGTTTGCGTTCCAGATCGAAACCGGCCTGAATGCGGGCCACTTCCTTGGCTCTGTCGATATCGGCCAGGCTATCTTCAATCGCTTTAGATACCTTGAAAGCAGCCAGCGCTTCCTGAAAACGCCCCGTCTGCTCAAATACATTGGCCTGGGCTTTGTAACTCTGGCCCTTTTTACGAGTAAAGGCCGTGTTTTCCATGTAACAAACGGCCTCGTTCGCGCAGATAAGCGCCTTGTCGTAATTTTTAAGGTTCAGATGAATTTCGGACAACATATTGTAAGCGTCTGCGATTCTGACGACGTCGCTCAGTGTTTTCTGAAGAGCCAGGTTTTCCCGGGCAAATTCAAGCGCCTTGGCAAACTGCTTTTTATAGATCAGAATACCAACGTAAGCAGGCATCACATGCATCCGGGGCAAGTCATACGTACCTTTCGTCAACGCAAGTGCTTGCAGCACCAATTCTTCTGCCTTATCATAGTCGTTGGCATTCACATAATTGGTAGCTATATTATTTAGCGCCAAAATCTGTCCGGTCTTTCGTTTAATCCTTTTGGCCACTTCGTAGGCGTGCAGGTAATAACTGTTACTTTTAGGATAATCTTTCAGTTCACTGTATAGGACACCTAACGTCTTGGCAAGATTAAAATCAAGAATCGGAACAGCCGCTCGATTCGGCACGCGCTCAAAGAGCCGGTACGCCTGAAGTGCCAAAGGTAACGATGTCACCATGTCGTTGCGTCTAAGATGCAAAATCGCCATGCGATACTTCAGATAGATAAGTGCTGTATCGGGCGGGGAGGTGGAAAAGGGCAGTTTTTCGGCCGACGATAGTATCTCGAAAGCCTTTTTCGTATTACCTTGCCTGTCATAGGTATCGGCCAGTTCCGAGCAGGCCTTGACGTATATATCTTTATTTTTCAAGTTCTTCGCGTACCGCATGGTAAGCTCGGCAAAATAACGACATGAGTCGTTATCATAGGGCTGGTAAGCCTGCTGAAGCCGATTACCAAACTCGGCTCGTACCGAATCGTTTTTAGCCTGAGCAAACTGTTTTCGCCATATCGCAACCTCCTGCGCCTGAGAAACTTGCGCCTGAGCCATAAACATAAGCAGCCCGCAAACTACGATCGCATAGCAACGCGATTTTTGTTGTTTTTTCGGTAAAAGTGATTTCATTATAAGTCAAGGTACGGTGTACAAAAAATCATTAAACGTTATTTTTCTTTTTCTTCCTCTTCCTTCCCGAATACTGCTAAAAAGCTTTCCAAACTGGATCTATAGGAAATGCCTATCGGTATTTTTGTTTTCTGTATCCAAAAATTATTACGATCGAACATTGCTATTTTATCCGTGTTTATGATATAGGACTTATGAACCTGAATAAAATGTTGATCGGGCAGTAGCTTCTTCACCACCGAGATACGATCGTTTATTAATGTATATTGGCCGTCAACAAAGATCTTGCTGTACGAACCAAATGCTTCTACATAATCGATCGCGTTAAAATCGAAACGCTGAACTTTATACCCTACTTTCAAAAACGTAAAATGAGCCCCAGTTATATGATTCGGTGTGGCTTCGAAATTCATAGCGCGGTTAACCGCCATGAGTAGTCGTTCTTCCGTAAACGGCTTAACAATAAAATCAGCTGCTTTCCCTATCCGGTAACTTTCGATAGCGTAATCTGGATAGGAACTGACGATGATAACGGGGGGAAGATCGGTATTACTTCTTAATAGCTTCAGTCCTGATTGATCGGTCAGTAAAATATCCAGAAAAATCAGGTCGATAGACTGGTTTTCCAGTATCGATGTAGCTTCTTCCAAGGTGGCCGTTACATCGATCGATTTGAAAAGAAGCAGCTTTTCGAGCGCTTCATGCAGGCGCTTGGCATCAGCCTCATTGTCATCAATGATAAGAAATTGACTGCGTTTCATAGGGACTTTAATAAAATGACTAATTAACTAAAATTGCGATGACACATTCGCAATGAATCGTCCGCACAAACCAACTGACCAGGTACTTGCCTGGAAGCTAATTTGCGAGAGAAAATTAAATAAGTGTACCTACGATATGGAGTAACAATATTACTAGCGTTTTACCGTATAACCTGTACAATCGTATAGAATTCTTTACTTATATTCTTTCATGTATAAACTTTCTATCGAGCATGCATCAATAAAATTGTTTACGCAAAAGAGGGACAGTACAACAAAAAGCCATACGTAGTTAATTGATATAATTTTTTTTATCTATTTTATTGTATAAAGTTAAAAAATGGATCTATTGATTAATATGTGTCCGTATTTACAGGACTACTTGAAGATTCTCACTTGTCATTTTTAGAAACGTAGTTCCAACGTAAAATGAGTCGGGGCTTAAGTAAACGTAGTTTGCTTTGCTTGCTACTTAGTACAGCCGGATACATGCGGAGCTATCTTTAACCAGGTTTTCAACCAGTCGTCACAGTTGTAGGCTATCAACAAAATTGGCCGATTTTTTTAACCCGGACATTGTCTGGCAGTGGTAGCGCTGCATGGTGGTTTCGTGTGTGATATGGCTCAGGTGCTTTACCGCCCGGAAGCCTTGTCGACCATTAAGGGATACGTATGAATCAGCCTGCTCAGCTAAGCTTATCGAAAGCGACATCGTTACGCTCATAAACTTCATACCGCACCGCTTCCCAAGCCTTTGAGCTAGCCTGATCGAAGGTATTGCCTACTGTACTGGCCCTAAGCATATCTCCCTTACTTCCCAAAGACCGACAGCCAAGCGTGTTGCCAATAAAAGGCAATTCGTTTGCCCTGCCTCTACCCTTAACAAGGTATAATCGACAGTGTTAGACACTACTAGTTCCTTGTAAGTAATCAGACAGAATTAATTTGACAATGTTTGGGTGTAAACTGAATCGTGAACCGCTGACCAAACCGAGCCAGAATGTCCTCAACGGCATCACGCAGGGCTTGATAGCTGGCATAAGCCGCTGTGCTCAGCCATCGCACCGGCGACCCGGTCATACTTCATCTTACGCAACAAACAGTCAACCTTATTGAGGTGGGGACTGTAGGCTGGCAACTGAAACACATACAACCTCTGCTGCTGCCAACCAGCCAAACACGCCCTGAATGCTTTCGAGCGGTGCATGGGCGCGTTGTCCAGCACCAGTACCGTCTCCCGGCTAAGACCACCGACCCAGCTATTAATACAAGCGATGACGAATTCACTGTTGATGCTGCGCGGGTGGGTGAAACTAACCAGTTTTCCCGCTTCGCTGAGCCAGGCCAGTACGTTCAACCGGGGGCTGTGCTGACTCGGCCGCTCCAGCGCACGAGCCGTCTGCTGCCAGCCGTAAGGCACCACCGGCAACTGGCTAAAACCCGACTCATCGCCATAAAACAGCCGCGACGGCGGACCATTCAATCAGGCCCTCCCGCTCCAAGCTCTGCAATTCCGTCAGCAACTCGAGCCGCTGCTCCTTGTCAGCGGGCCGAAAGCAGCGGGTGCTGCGCCGGATGCGCTTCCAGCGCCAACGATGCTTTTTAAAAACCGTTGCAGGTTTTGTGGCTAAACTCACGCTGTAATTCCTGGCGCGAAGCGGTTCGGGCTACTTTCAACTGCTGGGCATTGGCCGCCACGTGCTGGTTGACAAACGCTTCATCAGCTAGAGTTAGAATGGGCTTATGACCTCGACCAGGTTGATTGTATAAGCCGCGTAGGCCCTGCTCCTGCCAAGCGTCCAACCAGTTGTAGTTGGTCAGTCGTGAGACCTTGAACGGGGCCGCCCGTGCGGTGGTCTTTCAGCCAGCCAACCGGTTGGCCCTGATGGCTTAGTAATAGGCACAAGCACCGGTTACGAAACTGGTACTGAGGTCCATGTTGAAGAGCGTCCCACAAGGTACGCTCTTCATCGGGCGTCAATGTGATAAAGCGAGGGCTCATGGCACAAAGCTAGTATAGTAAATAATCTTTTTTGTCCAAGTACTTAACTTGACACACTTGATCTAATACTCTCGAAGTCAGGATTGTAAGTGGGCTGATACTGGATGAACTCACCGAGTAAGTGGGGTTCTTCTACCAGTTTACGCAGGATGAAATCTTATCTGATTCAAACCAACATCAAATTACCAATCTTCTTATAGTTGTCTACAAACGTGTATACGAATAGCCTAGTCAAAGAACAATCACATACTAAAAAGTGAGTTTTATATACCATTTAAGAAATATGGCTATGATTAGATGACATATACGAAGACATTCGCATCAAGTAAACGGATCATTTTCAATGCTGAAGTCGAACGTGATTACTATGTATCAGCCAGTATCAATGATCGTCAGTTGACGATACCGACACGACGTTCATCCAGGTGTTTATGCTGACCCCACTTCACCTGCCAATGCCGCGCTCCACAACCTTTCCACTTTTTTCTATCTGTTTTTATGCACGAGTACATCAGTAGTATCGACCACTACCATCGCGCGAGACCCATATTCGCTCAAGCGCTACGCCGACAAGTATCGCCCTGAGGGCGACGTAGGGGTTGGAACTCTGTCGGCTATCGCCATGGCTGGCTGACGGCTTGTGCAAGCAGTCTGAACGGGCATCAGACCATCGTTGAAGATGGTAGTCGACTATTTATCGTCGTGCTGCGTAATCCGGTGGTCGGTTGATCGATCGAGATGTTGATTGGTGTTGTGAAAGGAAAATTCATAGCGCTAAGTCTGTTCGATCCGGCGGGCAACCTGCTTCAGCAACTGATTCTGCAGGCGGCTGGATCAGAACGGGTAGAGGTACCAGTCTCGTCGGGCATCACCATCTTGAAATTGAGCGCGTCGACGCAACAGTAGACCATCAAGCTGATTCGACACTAGAGTAAGTCAATCGATCGCTACTAAACAGACTAACCAATTATGAGAACATATGGTTACGATTACGCTTTTGCTGTTTCTGTGGACGAGGTTAACAAGATTTTAACGGATAACCTCAAAAACGTTGACCTGCAGATAGTCTATAATGGGAGTGACCCGCAAAGCGGTTCGACTATTCACCTGGCGGCAACCATGGCCCCCTGGCAAATCATCAAAGGTGGCCAAAACTCGCTGCTACGGTTTGCGATGCCCTTTTTATCCGGCCAGTTGACCATTCAGGGACCACTGGCCGGTCAGTACGATCTGACCCGTGTGTCGGTGCTGGTCGAGGTAACGCTGGGCTGGCTCGGTACCAGTGACACGCAGGAGACCCAGGGAAGTGGCGGCCTTACCCAACTGGTTTTCTCGCCCACGGGGACTCAAGATTCGTCGCAGTCAGGATACGTCGCGGTGGTCACCATCCTGGATCCTGATAAACACCTGGACACCGTTGCCACGGGATTGTTGCGCAGCTACACCGCTGCCATTCTGGTTGAAAACCGGGCTAAGATCAATTACATCTTTGCGGACGTTTTCCCCAAGCCAAGTGGGGTCAGCTCTTGGTTAACCCCCTATAAATGGATTTACTTCTACGCCACTGGGGCAACCTACGATGCGCTATGCTTTCTGTGCCAGCTAAGCGATAAGCCCTGGCCAACCAATCCTGCGTTTGATTCCAGCGCGCTGATGCCCGGCAACAACGCCGTCATTCTGATCTCTCAGGCGTCGTTTTTTGACCAGGTGGTACTACCTGCCATCCGGAAGGCATTCCCCGGCGGGACGTTCTCGCTCACCGTTCAGGCGGATGAAAGCTGTATCATCAGTAATTCAGGAGACTTCTCCGTGGCGACCAGTGCCGGCACCATTACGGCTAATTCATTCAAGCTCACCACGAGTGACAGCGGCAATGGCCTGAAGACAATCGCTTCAGGTGGGGGACCGCTTAAGTTTTTCTTTGGACTGGGCAACCTGCCCGATGCCAGCTATTCGTGGAGCTGCCAGAACACCAATGCGCTCCAGTTCGCCAACAACAACGTGACTTTTCTGAGCGATCCCCAACCAGTGACGCACCATGACCAGACCATCTATTGGTACGACTGGGTGATCCTGGTGGCGGTGGGCATCACCTCCTTACCGGGGTTGATTTCGGTGATCGTGGACAGCATCAACGACTTTTCGGACGGGGTTAACAATGTCGGTATTGGCAACATCAACGCCAATCTGGGCGGTGCCGTCTCGGGTTCGGTGGTCAATCTGGCTAATCTGGTCAACTGGTCGACAAAAGATGCACAGCATTTTTCAGCCACAGCTGCCGGGCTAAACGGCGTGCTGTATGTATACGGTAATCTAAATCAATAAATAAATTAATAACCAGGTTAACCTTCCCCAACTATGCTTACTATAGAAAACCCGACTGAACTGCCCGTACCGGAGGTCGTTGCGCAACTGCCGGTCAACAAGACTGCCGATACCAACGACTGGGATACGGTGTTTGCCATTCGTTTTAATGATGCTAACACCGCTATCGCCAATAGCTGGTCCACCGTCAGTGACAAAGCTAAAAATGTAGCGCAGACGGCCAGCGACGATCCATCCTATCAACTCAACGGCACGCTGGGACCCTGGCAACTGACGGTTGGCGGAGACGGGAAAAACATCCGCCTGAACTGTCCGTTTATCAGCGGTACCTACCAGGCCGGGGCCGCTAAAAGCTATGACGTCACTAACTACCAGGTGATCATCGAAGTGGGCATGCAATGGGTACCCGATCCGGATCAGTTCGCTTTTACCATCAGCGGTAACGATGAGATTAACACGATCAAGACGGATCTCAACAAGAGCGTTCTGAATGCGGCGCTGGTCGGCGAGTTCCAGAAAAACGGCAAATCGCTATCGACGTCGGCGACTGTCACGCTCATCACGACGGATCAGGACTGGCTCATCACCGATGGCAAGGCCAACTACTATCTATTTTACAACGCGGACAAATACCAGAATGAGTTTCTGCAGGTGTATCAGTTTGAGGATGCCTGGAAAAATAACCTCCAGCTACTCAAGGATGCGGTGAGCGGGGATCAGCCTGCCGTCGTGCTCATCACCATAAAAAACGATCAGACGCAGGGGATCGCAGCGGCGGTGTTGCCTGAATTGCTTAGCGAATGGTTCAATACCCATATCGGCGAGCTAAATCACGTGTTCAGCTCGCTGGATTTAAGCCCGAACCTGGACACGAAAGACAATTACAAATGGATCAAACCGACCGGTACCAGTTACGCGGTGACGGACAATGGTACGCTAGACAATAGCGTATTTGGCGTGCTGACCATGACCCGGGGGCGGACGGCTCCGGCCAGCCACCAGGTCTCACCAAATGCGATTCCCGACAGGGATGGTGCCAATGCCGGGTTCCTCATCAGTGGTACTGCATTCATGAAAGAGATGATGCTGGGCGGGGCCCGAACTATCTTCAGCAATGAACCCGACACCTCCTTTACTATTACCAACGATGGCTTGACCGTAACCAATAACAAGCAACTGACCTGGGGCCGCTTTAAAAAAGATGATACGGCAAAAGCCACCGTGTCGGCTTCGTACGCAGCGCAGCTGGACAACAATCAACTGCCGGATCAACTGGTGGCGGATCTGAAAGGGCAATGGATTTCAGACGGACAGGGCGGTGGTTACTGGGATCCAGGAATCATGGTGGCAGGCTACAGCGCGCACGTGACTAACCAGGGGAGTCACTGGTACTTGTCCAGCCCGGACGGCCAAACCGAATACCTGCTTGAGGTAAACGAGAGCAATGCGAGCCAGATCAACATGTTTGACTCGATGGTGTTTACCATCCAGGCCCAGCAGTTCAAGATGAGCCTGGACAACAGCTATCTGGAGATTCAGTTTATCGACCTGCTCTACCCGGAGAGCTGGGAGTATGATGTACACATCAACTATACGGAACAGGTAGCTTTGGGCCTGAAAACGTTAGGCGGCAAACAGATTTTCTGGTTTGATCAGGTCACAAAAGACTTAGTGGTCAACGTCACCAAAACGAAGACGGCGATCACCGTGGCCATTGTCGAAGACTGCGTCGTCGCCGTCATCGGTCTGCTGGCCGTAGTAGCGCCCTTAATCGATGGCATCCGAGCCGCCGTAGCGGTTGGCGAAGTCGTTGAAGATGCAGGCTCGGCAGCGATCTCAGCGGAGGGAATCGCCGAGGCAACCGAAAATACGCCATTGGTAGAGCAGCAGATGAACGAAGCGAATGGTCTGGCTAATGGCGTCGAGCAGGCCGGTGGCCGCTGGCCTGCCTTTAAGAACGCGTTCACGGCCACGCGCTGGAAAGTCCTGGGTGGCATCGCCGCCGTGATCGGGGCCGCTGTGGGCGTGCAGACGGCCGTCGAAGCCATCATGGAAGCGATGGCTAAGGATGAATGGGAAAAAGTGCCGGGCTTCGACGAGTTCGCCAACGACGCCATTGAGCCCTACAGCTGGCCCGGCGTCAGCGGGTATGATTTAAAGAATGCGGCTCTGGCCTCGTCGCTACAGATTGGTTTGCAAACTAAACATTGATGCGCCGTGACCTCAACCAATGAGCAGGCCGTCTATACATTTGGCTGGGATACCGCGTTTGGTATCCCAGTGCCAGATGCCAACAAGGCCATTGTCGACAAGAAGTCTTCACCGCCTTCGTTCGCCTACGCCGAAAGCAGCTTTACGCTGGCCAGCGACTTTGGGGACTGGCAGATCTGCCAGGGCGGTTCCGGCAAAAACGTCCGGTTCGCCATCCCCCTAAAGAATATTGTGCTGACTTATACCGCCAGCGGGACGTCGGTCTCGTGCGAGGCGGGTACGGCCGTCATGGAGGTAAACATGCATTATGTGCCTCATACAACGGCGGCGGTGAAGGATGTGGACAGTGATCCGCACGCGCTGATTGTCCAGGCCACCAGTAGTTCGCCGTCGCAACCCGCCGCCGTCGTCGTGTCGCTGACGCTCAGCCGCGATGTGGGAACGGTCTCGCAGGCTGTTATGCAGGAGGGGTTGAAAACTTGGCTGAATGGGCACCTGGATACGTTCAATCATATTTTTAGTGTAGTCGATCTGAACCGGAAAATCGATCAGGGGCAGTGGGGGTTTGTAACGCCCAACTACACCAGCTACGCCTACCTGGACGGCACCGATCTGGCGGGCAGTCTGCTGGGTGTGCTCACCATGACAGGTGATCGAACCGGCGACCAACTGGCTAATCAGCTGTCAAATGACATTATTCCGGCCCAGAGCCGAGCGGGCTTTCTGGTGTCGCAGCAACGGACGCTGGCGGATCTGGTACGACCCGCTATTGAACTGGCTTATCCTGGTTTGACTGCCCAAAACTTCCTGCTGAACGATGCCGGAACCGAGCTGTACCTGAAAGACGGGGTCACCGTCAACCTGAAACCCGTCGATCACGATGGCTCGACGTACTATCCCGTCCTGAAGCAGCTGAGCGTGGAGTCTACCGGCAGCATCCTGACGCTGCAGAGTTACACCGAGACGGAGATCGTGGCGGGCATCACGGCACAGTGCACGACTACCAACTGGTACAAAGTGCAGCTGGGTACGTCCAGCAAAGGGCAAACGTTGCAGTTTGTGGAAGCCCAACCCGCCGATGTACAACACGTTATTCATCAATCTGAAGGGTCCATTATTACGCAGTTGGTGATCGCCATCGTTGCCGCCATTGCGCTGATCATTCTGACGGTAGTCACGGCAGGAGCGGCTCTAGTGGTTGGCGGCTTAATTATCGGGTTGATACTGGGCGCGGACATGATTGTGCCCGACGTGATTCAGGACGTTAATACGGATACATCACCATCCATTGATCTGCTGCTGATCAATGCGGTCGCGCCGATCAAGTGGACAGCCAGTTCCGACTTTAGTTTAACCTATGCCAGCCTGAACGTGTCCCTTCAACTAGGTGGTAATCCAGGCTTTAGTTAAAACACACTAGCGATGACAACTAACCAACGGGCAGTGAAGCTACGCACGACTATTTCAGCCCCACCAACCGGACGTGTTGCCCTGGCGACCAATCAGCCAGTTCAATTGTCGTTTCTGTCGATGGGCGACCCACTCCCCACCGCCAGCGACTATGGGGTGCAGGAGGAGGCGCAGGTGGACCAGCTGAATCAAACGCTTCAGTATTTGCACTCGATTAACGACGTATTTTTCCAATGGTTGGAGTCGGATGCTACGCATACAATCTTGTTCGCCAACGAGCCGCTGACAGCCCTGCGCTCCGTGTTTCCTGACTTTGATACGTCTTTTAGGCTGTCCGCTAACCCGTTTAGTTGACCGGCAGTCCGCATTCACAACAAATCAGTTTTGTGGTAACTAAAAACTGATCTTGGCTTTAGCTGTTTGAAGAGGAACTCACTGGTAGCCTGTAGATTTGAGTCGCCAAACTTGAGTCTACCAAGCCAACACTGCCCAGCGAGTTCCTCGCTCTAATTTCGCCCTACGCCACCCTGTTTTCCAAACGTGTTTTCGTCCATGCCCAATTCTTGCTGGTGGATGCTATCCTCACGCCAGCCAAACGGACGATTACAACAGCCCTGCGCATTCTGGGCTTGTAAGACCACAAGGCTTTCCACAAGTATCACCGCGTGTTGAGTCACGCCAACTGGTCGGCACTGGAAGCCGGTCGGATTGTTCTCCAGCAAATACTTGTTGCTTCAGTGGGCGATAGACCGCTGGTGATCGGTATTAACGAGACGTTGAAACGACGATGGGGAGCCAACCTCACCGCACGAGCCATCTATCGAGACCCTGTCCGTAGTAGTGACAATCACTTCGTAAAATGCAGTGGACTTTGCTGGATGAGTGTCATGGTACTCCTGCACATTCCCTGGGCCAGTCGGGTGTGGGATTTACCATTCCTAACTGCGCTGACGTCCTTGGAGGGCTTTTACAAAGACAAAAACGCGCCCATAAACTATCCTGAGCCCTTAAGTGTGAGCCTGAGGTCCCCGGTTGAACTGATTTGTAAGGGTCCATGTGCACCGCTACTATCAGGCATCTGACCGACTGGCCACAGCAGAATGTTCAGCAGCAGTTTAGCTGGATTGACCGACCGAGTGGATTGGCAATTCACTTCCAGAACAAGCGCTAGAATGGCGGTAACGAGTAGCATCGATCGGGTGTACAGAATGACGATTGAAACGCGTAGTATGTGGGTAAGAATTTTTATCATGTCTGGATATGGCTACCTGCCAGGTAAGGCTTGAGCCGGTATGACAAACAGAACTACTGATCAGCGTGAGACGACGAACCGGCGATAAAGTCAGCCCTTTATCTGTCAGTCAGCTGAATGACTCAGGTCATAGGCTTGCTGCCTGTACCCTTACGCTAATACACAAACGGCTTTTCAACTGGTGAAGCATACATCGACGACTTACCAGCGGGGTAACAAACTGATCGTGTTGTTGACGCTTTTATCGAATCAGTGTGTTGCTCTTGGTACCATACCAGCGCGCGCCGGACAAGTGAACCGATACATCAGTACCAACAGCTACTATTAAAAAGGTAGTGGCATTGACGGGGGAAGGAACAGGTGCATAGACAAGAGCACTGCCAACGAAGCCGTCAGCTGGTCGTTTAGCCTTAGTCATGCGCTCTCGACGGATAACTAAACTGTCCCTGCATTCGTAGCAGGTTACGGGCAGGCAAGCAGGTTCCTGCTACGAATGCAGGGACAGTTTGTACGCTACAGCCACGTACGTAATCCTATCCGTTCAGGGTATGGGGGGATACAGGAAAATTTCTGTAACCGGCTTATCCGACCAGTCGGATCGCTATGATGACATACACGCTACCGGTACTGTAGCCAGCCATAACCAGTGGTTATTGTGCAGGTCAGATACCCTACCAGCGCTAAGTTTTCAAATGAATAGTCGCCCATACTATACGATACACCAAGTTATTTAGCTGGTATAATTCGTAATCACGCGTCGCGGGAACATTAGCTACACGGCTGTCAATAACCATAATTGTGGTTATTATATGGCAGATTCTTTTAAATTCTTTGGGGTGTGAAATACTTCAAGGATGGAGAAGGACTAGTCTACTTTGGAAACAGACTGCGTAATCTTCGTAAACAGAGAGGGTTAACCCAGTCTGAACTAGCCTTTTTGTGCGGCTTTGGTCAGAATCAGATTACCAACATTGAACGCGGGGAAACCAATACCAGCCTCAGTATAATTTTTCTCATAGCGCGCAGAATGGATATTCCATTGAGGGACTTGTTTGACTTTGAACTTCCCCCTTTACCACAATCTGATCAGCTACAGTAGTCATTTGGTGTAACTAACGCGGCTGAACTACTGCTGTAATCCGGACTATACTAACTATTAAGTCATGATCTACCAATTTATGAATTATAAACTATACTGCTTGACTGGGTACAATACGGTCAACTATAGCACATTCGATGTAGCCAATGATATGAACAAGAAGCGTATGAATTACTACCTGTTAGTTGATCTAAAGACAGATCAGTCTATGTCGACGGGCAGCTAGTCAGTCGAAGAAGACCGTTTTTCTCGAACCGATAAGAAAGAGTCCAGTGGTCTAACAGGTACAGTAAGCGTAGCAGGCTGTTTCGCACGCTACACTACTCCGCTCTTGTGCTGTGCATGCGTAACCTATAAAACGGGAGCTTTTCTTTTCGAAATGACGAAAACATTGATTGAAATCTGACGACTACACTGGCTTGATTCTCTTCCAGCGGCTGCGCAGCGGCCCCCAACCCGATTCCGTCCGTCTTCGCAACGGTCGGTCCGATGGGTTGGCACTAACCTTCTACATTGCTTCTAGTGTACATTTTAGCCTATACTGATCCGGCAGGGACCCGGTAAACAACCGCCGCTGCAAACCGTCAAAGACCGAACCTGTACAGAATGACTGATAACCACTGCATGCTTACTGGTTGCGCAGAGTCGGGCCGGTCAATGCATAGAAACGGCTTAACAATGAATCCGGCTCAGTTGACAATCTACTCCCTATTGACCAACTGATCGGTAACTGGCAACTCTGGCTAACCCTGTCCCCTATCTGTAGAATGCCGGGGAAATAGCCGTATTCGTTTTCCCGGCATTCTACAGATACAGCAATATAACGAATGACTCACAGCCCAAGAAGCTACCTCAGCCTAGTCCGCTTTACCGCACCACCAATAGCCTAATCAATTTATCAATGCCATACCGCGTAAACAACCTTCATGACATGCATGCCAATCTCCGGGATCAATGCCTCAGCGTGCTCACCAACCTGGTACTGGACAAGCAGTCTCTTCACCAGACCCGCATCCATCTGTTTAATCCTTTCAACGCCATTTTTCTGTCTACTTACCCTGGCAAGGCCGACTTTTTGACAAGTATGCTTATATGCGGCACCGAAATCTGGTTCACTACGCAGGCAGGTTATCTGCTCAGCCAGGGCATGGTAGCGTTGGAAACGCTGCTGGCACTATGCCGCCGACTCTCCACTGATCAGCGTATCCGCAGTTCCACGATAACCTATTCAGGAGCGTTGTTTGTTATCAGTCCTGACCGGAAATGCACGTTTGTTTGCACCAGCCGGTACCAGTTGCAAGAGCTGTATAGTGAATTAACCCGGAGTTTCACCCAGCTATTGGCCGTCCGCATTCATAAACCGTTGCGCACAAGGGAGCCGTACGCAATGCCCGGTTTCCTTACTATCCAACTGGAAACCCCGCTTGGTGACGATGAAATTATACCTTGATTACGCTCATCAGGCCATCCACCCGAGGCCTCATCGTATCGATGAACCGTAGGCTATCTTCAGTGTTTTCAGCTACCCGAAAACACCCCCAGTACCGGGTTGGAGAACATCCGATCCGGTACTGGGGGTGCATGGCCCCGGGCTCACTACTTTACTACTGCCGTTATTCTTCGCCTGATCTGATTGGTGCGACGCAGAACAGCGGTACAATGCTAAGTCCAGGATCTATCGATCCTACGCTTGCGACCGATAAACTGACCGGTCTGCGGTTGTCTTCATAGCTAACTACATATAGGCCCACATCAATTCTAAACCATTGGTACGGTCAATCGTATAAAGTCATAGGTAATACCGGGTATCTAACCATTGGTAAACCGAGCATGTATGCCGTATGACCAACAGGCAGCTGATTTTCAGCTATGTGTACGGCAAGTACGTCGCTGGGCAACCTGATCACTACCAGCAGTGCTATCAGATTGGCTAATCATGCCGGATTGAACGGACTACAAAGGCGTGGGTCCCTATTCTATATGGTCAATGGTACAGCTAGTCCGGCTACTCTATACTGCATCTGCGAGGAAAGTACCGGCCAATTGCGAGGAATGTACCGTCGCGGTCTCATGATTATTATTTTTTACCGCTGCCGGGTCCATAGACCCTACTGGTATACACAGTTTTAAAAAAAAGTAAAATGCCATGCCCTTGGCTTAATTAGCTTAGAAGCTGTTTGAGTTAGATCAGGTGGAAACGAGAAAGCCGCCAATCGGGGTTAGATTGTGTGCAGCAACCTTATTCCTCCGACTTAACGGCCTCTCAGTGGCAAGCCGGACCGCCGGAGCGGTATTGAAAAACTCATTTGCGTCCAACGCAAGAGTATTTGGCCCCTTCAACGGATTGTGGAAGCCATCTTCTATCTGACCAAAAATGGCCTCATCCGGCGAGACTTGCCCGAAGGCTTTCCGCCCTGGCAAACCGTCTATTACTACTTCCGCAAGTGGAGCAAGGACGATACATGTCTTTTGATTGCCAATGAATTGAGTATGCTGCACCGCCAGAAAGCAGGTAAAAATCCGCTGCCGACGGTGGCCATCATTGACGCCCAGAGTGTGAAGAATTCGGCCACTGCCACCCAGCAGATTGGCTTTGATGGAGGCAAGCTCAGTAACGGCCGCAAACGGTTTCCGATTGTGGACACAATGGGGCACCTGCTGGGACGCATGTGCGACCGGCTAACGTCGCTGATGGTAAAGCGGGGGTGGTTTGTTGGGAAGAAGCTGAGCATATCAATCCGTTACTGGACGACCTAGTGCTGATGTACGCCGATAAGACGTTAGGAGGCCATTTTAAAGAGCAGTTAGAGACTATTTATGACATGCGGGTGGTGATTTGGACGAATCCGGTTAGTAATCACTTGGCTGATGGTAAGCTGGTTATTCACAAATGGCGGTGGGTTGTTGAGCGGACTATCAGTTGGTTAGGCAACAATCG
Organism: Spirosoma oryzae; assembly: GCF_003002825.1. GTDB lineage: Bacteria > Bacteroidota > Bacteroidia > Cytophagales > Spirosomataceae > Spirosoma > Spirosoma oryzae. The sequence continues at coordinate 4,840 of NZ_PVTE01000035.1, read as the reverse complement.
GCGGTTGGCCAAGGACTATGAACGTACGCTTTTGTCGGCTCGCAGCTTTATTTGGATTGCTCACATTCGACGAACGATCAAACGTGTTTTTCGCTAACTCAAACAGCTTCTTACAGTTGAATAAAGCATAATCTGGAAAACAGGATGTGATTTCACGTCCTGTTTTTTCGTTTTGGTACCGCTAAGAAACGTTAGGTTAATTTGTGGGAGTAGTGCTACGTTGTTAGCCAGGCCAGCTATTAGCCTGTCTGGACGCTCCAACAGAATCCTGCCTGTTGACCTTGAGTGTATATCACCCAAAAGATCCGAGTGGTCAGCTTAGTTATTTACAGCCCTAAAACGGCCTGCCATTGTCGCTGGAGTTGATCGAGATGCCAGCTCATAGGGGCACCATCAAATGCATCGGTGGGTAGATCGATTGAGTGCCCCTGCACGTCAGTCAGCGTAATAGCTCGTAATTGCCATCCCTGGTTGACCAGTATGTTTAATACACTGAAACTAGTATCAACACTGGGCATGACCCAGCGGCGTTGTTGATAACGCCCGGTGTCATCAATAGCGATAAATTGGATCGTATTGGTCATAAGCGTATCAGTGCCGGCTGCTGAACATTGAGAATGCCTTTAGACAAAAATGTAACCAGTATTTGCGGGGTTGTTTACGGGCTGACTCAACTAATGTATATCTCGGCGCTGGTGAAGCGCGAAGCCGGGCTACCAGTCTTGTCTATGTCAGAAGCATGCCCCAGTTCCACCACTCTATGATAAAGCCTGCCCAAAACTCAGCAGTTGTTTCTGCACGCTACCGGATTAATCTTTTTTGGTTGAAAAACAGCTAGAGCAGCGTCGGGGTGCCATCACGGAGGTTCCCTGAAACGCTGCATTGGCTAGTAGCGAAACTCGGACCAACTGACCGTGCAGGGGCTCAGTTGGCTGGCCATTATTGACCGGTCCGATACAAAAAACCGTCGGTTCGTCAGGTAGTGCGAATCCGTGATTCTCGATCCATGCCGGCCGGCCAGCTGTTTCACCGTATGGAATCAGGAGAACCGGCCGTAAGCCATGATTTTTATCTAAAGAAATTTTAGTTGATAGCTTCTCAACTGCCTTACGAGGTTGTTTAGGATTATGTTGCACGGATTTTTGGAGCTGCTACAGTTGACTGGACATTAAGTTAAGAACGATCTAACTTAGTGAGCCATGAAAACCACCAGAAGGCAGTACGACCGCTGGTACTGTCGTGAGAAACAACTTTTGGGTTTGTATTTTTTCAATATCTTTGAATTAACCAAAGGACAATCCTGCTAAGGCAGCTTGATCCTGTGTAGGCCCGCTAGTCGGGCCTACTTTTTTAACGGGAACTATAGTGCTCCCCAAAACCTGGACAGGGATGATAACTTGAAACAGTTAATTTCATACCTACAAAATGGCCAATAGTGGCCAATCCCGCCCGGCGCATCCACGATGCTCACTTCGAAACAAAAGTTGTCCTCGAAGTTCTCAAGGGCCAAAAGACGCTTGCTCAATTGAGCAGCGAATTTGGTATTCACGCTCAGATGATTACCGAACGCTCCGGCGTCCCGGTGGAAACGTCAGGCCCTGGACGGCTTACCCTCTTTTTAAGGAAATGAACAGAGCGGTATATGAATAATCGCTAAACATAATCCGGGGCTTTTCTCTCCCCGTATGCTACTGAATTTAGTCAACACTAAATCAGTAAGCCAATGTATATTAGTGTATTACAGCGAAATAAGAAAACTAGAAAATCGCTCGTTTTTGTTACCTAGACCTAGTCCAGCTTACGGGGGAAGGGTCTTTTTGCTCTACTGCAAAAAAGAACTTAACCCAAATAAGCTATATTGTGCCGGCGTCCGCCAACCAGCTATGTCGCCTAACCACTTATGAATGTTCTCGACAAACTTGAGCGCTATATTGACGAAGTTCCCCGGCAGTTGATGGCCCTCTCCGAAGATCAACTAACTGAACATTTGCCTGAAAAGTGGTCGAGGAAACAGATTCTAGGCCATTTGATTGATTCCGCGCTGCATAACTTGAAGCGGTTTACCGAGGCTCAATTTGCCGGACAGCTGTATCAAGTACAAGGCTATAATCAAAATCAACTCGTGATTGCCAATACTTATCAAACCCTTCCATTAGATCATTTACTAGGGTTATGGAGTAGCCTTAATCGCCAAATTGTCTATGTAACTAAGGCCATGTCCTTACAGCTTCGCAACCAACCCATTCGCGTTGGCGAAGTTGACGCCCCTACACAAACGTTGGCCTGCTTAGTGAACGACTACGTCCTGCACATGGAACACCATTTCCGAACGTTAATCTAGCCTCTGGTATAATTGGTTGGTTATTGGCAATCAGTGTAGCGGCTGACAAGCCATCAATAGTTCTTGCTACAGTCCCCTTGGTTAATTATAGTTGGGAAGCGTGTCACACACTTTGAGCTTTGCCTATCAAAGAGTCAACGTATCGACGAAAACGCTCGGTTTATGAAGTATATTCAGGAAAGCTCCTTCGTCTCATAGAGGAGTGTTTATTGAATTGTTGAGTTACCTCAAAGTACAAATACCTTCTATCATCCGTCTCACAAAACGCTCGCCCGTGATACGAAAGAGTGTTCATGCATCTGCTCCGAAAAACGAGCCTGGCTGTTGCACAAGGTTATTGGCTCATAGGCTTTTTCCACTCGAATAAAAAAAGACAACCTGGACGAGTAAGATTCAGTTAATGCCGTTTTCAATTTAGTTAGGACCCCAGAACGCCCAACAAGTAAACCCAACCAAGTAGATGGCTAAACTCATTAAAATACTGCTAACCATCGGTATGGTCTTGGTTTGGGGATGGACCATCTTTATGGGAACCTTTGCCACCCACGCTCATGGTCGACGAGCGGGCTGGCTCATTGGTCTTAGTCTGCTTGTGCTACTGGGGATCAGTTATAGCTACCAGGCAACGCATCCTAAAACCATTAAGGAATGGTTTAAAAAGTAATCATTTGAGGGGGTACACCCGCCACGGGCGTTTTCAGAAACCGTATTTAGCCTGAAGTTTTGTACTTTGATTAAATACGCATGTATACCCGTCTCTTCAAACACTCGCTCGTGAGACAAAGGAGTATTTATCGATAGGTTTCCTTGATAGGCTTACGGCATTATGAGCTTCGCCAAAGCCGGGGATCGATGGGGAATGGCTTGGCACTGATAACCTCAACTTCCGTAAACAACCCATGAGCGAGATGCAAGAGGTAGTTATGGGATTCGGCCACTACCGCTGAAGGGACACCCAGGGCCACCACATCCGGGGTGGCTAGCCAGCTAGCCATGAAACGGTGGTTGTCGGTAAAGCTAGCTTCATCGCGCCAATTAACGGGTAGCTCTTCCAGGCTGAGCACTCGTCGATTATCGGGAATAGCCAATGTTAATAGTATCAGTCGGGGCAGATCTTCATAAGCCAACGTTGGCAAGTGAACGAGTTGTTCGAGCAAGGCCAACTCAGGGCTGGCTGAAGTGTAGAGAATCCCCCGACCTGCGGGGTGCCAGCGGCCACTATGAAGACGGGCGCCTTCCGCAGACAAGGGTGTGCTTAGGAACCGCTCTTTAATCAAGCGATAAACGGTATGACTCATTGCTGACTTTACGCGTAGATGCCGTACTCAATCCGGCCTAGCACGGTGTGAACCATCCCAAAGCCAACCAACGTGTCCAACAACGCCAGTGGGGTTTGGCGGTGGAGTTCGGCCAGGGGCACTCTCAACCAGCGGCTCAACACATCGGCTCGCTCATCAAATACGTCCAGGCCATGACGAATCAGGGCTTCCAGCAACAAGAGCCGTTCGGAGGCATTACTATCGAGCCGCACATCGGGGCGTAGTCGGTGCAGTGTTCGCTCGGAGAGGTTGAGGATAGGGGCCATCTCTTTGTCGGTTAGGCCAATCAGCTGAGCGACCTCGTCCACCTTATGGCGATTAAGACCCGCACGGGCCTGCTCGACTAGTCCAAAGCCGTTATCTTCCCTGCCTGTTTCGACAACTAGTTCCACAGTGTGTGCTATTTGACACGAATATATATGCCATTTGGCGTAAATACAAATTAGGTAAGCCAATTTGGCTAAGTAGCCCGATCAAGCAGCGTTTTCTAAAATCTTCCTCGAAGGGATAAAAAAGTATTCAGTGTCTGCTTCAAAAAACGGGCGATCAATGAAATACGATCTCCGAGCGATCAGAACGGCAACCCTACATCATCTTTGGGCAGTTGCCACCAAAAAGCTCAAGGCCCAACTATCGATTAGTTGAGCCTTGAGCTATGTATCATCCTGGGCAAATCAGCTGGCTACTGCCGGATCAGCTTGACGGTCTGCTGCTGCGTGGCCGTGCTCACCTTCAGGATGGTCATAGCCTGACCAGCCGGGACCGGAACCACCACCCGCTCCGTACCAGACACCTGCGGAATCGACTGCTGATGCAGCCGCTTGCCCGCCAGATCAGTCAGAATCAATTCCACCGCCTGACCGGCCACTCCACCAATCAACGCATCGACCGATTCACCAACGACCGGGTTGCCCAGCACGACGACCGACAGCGGACTGCCTGCTTCTACCACCGCCTGACGACCGTTCGCTGGCGTTGTACAAGCCGCCAGCCAGCTGTAGCGGTAGCTGGCCTGCTGGGCGTCCTGGCTGGCCGTCAGGGTAATGGCCGGATTATCGGTGTAGAGCCGGATGGTGTAGGGACCAGGAGCGGTGGTAACAGCCAGCTCGTTGGTAATACCGAAGCGGATGGGTGAACCGCTCAGGCCGCTGTACTGGGGCGTCAGGCTAACCTCATACTG
>NZ_PVTE01000034.1 GCF_003002825.1 Spirosoma oryzae | reverse complement strand
GAGCGCCCGACCCGTTGGTCAAAGCGTGGTTGAGAAGTCGTGAAACAAAGCGTTTCGTTGTTCTCGATTTGGGATTGCAAAGGTACTACATTTGCCGGTGTCGTGTCAAGCGTTTTGCCAAATTTATTTTTCGATTCGTCTGGCGACTGTTTGACCGTTAACCGACTGATTGGCAAGGTGTTAAGCTTGTTTTGTCAGCTGCGTTCCCGTATTTGGGAGTGCAAAGGTAGTGGCTTTGTTTTTCGATATCAAGTAAAAGTTCAAATTTATTTTCGGAACCTGGTAGGCCGGCCGTCGATGCGTCTGGACTTTTATGTTGTTCAACCCGCTGATTATGAGTGATTTACTCGTTGGTCAGTGGGCTGTTCCCGTCGTTTGGGAGTGCAAAGGTAGGACTAAAAAGCGACCCTTGTCAAGCCCTGTTCCAAAAAAAGTTGGATAAGCCAGCCTAGCAAAACGATAAGTAGCCAGTTTACAGCTACTTATCGTTTGAAAATTGTTTAAACTTTTTTCAGCAGGTGGTTCTTTTTTCCTTTTGAGATAAGTGCATAGCGGTCTTGTAGCCACTCTATGACAGGCGTTGCCGCCGGGTCAGCCACTTTCGTCTTATTAATACTGACCGCATTTTGTGTGATTGCGCGACGCGCTTCTCCTTTCGACGCGTACACTTCTCCCCTACTCGCCGTCGATAGAAGATCGGTCACGTCTTTACAATTGGCCAATTCTTCCACCGTTACCTCCGTTTGGGGGACACCGTCGAAGATTACGTCGAACTCGTCGATCTTGATAGACCGCAGTGTGTCCAGCGTTGCTTTACCGAATAGAACCTCGGACGCTTTTACGGCCAAATCGTAGCCTTCCTGCGAGTGAACGCGAATCGTGACGTCTCTAGCAATGGCTTTTTGCAAAATGCGCAGATGGGGTGCTTCGGCATGCTGACGCTCCAGGTCTTCGATTTCCTCTTTCGACAGTAGTGTAAATACCCGAATCAGGCGCGAACAGTCGTCGTCGGCAGCGTTTAGCCAGAACTGGTAGAACTGATATGGTGACGTCATCGCCGGATCGAGCCAGATATTACCACCCGCCGATTTGCCGAATTTGGTACCGTCTGCCTTGGTGACAAGAGGTGTTGTCAGCGCAAATGCCTGGTATTCCTCCCGGCCCTCCTTTCTCCGAATCAGTTCGGTGCCCGTTGTGATGTTGCCCCACTGATCCGATCCGCCCATTTGCAGCCGAACGCTTTTGTTTTTGTAGAGCCAGTAGAAATCGTATCCCTGAAGAAGCTGGTATGAGAATTCCATGAACGACAGCCCGGTCTCCAGACGCTTCTTCACCGAATCCTTCGCGATCATGTAATTGACCGTGATATGCTGGCCTGCCTCACGTAGAAACTCCAGGAACGTGATGCCTTTGAACCAGTCATAGTTATTGACCATCTCGGCTGCATTGTCGCCAGAATCGAAGTTCAGGAACCGCTCAAGCTGCGCCCGAATACCAGCCTGATTGTTACGTAGGGTTTCTTCCGACAAGTAGTCCCGTTCCGTCGAGCGTCCCGACGGATCGCCGATCATCCCTGTAGCCCCGCCAACCAGCGCGTATGGTTTGTGGCCCGCCCGCTGCAAATGAACCAGCAGCATGATCGTCGCCAGATTACCGATGTGGAGCGAGGCTGCCGTCGGGTCGAACCCGATGTATCCGGCCGTCATCTGATTTTGTAGCTGTTCTTCTGTACCGGGCGTCATGTCATGCAGCATGCCGCGCCAGCGGAGTTCTTCAATGAAATTCATATATAGTATACTAAAGGAGTACAGCCGTTAAGACCGCTTTACGCATGCTGCGAAATCGTTACTCGTTTTCCGCCGGAAACGAATTGTTGTAAGCCATGTAAGTTAGCATCTGTAGCACAGCGCTCACGAAGAGCAAAGCCGCCGTGTAGTCAGGATTGCCGATGGCCAACCCGTTCGACGATAAGCGAGATGGCAAGCATTGCTACACCGGAGATAATACGCCAGACAATCGTCTGCTTCATAGCTGTGCGTACTTTACCAAACAAAGCCTGTTTTGCCGTTGCTAACTGCGTTTAGCTGTTCGCAAAAATAGCGCTTTACGGGATAAGCAGTGACGAATCCCCGTAACTCAGGAATCGATATCCTTTATCTAGCGCTTCTCGGTAGACCCGTTTCCAATCGTCGCCAATGAGTGCAGCTATCAGCAAGATAAGCGTCGAGCCGGGCTGATGAAAATTCGTTACGATGCCGTTGCAGAGTCGTAGCGAGTAGCCGGGTGTAATGTAAATGCTGGTATGCGCCGTTACGGTGTCCAGGTTACGTGTCGTCATGTAATCGAGCACCGCCTGTACCGCTTGCGCAGGTGAAGGCAGTTGGTCGGCAGACAGCTGATAGGCGTAATGCTGATCGAGTGTAAATGGCTCAGGCTCCTGCCGCATCACTTTGACGCCCATCCAGTACAAACTCTCCAACGCCCGCATCGATGTAGTGCCTACCGGAATAATGTGCCCGATTCGGGGAAGCAGGTTTTGCAGGTTGGTCACCGTGTACACCACCTGTTCGGTATGCATAAAATGCTGCCGAATGTCGTCAGTCTTGATCGGCTGAAACGTACCTGCGCCTACGTGTAGCGTCAGGTAGTCGTAGGCAACGCCTTGCTGCGCCAGCTCCTCAAACACGGCAGGCGTAAAATGCAGGCCAGCCGTAGGTGCGGCTACGGCACCTTCTTTCTCCGAATAGACAGTCTGATAGGTCTCCCGGTCATCGGTGGTAGCCTCACGGTTGAGGTAAGGCGGCAACGGAACCTGCCCGGCCTGTTCGATAAGCTGCGCAAAGGGTAATTCCGCCGGTTGCCAGCTCAACCGGATCAGCGACTGGGCGGTATCGAACCAGTCAGCGCGAAGAGTAACCTCACCCGACGGCATCGGAATACGGGTTTCCAGGGTTTCACCCGGTTTCCAGCGTTTACGGTTCCCAATCATTGCCTGCCAGACCACCGCTCCTGTGGCTTCCATTGCCTGACTGATCGGTGGAACCGCACCGGTGTCGGGGTCGATCGGGTTGAGTAAAAAGAGTTCGATCAGCGCCCCCGTTGCCCGCGTAAAATAGAGCCGGGCCGGAATCACCCGTGTATTATTGAATACCAGATAACTATCGGGCGGTAGCTGCCGGGGCAGGTCCGTAAACGCGCCATGGTCAATCTGACCACCTTTGTATACGAGCAGTTTCGACGCATCACGCTGCGGGAGGGGGAAGCGGGCAATCCGGTCGTCGGGCAGGTCGTACTGAATCTGGTCGAGCCGGATTTCGGGCAGCTCATTCATCGGCCGACGGTTTCATGAACAAACGAATCGGCAGGGCGGCCAGAACGATAATGATAATCGCTGTGCAGATTGGTAGCAGACCGGCATAATCGACGTAGCGAACGACGCGATCGGCCTGATTCAATAACGACAATACAAACAATCCCAGCGCCAGGATGGTACTGATAGCAGCCGTCAGTGCGTAAAACCAGTTACCGAATATAGTATTGAGCTGCGTTCGGTGCGCGGCCCATTCCGCCTGATTCGGTATAGGCAGGCTGGCCGACGGAACGCGTGGGAACATCCGACCCAACGCCCGCAGGCTGGTCAGACTAATGATGAAAATAGCGATAGCGCCGTAGAAAAGCGTTTCGCGGTTGGCATATTGAATAGCACGGCTGGTATCGTCGAACCGAACGGCTACTTCCTCGGGATAGGAGATGTAACTGGTGAATAACGAAATCAGGAATCCGAGAATGGCCATGATGCGCCATGTGCGGATAAAGAGTGTACCGGTTCTCATTTAAAAAGCGAAAGAGCGAAAGAATGAAAGAGCGAATCTCCTGCACATTTACGCTCATAGGTAATAAACAGGTTTTGAATCAAGGGCAAAGGTACGGCCTGAACGGACGAATTCCGTTAGCTTAGCTTTTTGTTGCAACACTGGGTTTGGTGATTTATGAAGATTTACACAAAAACGGGTGATACCGGACAGACGGCCCTGATTGGCGGTCGGCGCGTGAGTAAGGCGGAATTGCGAATTGATGCGTATGGGACAGTCGATGAATTGAATGCGTGGGTCGGTCTCCTCCGCGATCAGCCGGTCAACGCGGCACGGATTGATTTACTTGCCGAGATTCAGGATCGACTCTTTACCATTGGTGCCGAACTGGCAACGGACCCCGACAAAACGGTACGTAAGACTTTACCAGCTATTATCGACGCTGACGTAGTACGGCTGGAAGACGGCATGGATGACATGGACGCCAAGCTATCGGAGTTGCGGGCTTTTGTGCTGCCGGGTGGTCATCAATCAGTATCTTTTTGTCATCTGGCCCGAACGGTTTGCCGCCGATGCGAACGCGTTGTGATTGCCTTAAACGCGCAGCAACCGGTCGACCCACTGGTGATTCAGTACCTCAACCGACTGTCGGATTATTTCTTTGTGCTGGGCCGACTGATGGCGCAGGATTTGGGAGCCGATGAGATCGAGTGGAAAGCCCGTGTGTAAGCCGAAAAAGAAAGTTGTCTTAACAACTAAACTTAGTCCGGCTAATTTTTTAGCTTTGCCGTGCCCCGTTCAAAACGGTTCAGCACATTAACCAACACCCTGATTATGACGACGGACGTCTTGCAAATTGAATTGCGGAAAGCGGAACGCTCCCGCATTCAGGAGGTCGATTTCAACAATCTGCCTTTCGGAAAACACTTCTCCGACCATATGTTCGTGGCGGACTTTATTGACGGCGAATGGACAAATCAGATGATTGTGCCATTCGACAACTTTACGCTGAGTCCGGCCCTATCGTCGCTGCATTACGGTCAGTCGATCTTTGAAGGCATGAAAGCGTTCAAGAACGAAGCGGGTGAGGTGCGCCTGTTCCGGCCGTACGAAAATTTCAAGCGGATGAACGAGTCGGCCAAGCGGATGTGCATGGCCACACTGACCGAAGAAGTATTTATGGGCGGTCTGGAAGCGCTACTGCGCATCGATGCCGATTGGGTACCATCGTCGCCGGAAAGCTCGCTATACATCCGGCCGTATATGTTTGCAACCGATACGTACCTGGGTGTTGCTCCCTCGAAAACGTACCGGTTCTGCATCTTTACCTGCCCGGTAGGTGCGTATTACTCGAAGCCGCCGAAACTCAAAGTCGAAACCGACTATATCCGCTCGGCACCGGGTGGCGTCGGCTTCGCGAAATGTGCCGGTAACTATGCCGGGTCGATGTACCCGACGCTCCTGGCGCAACAGCAGGGCTACGATCAGTTGATCTGGACCGACGCCCGCGAGCACAAGTACATCGAGGAATCAGGCACGATGAATATTATGTTCATCATCGACGGTAAGCTGGTGACGCCCGCTACGTCGGATTCGATTCTGAAAGGCGTTACGCGCGATTCATTGCTTCAGATCGCCCGCAGCATGGGTATCGAGGTCGAAGAGCGGCTGGTGTCTATCGAAGAAGTACTCACCGGTATTGAAAGCGGTCGTCTGACGGAAGCCTTCGGTGCTGGAACGGCGGTCGGCGCTTCGCCTTACGCGCTCATCGGCTACAACGGCAACGATTATATGCTGCCCGAATATGGTCCTGATAACTCAATAGCCGTTAAGCTCCGCGATCAGATGAACGGTATTCGCACCGGTCAAGTGGAAGATACGTTCGGCTGGATACATACGGTGTAAGTGGTTTACGGTATTTAGTTTACGGTTTTCGGCGGGCTACCCTCACGGCTGCGGCCGACCGTCCCTACCCCTCTCCCAAAACGGGAGAGGGGTTCTTTTTTGTGGGAATGTGTAGTCTGGTGAGTAAACGTAGCCTGGACGTCCACGTCCGGGTGGCCGTCAGGCCAACTACGTAAGGCGGCAGCTAGCAGGCCGCTTCGCGTCCACCCGGACGTGGACGTCCAGGCGACATATAGCTAAAAATACATACTATCCGCCATTCGGAAGGTGTTGCAGTGTGCTTCGACGATGTCGGTCAGGCGGGGCGAGTAGCCGCCACCCATCGAGACGGTAATTGGGAGATTGCGCTGGATCGCCTGTTCGAATACAAACCGGTCGCGCTGCTGACAGCCTTCACGGCTAACCGCCATCTTGCCCAGTCGATCCGACGCCAGAATGTCGACGCCCGACACGTAGAACAGGAAGTCGGGCTGTACGCGGTCGATCAGTTTGGGTAGCGTATCGTAGAGTGTGTTCAGATACAGCTCGTCAGCGGTGCCGGTGGGTAGTTCGACGTCCAGGTCAGACTGCTCCTTTCGCAGTGGATAATTGTCTTTTCCGTGAACGCTGAACGTGAAGACACGCGGCTCATGCTGAAACATAGCCGCCGTACCATTTCCCTGATGCACATCCAGATCGATCACCAGAATTTGCCGGACCTGCCCTGTTTCGAGCAAGTAGTGCGCAGCTACCCCTACGTCGTTCAGCATGCAGAACCCTTCACCCCGGTCGGGAAACGCATGGTGGGTTCCGCCGGCGACGTTCATCGCAACCCCATCCCGACGGGCAATCTGTGTGCAGTCGATCGTTCCCTGCGTAATGATCCATTCGCGCTCGATTAACTCAGCCGTCAGCGGAAAGCCAATACGACGTACCATCTCCGCCGGCACAGTCAGCGTTTTGAGTTGCTGCACGTAGGCTGCCGCATGCACGCCCAGCACCCAGCGGTCGTCGACAGGTTGGGGAGCGAAAAAATTGTCGTCGGTGCAAGTGCCTTCGTAGAGAAGCTGTTCATGGATCAGTTCGTATTTGAGCATCGGAAACCGGTGACCCTCGGGTAGCCGAAGCCGGTATACCGGTGAATAAGCAATCTGAAGCATACTAGAAGCAATTACGTATGGCCGCATCGTTCGGCAGCGCTACATACGACTTTCGGTGAAATGACGTTACCAGTTCTACGCCTGCTGTGTATCCGTAGCCCCCTGAAGCCGATGGCGAAACGATACCGATTTCATAACCACCCGGTATCGGTCAGTGTTACGGATAGACGTAGTTTGGCCTTTACGCTTACCCAACACATCTATGAAAACAGCTATCATTACCGGAGGAGGCCAGGGAATCGGCCGGGTGACGACACAGTACCTGATTACGCACGGCTACCGGGTGGCCGTCTGGGAAGCCGACACCGAAGCACTGGCAGAAATGCGGGATGCCTTTAAAGCCTCTTCCTCGCAGCTTCTGTTCGTCTCCTGCGATGTATCCAGTGAAGTCAACGTAAAAAAAGCCGTCGATCAGACGCTGAACCACTTCGGACAGATCGACGTGCTCATCAACAATGCCGCTCAGATGACGCGCAAGCCAATCGATAAGCTGACGCTGGACGAATGGAACCGGGTAATCGGCACCAACCTCACCGGCACCTTTTTGTGCGCCAAGCACTGTGCCCCAGCCATTGCCTCGCAGAAAGGCTGTATCATCAATATGTGTTCGACGCGGGCGTTCCAGTCGGAGCCAGATACCTTCGCGTACTCGGCCTCGAAAGGGGCGATTCTGTCGCTAACCCACTCACTGGCGGTCAGTTTGGGGCCGTCGATTCGCGTCAATTGTATCAGCCCCGGCTGGATCGACGTGTCGGCCCTGAAGAAAGCCAAGTCGAAGCCCGACGACCTCTCTCCCGAAGATCACGAACAGCACCCGGCCGGGCGGGTCGGGACCGCTGACGACATTGCCCGCATGATTTTGTTTCTGATTTCGCCCGAGAACAGCTTCATCACGGGCCAGAACTTCACTGTCGACGGTGGAATGACGCGAAAAATGATCTACGTGTAAACACACGGTCGAGACAGCTAGTTAGGCCATTTACCACAGGCTAAATAGACAGCCCGGTCAGACAGATTTTCTTGTCGACTTACCGCCTACTGGCTAACTAGCTGTTCCTTTTTTCATCGACGCATGACTTTAGAAGTTACTACCGCTTCGGAGACCGCTCCACTTGAAGTTCTAGACGTACAGGTTTCCAGCCGCCGATCAACATCGACCGGCCCACTGTCGCTGTCTATCGGCTTACTATACCGCACTGGTCGGGCGAATCGCTCGTTCAGTGTACCGACGCTGTCCTGGTTCGACGCTAGTCGGTTGCAGGATTTTTCGCAACAGCTGGCGGTTGCGCAGTACCCCGAATCCTGCTCCATCGATTTACCCGATGCTGGCCTGCGGCTGACGGGTTCCGTTCGTCGGCTGGCGGGGCGCTGGACAACGGGGCGAACGGTGAAGATCGAGCCGCTTCCCGGTGCTGCGGTGGCCTTTGCGCCGTTTCTGGTTCATGCGTCGCATACCGACATTGCCAATTACTCGCGTAAGTTATACAACCGGCTATGGGAGGTGTTTACCCGGGGCTAGGCAACCTTATCAGTTAACTTTTTTCTCAACGCCACGATGAACAGTGAAAACCAGGATGCGATGCTGCGTCAGCCGAATCAGACGTATCGACCCGACACGGGTGGCCCCGCCCAAATACCCGCCGACGGGCAAATGATGGACGAAACGTATAATCCCACCGATCTGTCGGGAGACGCGCAGACATTGCCCACGACACCAACCGACGAGGACGATGCAGCCAGCGGTACCGGAGCCGCATCGGGCAGCCCAAACATGGAACCCGACGTTGATAATTACGGCAACGGAGATTCACTCGGTAATAACGACGGCACCGAGCCAGACCCGGCCATGGACGACGATGATATGCGGGGGGGCCTATAAGTCAACCTAACAAACTACGAAAGCGGAGTCCTGTCGTCAGGGCTCCGCTTTTTTATCGGCATAGCGATGAACCGCACCGAATTTATCGTGAGTCTACCGCTTTTAAACAGCTTGCTACGCATGGAGTCTGACAGCCCCAGGCCCGAACTTTTCCACTTCGCCGACGATGGGCAGATTCCAAACAGTCGCTACCCATTGCTGCTGTATCGCAATGTCTTTTCAGAGCGTAAATCGGCAGGAGCCACGTGGCTGGAGCAACGCTTTGCCGCCAATGACTGGACAAACGCCTGGCGAAACGGCATCTTTTCTTACCTGCATTACCATAGTCTTTCGCATGAGGTACTAGGTATTTACAGTGGATCGGCAACCGTTCAGCTGGGCGGGTCGAAAGGCAAAGCCGTGTCGGTACAAGCGGGCGACGTTATTGTTATTCCAGCTGGCGTAGGCCATCAGAACCTTGGCTCGTCAGCTGACTTCGGGGTGGTAGGCGCTTACCCCGGCGGACGAACCTTCGATGTCCTGCGGGGCCACCCCGGCGAGCGCCCCAGGGCCGACCAAACGATCGCGGCCCTACCTCTACCCACTACCGATCCGCTACTGGGAACATCAGCAGGACTGGTATCCATATGGCAGTAATTCATGCAAGCGTACGCATCCTGTAAAAGCCACCTTAGTGCAACTGGCACGAATTTTCACCAGGCAATACTAAGTATATTTCTCACTAATATCCCAGTGAGTTTATACTAGAAAATACCAAAATAAATAACAAAATAGTTATAAAAGTAGGCAAGTAGGGGTAAGTTCTGCGGCTGGTGAGCCTAATATTTGACCACTCATCCGGCCAGAGTAGCGCGGCTGACGGGTGTTCCTAACTCTTAAACCAGACCCTCATGAACAAGCTCTATTCGCTGACAGCGCTCTGGCTGCTGGCAGGCTCCGTTCCTAATCTGACCCAGGCACGGCACCCAGATTCACGGTTCATTCGCCGGGCTCCGTCCGGGACCAATCAGCCACTAACCGCCCCATCAACCAACCCGGAATCAACGATCCGGCAACCAGCGCTGGCCGATGAAGAAATAACAGGGCGGGTAGTCGATGAGAAAAACAACGGCTTACCGGGCGTGACAGTCGTCGTGAAAGGGAGTACGAAAGGCACGACGACCGACGAGCAGGGCAGTTTCAAACTGGCCGTACCGGGTCCTCAGTCGGTACTGGTATTCAGCTTCGTCGGCTACCAAACAAAGGAAGTAACGGTTGGTACCAACAAAGTGCTGAACGTATCCCTGGGTGAAGGCGATCAGACGCTGAACGAAGTCGTCGTCGTTGGCTACGGCAGTCAGTTGAAGAAGGAAATCACCGGCGCTGTTCAGAACGTTAGCGCACAGGAGATCAAAGACTTGCCCGTATCGCAGATTGGGCAGAAGCTACAGGGCCGGCTGGCGGGGGTTCAGATCAACCAGACGACGGGTAAGCCGGGACAGGGCATCAATATCCGTATTCGGGGACAGGTATCGGTATCGGCGGGCAGCGATCCGCTGTACGTAGTCGATGGCTTCCCGATCACCGGCACCATCGCCCAGCTAAACCCTGATGAGATCGATGATATCTCGATACTGAAAGATGCCGCGTCGACGTCGTTGTACGGGTCGCGGGCGGCCAACGGGGTGGTCCTCATCACCACCAAGAAAGGAAAAGTCGGCCAGACCAATATCAGCTTCAACACCTTCGCGGGGGTGCAGCAGGTACCGCAGCGGGGCCGGATCAAGATGCTGAATGCGGTCGAGTTTGCGCAGTTCAAGAAAGAATACTACGAAGATCAGGGGCAGGCGGTCCCTACTGAATTTCAGAATCCGGCGCAGTACGAAGGCAAAAACAACGACTGGTACGGAGCCTTGCTACGGGTAGCCCCGATTCAAAGTTATAACCTGACGATATCCTCGAACCGTGAACGGTCCAGCACCGCACTGGTGGCAGGTGTTTTCAACCAAGATGGGGTCGTGCTGAACAACAAGTACAAGCGGTACTCACTGCGGATGAATTCCAATTACAACCTGTCGGATCAGGTGTCGGTGGGGTTCAACGTGGCCCCCTCCTACGTGTTCGACAATACACCACGGACGGACGGCGACCGGGGCACGGGCATCCTGTTCAACGCGCTGCACACCTGGCCCGTCATGCCGATCTATGACTCGAACGGCGACCTGACCCGGTTTAACCGCTTTCCGGGTAGTACGGGCAACATTTTCGACTACCCGAACTGGGTACGGGCAGCACGGGATCTTACCAACGAAACCCGCAACATCAACCTGCTGAGTAACGCCTACGTCACCTACCGTCCGATTGCGGGCTTAACGCTCAAGTCGACCATCAATGTCGAATACCTCAACTCAAAGTTTTTCTTCTTTAACCCCTCAACTGCGACAAGCGCCATTAACGTCCCCGTTCCGACAACGGCCGTATCGATCCGGCAGAGTCTGGACAATGTGTCGTGGCTGAACGAAAACCTGGCGACCTATTCGAAAAGTTTCAACGATCATAACTTCGAACTGCTGGCCGGCTTTACGAATCAGCAATTTCGGCAGGATGTCACTCGCATTCAGGCCGACACCTACGCCAACGACCAGATTCCGACCATTCAGGGTGGTCTGAACATTAATCGGGGCGGCACGAGCAGTGGCGTCAACCAATGGGCGCTGACATCGTATCTATCGCGGCTGACGTACAACTACAAAGGCAAATACCTGCTGACGGCGGCTATTCGGACGGATGGCTCGTCGCGCTTTGGCTCGGCTAATCGCTGGGGTACGTTCCCATCGGCCTCGCTGGGCTGGGTACTGTCGGACGAAGAATTTCTGAAGCCGGTTCCGGCGATCTCGTTCGCCAAGGTCCGTGCCAGTTACGGGATCATCGGTAACAACAACATCGGTAACTATACCCAGTACGCGCTGCTCGACAATACCGCCAACGCCGTCTTTGGCAGCACTGTCGCATCAGGTGCCGTACCTACTTCGCTGGCCAATCCCAACCTGGGCTGGGAAACGACCCGGCAGTTCGACCTCGGTCTGGACTTAGGCCTGTTCAACGACCGGGTTCAGTTTGTGTACGATTTCTACACTAAGCGCACGACCAATCTGCTCTACGCCGTGCAAATTCCGCAGGAGTCGGGCTTCACGAGCTATAGCGACAACATCGGCGAAATCAAGTTCTGGGGCCACGAGTTTTCGCTGACGACCAAGAACACGACGGGTCGGCTTCAGTGGACAACCAACGCCAACATCTCGTTCAACCGCAATAAAGTCGTTGCGCTGGCACCGGGTATCGACCGCGTCTACGGTTCGTTCCACATCACACAGGTTGGTCAGCCATTCGGGCAGTTTTACGGCATGGTCAAGGAAGGCTATTACCAGAACGCACAGGATCTGGCTAACTCGCCCATCATTCCGGGTCGCTCAGCCGTGGGAACAATCAAATTCAAAGATGTCAACGGCGACGGGGTGATTACCTACGGCGGTGATGCCGACGATCGGGCCATTATCGGCAGTCCGTTTCCGAAATTCGTTTATGGTATTACGAACACCTTCCGCTACGGCAATTTCGACGCGTCGATTGTTGGATCGGGTTCGTACGGCAACCAGCTTTGGGTACGGCACCTGTACAGCACAGCCAATCTCGACGGCGTGTTCAACCTGGTAGCGGGCGTAAAAGATCGTTTCCGGGTCGGCAGCGACGGACGGGTCATCACGCCGGGCGCGGGTCAGTTCGGTGCCACTAACGGCGGGGGCAACTTTACCGGCGTCGAGCGCGACTGGAACAGCAGTCAGTTTCTGGCCAATGCCTCGTACTTCACGATCAAGAACATCACACTGGGCTACACCTTTGGTCCGCTGAACCGCTTCTTCAAGTCGGCACGGGCGTATGCATCGATTCAGCAGGTGTATGTCTTCACCAACTACTGGGGTGGTCCCAACCCGGAAACCAGCGCCAACGGTACTGGCGACGGTGATGGTGGCAACCTGAGCCAGGGCGTCGATCTGTCGAACTACCCGGTTCCCCGCACGTACACGCTAGGCGTCAACCTCAATTTTTAGAATGTATCGACGCGATCATTCGTCGGTCCGCGCCACGGTGGCGACCACCGCGTGGCCGCCAGTGCGGTCTCAGCACGCGCCAGCCTTTGTATCCACTGAGTTCGGTACCTATTCGCCAAACTCCATCCGGCGGTGAGACGCGAAGGGTCGCCGGTCCGCCGGTGCGGTCTCTACAAGACACACAACGCTGTTTATCAATTCCATTTCGAATTCAGCATGAAAACCAGCTATATCGCAACAGCATTTCTGGCCCTGGCCATAGCGAGTTGCAAAAGTGATTTCCTGACGGTCGTACCCGAAACGGCGCTCAGTTCGGCCACATTCTACAAAACCGAAGCCGACTTTCAGCAGGCGGTCAACGGCGCGTATGTCCCGCTCCGGCCACTGTTCAACGAGCGGGCCTGGGTGCTGGAGGAGATGCACTCCGACAATACGTACTACGCCCGCAACATTCTCTACGGCGCGGTTGACCCGACCGAAAACGTAGCCGATTTTGCCGTCCCGACGGCGGGTGGCGTTACGGCGAACGACAACGTACTGTGGGCATTTCGGTACAACTACCAGATCATTGCCCGTACCAATCAGTTGCTGTCGCAGATCGACGGGGTCACGTTCAGCAGCGAGGCCAACAAGAACAACATCAAGGGGCAGGCACTCTTCCTCCGCGCCTTCGCTTACTTCGATCTGGTTCGGCTGTTCGGTAAAGTGCCGCTTCACCTGACGCCGTCTGCGAGCCGGGAGGATGCCGCGCTGCCTTTGGCGACGACCGACGAACTGTACGCGCAAATCGAAAAGGATGCGAAAGATGCCAGTTCGATGCTGCTCAATAAGGCGAAGCAGGAAGCAGGCCGGGCCACGTCGGGAGCCGCGAAAACGCTGCTGGCCAACCTGTATGTCACCCAGAAAAAATGGGCGCAGGCCGAGTCGCTGATGCGCGACGTTATCACCAACGACGGCTACACGCTGATGTCCGATTATAACGATGCGTTTTCGTACACAGGATCAAATAAAAACAACCAGGAGTCGGTGTTCGAGGTGCAGTACATGGAGGGATCGGGCGGTTACAACGGCAATCAGATTTACCGCTTTGTGCCGTCGCCCATCACCGCAGCCGAGTTAAAGCCGATTACGGGTACAACCAATACGCAGCCCACCTCGCAGGAAAGCAACAACATCCCGACCCCCGACCTGATCGCAGCCTACGAAAGTGGCGACAAGCGCAAAGCCATCTCGATAGACACAGTCACGCTGAGTCAAAGCGCGCGGGAGAACAAAACGTATCCGTACATCAAGAAGTACGCCCGCACCCACGCCATTCACGGCATTACGGGGCAGAACTGGCCGGTATATCGTTACGCTGAAGTACTGCTGTTCATGGCCGAATCACTGAACGAACAAGGTAAAACGGGCGATGCCGCAACCTATCTCAACCGGGTACGCAGCCGGGCCGGACTACCCGCAACAACTGCCAGTTCACAAGCAGACATGCGCGAAGCTATCTTCAAAGAGCGCCGGGTGGAGCTGGCCTTCGAGAATAAGCGCTGGTTCGACCTGACACGTACCGGCCGGGTGAAAGAAATCATCGGAGCCTATGGCGCGAAGGTGAAAGCCAATCCGCAAGCGTATTATTTCCCGAAAGGAGCCGTCCCGCCCCCCAACGCCTTTACCGTACTGGACGATTACTATGGACTACCTGCCGTCGAAGCTGCGTTATCACCGTATTTCTAAACCCGATATGATTATAAATCAGGCCAGTTTGCCTTATGCTGCTATCTATCGTAACGGCTTCTCTGGCCTGATTTTACCGCCTGTTTCACCCCACCCCCAGGGGATTTGCTCGCTAATCCTTTGAGCCCCTCCCTAACGGGGAAGAGTTGGCGTGGGGTCTCTCATTAGTTCGGTTACCGAGCCACCCGGCCGTGAACCGAATACTGTAAACCGAAAACCGTACAACCGATATGTATTCCCGAATCAACGTGCTAAAACTTGGCGTAGTCGTGTCAGCCCTGGCGCTGATGGGAGCGTCGTGGGTAAGTCTACAATACCCGGAAAACGATCGGCAGGGGGCCGAAAACCCGAAAGTCGAAAAGCTCAAACTACAGCCGGGCTTCAAGGCCGAGCACATTTACAGCCCATCCGAAAATAAGCAGGGATCGTGGGTGTCGATGACATTCGACGACAAAGGCCGGCTGATCGCATCCGATCAGTACGGTGGTCTGTACCGGCTCAAGATACCGGCAGCGGGTTCTGGTTCGGTCGCGCCCGAGATTGAAAAGCTGGTAATCAGCAAAGACACCAGCGTGGGCATGGGCTACGCACAGGGGCTGCTGTATGCCTTTAATAGCCTGTACGTGATGGTCAACAACCGGCCCAGCAAGCAGTTTCCCAAGCCCAGCGGCCTGTACCGGTTGCAGGATACCGACGGCGACGATCAGTACGACAAGGTAACCATGCTGCGTGAACTGAAAGGCGAAGGGGAACACGGGCCGCACAGTATTGTCATGGCTCCCGACAAGAAATCGCTCTACGTCATCTCGGGCAACCATACCGACGTGCCCCAAATGGATGCGTACCGACTGCCGTCAAACTGGAAAGAAGACAACCTGTTTCCGCTCATCAAAGACCCGCGTGGTCATGCCGTCGACCGGATGGCACCGGGCGGCTGGGTCGCCAACATCGACCCGGAGGGAAAACGCTGGGAGTTGATGGGCGCAGGCTTCCGTAATGCCTTCGACGTCGCGTTCAACGAAGCCGGTGATATGTTTACGTATGATTCGGACATGGAGTGGGATTTCGGCACGCCCTGGTACCGCCCCACGCGCATTTGCCATGTCCCGAGTGGCGCTGAGTTCGGCTGGCGCACCGGCGACAGCAAATGGCTGCCCGGCAATCCCGACAACCTGCCTCCGGTATTGAATATCGGACAGGGTTCGCCGACGAACGTCGTTTACGGCGGGGACTCCAGATTCCCGAAGAAGTACCGCGAGTCGCTGTTTGCCTTCGACTGGAGTTTCGGGATTATCTATTCCATTCACCTGAAACCTAAAGGCGCTACCTACGAAGGCGAGCGCGAAGAATTTATTTCGGGAACGCCCCTTGCGGTGACGGATGGGGTCTTCGGTCCCGACGGTGCCCTGTATTTCCTGACCGGTGGTCGTCGGCTGGAGTCGGATCTGTACCGGGTGTATTACAACGGTAACGAGAAAGTAACGCCACCAACGCCGGTACTCACGGCGGAACACAAGCTGCGCACCAGCCTGGAGGAATACCACAAAGGCCCCAACCCGAATGCGCTGGCGGCAGCGTGGCCCAACCTGAACCACCCGGATCGCTTTGTTCGCTATGCCGCTCGTATTGCCGTGGAGCATCAGCCGGTGGCACAATGGCAGGAGAAGGCGCTTGCTGAAACCGATCCGCAACGGGCCACCCAGGCGATAGTGGCGCTGGCCCGGCAAGGAAGCCCCGATCTGAAAAGCAAGGCATTAGCCACGCTGATGAAGATCAATTACGATCAGTTGTCCGAGTCGCAGCAGTTTGACATGACACGGGCGTTCGAGCTGATTTTCACCCGTATGGGTGCGCCCGAAGCCGCCGATAAAGCCAAGGTCATCGCGTATCTGTCGCCGAAGTATCCCGCGAAAACGGCCCTGTTGAACCGGGGTCTAAGCAAGGTACTGATCTATCTGGAAGCACCGGGTGTCATCGAGAAAACGCTGACGCTAATGGATAAGAAAGACGAACCCGGCAGCAACAGCCTGGGGTTGGAAACAGCAACCGCTTCGTCGGACCTGATTCTGCGCAACCCGCAGTACGGTATGGACATCGCTAAGATGCTGGCCAAAGTACCGCCCCTTCAACAAACGTATTACGCGGTGATGCTGAGTCGGGAAGCTACCGGCTGGACACCCGCCCTGCGCGACAAGTATTTCGCCTGGTTTGGCAATGCGTTCAAATACGAAGGCGGTCGCAGCTACGTCGGCTTTATCGACCGGGCGCGGAAACTGGCGCTGGTTCACGTACCGAAAGAGCAGTTCGAGAAATACAACAAACTGTCGGGGGCTGACCTGCTAACCAGTTCGGGCAATGACATAGCCATGAGCGGCTACGCACCGAAAGGCCCCGGTCGTCGCTGGACGCTCGACAATGCCGTCGCCATGCTCGATACCGGCTCACACCACCCCGACTTTGCCACCGGTCAGAAAATATACTCGGCAATCCTGTGCAGCCATTGCCACGCGATAAGCGGCAGCGGTGGCGACATCGGCCCCGACCTGACCCAACTGGGAACGCGCTTCTCGAACAAAGATATTCTCGAAGCCATCATCGAACCCAGCAAGACGGTCTCCGATCAATACGCGTCGACGGTATTTGTCCTGAAAAACGGGCAGTCAGTCGTCGGGCGGCTGGTTAACGAAGACAAAGCAAACTACATCATTTCACAGAACCCGTTTGCTGCCGACCAGACCCGGAAGATTCCGAAGAAAGACGTAACAGCCAAGCGGTACTCGCCCGAATCGATCATGCTCCCCGGCCTTATCAACAGCTTAAACGCCGACGAACTGAAAGACCTGATGGCTTACCTGAAATCAGGTGGCAACCAGAAAAATGAAGTCTACAAAGCTGGCGGCAAGTAATCTGTAGTTTGGTATGTGTAGCCTGGACGTCCACGTCCGGGTGGCCGTCAGGCCAATTGATTCCGGCGGCAGCTTATTGGTCGCTTCGCGCCCACCCGGACCTGGTGGTCCAGGCTACACACTACCGCCAGACTATAAAATTCAATTCACTATGCGAACACGATATGTAATTGGTATGGCCATGTTGCTGCTCGGTACGGGTACCGCCAGTCATGCCCAGCGGAAGAAGAACAAAGACGGCTTCGTCGCCATTTTCGACGGCAAGACATTGAACGGCTGGGACGGCGACAAAACATACTGGCGCGTGGAAGACGGTTGCCTGACCGGTGAAATCACACCCGAGAAACTGCTCAAGACCAATTCGTTCATCATCTGGCAGGGCGGCAAGCCCGCTGATTTTGA
This sequence comes from Spirosoma oryzae, assembly GCF_003002825.1. Classification (GTDB taxonomy): domain Bacteria; phylum Bacteroidota; class Bacteroidia; order Cytophagales; family Spirosomataceae; genus Spirosoma; species Spirosoma oryzae. Next base: position 35,809 of record NZ_PVTE01000034.1, on the reverse strand, counting down.
GCTGGTCGGTCAGTTTAAAATAACGGAAGCCGGCAACTCCGGCATCAACTACCGCAGCGATCAGCTCACCGACGTTCCCTACGCCCTGCGGGGTTATCAGGCCGACATCGACGGCAAGAATCGCTACACCGGGCAGAATTACGAAGAGCGCAAACGCACCACGCTGGCCTATCGGGGACAAAAAACGGAGATCGCACCCTACAACGGTCCCGCCAGCCCCGACTCGATTCGGGTGCGGGTAAAGAACAATGCCTGGACCGGGATGAAGGTCATCGGGTCGCTGGGCAAGTCCGATTCGCTCCAGAATCTGATTAAAACCAACGACTGGAACACCTTCCACCTCGTCATTAAAGGCAACCGACTTCAGCACTATATCAACGACGTATTGATGAGCGACGTCACCGACGATGATGCTGTCAACCGCAAAGCCAATGGGTTACTCGGCGTGCAGGTCCACGTCGGCCCACCTATGAAAGTGCAGTATAAAGAACTGATGATAAAGCAATTGTAAATTCAGTTTGTGGTTTGTAGTTCGTGGTTTGTAGTTCCTCCGGTTCGAGACAACAAACCACGAACTACAAACTACTAACCACAAACCACAAGCTAGTTTTGACTCCCTGGAAAGATAAGATTTCGCATACGGCGCAGGTCGGTGGCATTGAAACGTCGGTACTCGACAATGGAACGGGACGGGGTGTCCGCATCGCCTGGGTCAACACTGGTACGGGCCTGCGTTACAAAGTCGTCCTCGACCGGGCTATGGACATTGCCGATGCGTTCTACAATCAGCATAGCCTGGCGTGGCTGAGTCATACCGGCATTACGCCCCCCGCCCCTTTCTCCGACAAAGGCGCTGACTGGCTCCGTACGTTCGGCGGAGGCTTACTGACAACCTGTGGGCTGTCGCACGTGGGCGGACCGGAGCATGACGAATACGGCGAACGCGGTCTGCACGGCCGTATTGGCAACCTGCCCGCTGAACTTGAGTCCATCATTCAGCCCGATCCGATGACCGGTCAACTCGACATGAGCCTGACCGGGCGCATTCGGGAAACAACCATTTTCGGGCCACGGCTGGAGATGAAGCGAACGATCGCCAGCACGCTCGGTCAGCCGGTGATTCGATTTCGCGACGAGGTTACCAACCAGGGCAACACCGCCGTGCCCCACATGCTGCTGTACCATTTCAACTTCGGCTGGCCACTGGTCGACGAAGGCACCAAAATCATCTGGCAGGGTGACTGGCAGGCGCGGGACGGTGGTATCAACAACCGGATTTTTCGCGAGGGTTACGACTTCAAAACCTGTCCCGCTCCCCTTGACGATCACCTCGGCACCGGTGAAGCCGTCGCCAACATCGACATCACGCCCGCTGCGAATGGTATCTGTACGGCCGGTCTGTACAACGAGAAGCTGGGACTGGCGATGGCATTGCAGTTCAACAAGGAACAGCTACCGTGGCTTATCAACTGGCAGCACTGGGGCAAGGGCGAATATGTAACGGGCATCGAACCCGCAACCAATCCGCTCATCGGTCAGCAGAAAGCCCGCGAACAAAACGAGCTTCTTTTCCTGCAACCCGGCGAAACCCGCACCTACGAGCTGGAACTCTCGATCCTGACTGACAAGGCTGCCATTCAGCAATTTTTAGATGAAAGAGAATAGATGCTAGAAGAAAGAAAATAGATGAAAGAAGAAAGAATGTTGATGCGGGCACCTCTCGTGTCTTTTCTCTTTCGTCTATCCTCTTTCTTCTCCCAATAAATCCTTAACCCCCTTACACGCAATGGAAACAACCGCAACGATAAGTATCGCCCAGAAAGCCCTCGAACAGGGTCAGGGTATCCTCCGACTAACGCCCACCTGGGTACCCCGTTCGTTCTGCGTCCCCGGCCGCCGTATCAAACTGCATCCCGACGATTACTACGTGCTGGGTGGCGAACGGGGTGGCATCGATGAACGTTGGTTTTCATCGACGACTCCTGCCAAGAACGGGCCGCTCACCGGCGAAAATGAGGGATTAAGCCACATCGTTTGTACGGATGAAAACGGCAGCGAAACCCAGTTTCTGCTGAAAGACGCCGTCGACGAACTGAAAGGCGAACTGATCGGTGACCGGCTCTGGAATGAGTACCAAAGCTGGCCAATGTATTCCAAGTTCTTCGACAACATGGGGCCGCTCCCCCACCACCTGCACCACAACGACGAACAGGCGGCACTGATCGGGCAGTTGGGCAAACCCGAAGCGTACTACTTTCCGCCACAGGTCAACAACCACGGTGGCGACTTCCCCTACACGTTTTTTGGCATCGCACCCGGCACCACTAAGGAGCAGATCAAGGAGTGCCTGCAAAACTTCACGAAGGGCGACAACAAGATCACCAACTATTCGTCGGCTTACCGGCTTGAACCGGGTACGGGCTGGGATGTGCCCCCCGGCCTGCTTCATGCTCCTGGTAGCATGTGTACCTACGAACCTCAGAAAGCGTCGGACGTATTCGCTATGTACCAGTCGCTGGTCAACGAAGCGATCATCCCGGAAGAACTGCTCTGGAACGGTACGCCCAAAGATCAGATCGGCAACTACGACCAGTTGATGGACGCCATCGACTGGGACCTGAACACCGATCCGCAGATGATGACCAACCGGTTCATGCGTCCTAAACCCGTCCGCGACGAAGCGGAGATGGAGGCCGACGGCTACCGCGAAGTATGGGTCTGCTACAGATCAGACGCATTCAGTGCCAAGGAGTTGACCGTCTTCCCCGGTCAGACCGTCACGATCAAAGACAGTGCGGCTTACGGCCTGATTATGATGCAGGGGCGCGGCAAAATGGGCGTCTGGGACATCGAAACACCTACCATGATTCGCTACGGACAACTGACCAACGACGAGTTCTTCGTCAGCGAAAAAGCAGCAATGGACGGTGTGCAGATCACCAATCACTCGACTACCGACCCGATCGTGATGCTCAAGCACTTCGGCCCCAATAATCCAGATATGTAATTAGTGATCAGTATTCGGTATACGGTTTACGGCGGGTCTGGGCTACATGCGACAGCCACCGTAAACTGTATACTGAATACCGTAAACCCTTATTCCTCATGGATAATAACTTCCCCAAACTACACAACGCCATGTGGCCCGGCGTCGTCGGCAAAGGACCGGACTCCGAGCCTGTCGTCGACTTCGATACCATGCTGAAAATGACTGCCGGTGCCGAAGTCGACGGTGTGAAATTCGACGGCGTCGACATTGCCTTATTCGAACACATGGATGTCAACATGCCGGACGATGACATCAAGCGGATGGCCGACAAAGTCGCGGGCTACAACCTGAAAATCGGGTCGATGGTCGCGCCAATCTGGGGCGGCTCAGCCATGGGTAGCCAAGACAAACGCGACCACTTTGTCGAGATGGTACGAAAGACCTGTCACATCGGTCAGAAGCTAAAAGAAATCGGTATCCGGCCGTATGGCGTCATTCGTATTGATTCGTCGGCCTCCCCAACCGACTGGGACGCCGATCCGACCGGTAATCAGAAGCTGATTGTCGAGACGTTTCAGCGAGCCTGCGACGTGGCCGCTGACTACGGCGAGCAACTGGCGGCTGAGGGTGAAATCTGCTGGGGCGGTATGCAAAGCTGGAAAACCATGCTCGACACGCTGGAATCAGTGAACCGGCCGAACATGGGCTTTCAGGCCGACATGGCACATACGCTGCTTTACACAATGGGTTACAACCGGGAGCAGGATCGTATTCTCCCCCCCGACTTCGACTGGTCCGACCGGGCAACGCTCGAATCGGCCCTTCGTACACTGACCAGCGCCCTACGCCCCTGGACGATCGATTTTCATGTCGCGCAAAACGATGGGACCGTATTCGGTTCCGGTTCCCACGATAAGACCGGGCGACACTGTCAGGCGCTCGACCCAAATGGGAAGCTTGACGTGGTACACGACGCCGGCTACTGGCTGCGCGACGAAAACGGACAACTAACAAAGGCCTTCAAGCATATCTGCTGGGATGGCTGCATGTTCCCCAACAACGTGATGACCAATCAGCAAACCTGGAACGACATCCTGGCTACCATGATCGCCGTCCGTCAGCAGCACGGGTGGAAAGAATAAATTCGGTTTACCGTTTTCAGTGTACGGTCTACGGTAGTTCGAATACTATCATCAGCCGCTGACCGTAAACCAAAAACTGAATACCGTAAACCACAAATCCTTAATGCTATGCCCTCCAAAAAAGAACTACGCATTGGCCTGATCGGTACCGGCTTCATGGGTCGCACGCATTCCAACGGCTACCGGCGCGTCCCCAATTTCTTTCCCGATCTGCTGCACACGCCCGTGCTGAAAACGGTTTGTTCGCGCAACGCGGAAAAAGTGCAGGCCTTCGCCGATCAGTGGGGATACGAATCAATCGAAACCGACTGGCGTGCCGTTATTGCCCGTGACGATATCGACGCTATTGACATCTGTACGCCCAACGATATGCACGCGGAGATCGCCATCGCTGCGGCTGAAGCGGGCAAGATGATTCTGTGCGAAAAGCCATTGGCCCGCACGGTTGCCGAAGCCCAGCGGATGGTCGATGCGGTCGAAAAAGCGGGCGTGGCGAATACCGTCTGGTATAATTACCGGCGCATTCCGGCCGTCACGTTGGCGAAGCAACTTATTGAGTCGGGCAAACTGGGTCGCATCTTCCACTACCGCGCTAACTTTTTGCAGGACTGGACCATCAGCGCCGACGTACCACAGGGCGGCACCGGCACCTGGCGTATGGACGTCGACGCAGCGGGTTCGGGCGTGACGGGCGACTTACTGGCGCACTGCATCGACACAGCCATGTGGCTCAACGGCGCGATCACCGACGTATCGGCCGTAACAGAAACCTTCGTGAAAGAGCGGATGCACGCACTGACGGGCAAAGTACAACCGGTCGGTATCGACGATGCCTGTATTTTTCACTGCCACTTCCAGAATGGTTCGCTGGGCCTATTCGAGTCGACGCGCTACGCCCGTGGTCATAAAGCGTTGTACACCTTCGAGATCAATGGCGAACACGCGTCGATCCGCTGGGACCTGCACGACCTCAATCGACTGGAATACTTCGACCACGGCGACGAAGGCATCGTACGCGGCTGGCGGTCGATTCACGTCACTGATGGCGATCAACCGTACATGGATAAATGGTGGGTACCGGGCTTAGGCATCGGCTACGAGCACAGCTTTGTCCACCAGGCCGCCGATTTTTTCAGTAGTCTGGACAAAGGTGCGCCCTGCCATCCTACCTTCCGCGACGCACTCGAAACACAGAAAGTATGCGAAGCTGTACTGGAATCAGCCACGTCACGTAGCTGGAAGGATACCGGCGTTGACACGTTCGCCGGCTTCAGCAAGAAATTGGTGTAATGTGTGTAGCTAGTTGTGTAGCCTGGACCTCTAGGTCCGGGTGGGCGCGTAGCGACCAAGAAGCTTCCGCCTGCGAAAGTTGCCCTGACGGGCACCCGGACGTGGACGTCCAGGCTACACCATCCACTAGGCTACACATCACATCAATACGCCCTGAAACACCTCATCTAACCGGGATACGGGGCGAAGGTCGATTTTGAACCCTTTCGCGTCCAGCCCTTTCAGGTTGTAGCGGGAGATAAACATCTTTTTGAAACCAAGCTTTTCTGCTTCCGCAATCCGCGACTCGATCCGGCTGATGGCCCGCACTTCGCCCCCCAGGCCAATTTCGGCGGCAAAAGCAACCGAGGGCGAGATCGCGATGTCCTCATAACTCGACACGACGGCGGCACAGACAGCCAGGTCGATCGCGGGGTCTTCTACGCGCAGACCACCGGCAATGTTCAGGAACACATCCTGCTGACCCAGACGGAAACCACCCCGTTTTTCCAGCACTGCCAGCAGCATGTTCAGCCGCTTGGCGTCGAAGCCCGTGCTACTACGCTGTGGTGTACCGTACGTAGCAACGCTGACAAGTGCCTGCGTTTCGATCATCAATGGCCGGTTTCCTTCCAGCATCGAGCCGATCGTCACCCCACTCAGGGCTTCGTCGCGTTGCGAAATCAGAATTTCCGATGGGTTTGTCACCTGCCGCAAACCCGTGCCGAGCATTTCGTAGATGCCTAGTTCGTCGGTGCTGCCAAAGCGGTTTTTGGTGGTGCGCAAAATACGATAGGTCGTGTGGCGGTCACCCTCAAACGTCAGCACCGTATCGACCATGTGTTCCAGCACTTTTGGCCCGGCCAGCGACCCTTCTTTCGTGATGTGCCCAATCATAAACACCGGAACACCACTTTCCTTGGCGTATTTCATAAGCTCCGCCGTGCATTCACGCACCTGCGATACGCTCCCCGCCCCCGACTCCACCAACGACGATTGCATGGTCTGAATCGAGTCGATAATCAGCACTTCGGGTTCAAAATGCTCGACGACGCGAAAAATATTCTGCGTCGACGTTTCACTCATTACATGGCAGTCGCTGGTGGGCGCATCGAGTCGTTCCGCGCGCATCTTGATCTGTTGCTCGCTCTCTTCGCCCGATACGTACAATACGCGCATTCCGGCCAGACTGAGCGCGATCTGCAACAGTAGCGTCGATTTACCAATGCCTGGTTCCCCACCGATCAGCACCAGCGAACCAGCAACGATACCGCCCCCCAGCACCCGGTTCAGTTCACCATCCGTCGTGGCGATGCGAGGCTGCTCTTCATAGTTGATAGCGTGCAACGGTTTGGGTTTGGCCGCAACCCGGACGTTCCCCGGCCCGCTCGACGGACTCCGCCAGTTACCCTTTTCCGGCTCATCTTTCTGAACAACCTCCTCAACGATTGTATTCCACTCGCCACAGGCCGGGCAGCGCCCCAGCCACTTAGGTGTCTGATTGCCGCAATTCTGGCAAAAATAGGTTGTTTTTAGCTTGGCCATCAATAAGTTGACTGTACATCGGCGCGTAATAAAACAAACACGTTAAACCCCGCCTACGTTTTATATTCTAACCGCTGGCAGACGCGAGAATTCACTTATTACGACGCACCAAACGGTATAAACAGAACGCCGTTCCATCGAAATTAGTTGGCCTCGCGTACCCTGTCGCTTCATTTCTCGTTACGTAAAAGCAAATCACTACAAACACATTAACGTATGAAAAAGACAATCCTTTTCGCGGCTCTCACACTGCTGCCGGCGCTTACGTTCGCTCAGTTTTCGGTCGGTATCAAGGGGGGCGTCAACCTCTCCAAACTTTCGTTTGGCAACTTTGTAAACGTCGGCACCAACGCCAACGGATCACCCAACGTCAGCGTCGACGGACAAACGTTTCGGAACAATCTGAGCGACAGTTACAGTACGCGTACCGGCACTTCGTTCGGTATTTACACGCGCATCGGTAAAAATCTGTTCATCCAGCCCGAACTGCTTTACTCGACCCGGCAAGGTTCGCTCGACGTTGTCCGTAATGGAGCGACCGAGTCGGTAAACATCCGCACAACCAGTTTCGACGTGCCTGTGCTGCTGGGGATCAAAGGTGGACCCATTCGAATCATGGCCGGCCCGGTAGCCTCGTTCCGTATCGACAACAATCAGGGATTAGGCGATGCGTTGCGACAGTATACTAATAACTCGCTCAACGATGCCTGGAAGAAAGCGTACTATGGTTATCAGGTCGGTGGCGGCCTCGACCTGGGCCCGCTCGGACTCGACGTACGCTATGAAGGAAACCTGACAGACATTGCGCAGATCAACGCCAATGGCTCTAACGCTCAGTTCGGTCAGCGGTTTAAATCGTGGCAAATCACTCTGGCTTACAAACTGCTGTAGCTGTCGTTTGCCTAGACACGAAAAAGCTCCAGTCGCGCGACTGGAGCTTTTTCGTTTATATAAATACGCTCTCGCTGTTCATTCTGAGCGCACGTGTATGTATACACGTTTGTCCGCGCTAGTTGGCCAGCTTCTGCCGGTACTGCATCAGCTGCGTAGCAATCTCTTTCATGCGCCGACGCGAGATGGCGACTTCCCGGCCATCGGTTAGCCGAATCTGCCGGTCGTTGTTAGAAGGCCCCTGCTGCACATAAGCCAGATTAACCATGTGCGACTTGTGAATTCGTAGAAATAATGATCTATCCAGCATCTTTTCGAACTCTTTCAGCGTCTTCGACACGATGTATCGTTTACGGTCGCGGGTGCACAGATAGGTGTAGTTACCTTCACCCTCCAGTAAGGTGATATCATCGACCGAAATAAAAATGGTTCGATTCAGGTACGGGAGCGCAATACGCTGCATACCACGCAGATAGGTAGCCGGGAAATGTGGAACGGCTGTAGTCAGGGGGAATGTACTGGTTTCCATAGGGAAGCGCGTTTGCGTTGTGGATCGCTTTTGACGAATCAAAGCTACCACCCTCCCCTGCCCCTTAAAAAAAGAGTCCTGACAACCACTAGCACACAAAAAGCGCAACTAGCTAGCCGTCAGGACTTTATTAGGTATGTAACCGGTTATATTCGGGGGTATATCCCCACTACATTGCGTAGAAATACGTGGTCCCGTCAGTCAACAGAGTACGCAGATCAGCTACGCGTTTGCGGTAACCAGACCTAGTTGACCAGCACAGACTGGTAGCTACGGATGCGATCCATGAACATCTGCGCACGGCGACGGGAAATTTTTACCTGTTGACCGTCGGTCAATTCGAGTTCGCCTTCTTTCTTGATAAAGAATTTACGAACAAAGCTCAGGTTGACGATGCATGACTTGTGGACCCGTACAAACGACTCATCCGTCAGTAACGTTTCGTACTCCTTCAACGTACGCGAAACCAGCATTTTGGTGCCGTCTTTCAAAAAGAAATTGGTGTAATTACCGCTGCCTTCGAGCCGAACGATTTCGTCGGCAGATACAGAGCGTTTCCGATCGTAGAAGGGGATCAGCAGCTTCTGCGTTGTGGCAGAATCGGCAATTTTTTCCACACTTTTGTGGAACGGCATAGACATTGGTTCGAAGATGGAGTCGTTGGTGAGTGGCTTCATAAGCGTTTCTAGAGATCTTAATTTATACCCGGTTACATATTGACAATCAACAGCTTGTGGCGTACAGTATACAACTGTCGTAGCACTGCTGACACGTATATACATTGTGTATTACCGTGGCTTGCTCTGTTTGAATTGTACAACAATCAGACCCATCCCTATGTATCGACGTATATTCATCTTTTTACACGGCAATTCAGTAAAAAATTGACAATCAGTAGTAACCTGTATTGCGCCTGAACGGTTGACTTTCCGGAACCGTCTCCATAATATTATACTCATTGATTTTAGTGTTCATACACCGTATAGCCAATGCGCTACCGGTCGCCAACGGGCCGTTACTTTTCTGTACCTTTGTGGTTCGATATACCTAAAAAGGAGAGTATGCTGGAGAACGTTGACGCCATCCAACAAGAGATAGAACAGTACGAGGTTCGCACGAAAGACGATCTGGAACAGTTTCGGATGCGCTACATCAGCCGGAAAGGGGTGGTCACTGAACTGTTCGAATCCCTGAAACAAGCACCTGCCGAGCAACGCCGGACACTGGGTCAGGCCCTGAACGGACTGAAGAACGCAGCGCAGGCGAAATTCGACGCCTTCAGCGAAACCCTCGATCAGCAACAGGCAACCAATACGGCTCCCCCGTTTGATCTGACCCTGCCGACTGTACCGAATCTGACGGGTAATCAGCATCCGTTGAATCTGGTGCGGCAACGCATCATTCAAATTTTTGAGCGCATTGGCTTTAACGTCGCCGACGGTCCGGAAATCGAAACGGACTGGTACAACTTCGGCGCGCTCAACTTCCCCGACAATCACCCCGCCCGCGATATGCAGGACACGTTCTTCGTCAGCAAAGGAACGGCGGGCGAGCCGGGGGGCGATATGTTGCTGCGCACCCATACGTCGAACGTACAAATTCGGCTGATGGAACACACGAAGCCACCTATCCGGTCGATCATGCCGGGTCGCGTCTACCGGAACGAAACGATTTCGGCCCGTGCCCACTGCATGTTCCACCAGGTAGAAGGGCTGTACATCGATCGGAACGTTGGGTTTAAAGACCTGAAAGACACACTCTATCATTTCGTTAAGGAGATGTTCGAGCCGGGCACACAGATTCGGTTCCGCCCCTCGTATTTTCCCTTCACTGAACCCAGCGCCGAGATCGACATTTCGTGTCAGATCTGCGGAGGCAAAGGCTGTAACATCTGCAAGCACAGCGGCTGGGTCGAGATTGCCGGTTCGGGTATGGTCGATCCGCAGGTAATCGCCAACTGCGGCATCGATCCGGAGGAATACACTGGTTTCGCGTTCGGCATGGGTATCGAGCGGATTACCCAGCTCAAATACGTGGTCAACGACCTGCGCCTGTACACCGAAAACGATGTCCGTTTCCTCCGCCAGTTCGCGGGACAATAGTTAAGTGATAGAATGACAGAATGATTGAATGAGCCGATTGTTCTATCATTCTATCCTTTTATCATTCAATCACTCAAGTCATGTCTCCCATTCGTCTGTCTGATCTGGCTTTTACGCTGAATGCGGTCGTCGATGACGCATTTGGGGGGCGGCCGTTGTGGGTGGTTGCCGAGACCAGCGACATCAAGAACTACCCCGACCGGGGCTATTGCTTCCTGACACTGGTCGAGCGGGAAGGCCGGGAAACGACGGCCAAACTGGAAGCCTGTATCTGGCGTCGCCATTACCATACAATCCGCGACTTCGAGCAGGCAACGGGCGTGGCTTTCGCCCGTAACATTCAGTTACTGATTCAGGTGGTTGTGGGGTTCAACCCCGTCTATGGCCTTCGTCTGGAAATCGTCAAGATCGACCCGGCCTATACGCTGGGCAACCTGGAGCGCGAGCGGCAGGCGGTACTTGACAAGCTGGTCGCCAAACATCCCGAGCTGATCTGGGTCGAAGCCGACCAGTATGTTACGGCCAATCAGCTACTCCCCCGACCGACGGTTATTCAGCGGCTCGCGCTGATTACGGCCCCCAACTCCGACGGCTGGCGCGATTTCCGCCATGAGCTGGCGCAGAATCCGCTGGGCTATGCCTTCATCGTTGATGAATATCTTTCTCAGGTACAGGGGCAAGGTGCTGAGCGGGCCATCTGCGCGCAACTCGACGCGATTCAGAATAGTCGAATCCCTTATGATGCCGTTGTGATCGTGCGCGGGGGCGGCTCTCAGCTCGATTTTGGCTCCTTCGATACGTACGAGTTGGGCAGGGCCGTAGCCGGTTTTCCCATTCCGATCCTGGCCGGGATCGGGCACGAACGCAATGTCAGTATCACCGACCTATTGTGTCATCAAAGCGTTAAGACGCCGACCAAAGCCGCTGCGTTTCTGATTGAGCATAACCGGCAGTTCGAAGAACGCTGCCTGTATCTGCGCGAACGGCTTATCAACGCCACCCGAACCAGTCTATTGGAGGCACGTGAGCAACTCGACAGCGAGGTCGAGCGGTTTCGGTTTGTGATGCACAATTATTTCCGCGATCGCCACACCGATTTGACCGAAAAAACGGTAACCCTGCGCCACCTCGACCCAGCCAATGTATTGAAGCGCGGCTATGCCATGCTGCTGCGCAACGGACGGGTATTGACCAAAGCAGCAGACGTACAGCCCGGCGACACTTTACAGGTACGACTGGCTGATGGCAGTGTGCAGGTGATTAGTCAGTAACGACGACTTAGCTAAATAATGACTTACCAGGAAGCCTATGATCAGCTGACGATGCTGATTGACGATATAGAAAGTGACGCCGTACCCCTCGACGAACTGCCCGGAAAAATCAGGCAGGCCACCGAGCTGATTACCTTTTGTCAGGCCCGGTTACGCGACGTAGAAACCGATTATCAGGACATTATCGAACGCCTGGCAAAACGGTAGCCGTCACTTTATCCCGACCGGCAGAGTGCCCGTTTGGGAATCCTTCCTTATTTTTATGCCGGGCCACTGTCTGCAAACGGTTTCTACTGTCCTGTGCAGACTACTTTATCTCTTGCCTGTTTGAGCGAGTCCTCTATGACGTTATTTGCCACGTTTAATGATATTCTAAACTCGGATGTTCTGTCGCGCATCGCTAACTATGTCGATGAACCCGCCGAGAAAACACGTAAGGCCGTCGACGGCCTGGTTTATACAATCGTTGGTGGCCTGATGAAACGGACCACGACCGAAATTGGTGTCAATCAGCTTTTTAACCACATAAAACGGGGGCGCTATGAAGGGCAACTGCTCGACTCGCTCAATACCGTTCTGCGTGATCCGAACCAGACGAACACCCTGATTACGCAGGGAAACGACGTCATCAGCCATCTGCTGCCCGCCATGAAAAGCTCGATTGGCAGCATGATTTCCGGCTACGCCGGCATTCGTAATTCGTCGTCTATTTCGTTGCTGGGTCTCATCAGCACCATCACGCTGCATGTGCTGGGCCGGATGGTCAAAGATCGTAAGCTCGACGCCGATGGTCTGGCCTCGGCCCTGTTTGCCGAACGGGAAGCATTTGTCAATGCCGTGCCGGAAGACTTCATGCCCCGACTTGTGGAAAAGCTTGGTTTGCAGCAGATTGTGTCGGGCATAGCCGCACCAGCGCGTCGGCAGCAGCCCGAAGTAGGTGGCCAAGCGGTTGTCAATCGCCCCCCGATCAGTTATGAGCCATCAGGCGATACCGACACGAGTTCGTTAGGACGCTGGGGCGTCGGCGCGCTGGTGTTGATTGCTCTGTTGGGCCTGGGCTACTACGTTTATCAGAACACGCAGAACCATGCCGCTTCCGGTGACAGCGCCGGGCTGGCTGCTGACTCGACCCAAACCAGCGATACCGTTGCCCGATCTCTGGATGTACCCATCGACTCAGCCAATCGGCGACCCGCCACCGTGGCTATTCCCGGTGCTCCAACAGCAACGACAGTCGCGGCAACGGGGGCGCTGAGTCAGGAAATGACGCCTTACCTAGGCAATGCCGCTTTACCCAAAGGACGCGTATTTCCAATGCCGGGACTAACCTTTGAGCCGGGTTCACTTTCCCTGACAGCTAGTGCGCAGGCCACGGTCAACGAACTGGCGACGCTGCTGAAAACATACCCACGGATGCAAATTCAACTGATCGGTTTTGCCAACGATGCAGCGGGCGGCTTTACTAATAGAGCGCTGTCGTTCAAGCGGGTAAACCTCATCAAGCAGCAGTTAGTCACGTCGGGAATCAATTACCTGCGTGTCGACGCTATCGGGCGCGGATCAGGGGTTCCCCGCCGTTCGACCGACAGCACAGCCCGGCCGCGCCCGGCCCTGCGCAAGATCGATGTGAAGGTTGTTGCCAAATAGATGCGAACAAACAACTTCGGTTGTGATCGGTTGATTATGCATCAACCAATCACCAATGCATATGACCACCGAAGTTGGAAAAAGCGTACTGATTACCGGTGCATCGAGCGGTATCGGCAAAGAACTGGCGACCCTGTTTGCCAAAGATGGCTATCACCTGATTCTGGTTTCACGCAGCGAAGACCGTCTTCAGGACGTTGCCGCTGATTTCGACCGTCAGTTCGGCACGAGCAGCACCGTTATCGAAAAAGACCTGTCGAAACCTGATTCAGCGCAGGAAGTATACGACGAAGTAAAGCGACAAAACCTGACCGTCAACGTGCTCGTCAACAATGCTGGTGTCGGGGCGCACGGCTTCTTTGCCACCGAAACCGATCTACAGAAAGAGCTGGACATCATTCAGCTAAACGTTACGTCGCTGGTACAGCTAACCAAGCTTTTCGTGCGGGATATGGTCACGCGTAACGAAGGCAAAATCCTTAACCTTGCGTCGATTGCGTCGACAATGCCAAGCCCGCTGGTTGCCGTCTATGGCGCGACCAAGGCGTTCGTGTACTCGTTCTCGGAAGCCCTGCATAACGAGCTCAAGGACACGAAAGTAACCGTAACGGCCCTGCTCCCACCCGCCACCGATACCGACTGGTTTAATAAGGCAGGCGCTGAAAACACCGTGGTCGCGCAAAGCGACAAAGCCGATCCAGCCAAAGTAGCCAAGGATGGCTATGACGCACTGATGGCAGGCAAAGACAAAGTCATCTCAGGTGCATCGACCAAACTGGCTGCGGCTGTGGCGAGTGTATTACCCAGTCAGCAGAGTGCCAAGTCGTCGCGCAAGCAGATGGAAGCCCCCCGTGAAAAGTCAGATTCGTCGGCTACGCTGGTTATCGGTATCGGTGTGGCAGCACTTGTCGCAACGGGTATTGTCGCAGCAGCCATCTACCGGAACGCCAGTCCCCTAGATAAGCTGAAATACCGCTACAAGTGGAAGCGCGCCCTGGGTACGGTGCAGGACATCGCCCAGTCGGCAATCAGCCGCGCCAACGACGCTAAATCGAAAGTACAGGCGCAGGTTAGTGACCTGGAAGACGAAGTGGCTCACAAGGCACAGATGCTGAAGGCAAAGGCGAAAGCGGAGCAACTTAAGTACAAGGCCAAGCACAAGTTAGCGGAGGTAGATGGCTCGTCCGTCGGATCGATGGTCATGGACTAGCGTTGTCTGCGCGGCAATAGCATAAGCTGAATCAGTACGTAACGAGTTATCGACTAACTCCCTGACAAGTATGAAAACTACCTCATTCTGGCGCATCGCTACAGCCGTAGTCGCGGTTGGTAGCATCGTATATACATCGCTGTCGAGCCGCAACGCCCGGCAGAAAGGACAGCAGATGCAGGAAGCCGAAAGCGAACCCGAATACGACGTTCCGGCTCAGTACCAGCAGGTATTCGACAACAACCTGATTATTCCGGCGGGTTGGTCGTTCGGCGTCGTATGGTCAACGATCTACACGGGGCTGGGTTCGCTGATGGTGCATCAGGCACTCAACTCGCAGGAATACAACCCGCGTTACCGGAAGGCGCTCCCCTGGTGGGCGGCAAGCTGGGCGCTGAACGCTGTCTTTGGCCATTTCTTCTCGAAGAATGATGAAGAAAGCGTGATTATTTCCGATGCAACGACGAAGGCAAATCTGATTGCAGCACTGGGCTTACACCACGCCCTGGAGATTGGGAAAACCGACGTACCGGCTCCCGAGAAGTACCTGCGCATTCCGGTTAGTCTGTATGCGGGCTGGTTGACGGCGGCCACCGTTGTCGGAACGCCGGATACGCTCCTGACAGCCGATGTGTGGGATCGCGACGACGAGCGCGACGTGCCGCTAGCCGCTGGTATTCTGGGTGCAACTGCCGGAGCAGGCTACCTTATCGCCCGCAAGCTAAACGACCCGTGGTATATGGTACCCTTCGTAGCGGGCTTCGGCGGCATCGCTACCCGGCAGTGGAACCGCTACCCCGTCATCGGCTGGACAGCGGCCGGACTTACCGCAGCCTACGCTGGTTTGCTGGCGTATTGGCTTCCCAAAGGCAAGTTTGAACCCTACGAAAAAATCGTTGTTCACGATGCCGAGTTATTGGCCGGACCCGTCGAAACAGAGGATACGCATCAGGCCAACATCGCCCGCGAGCGCATGACGCCCATCGAAGCCGAGAGCCTTGACTAACAGAAAAGCCCCGTTGTGAATGCAGCGGGGCTTTGTGCTTATCGCCTGCGCCGAACGACCTGACGAAGCGCCGGTTCGATCGCCAGTGCATGGCCATGACCAAACGTAACCATCACGCGATCATGCTTGTCAAGCGCCTGATCGATCTTTGCCAGCAACACACTGTCGCGGGTCATTTTCGACGTCCGGCCAAGGGCGCAGTAGTAACAGCCGTTACCGTTGACGTAGTCAAACTTTTCAATGTCTTCGCTAAGTGTCAGCGTAAATGGACGACCTATTTTCGTCTGATACAGCGCTTTGAAATAGCCGAGCGTCTGCTCGTTTGCGGACAGGGGCAAACCGCTTTTGACAAACCAGTCTGGAATAGCTTTTTCGTACAGTGACTCGAATGACTGACTCCCGTAAGCACCACCCAGGTACGGGACGACCAGTCGTTCCATCACGTAATACAGCAGGAGATCATCCTTCCCGTACTTATGAAGCATCAGCGGGAACTCTACGTGTTCAGCCAGATCGCCGTTCAGCAGTTGTATGCCGGTTCGGTCACACAAGTACTTCATGACGCCCGTTTCGCCGTTTCGGCTGATTCCTTCCTGAACGGTTGCATACTGTTCTGCCGGGTCGAGCTGACCACCTTCGTTGAACGCCACCTGTGGTTGCAGTTTGCGAAACTGCTGCTGAATCACGACAAACTGCGGACTCGCTGTATCGCGGGTATGATTGCAGCCGATCAGTAGTACGTGCTTTCTTCCGTGACGGGCATCTATGACATACGGTGTTTTGACGCGTTCCATCCGCTTGCCAACCCATACATAGTTCCGCATCATAAACGGACCCATTCGGGTTGTAGGGGCAGTGCAGCCAGCGGTTAATAAACCGGCTAGTATTGCCACGAGAAAACAGGTACGCATAGCAGTCAATCAGGACACTTTGACACTAAAATCGCGATCTGACGCCTAAAAACAGACAAAATGACCGAAAAACCTAGGCGGTACGTGATTTGTTTATAAGACAGTATCGAATCGAAAACCTTACCGCAACAGACGGTTAACCTCTACAGAAAATGGACTTCAAGAATTACACGATAAAAGCGCAGGAGGTTGTGCAGAAGGCGTCGGAGATCGCCCTCGGCAACGGCCAGCAGGCCATCGAAACGGGCCACCTGCTGCTGGCGATTCTCCAGGAAGATGAGAACGTCATGGATTTTCTGGCGCAGAAAGCGGGCACAACCCGACAGGGCATGATTCCGATTGTGCAGGCCATCGTCAACAACTATCCGAAGGTATCGGGCGGTAATGGCGGGGTGTACCTGAGCAACGATACCGCTACGGCACTGGCGAAAGCAACGACGCTGTCGAAGGAATTTAACGACGATTTTGTGAGTGTCGAACTGATGCTGCTTGGCTTACTGGCCGGCAGAGACCAGATTGCAACGTTATTGAAAGAAGCCGGCTTCCGCGACAAGGACATGCGGACGGCGATCAACGAATTGAGAAAAGGAAGTTCAGTGAAAGACCAGAACGCAGAAGCAAAATACCAGGCACTGGAACGCTACAGTGTCAACCTTAACGAACGCGCCCGGACCGGTAAAATCGACCCGGTCATCGGTCGCGATGAAGAAATCCGGCGGGTACTTCAGATCCTGAGCCGCCGGACAAAAAACAACCCGATTCTGCTGGGTGAACCGGGCGTTGGTAAAACAGCCATCGTCGAGGGCCTGGCGCAGCGGATCGTGTCGGGCGATGTTCCCGAAAATCTGAAGACCAAGACGATTATTTCGCTCGATATGGGTCTGCTTATCGCCGGTGCCAAATACAAAGGCGAGTTCGAGGAGCGGCTCAAGTCGGTCATTAAAGAAGTGACGGACTCCGACGGCGAAATCATTCTGTTCATCGATGAGATTCACACGCTGATCGGTGCGGGTGGTGGTGGCGACGGCGCTATGGACGCGGCTAACCTGCTGAAGCCAGCCTTGTCGCGCGGTGAGTTGCATACCATCGGTGCCACGACGCTGAAAGAGTATCAGAAATACATCGAGAAAGACAAGGCGCTCGAACGCCGGTTCCAGGCCGTAATGGTCGATGAGCCGGACATGGCCGATGCAATCTCGATCCTGCGGGGTATCAAAGAGAAATACGAGCTGCACCATGGCGTACGCATCAAAGACGATGCGGTAATTGCCGCCGTCGAACTCTCGACCCGCTACATCACCGACCGTTTCCTGCCCGACAAAGCCATTGACCTTATGGACGAAGCGGCTGCCAAACTGCGGCTGGAAATGGACTCGGTACCCGAAGAGCTGGACGAACTCAACCGGCGCATCATGCAGCTCGAAATTGAGCGCGAAGCGATCCGGCGGGAGAACAACGTCGATAAAGAAACGTCGCTGAACCGTACGATTGCCGATATGACCGAGCAGCGTAACGACTTGCAGGCGAAGTGGGAAACCGAGAAAGCATCGGTCAACGAAGGCCGGACGCTGAAAGAGCAACTCGATCAGTTGCGGTTTGAAGCCGAGCAGGCCGAGCGTGCCGGTGATTACGGCAAAGTAGCCGAAATCCGCTACGGCCGTATTCCGGAAATCGAAACCAAGCTGGCTGGTCTGACCAACGGCGGTAACGACGAGCCGACGGGCGACCGGATGATGCAGGAAGAAGTAACTGCCGAAGACATCGCCGAAGTCGTAGCGAAATGGACGGGTATTCCCGTGCAGAAGATGCTGCAAAGCGACCGCGAAAAACTGCTCAACCTGGAAAAGGAACTGGGCAAACGGGTAGCGGGTCAGGCCGAAGCGATCGAAGTGGTGTCGGACGCCGTTCGCCGGAGCCGCGCCGGTATGCAGGATCCCAAACGGCCCATCGGTTCGTTTATCTTCCTCGGCACAACCGGTGTCGGTAAAACCGAGGTGGCCCGGACACTGGCTGAATACCTGTTCAACGACGAAAACGCGCTGGTACGGATCGATATGAGTGAGTATCAGGAACGCCACGCCGTCAGCCGACTGATTGGTGCTCCTCCGGGCTACGTGGGCTATGACGAAGGTGGTCAGCTGACCGAAGCCGTACGTCGGAAACCGTATTCGGTCGTGCTGCTCGACGAAATCGAAAAAGCTCACCCTGATGTCTGGAACATCCTGCTGCAAGTGCTCGATGAAGGCCGTCTGACGGATAATAAAGGCCGTACGGCGAACTTCAAGAACACGATCATTATCATGACGTCGAACATCGGTAGCCACCTGATTCAGGAGAAGTTTGCCGAAGACGAAGGCTGGAATCACAGCCTGGTACTGGAGGAAGCGAAGTCGGCGGTGATGGAGTTGCTGAAGCAAACCATCCGGCCGGAATTCCTGAACCGGATCGACGAAATCGTGATGTTCGAACCGCTGACGCAAGGCAACATCCGCAAGATTGTCGATATTCAGTTCAACGAGATCAAGAAGCGGCTGGCCGAAGGTGGTATCCAGCTCGACGCTACCGACGAAGCGCTCGACAAAATCGGTAAGGAAGGATTCGACCCCGTCTTTGGTGCCCGTCCGTTGAAACGCGTGCTGCAACGTCGGGTACTCAACGAACTATCGAAAGCCATCCTATCAGGTGAAGTCCGTAAGGATTCGGTCGTACTCATGGAGCTAAACGACGCCGGTGAAATTGCCTTCACCAACCTCGATGCTGAAATTGAGTTGTAATCAATCTCTTGTCTCAAGCAGTAGGATCGCCGAAGCGACATCCTGCTGTTTGCTAACAAACAAAGCCCGGTTACTACAGCGTGACCGGGCTTTTCTTATATTTAGACTGCTATTTCAGGCTGCTCTCCGATGACGTACCAAAACTATATTTCCATTGATCCAGAAATCCGTTTCGGTCGCCCGTGCGTTACAGGAACACGCATTAGCGTCTATGATGTACTAGGCTGGCTCGGCATTGGTATGAGCGTCTCTGACATTATGGATGACTTTCCAGAACTTACCGAAGAACAGATACGAGCTTGCTTATTATACGCAGCTGATCGGGAACGAAAGATTCGGGTGATTGTATGAGTGCCACACCGCTCAAGCTGCTATTTGACGAAAACATCTCATACCGGATTGTCAAAAAAGTAGCCCATCTCTATCCAGGAAGTGAGCAGGTCATATCATGGCTTGACCGTTAACGGTGTCAGGCGATTAGCACGTGATTTGGGTAACTGCGCCTAACCATTCACTTTTGCAGTAAAACCAATTCCTAAACCAATCTCTGCAACCTGATGAGCAATCAATCCCGCCGGCGTTTTGTGAAAAGCGCCCTGGCTTCGGGCGTCGTGGCGACAAACCTGCCGACGATTACGGCACCGAAGGAAGTATTCGTACACCATGTGCTGTTCTACCTGAAAAACGCCGGCAACGCGACCGACAAAGCAAAACTGCTCGAAGGGCTGAACAAGCTGGCGAAGTGTCCGACAATCAAGATGGTCAACATTGGCGAACCGGCCAATACGAATCGCGAGGTGATTAAACGCGACTATACCTACTCGTGGCTTTGCCTGTTCGATAGCCCCGCCGATGAGGAGGCCTATCAGAAACACCCGATTCACGACGACTTCCGTAACAACTACGCCCACCTCTGGGAAAAGGTCGTCATCTACGACTCCATCGGGCCAAAGCGATAAATGGTTTTCGGTTTACAATATTCAGTTTTCGGTGTTCCGCAGGTTAGTCATTCGGTTTGACGATCACTATTCTAAGAGGACTCTATGCCAGTAAGCGCAGAAGCCCCGGACGTGAATCCGGGGCTTCTGCGCTTACTGAAAACTGTAAACCGTATACTGAAAACTATATTACAGATTTGCGTCTTCGTTGCTGTTGAATGTATCGCCCTGCCGGATGTCGCCGGTTTTGAGCCCCTTCTTGAACCAGTACACGCGCTGCGCAGACGTACCGTGGGTAAAGGCGTCGGGTACGACACGACCCTGCGTTTCCTCCTGAATTTTGTCGTCACCAATCGCATTAGCGGCCGTCAACGCTGACTCGACATCGTTTTCGTCGATCGAGATCGTTTTTCCCTGCGCCCGGTTGGCCCATACACCCGCAAAGAAGTCAGCCTGTAGCTCCAGCCGAACCGATACCTTGTTGTATTCACGTTCGCTCATCTGCTGCCGCGCCTGCTCTACCTTCCGCATGATGCCCAGTTGATTCTGCACATGGTGACCAATCTCGTGGGCGACGACGTAGGCCATGGCAAACTCGCCGGGTGCCTGAAACCGCTGCGCCAGTTCGTCATAAAACGACAGGTCGATGTATACTTTCTGATCGAGGGGGCAATAGAACGGCCCCATCGCCTGTTGTGCGGTGCCGCAGCCCGACGACGTAACGCCCCGGAACATGACCAGCGTTGGGTCCTGATACTGCGAGCCCTGTTCCTGGAAAATCTTACCCCAGACGTTCTCCGTACTAGCCAGCACTTTCCGGGTAAACGAAGCGGCAGCATCGTCAGGTTGGGGACCATTCGGGGCCTGGCTGCCTTGTTCCTGCTGGGTTGGGGCGCTCCGGTTCAGGATCTGCGATGGATCACCACCGAGCAGCATTACGATGACGGCGATCACTACCGTACCGATACCACCACCGACAATCAGGCCACCACCGCCACTCCCCCGGCGGTCGTCTACGTTATCGCTCTCGCGTCCACCTAACCATTGCATAGTTGTCTAACATTAAATGTGTATAGCCTGCTCAGAATAATCATTCCGGGCGCGAAATGTTTTCGCCCTATCAGACTGGCACGGTCGGATCTGGTCACGGCTGACAGATGATCTGTTGTGCCGACTATTTTTCAGCCGATTCATCGGTCGCGCTAATGACCCGGATACCGGTTTTGACGCGATCCACTTTCTGCCGCAAGGCGTTCATATCAGCATCCATGACCGTCACGTGGCCCATCTTGCGAAACGGCTTGGTGATGGCTTTTCCGTAGAAGAACGGGAAAACACCCGGCATGGCCAGCAGGTTCTCCAATCCTTCGTACTCGGCCGGCCCCGTATGCCCCGCTTCGCCCAGCAGGTTCAGCATCGCAGCGGGTTGATAAAACGTCGTATCGCCCAGCGGATAGTTCAGGATGGCGCGCCAGTGCTGTTCGAACTGCGACGTTACGTTGGCCTGAATCGTATGGTGACCACTATTGTGCGGGCGGGGGGCCACTTCGTTAATCAGTACCTGCCCCTGCTTGTCGAGAAACATCTCAACGGCCAGTATTCCCACGATACCAAAGGCATCGGCCGTTTGCCGGGCAATCGCCTGCGCCTGTTGATCGACGGCAGCCGTAATCTCGGCGGGCGCGAACAGGTATTCGACCAGATTCAGTTCGGGATGAAACACCATCTCGACGGTCGGGAATGTCTGCACCTCGCCCCGCGCGTTACGAGCGACGA
The DNA here is from genome assembly GCF_003002825.1 of Spirosoma oryzae. Taxonomy (GTDB): domain Bacteria; phylum Bacteroidota; class Bacteroidia; order Cytophagales; family Spirosomataceae; genus Spirosoma; species Spirosoma oryzae. The sequence continues at coordinate 13,809 of NZ_PVTE01000034.1, read as the reverse complement.
TTACAGCCAATTCTTTCTCAAAATCGACGGCTTTTTCGAGCAGACCGGGCGCGTCGAATGCTTTGTCGAAATCGGCGGTCGTCGCGATACGTTGCACACCACGGCCATCGTACCCGTCACGACCGAGTTTATGGAAAGCAGGTAGAAAATCGCCGTGACGAGCTGCATCAGCGCGGTCGTCGGTCAGGATAAAGTCGGCGGTGGGTAAGTTGTGTTCGCGGTAGAACTGCTTTTGCAGCCGCTTGTCCTGAATGGTACGGATAACCGATGGCTGCGGATAAACGCGTTTACCTTCCCGCTCCAGTGCTTCCAGCGCGTCGACGTTGACGCGTTCAATTTCAATCGTCAGTACATCGACCGATTGCCCAAATTGGTACACCGTATCGTAATCGGTGAGGGAGCCGGTCGTGAATTGGGTGCAGAGTGTGCGGCAGGGCGCATCCGCATCGGGATCGAGTACGTGAACGCGTAAGTTCCAGTCGATGGCGGCCTGTAGCAGCATTAGCCCCAGTTGTCCTCCGCCGAGAATACCAATGGTAGGTGTCAAAAATGTATGCGGTTTGTTTGCCGCAAAGGTACAATAGAAGAAAGAGATAAGACGGACGAAGAAAGACAGGCGATGCCTGATTCGCATCCCTTACCCCTGAAGGGAGTTCAGGGCAGGGCAGTTGAGTTCTTTAGTTGGCGATGATAATAGCCAAACTTCCTCCGGCTAGCCATACCCCCCGTCCCCTGAAGGGGGTGAACTTCATTGGCGGAATGCTCCCCCTTTAGGGGGCTGGGGGGTAGATAAACTAGAACTTAATAGCCCTGCCCTTCAGAGAATTCAGGGGTAAGCCCCCCTACCTATCTTTCTTCTTACATCTTATCTCTTTCTTCCCAAAATTTACTCCCGCCGGGTAATATCCGAGCCGCCTGATGACTGTTTCGAGACGACCCGGCCCGAGCCGTAGTAGTAAATATCGGAACCGCCCGACGCCCGCAGGCTCATGTCGCCCGTTGCCCGCACGTACACGTCCGAGCCGCCCGACGAGGTTGCGTTGCAGGTTTCGGCAGTTAGCTTGCGGGCATCCACGTCAGCACCACCCGAACCATTTACGTTGACCCGCCGGGCAGTTCCGTCGAGGATGGCATCGGCCCCGCCCGACGAATCGATATCCAGATCGTCGGCTTTCAGCGACAGTTTCATATCGGCTCCACCCGATGCGCTTAGTTTCAGATCGTTGAACGACAGAACACCCTGGCCGTACACATCGGCACCACCCGATGCGGCAATGGCGGTCAACTGCCGGAACGTGACGTAAGCCTTTACCGAGTTATTACGATTTTTCATCCAGTTCATGCCCCCCGGCCGATCGATGTACAGTTTCAGCGTCCCGTTCCTGATCTCCGAACGCACCTCGTCTTCATCCAGCCCTTTCACCTCAAGCGTCAGCTTTTCGCTGTTTCCCTGCGTCAGGTAGACGTCGATGCCGCTGCTCACGCTCAGGCCCGTGAATCCCGATACGGCACGGTCTTTTTTCCAGTCGTCGGTGGCCGAGTGGGCGGCAGAGGTCAGTAACAGCGTTGTTAGTAGTAGCGTTTTCATACGGTTGTCGTTCGTTTTTCAATTGATGCGCAAAGCAATCGAAACGTTGCATGATTCAAATGAAGTTCTACAGCAACGGTCGACGCACGTCAATCCCACGCAAGCGACAGCAACGATACGCCCTGCCGAGGCAGCGTGAAGGGGAGTTCGATCCGCCCGTCTTTGTTCACCGTTACCAACTGTGGTTTGCCAACGGTTTGTAGCTGTCCGGCCCGTTCTAGTTCCGCAATCTGAGCGGTCGTCGGCGCTTTGGGCGATCCCATACGCTTCCACGCTTCATAGGCGTTGCTCGATTGCTGATCGACACGATAATGAGTAAGCCGCGCTTGCTTCCCCGGCACACCACTGACCTGTACCGTCACGGGCGCAGCCGGACCGGGCAGGTTGTCGTCGTGGTAATGCCAGATCAGCACCGAGGCCGATTTGCCCGTATGCGTCGCCAGCGCGTTTACGTCGGGTTCGGCCCGGACACTGCTGTCGCGCAGCCGGTTATAACTGTAGCCGGCCGGACGCGTAGTGGCCACCCGGTTTCCGTCCATCTTGCCAAACATCCGAAATACGTTCAGCACGGGCTTGTCGACACCATTCGTTGCGAGATCCCGAAAGCCACGAAACCAGGCTTGGTCCTCAAACTCGAACGCCCAGGTTACGGCCCCCGCCAGGTTGACACCATGTGCCTTGGCCAGATCATATTTCCGGGCAAACGACGCGGCTGTATAGCTCGAATACATCGTCCCGTTCCGGTATGCGTTCTGCGGATGCAGGTCTTCCGAACAGGCAGCGCAGCCTTCCGGGTCCGATTCGCCGATGATGATGGGCAGCTTTTTCAGGGTCGGGTACGAGGCTACGATGGCAAAGCCCCGGTCGATGTCGCGGAGTTGCGCACCCATGTCCATCCGAACGTGCCCGTCGACCACTTTCGGGTTTCCTTTCGCGTGGAACGTAATGAAATCGATGGGTGTCCCCGTTTTCCCCGTCACGTAGTTTTTGCCGCTGACGACATGGTCGAGAAAGGTGCGGAAGAATTTGGCCGATACATTCCAGTTCGGGCCGGTCACTTCGGGCCCGCCGATTTTAGCCGTGGGCAGCGCGCGCTTGACGGCATCGGCGGTGTAATCGTAGAGTTTGATGTACTCTTCCGTGGTGCCTTTCCAATAGCCGATGTTGGGCTCATTCCACAGTTCCCAATACCACTTCTCCACTTCGGTCTGCCCGTACCGACTGACGGAGTGCTTCACCCATTGATAGACCAGTTCGCTCCACTTCTTGTAGTCGTTCGGTGGATACGCCCAGCCGGTATAAATGTCGTTGTAATCATCGCCCGGTTTCCAGTGGTGCCGGTACGGCTGCGGATGACTCGACAGGGCTTCCGGCATAAACCCAATCTGCGCGATGGGCCGCATCCCCCGCTGAATGAACGTGTCGAAGATTCGGTCGACAATAGTCCAGTCGTAAACCGGATTGCCGTTTTTATCCTCCGTATACGCGTTGGTCGATCCCCATTTCAGAGCGGCTTCCCCGTCGCCCGTAACGAGCAAACTGTGTACCCGCACATTGACCGGCACCGGACTTAACCGCGACAATTCGGTGAGCAGTTTTTTGCCGTCTTTCATGTACGTGTAGTTTGGCTCGTCGTAGCCAAACCACGCCCAGATTGGCGGCAGCGGACCCTGGTCCTGTTTCAGATCGACGGAGATAACGGTTGGCGGTAGTGTTTGCGCAACGGCAGCGCCGTGGATCAGCAGGCTGATTCCGGCTGCGCGGAAAAACGATTTTAGCATCTGGTAATGGTTGAAACGTAGCAGTGTTGGTATAAAACCCGTTTACATCGTTTTTTTACCATTGCGAATAGTACAGTGGTGTGTAGCCTGGACGTCCACGTCCGGGTGGACGCAACAGCGGCCTGAAAAGCTGCCGCCTGCATCAGTTGCCCTGGCGGGCACCCGGACGTGGACGTCCAGGCTACACGTCTGTCCGTTATTTTTGAAACTTGTCCGGTAGCGGACGTACAGCCAACCCAGTTTTCACCACAACAAACTGGCAGACAGCATACTAAATAACTGGCACTTTGCTTGTACAACCTTTCTCACTATGATTGAACTCAACCAGATTTCGAAATACTACCCAACCGGGTTCGGGAAGACATACGTATTGCGACAAATCGACCTGTCGATCAAGCAGGGCGAGTTTGTCTCGATTATGGGACCGAGCGGATCGGGCAAATCGACGCTGCTCCACATTCTGGGTCTACTGGAAGAGCCGTCGGAAGGTGAATACAAATTCGACGGTCAGCCGGTACAGAAGCTATCGGAAAAGAAACGTACCGAGCTGCACCGCACCCGCATCGGCTTCGTATTTCAGGCATATCACCTGATCGACGAACTGACGGTGTACGAGAACATCGAGACGCCGTTGCTGTATAAAGGCCTTGGGGGGTCGGAGCGCAAAAGCCGCGTGGCCGAACTGCTCGACCGGTTCAACATGGTTGCCAAGAAAGATTTGTTTCCAGCGCAGCTGTCGGGTGGGCAACAGCAGTTGGTAGGTATTGCCCGCGCACTGGCTCACAATCCCGCCGTGATATTCGCCGACGAACCAACCGGCAATCTCCACTCCGATCAGGCCCACGACATCATGGCGCTGTTCCGCGAACTCAATCAGCGCGACGGGGTTACGATTGTGCAGGTAACGCACTCCGAAGTCAACGCCGAATACGGCTCTCGTGTCATCCGGCTGAAAGATGGCTGGTTGGTCTAATTACCAAAAGGGGCCGAAACGACAGCGTTTCGGCCCCTTTTGGTAAACGTCAAAATGCAGCTCACGGAATCGGATTCCCGTTCTCGTCAATGTTTCCTGACGCAATGGTACTGCCACCACTCAGCGATAGGTAGTAGGTTCCACTACCCCCGCCTTTTTCCAGCGTGTTGTTTCGCAGAACATTGTTGACGGCCCGGTTGCCATACGAGATAAACGTCGCGTAGTTGCCGGCAGATGGTTTATTCGACAGCGTATTGTTGGCGAAAGTGTTGTTCGCTACGTTGTCACAAACGACGGCTCTGTCGAACGTCGTCTGAATCACATTACCGGTGAACGTACCGCCGGTCGTGGAGTGGCCCAGTTCCAGCATCCCCGTCATGTTGAAGTTGTTGTTGGCGAATTTAGTGGGGCCACCGTTGAAGAGTTGTATTCCTCCCGTAACCCGGCCTACCGTCGAGTTCCCGGTAATTTCGGTACCCGTCAGAACGGCACCGCCCCCCTGCCCCTCGCCGGAACCGTCGTTGGACCCGGCCAGGAATCGGCTGAAGGTTCCTTCGAATGTATTGTTCGTGATTTTCACGTTACGGGCGGCTCCGGCCACTTCGATACCGTAGAAACTACAGTTTACGATGCGGTTTTTATCGACGGTCAGCCCATCCATCGGACCCGACAGCGAGATACCGAACCAGGAATCGTGGAAGTAATTGTTCTGAACGGTGATATTCTTACCCGCGTAGACACCATAGTTGTCGTGGTTGAAGATCTCACAGGCCATCCGCTTCGCGCGCACGTCGTTGTTGGCCACCAGAATATTACTGGCTGATTTTCCCGACTGAATCTTCACCGTCAGCCAGTTAGTACTGTCTTTCGCTGCTTCGTCGCGGCTGCTACAGTTCTGGATGGTCAGGTTGTTTACCGTTGGCCCGTCGATGTAGATGGTGCCTACCTGCGTGTCTTCCTGCGACGTCACGTTCCACGACAGGCCGTCAATCAGGATGTTTTCGAGCGGTTGCGGACTATCCTGTGGCCGGGTCAGGTAAACAAACGATGCGTATGAATTTGGCAGCTCGATCACGACTTTACCCGGATTACCCCGCACCGTCATACCACTTCGAAGCAGCACTGATTGCCGTTGCTTATACGTCCCGTCCGGTATGATCAGCACGTCGACCGCGTTGACAGCCGCCTGTAACGCCGGACCGATGTCGTCGACGCCAGGGACGATACCGAACCAGACGGCACTGGCATCTCCCGTGTACTCGCGCTTGTATCGAATACCGTTGGCCGTCACCAGTACCGTTCCGGTGTTGTCGGTCGAACTTTCGTCGCCGGGAATGGCCCGGAACAGGCCCTCTTTACCCGAATCGGTAAGTTGAATACTACCCGGCAGATTCGGTCCGGACAGCGCGCGTACGTCGGCGACGGTCAGCGCATCCTGCCGGTTCCAGATCAGTGCGGGCTCCGGGTCGGCCTGATGACACTGCGCAAACAGGACAACCACTATTGAGAGCCAGCCGAAGCGGCTTACTGTTTTCACGTTCATAAAATCAAGTTTCAGGTTGAGTAATACGCTGCTATGTTTTACCATTTTTACCGCTGTCAGACCAGGCGTTACACTAGCCACACCCGTACCGTACAGCTAAGGTAAGTCGTTACGGCACAGTAATAGTCTGAAAACCAACGAAATGATATAACGGACCTGTCATAAACAAAACCAGTGCTGGTTTCTGGCGGGTCCGCCCGTGCAGTTTAGGAAGGGAATAGTCCGTTCACAGGGTGAATGGCAGCACAAAGGTTAAAAGTCCATTAAACAGGACCTACTTAAATCTACTGTTTTGTGCTAATGGGTATCTAAACATATGTCTGCTACTGTCGTCGCCGATGACCGTTGCGTAAATATGGCCTACTCAACGTATGGTAATACCAGCTCAATTTTCTTTACTTTGCAAAACAAAGTTCTTTTAAAACTTATGAAAGCAAATCGACTGTCTATGCTGCAACGTTACCTGCGCCGTTCCAACCGTGGCCTGACCGCCCTTACCGGTTTAACCCTTGCCGGCATCGGCCTGACCATCGCCCGTGGGCTTATCACCGACAACTGGTGGTTCTTCATCATGCTTACCTGGAATCTTTTCCTGGCCTGGTTTCCGCTGGGTGTCGTGCTGGTGTTGCGCGATCTGCGGGCTGCGGCAGCCGAGCGACCGTTATTTGGCAGTACCGAAGTACTGCTGGCCGGGCTGACGGTCTGGCTGGCTTTCCTGCCCAATGCACCCTACATCATTACCGACCTGTTTCATATTCAGCACGTGCCGATGCCGCTGCTCTGGTTCGACACCATGACCATTTTTCTGTTTGCCATGACAGGGCTTCTCTGCGGGTTGTACTCGGTTTTGCTGGTGCATCGCCTGCTGCGCCCGTTGCTGGGCACCACCCAAACCTGGATCGTAACGCTGTCGTGTCAGTTTCTGTCGGGCTTCGGTATTTATCTGGGCCGCTTCGGCCGGTGGAACAGCTGGAATGTATTGTCATCACCCGTAGATTTGTTGCAGGCGATCGTGCATGCCTACCGCGATCACCTCAGCATCAAACTAACGCTGGCGTACGGTTTTGTGCTGGTCGTGCTGTACGTCGCTTTTTGGTGGCATAATGAACAGGATGAACCGGTGCTGATTCGCTGATCGTTTTTATGATTGACATACGCAAAGTAGTGCGCAGTTTCGGTTTTGCGGGTCAGGGAATTGTCGATCTGTTCCGGTTTGAGAACAACGCTAAAGTCCACGGACTGGCAGCGGTACTTGTTCTGGCGCTGGGTAGCTGGCTGGGCCTGAGCCGGGTAGAATGGGCCTTACTCATCACCCAGATTGGTCTGGTCTGGGCTGCCGAAGCGGTAAATACGGCGCTCGAAAAACTTTGTGACCACGTTACGCCCGACCGTCACCCACAAATCAAAGCCATCAAGGACATGGCATCCGGCGCGGTACTCATTCTGGCGATTACAGCCGCCACGGTGGGGCTCATCATTCTGGGTGGCCACGTTATCGACCGTTTTTTCTGACCTTTCCTATTCAACTCATGCACGAGTCCCGTGAACATCTTCAGACGCTGACCGAGATACGCAGCCTGATGGAGCGTTCGTCCAAGTTTCTGTCGCTCAGTGGTCTGTCGGGCGTTTCGGCCGGTGTTGTTGCACTGGCTGGCGCGTTTGTCGTATACACCCGCTTCCGCTGGCAGACACTGCTACCCGCCCCCTACGGCGACCGGATTACCAGTCAGCTTCACGGCAGCGACCGTACTTTTCTGATCCTCGTCGCCGTGGCAGTACTGGCACTGGCGCTGCTGTTCGGCGTTTACTTTACCATCCGGAAAGCGCACCGGCAGGGGCTGTCGGTCTGGAATAATTCGTCGCGACAACTGGTACGGTCGATGGCAATCCCGCTACTGACGGGGGGAATTTTCTGTCTGGCGCTGTTGTCTTACAATCTGATCTGGCTGGCGTTGCCAAGCACGCTGATTTTTTACGGGCTCGCGCTGGTCAGTGGCAGTAAGCATACGCTGCGCGACGTGGAATCGCTGGGCTACTGCGAAATCGGGCTGGGCTTGCTCACCCTGTGCTGGCCGAGCTACAGCCTGCTTGCGTGGGCGACTGGCTTTGGCCTGCTGCACATCATCTACGGGCTGGCCATGTACTTTAAATACGAACGGAATACGGCATGAATCAACAACTGCTGGCAAACTTCAACAAAGCTTTTGAAAGTAAAGCGCGGTTAAGCATCATGTCGGTACTCATGGTTAATGATTCGCTGAGCTTCAACGCGTTCAAGGAATTGCTCGGGCTGACCGATGGCAACTTGGCCACGCATCTGCGCGCCCTCGAAGAAGCCGGATTCGTGTCTGTGCAGAAGCAGTTCATAGGCCGTAAACCCAATACTACCTATTCCGCTACCGATACTGGGCGACAGGCGTTTACCGAGCACCTCAACGCTCTGGAAGCCTTTATCCGGGGTATCTGATGCGGTGTCACATACACGAACCAAACCAAGAGCGCCCCGGCAGGAATACCGGGGCGCTCTTGCTGAACCAGCTACAAGAGAGCGAACTAGTCCATCGTCTTCGAGGCAATGCCCCCCTTCTGGCTGTCGACGTCGACGGTCACTTTGCCGGGTTTGCCTTTCACCAGCCAGCGCACTTTGACGTACCCCATCCCCGGAATATTCGGCACGTCGATCGTCGACGGGTTGTTTTTCTGCTCACGGGTAATGCCCAGATCGTCGTTGTCGACCAGCATACCCGCCAGCGCCGTTGCGCCTTTGAGTGAAATACGGTCGGGCCGCTCGATTCGGTATTTCACGTCATGACTCGAATGCGTCGGAATTACCCGCTGATTTTGCACCGTCGCCGTAATTTCGGTCAGGCCGTTGGCGAGGGCTTTCGTTTCGATGTTCTGCACGACCAGCATCGGCATGTTGTCGGCGTGGAAAAGCGTGAACGCCATGTTGCGGTGCGCGTCTTCTTCCAGCATGAAACCGGGGTGGTTTCGGATGTAATTTTTCTTCGGCCCACCGATTTCGATATCACCGAACTGCGGGTGATTGTAGGCTTTCCAGGGCACATACGCGTCTTTTAGCAGCAGGTACTTGTCGAACTGATTGAACTCGTCGTTCTGAAAGCGATTCTCGTCGGACTTCTGGTTGAACAGTTTGTACGACGTCATCAACTCGGTCGAGAACGTGAACACACCGCGTCCCAGCGAGAACCAGTCGATTTCTCCCCCGTACACCGTGTACAGGTCTTTGTAGATCGTCAGGTACCGATAACCGGGAATCATCTTCTCGCCGACTTTCCCGATCACGTCATACACCGCGATGTCGCCCGGCGTGTAGTACGGCACGTCTTCTTCCGAACCCGGCCCCCGCAGGAACATGCCGCCGTAGTTGTGGTAGCTTTGCGCCCCGGCGATGTTGGGGTGACTCATGACAAATTTCTTCACCGCCTGCGTTTCGGGCAGTGTGCCCGGATAGTATAGCGCCCCCCGCTGAATGTAATCGGGTTGCCAGCCCCAGCCCCAGTCGCGGTTGGGATCGTACTGCCCCACTACGTCTTCGTTGACCAGCCCATCGCCGTCGTTGTCTTCGCCCTCGTAGCCAAGCAGTTCGTACGTACCCGGCTCGTCGGGTTTAGCGGGCACCATGCGGGTCGGATCGCTGGGGTCGACGTTCCAGCGGCCCAGCGGACTCTTCCGACGCATTTGTACGATGTTACCGTCTTTGTCCAGATCGTCGTATTTGTCTTCGTCAACCTGCCCGTCGCCGTCGTCGTCCAGTGGCATCATCCCGGAGCGGGGCGAATTCGAGTTATTCGGATTCTTGACGAAATCTTCGCGGGCGTCGGGGTTGATCGTCGGGGTGATGTAGAATACCCGATCCTTGAGCAGCTCCCGGATGTACGGTTCATCGGCAAACGATTCGGCCAGGTACCAGGCCGTGTACATCGCCACTTCCGACCCCTGAATTTCGTTGGAGTGAATGTTCCCGTCGATGTAAAAACCGGGCTTCCGCGCCGGATTGCCTGTTTTCGTATCCGTAATGGTCAGCACCCAGATGTCGCGTCCCTGATACGACTTTCCCATCGATTCCAGCTTCACCAGATCCGGATAGGCTTTGGCCAGATCCTGACAGAATTTGGTAATCATGCCGTAGTCGTTATAGTGATTCCAGCGCATCGGCACCTTGGGATTTACGGGCGACCCAATGGCTTTCAGACCACCGGGATCGTCGGTTTTGGCGGGTTGCTTCTGCGCAACGGCCGTCAGCGCAAATAGACTGAATGTTATGAGGAGTATGTGTTTCATAGTGTGTGTAGCCCAGACGTCCACGTCTGGTAGCCGTAAGGCTAACTGATTTTAGCGGTAGCTTTTTTAGCCGCTGGCGCGGCTACCAGACGTGGACGTCTGGGCTACGGTTTGCGGGCACTATTGCACAACAAACTGAAAACCGTATACTGTAAACCGAAAACCTTACTTCAGATTGATTTCCTGTTGGTTGATACCGGTCATGGCGTTGCCGGCTTCGAGCGTTACGCGCCCGGAACCGCTGACGAGGAACGTGACGTCCATCGTTTCGCCCGCTGCCATCGGTCCACGCAGCATGATCCGCCGACCCGATACGACGCTTTGTTTATCCGCCAGTTTCAGTTCGACTTTCATTTTCGGTACCCAGCGTACCCGATCACCCATGTCGCTACCCGTTGGCAGCAGCCCCCGGTTGACGACCTGCGCCGTGATCCGATGCAGGTTGCTACCCAGTGATTCGCTGCGCACGTTGACGATCTCGATCTGCGGCATCCGGCCGGCCAGTGCCGTCATGAACTGTACGTGCTTCTGTACGTTGTCGGCCAGAAACCGAACGGGCGGATTTTGTCTGGCGAATGGGACCAGACCGCCTACCTCGGCTTTACGACCCGGAAAGTCTGGGTGGTCAACGGGTGTCCAGTTGACATAAACGTTGGTAAGTCCATTGGCGTCGGCCCATTTCAGAAAACGCACGTCTTCGTTGTCGTCGCCACCTTTCACAGCCAGTCCGGGCTTGGTAGACGTGTTGCTACTGTCGCGACGGGCGGGCGGAGCCGAAACCGCTTTGGGTGCCCACCAGCCGGGTGTCGAGAAGCTAAACCGACCGTGGTGGTAGTAGGCCGTCTGGGCGAAGTTGCCCTTCGTCGCGGGCTGAGCGGGGGCATCTTTCAGGCTCGTCTGGGCGTTGTAGAGTTTCGACACCTGCTCGCCCACAGTAGCATCTTTTTCCAGCAAACCCGTAATGATACGCTTCGCCGTTTTCGAGCGATCGAACTTCGGCGCTTCACTCAGGTTGTTGTACGGTCCGAACGTCAGGACGGCGTATACGTTCGGCGACTTCGCCAGGAAATCGAGCAGCGCCCGGTTTTCCGGTTCCGAGACCGGCATTTCGCCCGAGCCGGGGGTAAAGAACGGGTAGTCGAACGTGAAGTTTTTGTCGGGGGCAACGCCACCCTCACCATCTTCGTTAAACTGCCCGTCTTTATCGGCGTCCACGCCTTCCGACAAAACAAGATAGCGCCCGGTTTCGCCCTTCGCCGGATCGGCTTTGACCAGTACACGCGCGTCGTCTTTGCTCGGCACGTACTGACCGGTTGGGTCTTCGATACGTACCTGCGTGATTTGTCCGTCGCGGTTCAGATCGTCGAACGGGTCTTCATTCAGGCGTCCGTCGCGGTCATCGTCGGTGTCGCGGGCGTTGCCGGTGCGCTCGAAGCGAAGTTTGGCGAATGCCTGGGCCTGGGCGTCGGGACTGACGAGGGGAAGCACGTAAATGGTTTTCGTGTCGAGTACCCGGCGAATACTGTCGCTGGTACTGCTCAGCAATTTTTCCGCCAGTTCGACAGCCATCTCCGTACCGGCGAGATGACTACCGTCGATTCCGGCGACGAGTAACAAGGCTGGCTTGGCGGTTGCCTTACCACGACCAAGCGTGAGCAGCCAGATATCCTTCCCACTGAGCGATTTGCCGATCGACTCGACGGTGGCGGCATTACCCGAACGGCTGGCCAATGTCTTTAAACGGGCCGACAGTTGCGCGTGGTCCTGATAGCCCGGTGGTGTCGGGGCGGATTGTGCCTGCACCAACGGACTCCATAAGCTGATGAAGAAGGCAGTACAAAAAAGGTGTTTCATTCGGTTTTTGGAACAGATAATTCGGCCCTAAAATACAACCAGCGCAACAGACTACGGCAACCATCCCTGGTGGAACTGGTTGATATAGGGTACCGAAGAGTTTTATCGACACGATTCATCGTGTGACAGACGCTGTAATGAGCCCTGCCTATGCCATCCAACAACAGCTTCGGCACCCCTACCCTCCGGAGTAGCCGCGAGCAGGGCCATCGTCAGACTACCTGGCCCGAGTTATTGAACGATCTGGTTTTTACCGCGATCATCGCCCAACTGGCCGGACGGTTACTGGCCGATGACAGCGATATGTCTTTTCTGGAGTTTGTGCTGATCTATGTCCCGGTCTGGTGGCTCTGGAACGGCGAAACCAATTATTCGACCCGGTTCGACAACGAACAGGACGTTGTTCACCGGGCGCTGGCCAGTGTTCAACTGATTGCCCTGATTATTCTGGCCACGACCATTCCCCGTTCGGTAGAGTCGGCCGTACTCTCGAAGGTGTTCGCGATCACGTATTCCGTCACTCGCTTTACATTGCTCATCGAATACAGCCGGGTCTGGTACTACCTGCCCGACACCCGACCTTTCATTCAGCGAATCGCGCTGGGTTTCGGTGCGTCGATCATCCTGTGGGTCGCATCGGTATTCGCGCCGGTACCGTATCGATACTGGCTGTGGGCGGTCGGTTTACTGATCGAGCTGACAACGCCCCTCGTCATCACAAATAAGGACGAGCATAACAAATTCCCGCCCGACGTCCGCCACTTACCCGAACGGTATGGCCTGTTCACGCTGCTTGTGCTGGGTCAATCGGTTACCAGCATCGTCAACGCCATGATCGACCACGGCCTTACGGTAAAAGCCGTGAGCGCCACCGTCCTGTGCGCCATTATCATCATCGGTATCTGGTGGGCTTACTTCGACCGGGTCGACGACGAGGCTGTGCGACAAGTGGAGAAAGGCGGTTCGAGTGTACCGTATCGCTTCTGGCTGTACCTGCACCTGCCGCTAACGATGGCCCTGACGATGGTCGGCGTTGGCATGCAGATGGCCGTTAAAAACGTCGAGACTTTAGACCTGTCCCAGTCGGCGCAGTGGTTTATGGCCGGCGCACTGGGCGCTTACTTCCTGATACAGGCCAGCATCAGCCTGACGACATGGATTGCCGGATCATCGCACCCCAGTTTCAGGCGCGGTGTTGTTGTCCGGTTTGGGCTGGGCATCGCGTTTACCGGACTCGGCTTTATCAGCAGTCTCGGTCCGCTGATGCTGCTGGGCCTGCTGGCAGCCGGCGTTATTGGTCTGATTCTGAGTGACACACTCGGCCCGGAACCACCATCCAACTTCGAAGGCGGGCGTGAACAGGAAAACCAGCCGTGATGAAATCAACTGACGTGAAGGCCTTTGTACGTCATTTTTGATCAGCCAGGTACATACCGAAAATAATCAACTTAATTGACCGATTGACTAGTAAATTGCGGTAGTATACGGCTTCTATAGGTAGTTTGGTTACCCGTTTTCTGTTGGTCCTGAATCGCATAACGTATGATTGATAACCCCTAAATCACCTAAAGAGGACTTTGTCTACGTGTGAATAAAGTCCGGCAGCGGCCGACCGTCCTTTAGGGCAGGGCTGTTAAGTTCTAGCCTGTTTACCCCCCGACCCCCTTCAGGGCTAATCTTGTAGGGGTTTTGAAAACGAGTAAATTTGGTGACACAACCCCCAACAAAATGAGTGAATTCAGTCAGATGACACGCTTTCGGCCTC
>NZ_PVTE01000033.1 GCF_003002825.1 Spirosoma oryzae | reverse complement strand
TAACGCCTGATGAGGTCGGAAAGGGCAGTGAAAAGAGAACAAATGACCGTCCGATCCTCAATCGCTGAGCGGTCCAGTATTTGGGGGGAGGTCAATCACCCAGGATGTGCACTAAATGACTACAAATAAGTGACAAACAGAGAATCTATATTACGGCTGACCGCGAATTTATTGGCCCCGAATTTCGCACATGTGGGCTGATTCCGGTCATTCGGATTCGAGCAAACGCTCAGATACTGACGCCATAAGGAAAACGCCAACGGGTATCAGTTTTGTTTGATTATCCGCAATGGCGGCTGTTCCGCAAACCTCGTCGTCTATACAAAGCCAATCTATATCTGGCTGGCAAACAATTGGCAGATGGGGACTTTCTGATTGTTTACTCCCTGACCTATTTGTCCCACATCGCCCGTCTCTACGCTCAGCGTTGGGGATCGAAACCTTGTTTAGAGCGTACAGATCGCGGGGATTCGATTTGGAGGAATGCCGAGTGCAGCAACACCAGTGTCTACGGACTTTGTTGTTTATCTTGTCGATGAGTCTGATTTGGGCGATTGAAACGGGCCTCTGGCTCCTCGATAAAGGCATACTCATTCCTAGTCGGGTAGTTGATTCTATCAGTCGTCAGGTGTATAGTTTATTTCGACACGGCCTGGATGAGTTACGGGATCGCTGCCTGAATCAACGTCCCATCAATGACCTGATTCCACTTTTATCCTGTGTTTAGTGGCTACATACAAACAGGCAGACTACGAAGCGCTACGCCGGCGGTGCGTCGAACTCAAACAGGCGAGCTGGAAACAAGCTGACATTGCCCGGGCCTTTGGCTTGACCGAGGGATGGGTCAGCCAAACCCTGAAAACCCACCGTGAGCAAGGCGATGCGGGCCTGACGACTGGTAAACGAACCGGAGCCCCATCCCGACTGACAGCGGAGCAACTCGATCAATTGACGAGAGAACTGGCCAAGGGCGCTGAGCAGCACGGCTTTTCGGGCCAAGTCTGGACCCGGCCACGCATTAATGAGGTGATTATCAAACTCTTCGGCATCAGCTATGACCCTTCCCAAGTTGGACGACTGCTTAAGAAAGTGGGCTGGAGCCGCCAGAAACCAGCTCGGCAAGCCCACCAGCAAGATCCACAAGCTGTAGCCAACTGGCAAGCTGAGCGACTACCCGCGCTCCAAAAAAGCGCAGACTGAGGGACGTATGGTTCTGTATGTAGACGAATCAGCTTGCTATCTTTTGCCCTTTGTAGCCCGCAGCTGGGCACCCCGTGGTCAAACACCGCTGCTGTTGGAACAAGCGGGACGGGCCCATCTCAGCCTGATTGCTGCTGTTTCTCCAACGGGTCGGTTGTATCTGGCGGGGCAGGATCAGCCATTTACCAGTGAGGATATCTGCTGGTTCTTGAGCAAGCTTTACTGGCAGTATCGCCGTCAAAACATGCTGGTAATCTGGGATGGGGCGGCTATTCACCGGTCTCAAGCAGTCAAAGACTGGCTCCACAGCCGACCTGGCCGCATTCATCTGGACCGGTTGCCCGCTTACAGTCCCGTGCTCAATGCCGTCGAGCTGGTATGGAGTCAACTAAAGCGATCACTGAAGAATCGAGTTTTTATCGATCTGGAATAGCTTCAGACTGCGGTGATGAATGAAGTTGATTTTTTGCAGGCAGATCGAAAACGTATTCGTTGTTTCTTCCGAAAGAAAGAAGTTGCTTTCTTCGCAGACTAATTCACGAAGCTATAACAAATCTAAAACACGTTATAAAGATTAAACCATTCTACATTGTCAACGTTTTCCTACAATAATATTGGAAACAGGAGATTAATATTTATTAAGTACTATTTATTAAATACAAACGCTCGTCGTAACCAAATTTGCCCAGGCTTTTCAAAATAGTAATGCAGTAAGTATCCTGACAGTATCACAGATAAGCTATAAGTCATAAGAAATATGGCACTATCGAACGGTATTACGTCATGTGTAAATCTATAATAAAAAATGATAATCATTTGTATTGGCACGTGAATCATGTAAACAGCCAATGAAATATCACCCAATGAAACTAGTATACGCACATTAGAATGAGTACGAATCCAATCATTATGATGAAGTATTGGTACACATATGACCATAATAACGATAACTTGTATATTCAGTGGTACAGCTATGAAATTATGCAAGTATACTAGATAAAAAAAATAAGACAAAAACAGTAAAACTAAAAAAATTTGCTTTTTTTTGAATACATCGTAATTCTTCAAAAAAACATTATAAAGTAAACTTCCACTAAAGAAGCCCATTAATCCCCTACTGACGTCTATATTAAATAAAAAGGGAAAATAAACTGGCGCAAAACGGAATATGAGCAATCCTAAGCAGGCCAAGATAATTGATATTAATATATAGTGTCTAAAATATCTCATTTGAACAAAGAAAAGAACATACATTAGCACTTCTACAGATAAAGACCAGGAGGGTCCATTGAAAGAATAGCCAAAATCAGCGTATCCTCTTTGTAGAAAAAGAAGGTTTAAAAAGAAATGATACAGGTCATTATTGGAATAAATAGGATAAGTCTTAAAATTATAATAAAATAATGATATAATACATGTGGTAATTATTAGAGTTAAAAAATGAACTGGATATAATCTGGAAAATCTTTTTACAAAGAAATCGAATTGATCAACTTGACTTTTTTGTAAAGGTTCCTGATAGGTATAGGAAAAAACAATTCCTGATAGAACAAAAAAAACATCTACCATCAACTCTCCTCTAGAAAAAAGAAAGTTAAAGGGTTGTATAGCAAAAAATGGAGGAACACTCCCACTGGAGTTCGGTTGTATCATACTTGAGAAATGCACATAGTGATACAAACATGCAACCACTACTGCTGCTATGCCACGAACTACATCTAGATAATATAACCTTTCTCTCATAACTACACACTTTTACACTTAACCTGGTTTATAGTAAAGTGCGATACAGATCAACAGTCTCTTTTACAGTTTTGTCCCACGAGAATTTAGCCAACTGCACTCGACCTTTTTCTATAAGATCCTGCCTAAGTTGTGAGCTACATATAATTTTTTCTACAGCGTCGACTATAGATTCACGTGAAAAAGGATTTATATATACAACAGCATCACCTCCTACTTCAGGCAGTGAACTTTGGTTACTGACAATACATGGACAATCACTTGCAAACGCTTCTAAAACAGGAATACCAAAACCTTCATATAATGATGGAAAAATAAAGGCTATAGCCTGATTATATAATATTGATAATAGCTTATCGTTAATTGAAATTTGATTTACTAATTGACTTAATCTAAATGAATCAATTATTTTATTTTCCTGTGCTGTAAATTCACCCCCTCCCGCACACACTAACTTTATTTTATATTTTTCTAGAATATGGCGAATCGCATTTAACAATCCCTCAAAATTCTTGTATCGTTCCCGGCGACCAACAAATAATAAATATGGCTCCTCAACAAAACGCCCTTTAGTAGTAGTCCATACAGGATTAAAAGATCCAGCTGAGTATATAACATGAACTTTTTCAGGCTTCACTCCTAACATGTTTACAACGTCAAGTTTAGTACTGTTAGACACAGTAATAATCCTATCTGCTTTTTCAGCTAACACTTGTTTTTTCTCTATAGCTGAATTTTTATTATCAAGCTCTGGAAACTGCTCAACAAAACGTTCATGAATCATGTCATGAATTGTTAATACAAAAGGTTTCCCTTTAAGATATGGCAGAAAATAGGGATCATAATATGTTGGATGAAACAAGTCAAATCCTTTCTTAACTAAATGAGCAACACTATATAATTTGTTGATCTTATAAACTATCTGCGCCTTTTTATAAAAATTATTTTTTGGTAGCAGATTCACATTATACTGATTTAGTTTGTTAAGATATACATTATCAGATAGCAATATTGGTAAATAGGCTGTATCATTGATACCCTTATTTACTCCACTTATCAACTCAACATTATAGCGTGATATACCGCCAAATTTTTGAATAGAAAATGTCTGATGATCGAAAAAAACTTTCATTAAAACTTTATTATAGGATTTGTATACTAAATACTCTTTACTACTATATTCGCATTTAGTTTATTTCTAATTAATATAAAATCTTTATCAAGCAGAGCTTCTCGTTTACTAATAAATTTATTATACCAACGTACAAAGCGAGGGCTGGTGATTAGCCTAAAAAGTTTTGAATTAATCTTTTTGTTGGTAAACAAATGAACATTATGCTCATTCCAATAATAGTTAAGGTTAAACTTATCAGCTAAATACTGTAATGAATCACGGCTGTACAAAGCAACATGTTGACCAGTTTCTGGAATAAAATACCACCAAGACTCAGGTGTAACATTGCTGTTTGGCTGTACTGATGTTGTAAAAAGTATGTTATCGCTCAATGCTAACATTTTCTGTATCTCTTCGACTGGATTCTTTAGATGTTCAAAAACTTCAAACGCAGTTAGCAACTCAGCTTTAAATGGAGAAACATCGGTGATATCGAAATTTTCTGCATACAAATTATCACAATAAATATCTTGCCGGTAAAAATTAAAACCTCGATCACGCATCATTCGAACTAGCATGCCATACCCACCCCCATAATCTATAAAAAGCGCATTTGGATCATACCACTTGCTTATCACAGCCTTTACAACTGGTGTCATTAACTCGTTACGCGTAATTAAACCAATATCTAACTTAGTTATTGCGTTAGAATATGACTCATCTAACCAATATGGCTCCTCTGTTTGTATGTGCTGACAAGATGAGCATTTATAATATTTTACATCATACTTACCCAACACTTTAGTCAGCAAATAAAATTTGCTTTCTGCCGAACATATTTTACATAACATAGCTGTGTCATTTTTATACAAACAAAATATTGCCTGTATTATTTCTAAAAAAGACGTCTTTTTAAATTAGAAATTTTAGTCTTCCACCAAGAAGGCAGTTGGTAAAGATTTGCAAAAGCATATTTTACCGCATCTTTGTTAATCTCAAGTATTTCAGGATGTTTTATTGTTTTAACATTTATCGCTACAGTCGGTAGATTTGCAATGTCTGAATCAACCACTGTGTGTGTACCATGTTCATCGAATCCAATATTGGTAATTAGATTTTGGTTTGGTATTATGCACAAACCTTGATTTTTCCATATAGTGTATACCCACTGATAGTCCCAAGTATCTATCTTACCTAGATATGTACCATTGAATTCATTGTACCAGTACTTTACTGATTGGGGATTATTCACTATCTTTTCTATTATGCCTGAATCTCTAAACTGATGATAATCATGCATGTTTACATCATAGAGTTTCCAAGCTCTCCGCCAAGTTGCCCATCCCCAAATATGCGGTATATTAGAGAAAAAATACGTACTATCTGACCATACCTGCTTTTTATAAATATTTGCTCCGGCTATATGCATGACTTTGGGCTCATTGACATATACCCCAAGTAATTCATGACAAAAAGCGAAGAAAGACAAATCTGGCAAGCAATCATCCTCAAGTATTATACCTTCTTCTACTTTACTAAAAAACCAGTCAATTGCTGAACTAACTGCCGATCTACAGCCTAAGTTTCGTTCTCGGACTAATTTTGTTACTACGCATGGCCAATCTATTTCGTCCGACAGTTTAATACATTCTTCCACATTATTTTTGTCATCTATATTGTTTATTCTCGGTCCGTCAACAGCCACATATAAATTACGTACTTTTCTTTCTCTAATACGATTCAACACTCGCCGAGCATGCCCGGGACGATTAAACAGAATTAGCAGAACTGGTGTATTAAATTCTTCGTCCATTTGTTTGTCTATCTAGTCATACAAAAACTCGTTAGCAACAAAATATCCGTTCCATATTGCATAACCTATTAGATGATAATTCTTCTTAATCATCCAGACATATATTTTACTATTCAATGGATTCGAAAGTTCAAAACCATGCATTTCAATTACAACTAGTTTTGGCCTATACTTATCTAAATTGATTGATTGCAGGACCTGAAAATCATGGCCTTCTACATCAATTGAAAGCAGGTCAATGTTTGTTTGCTTTGGCAGGTATTCATCAAGTATAGAATCAAGAGTACGAGTTTTTATAGTAGTTTGTCTAACTATCTTCTGCTTATCCTTCTCTTTCAAATAAAAATTCTCGTTTATTGTACTTATTTCATCCATATCAAATTCGTAGAATACTACTTCTTCTTCTTTATCAGAAATAGCCGTCCATATTGCTATATCTTTCGGCCTGATTTTTTTATGTAATTCTACCATTTTCGGATTAGCATCAACCGTAATTCCACGCCACCCTTGTAAATAATAACCAAACGTGTTAGAATGTTGAATCGGCTCGTTACTACCTATTTCCACGTAAAAGCCATTATTGACTTTTTTGAGTACATTTTGAATAAGTACATCTTCGCCCATCTGTGAATATGATACATGCGAATATTCATTTACAAAGCGACGTACAACTTTAAAAAAATAAAATTGAAGCGCGTAGAGAAATGAAAGTTGTCTAAAAAGCATATTAAACTCTTATTATAGTTGTTTGAAATTAAATTTAGCCATTATTGGCCGTTTTAAAGTAATAAAATTAATAAATGATTGCGATTGCAAGTTAAATATGGGTCGAGCTTCCTTTAAAAAGTAGTTCAGTAAATATGCCTGAAATCCGTAAGAAATAAACGTTGCGATAGATGCTCCCATAGCACCATATAAAGGAATAAGCCAAAAGTTCAATAGAACATTTAGAAGAGCCCCAGTAATCGTTTTAATGAGAACAAATTTTTGCAAATTGTTTACTATCATAAGATTGTTAGTACCGACACCTATGAAGACAAAAACGCCAGCCCAAATATGCACGCTTAATATAGAGCCTGCTTGTTGAAAATCAGGACCATACAATACCTCTATCAGCCTATTTGCAGAAACACTAACAAAAATGGATAGCCCTATACTCATATATGTTAAGATATTAAGTAGCGATTGATATTGGTTATAAAACTTCTCTCTGTTTATTAACCAATACTCCGCTATTTTAGGATAAAATGATGTAGTGATAGCTCCTGCTATAAAGTACCATGCTTCCGACAAGCGTAATGCCGCGCCATACAGTCCTAACTCACGGTTGGTTGACAACTCTTCTATCATAAACTGATCTACCCTCATGTATACAAATACAAAGAACTCAGTAATCATTATTGGCCATGCTGTCTGTATCATCTGTTTAATTAGTTTTAAATTAACAGCCTGGCTAATATTTGAGAATAATGAACTAATTTTTTGTTGATACACCATTAGAGAAAGCACATATACCAACAACGATTCAATTATATTGATAACAACTAGAAAGTTTATTTTTTTATCATTTTTTAGTGCGTATATACGTAACAAAGAGGCTAATCCGAAAGCAATTAACTTAACTACAATTGATAATTTAGCTTTTGTTTGGGACTGAAAATAAGTATCTATTATATCCGAGCTTTGTAGTATCAAAATAACTCCAGTTAAATTAATTAGTTGAAATAGTACTGGATTATCTTTATTTAAAATATAGTTAAGACTACAACTAATTACGTAAGCTAAGGAACCAAACATCAGCTTGATAAATAATCCCAGTTGAGTTAAACGATGCTGTTTTTCAAGATCATTATTAGCTGCTACAAAATCTATTAACAATATATTAGTCAAACCGAAACCAGCCAATGACATCAAAACAGTTGGGAAAAGCATAGCGTAATTTAGAATACCAAATTCGCTAGGACCCAGATAGCGAGCAACCCAAACACTCACAAGCACCCCAACAATCAAACGGAAGACCCTATCGAAAAATATCCATCCAATATTTGCTATTACTTTCCACATATTACAGAAAATTATATATTACACTCGCCACTCCTTCACCATTTGTCTAGCAATATCTTCCATTTTGTAATTTGCTAGCCATCCTAATTGTGTTCGTGCTTTAGATGGATTTGCATATCCAATCGCTATGTCAGTAGGACGAAAAAGAGACGTGTCTATACGAACATGCTCTTCCCATTTTAAACCAACTGTCTCAAAAACCACTTTAATAAAATCTTTTAGTTGGTGCGTTTGCCCTGTCGCAATCACGTAATCTTCAGGATTACTCTGTTGAAGCATTAGCCACATAGCTTCGACATAATCAGGTGCCCATCCCCAATCACGAGCTATTTCAATATTTCCCAGTGTAAGTGATTCACTATTACCATTAGCTAAAGCACAAGCAGTCGAAACTATTTTCTGTGTTACAAATCGCTTAGGTCTTAAGGGGGATTCATGATTGAATAAAATTCCTGTACTGGCATACAATTGATAAGCTTCCCGATAGTTTGCTACTTGCCAAAACGCAGCTGCTTTCGCCACTCCATACGGACTCCTGGGATGGAATGGTGTATTTTCGTCAGCGGCTGTAGTCCCCGTATCTCCAAAGCATTCGCTTGAACCTGCATTGTAAAAACGAATTGGTAGTTCGCTGAAACGTATTGCTTCAAGTAGATTGAGCGTGCCAGCACTAATACTTTCTAGCGTTTCAACGGGTTGATCAAAAGACAGACTTACTGAGCTCTGGCCTGCCAGATTATACAACTCGTCTGGTTTAATTTTCAAGACCGTTTGTAGTACTGACCGAAAATCGTTTATATTAATTGATACAAGCTTGATGTGATCACGAATACCCAATGATACTAAATTCTTGAACGAAGACATCTGTGCGTCTCGTGAGCCACCATAAACTTCATACCCTTTTTCTAGAAGTAGTTTAGCCAGGTATGCTCCATCCTGCCCCGATACTCCACAAATTAATGCTTTCTTCATACTTGCTTTGACAAGTTATATTGTACAAAGGTTTTCATTAGTTTGACACCCAATACTATTATAACACTACATATTGCAAAGGAAAGCATTGTAACAGTGCGTTTGGGGCCACTTTTCTTAAGAGGTACAATTGGCGGTTCAAGTGTTTTAAAGACGGGAGTTTCTTCTTGAACTTTGATTTTAGCTTGCTCGAGTTGCTTCGATAACTCATTGAATACTGACTGCGTCAATAAATAATCAGCTTGTAAACGTTGCTCTTCTATTTTAGCGGTATTCGTATAAATACTACGATTATTGTCTCGATAATTTGACAACGTATACTCGGAAGTTTGATATCGCTTTTTTGCTTCTGCAACCTGTTGTTCGAGAAACCTGACTTGACGATTCGACTTTTCTGTACGATAGCTGGTAATATAACCCGTTAAATATTCTAGTGAGCGTTGAGCGACAGCAGCCGCGACTGTTGCCTCCCGTTCTGTAGCAGATATAGTTAGAATACCCGTCTTTTTATCATATGTTGTAACTACGTCGGCCAGGATATTCTTCACTAAATCATTCTGTTCTTTTGTCAATTCGACTATTTGAGCTTCTACAGGTTTTTTTATATTTTTTTCAATATGAGGTTTATTTTTATCGCCCAAAAACCCACTCCATCGCCCTTTACCCATCTCATTTATGTAAGATTCTAGTGGTAGCTGCTTGTTGAGTTGAGCTGAATATACTGGTTGCTGCATTAATTGTAATCCAAACGGTACACCTTGTAATATTGTAGGGTATATGTCAGGGCGAATAGCATCCTGACTTATATTATCCAAATTTATCCCCGCCAATCCAGCTAGCGACCCCAGTCCACTCATACCACCTGAACCTCTTGATTGTATTTCCGGCATAACAGAAACATGTGCCGTATATACGTTTGGCTTAGAAAAAGCGTATATAGCGCCAATAATAAGGCCAATCATGCCGCTAATGATTATTCTTAGGCGATTCTCTCGAAAAAAATAGGCAATGTCCGACACACGAATTTCAATTATGTCTTCTTGTTTAGGCTGATAGTTTTCAGTCACAGACATATTACCGAAGTAATAGGTTAGCTAATGCAATCGACACGGTTGTAAATAAAGATAGTATACCTATCCGTTCAGCTGGGCTTATCTTATTTTGATCAAATGGCTTGAATGGAACTACAACTGTAGAACCCGGCTCAACTTTTGGCCTTGATTGGAAAAAGAGAAAATGTTGTGTACGATCCTTTCTCCCATTCGGATAAATAACGTATGCTTTACCCCTACGAGCGTTATCTGTTACGCCCCCTGCTTCGCTTATATAATCGTTAAAGTCGTAACTACTTTTGTAGCTGGTGACCGATGGGTTTAGTACCGCACCTTGTATATCCACAGTTTCAGAGCGACGAGGAATATATAAAGTGTCCCCCCCTTTGAGAAGTAAATTACTCTCAGCTGTGCTATCGCTTAATATGGCTTGCAGGTCGTTACCGATTATTTCACCATTACGAATATATTGTGCTCCTGACAGATAAGCTTCTAGTCTCAGACCGCCTGCCCGCCGAATCAGATCGGAGATTCGCTCACGTCGTGTCACAATAGCATAATTACCGGGTTGCATGACTTCACCATATATATTGACCTGCCGCTGCGCTTCATAATTCGCTGACGTTCGAACGTAAACGATGTCAAACGGTTCCAGCTTGAAGGTTGCCGCCGGACTACCGGGAATGATTCTTAAGTTCGGATCAATAGCAAACTGATATTTTTCTAACGTGACATTGCGAACACCCGCTGAATCGCTACGTATACGACGCGCTACTTCGATTAAATTCGGCTTGGCACCTTCTTGAAAACCACCAGCTTGAGCGATCAAATCACCAATGCCCATGTTGCTGATAAAATTGATCGTATCCGGTTTGTTGATGGCGCCTTCGATCGTGACGTAATAACGTTCCCGTAAATCACGGATTGACAGAATGGAAACGCTGTCCTGACGAAGAAGCGGTATATCGTTCTCCTCTCCCCGCATCAGTTTGCCCAGATCAAAAGAAATACTTTCGATATCCAGATCCGGCCGTTCACGAATAATAATGGCGCGGTTCATGAACGCATCTTTCTGAAGACCATCGGCCCGGCGGATGAGTTGCTTTACAGTTTCCAAACCAGGTTCAAGTGCATAATCACCTGGCCGCATAACTGCGCCGGCAATCTGTACACGATTTTCATACCGTTCCAAAATCTTACCGACTACGTATCGATCCCCTGGCTTGGGAACAAACTGCGCAATCTGCTCCTCCGTGATGGTGATGATCTGCCGCTCACGTGTGGTATTCCGACGTAATGTAATCGATGCTCGGTAGGCTTCGTCCGAAAATCCGCCCGCAAAGCCCAGAACCGTTTTCAACGTTTCGCCGGGTAAGACCTCGAAAATAGCGGGTCGTCGAACCTCGCCGGTCATTGTTACATGCGTATCATAATCGGCGACGCGAATGACGTCCTGATCCTGTAACCGAATGTTATCGCGCTGATCAGCCCGGAGGATAAAGTCATACAGATCGATAGTGCGAACAACGCGGTTGCCCCGAATCACACTGATTTTGCGGAATGATCCTGTTTCCGGATTTGGACCACCAGCCAAATAGAGGGCATTGAACGCTGAGCCAAGCGACGAGATCGTATACGTACCAGGCCGGACAACTTCGCCGACGAGCGTAACCCGGATACTCCGGATATTCGTCAGCGCCACATTAGCCGTTGTACCACTTCCCGGTACACCCAGCCCTTGGTACCCTGCTTTACGAAGCCGGGCGATAATACGCTGCTCAGCCTGTTCTATACTGAGACCGGCTACGTAAATCGGTGTCACGTTCGGAACCTTGACCGTTCCTTCCGGCGAGACTTTTAGTTGAAAATTGTCCGATGCCGCCCCAGCAATATCAATGCTAATTTCGTCGTCAGGTCCGACAACGTAGTTGCGCGGAGTCGCAATACGAAGATTTGGCTCAAAAGACAGACTGGCGTTTTCGAACAACGATGCGCCAAACACCTTTAGTCGTTTTGTGGTATCACGTAGCCGTGCAACATCCAGTGAATCGCGTCGTGAGAGATCAGTTGGCAAGGTTCGTCCAGTTGATGCCCCTGACTGTCCACCACCATTAATTCCGGTTTGACTGGTCGGACGGCTGCCTTGCGAACGGATGGTATTGATCCGCTTTCGCATCTTGGCAATATCGTCAAGCGTGTAGCCCTGAGACATAGCCGCCTGCTCAATCTGAAACTCATTCATTCCGCTGGACTCCGCCCGGCGATAAAATGCCTCAACCTGCTCGTCAGTTAATTGATCGGCTCGTGAGGTCGCTTTCTGCTGCGCATATACGTTTGTGACCGAACTAAGTACTAAGCAAGTAAGCGCAATCCAGAGATATTGGACAAAAAGTGTAGAGAATGACAATTTGTCTGTAGTGAACATGAACAGTGGCCGTTGGGCCTAAAATTGATTTGCAAAAGTAATGCATTACACTCGAAACGTGCTAGTCATACGATAAGGTATGAGCGGCTGGCAGGTGATTTTGCGGTAGTACGGGCTTAATCCACTACTTTTGCGTGAAAATTAATTGACAATCAGACGCTGTAAAAGGCTCTTATCTGCTCTTTTACGTGTTCTGGAGTGTACGACATAGTCGTACTGGAAACTGACTTTTTGACTAACGACTCAAACTAGATGATCAACCTGATCGCCAAATTCTTTGGTACTAAGTCGCAGCGGGACATCAAAGAACTACTCCCCTACGTTGAGAAGGTCAATGCCGAATTTGTCCGGCTCAAAGACCTTTCTAATGACGAGCTGCGTCAGCTATCAGCCGATCTGAAAGCGCAGATTGCTGATGAACTGGCTGGTATTGACAACCAACTGGCCGACCTTACTGAGCAGGCTGCTCACCCAGAAGTCGATGTAAACGAGAAAGAACGGCTGTTTAATCAGATCGACAAACTCGAAGCCGACCGAAATACCGAACTGGAACAGGTATTGATGGCGATTTTGCCCCGCGCCTTTGCCGTAGTGAAAGAAACGGCACGCCGGTATTCCACCAACGAGCAGCTAACGGTTACGGCCAACGACTTCGACCGGGAAATTGCGTCGCGCAAGCGAAACGTCGTGATCGATGGTGAGCTGGCGCACTGGGCCAACCAGTGGGATGCAGCCGGTAGCCCGATTAAGTGGGATATGGTGCACTACGATGTTCAGATCATCGGTGGTGTTGTGCTGCACCAGGGTAAGATTGCCGAGATGGCGACTGGTGAAGGTAAAACGCTGGTGGCGACGTTCCCCGCTTTTCTGAATGGGCTGGCCGGCCGGGGTGTTCATATCGTAACGGTCAACGACTACCTTGCCAAGCGTGACTCGGAGTGGATGGCTCCGCTGTTCGAGTTTCATGGTATGCGCGTCGATTGTATCGATAAGCACCAGCCCAACTCGCCACAACGGAAACAGGCCTATCTGGCCGACATCACGTACGGCACGAACAACGAATTCGGTTTCGACTATCTGCGCGACAATATGGCCCGCGAAACGGGTGAACTTGTGCAGCGGAAGCACCATTACGCCATGGTCGATGAGGTCGACTCCGTCCTGATCGATGACGCCCGGACACCGCTTATTATCAGTGGTCCGGTTCCGCGTGGCGATGAGCAGGATTACATTGAGCTAAAGCCTCGCGTAGCACGCGTAGTCGAAGCACAACGGAAACTGGTATACGACTACCTCAACGACGCGAAGAAGAAGATTGCAGCGGGCGATGAAAAGGAAGGCGGGCTCTCACTGTTCCGCGCATACCGGGGTCTGCCCAAGCACAAGCCACTGATTAAATACCTC
Organism: Spirosoma oryzae; assembly: GCF_003002825.1. Taxonomy (GTDB): domain Bacteria; phylum Bacteroidota; class Bacteroidia; order Cytophagales; family Spirosomataceae; genus Spirosoma; species Spirosoma oryzae. The sequence continues at coordinate 40,155 of NZ_PVTE01000033.1, read as the reverse complement.
AGCGAAACGGGTAACAAGGCGCTGCTGCAAAAGACAGAATCTGTTTATCTGGCCGAAAACCAGAAGCTGATGCCCGAAGCAGATTCGCCCCTCTACTTCACAATCGATGAGCGCAACAATAGCATCGATCTGACAGAGAAAGGCATCGACTACATCACGGGCTCGGGGGAAGATCCGAACTTCTTTATCCTACCCGATTTGTCGATCGACCTGAACAGCATCGACAAGAGCGGTGATCTCAGTGAGCCGGAAAAAATTCTGCACAAAGAAGCAGTCGTTCGTGATTATGCGGTAAAAACGCAGCGGATCAACACGGTCAACCAGTTACTGAAAGCCTACTGTTTGTTTGAGCGCGATACCGAATACGTCATCATGGACGGAAAGGTGAAGATCGTGGATGAGCAGACGGGCCGTATCATGGAAGGTCGTCGGTGGTCGGATGGTTTGCACCAGGCCGTTGAAGCGAAGGAGAACGTTAAAGTTGAAGACGCCACGCAGACCTACGCGACGGTTACGCTACAGAACTATTTCCGGATGTACCATAAGCGGGCGGGTATGACCGGTACTGCGGAAACGGAAGCATCGGAATTCTGGCAGATCTACAAAATGGACGTCGTGGTTATCCCGACCAATCGGTCGATCAGCCGGAAAGACGAGGAAGACAAGGTATACCGTTCGGTACGTGAGAAATACAACGCCGTAGTCGATGAGATCACGTCGCTGGTTGATAAAGGCCGGCCCGTACTGGTTGGTACGACGTCGGTAGAAAACTCGGAATTGCTGAGCCGCCTGCTGACCCTTCGTAAGGTTCAGCACCAGGTCCTGAACGCGAAGTACCACCAGCGCGAAGCCGAAATCGTTTCGTCGGCGGGTCAGCCGGGGACGGTGACGATCGCGACGAATATGGCCGGCCGGGGTACGGATATCAAGCTGACACCGGAGTCGAAAGCTGCGGGTGGCCTGGCCATCATCGGTACCGAACGGCACGAATCACGGCGGGTCGACCGGCAATTGCGTGGTCGGGCCGGTCGTCAGGGCGACCCCGGTACGTCGCAGTTCTTTGTATCGCTTGAAGACAGCCTGATGCGCTTGTTCGGTTCCGACCGGATTGCAAAGGTTATGGACCGCATGGGTCTGGAAGAAGGTGAAGTCATTCAGCACTCGATGATCACCAAGTCGATCGAGCGGGCGCAGAAGAAAGTCGAGGAAAACAACTTCGGCATTCGGAAGCGGCTGCTGGAATACGACGACGTGATGAACTACCAGCGTGAAGCGATTTACAAGCGCCGTCGCAACGCGCTCTTCGGAGACCGGTTGCCCCTTGACATCGCCAACACGATGTACGATGTGATCGAAGAGACCATCAACAACGGGGAAGACAACTACGAAGCGATCAAGTTGCAGTTGCTGACGACGCTCGGTCTGGAAATAAACCTGACCGAGAGCGACTTCAACCGCATGAAAAAGCCTGACATAACGCGGAGTCTGTACGACCAGGCAGAAGCTCAGTATCAGGAGAAAAATCAGGCCATTGCCGATAAAGCGCTACCCGTACTGACACAGGTATTGAACGAGCAGGGCCACATGATCCGTAATATCGTCGTTCCGTTCACCGACGGTATGCACGAACTACAGATCGTATCTGACCTGCGCAAAGCCGTCGAGAACGGTGGCCGCGATCTGGTGACGGAGATGGAAAAAGCCGTAACGCTGTCGGTGATCGACCAGGAATGGAAAGAGCACCTGCGCGAGATGGACGACCTGAAACAATCGGTGCAGAACGCCGTATTCGAGCAGAAAGACCCCTTGCTGGTCTACAAGTTCGAATCGGTCGAACTGTTCAAACGGTTCCTGAATAAAGTGAACTTCGATACGATCAGTTTCCTCACCAAAGCCGACATTCCGGCCCAGCAGGAAGCCGACATTCAGGAAGAGATTCGTCAGGCACCGGCGAACCCACGTCCGGCTCCGCAACCGGAATTGCACACGAATCAGGAGGATTTCGACGACGATCACCTAGCAACGGGTCCGGAAGAGTACGCACGTCGCATGGCTGAGAACGATGCGATGGGCGCTGGCGCTCCGCCGATGCCTCCCCGTCAGGAGCCGACCCGCGTTATGAAAGTCGACCGCAACGCCCGCGTTAGTGTACAGTATGCCGACGGTTCGGTGAAGCGCGACGTCAAATTCAAAACGGTTGAAAGCGACGTTCTTAGCGGTAAAGCCATGCTGATCGACTAGTCGTTGACTCCTTGCAAAAATGCCCATCGGATGGTAAATTCGGTGGGCATTTTTTGTTTGTAGCCCGGCTATGACACGACCGCTTCTTTCTGTTCTCTGGCTGCTCAGTACGTTCTTCTCCGGCGCGACTCCTAATCCGATTCGACTACAGCCAACCGCATTGCCAATCAATCCAGCGGGCTTCTACATCAGTACGGTTACTGATCAACGCACGGAGCGCAATGCCGCGATACGACTGGTTATGGCACCCGATCAGTCAGCGCAATCGGTCGAACTGGCGGGCGGCCTGACGGGGGGTATTCGTGAGTTTGTGGTTCGATCACTCCGAAACGACCGGAAACTGCGGCCGATCGCCATGCGGCTCGTTCAGTTCAAGCTAACCGAATCGGCGATAGGAAATAAGGTCTCCGGGCAATTCACCGCCACCATTGCGTTTGATTTGATCGGGAAGAATGACGATGATTCAGAGGTCAGCAGCCGCCTGACAACCTATCAGGGGGGTGCCCGGTATACGCGGCCGGTGGAGCAAACAACGGTAGTCGAGCAAACAATTCGCCAGACCATAACGGCGTCGCTACGAAGCTTGAACGAGTACATGAAACGGGAGATTGACCGTGACGAAAGACTGGCAACCAAACTGCGTCTAGTGTTTACCGATGATTCCCGTGTAACGACCGACGATACCGTTCACTACAACCCGGATCGGCCACTTAGCTGGTCAGATTTCCAAGCCCGCCCCCGCTCGGGGAGTCATTATGCAGCAGAAGTCTTTACCAGCTTTTCGTACGAAGGCCGCAGTTCTGTTGAAAATGGCACGATTACGGCGAATCTGCTCATCAAAACGTACATGCTGAAAAGCTCATCCTGGGTGCGGGACCTGGCGCTGAACGACTACTCGCTCAATCACGAGCAGCGGCATTTCGATATCGCCCGGCTGATTACTGAACGCTTCAAACGCAAACTGACGCCCGAAAGGCTTACACTAACCGATTACAACAGCGAGATTCAATACCAGTTTATCGAATCGTTTCGGGATATGAACGAATTACAGAAGCAGTACGACCGTGAAACACAGCATGGTATCAATCAGGCAGCACAGGCATTCTGGAATCAGAAAATCGATGCCGAACTACGCAGTTACGGTTTCAATCGGTAGGCCTGTTTCATGAAGAAAATTCGCGTTCTTCACGTCAGCACAGCTCACCCACCTACCGATCCCCGGCTGGTCAACCGGGTTATCCCAAGCCTGACTGCTGATTACGAACTGATAGCTTTGCTTCCTGTGATGCTGAACGTTCAGGGTCCGGCAAACGCCCGCACGATCTGGCTCCCCTACTACCAGCGACTACCCATCCGCTTTCTGCTGGTTCATCCGCTCGTGTTGGTTTGCGCACTTTGGCTACGCCCGTCGCTGCTGCATGTCTACGACCCGGAGCTGCTACCCGTTGCCCGGCTCATTCAGCGAATATTGGACATTCCGGTCATTTACGAAGTGCACGAAAACCTGTACCGCAAGCTCGATCAGAAAATACGGTTGCAGGGACGTTGGCTGGTGCGTCAGTTTATGCGGTTCGACGCGATGGCCCAGCAACATTTCCACCTTATTTTCACCGAACATGGCTATCTCGATACGTACAGGCACCTCCGGCTACCCGCCCTCGTCAGTTACAACTATCCGTCACTGGCTTTTCTGGATACGTTCCGCCGTCCATACATGCCTGATCGAGTCGCACCGGAGTTCTTTTACATCGGTCTGATTAGCTTCGAGCGTGCCTTCGATGTTTTAGTTGATGCGCTGGCCCTGTTTAGCAAATCTGTTCCCAAATTCACGATGCATCTGTTTGGCAGGCGCACGTTCAATGATGAGACCATGCATGCGCTACCCGGTTTCAATGGCGTGCGGGATAAGCTACGGCTGTACGGCTATACCGCACAGGCTGACGCGTTACCGCTGGCAGCTCATGCTACAGCAGGATTGGCGCTGCTTAAACCGGTCGGTGATTATACGGAATCGTACCCGACCAAACTATTTGAGTATATGGCGCTTGGCCTGCCGGTCATTACCGCAAACTTTCCCCTGTATCAGGCGATTGTGGAAAAGCACGATTGCGGCTTCTGCATCGACCCTACCGACCCTGCACAACTGGCGCAGACGCTACAGTATCTGGTCGACCATCCCGCTGAAGCAAAAGCCATGGGTGAACGCGGTCGGCGAGCCGTTGAAACTTGGTATAACTGGGAACACGAAGCGCAGAAACTACGGCAATTCTATAAGCTGATTTTAGCGAGGAGATAGGTCCGAATTATAACTTTTTAACGTTAAATAAGCACAAAACAAACATAGTATAGTATTGTTCTAATGGGCAATACCATACTTTCCCGGAAGGATTTAACTTTCGGACTGGAAACCCATCAGGTTGCTTTTGCTTTACCTATTTTGGCTAGAATGTACATTCACGCAGTCAGTCATTATCTGCCAACGCAGGTAATCAGTAACGAACACTTCACCGAACTCAACGGACTGTCCAGCGAGTGGATTATCGAGCGAACCGGTATCGAAGAACGTCGGAAAGCCGCTCCGGAAGAAAATACCAATACGATGACGCTCGACGTTGTTCGGGCGTTGCAGGCAAAAACCGATCTGTCGACCATTGATCTGATCGTCGGAGCCACGTATACCCCGTACGACACGATCGTTTCGCTAGCCCACGAAGCCCAGCATGAACTCGGCATCGCTGATATCCCCGTGGTATCCATCTCGACGGCCTGTTCGTCGCTCATCAACGCAATCGAAGTTGTCGAAGGCTATTTTGCCCTGAACAAAGCGACAAGAGCCCTGGTCATTGTCAGCGAACACAACACAGCGTACAATAACGACCGGGATACCGTATCGGGCCACCTGTGGGGCGACGGTGCAGCCGCCCTGCTGATCACCAAAGAAAGGCAGAGCGACAGTGATTTTGAGATCAAAGCCCTGTTGACGGGGGGCGCGGCCCACACGGCAAAAGCAACAACGGCGGTTGTGTTGAAACCAATCGACGGCGGTGTCGTGATGCCGTCTGGTCGCGACGTATTCATTAACGCCTGTCAATACATGCCCAAGGCTAGCCTGCAAGTGCTGGACCGGTGCGGTCTGACACTGGCAGATGTCGATTATGTGCTGCCTCACCAGGCAAACCTACGTATTTCACGGAACGTGATGAACACGCTTGGTCTACCGGAAGAAAAGCTGATCTCCAATATTCAGCGGTACGGTAATACGGGTTGTGCAGGCTGCGGCATTGCACTTTCCGAAAATTGGGACACCTTCAAAAAAGGCGAACACATCGTTATCACGGTCTTCGGCGGGGGTTACTCCTATGGTGCCATGCTGATCGAAGCGTAATAACAAGCCTACACAAAAAAGGGGCACCTGTTGACAGGTACCCCTTTTTTGTGTAGAACCAGCCTATTGTGCGTTACCGGTCCAGGTATTGTTTTTCTCGTTGACGTCGGGCAGTTTTTCGTCCGGGTCAAGCACGACTGACTTCACAGGCGATGTCGAGTCATAGCGGAACGTCCAGGTGGCTCCCCGCTGCCAGATTTCAACCGGCAGGTTAACACGACCTTTCTTGCCGTTTTCTTCGGTAACCTCAACGGTTACCGGCATAGCCAGTCGGTCAAGGTTCTCGATCGAAATCAGTGCGCCTTTGCTGGCCGATCCATCGACGTAGCGCACTTCTTTCACGGCCTGATCCAGTTTCCAGGTTTCGTAGAACCAGCCTCTCCAGAACCAGCCCAGATCTTCACCCGCTGCATTTTCCATACTACGGAAGAAATCCTGCGGCATGGGGTGTTTGAACGCCCAGCGATCCACGTATTTCCTGAATGCGTAGTCAAACCGCTCTGGCCCGAGAATAGATTCGCGTAGCAGTTTCAGTCCCATTCCAGGCTTGTAATACGCCAGAATACCCAGGGCACGAGGCTGTTGCACATCAGGAATCGTCATGATGGGCTCCGACGGGTAAAACAGGGCTGGTGCCACATCGTGCATGGTACCACGCTCGTTGTTGTACTCACCGTTGTTGAAGTTTGCCGTCGACAGGGTGTTGATGAACGTGTTGAAACCTTCGTCCATCCACGGAAACTTCCGTTCGTTACTACCCACGATCATTGGGAACCAGTTATGGCCAAATTCGTGGTCCGTTACGTTCCAGAGCGAGCCTTTCTTGTCTTTGTGATCGCAGAACACGATACCGGGATACTCCATACCACCGACGACGCCCGCTACGTTGGTTGCCACAGGATACGAGTACTCGTACAGGTACTTCGAATAAAACTCAATGCAGCCTTTTACATATTCTGTCGAGCGATTCCACGAATCATCGGTTGCGCTTTCCGCAGGGTATACAGACTGGGCAAGCGCCGTTTTGCCGCTGGGTAGGTTGATACGAGCCGCATCCCAGACAAACGCTTTCGACGAAGCCCAGGCTACGTCACGAGTGTTCTGGCAACGAAAGCGCCACGTCAGTGTACCCGACTGCTTGGGCCGTGTGTTGGCGTTCGTTACTTCGTTCTTACCCCGAATGATGACCGTTTTGTCGCTGCGAGACGCTTGTGCCAACCGCTTTACTTCCTCACTCGTCAGTACATCGTTCGGATTGAGCAATTCGCCGGAGCCGGTCACGATATGATCCCAGGGCACTGTAACGGCATATTCGTAGTCGCCGTAGTCGAGGTAAAACTCACCAGCGCCCAGATAAGGTAATACGTTCCAGCCCTGCACGTCATCGTACACGCACATCCGTGGGTACCACTGCGCGATTTCGTAGATGATACCGTCTTTCCGTGTCAACTGCCCCATTCGGTCGGAGCCGTATTCGGGAATAGCGAACGAGTACGCAATTTTCACCTTTATCACATCGCCACCGGGCTTGACCGGCTCAGACAGCCGTACCTGCATTCGTGTATCGGTAACCGTGTAGGGAACGGCCGCAAACTTATTCTTGCCCTGCTCGATCTGCACACTCTTCAGCGACACACCGCCGGCAAACCCCTGATTACCGAAGCGACCACCCGTTATCGGTGTCGTTTTGGTTGCTCGTGAGGTATCGGCAAACGCATTTTGATCCAGTTGCAGCCAGAGATAGTTGAGCGATTCCGGCGAGTTGTTTTTGTAGGTAATCGTTACCTCACCCGAGATCGTTTTCTGCGCTTCGTCGAGCGTAACGCCGATTTGGTAATCGGCCCGGTTCTGCCAGTATCGAGGTCCCGGTGCGCCACTACCAGCCCGAAATTCAGTACCCGGCTGCATGTTAAACAGCGGATTGAACAGCGTTAACGCATCGTACTTGGTTGATGGAGTCGAAGCCGGGGGCGTTTGTGCAGATGCCGTCAGGCTTAGCAGACACAGTCCCAGCCAAAGCTTGTTTTTCTTCATGAATCAATTAAAAACTAAATACACAAACAAATAACGGAAGAAGGCGCTGCGCCAACACTACTGCCGGAATAGATTTCTCGGGCCAACGACGACGAGTAACCGGTACGGCGCTTACAGCGACAGGGGCAGGTCGATACCGTGGTGAATGAGCAGAAACAGGAATAGGCCGATCCAGAGAATATCGACGAAATGCCAGTATAGGGTCAGCAGGCGGATTTTCAACTGGTTCGGCGGATTCACGCTGTAGACAAACGCGTCGACGTAAAGCCGTCGACGCAGCGCTTCGGTCAGGGCAATACCCAGCAGAATCAGACCGACCAGAATATGTAGCAGGTGAATACCCGATAGAATATACACGAAGCCCCCGGCCGGGTTGGCATCAAGCGTTACCCCCGATCGAATCATCTGCCGCCAGCCCCACGCCTGTAGAATCATAAACAGCAATCCCAGCACCAGCGTTGTTCCGAGATTAGTCCGATAACTGCCAAATCGCTCGTGGCGAAAGGCCTGTCCGGCATTATGAATCGTCAGGCTGCTCAGCATAATGACGACGGTACTAATGAGGAAAACGGTGGGTAACTTTATCTGCGCCCAGCCCGGACCCGCCTGTCGCACGACATAGGCACTCAACAGAATCGTAAACAGCATAACGCTGCTGGCGATTCCTAACCAGACCATAAAGCGGAACGGCTCACGCCGTTTCGTGATCATGTTACTCATTATATAAGGTTGAGTTGTCGGCCGGACGGCGGTCAGACCGAACCAGCGCAATGACAGGCAAAAATGGGTTAAAGCTTACCCTGCCAAACGCGGTATTGGGCGAATTGGTTTAGGTCGGCTGGGGGCGCATCGAAAATCCCGTAGAGAGTCGAACCGGAACCGCTCATGCTGGCGTACACTGCACCGGCTTCGTACAGCTGCTCCTTGACAGACGCCAGAACTGGATAGGTGGGAAACAGACTCGCTTCAAAATTATTATGAACCGTGTTGCGCCAGGTCGTAATGGGTTGCAGCAACAGATCAGCCAGCGGATGTTCGGGTTGTTGCGGCCTTATACGGGCATACGCTTCGGCGGTTGAAATAGCCAGATTGGGGTAAACCAGCACGATATAATAACCTGATAACGACAGGTCGATCTCCCGAAAAACATCGCCTTTCTCGATACAGTACACCGGTCGATTCTGCACGAAAAAGGCACAATCGCTGCCTAGCTGACGGGCGTAGTTTTCAAGCTGGTCGACGGATAGACTCAATGCAAAACGGTCGTTGAGCAGCCGGAGTGTAAAGGCAGCATCGGCCGATCCGCCACCCAAACCTGCCCCGATCGGTACGTTTTTTTGCAGGTGAATATGTACCGGCGGCATGTCGAAATCACGCCGGAGCAAGTCATACGCTTTCACACACAGGTTCTGCATGGGCTCGCCGGGAATGGGTAAGCCCGTACTGCTGAACGCCGTCTCGGAAGCTGGTATCAGCTCAAGCGCATCGGACCAGCCGACAGGATAGAAACACGATTGTAGATTATGAAAGCCGTCGGGACGCTTCTCGGTGATCAGCAGCCCCAGATTAATTTTTGCGTTCGGAAACGTAACCATACAGTCTCAATATGCAGTCAGACGCCGTAGCCCGTTCGCAAAAGTAAGTTTCATAGGTAATTAGTTACGAACAATTATAACCTTCCGAATACCGTTGTTTTACATACAGGTGTACTTATTACTTATCTTCAGCAATATGAGTGGCTGATTAATCACACTAACTAGCATGAAATCATTTTTCCTTATGGTGATTGTCGGTCTACTCGTAGCAGCCTGCACGAAAACAGACCGGTCCGCGATTATGCCGGAGGACCCCAATTGGATACGTCTTGAAGCACCGGCGGGGGGACAAGCCATGGACGTAGCCGGCAGTGTAGACAGCGTTCTTTTCGTCGCTACCCTATTCAACATCTACAAGACCAGCGATGCCGGCAGATCGTGGGAACGTATTCGGTCTGACCATGTAGGCCCGCAGGGCTTATACCTTCGACGAGACACATTGTGGCGATTGACTAATCGAGGTGGCACACCGACCGTCAAAACTGTCAGTGGCCGGTTTGCTTACTATACGGCCGACGGCGGAAAAACATGGAAACAGGACATAAATTCCGTGGAGTTACAACGGCAGATCAACAGCGTCACAGCACCGGGAGGAACCGTCTATACGGTAAAAGAGAATACTACGCCCATTCCCAACAATATCGGTAGTGCCTACGTCAACCCGTCGGATATTAATCGCCAAGCAGAGAATGGAAATTCCCGATTGGTGGCCTTTCCGTACAAACATATCATTACGTCATTGCTCCTGGATTCGAAGAACCGGCTATACGTGGCCGTTTCGGGAACGCACATCGTCGAAACAAACCGGATCTACTGCTGTCCTGACGATTCCCCATCGGTGGTTTATGTTTCCCGGAATCCATTGCCCTGACTACTTGATCTCAACCACCCGGAATTCTGTCCGGCGATTTCGCTGGTGTTCAGCTTCCGTACAAATCACTCCGTCGACGCAATTGTTGACCGGAGCCGACTCGCCCATGCCACGCGCCAGTATCCGACGCCGGCTAATGCCACGCGAGTTCAGGTAGTTGGCCACCGAATTAGCCCGCTGTGTTGATAAGATCTTGTTACGTCCCGCATCGCCCCGGCTATCCGTATGAGACCGGATCTCGATAATCAGCGACGGGTATTTCTGCATGATCTTCACCAGTCGGTCAATTTCGCGACTAGCGTCATCGCTAAGTGTAAACTGATCGGGGGCGTAATAAATGTTGTCCATCGTGATGACATCACCCACACTCAGCATTTGCAGGTTAGCTGACAGTTCACGTGGTTTTGCTTTCCTGGGCAACCGCCTAATTTTGCTGGTATTGGTTCCGAACGTCCGCTTCGAGGCCGTCAGCGTATAATCACAGCCGGCTGCCAATTCAAACGAATAATGCCCATCAGCATTAGTGATTGATTCTCGTATACGCTTGTCACATTCGTTGCGCAACTGCACGCGTACGCCCGCAATAGGCTTTTGATCTTTCTCGCCCAGTATGGTACCGTATATTCGATTGACGCGTACTACGACCGGCTTAGTTATGACTACGGCGTCGGCACTGATCGTGTCGACGACCGGCGCTGGCCTAGCCAAACCAATCTCCAGGCGGGAAGGCTGATCGTCGGTCAGATAGCGGGTACTGAAACCAACCGTGCTACTGGTATAGCTGTCTCGTCCGACTTCGAACATAAAATCGCTATCACGCTCAAGACACAACCGGATAACGCCATTGCTGTCGGAGCGCATTGTCTGATCGGCCCGGCCTTCCTTGCGCGACCGTATGACGACCGATGCACTATCAAGCGACGCATTGGTATTGATGTCGTAGATGCGTACGGTCAGGTCGCGACATTCGTACAGTGAACTTTGCCGGACAAACCGAAGAATATCGTCATTACCATCTCGTCGGTTCGAACTGAAATAGCCGCCCGACCGGGTCGCATCCGTAATCAGGCCGAAATCATCCTGTGGCGAATTGATCGGCGCGTCGAGGTGTTCGATACCCTTATTGGGAACCCCATTGGTAAACGTAGCGAAGAAAATATCCAGCCCGCCCAGACCTTTTATCCCATCCGATGCGAAGTATAGATTCCCCGCTGGATCGACAAACGGAAACAGTTCATTGCCGACGCTGTTGATTGTCTCGCCCAGGTTTTCCGGCTGCCCCCAGCGACCGTTGACGTAACGCGCTACGTACAAGTCCGTCCCGCCGGAACCGCCCGGCATATCCGAGACAAAATACAGCCGTTGTCCGTCGTAGCTCAGCGACGGGTGACCCACCGAATAGCGATCACTGTTGAAGGGCATTTCCTGTACATCGACCCAGGCACCGTTTCGCTGCGTAGCCGTGTACAATTTCAGCCGGGCGACGGCCGTGCTATCCGTTTGCCCCCCCCTAACCGACTCGACATTACGGGTAAAAATAATCCGCGATCCATCGGCGCTAAACGTGGCCGGCCCCTCCTGGTAACGGCTGTTGATCGTATTATCGAACCGGCGGACTTCATTGACGGGTTTCCCACCGTAGCCCAAGCCACTGGCAATGGTGATACCACCGTCGAAACCGGGCACCGTCCGGGAGTCGTTGGCAGTGGGTCGGGTATACGCATCGCTCCCCAGCATCCGCTCGCGTGTCACGCGCTCTTTCGGTACAGATGTCTCGACCCCGTTGCTACTGATGATCGTGGTCGCCCGCAAGTTGTTCCGGTCAGGTGCATACACCAGATCCAGAAACCCCGCTCCGCCCCCTTTTCCTTTCACCGTTGTGCCGCCTTTCGTACCCGACACATACACCAGTCCGTTCTGGAAAAAGGCCGGGCTAAATTCTTCTCCGGGTGTATCGAGCGCCAGGTACTCAATCTGGTACGCTATCGAGCCCCGCCGTTCGTCTGCGCCGATCCCTACTACGGGCAATGCCTTCCGAGTCGGTGCCTTGTCCTTCAATTGTAAGTAACGTTCGTACTGCTGCTGGGCTTCCTGAAACTTACCGTTACTGGCCAGCGTCTGCGCATAGTACAGCACCTGCCGGTTATCGGTATTCACACCACTGTCCAGCAGCTGACGGTACAATCGTTCGGCTTTGGCACCGTCGCCGATCTGTCGATACGCCTGAGCGAGTTGCGTTTGAGCCTGTAACTTTTGCGCGGGTGACAACGCGACTCCATTGGTCAATAGCTGTGTGTACGTATCGATAGCCCGTCCGTACGCTTTCCAGGCTAGCATACGATCTGCCTGCAACAACAACGAATCCGTCTGCGCCACGGCCGATAACGCGATCAACAGTAACCACAGGCTTAGTCCATATCGTTGCTTTGTCATGTTACGTATCATTCCATTCATTAGCTTGTTGTTAGGTGTCAGGCAGGCAAGAACAGTGACTGTCAGGTGTGCCTCGTCTGAAGACTTCAGTTTCGACAGGGGTTAATCAAAGCCGTCACAGCCTATTTATCATAATGCATACCTTCATCAGGACCGCAGCCTTCCAGGCCAATTCTCATCATTTGCCAGAAACACTACGGTATGACCAGTCGGCCTGTACTACCGTTTCGCTTCTCGATAATCAAGCCGGCGCATGACCTATGATCTGAGCCTATATACACCAGATCGTCCCTAGCCCAATCAGCTTATGCATCGTTCTCATATACAGATACTTATCTATTACTTATACCATCTATTCACCGCCCCGGAGGCTCTTTATACGGCAACAGATAAGCTATCCATCCACAGGACGAAAGTCATGCCAGCCGATCAGGCAGTGCATAGGTGTTTTGTCGGTTGACCGTTTGCTAAGTACTACGCTCACTGATAGGCGCTGACCAGGTCATCGGGTTAGTAACCGTTCGAGGCTCTATTGGTCCATAAATTGTGCCAATGGGTATAATTTGTAAACCGATTGACTGAACGACCCGGTCAGGTAACGACCCGGTCAGGTAACGATATGGCTGGGTTCCGATAACTGTCCGTTGCAGATGTCGACGCGGTGATTGATGGATGCAGGGAGTTCGGCGGGATCGTGCGTAACAAATACAATCGTTTTGTGGGGCAGGCTGTCGAGCAGATTGCGCGCCAGTACAACCTGACGGGCGTCGAGGGCCTGAAACGGCTCATCCAGTATGAGCATAGCCGCGTTTTTCAGCAGCGCCCGGATCAATAGCGTCAGCCGCTGTTCACCCGTCGACAGCGTCCCGAAAGCGCGGTTGGCAAGGTGGTCAACGCCGAAGTAACGTAGTAGCGTACCAAGGTCATGCTGAGCCTCGGCCGATACGCGCGCGGGTACGACGAGCGTATCCGTCAGTCCTGTCAGGCCAACCTGCCGGGCCGTCAGGTGTCGGGGAAAGTACAGGTGCAGTTCAGGCGACACGAAGCCGATGCGCCGTTTGACGTCCCAGATGCTTGTACCGGGCTTACCGCGTCTGTGATCGAACACGTACACCTGATTAGCGTAGGCCTGTGGATGATCGCCGTATAACACGCTAAGCAGAATTGATTTCCCCGCTCCGTTATGACCCAGCAGCGCCCAGCGTTCTCCCGCTCGCACTGTCCAGTTGACGGCGTCGAGGAGCTTCTTGTCCCCGTATCGGACCGTTACATCAGTCAATCGAAATGCGTCGGTAAAATCGGCGGGTTGTGGCGGTGTCTGCAAAGCGGGAACAACCCAGTCTGATCCGTTGATGACCGCTGGTACAAACTCAGTACGAGGACCAATCCAGGCGACCTGCCCTTTATCAAGTTTTACGACATGGGTAACGAAAGCAGGCAGGGCAGTTTCGTCGGCTACGAGCATCAGCGGCTGACCGGCCTGTACCAGTTCCCCCAACCACTCAATCAGTTCCGCGCGGAAGCGGGCGTCGAGCCCTACGAATGGATTGTCGAGCAGCAGCATGGCGGGGTGCTGTAGCAACACTTTCGCAATGCGGGCTTTTCGCGTCTGACCGTTTGACAGTTTGAGAAATTCCACGTCGAGCAGCGGCTCGATCCCCATTCGCTGTACAAGCGCAAGGGCTTCGTCCGACCAGACGGCGGCCAGATAACCCCGTACCGTCAAGGCGGGTTTTCCATCCTGATTATCGACCAGCGTAGCCTGATAACGCTGCTGATAAAAATGGCGCGTGTACGAAAACTGATGCGACTCTTCCCGAAACGATACCAGCGTCGCCTGCGTGCGTTGCGGTAGTTGATCGCGCATGGCCGGCAGCTGCCCGGCCAGTACTTGTACGAGCGTCGTTTTACCGCTGCCTATCGGCCCGACGATCGCCCAGCACTGACCACGGTCGATCGTGAGCGATACATTAGTCAGAACGGGTTCGGCACCGCGTTTTACAGATAGGTTGTTCAGCGAAAAGAGCGGCTCGGGTACAGACATAAAAAATGGGAAAGCAACAAAGTTACTTTCCCGTTCTCAGAAGTTAATCGCTAATGCTTACCGGTTCGTGGTCGAACGGGGCATGGTTGATGTCGACGTACCGCTGTTCATCATCGAGTTGTCGCGTGAACGGGTCCGGCGGCTTTTGTTTCCGGTTGTGCCTTTGCCACTACGGTCCGTGTTGTTCATCGAATCGCTGCCGTTCATGGTCGAGCCGCTCTGCATAGTGCCGGTACCAGTTGAATACGTACCATTGTTCATGGTACTGCTACCACTGTTCATTGTACCGTTTGTTTGCGGCATCGTTGTGGTCGTACCGGTATTCGTATTCATGGTGCCGGTGTTCATCGTGCCTGAGCCCGTTGTCGTTGGCGGCTGGGTTTGGTACGTGCCTGTGTTTGTCGTCGTGTTCTGACCGTTCGTATACGTACCCGTCTGGGTCGATGGTGTCGACTGCATACCAGTCGTAGTACCCATGTTCGTGGTTCCGGTAGTCATCCCGGTTCCCGTTGAGTTCGTCGTTTGTGCTTTCGCACTCAGGGTCAGGCCGGCTACCAGCATGAATCCCATCATCATTACCTTTTTCATTTTTTCGTTGAGTTTTTTGTTGTCTGTTGTTCAGATCAACAATCGGATTTATAACAGGCTGTCATAGTGTATGTTTGCAAATTTTAATCTATTTTTTTCGCCCTTTTCGTCATATGGGCGCGTACGAGCTGTATTTGACTATTTTTTTGACATTAAAAAAAGCAGCCGGTCAACGGACCGGCTGCTTTACACTCAACAGAATATCGACCATTGCTGGCCGGACTATAAATTACCTTTTTTCATTTCTTTCACGGCGAAGTCAGCGGCACGGGCAGTCAGCGCCATATACGTCAGTGACGGGTTCACGCACGAGGCCGATGTCATACAGGCACCATCCGTGTTGAATACGTTTTTAACTGCGTGAAGCTGGTTGTTCGCGTTCAGCACCGACGTTTTGGGATCTTTACCCATCCGGGCCGTACCCATCTCGTGGATACCGATACCGGGGTTTTTCGACTCGTCGTTGTAGCCATGGACATTCTTGGCACCAGCCGCTTCGAGCATTTCCACGGCGTCGTTCATCATGTCTTTCCGCATCTTTTTCTCGTTCTCGCCATAGGCAGCGTCGAATACGATCAGCGGTAGGCCCCACTTGTCTTTCTGGTCGGGCGACAGGGTCATGCGGTTGTTCGGATCGGGCAGCATCTCGCCGAAGCCACCGATGCTGATACCCCAGCTGCCGGGCTGGCTCAGGCTGTCTTTGAAAGCAGCGCCGAAGCCTTCCATACCGTTGCCCCGGTTCCAGCCTTCACGGCCGGCACCACCCTGGTAGCCAAAGCCACGCACGTAGTCACGCTTATCACCAGCCCAGTTGCGATACCGGGGAATGTAGATACCGTTGGCCCGACGACCGTAGTAGTACTGATCTTCCATACCTTCCCACGAACCCGACGCACCGACGGCAAGGTGGTGGTCCATGATGTTCCGGCCCAGCTGATCGGAGTCGTTACCCATTCCGTTGGGGAAGCGGCTCGACTTCGAGTTCATCAGGATCGATGTGCTGGGGAACGCCGATGCGTTAAGGAAGATGATCCGGGCAAAGTACTCGCGCACCTGCTTGGTGTTCTGATCGACCACCCGCACGCCGGTTGCTTTGCCTTTTTTCTCATCGTAAATCACTTCCGACACGATCGAATCCGGACGAAGCGTCAACTTACCCGTCTTCATCGCTGCGGGCAACGTTGCCGACTGCGTGCTGAAATACGCGCCGTATGGGCAACCACGCATACACTGATTCCGGAACTGGCAGGCTGCCCGGCCCAGATCGTAGTGCTGCTGCTTAGGGGCAGTCAGGTGAGCTGTCCGGCCCATGATGACGTGCCGTTTGCCGAATTTCTTCTCGATACGGGCTTTCACTTCCTTTTCCACGCAGTTCATCTGCATGGGGGGCAGGTAGTTACCATCAGGCAGCACGTCGAGTCCATCCTTAGCGCCCGAAATACCAGCGAACCCTTCAACGTAGTTGTACCAGGGTGCCAGCGTTTCATAGCGA
Organism: Spirosoma oryzae; assembly: GCF_003002825.1. GTDB lineage: Bacteria > Bacteroidota > Bacteroidia > Cytophagales > Spirosomataceae > Spirosoma > Spirosoma oryzae. The sequence continues at coordinate 23,472 of NZ_PVTE01000033.1, read as the reverse complement.
ATCGGCCAGTCGACAGCGATACCTTCTTTGGCGTTAGCCATGAAATCTTCCGGATTCCAGCGGTAGCTCTGACGACCCCACATCAGCGAACGACCACCAACGTGGTAGCCGCGAATCCAGTCGACTTTACGTTTTTCGATGTACGGGTTCTGCGAATCGTTTTCGAAGAAGTGCCGCCACTCTTCGTTGGCCGTATAGCCCGTCCGCATGTTTGCCCAGTATTCTTCGGCAGCCTGCGTCGTGATACGACCCCGGTGAGGGAAATCCCAGGGGTTGTTGGTAGCCGTTGGGTAGCCTTCAATGTGTTTTACGTCGCGGCCGCGCTCCAGCATCAGTACGCGCAATCCTTTCTGGGTAAGTTCTTTGGCGGCCCAGCCCCCCGAGATGCCCGAGCCTACAACGATAGCGTCGTAGGTCATGTCTTTCTGGGCGTCTATATTGAGGTTCATCTTTTTGTAAGTTGAAAAGTTATTGGATATTCGACAGTTGTAAAGTCGTATAGTTGGATAGTTATAAAGTTGGCTACTGCCAGAACTTGACGCGCCAGTCCCAGCGGGGAACCGCAACTTTACAACTATCCAACTCTATAGCTTTACAACTCTTAAATAGCCCAGGCTTTCTGACCCGGCTTCAGCGGTACGCAGCCATCGTAACGACCCGGCACAGCCACGTATTCGAGCGCCTGCGTTGCGCCGATTTCCGATGTAAAATAACCCGTCAGGGTCAGGTCTTTCAGAATCGTGAAGAATGGCGAGTACCGCTTGGTAGCCGCTTTCGGTGCCTGCGCATCGGCCTGCGCGCCGGCTGTGGTAGCCGTCCGCCCTGCTTTCATTTCCTCCAGTTGCCGCTTGGCGTCGGCTTCCAGCTTTTTAACGATCTCAATTCGTTGCTCAGGGTCGAGTTGCACAAACGCTTTTCCGTACGCGTCCTGACTCAGTTTGTTGGTTTGCGCCAAGCCTTCGATAAAGCGTTGCTGATCGGCTGGTACGTAGCAGTCTTTCAGTATCACGTCGATAATCTCGTTGACTTTAGCGGCTTTGGCACCGGGCGTCTTGGTCGCCGGCAGGATCGTTTCGGCCAGCTCAGCTACCGTAGCATCCTGGTCGGCCGTCAAAAACACCGGCTTGCCTGTCAGGGTACGCCGGGCGGCCGACGCTTCCAGGGTATCGGCCAGTGCGGGCATGGTCAGCGTGGCACCGGCCAGCACTGCTACCCGCATAAGGGCGTCTCTTCTGTTCATAGGAATAATGAATAATAAACTGATTTTATAACGTCGTACGAATCCACAAATGTATAACAATCCATGACTGAATTGACTGATTCGCAGAAGGATTTATGGCCGGACTCGAATAAAGCCGATTAAGCGTATGGAAAGCCGTTTGCTGACAGCGATAGCCTCCTGTAACCTGCTTTCCCTTAACGCAATACGTCGATGACTAGCAAAAAAAGATGGCCTGCTTCGCGAGGAAACAGACCATTCAGAGCGGAGTGCCAGCTTATCTTACCGCACGGGTGTTTTCAACGGAACGAAGTATACCCGGTTTTTATCGACGCTGCCGTCGGGCAGTTTTTTGCTCGTGTACGTACCGGTACCCGTTACGCCAAAATCGTCGTCGTTGGATACGGCTAACAGACTCGGATTGATCAGGTAAATACCTTCGGCTTTGTCGTGCGGATACACGGGTGAGACGTCCGTCATCAGGTCGAGCACCAGCGTTTTCGTGACGGGTGTAATTCCATTGGTCTGTAATGCAGCGGCTGTTTTCAGTTCCTCGACGGTTTTACCGCCGTACAGCTTACCGTTCGCGCTGTTGTTCGGGTCGGAAATGTCGGTGGCTCCGCTTAGGTCGATTTTGTACACCCGTTTGAAGACCGTGCTTTTGGTAGCTTCCGTGCCGTATTCACCGTCGCGCTCGATGACCAGAAAAGTCGTGTTTGTGATCGCCGTGATTTCACTGATCGCCTGTAGGTTGGCCCGTTCGATGAGGTAAACGAACTGCTGGGTAGCACCAGTAGCAATATCGAACGTCAGGATACGCGTCACGAGTGAACCTGAGATAGCGGCCGACGACGGGTTGTAGAGCGGAAACTGCATGATGCCGACCAGCGTTTTGCCATCCGGCGTCAACGTTAGTCCTTCCATTCCCCGGTTGGGCCGACGGGTCGCGAACACCAGCGGAATTTTCCGCCCGCCCGTACCACTGCCAAATGGATTGATTCGCTCGATCGTCCGGCCGTTGGCGTCGACGTGAACGATGTGCGGACCGTATTCATCACTAATCCAGAACGTTCCGTCGGACGCGATCGCCAGTCCTTCCGAATCCAGCCCATCGACACTCGTCGACAGTACCTTACCTGATACGTCGTACGCCGTTTCGCCCGTCCCCCCCTGATTGACCGGGTTCGGGAGACCTGTTATCTTGACGCCGTCGCTATTCTTCAACTCGATAATCCGTTCGAGCGTCAGTTGCCCGTTACGGAGTCGGAACTTACCAATCTGTGGCGTAAACGAAGGCACAGCAAATACTTTCGAGTTTGCCGTCGTACCATCGATGTTTGGCCCCCGGTCGGTCAGCATGTAAAACACACTGGCATCAGCTGGATCTGCGACGATTGACGATCCAAAACCGCCGTTGTTGATGGGAACGCCATTGACCGTAGTCAGCACAGCCGGTGTAGCCGTGCCGGGATTGACGGCATCAGCTACTGCCGGATAGTTGACTACGGCGGTTATGGTTGGATTGTCAACGTCAGAGCAGGCAGTGATCGTTAGGGCAGCGGTCAGAGTCATCGCCAGCACACCAGACAGATAGTGGTACTTCATAAAGACAGTTTGATCGTAATAATCCGCAAAACTCGGTCGGCATTATTACGTCAATATTACACCACCCCGCCTGTGTGTAAAGGCTTCGTTACGTTTTCGTTTCCAGTCACCAGCTACACCGACAGTTCCTGTACGGCCAGCCAGCTCATCAGCCCCGCACCGATTTCCAGGGCTGACTCATCGACGTCGAAGGTTGGCGTGTGCACACCCGACACGATCCCCCGCGCTTCGTTGCGGGTTCCGAGCCGGTAGAAACACGAATCGACAACCTGTGAGTAAAAGGCAAAGTCTTCGCCAGCCATCCACAGGTCAAGATCGACAATGTTTTCAGGCCCCATGTATTCCGTGGCCTGCGCCCGCACGCGCCGGGTCAGTTCAGGGTGATTTTTCAGAAACGGGTAGCCGTCCATGATGGTAAACTCACAGCTTCCGCCCATCGCTTCGGCAATTCCTTCGGCCAGCTTGACCATGCGTCGTTTTCCCTCGGCCCGCCACTCTTCGTTCATGCAGCGGAACGTACCCTGAATCGTCACTTCGTTAGGGATGACATTGGTTACGCCGTCGGCAATGAAGCGTCCGAACGACAGTACCGATGGACTTGCCGGCGGGCGGTTACGGCTGATGACCTGCTGCAACGCCACAATGATATGCGACGCGATCAGCACCGGATCGACCAGGTTATCGGGCATGGCTGCGTGACCGCCTTTGCCGCGCACAGTAAGGTACAATTCGTCGGTACTCGCCATGTACATACCCTCGCGGAAGCCGATTTTACCCACCGGAACGTTCGGTGCCACGTGTTGACCGATCATACTTACCGGAGCCGGATTTTCCAGCACCCCTTCTTTAATCATGAGCGACGCCCCACCGGGTGCCTTCTCTTCGCCCGGCTGAAATACCAGCTTTACGGTACCGTCGAACTGATCGCGTAACACGTGCAGAATCCGCGCTACGCCGAGCAGACTGGCCGTGTGTACATCGTGACCGCAGGCATGCATTACCCCGTCGACTGTCGATTTGTAGGGAACGTCGTTGGCTTCCAGAATGGGCAAGGCGTCCATGTCAGCCCGTAAACCGACTACGCGGGAACCGGTATTGCTACCACTCTTCGTGCCTTCGATCAGCGCAACCAGACCCGTATTGGCAACGCCTTCCTGCGGAGTAATGCCAATGGCTTTCAACTGATCGGCGACGTAACGGGCCGTATTATGTTCCAGAAATGACAGTTCAGGATGGGCGTGTAAATGCCGGCGGGTGTTGATGATATCGCCCGCATACTGCCGGGCCAGTGATTTTATGGAATCAAGCATACTGGTTTGGGTTAACCCCAACCCCTCCCCGCCAGGGAGGGGCTAGAAAATGGATATACAGAGTCCCTCCCTAACGGGGAGGAGTTGGTACGGTCAGCCGCTGCCGTGGGGTGTCTTATTTACTGGTAATAAACTGATAATCGGTGATGATCTGGTATAGAAATGCCCGGTCGCCCAGCGTAGTGATACTGCCCGTTACTTCCTTGACACGCTCAGCCGCCTGACTGACGGCCCAGTCGTCGCCCCGGCGAAGTACGTCCTGTACGACACTGATGTCGTGATCGGTGAGCTGGCGGACTTCCTGAAACATAACCTGATAGTTCTCCTGCGTCGGCTGTGTCAATACATCATCGAGCGATACACTGGGTTTTACCTTAACGACTGTCGTTCCGGCAGCGATATCACCGAGCCGCTGCCCTTTGCCGTTGGCCGCCACCGTGACGATGGGGATGATCCCGAAGAAGAACGTGCCTGACTCAACAATGCGTAGCACCCACCGCAGCAGGTAAGCACCCAGCCCCGGTTGTGAGCCGTCGAGCATGACGACCCGGATGTTCAGCGCGATCTTACCGATACTTTGACCATTGAGCAGATATTCGCAAAGCAGGTCATAAAAGACGATCGGTCCCAGATAAAATAGCCCCAAAATAAGGGGAGAAACGAACGACGAACTGTTAAGGCCCCTGCTTAGCAGACCAAGTATGATAGCCCAGCCGATGAATACACCGTAATCGACCAGCGTGGCCAACATACGATCGCCGACACTGGCGGGCTGGTATTCGAGCGTGACGTGCTGCGAGGTGTGAACGAGAACAGACATGGACAACGGATAAGTAAACCATCATCGGTACGGTGGCGACCGGACCGACGAGGTAAAACAAAAATAGGCGGCTCAACTTGCTTAACTGCACAAAAACGCGCAATTTTTCCGACTCACTATCATTCGTTAACGCACAACAGCCGCTCATGCGCGAAGCCCGGTTTATCAAACAGAATACCGACAAGTGGCAGACCATCGAGCAGACGCCTACGACCGACCCCGATCAACTGACGGAGCGGTTCATCGAACTGACGGACGATCTGGCCTATGCCCGCACGTTTTACCCCAACGCCCGCGTCACGCAGTACCTCAACGAACTGACGGGTCGGGTGCATCGGGGCCTGATGCAAAGCAAACGCAGCGATGTAAACCGGTTCGTGCATTTCTGGCAGTATGAACTACCGCTGCTTTTCCGGCAAACGCACCCGCTGCTGGCCGTAGCCGCTGGCATTTTTCTGCTGGCAGGTCTGCTGGGTTGGGTATCGGCCGCACACGACGACACATTCATCCGGCTCATCTTGGGCGACGGCTACGTGAACATGACCCTGGAGAATATCAAGAAGGGCAACCCACTGGGCGTGTACGGCGAAAGCGACCAGGGAGAGATGTTTTTCCAGATTACGCTCAACAACATCTACGTTGCCTTCCGGACGTTTATTTTCGGTCTGCTGGCGTCCTTCGGTACGGTTGCCATGCTGTTCTATAACGGCGTTATGCTGGGAGCGTTTCAGGAGTTTTTCCACGAGCGCGGCTTGCTGCTGGAATCGATTCTGAAAATTTGGATTCACGGCACCCTGGAAATATCGGCGATCGTCATTGCGGGCAGCGCAGGTCTCACTGTCGGAAACAGCCTGCTGTTCCCCGGTACCTATAGCCGACTGGTGTCGTTTAAACGGGGAATGAAACAAGGGATCAAAATTGCAGTCGGCCTGATTCCCATTTTCGTCACCGCCGGCTTCCTGGAAAGTTTCGTTACCCGGCTGACATTGCCACCGGTCGTCAGCATCGGTATTATCGGGCTGTCGGCCGCTTTTATTGGCTGGTATTTCATCGTTTATCCCATCATCCTCAACCGTCGTTTGCAACCATGAATAGCCTGTACAGAAAACGTGATTTTGGCGAGAAAATAAACGCCGTCTTTCAATACATCGGCCTGCATTTCCGCAGTCTGCTGATGGCGCTGCTGTATATCGTAGGGCCGGTGGCGATCGCTACAGCTATCGCATCTTCGGTTACCATGACGAACATACTCCAGGCAACCTCCGACGCACAGGCAGACCCTGGCAATCCGTATGCAGGCCTGATGCTGATGGGTCGCCTGTTTTCACCAGCTTATTGGCTCACGCTTTTTTTTAGCATCCTGACCAACGTCGCTGTTATTCTGACGACCTACGCGCACGTACACCGAACGGAAAACGGGCAATCGGTAGCCGTAGCCGATCTTTGGGAAGATTTACAGCCGCAGATTGGCCGCATGATTGGTTTCACGCTGCTGATGTCGATCATCACATCGATCGGCTTCATCGTTCTCCTGATACCGGGTTTGTACATTGGCGTTGTTCTGTCGACGGGCTTCGCCGTTACCTACTTTGAAAAAAGCAGCTTCGGTACTACCTGGAGCCGTTGTTTTGCGCTGATGCGCGACAACTGGTGGTCGACGTTTGGCTACCTGCTCGTCATGCTGCTCATCGTCGTCATCATTGGGCTGGTCTTTACCCTGCCCAGTGGCCTGTTCGGTTTTCTGTCAGCGGCCAAACTGTTGCCGGGCAACGGACTACCGCTCTGGTTTATCATCGCCAATACAATTGCCCTGATTGGTCGGGCACTCATCAATTCAGTGCTCTATCTGGCCGTTGCGTTTCAGTATGGCAATCTGGTTGAGCAGAACGAGAATGTCAGTCTGTATTCAGCCATCAATACCATCGGCACCACGCCGACAAAACCCCGCGCAACGGATGAGGGTGAGTTTTAATCAGCTGCTTACCAGTTTACTCGGGCTTCTGCTGTTCGTTGGCGTAGCCATATCCTACGGACAGTCGCGTCCGGCGACCGATGATCGACGTACCGTAACCGTACGTCGGCCATCGGCGGACCAACTCCGCGATCTGCAAACCAGCCGGGACTACCAGTACGACAACGAACCGCCACCGCCCGACAATTCGCTGGCCCGTTTTATTGACTACTACTGGCGGCAACTGCTGCGGCTGTTCAGCAGCAAGGCGTATAACGACTACGGTCAGTATGTCGTCATGCTAGCCCTGGTCGGATTTGTCGTCTATCTGTTACGGAAGGCCAATTATCTCGACTTTCTGTTCCCCGCCAAAGCACAGTCGGAACGGCTTGACTACGAAAGCAGCCCCGAAGACATTCACGGTCTGGACTTCGGTGCCGCTATCAATCAGGCAATCGATAATCAGCATTACCGACTGGCCGTGCGGCTGCTGTATCTGCAAACCCTGAAGCGACTGGCCGACGCCCAGCTGATTCGCTATCAGCGTGAAAAAACCAACCGGCAGTATGTCTACGAACTGGCCGGAACACCCCATCAACGGGGCTTTGACCAGCTTACCCAACAGTTCGATTATGTCTGGTACGGCAATGCTCCGATTAACGGCGACCAGTTCGGGCAGATTCAATCGGCGTTTCGTACCTTCCAATCGCTCAACGCCCATCAACCTCAATCGTAGTTCGTGCGTAAACCCAACAAATACACCCTGTTACTGGTGCTGACGGTCGTGGGCTACGTACTGTTCGATTACTACCGGCCGAAACCCATCGACTGGAATCCGACCTACCAGAACGACGATAAGATTCCGTTCGGCACACAGGCGCTCTATGAGCTACTACCCGGAACCCTGCAACAGCCCACCGTACCAACCGTGCGGTTGCCGGTATACAACTTCCTGACCGAAATGAAGCTGCCGGCCCGCAGCAATTACGTACTGATTGCCCACGATGTTACACTCGACAAAAACGATCAGCGGGAGCTACTGCGCTATGTCGAGCGAGGGAACACCGTGCTGGCGTCAGCCTACCGGTTTCCTGATTCGCTGGGGCGGCTCTTGGGGTTCAGCGCCGACGAACAGCCACCCAAAAAAGCAGACACGACGCTGGTACAGAATTTTGTCAATCCGGGTTTACGACGCCCCGGTGGGTATGTATTCCGGCATGACGACGGCCGTAATTTTCTACGCATTATTCGCCCCGCTCCCATTACAGTGCTAATGCGCAACGCTCGGCGGGAGCCAACGTACATTCAGGTGCGTTACGGCCGGGGACAGTTTCTGATTCATAACCTCCCGCTGGCGTTTACAAATTATTACGTACTCGCGCCGAAATCGTCCGATAACGCGTTCAAGGCGTTATCGTATCTGCCGACCGCGCCAACGTACTGGGATGAGTACCAGAAGCAGGGCCGCTTTGGCAAAGAGCAACAGTCTATTTTCCGGTATATCTGGTCGCAGCCCGCGCTGAACTGGGCCTATTATATCGTCGTTATCGGGTTGCTGCTCTACGTGGTATTTGCCGGCAAACGCACGCAGCGCGTGATTCCCGTGGTTGAACCACCTCGCAACACGTCGCTTGAGTTTGTCGAAACGATCGGTCAGCTTTACTTCCAGCAGGGTGACCATGATAACCTGGCCCGGCAGCGGGTGCAGTATTTTCTGGCTGATCTGCGCGAACGATACGGCCTGAACACCTCGTCGCTCGACCGGGACTTTACTGACCGATTAAGCCACAAAAGCGGCCTTCCTGCCGACGAAGTGGCCGACCTCACACGCCTACTGCGCGACGCCCAACGCAGTATTTCGCTATCTGAATTTGATCTGCTTCGCCTGAATCGGGCCATGGAGCAGTTTTACGCATCTATATAATCCAGTCCTGATGGAATCTTTCGAGTCCCGCACTGACCTTACCCCTATTCATACAGCCATCGAGTCGATTCGTACCGAGATCGGCCGCGTCATTGTCGGTCAGCAGCCAACCATCGACCTCTTGCTGACAGCCTTACTTGCCGACGGCCACGTGCTGATCGAAGGGGTGCCGGGGGTAGCAAAAACGCTGATGGCGAAACTACTGGCGAAAACGCTATCGGTACAGTTTAGTCGTATTCAGTTTACACCCGATCTGATGCCCGCCGATGTACTGGGCACAAATATATTCGTCCCCAAGACTGGTGATTTCGCCTTCCGGCAAGGGCCTATCTTCGCGAACCTAGTCCTGATCGACGAAATCAACCGAGCACCCGCCAAGACGCAGGCCGCTCTGTTCGAGGTAATGGAAGAACGGCAGATCACCAGCGACGGTACGACCTATAAACTCGACGAGCCGTTTATGGTACTGGCCACACAAAACCCGATCGAGCAGGAAGGTACGTATCGCCTGCCGGAAGCCCAGCTCGATCGTTTTCTGTTCAAAATTGTTGTCGGTTATCCCGATGCGGCCGACGAAGTGGCTATCCTGCAGGGCCATCATCAGCGCAGAAACCTGACCGACACGCTTGACGCCATACAGGCTGTCCTGACGGCGGAACAACTCGCGACGTTGCGGGCACAGGTGCATCAGGTACACGTGGAAGAAAACCTGTTTGGCTACATAGCAGGCATCGTACAGGCAACACGCAACAGCAAGGCTCTGTATCTGGGAGCATCCCCACGCGCATCGGTCGCGCTGCTCAACAGTGCCAAAGCCCTCGCAACCATTCGCGGCCGCGACTTCATCACGCCCGAAGACATTCAGGAACTGGCGGTGCCGGTGCTTCGCCATCGTGTGCTGCTTACCCCCGAACGAGAGATGGAGGGTAGCACTGCCGACGATGTGATTACGCAACTGGTTCAGAAAATCGAGGTGCCCCGATGATTCGTCCGCTATTCGTTGCTTTACGGTTGTGGTTCCTGCTGATTGCTTTCGTTATGGCATTCGTCGTGGCCTGGGTATTTCCGCTGCTGCTGCCGCTGGTACAGATCACGTTTGGCGTGTTTCTGCTGCTCGTCGGTATCGATGGCTGGCTGCTGTTTCGCCCGACACCGGGTAAACAAACGGCCTTTTTCGCCCGGCGCGATGTACCCGACCGGCTTAGCAACGGCGACGAGAACCCACTAACGATCTATCTGGAAAACCAATACCCGTTCCGCACGGACGTAGAAGTGATCGACGAAATTCCGTTTCAGTTTCAGCGACGCGACGTGCTCTTCCGCGATCGGCTGAGCGCTCACGAAACCAAGGCGATTCGGTATGAGTTACGGCCGACACGCCGGGGCGAATACAGCTTCGGTGCTGTCAATGTGTTCGTCATGACACCACTTGGGTTCCTCAAGCGTCGGTATCAGTTTGAAGTGGGTAAGCTGGTCGCCGTTTATCCGTCGTTTCTACAAATGCGGCAGTACGAACTACTGGCAGCGACTAACCGACTGAGTGAGGCTGGTATCAAACGCATCCGACGGGTGGGGCACAGCATGGAGTTTGAGCAACTCCGCCCCTACGCAACCGGCGACGACGTGCGCACCATCAACTGGCGAGCCACCGCCCGACGCACTGACGAGCAAGGCACTGCCCTGGTCGTTAATGCGTTTCAGGACGAACGTTCACAGCCGGTCTATTGTCTGATCGATAAGGGTCGCCCCATGCAATCACCATTCGATGGACTTACCCTGCTCGACTACGCCATCAATGCCAGTCTGGTGCTGAGTAATGTGGCCCTGTACAAACAGGACCGCGCCGGGGTACTAACCTTTTCCAGTCAGATCGGTCAGTTTGTACCCGCCGACCGCCGAGCGGGGCAGATTGGCCGTATTCTCGACGTACTGTACCGGCAGAAAACCCGCTTTCAGGAATCAGATTATGAAACGCTGTACGCCAGCATAAAGACGCATATCCGGCAGCGCAGCTTACTGCTATTGTTCACCAATTTCGAGACGGTCAACGGGCTACGGCGGCAGCTACCCTACCTGCGTCGACTGGCGAAAGATCATTTGTTACTGGTTATTTTCTTCGAGAATACGGCGCTGCGCACGCTCATCGATCAACCCGCGCAGGACACGGAGCAGGTCTATCAGAAAACCATTGCGGAGAAATTTGCTTTTGAGAAGAAACAGATTGTCCGCGAATTACAGCAATACGGTATTCAGACGATTTTGACGGCTCCGCAAAATCTGACGGCCAACACGATCAACCGATATCTCGAACTGAAAGCGCGCGGGGCTATCTGAGATAGTAGTTGCCACCGTTTGTCAGTTAATCATCCATTCTATATGCCCCACCTTATTCCGGTTACGCCCACCCATTATGTACAGGTCGAACAGATCGCGCAGCAAACCTGGCCGACGACGTTTGGCAGCATTCTGTCGACGGAGCAGATTGCCTACATGCTCAACTGGATGTACAGTCCTGACGCGCTAGCTGAACAAATCGAGCAGAAAGGGCATGTGTTTTTATTGGCGCAAAGCGACACAGGCGAGCCGCTGGGCTACGTCTCGTACGAGCTGAATGTCAATGATAAGCCCGTCACCAAGATTCACAAAATCTACCTGCTACCTGCTTCCCAGGGGCAGGGTGTCGGTCGGATGATGATCGACTACGTGGCGAAACAGGCCGAAAAAGCGGAGAATATTGCCCTGCAATTAAACGTTAACCGCCAGAACAAGGCGGTGTCGTTCTACGAAAAAATGGGCTTTGAGGTCGTCGGCGAAGAAGATATCGACATTGGTAATGGCTTCCTCATGGAAGATTACATCATGATGAAGCGGTTGTAGCTTGTGTAAGACACAAGAAGAAAGAGAAAAGAATAAAGACATCCGCAAAAAGAGGATAGATGAAAGAAGAAAGACGTTTCAGCGAACAATCTTTTTTCTTTCGTCTATCCTCTTTCTTCTTCTACAATCAATTTTCTCCCAGCGCCGGTTTTACCGAATCATAGTTGTCTTTGAGTCGGCCCATTTCTCTGGCCAGGAATGTCTGTAGTTGCTTGTTAAACGACTCTTTTTCGTCGTCAGGCAGGCTTTGGTAGAGGTCTTTCAACTCCTGATTGATAGTCGCCCGTTCGGCATCGGTAGCCGCGTTGATCGAGCGGACGTGGTATCGTTTGAAATCGTAGGTCATCATGTGTAAACAAGAGAACGCCGGCTACCCGTTTCAAGTGGCAGCCGGCGTTTTAATTAATTCGACTTACTGAGCCAGATCGCGCAGTTCCTGCAAACGGGCTTTTTCTACCCGACCCGACACCAAAATACTGACTTCATACAGCAGCGCTAGTGGTAATGCTACCAGAATCTGACTGTACAAATCGGGCGATGGCGTAATAACCCCTGCCACGATCAGAATAACGATCCAGGCATGCTTCCGGTATTCGCGCATAAACTTGGGCGTCACGACACCCACCTTCGACAGCACAAACGCGATGATCGGCATCTGGAAAATCAGCGCACAACCCAGCGCTAGCGTTACGATCGTAGAGATATACGACGTGATGTCAATGTTGTTCTGAATCTGGGGCGACAACTTATAATTAGCTAAAAAGTTGACAGCCAGTGGTGTTACAATAAAATAACCGAACAACAAACCGATAGCAAACAACATTGACACATAGAAAACACCCCCACGAGCCGCCCGCTTTTCCGACTGCTTTAGCCCTGGCTTTATAAAGCGCCAGATTTCCCAAAACGCATACGGAAAGGCAAAGCATAAGCCGATAAAAAACGACGACGTCATCGACATCGTGAAATTGTCGGCTAAACCAAGTGCCTGTAACTTAAAATCAAGATTCTTGACACATAGATCGCTGTACCCAGTGTAATCAGCTAGTTTACACATCTGTTGATATGTCCAGAAACTAGGTTTTGCAGGTCCAAGCAATATGTTTTCAAAGATCTCCTGAATGAAGATAAACGCGATAATCGTGAATACCAGAATGGCTCCGGCCGCCCGGATGATGTGCCAGCGAAGTTCTTCCAGATGGTCAAGGAATGACATTTCCTTACCTTCCGATTCGACTTCTGAATCTGTCAATTGGTCAAGTGGCATCGATTTGAGGAATGAGTGAATGATTGGTTGATCGAATGATTAAAGCTCGGTAAGCAGTGTAATCTGCACGTCAGCTAATTCAGTCACTCGATCAATCAATCATTCACAGTTAACTTTTAAAGAGCGGAAATGCTTTCATCCACTCGTTGATTTCTTCTTTAACGGTGGACAACGTGGCTGCATCGTCGTGATTCATGAGCACACGGTCGATATATACGACAATTTGCTCCATGTCCGATTCGTTCAGACCGCGCGTTGTCATAGCCGCCGTACCAACCCGCATCCCCGACGTAACCATCGGCGACTTATCGTCGAACGGTACCATGTTTTTGTTGATGGTGATGTCTGCCTTAATAAGCGTGTTTTCGGCCAGTTTACCCGTCAGTCCTTTCGAACGCAGGTCGATCAGCATCAGGTGGTTATCGGTACCCCCCGAAATGATCTGATAGCCACGGCTCAGGAAGGCATTCGCCATGGCCTGCGCGTTGGCCTGTACCCGAACAGCATAGTCGCGGAAATCGTCGCTCAGCGCTTCTCCGAAGGCAACTGCTTTTGCCGCGATGATGTGCTCCAGCGGACCGCCCTGCGTGCCGGGGAATACACCCGAATCGAGCAGCGACGACATCAGGCGGGTTTCGCCCTTCGGCGTTTTGATACCGAACGGATTTTCGAAATCCTGACGCATCATGATCATACCGCCCCGTGTACCACGCAGCGTTTTGTGCGTTGTCGTCGTCACGATATGGGCGTGCGCCAGCGGATCGTTCAACAGCCCTTTAGCGATCAGACCAGCCGGGTGCGACACGTCGGCCAGCAGGATAGCCCCAACCTCATCGGCAATAGCGCGTAGCCGGGCATAGTCCCAGTCGCGGCTGTAGGCCGATGCACCACAAATCAGCATTTTGGGCCGCTCCCGCTTCGCCGTTTCTTCAACCACGTCGTAGTTGATAACACCCGTTTCGCGCTCAACGCCGTAAAAAGTAGGCCGGAAATACTTACCCGAAATGTTTACCGGCGAACCGTGCGTCAGGTGACCACCGTGCGACAGATCGAAGCCTAAAATCGTGTCGCCGGGTTGCAGGCAGGCCAGAAACACAGCTGTGTTCGCCTGTGCGCCCGAGTGCGGCTGTACGTTTACCCAACCCGCTCCAAACAGCTCCTTCGCCCGGTTGATGGCAATCTGCTCAACCTGATCGACCACTTCGCAGCCGCCGTAATAGCGCTTGCCCGGCAGTCCTTCAGCATATTTGTTGGTCAGCACACTGCCGGCCGCTTCCATCACCTGGGGTGATACAAAGTTTTCGGAAGCAATCAGTTCGATGCCCGACTCCTGCCGGTGCTTTTCCTGCGCGATGAGGTCAAAAATCTGGGTGTCGCGGGTGGTTGTCGTTGCGGTTGTCATTCGCTTGGTTTATTCAATTCATGAACAGACTGACGGCTTATCAGCATGACTGACAGGCAGCCAGTTATTTAGGCAAAGGTACGCCAGAAAATGGTTGTACGCCGAAGATTTTCCGTGCTCACTTTTCAACAGAATACAAAAAGGGAGCCATTTGCGTGACTCCCTTTTCTATACTGAAAGATACGTGTTACTGTGCCTGGGCCATCTCCATATCCGGCTTCGACTGATCGGCCAGCGTTACCTTGCCGCGTTCCTTGCGAACGATGCGCGAATAGAGCGAGATCTCCTGATCGAACAGGAATCGGAAGAACAGTTTCACGTATGACGTGTGGTATTTCAGCGTGTCGTAATACTCCGGGGCCGACTGGCGAATAGCAGGCAGGCGGTTCCAGGGGATCGACGGAAAATCGTGGTGCTCGTTGTGAAAACCAACGTTCAGGTTCGGTGTATTCAGCACGCCGTAATAGCTGTATGTTTCCTGATGAGGGTCCAATGTCAGGTAATGCTCCTGAATCCAGCGAGCCCCCAGCGGATGCAGGCCTACCGAGAAAAACAGGCAAAGCAGCATAAAGGCCAGTGCCTTCCAGCCGAACAGGACAACGATCAGCACGTCGAACGCTACTTGCACGACGATGTTCGTAGCAACCCACTTATCGATCACGGCCAGTTCGCGGCAACGAATCGTACGGACAGCCTGAAAAACGGGAAAAAACAGCATCCATAGCGCCTTACCGATCGCGTAGTTATTGATCAGTTTCGCTTCGTACCAATCGGGCAGATCGGCGTCCAGTTCGTGGACACCCTGAAACGCGTGGTGCTTGATATGAAAATTTTTGAATGACAGCGCCGTCGGTAGTACCGTCGGCAGGTTGGCGAAAATGGCCGCCCAGGCGTTGGCCGTTGGCCTACGAAAAATCAGGTTGTGAGCCGCTTCGTGAATACAGACGAACAGGGTATGCGCCGGGAACGCCCCGATAAACCAGGCGGCTGCGATAACAACCCACCACGACTGATCGCGAACCAGCCAGGCGATACCGGTCATCAGCGCGACACAGCCCAGAATGACCCAGAACGTACGGGGGTTCTTCTGGCCAATCATCTGCTTGATTTCGGGATGGGCTTTGAGAATCTGACGGGTACGAATACGATGGGGCTCAGAAGCCGTCACGTGAACAAAATCAGTAAACTGTGCCATGTTGTAGTCCGGAAATTCAGGACAAGTTCAATAGTAAAGAATGGTAAAAATACAAAAAGCACACGGCCTACGTTCACATATGACTGACTTTTGGCCAATTTTAACCTGTTTGTTGCCCCGAAAAAAGAAAGGCGGTACTGAGCCAGTACCGCCTTATCCGATCAGGTTGATTCAACAAAAAACGTGCGTGTATGAATGGTATAGGTAACGGGCAAGCAAATCAGTAACCAATCGGGAATGAATAGCCTAGGGATAAGGCCACGCCCTGATTCCGAATGTTTACGTTGACGACGGGCACCTGAATCTGCCGGCTGAAGCCATAGGTGTATCGTCCTTCGATAAAGAACTTACCGGGGCCGGCATCCATAGCCACACCTAGTCCGCCCGTCGCGCCAATATCCCAGCGGTTCAACGCTCCGCCGTAGTCGACGTCAACGTCAAACGGCCGGGTTGTAATCAGGGCCGTAGCTCGCGTCCGAACGCGACCATCCATAGCGTAACCTACTGACGGACCGGCGATAAAATAAGGCTGAACGGCTCCCTGCGTCAGGTTTACTTTCAGCAACAGCGGCACTTCCAGGTACTGCGACTGGTAGGCGATGCGGGCACCGATTGGCAGGGCAAAACCACCAATGTTTAGCTCGGTCCCCTGCTTAACGAGAAAGCCTTTCTGAACGTAGGCGATTTCCGGGCGAAACGAAACAACGTCGCCAAGGGGAATGTCGAGGAAGACAGCGCCCGTCGGGCCGGGCGATGGGTGGAACGACGACATCAGCGCGCCCATGTAACCGGGATTCGAGGTGAAGCCCCAGTTGGCCCCGCCCCGGATACCGACCTGCACCTGCGCCTGTGCCGACGACGATCCGAACAACATACCCAACGCAGCGATACCCGCAAGCACAATTCGTTTCATGATGTTTACTAAAGAGTGTAGTGAATGGAAACTGAATGTGTAGAGTGTCGTAATAGGCGTTGCCATTTTGTTGAATCTGCCGGTTTGACAGCGGTATTTCCGGAAAGATTAATGGAGCCTCGAAAATATTTTTCCGAGTATTTCACCACAGATTCATTTGTCGCACGGCCGGCAACGATCGGTTGCATACTGCTGTGGCAATCTGTTTATTTGCGGGTTGGGCTCTTGTTGCTTTCCCGAAAACATTACCCAACTTTTTATCTTTACTACTAGACTTCGACGCAAACCGGTCTATGAACTACATCAAACCGACGAAATTCAGTTACCTACCCAGCTTCCTGATGCCGCTGGACGTACTTGGTTTGTTTGAATGCGATCCGTTTGGCAACTCGCTGTTGCTGCGCCGGATGATTATCGGTATCGTCGGCTGGCTTACCTACAGTCGCTACACCATCGTTAACCGGATTCAAATCGAGGGAACCGAGCATCTGGAAAATCTGCCAGTTAACAACGTACTCTTTCTGTCGAACCATCAGACGTACTTTGCTGACGTCATTGCGTTCTTCCAGATTTTCTGCGCCGTAAAGTGGGGGTTCAAGAATACGCTGCTGCCGCCCATGTACCTACTGGGGCCGCGTGCCCGGCAGTACTATGTAGCTGCGGCCGAAACGATGAACAAGGGGTTATTACCGCGTATTCTGTCGCAGGCGGGTGCGCTGACCATCGAACGATCGTGGCGGGCTGATGGGCGGGATGTAAAACGGGAAGTCGACACGTCGGCAACCGACAAGATTGCTCAGGCGCTCGCCCACGGCTGGGTGGTCAGTTTTCCGCAGGGTACCACCAAATCGTACGCACCGGTCCGGAAAGGGACCGGCCATCTGGTCAAGAACCTCGACCCTATTGTGATTCCTGTAGTGATAAACGGCTTCCGCCGTGCCTTCGATAAGAAAGGGCTACGTTTCAAAAAGCGCAATACGCTGCTGACAGTCCGATTCAAAGCCCCCTTGCAGATCAGTCCTGACGACACGGTCGACGATATTGTCGCCAAGGTTCGCCACGCCATCGAGCAGGACGCGCCGGAGTGGGTAAAGTGAACGGTTCACTATTTTCGGTGGTCGGTTTACGGTGTGAAATCCGAGACTTGCAAGAACCGTAAACCGACTATCGAAAACTGTAAACTTAAATGAGCCAGCGGAACACGGTGTAGAGCGTGAACGAAAGCAGGATGGAGACGGGAAGCGTCAGTACCCAGGCGAGGGCGATGTTGCGGACAGTGCCGAACTGTAGGTTTTTAACCCCTTTATTAGCTACCATACTACCGGCAATACCCGACGACAGAATGTGGGTAGTACTCACCGGCAGATGCCGCCACGACGAGATGGCAATCATCAGCGCGGCAACCAGCTCAGCCGATGCACCCTGCGCATAGGTCAGGTGCTGCTTGCCGATCTTTTCACCGACGGTTACCACGATCCGGCGCCAGCCGATCATGGTACCCAGTCCCAGCGACAGCGCCACCATGAAAATTACCCACAGCGGAGCATAGTCCGTGAAGCGACGAATTCCTTTCTGTTCGCCGAGATTATCTTTCAGAACCTTGATTTGGTTGGCACTCAGGTTGGCCCCTTCGTCCTCCGCAATCTTGTTCATATTGTTGTTGATCAGCAGCAGATCGCGCCGAACGTTCAGCCGGTTCGTTTTTGGCACCTGCGCGTTGGGGGTCATACCGGCGGCAGCGATAGCCTTCAAATCAACAAGCTCCTTTTTCGTCTGCACCAGCCGCTCCTGATTGACAACGGATAATTGACTGGGGTCCAGTGTAGCAATCGTCTGCTCGATACCCGCAATATTCGACTGTAGCAGTTTCGGGTCGATATTGGGGTTGACGGCGAACTGTAGCGGAACGATACCGATCAGGATCAACATAATCAGTCCTACGCCTTTCTGACCGTCGTTGCTGCCGTGGAAGAAGCTAACCAGCGAACAGGTCGCAATCAGGATACCCCGTATCCAGGACGGTGGGGCGGTGTTCTTCTTTGGCTCTTTGAAGAGTTGATCTTTTGTCTCGTCGGGGACGACCTTACGGATCATAAACATCAGCACGATAACCAGGCTGAAACCCAGCAGGGGCGATAGTAGCAGAGCCTGCCCCGTTTCGATGGCTTTGTCCCAGTTGACGGCCGATACGCCCTCCTTGTTCTCGGGCATGGTCGAGAAGGCCAGTCCTACGCCCAGAATCGAACCGATCAGCGTGTGCGAGCTGGAGCTGGGCAGGCCAAAATACCAGGTGCCGACATTCCAGATAATCGAGCTTAACAGCAAAGCCATGACCATCGCCACACTGTGGTAGATATTCTGGTCGACCAGTAGTTCGACGGGCAACAGATTGACGATACCCATGGCAACGCCAATACCGCCAAGCAATACACCAGCGAAGTTGCAGATCCCCGACCAGACGACGGCTACGGTTGGTTTTAGCGAGTTTGTGTAGATGACAGTAGCTACCGCGTTGGCCGTGTCGTGAAAACCGTTGACAAACTCAAACGCGCAGGCGGCAAAAAGACTGATGGAGAGGAGGATAAAAACGTCCGTTTCTAATCCAAACATTGGGTGGGTGAGCTTCGTGAATCAGGCCGACGAAAAAGCAGTCGGCCCTAGATGCCGCAAAAGTACGGCAAACGAAGCAGAGCGATATTACGGTAATGTTAAGTACTGACGCAATGTGTTACGGCTCTTGTACTTACAGTTTACTAAACTGTTCAGATTACCAGTTTCTGTTTGTCTTTCTCTTTCCCGGCCAATTGCCCACAGGCGGCATCGATATCTTTGCCACGGCTCCGGCGTACGTTCACGATAACACCCTTGCTATCCAGAAAACCGGCAAACTTGTCGAGCGTTTGTGGGTCGGTGTTTTTGAAATTCGCTTCAGCGATGGGGTTGTACTCGATGATATTCACCTTTGCCGGCACGCGCTTCGTAAACCGCCACAACTCCTGTGCATCCTGCAACGTATCGTTGAAGTTGTAAAACAGGATGTATTCAAACGTAATGCGGGTACCCGTTTTCTGGTAGAAATAAGTCAGCGCATCACCTAATGCTTCCAGCGTGTTGCTTTCGTTAATGGGCATGATCGTATCACGCTTCTGATCGTTGGCTGCGTGCAGCGACAGCGCCAGATTGAATTTCACCTGATCGTCGCCCAGTTGCCGAATCATCTTGGCAATACCCGCCGTCGACACCGTGATACGCTTCGGCGACATACCCAGGCCCGTCGGCGAGGTAATTCGGTCGACCGACTCCAGTACATTTTTATAGTTCAGCAGCGGTTCGCCCATGCCCATATATACGATGTTCGACAGGGGCACATCATAATGCTGTTTAGCCTGCCGGTCGATAGCGACTACCTGATCGTAGATTTCAGCGGCATCGAGGTTGCGCTTACGGTCCATATACCCCGTAGCGCAGAACTTGCAAGTCAGTGAGCAGCCCACCTGACTCGATACGCAGGCTGTCATGCGATCCTGGTCGTCATGCCGCAGCGCCGGGATAAGCACCCCCTCAACCAGATTGCCATCATAGAGCCGGAACGACGACTTGATCGTACCGTCATTGCTGCGCTGCTCCTGATGCACCGCCAAGGGCCGAATTTCGAACTGTTCATTCAGCAGGTTACGCGTCGACACCGACAGGTTCGTCATCTGCTCGAACGACTGTGCCGATTTTTTCCAGAGCCACTCATGAATCTGTTTTGCTCGGAACCCCTGTTCACCCTGCTGTTTCAGCCAGTCGGTCAGTTGTGGTACGGTCAGTTTGCGAATATCCTGCTTCATTGGTCAATGGGTGAATTGTGAATGAGTGATTGAGCGAATGTTAGCCTGCCCAGCCATGCTATCACTCGGTCATTCATCCAGTTAAAATTTCGTGTCTTCACGCCATTTTTTGCCGGTTTCGAGGCCCTTCGGCACCCATACGGCGGCCCGGTCCATGACAAGCGGAGCAATCGGCCGGACGTACGGGTAGAGTAGCGCACCGTCGGACTGACGCGCGGGCAATTTGACGTTCATGTAGCTTAACAGCCACAGAATCACACTAATTCCAAACAGCCACGTAAATAATCCCACGGCGGCACCGGCCACGCTGTCGAACGTACCCAGTATCGAAAACTTGATCGACCGACGCAGCGCAAAGCCCATCTGATTGACCATGTAAACGGTTGGGAAAAAGATAACGGAGAAGCCCAGCCACGGCAGCAGTCGCCGGGCCAGTTCACGACTGATGTACGGGCTGAGCAGTTCGATACCAAATGCCAGGAATTTGAACCCGACAATCATGGCCACGATAAACGCAACAACCGCTACGACCTCAACCAGCAACCCTTTCCGGTAGCCGTTGAATACCCCCCAAGCCAGGGGAATTGCCATTAAGAGATCGAGCGTTGTCAAATGATTGAATGATAGAGTGGTTGAATGATGGAGTGATTGAATGGTTGGGTTGTGTCAGCTCAACCATTCAATCACTCCATCATTCAACCATTCAATTACTGTAAGAGGGCTTTAACGGCGGCTGAAATCGCCTTGCCATCGGCCTGTCCTGCCAGTTCTTTTGTAGCAGCGCCCATCACCTTACCCATGTCCGACGGAGCCGACGCACCGACGCGGGTGATGATCGCCTGTAGTTTGGCGTTCAATTCTTCTTCCGACAGCTGGTTGGGCAGGTATTGCTCAATAACAGCGATCTCCGCTTCTTCCACGCTCAGCAGGTCCGGGCGGTTCTGCTGCCGGTAAATATCGGCCGAGTCTTTCCGCTGCTTTACGGCTTTGGTCAGAATGCGGGTTTCGTCCTCGGGTTTGAGGTCGCCGGTTTGACCCTCTTTGGTTTCTTCGAGCAGAATCATGGATTTTACGGCCCGTAGTGCCCGCAGTTTTTCCTGATTCTTGGCCAGCATAGCCTGCTTGATATCGGCGTCGATTTGTTGCTTAAGAGACATAAATTTAATGAGCGAATGAGTGATTGAATGAATGAGCGATTACCGATTCGGTACAAATGCCCGTCTTCAATCTGAACCTTCATTATTTCCGCAAAGTTACGAAACTGGTAGGGCCTTTCGGTCTTACGAACGCTCTTTCGCTCATTCACTCTTTCGCTCTTTACTGGTCGATGACTCGTTTATCCGTTAATATCAATAAGATAGCCACGATTCGGAACGCTCGCGGTGGTAATAACCCGGATCTTGTGCGCGTAGCACTGGACTGCGAACGCTTCGGAGCGCAGGGAATCACGGTTCACCCCCGCCCCGATGAGCGGCACATTCGCTACCAGGACGTGCTTGACCTCAGCCCGGTCGTGACGACGGAGTTTAACATTGAAGGTAATCCCGACGACCGGTTTATCGAACTCGTCAAACGGGTGAAACCAGCTCAGGTGACGCTTGTCCCCGACGCACCCGACGCCATTACCTCCAACGCCGGCTGGGATACTGTTCGCCATGCCGATCACCTGCGCAGGCTGGTCGACACGTTCAAAGCAGATGGCATTCGCGTGTCGATCTTTGTCGATGCCGATGAGAAGATGGTCGACGGCGCGAAAGCTGTGGGTACCGATCGAATCGAGTTGTATACCGAGCCGTATGCTGCCGCTTTCGCTACAGATCGAGAAGCAGCCGTAGCACCCTTCGTTCGGGCGGCTCAGCGGGCACACGAGTTGGGCCTTGGCCTGAACGCCGGGCACGACCTGAGCCTCGACAACCTGCGCTTCTTCAACGAACGCGTTCCGAACCTTGACGAAGTATCGATTGGGCACGCGCTCATCAGCGACGCCTTGTATTACGGTCTCGAAAACACCATTCAGATGTACCTCCGCGAACTCGCCTGATGGTCAAAAAACTCAGCATCGACGATTTCCTGGCAAAAGCCCGGACCTTACCCGTCATCGACGTACGGTCGCCGGGCGAGTACGAGCATGCGCACATTCCGGGGGCGGTCAGCATTCCGTTGTTCGATAACGACGAACGCGCATTGGTCGGCACGAAGTACAAGCAGGCAGGAAAAGACTCGGCGGTGCTGTTAGGACTGGGGTTTGTTGGTCCCAAGCTGGCCGACTTTGTCAAGCAGTCGCGCCGACTGAATCCCCAGCAGAAAGAAGTACTCGTGCATTGCTGGCGGGGCGGGATGCGTAGTGGCTCCTTCGCCTGGCTACTCGACACGGCCGGCCTGACCGTGTCGACTCTGGTGGGTGGCTACAAGGCGTATCGCAACGCGGTCCTGGAAGCTTTCGCGCAACCCCGGCAGCTTATCATTCTGGGTGGAAAAACGGGCAGCGGAAAGACGGACGTCCTGCACGAACTAGCCCGGCAGGGGGAACAGATTATCGACCTGGAAGGACTGGCCCACCACAAAGGCTCCTCGTATGGCGCTATTGGCCAGAAAGCGCAGCCTAAGAACGAGCAGTTTGAAAACCTGCTTTATCAGGATTGGCGACAACTAGACCCAAACCGGCGTATCTGGCTGGAAGACGAAAGTCGTAATGTCGGCTCCTGCTTTATACCAATGTCCTTGTGGCAACAGATGCGGGCAGCACCGGTCGCCTTTGTCGATGTACCGAAGTCCGTACGAATTCAGCGGCTTGTGCAGGAATACACGGGGATAGACCATACTCTACTCGTTGAAGCAACCGAACGCATCCGACGTCGGCTGGGCGGCAAAGCCACGCAGGAAGCCCTCCATGCCCTTGCCCAGCACGACTATGCAACCGTTGCCGATCTGACACTTAGCTACTATGACAAAGCGTATCTGCACGGGCTGTCACAGCGCGATCCGGTCACGGTCAGTCAGATAGACATTGCCGTCGATGATCCGGCGCAGACAGCCCATCAGCTTATCGATTGGGCCAATAAGAGCCTATCCGAAAATGATTGAGCGTTTCCAAACGATGTGGGCACAGGCCAGAAATAGCAAGGCTTTATAATTGGCGACCTTCTTCTCCCAGCG
>NZ_PVTE01000032.1 GCF_003002825.1 Spirosoma oryzae | reverse complement strand
GACGGGGAGTCTGAACTGGGACGGTCGGTCGAGCGACGGCACGGAGTTGCCCAGCGGCTTGTACTACTACCAGGCGACGGTGCGCTACGCGGTGCTGGACCGGGGTGCGCCCGCGCAGGTCTTCAAAGGCTACGTACAGATATTGCGCGAAGGAGTCAGTATGCGCTAATCACATCATTCAAAAACAAAGGCCACTGCTCAGCAGTGGCCTTTGTTTTTGAATGAGTTTGTCCGGAAGACAGCGCCCAGGGAGGGAAATCTTCTGTGTCTGTATGGTTATACTGCACAGAGGGCCAGCCTGCCTACTTCATGTTATGGTAAACCATCTGCACGTCGTCGTCTTCTTCGATGCGTTCGATTAGCTTCTCCACATCGGCAACCTCTTCGTCCGTCAATTCCTTGTAATCATTCGGAATGCGCTCGAATTCAGCCTGTTTGATCTCATAGCCTTTCTCTTCCAGAAACTTTTGAATGGAGCCGAAAGCCGTAAACTCGCCGTAGATGACAAACTGATTCGCTTCCTCATCGAACTCAATTTCATCACCACCCACGTCGATCAATTCCAGTTCCAGCTCTTCCTGATCGATACCGTCGGCCGGGATACGAAATACGGATTTTCGGTCGAACATGAAATCGAGCATTCCTTGCGTACCCAGGCTACCACCCAGTTTGTTGAGGTAGCTGCGAACGTTGGCAACGGTACGGTTATGGTTGTCGGTCGCCGTTTCGATGACCAGCGCAATGCCATGTGGTGCGTAAGCTTCGTAAACGATTTCCTTATAGTCTTCCTGCTCTTTAGAAGACGCTTTCTTGATAGCCCGGTCAACGTTCTCTTTCGGCATGTTTGCCGCCTTGGCATTCTGAATGATGGCCCGCAGCCGTCCGTTAGAGTCGGGGTCAGGGCCCCCGCTTTTCACGGCCATCACGATATCTTTTCCGATGCGGGTAAAGGTCTTAGCCATTTGGCCCCACCGTTTCATTTTCCGGGCTTTCCGGTATTCAAACGCGCGTCCCATTGCTTGGTTTATTGGTTTTGGGTATACGGTTTACAGGCTTCGGTAGCAAGGCTACGCTGACAATAAATGGTAGCAATGCGCGGCCCGCCGTGCTCTGTAGACCGAATACTGTAAACGTTATAAGTGTGTAACTTCTTCTGTGTTCAATACGGGTACGTCGACCTGACCGCGAAGCAGATCGTCGAAGGTGTCGCGTTGACGGATCAGGTACGGCGCACCATCGTAGATCAGCACTTCAGCCGGTCGGAAGCGAGCGTTGTAGGTTGAGGCCATACTGAATCCGTACGCACCGGCATTTTCAAACGACAATACGTCACCAGGCCGTACTTCGGGTAATGGCCGGTCGGTGGCAAACGTATCCGTTTCGCAAATGTAGCCGACCACGGTATACAGCTTTTCCGGACCTTCCGGGTTCGATACGTTCCGAATGTCGTGCCACGAGTCGTACATCATTGGCCGAATCAGGTGGTTCAGGCCCGAATCGACGGCAGCAAATGTCCGTGTCGGATTTTCCTTGACGATGTTTGTCCGAACCAGCATGTGCCCGCATTCGCTGACCAGGAATTTACCCGGCTCGAACCACAGTTCGAGGTCACGACCGTATCGTTCGCAAAACGACTGAAAAGCCGCGCTTACTTTCTGCCCCAGATCAGCAATATCCGTCACATGGTCGCCCGCCTTGTAGGCAACTTTGAAACCGCTGCCGAAGTCGATGAAACGGAGGTCCGTAAAGTCAGTAGCCATGTTGAACAGCACGGCGGCTCCGTCGAGAAACGCACTGGCGTTTTTAAAATCCGAGCCCGTGTGTACGTGCAGGCCAACGACGGTGATGTGGTACTGCTCGACAAGCCGACGAATATCGACCCGCTGTTCAACCGAGATGCCAAACTTGGAATCGGCATGACCAGTCGAGATTTTCAGGTTGCCCCCTTCGCTGATGTGTGGGTTGATCCGAATGCTGACGGGGACGCTGCTGCCGTAGGTTTGACCCACCCATTCGAGCAGCGACAGGCTGTCGACGTTAAGCTGAACGCCCAGTTCGATGGCTTCCTGAACTTCCGAAAACGATACGCCACTGGGGGTAAACATGATCTGCTCCGGCGTGTACCCCGCCAGTATACCCATGCGGGCTTCGTTGATCGAGACCGAATCCATCTCAACGCCCTGCTGCCGCATCAGTTTCAAAATCGATACGTTGGTTAGGGCCTTGGCGGCATACTTGATACGCAGATTTACGCCACTGAACGCCGACCGGAGTTCACCGATTTTTTCGATAATTTTGTTAGCATCGTATACGTACAGCGGCAGATCAAACTGATCGGCCAGACTAAGTACATCGACGCCCTGAATGTGGTAGCGGGCCGACTGACCCGGAGACGGTTCAAGTTGCATATCTGGGAAAAACGAACCGCAAAATTACGCCATCTTTTGCCCATGTCAAATACATACGTCGCGCTCGTTTTGGGCCTGTCCCTCAGTATACAGCCGCTGGCCGCGCAGGTTCGGCTGGTAACGCGCCGGGGAACGGCACAGTTGAGCCGCGATCTGTCGGCCGACTGGGAGCGCCCCCCCAGACCGGCTGAAGTGACCGCCGAGCAGCGCGGCCCTTCGAGCGACCCAGCCCTTCCCGATAAGGCATCCAACCCCGCCCCGGCTGCCGTCACCGACGAGCCCCCCGGCGTAGCAAACCGTCGGCGCAAACTTCGCCTGAATCAACGACGGTAGCTGTAGCCTGGACCCGCTCCGGCGACCCGGTCCCGGTCTGGAGGCCGTCAGGCCAATCACGTAAGGCGGATGACAACGATTCCGTACGTTTAATTTTCAGAATAACCGCCAAGGTAACTACGTCAGGCGGTAGCCATTTAGGTCGCTCTGCACCCACCCGGACCTGGAGGTCCAGGCTACACCCATATCGGAATCAACCGAATACTGCGTAGTTTGTGACGAATACAACGGTTACGACTATGACAACAACGACCCGCCGGACGGAAGTGCTTGCCGGTATCTCTACCTTTCTGGCGACGATGTACATCATTGTCGTCAACCCGACGATTCTAAGTCAGGCGGGGCTACCGTTCAGTGGCGTGTTGACGGCTACGGTACTGCTCGCGTTTTTTTGTAGTATTATGATGGGGTTGTACGCCCGTAATCCGATCGTCGTTGCGCCCGGCATGGGGTTGAATGCGTTTTTTACGTTCACAGCGGTCAAGGGTATAGGGCTTGCGCCAGAGGTCGCTTTGGGGGCCGTGTTCTGGGCAGGAATCATCTTTCTGGCGCTCTCCATTTTTAACATTCGATCGGCGCTGGTACGCGTCATTCCTCAGCCGCTTCGCTATGCGGTATCGGCGGGTATTGGCCTGTTTATTACGCTGACCGGCTTTGAGAGTGCTCATTTCGTGATTGGTAATCCCGCAACGCTCGTTGGGGCCGCACGCATTAGTGATCCCATTGTACTGACGTTTGTGATTGGGTTACTCCTGACCAGCGTGCTGGTGGTGCGAAACGTCACCGGGGCTATCATTATCGGTATCGCACTGACGACGCTATTGGCCTGGCCCATTGGGCGGTACTGGGGCGATGCATCAGCTATCAATTACGGGCAGAAAACACTTGTCAATCTGTCGTCAGTAATTGCCGCCCCCGATTTCTCGTTGATCGGTAAGCTGGATTTGTGGGGTTCGCTGCGTTGGTCGGTAGCACCGGTCATCTTCGCGTTTGCCTTTACCGATCTGTTCGACAGCCTGTCGACGTTCGTAGGGGTAGCCGAAGCCGGTGGCCTGATGGCGGAAGATGGTGAACCGCGCAATCTTCGTCAGTCGATGCTAACGGACGCGGTAGCGACGACGTTGGCCGGTGTGTTGGGTACCAGTTCAGGAACGGCCTATGTCGAGTCGGCGGTGGGGATTGCGCAGGGTGGGCGTACCGGCCTGACGGCAATAGTGGCGGGTTGCTGCTTTTTACCGTTTCTGTTCCTGTCGCCCCTGCTGTCTGCCGTTCCGGCGATTGCTACGGCTCCGGCGGTGGTGTTGGTCGGCGCATTTATGATGACACCCGTGGTGCGCATCAACTGGGAAAAACTCGATGATGCCATCCCCGCCTTTCTGGCGCTTGTACTGGTGCCGTTTAGTTACTCGATTACACAGGGATTAATCTGGGGCTTCCTATCGTGGACGGTCATCAAGCTGGCCGTAGGTAAATCCAGCGAAGTACCGCCTGGCCTATGGATCGTGGATGTGTTCTGCGTCCTGTCGCTTGTATCGGAAGGATAAAAAAAGTCAGTCCGCTAAACAGCATGGCTTAGCGGACTGACTCAATTATACACAGCATCACGACAGCAGGGACGCTGTCTGAGACAAAATTAAGCCGTTGCGGGCGTGCAGAACTCGTCGAGCACCATAACCAGGTGTTGAGCGATCATCTGTGCCGACCGACCTTCGATGTGATGCCGTTCAACGAAATGAACCAGCTCACCGTCTTTGAACAAGGCAATCGAGGGCGATGATGGTGGATAAGGCAGCAGGTATTCCCGCATACGGGCTGTTGCTTCCGGATCGCCACCGGCAAATACCGTCAGCAACTGATCGGGCTTAACCGGTGAAGCCGCTACGGCTGCTTTCACGCCCGGACGAGCCGCACCCGCTGCGCACCCGCAAACCGAGTTTACGATGACAAGCGCCGTACCTTTCTGATCGGTCATGGCCGAATCCACTTCGGCTGGCGTAGTCAGTTCCTGAAACCCGACGCTCGTCAGGTCTTCCCGCATCGGGACAAGCAAATGAGGAGGATACATAATGATTAATTAGTTGTAATGTGTAGCCCAGACCTCCTGGTCTGGTAGCCGCGCCGGCGGCTAAAGCGTTGGTATAAATTAGCCTAACGGCTACCAGACCAGGAGGTCTGGGTTACATAAATCCCAATTCCAGCTTCGCGACTTCGGACATGAGTTCGGTAGAATAGGGCGGGTCGAAGGTAAGCTCTACGCTCACATCGTTGACACCCTGAATCTCACGAACTTTCTCTTCAATCTCGCTGGGAATCGTACCGGCCGACGGGCAGGAGGGCGATGTCAGCGTCATCAGGATATACACGTTGTTAACGGGGAATACCTTGATGTCGTAAATCAAACCCAGTTCGTATACATCGACCGGGATTTCGGGATCGTAGACGCTTTTCAGCGCCAGTACGACCTGTTCCTTCAGTTCTTCGTCAGTCATCACTGCACAGAATTGGCCGAATACGCCCGGCCGTAGGCTTTCATGCGCTCGATCATGGACGCCAGACCACCCGCCCGCAGCGATGTGATCAGATTACCCATGCCGACGCGGGGAATGAAATAAAGATCTGCATTAGCAATATCCTCCGGCTTTTGGTCGGATAAAACCCGAATCAGCAGACTGATAAGCCCTTTCGAAACCTGGGCTGTCGGCTCACTGTCGCCGTAAAAACGAATGGTATCGCCCTGTAATTCAGCGTCAAGCCATACTTTCGACTGACAACCCATAATTCGGTTCTCGTCGGTTTTGGCTGACTCCGGCATTGGCGGTAGTTTCTTGCCAATGTCGATAATGTATTGCGTCTTGTCGAGCTGATCGTCAAACAGATCAAATTCGTCGATTATCTCGTCCTGTTTCTCGTTGATTGTCATTACTATAGCTTGCCAAGCGGTCTGCCCATCGGGCGCACGGCAAGGATCGTTACCTTGTTATCCTGTGTACTGTAAACAACCCGCTAGCTACCCGCAAAAATTTCACGAATAAACGAAATATAATAGTCCGGTACGATGCGCCCCATTTCAGGAAACTGCTCCACTAGCGTGAGCTTACGTGCCAGTTGATCTGACCAATCATCAGCCACAGCAGCGGACTGGTCAAATAAATATTCATAAATAACGCGAACCTCTTCTTGCGCTGATTCTTTCCAGCTAATCATGCATTACGATTTACTTCGGCCACTTTTTTCTGTCTAGTGTCACGCAGCATTTGCATGACCTGTTCGTTTGAGACCTCAGCAGTTTCGAGCAGTCGGCTCTCTATCATTTTGATAAAAAGAATACGCTCTATCAACTCTTCAGAAGAAACTCTGTCTGGCAACTCACCGAGCGCAGCTAATACCTGATTTTTGTCCAGTAAGATTTCACCTGTATGCATAACTCAAGCCGTTTAAATCCTTACAGCATCATTTTCTGAACCCGGCGGATACCCTGAACGAGCCGGTCAATCTCGTCTTTGGTGTTGTAAACGGCAAAGGACGCCCGTGTAGTTCCGGCAATGCCAAAGCGATGCATCAACGGCATGGTGCAGTGGTGACCCGTCCGTACGGCGATACCCTGCTGATCGAGGATAACACCCATATCCTGGTGGTGAATGCCATCCATGACAAACGATACGACGCCAATCTTTTCCTTCGCCTGACCAATAATCCGCAGCCCATCGATCTCGCTCAGTTGCTCCGTTGCGTAGTGGAGCAACTCCAGTTCGTGCGCAGCAATGGCTTCCTTACTCAGCTGACCGATGTAGTCGACAGCCGCTTTCACAGCTACGACGTCGGCTATGTTGGGCGTACCTGCTTCAAACTTGTACGGAATATCGTTGTAAGTCGTTTTTTCGAACGTCACCTCACGGATCATCTCGCCACCACCCCGGTAGGGCGACATGGCTTCAAGCAACGCTGTTTTGCCGTATAGCACACCCATACCCGTTGGGCCGTAGAATTTGTGCGCCGAGCAGACAAAGAAATCAGCGTCGAGGGCCTGCACATCGACGGGTAAGTGCGACGACGACTGGGCACCATCAATCAGCACAACGGCACCCGCAGCGTGGGCTTTCTCGATGATCGTTTTAACCGGATTGACCGTACCCAGTGAGTTCGACGCGTGAACGACGGAGACCAGCTTTGTTTGCTCCGACAGCAGTGCGTCGTACTCGTCAAGAATCAGGTCGCCCTGCTCATCGACCGGGATCACTTTCAGGACGCAGCCGCGCTCTTCGCAGAGCATTTGCCAGGGTACGATGTTGGAGTGGTGCTCCATGCCCGAGATAATGATCTCGTCGCCCGCGTTGAGGAAGCGACGGCCATAAGCCTGCGCCACCAGGTTGATACCATCGGTGGTGCCGTAGGTAAAGATAATCTCCTGCCAGTGTGCAGCGTTCAGAAACGACTGCATGGCCCGGCGTGACGCTTCGAAAGCGGCCGTTGCCTGCTCCGCCAGGTGATGAATACCCCGGTGAATATTGGCATTGTACCCCTCGTAATAATTCGTAAGCGCATCGATCACGGCGCGGGGTTTCTGCGTCGTAGCGGCATTATCAAAATAGACCAGCGGCCGATTGTTGATCTGCTGATCGAGTATGGGAAAATCCTGCCGGATTTGCTGAATATCGAGAGACGGGGCAATAGCCGTTTGCATGAGACTGTCTGGTGTTACTGTATAAACAACAGGCTGAGCGCGGGAAAGGTGCAAAAAAATCGGGGATTAACGAAGTCTCGTCAATCCCCGATTTTGTCGTTCCGACGTTAGGAGGAACCTTCGGCAAAAGCAGTAAAGTGCTACTAGCTACTGAAGATTCCTCCTGACGTCGGAATGCCAAAGAATAGTTACTGTTACTTCGTCAGCTTGGCCGTTATGACACCTTCCAGATAGTCGCGGATTGGCTGAATCTTGATCTGACTCAGTACATCCTGCGCGAAGGCATACAGCAGAAGCGTCCGGGCTTCGTCTTTTGGAATACCCCGCGACCGCATGTAGAACAGGGCTTCGTCGTTCAGCTGTCCCGTCGTTGTACCGTGCGAACACTTCACGTCGTCAGCGTAGATTTCAAGCTGCGGCTTGGTGTTCATCGTCGCGTTGGGCGACAGTACAACGTTTTTGCAGGATTGATACGCATTGGTTTTCTGCGCGTCGGGCCGAACGAAAATCTTGCCGTTGAATACGCCGGTACCGCTGTCGTCCAGAATACCTTTGTACAATTCGTTGCTGTACGAATTCGGCATGGCGTGATCGACAAGCGTGTGGTTGTCGACGTGCTGACGGCCGTTTGGCATGTACAACCCGTACATAAACGCTTCGGCGTATTGACCATTCAGCACGATGTTCAGGTTGTTGCGAACGAAGTTGCCGTTCAGCGTGACGGTAGCCGCGTAGAAGTGGCTATTATCCGTCTGATGAACCTGCGTCGTACCGATGTGATACGCCTGATTGGTTTCGTCCTGCACCTTGTAGTACTGCATCCGGGCGTCGCGGTCCAGCGAAATCTCGGTTACGATATTGACGAAACTACTGTTGTCGCCCAGCGTGCGGAACGACTCGGTTACGGTCACCTCGGCGTTTTTACCGACCAGAATCAGGTTACGCGGCTGCGATGCTACGTTGTTGACACGGGCGTCGCTGATGAACCGCAGAATAATGGGTTGCTCGACCTGTGCGTTGGCCGGAACCCGAATGACGACACCATCCGTAGCCAGCGCCGTGTTCAGTGCCGTAAACGCGCTGTCTTTGTAATCGGCGTATCGGGCAAAGTGAGCCCCAACGCCATCTGGATCAGCTTTGATACTATCGGCAAGACTACCAATCTGCACCTGATCGGCCGGGCTAACGATGTGCGACATCTCAGCCTGATAATGACCATTGACGAAGTACAGTACGTTACCTTCCAGATTCGGAATCTCCAGCGACGACAGTTCGTCGGCAGTCAGTGTCGACGTCCCGTCGATGGTGAAACGCTGCTTGATCAGGCTGTTCACGTTGGAGTATTTCCACTCCTCGTGCCGGATGGTTGGAAAGCCGAGCTGATCGAACGCAGTCAGTGCCTGCCGCCGAACCTGGTGCAGGGCAGTTTTGCTTTCGCCGTTCAGGCGCTCCTCACCCTCCCGGAAGGCGGTCAGCAGCTGGTTTTTGAAATCAGTATATGATTCGTAAGTCGGAGTCATTTGTTGGTAGTTTGAAACGGCCCGTCGTAGCGGTTGGAATGTTGGGGTCGAGTCACTACGGAACGGATTTAGGCCACTTCCGCCTTGATCCAGTCGTATCCTTTTTCTTCTAGTTCGTAAGCGAGTTCTTTCGGGCCTGATTTAACAATCCGCCCCTTGTACAGTACGTGGACAAAATCCGGGACGATGTAGTCGAGCAGGCGCTGGTAGTGCGTGACGACGATGGTAGCGCGCTCCGGCGATCGCAGTTTGTTGACACCTTCGGCCACGATGCGCAGGGCATCGATATCGAGTCCGGAATCGGTTTCGTCCAGAATGGCCAGCTTCGGTTCGAGCATTGCCATCTGGAAGATTTCGTTCCGCTTTTTCTCCCCGCCCGAAAAGCCTTCGTTCAGCGAGCGGCTCAGCAGCGACTGGTCGATGTTGACCAACTGCATCTTTTCCTTCATCAGCTTCAGAAACTGCACGGCGTCGAGTGGTTGCTCACCCCGGTATTTCCGGATCTCGTTCATGGCCGTTTTCAGGAAGTTCGTCGTGCTGACGCCCGGAATCTCAACCGGATACTGGAAAGCCAGAAAAATACCCTCGGCTGCCCGCTCTTCGGGAGCCATATCCAGCAGGTCCTTACCGTCGAACAATACGCTGCCACCCGTTACCTCGTAGTCTTCCCGACCCGCCAGTACCGACGCCAGTGTGCTCTTCCCGGCTCCGTTAGGACCCATAATTGCGTGAACCTCACCGGCTTTTACCTCCAGGTCGAGCCCTCTTAATATCTGCTTTTCGCCGATGACGGCCTGTAAATTGCTGATGGATAACATAATAGGTTGTAGCGTGACGGCCAAACAAAGCCGCAAAGTTAGCAGACGAAACGGTATCTGCCTTTTTAAGACAACAAAATAGGGGTCTTAAAAGTTGACGGCCGTTCCGCTATTTAGAACACCTCCAGCTAGCTGGCTGAAATTAGTGGGTAAGCGAGGTGGTTGGTTGCCATCGGGACAAAGCAGCGCAGCGTGTGGATCGATCAAAAAAGCGTACATTACCCGCCCGGTCGGCTTACTAGTAGTGACCGGATTGCGTATGTACGAACAACAGCAAACCACAGAAAGGAATTCGCTGAACACCTTATATTTGGCTGATTCAGCGGCTTTTGCCGTCAATGTTTCGTCAGAAATTGGCCGACTGCGCCGATTGCTGATTCACAGCCCCGATCGGGGGCTTGGTAAAGTCATCCCCTCGAAAGCTCAGGACTGGCTTTTCGAAGACATCGTGCATCTGGACATGATGCGCCGGGACGAGTACGATTACTACGTTAAACTATTGTTGTATTTTCTGGAGCCTGACACGGTGCGCGGCCGGGTCAATTCGCTGGGCGACAACAACCGTTCGTTCTTTAAACCCGACAGCCCCGATTACTTCCGGTCGACGAACGTGATCGATATTCAATGGCTGCTGTCGGATATTCTGACCGACGATACGATCCGGACCCGACTGATTGCGGCTATCTGCGGAATCGAGCGCACGTCGTTTCAGACACAACAGACGCTGCTGGAATTAGATCCGGTCGAACTGGCCAAGGTGATGATTTCGGGCTCGCTGACCGACCGTACGATGCTGTTTGCTCCGCTGCCCAATTTCATCTTTACCCGCGACATTGGTATCGTTATCGGCGACCACGTGCTACTGAACAAACCCGCCAAATCGGCCCGGACGCGCGAGGCTTTGCTGGCCCAGTACATCTTTTTCAACCACCCGCTGTTTGCCCCGTATCGCGATAAGATCATCGAGATACCCGATAACGAACACGCCTTTCTGCTGCCCGACGCTGATCTGAATCGTGACCTGACCCGCTCGACGCTGGAAGGGGGCGACGTGATGATGATTGCACCCCGTCATCTGCTGGTGGGTGTGAGCGAGCGGACAACGCTTTACGCGGCTCAGCAGGTGATGCAGCTGGTGTTCGACCGGAATCTGGTCGATACGGTGACGATCATCAAGATTCCGAAGAAGCGGGATTACATGCACATTGACACGGTGTTTACGCAGGTGAGCCGCAATACGTGGGTGCTGCTGCGCTCACTGGGCCGTACCGGCGACGAAACCCGCAAACGCGACGTGCTTCACTTCTTCGCGGCTAAAGATCTGTCGGAAGAACTGAAAATTCTTCAGTTCACGAAAGGGCAGGAGCAGAAACCCGTCGAGATTGAGAACCTCGAAGATTTGCTGGTCAGTATCAGCCAGAAGGATCTGGGCGCGACGGAACCGATCCGGTTCATTTATTCGGGTAACGATGAATTTCCATTTGGTGCGCGCGAACAGTGGACGGATTCATGTAACCTGCTGGCGCTGAAAGACGGCGTCGTGGTAGGCTACGATCGCAACGACAAAACGGCTGAAGCGTTCCGGGAAGCGGGCTTTGACGTGGTTGGCGCGGCCGAGCTGCTGCAACGCTTCGACCGGGGTGAATCGTCGCCCGATACGATCGAAAAAACGTTTATCATGTTGCCCTCCGCCGAACTGAGCCGGGCGCGGGGTGGGTCGCATTGCATGAGCCTGCCGCTACTCCGGGACGCTATCTAGTGACTACGCCGGAGAGCGCTGACAATGGCGTTTTCTTTTTGCGTACTTTTAAGCCGGAAGCCAGTTGAATACGTGTGGTTTCCGGCTTCATTGACCACTTGTTTATTCCCATATGCAATCACAGGCAACGTCTACCATTCTCATGATTCGCCCGGTTCGGTTCGGGTTCAACCAGCAGACGGCTGCGTCCAATGCTTTTCAGGATAGTGAAATGGCGGCCCGGACCAGCAATGCGGCTCAGGCCGACGCCCGGCAGGAGTTCGATGATATGGTGCAGCAACTGAAAGCGAGTGGCGTAGACGTGCTGGTCTACGACGATACCGACGAACCGCACACGCCCGATTCACTTTTTCCGAACAATTGGGTATCGTTTCACGCCAGCGGAACGGTGGTCCTGTATCCGATGCAGGCCGAAAATCGCCGGGCCGAACGGCGTCAGGACATCATCGATGAACTGGCCAAAAAATACCATGTCGCCCGTGTCGTTGACCTGACGCATTTCGAGCAGGAGGGTAAGTTTCTAGAAGGTACGGGCAGTCTGGTCCTCGATCGGATGAACCGGGTTGCCTTTGCCTGTCTGTCGCCCCGTACGGATGCGGATGTGCTGGCTGAGTTCGGTAAGCAGACGGGTTACAGAACCATCGCCTTCCACGCGGTCGATGCCAATGGCACGCCCATTTACCACACCAACGTGCTGATGTCGATTGGCGATACGTTCGCTATCGTCTGTCTGTCGGCCATCGCTGACCCCGACGAGCGGCTGATGGTGCGGCAGGAACTGGAGTCATTGGGTAAGCGCGTGGTCGACATCACGATGGAGCAGATGACCCATTTCGCCGGTAATGTGCTGCAAGTGAAAGCCCGGCAAGGCAACAAATTGCTGGTCATGTCGACCCAGGCCTTCGAGTCGCTCACTCCGCAGCAGATCAGCCTGCTCGGCGAATACGCCAACCCTGTCCATTTCGACCTGCACGTTATCGAGGGAAACGGGGGCGGCTCGGCCCGCTGCATGATGGCGGAGGTGCATTTGCCGTTGAAGTGAGAAGAAAGAGAAAAGACGAAAGAATAAAGACATTAGAGAAAAGATAGTAGAAGAAAGAAAAAAGAGGTGAGATGAAGGAAGGGTTGGATACCAATCTTTCATCTCACCTCTTTTTTCTTTCTTCCATAATTTTTGCTTGCACATACAAATATGATCTGTACCTTTGTAGTACGCAAACAACAAATACGGCAATGGACGTAGTAAGTGAGTGTAAAGCAGGGAGTGGCGAAAAGAATGGAACGCGGTTCAGTGCCTGTCTGCTGTTTTCAGCAAATGCACTGGCGCGGGCGATCACCGCTATCGGCGACGAAGAGTTTGGCCGGGTTGGTCTGTCTTATTCGCACGCTTACCTGCTGTCGGAGGTCATCAGTCAGCCCGGCATTACACCATCAGCGTTGAGTGATACGTTGTACCTGACGCCCTCGACGATTACCCGCCTGGTTGAAAAACTGGAGCAGAAACAGCTTGTCCGGCGCGAGTCGGAAGGAAAGAAAACGCTCATTTTACCGACACCTGCGGGTGAGGCTTTGCAGGCGGACATCAACGACGCCTGGAATCGGGTTGGGCAGCGATATGCAGCGGCTATCGGCGAGACAAATGTTTGTCAGCTAACCAAGCAGGTCTTTCAGGCAGCTAAATCCCTGACAGGCGACGAGTAACGGGCAACGGTATCGATCACCACAGTACGATTTTTTTTTGCATGTGCAAACAACTAAACCAGTAAACGACCATGAAACAGGAAAACAAAACGATTAGTATGCTGGCAGGGCCATGCGATCAGAGCATACGGAACATCTGCCGGTCACTGGCCGAAGAAGGCGTATCAGCCATTGTGCGCCAGAAAGAAAGCACGCTCGATGAGCCGATGGAAGAAAGTAAACACTGGTCGGGTCAGCCCGGTCAGGACCTGTTCTTCAACAGTTGGAAGCTCTTATTTTGACAAACGAATCGCCGGCCTGAAACCGGCGATTTTTGGTTGTTGAAAACCTTGCTCTTGGTTCATGCGTCTATACAAGGCAGGATTGACCACTGCTGTGAAACATACGAATACTACCATGGGAACAAAACGGGCCATAATTACAGGGGCGAACTCAGGCATCGGGCTGGCAACGGCGAAAGCCCTGGCTACGCGATCATTCGACGTTGTGTTATTATGCCGCAACGAGAGAAAGGGGCAGACAGCCCTGGCTGCCGTGAAAGCCGCTAATCCTGACGTACAGGTCGATCTGATTACAACTGATCTGGCAAACCTGGAGTCGGTGCGGCAGGCGGCTACCGAGATCCGGCAGCGCTTCGACCGGATCGACGTACTGATAAACAACGCGGGTTATACCCCAGCTACTATCGAGTTTGCGTCGGACGGAACGGAGTTATCTTTCTTCGCCAGTCACGTCGGGCACTTTGTGCTGACCCACGCGCTGCTAGACCTGATGCAGCAGACGGCGACTAAAACAGGCGACGTTCGCATCATCAACCTGTCATCGGCCGCTCATGCCTTCGGTAGTAAATCGCGCTTCTTCCGGCATATCGACACCATGTCGACCTGGGCCGCGTACGGTGACGACAAGCTGGCCAATGTGCTATTTACGAAAGCGCTGGCGAAACAGCTGGCCGGTACAGGTATCACCGCGTATTCAGTGCATCCGGGGGTAGTGCGAACCAGCTTTGGCAGCGACACGCCCGGCTTTATCGGACAGGCGCTCAAACTGGCGGCTCCGCTGATGCGATCGCCGGACAAAGGCGCGCAGACGTCGGTATTTCTGGCATCGGCCCCGCTGAAGGCGATTGGTGCGTCGAACAACGGCGGCTATTTCGCGGATAGTCGGCCGAAACGGACGGCAAATCGTGACGTTACCGATGCCAATGCCGAATGGCTGTGGACGAAGTCGATGCAATACGTGCAGTAGCGGCAGGGAAACAAAAATGGCGGTAGCCAGACAGCCATCGCCATTTTAAAACCCACTCTATGAGAGAATTACGTATAGTTAGCGACGACCGAGTGGATACAAATAACTCAGCGTTGCTTCCGTGTAAATTGAACTCGGGCGGCTTTCGAATGCCGCCTGATTCGTAGCTGATAGCTGGTATCGACCACGTAGTTCCAGGTTGATGTGCCCCGGTCCCGTTCGGATGGCTACGCCGACACCAGCTGCTGCGCCATAGCTTAACCGCTGTTCGTCCGGGTCGAACCGCACTTTCTGACCATTCAGGCTGGTGCTCGTTCCGTACGCACTGTACGGACCGACGAGCGCATAGACCTGGTTGCCGGCTGCGTGACCCAACGAAAAGCGGGCCAGCATCGGTACTACGACCTGATCGGTTGCCGCCCGTCTGACCCCTGTTCCCAGAAACCGGCTTCGGAAGGCGGTCCGGCTGTAATTGACTTCGGGTTGAAACTGAATCCAGCCGCTCCCCAGCACCAGCATTACCCCACCTACAAAATCGGTCCCGGCCGAGAACGACGCGTTCTTGTCGAGCAGTACGGGCGTCAACACGCCACCTCGTGCACCGATCTGTACGTTCGTAGTTCTGTAGGCAGTCGGCTGACTGACTGCGACCATGGGCCTGTCTGCCTCAACCAGCGGCTGCACAACCCTGGGCCGTTGCCGGGGTACCCTAGCTGCCTTGGTCGGTGGTTTTGCGGCAGGCCGCCTTGGGTCGACGCCATAATAACGATCGTACAAATCCTGCTGCCGATTGGGCGGGGCTGTTTGTCCCTGCGCCAACGCGAGCGACGATAGGGTAAGCGTTAACGATGATAGCGTTAGTCGCCAGAACTGATTCATAAACCGATTGTGTAAGTTTAGCGGATAAGCGAATGGGTACTGCGTGTATTCGAGCAAACGGTCGTTGCCTGAGCGTACGGGCACTCAGGGCTATCGGGTACGATCGATCGCGAGTTGGACGGCGGCTGCCGCGTTGAGTAACCCGCCCGTCTGACTCAGGTTGCTGAATGGGGTCAGGTCACCCGAACGGCCGGGGCGGTTTACGACCAGTGCGGGG
Source organism: Spirosoma oryzae (assembly GCF_003002825.1). Classification (GTDB taxonomy): domain Bacteria; phylum Bacteroidota; class Bacteroidia; order Cytophagales; family Spirosomataceae; genus Spirosoma; species Spirosoma oryzae. The sequence continues at coordinate 40,481 of NZ_PVTE01000032.1, read as the reverse complement.
CGGTAAGCACTCTCGCGCAGAATGTCGCAAACCTGTACGGCCGTCAACTGCGGAAAATAGGCTCTCAGGAGCGCGGCTACACCGGCTACGTGCGGAGCGGCCATGCTGGTTCCCGAAAAGACGGCGTAGCGATTGTGCGGTACGGTCGAGTTGATGTCGGTGCCCGGCGCAAACAGGTCGACTTGCCGCATGCTGTAGTTTGACGAGGCTGCGGCCAGGCGGTTGTTGAGGTAACGCGTGCTATTGCCCACCGTCAGTACATTGGGCGCGCGCCGACCCTGTTCATCAACGGCCGACGGGAAATTCGTTGTTTTGTCGAGGTCTTCACCATTGTTGCCGGCGGCATGGACAATGATTACGTCGTGGTCGAGGGCGTACCGAATAGCTGCATCGACCTGTTCTTTGAACGGGGACAAACGCTTACCAAAACTCATGTTGAGCACTTTAGCCCCGTTGTCGACCGCGTACCGAATACCGTTGGCGATGTCTTTGTCGCGTTCGTCGCCATTGGCCGGGACCACAGCCACCGACATGATCCGAACATTGTCGGCTACTCCGTCGATACCGATACCGTTGCCACGACTAGCGCCGATGATACCTGCTACGTGACTGCCGTGCAGCCCTAATTCTGCTGAATTGCCGATCACAATGGCCGGGTTGCCGTAATATCGCTCGGATAAATCAGCCGGGTTGTCACCCACCGACCGGCGGGCATTGTAAGCCGGATTGTAAGCGATAAGCCCTTCATCACCAGCAATTAGTACGAAACGATCGAAGTGCTGATGAATCAGTTGCAGGTAGTTGGTGAACGGGCCGTACTGCGGCTGGTACGCCCGCGCCAACGCCTGCCGGATCGCTACGGCTACGGAATCGGTGCCGACGTCGGCCGACCGAATCGCAGCCTGTGACGTGGCTGAATCGGGGAGGAGTGAGTGCAGTCGATTGGCCGTTTGCCAGAAGCGGGTCGTATCGCTGAACGCCAGCAGTTGCGGCAGGGCAGCTTTGTAACGGGGCAGGAATAGTTTTTTTGCCTGCTGATAGGTGTCGTACTGCCGCTGTTGCGTTGGCGAAAGCGTAGCCCGGTTGGCGTTGTCGTACGTGCCGCGCAACAGCAGGTAGGTCTGCGTAATCTCTGGCTGATCGTACTCGTAAGTGGTGCCGTCGGGCGCGCCCATGAAATTCCAGCCGTGCAGATCATCGACGTAGCCGTTATGGTCATCATCGACGCCATTGCCCGGTTGCTCACTGGGATTGGTCCATAGTACGTTCCGCAGGTCAGGGTGCTCAAGGTCGACGCCGGAGTCGAGCACGCCTACCGTTACGGGTACCGACTGTCGGCCACGAAGCAGCCTGTACGCTTTGTCGAGGCTGATGCCTGCTACCGAATCGAGCGTCGGGTCCAGGTAAGGCCAGTCAGTCGCGTCGATTTTCGACTGTGCCAGCAAACTGGACGGTAGCAAAAGCAGGTAAACGAGTACCTGAATGGGTCGTTTCATAAAATAGCTACTCAGTTGGGTACACCACCCTGTGGTATAAACCCATATATAACGCAGATGATTGATACCTCGTGTGTTTGCGGACAACAGTCGCTACCTGGTAAACGCTGTCGACAGCTAACACGACTACTTTCTAGTAGGTTGGCAAGCCGGCTACAACCTTCACGCCAGATGCAGGGTCGATGAATGCAGATTAACAGCAAAGCTTATGAAACGGAACAGTTTGTTACTGCTAACCCTGATTGGGGTATCCTGCCAAACGGCGCAAACGCCAGTAGCGACCGGCGACAGATTGATCGGCTCGTGGCACTATGTCGAACGAGGGTACTCGCCCGGCGCTGGCTACATCATCGAACCAATTCCTAAAACGCCTGTGCAGCAGGTGGATTTCCTGCCGGATGGTACGCTTCGGTTAGTGAATACCGAAGATCAGCTTTTTGCGACGGCCCGTACCTATCGTATCGATTCGACGCAACGTGGAAAGCAGCTGTCGTTGTTCAACGGGGAGAAAGCGATCGTGGGCTTGCCCATGACCATGCGCATCCGCAACGATACGCTCCGCTTGTCCCCGCGCTGCATCGAAGGTTGTCACTTCGCATTTGTCCGGCTTCGCCAGTAGTTAGCTTACTCGCTGAACATGTCTTTGTGAAACACGATGCCCGTACCTCGGAGGGTGGTTTTGCCCGTTGTCGGGTCAACGACCGTGCAACTGATTTCGGCCGTATGCCGCCGGGTATCGATGGATTCGCAACGGAAACGAGCCTCGTACCGGGTGTCCGGGTACATGGGTCGTACGAACTCCAGCAGCTGTGACATATGAACGCCACCCGATCCGCCGAAGTCGCGCCCGAACACTTTGGCGAATACGCTGGCGCTTAACATACCGTGCATAATCGGGCGTTTAAACGGCGTCTGTGCCGCAAAATCCGGGTCGAGATGGAGCGGATTGTCGTCGCCGGTCAGCTCGGCAAACCGGCGAACTTCGTCCTGAGAAAACTGGTACTCGTAGCTATGGGTATCGCCGGGCTTCATGGGAGCGGGTCAGGTTAAAACGGCGAGAAAGGTACACCTTTGCCGGGAGTAGCCCGGTGCCGATTTAGTCAGAATACAGAAAAGCTACCTTGCGGGTAGCTTTTCTGTACGAGGTCAACCAGCTGACTAGTTATCCACCATGAGGTTATCCCGCGCCAGTTCCGAGGCTGAAATCGGCCAGATATAGCCGGGGTCTGTAGCTGGCCCTTGTGAGGTACCTCTATTCGTGCGCTTACAACGAGCGGAGCCGTCGTCTCCGGCCTACCGTTCTGTTCTGCGCCAGTGCAGGCTGCGCAGTGACGCCAGTAACCAGATAGCCATTACACCTCGGTTAAGGTTTGAAAGCGTCTGACTAGTCTCAATCAAGGTGGAAAATAGACTGCTCACGGCGAGTTGACGTACACGTATATCTTTTTTATGATTTCGGTTTCATTGTTGACGAGATCACTGGGTGGTCTGGAAATAGCAGGGGCCTGACTGTAATAGTCAGGCCCCTGGCACTTGGTAATTCAGCGAAAGTATCGCGTTCTATTGCCGGAACGAGTAACCCAGCCGCTTGTAGTTCTGACTTGGCGTGAAATCGGCGCTTGTGCTGTCGATAACAAGTACTACGGTACCAGTAGCTGCTGTTGAACTCGTTGCGCGACCAACCGTCATCGTCAATGAACCAAAGCTTGAATTCGCCGGAATTGTAACGTTGCCGCCATTCGACAGCGTGTAGCTGCTTGCCGAAGCTGTAGTGCCATTCGGGTCGACTAACACGCGAACGGTCGATTCCGTGGATCGTTGCTGCCCTACCAGATTAAGTTGTGCTGTTGTAGTAGCACCACCAGTAGTGCTATTCGGTAGTGAGGTGACGGAATACGTACGACCGACAGCGTTGGTCCGCAGAATTGCCTCGTTGAACTCGATTCGGGTGATACCGTCAAATACCTTGTCTAAGTTATTGTTGCAGGCTGCCAGCGCCAGTAGAGCCAGCAGTACCAGAAAAACAGGTCTTTTTTTCATAGTCTGTGAGAAGGCTTAGTAGCCGAAATTCTGCCGTAGGTTTTTGTTTGTCGCAAACTCACTCGAAGGAATGTTTGCTAGGATGCGGTAATCTGTGTAAGGAACATTTCCTTGTACTTTGACGACATCCTGACCGCGACGTTTCAGATCAAACCAGCGGTGTCCTTCAAAGCCGTACTCTAGTCGGCGTTGACGTAGAATTTCAGTCAGAATAGCCGTGTTATCGGTGAGCGTACTAGCTGGCAGGCCCGCCCGTGTCCGAATGGTATTCAAATCAGAAAGGGCAGCTGTATTGTTACCCAGCATTGCGTTTGCTTCCGCGCGATTCAGGTACGCTTCCGAGATACGGATAGCGGGTACGTTGTCCAGGTTAATGATTCCGTTCTTTCCCAGAAATTTGGTGCATTCGATGAACGCTGGTCCCCGGCCTGTCGTGCCTAATTCGTACAGCTGACGGCGAATGTCTAGCACCGCGCCAGTCGACGACTTTTCAGCTTCCAGATCATTCAGGAAAGCCGTTGACGGTACCAAGTCGCCAAAGCCACCTGTCGTGCTGCGATCACCTGATCGTACCAGCGTCGTATAGGTAGTCTGAAGTGAGGTGTTCACCCCAATATTTTCAGGCGTCGTGTATACGATCTCCAGCAATGACTCAGGATGGTTTGGTGCACGCCAGCCGCTGATGTATGAACTGTTGGCCAGCAGCGGAACGGCCAGGGCCGGGTTGCTGGGTGCAATAGCCTGTGTTGCGTATTGCACTGCGGTAGCATAGTCTTTGTTATACAAAGCCACACGCGAGAGCAGTACCTGTGCCGCCGGGCGGCTTCCGTATGCCGGAATATTAGTCGCCGATAGCAACGGGATAGCTGTTTGCAGATCCGAATAGATTTGCTTGTAGACGTCAGCAATGCTGGCCCGAGCCGGGAATGTAATTTGATCCTGACCGCTTACACCCGTCGTGACGAGCGGGACACCACCCCGGTTGTACTGAGCAATTTCAACACCTGGATCGTAGGCATATGCCCGCATCAGATCGTGGTAAAGCAGTGCTCGTAGAAAATAAGCTCGGCCCATAATCCGGTTTTTCTGCGCCGTGTCCGACAAGAAGGTTGCGTTCGCAGTAGCACCGATTATCAGATTCGCCTGGTTGATCGCGAGGTAGCTGGTTCCCCAGTTAGTAAACGAAGCCTGCGCAATGTTGCGGGATTCGTTGTTTAGACGGCCCGATTTGTTAGTTGCCTGAGCGTTGTCGGACAAGGCTTCCGACAACGCGAGGAAATCCCGACCGTACAAGACCGTTGATTGCAGACGGTCGTAGATACCATTCAGGGCCGCATCAAGACCTTCGGCTGTTGTCAGGGCGGTTTCGGATGAAGCGCTCGAACGCGGAGTAACGTCGAGTAGGTTGCTACACGATGCGAGTAGGACAGTCGTTCCCATCAACACACTGGCAACCGATATTTTTATGAACGTATTCATGTTGAAATCTGAGAAATCTTAGAATGTCAGGTTGATACCAGCCGTGTAGGTACGCGAGTTTGGTACAAGTCCCGAGTTGCCCGAACCTAGGTTCAGGAATTCAGGGTCGTAACTCGTCCAGTTTGTCCAAGTGAGCAGGTTAGCCGCCTGAAGGTACACCCGGGCTTTGCTAACTTTTACGCGACTGGAGAAAGCCGCTGGAACGTCATACGACAGTGTGACCTGCTTTAAGCGCAGATACGATGCATCTTCCAGTGTACGCGATCCGCTGAGCGAGCTGATACCACGTGTTTCGGCATTACCGTTGATAGTGCGGGGCACATCGGTAATGTCGCCGGGGTTTTGCCAGCGCCGGTCGTAAACGTCTTTCAAGGCGTTGAAGTTACGGCCCGCCAGTTCAGTTAGGAACGACGTCTGGCTGTTGAACGAACGCCGGCCGTAATCGTATTGGAAGAACACATCGAGCGACAGACCACCGTAGGTGAAGTTGTTCGTAAAACCGCCATAGAATTTCGGCAGTTCAGTACCCAGGTACTTTAAGTCGCGGGGTGAAGTTGGTGTGTAGGTGATGTTACCGGCATAGTCATAGAACATCGGGCGACCCGTTGCCGGGTTGACACCAGCGTACTGAATCTGGTACTGTGCCTGTAGTGGCCGACCCAGAATCGCTGTGCGACCCACGCCATAGAAGTCCGTGTACCCAACCGTGATGGCACTATCGGGGTTTTGCAGCGGAGCAATACCATCGTACAGCTTGGTAACTTTATTTTCGATGAACGTGATGTTGAATGACGACGTCCACTTGAAACGTTGCGCCTGTACGTTGGTTGAGTTCAGTTCAACCTCAAGTCCTTTATTCTGAACAGACCCGGCGTTGCGCGAGATACTACCGTAGCCACTGGTGACGGGCAGGTTGAAAGCCAGCAGTAGGTCGGTCGATGTTCGGTTGAATACGTCAACCGAACCTGTCAGCCGATTCTGGAGAAAGCCAAAGTCAAGGCCTAAGTTAACCGTCGTATTGGTTTCCCACTTCAAATCGGGGTTAGCAAGCTGTGTTGGTGCAAAGCCGGCCGCTCCATTGTAGTCGTAGCCTGCGCTGTAGAGACCCAGACCAGGAAAGTTAGCCAGTCCAAACAGCGAGCCTAGCTGGTCATTACCCGTCGTACCATAGGAAGCTCGTAGTTTCAGATCGCTAACCAAGCTTTTGCCTTTCAGGAATGGCTCTTCCGAAATGAGCCAAGCTCCCGAAATAGAGGGGAACAGACCATAGCGATAATTAGACCCGAAGCGACTCGATCCGTCGTAGCGGGCAATCAGGCTCAGGTCATACTTACTAGCAAAATTGTACTTTAGGTTCGCAAAAACCGACGCCTTGCGATAGCCCGTCCAGCCCCCCGAAATGCTTTGGGGAAGGGCACCTGCACTGGCATACTGAAAATCAGGCGTCGGTACGTTGATGGTATTCGTGCCCAGGTTCTCGTTGATATCGGACCGGTATTCTGCCCCCAACAATGCACTAACAGTATGCTTTTCGGCAAACGTTTGGTTGTAGTTCAGCGTCAGGTTGGTCAGGAAGTTTTTATTTTCGTTGAACTGATCCTGAATCCGCCCGCGCACGTTGAACCCATCAGCCGTCCGGGGGTCAGAAAAGTATTTACCCCGGATAGCCCGGTAATCAAGACTGACGAATGGGCGAAGCGTCAGATTATCGGTGATCTTATAGTTCAGGGCGATACCACCGTTAAACTGGTTGGTGTTGGCCCTAATAGTGTTCAACTCGCTAACCTGTAGGATGTTCTGGTTCAGGATACCCGGAATGCCGCCCTGAGCTGGTGTACCGTAGTACGAACCATCAGCATTGTAAATGGGAACGCTAGGCAGAATCAGTGGAGATGAGAAAGCCGCAGCCCCCAGGAAAGACCCGCCACTCGGGCTACCAAACTGACCGTTGGAAGTCGTCGTTGACAGCTTGATGGTTTCTTCCAGCGTCAGCTTGTTAGAGATCTGATGAGTCAACGTTGTGTTCAGCGTACCCCGGCGGAAATTTACGTTGACAATGTTGGCATCCTGCGTGAAATACGACCCCGACACGTAAAAACGGGTTTTTTCATTACCCCCGTTCAGGCTCAGTTCGTAATTGTCGGTATTGCCACGTCGATAAACGGCATCCTGCCAGTCGTAGGTAGGCAGAGCCGCGATCTCAGCGTCGCTCAGCGTAGTGGGCTGGCGTAGCGTCGACAATACGGTCGACCGGGCCGCATCAGCCGATGTGCCAGCGTTGATGAGTGCCTGCGTACGCAATCCAATCCATTCCTGCGTATTTAATACGTTAAGCTTTTTGATTGGATCTGACAGGCCTTTGTAGTAGTTCAGTGAAACCTGTGTCTTACCCGCTTTTCCTCGCTTGGTTGTGATCAGCACGACCCCGTTAGCGGCTTGCGACCCGTAGATCGAAGCGGCTGCAGCATCCTTCAGAATCTCAATGTTTTCGATGTCGCTCGGGTTGAGAAACGCAAGCGGGTTACTGCTGGTGAACGACGAACTGTTCGAGTTATTGAGCTGTATGCCGTCAACGACATAGAGTGGATCGCTACCGGCCGAAATTGAGCCAACGCCCCGAATACGGATCTGAACGGCACCGCCTGGTACGCCACTGGCCGACGTTACCTGTACACCCGCAGCCCGACCCGCTAGTGCCTTGTCGAAGCTACCTACTGGCAGTGTAGCGATGGTGTTTCCGCTTACTTTCGAACTGGCACCGGTGAACTCACGTCGGTTTACCGTACCACCATAACCCGTTACCACTACTTCGTTGAGCGCGTTAGCTGAACTTTCGAGCGTAACCGTAACATTCGTCCGGTTTCCAACAGGAACTTCCTGGTTGGTGAAACCGATGAAACTGAATACCAGCGTACTGCGCGGGGAAGCCGTGATGCTGTAGCGTCCGTTTGCATCTGTGGTAGTGCCCCGTGTTGTACCTTTTACCTGTACGCTCACACCGGGTAGGGCGGAGCCGTCGTCTGATGAAGTGACCCGGCCACTTACCGTTGCATCCTGCGCCATGACCGACAGGCAGAAGAACAGGGAAAGTAGCCAACTTCCGAATAGAAGTTTTCGCATAGGATTTATTGAAATAGAATTGAAAAAAATGAAGTTGAGTTACTGTAGGAAAATTAGGCAACAAAATTATGTCTTAACGCGCTTTTAACAAATACTATATTTCGATTAGGGATTAAATTGCCAATTATTCTGATTTAAAAGACCAAAAAAGGAAAAGCAATGCGCGTAAATCTAGCTGGAGTTAGTACAATCGTTGTTAGTAGTCTAGTTGCTGGGGCGGCTATTGCGCAGCCATCATCGCTGAACGCGCGGATGGATAAAACGGCAGAAGGGCTCGAAAAAAAGGTCGTTGGCTGGCGTCGTGATTTTCACCAGCATCCGGAACTCGGTAACCGTGAGTTTCAGACCGCCGGCAAAATCGCTGCTCACTTGCAGTCGCTGGGGATCGAGGTGAAAACGGGCGTTGGTAAGACGGGGGTCGTTGGTTTGTTGAAAGGCGGTAAGCCGGGACCTGTCGTTGCGTTGCGCGCCGACATGGACGGGCTACCCGTTACCGAGCGGGTCGATGTGCCTTTCAAGTCAGAAGCCCGAACCGAGTACAATGGGCAGCAGACGGGGGTCATGCATGCCTGCGGCCACGACTCACACGTTGCTATCCTGATGGGGGTTGCGGAGGTACTGGCATCGGTGAAAAATGACCTGCCGGGAACGGTGAAGTTTATTTTCCAGCCAGCCGAAGAAGGCGCACCCGCTGGTGAAGAAGGGGGCGCGGAACTGATGGTGAAAGAAGGTGTGCTGCAAAACCCGACGGTCGATGCGATTTTCGGCCTGCACATCAACTCGCAAACGGAGGTCGGTACGATTAAATACCGGCCCGGCGCGACCATGGCGGCTGTTGATCAGTACGCTATCAAAGTACATGGTAAGCAGACGCACGGTGCCGCGCCGTGGTCGGGCGTCGATCCGATCGTGACGGCTTCCCAGATCGTAATGGGGCTGCAAACGATCGTGAGCCGGAACGTTACGCTGACCGACAATGCTGCCGTCGTAACGGTGGGCGCGCTGCACAGCGGTATCCGGCAGAACATCATTCCCGAAGAAGCGAACATGATCGGGACAATCCGTACGTTCAGCCCCGACGCGCAGAAACTGGTGCACCGCCGGATCAATGAAATCGCTACCAACATTGCCGAAAGTGCCGGGGCGAAGGCCGACGTTAAAATCGATATTATGTATCCGGTTACCTACAATGATCCGGCCCTGACCGATCGGATGCTGCCGACACTGGAAGCGGTGGCGGGTAAAAAGAACGTGCAGATTACACCAGCGCAGACGGGTGCTGAGGACTTCTCCTTCTACCAGCAGAAAGTACCCGGCTTCTTTTTCTTCCTGGGTGGTATGGCAAAAGGAGAGAAGGCATCAGAAGCCGCTCCACACCATACGCCGGATTTCAAGATTGACGAAGGTGGCTTTGTCCTGGGTATGAAAGCACTTTCGCACCTGACTGTCGATTACATGACGCAGCGTGCCGTAGCGAAGAAGTAACGTTGTCAGAAAGATAAACGAAGAAAGAGGTAAGCTAAAAGATGCCGGTGCAACCCAGTCTTTCGTCTTACCTCTTTCTTCGTTTGTCTATTCTCTTTCTTCTCATTCACTCCCCCGGTCGGTTGCGGATGATGCGGGACAGTAAACCCGGCAGGAATCGCTTAAGGTAAATGCCATATTTTTCCAGTCCGCCGATGTATACTTCTTCTTTTCGATTCAGTACGGCCCGCATCCATTGTCGGGCAAAGTCGGTTGGGGCCATGCCCTTTTGCTGATTGGCATCGAGCTTACCGTGCAGTTGGCCGCCAGCGCCCAGCGCGTGCAGGGAAATGGGGGTATCGATGTAGCCGGGACAGACAATGGTAACGAACAGACCGGCGTCGGCAGTCTCGGCCCGGAGCGCATCGAAGAAACCATGCAGCGCGTGTTTACTGGCACAGTACCCCGATCGCTGTTTCGTTCCCAACTTCCCCGCTACGCTACTGGTGACGACGAAGTGGCCGCTACCCTGTGCCAGCATAACCGGCAGAACGGCTTTGGTGAGGGCGACGACACCGAAGAAATTGACGTCCATGAGCCGGTGATAATCGACCATGCTGGCGTCGGCGACGGTGCTACGCTGGGTGATGCCTGCATTCAGAAACAGGTAGTCGATGCGCCCGAATGTAGCCTGTACCTGCTCGACCAGTGCCGACAGGTCGTTTGGTTGCGTGACGTCCATCGGTACTATCAGCACGTTTTCCGTCGACAGTCCCGTACGTACTGCGACGCGCTGCAATTCCTCGGTTCGGCGGGCCGACAGGACGAGTCTGGCACCAGCCTGGGCCAGCATCACCGCGACCGCTTCGCCAATGCCCGACGAAGCACCCGTAATCCAGACGACCTGATTCGCAAAAGTAGCCATATAGCGCTGCAAGGGTTGTGCGTGGCAAGATAGTTGGATGAGGAATGGCTGTGTCGGTTTTTCCAATAGTTTTGAGTACTCGCGTCTGAAAAACAAGCCTGTAGTCTATCCACCCTCATCATCAAGGTCGTGACCGAGTCGTTTCTTTATTTTCTCTGGCAGTATCAGTATGTCAGCACCACGCAGTTAGTTACTACCGATGGGGAACGACTTCGGGTCGTGTCGCCCGGTTTTCGGAATAGCAACGCCGGACCGGATTTTACCAATGCCCGCCTGCTGATTAATGAAGTCGAATGGGCGGGAACGGTTGAGATGCACCTGAAAACCAGCGACTGGCTGGCACATCGCCATCAGCACGACCGGGCTTACGACAATGTCATTCTGCATGTGGTCTGGCAGGACGACCGACCCGCTACCGGTCGCCGTGTCGACCGGGCCGACGGAACGCCCATGCCAACGCTCGAACTTGGCCCCATCACCAGCCGTGATCTCGTCGATCGCTACGCGCTGCTGGCCGAGGAGAAAACGCCCATTGCTTGTGGGGGGCAGTTCCGAACCGTACAGCCGCTGCGTGTGACGGCCATGCTCGACAAGGCGATGCTGCAACGGCTCGAACGAAAAGCGGCCACCGTGCAGACCATTGCCGACCAGACCAATGGCGATTGGGAAGAGGTAGCGTATCGACTGTTGGCGGCTAACATGGGATTCAAAACCAATGCCGAGCCAATGGCGCAACTGAGCCGGGCGGTGCCGTTGCGAGCATTGCTGAAACACCGCGACTCGATCACGCAGGCAGAAGCTATGCTGTTCGGCACGGCGGGGTTGCTCACCGATGCCCCCCCGGACGAATACGTGCTGACGCTACAGCGTGAATACCGTTTTTTAGCGGCCAAGTACCAACTGTCGGGTAGTGAGCTGGCCAACCATGCCTGGAAGTGGGGTCGGATGCGCCCGGCCAGCTTTCCGACCCTCCGGCTGGCGCAGTTTGCCCGACTGGTGACGAGTCAGGCGAGTTTGTTTTCGCTGTTCGTTGGGGCGGCTGACGTCGGTATACTGCTGAAGGCGCTGCAACAAAGTCCGTCTGCGTATTGGCAGTCGCACTACCGGTTTGGGCCGTCGGCCGAGCGGGTGAGTGCGTCACTGGGCGAAACGTCGGCGGTGAACATCGTTGTCAACACGGTGGTACCCCTGCTGGCGGCTTATGCGCACCACCGGGGGCAACCCGCCTACATCGACCGGGCTATTGCGTTACTGGAAGAACTTCCGGCCGAGCAAAATCACCTCACTCAGCAATGGGACGACCTCGGTCTGGGTATCCGAACGGCCTTCGACTCGCAGGCGGCTATCGAACTACACAACGAATACTGCCTAAAAAAGAAATGCCTCGACTGTCAGGTCGGGGCATGGCTGGTACGCGGGTAAGGTATTGGACAGGATTACAGGATTGACAGGATGATATGTAAAGAAAAACATCCTGTCAATCCTGTAATCCTGTCCATAAAAACCTAGGTTACGATCATGTCTTGCTTGGTTGAATCCCAGGTGACGCGCTTGCCGGTGTGCAGGGCCGTCGTTGCCATGATGTTGGCGACCGAGTGATTGAAACCGGCGCGGGCAGGTGCGTTCGGCTCTTTGCGGCTCCGTACGCAATCCATCCAGTTGCGCATGTGCAGCGTTGTCATTGGGTCGCCACCGGTGTTGGCTGAGGTTTCAACTTTCGCGCCTTCACCCAGCGACATCGTCGGCAGCAGGTTTGGCTTCATATCCATTTCTTTGGCAAAGCGCTCCGTCAGACCACCTTCCGGCGATACCTTGTTGGTGTCGAGGTTAATCATCCCGCCGTTCGAGTAGTAATACTCTTTGGTACCACCCGCTTCGTTGTGCATCCGCGACGAGTACAGTACCTGAAAGCCTTTCGACTTGTCGTTGTCCGGGCCGTAATCGAACACAGCGGTAAACGTATCCGGGTTGACGCGGCCGTCTTTCCAGACGTAAACGCCACCGTTGGCTACCACCGAACGGGGGTGTTCCAGACCGCTGAACCAGTGGACCGTGTCGATCTGGTGCGACATCCACTGCCCCGGAATACCCGACGAATAGGGGTAGAACAAGCGGTATTCGAGGTATTTGCGGGGGTCCCAGGCGGCTTTGGGCCGGTTAAGCTGGTAGCGATCCCAGTCGGTATCTTCTTTCCGGATTTCGCTCACCAGCTTGGGCCGACGCCAGCGACCGGGCTGATTGACGTTCCAGGTCATCTCGACCATAGAGATGTCGCCGAACTTACCCGACCGGATGAAATCGTTGGCTTCGTGGTAGTTGGGGGCCGACCGGCGCTGCGAACCGACCTGCACGATCTTTTTCGATTTCTCGACCGCTTTCACCGCCTTACGGGCGTCGTCCAGCGATTCGGCGAACGGCTTTTCAACGTATACGTCGCGACCCGATTCAACCGCATCGACGCAGTGAAGGGCGTGCTGAAAATCGGCCGTGCTGATGATAACCGCGTCGACATCCTTGCGATCCAGCAGCTCGTCATTGTTGCGGGCTTTGAAAAAGGCGCTGTCGTTCCAGCCTTTTCCTTTCAGAAACTGCTCGGCTTCGTCGCGACGGCGGCTCCAGATGTCGGACACACCGACGAAGGCGAAGTTGGTGTCTTTGGCATTGGCCATGAACGCGGGGGCCAGCGATTGCCGGAACCGGTCGGAGAAGCCGATGATACCGACCCGTACCCGGTCGTTAGAGCCCAGGATGCGGGCGTAGCTGCTGGCCGAAAAGCTCATGCCCAGTCCGGCCAGGCTCAGCCCTGCGGCTGATTTTTTTATAAAACTGCGACGATCTTCCATAATGTGTGCGTAAACGAATGCGTCAGGTAATCGGATAAAGAAGAACGACGCTCGTATTTACCGTTCTGATCTACAGGGTTTTGATTTTTACGTTGCGGTAGTAGACCCGGTTGCCGTGGTCCTGCAGGAGAATGTGGCCTTTGGGGGCTTCGCCGAACCGACCGTTGGTATTGTATTCCGGAGCGTTGTACTTGCTCATGGCTACCAGCTTCCGAAACTCGTCGCTCCCCCGATCGTACGAAACGACTTTCGTACCGTTCAGGTAGTGGTCGACGTGCTTGCCTTTCGACACTACCCGGCCCGTATTCCAGTCGCCGATTGCGTGTGCCTGTTTGCTTTGAGCCGGAATCAGATCATACAGTGAGCCAACCGTCCGGTTACCGTCGCGGCCTTTCTTGGCATCGGGGTGTTTGTCATCGTCCAGCACCTGAAACTCCAGACCGAAAGCCGACCCGGCAGGTTTCGGGTAGTTTTCAACGACAAAGTATTTGACACCACTGTTGGCCCCTTCGGTCAGTTTGAAGTCGAACATCAGATCAAAATCGCTGTACTCGCCGTCCGTTACGATGTCGCCGAAACTGTGCGACTCCGAGCCGTCCGACTGTTGAATGGTCAGCATACCGTTGTCGACCGACCAGCCTTTTTGTGGGAACGTTTTGGCATAGGCACCGCGCCAGCCGTTGGTCGTTTTGCCGTCAAACAGCAGTTTCCAGCCGTCTTTTTTCTCGGCTGGGGTGAGTGTGTTGGGCTCGACGGGGGCGGTAAACGCCAGTACGCCCGCCAGCAGGGTAATGGAAAGGAGGGATTTCATTTTTATTAGTTTGTGTAGCCCAGACCTCTAGGTCTGGAGGGCGCGAAGCGACCAATATACTGCCATCTAGGTGGGTTGGCCTGACGGCCTCCAGACCTAGAGGTCTGGGCTACATTACAGTTTCAATTTCAACGTTTTCGTCAGGTATTCCTTGTTGATTTCGGCGCACTGCTCGGGCGACTTGTCGGTTTCGGGGACGCCGTCGAGTTCGACGATGCCCCAGCCTTTGAAATTGATGTCGCTCAGGGCTTTCATCACGGCCGGAACGTTGACATTGCCCCGGCCCAGTTCAACGAACTTGTAGGCATTCTTATCGTCGGGCTTGTCCGGTCGGGGCGACATCGTATCCTTCAAATGTAGCGCGTAAATGATGTCTTTGTACTGCTTCACGGCTTTTTCGGGTTCGCCACCGCCCTGTTTGTAGTGGGCAATGTCGAGCAGTAGCTTTACGTACTTCGGGTTCATCGCCTGCACGATCGTATCGACTTCGTCCGGCGTTTCGCCAAGCTGATGCATGTGGTTGTGGTAGGCCGTCTGAATGCCCATTGCCGCCGTTTGCTTGCCGATCTCGTTCATCACCGCTGCCAGTCGTTTCAGCTCATCCGGCGTTGGAAGCCGGTCTTTGGGGCGGGCTGCGTTAGTCAGCTGAATGGCCGACCCGCCGAGGGCTTTGACGAAACTGGCGTGGGCCACGTGCGTGTCGATGGTGCTCTGCTCTTTCGCCGGATCGATCTCGACGTTGCCGCTCGAAAACATGGCGAGTTTGAGATTGTGCTGATCGAGCAGCGCTTTCAGCTCCGACGGTTTCGCCTTGTAGGGACCGAACGTGTTAGCCCGCAACTGAACGCCGTGGTAGCCCAGCGCCGACAGATCGTCGATGGCTTTGGCATCGTTGCCGCCCCAGGTGATGGCCGAATAGGCAATCTTCAGGCCCGACAGGCCGGTGGTGTTTCTAAACGAATCGGCCAGTACATCGGCTCCGACGCTGAGTGCCAGAGCCGACAGACCGGCCGAGTGTAGAAACTGTCGTCTGTTTACAGTCTCATGCATAAAGAAAAGGAGTAGGAAGTAGCCAGTATAGACAGCGTCTCTGACGGTACTGGATAAAAGGCAAAATGGGAAGTGATCTACTTATAGCGTGACAGAATGATTGAGTGATTGAATGTGTCGCGCCAGCCCATTCAATCACTCAATCATTCTGTCATTCGTCAAAATCCTGGATTCTGGGCGAAACCCGCACTACCGTCGGCGTTCTTTTCCGTGCGGTCGATCTGGGTTTGCGGAATCGGGCGCAGGTTGTGGTACGACTGAATATTGGGTGCGCCGTCGGGGTTATACAGTTTTACCCGCTCGACAAGATTGCCCCAGCGCTTCAGGTCGAACCAGCGCATTTGCTCACCGGCAAATTCGCGGGCGCGTTCTTCGTAAATCATGTTCATGTCCATCTGCGCATCGGTGATGGTCATGGCCGCTTCTTTACCCGAGTATGCTGCCCGCCGGCGAACTACGTTGATCGCATTGGTGGCATCGGACGTTTTGCCCAGCTTCAACTGCGCTTCCGCCAGAATCAGGTACGTCTCGGCCAGGCGGAAGGCCAGGTAATCGCGGCTACCCTGCTCATACGTTTTGTCAGGCCGGAGTGGGTCGAGGAATTTTCGCAGCGTTGGAAAGAGCGCCTGTGTGTACGCACTCGGGACCAGTACCTGATACGGTTTGGCAGCGCGCTGGGCCAGGGTCCATTCCACACCGGGAATGTAAATAGCCGTGTCGCCGGTTTTGAACGTGACGGTCTTCTTCGAATTGTCGAAAGCCGTATTGAACGTACCGGGGTTGTTACTGTACCAGGTATCCTTAAACGTCTTTTTGTAGCGCGAATCGTTTGTCCGGTCTTTAAATACCGTTTCGAGCAGATAGGTCGTGGGCATCAACCGTTTGAAAGGTCGGTCGTTTTCGGTGTCGCGTACCATACCCGCCTGTACGTCGTACTGCATGCCGAACAGCAGGTGTAGTTCGTTCCCGTTCCCGTTGACCGAATTGAGCGAGTTGATATTTGTGAGCGGATCTGATGTGTACTGTACGGCGAAAATGACTTCGTCGCTGATCTCGCCGGCACCCTGCGCGAATACATTGGCAAAGTCGGACACCAGCTTGAACCCGTAATTGTTGATCACGCTCTGCGCGTAGGTTGCCGCCTTGGCGTAATCGTCCGATGCTTTCGCCGATGAGGTTGCTTTCGTCAGGTACACACGGGCCAGCAGGTGTTCGGCCGCAGCTTTCGTCGCCCGACCATAATCTGACGAGCGAATCTTGGGGTCCAGATCGGGCAAAGCCGCTTCCAGATCGGCAATGATCGCCTTGTACATATCGGCTTCCGTGGCGCGGCTGGTTACCTTGGTTGGCCCCAGCGTTTCGGTCAGTCGCAGATCGATACCGCCCCATTGCTGAGTCATGATGAAATAATAATGCGCCCGGAGGAATTTGGCTTCCGCAACCCGCAGCTTTTTAGTCGCATCGGAAAGGCCACTGATATTGGCAGCCCGGCCGATGACGGCGTTGCAGGTGTTTACGCCTTTGTACAACTCTTCCCACGTTTGTTGCAGGTAGTCGACAAAGCTGTTCATCTGGGTGTCGTAGTAATGAAAGCCCTTGTAACCGCCGTCGGCACCGGTCTTGTAAATGTCAGTGCCAAACTCGGTCAGGGTCAAGCCGCGCTGGGTGCCGTAAAAGGTCCGCAACGATGAGTAAGCCGCACGGGTGGCGTCTTCAAATCCTTTCGGCGTATTCATGTAATCGTTGCCGATACTGGAGATAACCTGCTCATCCAGCACGTTTTTACAGCCCTGCCCGCTGAACAGCAGGGCCGTCAGGGCCAGCACGCGCAATGCGTTGTATGATGGTAATTTCATGGTTGTTCGTGTCAAGTGTATAGCCCGCCGGCCACCGCAGTGCATTGGCAGATTATACTGAGTGGGTTTAGAATTTAACGTTCAGACCAAACGTCGTCAGGCGGACCGCCGGGGTTACACCATTGCTGATCGTACCGTCGGTCGTTTCGGGGTCGACGCCATTATACTTCGAGCGATAGGTCGAGAAAATAAATGGCTGCTGGATGCTGGTGAAAACCCGCAGCGACTGAATGCGCCACTTGCTGGTCAGCGACGAAGGGAAGGTGTAGCCGAAGTTGATGTTCCGTACTTTCACGAACGAACCGTCGAAATAATACAGTGACGAACCGTAAACCGGACTCTCCTGCGTCGACTTGGGTTGCGGGAACTCGTTGGTTGGGTTGTTTGGCGTCCAGTAATCAACTTTGATCTGCTCATAGCGTCCGGCCAGTGCGTTGTTGTCGCGATGGAAGCCACTCAGGATGGTCTGACCGATGCGGGCGTAGACGAAGAACGAGAGGTCGAAATTTTTGTAGGTGAACCGGTTGGTAATCCCGCCACTCCAGGTTGGAATATCCGAGCCCAGAAACACGCGGTCGTCAGCCGTAATCTTGCCGTCGCCGTTGGTGTCCTGTACCTTGATCTGACCTACTGAACTCTGGTACGACTTGGCGGCATCCGCTTCGTTGGTTTGCCAGATACCGGCTTTCTTGTAATCGAAATATGCGGTCAGTGGCTTACCGATGAACCACTTGTTGCCCACGTCGTCGACGGCACCGTTGTAGAGCGATACAATCGCTTCGGTATTTCGGAAGAACTGCACGTCCGTCGACCACTTGAAGCCATCTTTGGTGTTCATGTTGATCGTCGTCACCCCAATCTCAATACCCTTGTTACGAGTTTCGCCGACATTGCGCGTAACCGCGTTGAAACCCGTTGATGTCGGTAGCTGATCGGACAGCAGCAGGTCGGTCGTATTGGTCTGGTAGAGTTCGAGCGACCCCGATACCCGACCCCGCCACAGACTGAAATCCAGACCGACGTTGGTTGTCGTAGAGCTTTCCCAGCGCAGATCGGCATTACCAATGGTGTTGGGCCGGTAGCCGTAGGCGGGGGTGTTGCCCCATGCATAGACCGTGCGGCCCAGCAAACCCTGCGTCTGGTACGGCGATACCCCCTGGTTACCAACAGAGCCCCGGCTGGCCCGCAGCTTCAGCATGTCGACCCAGGTTACCCCTTTCATGAAGTTCTCGTTGGCGATGTTCCAGCCCAGTGCGATACCGGGGAAGTTCCCGTACTTCGTATTCTCCCCGAAGCGGCTCGACCCGTCCCGGCGCAGGGTGGCCGTCACCAGATACTTGTCTTTGTAGTCGTAGTTGACCCGGCCCATGTACGAGTTGATCGTCCATTGAACAAGGTTACTGCCGACACCCAGTACCAGACTGGCATTACCCGCATTGTAAAACTGCTGCGACTCTGCCGGAATGCCCTGCACGTTAATTGCGCTGCTTTCGAAATTGTCGCGCTGAATCGATTGCAGGGCCGTAACGCCGATATTATGACTGCCGAACTGCTTGTTATAGCTGACAATATTTTCCAGTGTGTAGTTGAACTGGAACGAGTTGTTGGTCGATGCTACCGGATCGCCGAGTTTGCGGTCGTTCGTTGCCGAGCCAATAAACCGCCCCGCCCGGTTGATGACGAAATCAGGACCGAAATTTAGCCGGTACGTCAGACCATCGATGATTTTGGCTTCGGCGTACAGCCGGTTGAAAATATGATACCGCTTTGTCTCGTCAACCTGCGCACCGGGTACGATCTCAGCCAGCGGGTTTGTCAGCAGCGCGTCATTGGTTGGCGAGAAAATCAGATTGCCGTTGTCGTCGTAGGGGCGACCCAGCGGATTCGCATTCAGCGCAGCGGTGTAGGGGTTACGATTGGCTCCGTTCCGCAGACTGTACATACCATAGGAAGCTATTCCAACTTTGAAAATCCGGTTGATTTCGTGGTCAACATTGGCCCGAATCGAATAACGGGTGTAATCCAGCCCGGCGATGATGCCGTTATCTTTGAAATAGCCCGCCGAGATGTAAAACTGCGTTTTCTCGGTACCACCCTGCACACCGATCGAATGGCTCTGCTGGATTCCCTGCCGCAGTAATAGCGACTGATAATCCGTGTTCCGGCCAGCTGCAATACCGGCAGCTACGGCCGGGTCGCCACCCAGTACCGCGACTTTCGAGTCGGCATAGGCATCGGAAACGCCCGTCGGAACCGCGTTACCGTTGGCGTCTTTGTACAGGCCCGTAGCCCGGTAGGCTTCGCGAACGTACTCCGCAAACTCCGTTCCGCTGAATAGTTTGACTTTGTCGAGCGGATCAGAGAAGCCCATGTAACCATCGTAGCTGATCGTCGTTTTGCCGTTTACCGGGCCGCGTTTGGTCGAAATAATGACGACGCCATTGGCACCCCGTGCCCCATAGATGGCCGTTGCCGTTGCGTCTTTCAGGACTTCCATCGACGCAATGTCGTTGGGGTTGAAATCTTCGTACGGCGTCGCGAGCGGAATTCCGTCGACTACGTACAGCGGGTCGTTGCCGGCGTTGAACGAACGACGTCCCCGAATACGGATCGTCGGAACACTGCCCGGCTTACTACCCGACTGCGCCACGTCGACCCCGGCAACACGGCCCTGTAGAGCCTGCCCAAGATTGGTAATCGGCATTTCCGTGATCTGCTTGGCACTGACCGACCCAATCGCACCCGTCGTCTGACTTTTTTTCTGGGTACCATACCCGACAACGACAACTTCATTCAACGACTTGTCGTCGGCGTTCATGCGCAGGTCGATGGTCGATTTACTGCCGACCGTAACTTCCTCCGCCCGGAAACCTACCGACGAGAAAACCAGTACGGCATTACCACTCGTAATGGGAATACGGTAGCGTCCATCGGCGTCGGTCGTTGTCCCGCGCGTTGTTCCTTTGACCGTAACCGTAACGCCGGGCAGCGCACTATTATCGTCGGCCGACAGTACGCGACCGGTGACGATGCGTTCCTGCGTCGGATTATCGATGGTCAGGTGCGGAGTAGGGATGGCGCTGAACGCCGGTGTCCCCAGCAACGTGAGGGCCGAGAGCCCCAGTACAGATAACCACGGTCGCGGAATCGGTCTCGACCGGAGACAAGTAGACAATTTAGGCATTAGAAACAGGGTTTAGGAATAGAACACTGGTTAAGGCAACGAGCGAACGAGTCCGGCGACAACCTCGATGGTTTGTCCCGGCCGTAACTGTATGGGTTTATGGCGGCTGACAAGCAGATTGACCGCGCCTGACGTAAGGGCTACCTTAGTACCTTTGGGGCAGTGGCGAATGTGAAAAACCGTACCGGTGGCTTCGACCGTCAGGCTGGGCGTATGCACCCGAAACTGCTGGTCGGCAGCCGTTCCCGGCCGGTGCGCTACCGTAAAATCGGCTTCCCCGTCGAGCCATACGGCGCGGGGTGTATCGTCGGAATAGCAGTTGGTGAACCCCTGCCGGTCGTACCGAAGCTGGCTATTTCCATACAACGTTACCAGCGATCCGTCGGGCAACTGTACCTGACGGGCGGCTCCACCGGTGGTGCTGACAACCTCCATTGGTTGATGCGGACCGTACTGCATCCAGAGTGCCCAGCTAATGAGTAGAATTACGCCCAGCGTTGCCGCTACCGTCCGGCCGAAATACCACCAGCCAACCATGGCCCGATCGTTCGGCTGGAGCGGACGAACGTCTTCCATGGTCTGTAGGGATTCCCGAATGCGGCCCCAGACGGAGTTGACCTCGTCGCTGGACAGACCGGCTGCCCCCGCTCGCGACGCATTGAGAATGAACTGGCGCGCGGCATCAACCCTTGAGCAACAGGCCGGATTGCGTGCGAGCCATTGCTGCCAATGCGTCGCAACCTCCTCGTCGGACGGGTGCTTCACCCAACGGACGAATAGGTCGTCGAGGGCCAATTCCTCGGCTGTATAGGCAGAATAGGGCTTTCGGGACACAGATTTCTCACAGGTAGTATGACCCAAAGCAAGCGTCCGAACTTTTTCTACTTATATTTTCTCTCGGTATCGTCCATATGACTATGCTTGCGAACTGTATTGATTTATCGGTATACGTTTACCCGGCGGGCTATCGGCGCACTAGTCATTTTCCACGGTATAGAAAAAGGCCGGACAAACCTGCCCGGCCCCAAAAACGCCTGCCGAATTGTGCTGTTCAGTACGATTCGGATGTGTACAGCAGCGTTTCAATCACCGCCCCACCGTACGTCGCCAATAGGTAAATGATCTTGTGCCGGTACAGACCTGAACGAGTTCGAAAACCATTTAAGGCTAACAGTTAGCGGCTTACGCTAACCACACGTAGCCGTTACTATTCCTGCGCTTTCTGCCGGGCTTTTTTCGCCTTCGCTGTATTATCGACAAACTGCTTGCCTTCTTTAGAGCCCGCCTGTTTTTTCGCGTTCGTCGCTTTTTTCTCGGCGGGCGATAGCTCGTCCCAAGCTTCCTTGGGGAGATAGCGTGTGGTTCCTCCGTCGCGATCAGCGGGTTTTCCGTCGGAGGTTTGCCAGTCTTCGTCGGTCCATTTTTCCAGATGCTGTTGCGCTTCGGTGCGCTTCTCGTCGAGGTAGCCACCGCCGGCTTTCTCGTATTCGTGCGTCAGTAGCTGCGCTTTACGGGCACTCCATTGGCCGGGCTTCCCCCCCTTATCACCCGCTTTGATTTCTTCCTTGAGTTTTTCGCGCAGATCCGGTTTGTCGTAGTTAGCGTCCGGTTTCTTCTTCGCGCTGCTCGATTTTGGTTTATCGGCTGACGTTGCCGATTGACTGGTTTTCGTTGCCATGTCGTTGCGTGGTTTTGTGCTAGCCACTCAACGGGCTGTACGATGAAAGGTTAGGTTCGTACGACTTTTGCTACCGCCTGGTAGAACGACTGGCAACGAACGGACTCTGCCTGCCTGAACGAGCGCATTCATAACCATTGACAGGCAGGGGCGTTATGTCATCATTAACGATAAATCGATGAAGGGCACTGCATGGCAATTACTTCTCCTTTTTCTGGGCTGTTGGTTGGGTATATGGTCGACAGGATGGGCGCAGGGACAAGCGGGCATCCTGAAAAAAACCAAGCTTACCGACGGTCGGGACTCAACCCAGACCGAAACGCCATCGTCGCTTACGTTCACGGCGTCGACGGATCAGCGCTTCTTTTTCTTCAACGATACCCGTAACGAAAACGACAAGCTGACCCCTGTCAGCGTGTACGGCGTTCGGGCGGGCTTTCTCTTTCCGGCCAAGCACAAACGGAGTGCCCTTGAAAGTGGGCGGGCTGCTAGCTTCAAGGCCGGTGCGGGTTTTTATTTTGTCAACCAGCACCTCGATCAGCCGGGTTTGCTGCCGAATACGTCGGCGGCCGTAACGCGTCACCTACGCATCGCAACGGTCTTTTATGAGCGTTATCTGTACCGGAAAGGGCCGTTTGAAATCAGTCTGCCAACCGAAATCGGCTATGGACATTCGCGCTACGAGGTAGCCGAACCCGACAGGGAAGTAGAAGTCGCACGGGGTATTTTCATTCCGGTTGGGGTTGGCGTATCGATGGCGTATCAGTTTCCGTACGTCCGCTGGTTCAAGCCACTGCGCTGGTTCGGCCTTTATTTCCTGTCGGGTTATCGATTTGTGCTGAAGAAGGATATTCCCGAAAGCCAGATTAACTACAGCGGCTTGTACGTATCGGTCGGACCATCATTCTTTCTGGAGAATTTCACCGCCGACGTTAAGTCTTGGGCCAGACACCGCAAGGAACGCAAACGGGAAAAAGCCACAAACTGAAACGTATAACGGGTAGGGTCGCGTCCAATTCGGAGAAGCGACCCTACCCGTTAAAGTATAGGAAACGTATTGATCAGGCTTCGACCGGGGCTTCCCACTGAATGGTGACGGCCTGCTCGATGTCGGGATGGAGGCTGATCGCTACCGGGCAGGTGTGTGCGATACGCTCCAGTTTTGTGCGGGTTGCTTCGTCGGGCAAAGCGCCTGTGGTTCGAAGGGTTAGGCCGACTTCGATCCGGGCGATGCGCCGGGGTGGTTCGCTGCTCATCACCTTCGTTACGTCAGCTGAACTACCGGTCAACTCAATGCCGTCGCGCCGGGCGAAAATGGCCATGGTCGTCAGAATACACGAGCCTAGTGCGTTAGCGACCAGATCGGTTGGCGAGAAGGCTTCTCCCCGGCCCTGATTGTCCGACGGTGCATCGGTCAGAATATGCGTACCCGACTGAAGGTGGGCGCAATCGGTGCGTAGATCGCCCTGATACTCAATGTGAATGGTTGGCATAACAAACGAACTGTGTAAGTGGTAAATCGGCGTAGTCGCTGTATTTCGTATAGCAAATAAACAGGGACTGCCACAGGCATGCCGCCGGTTATTTTTCGTTAAACATAAGCAGCAGGATCGGGTTAGGCTAGAGCAGGTCGAATTTTGCTGGAGATTAAGAGAAATTAAGGTAGTTTTAGTGCTGAATCAGAGAGCGATGCGAACACATTATACGGTACTGGGCATACTGTTGATGAGCTGGTGGCTGGGCAGTACCCAGGTGCTGGCGCAGACCAACGATCCCGAAGACGAGAATTACCAGCGGACGACTACCTTCGGCGTAACGACAAACACCAACTCGGGTATTCTGGGTGGGGTATCGTTTCGCCAGTCGAAGCAACTGTCCGACGACCTGTTTGGTCTGCCACAGGCACGCTACCTCAGCATCGAAGCCGTCAACGTCAAACACCCGAAAGAACTGGCGACGAGCAGCGGTTACGCGTCGGGGCGATACATCGAAGGAAAGGAAAACTACCTGTTCGCCGTCAGGGGGCAGTACGGCCGGGAGGTCAAACTGTTTCAGCGGTCGGGCGACGAGGGTATCGCGGTAAACGGTATCGTAGCCGCCGGTCCCACGCTGGGTATCATCAAGCCCTATTACGTCAACGTACAGGAAGGTAACCGGCAGGTGTCGGTGCCGTACGCGTCGTTGTCGCAGCCGGGCGCGACGGGGGCACCTGTCGGACCGGGGGGCTTTTTTCAGGGATTTGGTGAATCGAAATTTACGGTTGGGCTGAATGTGAAAGCCGCGCTTAGTTTTGAACTGAGTGCGTTTCGAAACAATACGACGGGCGTAGAAATCGGCTTCCTGGCGGAAGTGTTCCCGAATAAAATCGTCATCATTCCCGATACAACGCCCGGCGGTAACCGCGAAAACGGTAACCGACAATTCTTTACCTCCGGCTATATCACCCTGTTTTTCGGCAGTCGGAAGTAAGGGTAAGAAGAAAGAGAAAAGACGACAGAAGAAAGACATTGGTGAGAATCAATCTTTCTTCTGTCGTCTTTTCTCTTTCTTCCCAAACTCCTTTTCTTCTCAACGCGCCATAAACGAACTTTACGGAGCCAAAACGAATTTTTGTGGAAAGGCACGAGGAGATATGATCGAATTACCCGTAATACCCTCCGAACAACAGCGAAAAAAACGTCCTGACTGGCTACGCGTGAAGCTACCTATCGGGCCGGAGTACGCCAAAGTCCGGAAACTGGTCGATGAGCACAAACTGCACACCATCTGCGAGAGCGGCAACTGCCCGAACATGGGCGAATGCTGGGGTGCCGGTACGGCTACGTTTATGATACTGGGTAACGTCTGCACCCGCAGCTGCACATTCTGTGCCGTTGCGACCGGACGACCTAATGAATATGACACCGATGAGCCCCGGCGTGTTGCCGAAGCCATTGTGCTGATGAAAGTCAAGCACGCGGTGATTACGTCGGTGAACCGCGATGAGCTGAAGGACCGGGGTGCCGAAATCTGGTACCAAACCGTACGGCTCATCAAGGAAGCGTCGCCCACGACGACCATCGAAACGCTTATTCCCGACACGAAAGGAAACTGGGAATCGCTCGAACGGATGATTTCGGCCGGGCAGGAAGTCGTTTCGCACAATATGGAAACCGTCGAGCGGTTGTACCGGCGTGTGCGTCCGCAGGCGCGCTACGAACGCAGTCTGGAACAGATTCGACGCACCAAAGCATATGGACAGCGGACCAAATCGGGCATTATGCTGGGGCTGGGCGAAACGCACGACGAAGTATTCAAGGCAATGGACGATCTGGCCGCCAACGGTCTGGACGTGCTGACGCTGGGCCAATACCTGCAACCCACCAAGATGCACCACGAGGTGATCGAATGGATTCACCCCGATACGTTTGCGATGTACCGGGAGGAAGGCCTCCGGCGCGGGCTGAAATACGTAGAGTCGGGGCCACTGGTCCGCTCAAGTTATCACGCCGAAAAGCACGTAAATGTCTAGGTAACGGTTTGTAAACCTGACAACCACAACCTTATTTCGTACAAAAGCCCGGACGGTGCGTCCGGGCTTTTGTTTTTGTGCATGAAAAAATACGACTTCATCATCGCGGGGGGCGGCATGGCGGGCCTGAGTCTGGCCTATTACCTGACACGCTCTTTGTTACGGGATCGATCAATACTTATTCTGGAACGTGACCAGAAAAATCGGAACGACCGAACCTGGTGTTTCTGGGAAAAAGGAGCGGGTCCGTTTGAGCCGATACTGTTTCAGTGCTGGGATACCGCAGCTTTCTACGGACCGGGGTACACAGGTCGGCTGGGGATGGGCGACTATCGGTACAAGATGCTGCGCGGGATCGATTTTTACACCTTCGTTGAGCAGCAACTAACGCAGTTTCCAAACATTGAGCGGAAACAGGCTACCATCAATCGCATCAAGGATACCCCACAGGGTGGATTCGTTATTGCCGATGATGAGCCGTATCTGGCTGATTACGTGTTCGATAGTACGTATCAGCTAACGCTCGATCAGCCCGAAAACCATAACCTGTTGCAGCATTTCAAAGGCTGGTTTGTCGAAACGGAGCGCCCCTGTTTTGATCCGGCCGTGCCGATAATTATGGATTTTCGGACCGATCAGCACGACGACTGCCGGTTTGTCTACGTGTTACCCTTTGACGAAAACCGGGCACTGGTCGAATTCACGCTATTTAACCAGCGGCTGCTAAGCAGCGATGAATATGAGTATGCCCTGCGCCACTACCTGAGTCAGCACATCGACACAGGGGCGTACCAGATCACGGACGTAGAAACCGGCGTTATTCCCATGTCGGATGTAACGACGACCGAAACGCCGTCGGAACACATCATCCGGATTGGTACAGCGGGTGGCTACACCAAACCCTCAACTGGCTATACGTTTAGTCGTACGCAGCGATACCTGCGCGAGCTTGTCGACAACATAGCAAAGACGGGAAAACCAGTCCGGCGCGTACCGTGGCTTAAACGACGGTTCGCCTTGTACGACAGTATTTTTCTAAACGTGCTGGAAAATAACCGGTATCCCGCCGATGCATTGTTTACCCGTATCTACGCGCGTAATCCTGTCCGGGTGTTTCGTTTTCTCGACGAAGACACAACGTTTCCGGACGAACTACGACTGTTTACGACCATGCCAACGCGTCCTTTTCTGGTCGCGATGATACAGGTGCTACGGCGCAAATTTGTTGCCCGTTGATAGTAAGCGGTTGATTACAAAGAGTATACATACTGACGAATTATTTTTAGCCCATACTGCTGTTACCATATACGTAAAGTGTAGTCCTATTCATGTTGCCCGATAGGTGAATAGTTGCCCTTGTTCATGTTAAACTAACTGGCAGTTATTTATCCTTACATGCCTCACGCGGTAACGTACGCATTGCATTCAACCCATAAAGAATCAAGTTGGTCAGTAAGTCTTTCTTGCTGACCGGTGCTACGTTATTGACCATGAAAAACAACTTCACTGACGAAGAATTGGTAAGGCGTTTTGTGCAGTCGCAGGAACCGACTGATTTCGCCGAGCTTTACTGCCGTTACAACCGCAAGGTGTACCAGTCCTGTATTCGCTATCTGGAAGACATAACCGAAGCGCAGGACCAAACTCAGGAAGTATTCGTCAAGGTGTTCCGACGGCTGGGTGGATTTCGACAGGAAGCCAGCTTTTCGACCTGGCTTTACACCCTCACTCGTAACCATTGTTTCACCGTTCGGCAGCAGCGCGACCTGCGTCGGCATACGCTATTCTGCGATGCTGATCTGCATGAAAACCATCACCTGCAAGGGTCAGACAGTGCGTCGCTGGACGATCGTTGGCACCATGCTGAACAAACACTGAATCAACTGCCCGGGCGCGACGAACGAATTCTACGGGAGCGCTACCTGGGTGGGAAGGACATTGGTGTGCTGGCCGACGAGCATCAGGTAAGCGTCAGTGCGATAAAGATGCGGCTAAAGCGGGCACGCGATCAGGCACAACGTATTCACCAACAGCGCGACTTGTAGCTTAGGTTACTCGTTGCCGTTATTTATTTGGCCCTTTTTAAATAAGGCGTAGCTTTGCGCTCTAAAAACAAGCCTGTAAAGCGCAATGCCATACTTATTCACTTCCGAGTCTGTATCTGAAGGGCACCCCGATAAGGTAGCCGACCAGATTTCCGACGCGCTGATTGATAACTTCCTCGCTTTTGACCCTTCCAGTAAGGTAGCCTGTGAGACACTGGTAACGACTGGACAGGTCGTACTAGCCGGTGAAATCAAGACCGATACATATCTCGACGTGCAGAAAATTGCTCGCGAGGTAATTCGCAAAATTGGCTATACCAAAAGCGAATACATGTTCGAAGCTAACTCCTGCGGGGTCTTCTCGGCGCTGCATGATCAGTCGGCTGACATCAATCAGGGGGTTGACCGGAAGGTAGAAAATAATGATTTCGAAACGCTGGCTAACGCGCAGGGCGCTGGTGACCAGGGTATGATGTTCGGTTACGCTACCAACGAAACCGACAACTACATGCCCCTGCCGCTGGATCTGGCGCACGCCATTCTGCGGGAGATGTCGTATATCCGTAACAACGAGTCTGACCTGATGCCGTACCTGCGGCCGGATGCTAAATCGCAGGTGACGATCGAGTATTCTGACGACGATCAGCCGATCCGCATCGATACGATTGTCGTGTCGACGCAGCACGACGATTTCGCCGACGACGAAACGATGCTGGCCAAGATTCGGGAAGACGTTATCAACATCGTTATCCCCCGCGTGAAGGCAAAGCTGAAGCCTGAACTGCACGGCCTGTTCGACGAGAACATCACGTACTATATCAACCCAACGGGTAAGTTCGTGATCGGTGGACCGCACGGCGATACGGGGCTGACGGGTCGGAAAATCATTGTGGATACGTACGGTGGTAAAGGTGCACACGGCGGTGGTGCTTTCTCGGGCAAAGATCCCTCGAAAGTCGACCGGTCGGCGGCCTATGCCACGCGCCATATTGCGAAAAACATGGTAGCGGCTGGTCTGTGCGATCAGGTATTGGTGCAGGTATCGTACGCTATCGGTGTAGCCAAGCCATGCGGTCTGTACGTCAATACGTACGGAACGGCGAAAGTCGATATGAACGACGGAGCTATCGCGGAGAAAATCGCAGCGATCTTCGACATGCGTCCGTACGCAATCGAGCAACGGCTGAAGCTGCGGAACCCGATCTATTCGGAAACGGCGGCTTATGGCCACATGGGGCGTAAGAACGAAGTTGTGACGAAGACGTTCGGTTCGAACGGCAACGCCAAGCAGGTTGAAGTTGAACTGTTTACCTGGGAGAAACTTGATTTCGTCGATAAGGTAAAAGAGTCATTTGGCTTGTAAGCCAATACGCTAGAAAGCAGAAAGCCATCCTGTTCGGGATGGCTTTCTGCTTTTGGTGAGGTTCGGTACATGGCTCAGGGTGAATGACACAAGTGGCGTCACCGTAAACTGTACACCGAAAATCGTAAACCTAGTACTCGTCGGCTTCCACAGCCTCGTCCGCCTGCATACGCGCTTTTTCGTCGACGATCGCCTGACTCGAAAAGTCGTTGCGTTTTTCTTTACAGCGAACCAATTTATCTTTCAGGACTTCGAGTACCCGATCTGTTGCGGACTCGAAGCTTTTGTCGTGTTCTTTGACGAAGATCTCTTTACCCGGCAGCATCAGCCGGACTTCGATAATCTTTTCTTTTACCTTGTTAGAATCGGCTCCCTCCAGTTTGAGAAATACCTCCCCGCTGACGATGTGATCGTGAAACGTGTCAAGCTTATTGAGCTTAGCCTGGATAAAATCGTACAGGCTCTGGTCTGCCGTGAACCGCACGGCGTGCATTTTTAGTCTCATTGTGTCGCCTTTTAAGTGAATTGAAACAGAACATCAATGGACTATCTAAGTTTGGGTATGCTTACCACAATGTCAAGGGGGTCTTCGAAAAATATAACTTTGTTTCACGCGCGGCAGTCGTACGTTTCCCCCACTGGCTGATACTCGTCTGTTTATGCGCTTTCGTGGAACGGTGGTTAAACAAACTTCTTCGTAAAGTATAATTTGCCGACGTATAGGGTGCTTAAATCGTCAAATTACGTAGATAAAGCCGAATGGGCTGCTTCGAGCGAAGCGTGATGAGCGGGCTTGGTTGTGCGGCTGTGGTATCGGCCGAAGTCAGGTCAAACATGGTTAGTAACTGACCCAGCAGCGCCGTCATTTCCAGGAGTGCAAACTGATTACCGATACAGAGTCGGGGGCCACCGCCAAACGGAAGAAAGGCGTAGCTGTGCCGCCCGGCAGCCCGTTCCGGCGCAAAGCGGTCCGGGTCGAACTGGTCGGGGTTTGGCCAGCTGGCGGGGTCGTGGTGCAGAATGTACGGACTAACCAACACGCCTTCATCGGCTGCCAACGAATAAACGCCCAGCGTATCGGGCCCCAGCGACAGGCGACTCATGGCCCAGGCCGGCGGGTAGAGCCGTAACGACTCGTTGATGACCTGCGACAGGTATGGCATGGTACGCAGGTCGTCGGCCGAAAAGCGCGTACGGGTGCCGAGCGTCTGCTGCGCTTCCGTGCGGGCGCGGGTTTGGACGTCGGGGTGGGTTGCCAATAGGTAAAGTGTCCAGGCCATCGACGTTGCCGTTGTTTCGTGGCCCGCCGTGAACAGTGTAATCAGCTCGCTCAACAATTGCGCGTCGGTCATGCCTTCACCCGTTTCTTCGTCGGTGGCCCGCAGTAGCATGTCGAGCAGATCGTCGTGGGGCGTAGCATCCTGCCGGCGGGTTTGAATAATGCCCGTGATCAGGTCGTTCACCTGTTTCGACGCTTTCTCGTAGGCCTGGTTGGCGGGGGAGGGAAACCAGCTGGGCAACCGTATCGGGTTAAGCACCGTCTGGCTAATGATGTGATTCAACTCGTTGAGCGCCTGCGACAGGCTGGCCGTCTGGTTGCCCAGCCCGGAACCAAACAGGGTTTTGGTAACGATGCGCAACGTAACGTCGGTCAGAACGGTCGATACGTCGACTGGTCGGGTACGATCCTGCGCCTGTAGCCGCCCGGTCCAGGCGACGGCTTCGTCGATCATGGTGTCGGCCAGCACAGCCAGCTTCTGCCGGTGAAAAGCCGGCTGTGCTAATCGGCGCTGCCGACGCCAGTAGTCGCCGTCGGTTGTCAGCAGGCCGTCGCCCAGAAATTCGCGCAGCACCTTATACGACCGACCCCGCCCGTAGTTGCGGTTGTTTTCCTGAAGCACATACTTGGCTTCTTCGGGCTTTAGCAGTACCGTCACCGTCCGTCGGCCTAGCTGAATACGGACCAACCGCTGATCGCCGTATTGTTTCTGTAGTCGGCGCAGAAAGCCAAGTGGGTTGTGCAGAAAAGCAAATGTACTACCCAGGAAAGGGACGCCTTTAACGAAAGGAATAGGAGGCTGGTCGGTCATAGGAAAACCCGTGCTCGGTCTGTGTAAAGATAACGGCAGCGCGGGTTCCGTGGGTACTTAGCGCGTCTTGTTTTGCAGGACCAGCAGTGGCAAATGACTATCGAAGGTAGGGTGGTAGGCGGGCGAATTGAGAAAGCCCCGGCTGAAGTTTCCCAGTACAATGTCCGGATCGCCGTCGTGGTCCCAGTCGTTGACGTCCATACAAATCCACCGACCGTACTGACTAATCGGGATCAGGTGTGGCTGGAAGGTTGTTGCTGATTTGCCTTCGTAATAGGTGAATGTCTGTGGTGACGATTGACCCAGGTCGGCGAAGAACGCAATCGCGGCAATGTCCAGGTCACCATCCCGGTCGAAATCGGCGGCCATTGCCTTTGTGCAACCGTTTAGTGGCAAAAACGCCTGCTGTTTGTACTGGTTGTGGCCGTCGTTCAGGAAGACGTAGATGCCGTGGTATGGCTTAAGGATGCGGGAGTAGTCGCTGTTGTCGCCGGCGGTGTACAGAATGTCGAGCCGTCCATCACGGTTCATGTCGACAAGCTGAAAACTGGTTGAGCCGTAGACGGGCGGAAAGCGCAACAGATTATGTTCGGTAAAACCACCTTGCCGGTCATTGGTGAACAGCCAGATGCCTTCGTCGGCATGCGCAAACAGCGCCATGAAGTCGAGCCAGCCGTCGTGATTGAAATCGCCGGTGATGACCTGTGTAGCCCCGGCAACGTTTCGAATAACCTGTTTGCTGAACTGATGGTTGGGCCGGTGCTGAAGCAGGTACAAACCCCCTGTATCATGGCCGAACCCACAGACGAGCCAGTCCGTTAGCCCGTCGCGGTTGAAATCGCCCGGTGTCGATTCGATGGGGCGGGGGAGTTGCTGGCCCAATACGGTGGGTCTGTTGGACTTATTTGGGTCGAGTTCGAGCAACTCACCGGCCGAACGATCGACAGCCAGCATGGTGCCGATGCAGGTTAATACCAGATGGGCGGGTTGCCCTTTGTTCTCAATGAAACGCGCCTGCACGCCGGGGGAGGGAAGTGTCCGCAGTCGTTCTGCTGTCAGCTTGCTGTTCCAACGATATAAACCCGCATCGGTTTCATTACTGGAGTAGACCTGCTGATTCGCTGAGTCAAACGCCACCATCGTAGTCGTGGCGAGATCGACAGCGGGTTGCGCTGGTTTCAGCATCGAGAAAACTGCCCAGTCGTTGCTGGGCGACGGTTGGGTTGAGGCTATAGCCAGACTGTCGGGGGCTAACGTTTCGTAATAAGCCTGTAGTTTTTCCCAGTCGGCCTGCGAAATGCTGGCGTTTGCAGGCCGGTAGTAATGCGTTTTCTGCCAGACTTCCATACCCAGCCTGGGTGCCATGGCCGGCAGGACCTGATTATGCCAGGTTGTCTTGTCGAGCATAGCCGGTGAAACGGGCAGGTGGCAGGAACCGCAGTACTGTTTGGCAAGTGCTTCGCCTTCGGTGATCGCCGGTTCGCCGGTTAGTGTCGTTGCCGTTTCGCTTCCCGACTGACAGCCTGTTGCCAGTAACCAGTACAGTAAGACGACGGTAGATAGCGCGGATGATTTGGTCATGAAGGGTAGGGTGTAAAAAAGGCAACGAGACAGTACGGTGGCTGTCTCGTTGCGGTAATGTAGCCCAGACCTCTAGGTCTGGTGGCCGTCAGGCCAATTACGCCAGGCGGCAGCCTTGTTGGTCGCTGTCGCGCCCACCAGACCAGGACCGGGCCGCCGGAGCGGGTCTGGGCTACACAACCGGGCTACACCTTAATTGTAACCGGGGTTTTGCGTTAGTGATGAAGTACCACCCGAACGGCTCAGGTCGATCTGACGCTGTGGAATCGGGAAGTACTCGCTGCGACCCGTTACGAACCGGCCACCCCGGATGTCGGTCGTGATCGTGCTTTCGTAGGTGAAGTAGTTGTTCAGCGTTGCTTCGGCTGTTCCCCAGCGCACCAGGTCAAAGAAGCGGTGACCTTCCATGGCCAGTTCGAGCTTTCGTTCGAAATAAACAGCCCGTAGCGCACCGTCTTTGCCCAGGCTGGCAAACCGGCCGGTTGGGTAAGCCGCTACCGTATAGTTGGCCGCTGGCGTGCTTGAATTACCGGCCAGTGGGTTGCTATTGTTGGTATACTGGTAGACGAAGTTGACCGGGTTTGCAGCCCGTGCCCGTACAAGGTTGACGTAGGTCTGCGCCTGTTCCAGATTACCCAGTTGTGCTTCGGCTTCGGCGGCCATCAGCAATACGTCGGCGTAGCGGATAACGTTGTAGTTGATGGCCGTACCCGGTGCCCACGAATGCTGATCGGAATACTGTGCCTGTGTCGCCTGCATGTAGATGTTTTTCTTCGGCGAATACGGACCCGCGTAGGTCTGGCCCGGGCTCCGAATCCAGTCGGCACCGGGATGTAGCCCCCAGTCGAGGTAAGGCAGTCCCCGCCGGCCGATGGTCCAGTCGATGCGCGGATCGAGGTTGCCGGCGTCGGGTGTAAACGCCTGATTCGACGCGACACCCTGATCGTTTTTCACGGGGTAGCTATTGTACGTGTCGACATAGGGCAAGCCCGTTGCGTCGGTACGGTACGAGTTGGCCAGGTCCTGCGATGGCTGGAAGAAGCCGCAGCAGCGGAAAGGGCTGTTGCCATACGGGAAGTTGAGCATGTCGCCCTGATTGGCGCTGGCAATTGTGTTCGTGCCGTCGTTGGCCACCATCTGAATCGCAAATACGGCTTCCGAATTGTTCTCCGCAGCCGCGTCGAAATTATCGTGGAATCGGCTGGTCAGCGCGTATTTCAGCCCACTGGTCGTAACGCCCTGCGTTGTAATCAGGTCATACAGCGTTTTGGCCTGGCTGTACTTCTTTTCGTACATATAGGTTCTGGCCAGATACGAAGCCGCAGCCCATTTGTTGACCCGGCCCAGGTCCGACTGTGTAGCGGGCAGGTTGTCGTAGGCATACTGGAAGTCGGCTTCGATGCGTGCCCAGATGTCTTCGGTGTTGGGTTGTGCACTGGCAGCAGCCGTTTCGATGGTTTCGTCGATCCAGGGCACCCGGTTAAACATCTTCTTCAACTCGAAATAGTAGTGACCGCGCAGGAAGCGGGCCTGCGCGGCAAAGCTGGTTCGGTTGGCATCGGAGATCGTCGTTGCGGCCGCCAGCAGACGTAGGGTCGAGTTAGCCCGGTTGACGCCTTCGTAGACCGTCCGCCATTTGCTGTTGAAATAGCCGTTGCTAGGATCGGCCGTGAACTTAGCAATCGCGTCGATGGCGGGTTGGTCGCTACCGTCGCTTCCCTTGTGGGCGTCGCCCCCGGCAATACTGCCGTAGGTCCAGTTACTGGGCGAGGCTTCCCAGGCATTACCCCCGGCCAGGTTGAGTGCCGAACCGTTGTTGTACTGTCCGTCGAGCGCTGCGTACGCCCCCGTCAGCAGCGCATCGACACCGCTTTGTGTAGCTAGTACCTGATCGCTCAGGGCACCCTGCGCCGGAATGTCCAGACTATTCGTACAAGCGTCGAGCGTTAAGCCAGTCGTGGTAAACGCCAGCATCGCCAGTATATAATGAGGTAGTTTCATTTAGCTATTGGTTTAAGGTTTTCGGTACACGGTTTTCGGTTTTCAGTAGTTGGCAGGCAACGACCAGCACTGTACACCGTATACCGAAAACCGTATACTGACATTAGAATGTGACATTCAGGCCGAACAGAAACTGGCGCTGGTTGGGGTAAACGCCCTCATCGATACCGAACGACGTGCTGGTCGAATAGGACTGGTTAAGGCTACCACCCGAGCTGTTGTTGGTGTTGGCCGTCGTGCCGATTTCGGGATCGAGACCGGAGTATTTGGTGATGGTAAAGAGGTTAGCTGCCTGTACGTACACCCGCATCCGGTCGATACCCACCTGTTTCAGCGTGCTGGCGGGTAGCGTGTAGCCAATCTGCGCGTTTTTCGCCCGCAGGTACGAGCCGTTCTCGACGAAATACGAGTTTGGCACGTTGGCCGAACTGAACGAACCCACCGTTTCCTGAATCGGCGCTTTCGCGTCGCGGTTTTCGGGTGTCCAAGAATTATACAGTGCCGTCTGGCTTTTGGCCCCCTGGAAGTTGGCGTTGAAATCGGTCCACCAGCGGACGTTATTCCAGATATCGTTCCCCTGCGTACCGTAGAAGAAGATGCTGAAATCGAACTTCTTATAGGTCGCGCCCAGGTTCAGGCCGTAGCTGAATTTCGGGTTTGGATTGCCGAGGTATGTCCGGTCGGCGTCAGTGATACGGCCATCGCCGTTGACGTCGGCATAGCGGAAGCGGCCCACGGCTACGTCGTTCTGGTACACGGCCGACGCGTTACCGGTGGCCTGTTGCGCCTGTGAATTCGCTGCGTTGATTTCTTCCTGCGAATTCCAGAAGCCCGCCGTTTTATAACCATAGAACTGCCCGATCGAGTGGCCAACCGCGTTCCGTACGATGTTGCTCCCGTTGAACCGGCGTCCTTCCTGATCGAAGTAATCGACACCTTCAGCCAGCGACACGATCTTGTTGTTGTAGGTCGTGAACGTCAGCGTACCCGTCAGGCGAAGGTCGCTCGATACGTCGACGGTGCTGGACGCTGCGATGTCGAGACCCTGGTTACGCATCTTGGCAATGTTGATCGCCGGGGGCGTTCCCAGCCCCGCCGTACCGGCCAGTTCGAGCGTATACAGCAGATCGCGTACTTCTTTGTTGTAGTAATCGACCGTCAGGTCCAGCTTGCCTTTCCACAGGCTGGCGTCGAAACCGATGTTGGCGTTGATGTTTTTCTCCCAGCGGGCATCCGGGTTACCGATGCGCGTCCGCTGGAAGCCCAGTGCGTTCGTCGAATTCGAGCCGGTGATAGCGTAGTACGACGAGGTCCGGTCGCCACCGTAGGTCGTGTAGGCATTCGCCGGATCGACGTTCAGCTGATTACCCATAACGCCGTACCCTCCGCGAATTTTCAGGTCATTGAGCCAGGTCAGGCCACCCATGAACGACTCCTGCGAAATACGCCAGCCTGCACTCACCGCCGGGAACCAGCCGTACTGGTAATTCAGGAAGCGGGACGAACCGTCGCGCCGGATCGTTGCGCCGAACAGGTACTTGTCTTTCAGGTTGTAATCGACCCGACCGATCAGCGAGAAGAGCGCGTCGGAATAGCGGTTGCTGTAGTTGGTCGGCGTTCCCGAACCCGTCGACAGGTTGGTGAAATTAGGGTCGAACGAGAAGTAGTTCTGGGTGGTGCCCCCCACGTTCCGGCCCCGGTTCTGGTACGCTTCCGTACCGACCAGTACTTTCAGGTCGTGCGTGTTGTTGAAGTTGTGCTGGTATTGCACCGTGTTGGTCCAGGTCCAGTTGTTGCCGCTGTACGTGTTTTCGGTGTACGCGTTCGTCGTCGTGTTTTCCTGGTTCTCGTAGGTCGGATAGGCGAACGTGTTGAAGTTGCCCATGAACAGTTCACCTCCGAAACTACTGCGCGCCGTGAAATCTTTCAGGAAGTCGACTTCGGCGTACATATTTCCGAAGAGCCGGTTGCTGAGTCCCTTGTTGTTGCGGGTCCGCTGCTGAACGGCGACCGGGTTCGTCGCATTACCCAGTCCCTGGCCGAAGCCACCCGCGTAGTTGCCGGCAATGTCGTAGACCGGAATAATCGGCTGTTCCCGGAACGCCATACCGATGGCGCTACCTTCCTGTAGCGCGTTGATCCGTGGGTTATCGGTCACCGAAAAGGCCAGATTTTCACCCACCCGGATGTTCTCGCGGATATTGTACTGACTATTCGAGCGAATCGTATACCGTTTCAGGTAGGTATTGATCAGCGTACCCTGCTGGTTGAAATAGTTGAACGAGAACAGGTAGTTGCCCTGCGGACCTCCACCACTGACGGCCAGGTTATGGCTGGTGATCGGTGCCGGTTTGAAGATCTCGTGAAACCAGTCGGTGCCCGTCTTGTTGGCCCGCGTAATCCGGTAGAAAGCGTTGTACTGCTCGGCGCTGGTGTAGTTCGGGTTTACGTTGTACCGCGACGGATCGACCGATGGGTCACCTTCTTTAGCGCCCTGTGGTACGATGTAATCGGGAAGTGTCGGCGTTGCTCCGCTGCCGTATAGAGGATCGTTGATAACCGCATTCGGGTTGGCGTTGCGTAGCGCGTTGAACTTCAGCTGCGCCGTTTCCTGCGGGTTCAGCAGGTTCCAGACATTCCCGCCTTTCGGCATCTGTACACCGTAGTAGGCATCATACTGCACCTTTACCTTGCCCGTACCGCGTCGTGTCGTGATGATGATGACCCCGTTGGCGGCCCGCGATCCGTAGATCGACGCCGAACCAGCGTCTTTCAGTACCTGCATCGACGCGACATCGTTGGGGTTGATGTCGTTGATATTCTGCGTCGGTACGCCGTCGACCACGTACAGCGGCTGGTTGTTGCCGAACGTGTTCAGCCCCCGGATGCGGACCTGTGGCGCTTCGCCCGGCTGTCCTGAACCCAGCACGGTTACCCCCGATGCCCGGCCCTGCAACTGATTGGTGATCTGCGCGGTTGGTTGCTGCTGCAATTCCGCCACGTTGACCACGGCCACTGCGCCCGTCAGATCTTTCTTGCGCTGCGTACCGTAGCCGACGACAACCACTTCGTTGAGCGATTTGACGTCGGACACCAGCCGCACGTCCGGGATAGTTGTCCGGTTATTGATCGGCACTTCCTGCGCGGTATAGCTGATCGACGAGATAACCAGCGTACCGTTGCCGTCGGGAACATTGAGCGAATAGCGACCTTCGGCGTCAGTGGCCGTACCGAGATTCGCCGTACCCTTCACCAGTACCGTCGCGCCGGGTAGACCCACGCCGTTTTCATCGAGAACCCGGCCCGTGACGGTAATGGGCGGGACGGGTTTTTCGCCGTTTGGGCTGACAACCGTGGGGGTTGCGGTGGCGACTCGTTTCAGGATAATCGTTTTCCCATCGATCTCATAGCCGATCTGCGCGGGAGCAAGCAGGCGATCGAGTACGGTCGAAAGTTTTTCGTTGGTGATGGCGATCGACTGCACCCGTTGCGCGCCGAAGATGCGTGGGTTGTACATGAACTTCACATCGGCCTGCTTCCCCAACTGACTGATCGCCTGTTCCAGCGACCGGTTAGTCAGGTCGAGGCTGACACGCCGATTGAGTAATTCCTGACCGTAGCCATCACTCGCCCGAACAACGGTGGCGAAGGCCGTCACGACCAGAAACAGAGAGCAGCTTATTCGCATGAATCTGAGCAGCCGATGCTGCATTTGTATTCGATTTGTCATACTTTTGAAATAATTGTCGGTTCAGAACGGCAAAAAAATTCCCTTACCCCGGCAATGGGGGTGCTTTTGTGGTAGAAAGCTGTGGGGGAGTTACTTAGGAGTCAGTTGTGTTGGCGCACGGCTGACTCTTTTTTATTGGATCTAGTTCTTTTTTTATACCATAGATGTCGCGTTGGTGTTAAGTAGTTTTAGGGGCAACCTTTGCTGGAAATGATGAGCTTGCCGTCCATCTGCTCGTACTGAGCATCGAGCGTTCGGCAGATCATGTTCAGTTTCTCGAAGAGCGGCTCGTCGTCCAGCGAGGCTGTCAGATAGCAGTTCTTCATGACGTCGGCATCGTAAATGATTTCGACACCATAAGCGTTAGTCAGCGCGTCGAACACAGCACTGACGGGGGTATTGTTGAAGTCGAAGACCGGTCGCTGAATGACCATGTCGAGTCGGGCGGGTGAGTCGACCAGCGTACGCATCAAATGACCATCTGCACGGTTGAAATGAACCTGCTGATTCGGGGCCAATACCAGCCCTGTCAGTTGCAGCGACGCCACTTTATCGGTTCGCTGTTCGTCATCATGCGTGAACACCGACACCCGACCCGTTTTTACCAGTACCTCGACAGCTTCTTTGTCCATAGCGCGCACGGTAAAACTGGTGCCCAGCACTTTGGTAATAAGCTTATCCGCATAGACCAGGAAGGGACGATGCGGATTCTTGGCGACTTCAAAAAAAGCTTCGCCGGTCAGGTATACCTCGCGATTCCGCTGCGCCGTAAAATTGGTGGGGTAGCTGATCCGGCTGTCGGGCTGCAGAACGACCGAACTGCCGTCGGCCAGCAAAACCAGCCGGCTTTTCGGCCCGTCGTTGTGCACTTCCTGCATCGGAACCGCAGCATCGGCAACCAATGCTTTGTAAACCGTTACGGGCCGTTGCTGATTGAGGTGCCAGCCCCAGCCGGCCAGCAGGAGTAGCAGCAGTGTGGCCGCTACGGCCCAACCCGTTTGCCAGGTTGTGTGGGCAACGGAATCCGGCGACAGCGTGGGTTCGGTAGCCGCCATGATGTTGTCGATGGCGCTATCGATCCGGTCGGTATCAGGCAGAACCGTTGTTTGTTCAAGAGCCAGCAGCGTTTCCCGGGCCTGTCCCAGCAAGGCTGCTTTTTCCGGGTGACGCATCGTGTACAACTGCCACCAGTCGTCCTCGTCGGGGGTAGCCCGTCCGTATACCCAGTCGCGAAAAGACGGGTCACCTAGAAAATCATGTAGATCAGAATGGTCAAATGATTTCATTGAAAAGGACTATTTGCGGGCAGCTGTACTGGTATAATGAGCCAGTTCGTCGCTGATACCCTACCTTTTCAAGATTTTTTTGACATTTTCTTACCAACTCTCCCGCAAAAAGGAAAGCGCCTTGTGCAGATGATTGGAAACCGACTGTCGATTGATATTCATAACATGCGCAATCTGGTCGATGTCCATGCTTTCGTAGTAGCGCAGATACAAGGCTTCCTGCTGACGTTGCGGTAAC
Source organism: Spirosoma oryzae (assembly GCF_003002825.1). Lineage (GTDB taxonomy): Bacteria > Bacteroidota > Bacteroidia > Cytophagales > Spirosomataceae > Spirosoma > Spirosoma oryzae. The sequence continues at coordinate 690 of NZ_PVTE01000032.1, read as the reverse complement.
AGATCGATCAGGCACTTGATCTTTTGTGCCGACAGCTGCTCTGTTTCGATGTAAACAAAAAAGTCTTCGATGGTTTGATCGGGTGCGACGTCCTGGGCTTCTTCTTCGTCGACCCAGCCGCGCCGGTGCGTACGTTGCAGTTCCAGTAGCAACTTGTGCCGGAACGACGTGAACAGGTATTTGCGAATGGAGTTGGTCGGGCCGACGTACTCCCGCCGGTCCCATAGGTACACGAACAGGTCGTGCAGGCAGTCTTCAACGAAGGCGGAGCTTTTGCTGTAGCGCGAACCGAATCGGAAGAGGGAGGTATAATAGGTCGCAATGATCTGCCGAAACGCTAGCCGGTCGCCCCGTTTGAATGCTTCCCAGAGAAGCTCGTCGGATGGATAGTTGCCAGGAGCGGACATTGCAGTGTGGGGCGGTACAGAAAACAGATGGTCAGTACATAGTCATTGCGGTCTACCCCTAAATTCCCTAAAGGGCAGGGCCGTTAAGTTCTTAATTTAGCGCTGATAATAGGTAAATTTCCTTCGGTTCATCTACCCCCCAGCCCCCTAAAGGGGGTGCATTTCATTTGCGGAATGCTCCCCCTTCAGGCTAATCTTGTAGGGGTTTTAATTCGGATTGAGTCCATAACCTAGTTTGATGAAATAAAAACGCTCCACTGCCTGACTCAACACCCTGAGACCA
>NZ_PVTE01000031.1 GCF_003002825.1 Spirosoma oryzae | reverse complement strand
GCAGCCAATATTGTAATTTATGAAAATTGATACATGTATCATTTATTAAACGGTTGATAATATCGCATAGTACATAGTGGGATTGCTTCAAAAGCGTATGCTACTGATTGAGTTAGACACTTATTAAAATCAGCGAAAGACAGCCGAGCCACGGTGGCTTCGTATTGGACGTTTCCAAACCGTACTTTCTTGTAAGGATACCAGCGTAGCCGAGGCTTACGCTTACGTTGATGCATCTGATGGGGAGTCAAATAATTCAAGGATGCATGAGGGCGAACTGTGTTATAAGCATTGATCGCTCGGGCTACGGCTTCCTCGGCTGATGAAAAAGAAGGGAACCCACGAGCTAATTTGCAGTCATCCGCCCCGGCGGCCCGGTTTCAATGAACGAAGAACTCGCTCAGCCATCGCATTCTCATTGGGATCTCCTGACTCGGTCATGCTGATTATGGCATTGGCCTGCCGAAGGCGTTGCACATAAGCCCACGAACAGTACTGCCCACCTCGGTCGGAATGGTGAGTGAGGGGTTGGCTGATGTCCTTACGAGCGGATAAGGCCATCTTTAATGCGTTGAGTGCCCCTTTGGCATGCATAGTTTTCTGCAATGACCAACCGCCCCGGCGGCCCGGCAACGATCTTACGCGAAAAGGCATCCATAATCACGTACAGATAAGCATAATTAGCGCCTACTGGAATGTAGGTCAAGTCGCTTACCGCACAGGCGGCCCTGCCACAGTTCATTGATGCGAGTTGGTTTTAAGTTCTTAACCTTGTTCGGATACTTATAGTGTGGATGATTGGACTCGGTCGTAGCCACCTTGCTAGCCTTCTTTTTAGCCAACATACCATGTTCCTTTAGGAGCATATGTAGCCGATCCCGACCGAACTTTATTTGATGTCGAGTCAGAAATGTTCTCAGCTCATTATGCAGTTTGTGCGTTCCCATACCAGGAACTTCACGTCGTATCCGTCTGACCTCCTGCAAAATAGCATCAGTCTGAAAGATAGTTTTCTCTTGCCGCCGGGTAGCCGCATACCAGGCTTGACGCACTCGGCCCGCGCGGCGTCCGCAAACAGTCGACAAATCAACTCCATACCCACCAGAGGGTAGCGACGAGTCAATTTTTCGGCCGCTTGGCGCCAGGCTTTTTTATGATCGGAATGTTAAACCGCACGGGCGGCCCCGTTCATCCTGCGCTATCTGCAAAGCCAGCCACTACGCCGACGCATCAATGCCCAACTTAACAAGGGGGGAGGAACTGCACGCGCTACGGTCGTGGCTTTGGTTCGGCAGTGACGGGCTGATCCGGCGTAAACAGGAAGAAGACCAAAGTGAGTCGGCGCGTTGTCTGACGCTGTTGACCAGCGCGGTACTACTCTGAAACACAATATATATGCAGGAGGTGCTGCGCCAGCTACACGCTGAAGGCTATGCAGTCGATGAAGCTCACTTCGACTCCCTGTCCCCCTGTCGGTATGAGCATATCAATCGGCTGAGTAAATATACGTTTACCAACTCAGGCGACCTTGACTCCACCCACCGTCGGCCGCTTCGAGATACGGGTAATAACTAAGTTTTTAGTTTGGTGGCGAGTAAATCCGCACGTTTGGAAGAAGAACCCCAATACCAGTGTGATCGGAGCTTTCACCTCCGTTATTAATCCGTGAGTAAGTCTGTAAAGTTTATAATTGTTCAATGTATGTTCTGAGAAACTAGGGCCATTACTACGAGTTAGCGGCTCCACGAACTAATGCATGAATCAATAATGCGTCTGGTGGGTAGTACACCGTCTATAATTGTGTGCTGGGAATAGTCAACGATTCTGCAACTCACCAGCGAATAATCAACCCGCCAACCCGCATGTGTCAGCTAGCGGGCTACCGGAGAGAAAGCCCTGAGCATCGCCGGTTTGCCTTCGCGAAGAGTCCACTGCCTGCCCATACTCGGCGTGGTGGTCCCTGCCATAGGGTTGGCGATCCTGCTAGACCCGGTGTCATACTTTCGTGAACTATGTTTTGACTGGTTTACTTCAGACGAAATTAAGCAAGGTTCGCGTCCGAGTTTTTTTAGACCATGTCGCCTGACCCCTTGGCTTCTACTGAATAAGTAACACTACCCTTAGTTTGCAATCCCGAGTGAGTTGCTACCGGGTACCCTGGCCCTCGTAGCTTTTACAGTTACTTTCCCGGCTTAACGAATAATGTTTTAGCGCCAAAATCGACTACCGCCCCGTTAGTTATTAAGAAATCAGCAGCTAGCATACCTGCCGTTTGATCGGCCTGCTTTTTTTCTCGTTTCATAGCCGAGTAAGCGTAAATGTCCTCGACGATTGCTTGCTTTATCAGAAGCGAAGCGGCCCCTACCTGTAATCTTACCGGCTGATTAACTTCGTATACCTGCCCCGTCGTCCCGGTGGGACCTCCGTACGTTTCTCCCGTCGCTATCGATTTGATCTTAGCCCGTTTGGCGAACTCGGTATCTAGTGTGTTGCTCGCTACGGTGCTAACGACCATTGGCTGAGTAACGCCATTGAGCGTGACTAGGATGTAATAACGGTCATCTTTGGCGGATCGTTGCATTGGTATGGCAACGTAGCCCGACGCTAATAATGCTTCCCGACGGGCTTGCGATGACGATTTCGTTGGGTTGATAATGACATTGTTTTTTGCAAAATCGACCACGGCGTGGTTCCCGGTCAACCAGCGTAAGCCCAGCATGCCATGGTTGTAGTCAGATGGCGTTTCGAATACAGAAGCAGGCGCTCTGACAAACGTAGCCTTTCCCACAGTGAGCGTATTGACGAAAGCACTGTCGCGCCCTAGTGAACTGACTTGTCCCGGCGAGGAGATGCCGAAAGAATCGATATGAATTCGATCCTCAATTCTAGCTGAATCGGCAGCTTTGTGCGAGATCTGCATGTAGAAGTCTGCATTTGAATGCACATCAAACACGACCGGAAATTCGTTGAGCGTGCCGTTGACCATTGGTCGGTTTCCTGAATTAACAACCATCTGGAAGGGAGTCGACTGCTCGACAGGCGAACTAGATTGTGCAATAGCCGAACAGGATAGTGTCGTGGCAACAATGAAGCCTAGGTATTTTATCATTTGTTTGTTGATCTTAGCGTAAAAATACCCAATTACCTTCAATGGGTTTTGTACCTCAGGGTGGCGTTAATCTGTTTCTAATACTCTGCCAAAACTGTTATTCAGCCGGATAGAAAGTACCGATTTCTTATCTCACGGAGGATCATTTTTAAGAGACAATTAGGTTTGAGTAAGTATAGGAGCCAGTTAGCAGTATATAAACCAAGCCCGGAAAAACGTACTTGGCGATTGTATCGTCAGATGGGCATAAGTTTGCCGTGACGCGAACGCCAACCAGTTCAGCTACTTATAGAACCGAAGGCTGCAAACATATAGTCGCTGGACTTTACGTGGTCGCCGGGTGAAGCGGCGCTATGCGTTATGGCCGACGATTCTGATTTCTTAACGTGTTGGATGATTATAATGGCACCGGCCACCCGGCGGCAGGCTCCGGAGAAAGAAGCAGACTACCCGTTAGCCACCGGGTAAGTAATTCGGCTTTTACAACGACTAGTTGACGCATACCGCCCCCCAATCAAACTATGTTGTAACCGCTGAAAAGCGAAGCGTAACGAGCCAGATTCATTGGTACTCAGTTAAGCGAAAGGTACGAACGGCAGGGAATCGGGTTACATCGGATTTAACCGGGTAACCGGCTCAGCACGCCCACGTTGAACGTTTCACCAGGAAGTACTGAACGTCTACTCATTGGCGGACTTAGTCTGAGTGCGGACATATAGTTGATCAATGGCTAGACACTTATACCAGTAAATGGCCGCACCGGGTATTCGGCTTTTTGACCGCCCGGCGGCCCAGAACAATTGAATTTAAAGAAGCGGCTTAAGGTTTAACCGTAATCGGTATGCCGAACGGGGACTAACACAGACTGCAGGCCAGTACATCACCGCCGGCACGCGCATACCGCCTTCGAAGGTCGTCTGTTTGCCTTCTCGCAGGGGCCCGGCCGACCCGCCGTCCACATCGTAAGCCAGCCAGGGGCCATTGTCGCTGGTAAAGATGACCAGCGTATTCTCGACCAGGCCGTTTTTCTTCAGCGCCTTGACGACCTCGTCCACGCTCCAGTCGATTTCTTCAATCACGTCGCTATACAAACCCCGTTTTGACTTGCCTTCAAATGCCGCCGACGCGTAGAGTGGGACGTGGGGCATGTTGTGGGCGAGGTACAGAAAAAACGGGCCGCGTTTGTGCTGATCGATAAAGCGGATCGCTTCCTCGGTGTAGGTTCTGGTAATCATGTGCTGATCAACGGTATAGTCGACCACGTCGTTGTTGCGGAAATACACAACCCCCGCCATATCGTTGCTGTAAGGAATGCCGAAATAGCTGTCGAAGCCGTGCTGTACGGGCAGAAATTGCCGGTGATGGCCCAGATGCCACTTGCCGATGGCACCCGTCGCGTAGCCACGCTGCTTTAACGCTTCAGCAACTGTTACTTCCGATGCGGGCAGACCCGTATAGCTTTCCGGGAAGAAAACCCCGTTGATGCCCAGTCGGCGCGGATACCGCCCGGTGAGCAGACCTGCCCGCGAGGGGCTACAAACGGGATTGCCCGAATAAAACGACGTGAATGGTAATCCTTTCTGCGCCAGCCCATCAATATTCGGAGTGCGAATATCTGTAGCGCCGTAGGTACCAATATCGCCATAGCCCAGATCATCGGTGAAGATGAGTAAAATAGTAGGTTTTAACGGGGCTTTTTTAACAGCCGTATTTTTGGGTGGTGTGGCCCCCAGCAGTAAGTAACCGCTTAAAAGGATGCCAGGAACCAACAGGTTTTTTATAAATAGGCTGGAAGTGGGCTGGTGGTGTTGAAGCAGAATCGCTAACGGCCCTCGGCACCGAAGGGAAACAAGGGGGATGGCTGGTGTGCCTGATTCATCAGCTGACCAAGTTGCCTGGTCCGCTCTGGGTATTGACTGGCCAGGTTACGTTTTTCGGCCCGGTCGGTTGCCAGATTGTAGAGTTCGGGGGGGGCATCGGGTTGGGTGACCGCATGCAGGCGAACGGCTTTCCAGTTGCCCTGCCGAATAGCCTGTTTGCCACCCTGCTCGTGAAATTCCCAGTATAGGTAGTCGTGTTGTCGCTGCGTGCCGTTGCCGGTCAGGGCCGGAACGAACGAAAGCCCATCCGTCGGCGGCAGGTTGTTGACGCCGGCCAGTTCGGCAAACGTTGGCAACAAATCCCAGAAAGCGCCGATATACTCGCTGCGGGTTCCGGGGTTGATCGTGCCCGGCCAGCGTGCGATGAACGGTTCGCGGATGCCGCCTTCGTAGAGGTCACGCTTGACACCACGGAAACCGCCACCGCTGTTGAAAAAAACCGGATCGGCACCCCCTTCGATATGGGGTCCGTTGTCGCTCGAGAAAATGACCAGCGTGTTCTGGTCCAGCCCCTGTTCTTTCAGTTTCGCCAGCACCTGCCCCACGTACAGGTCGAGCCGGGTAACCATAGCGGCAAATGTTGCGCGCGGGTACGGTTGTGAGGTGTACCCACCAGTCGTTGCGTCAGGACCGTAATCCGCGCCTTTGTAGGGTTTCTCCGCAAACCGGCCTTTGTAAGCCCGGAAAATGCTGTCGTCCGGTACTAGTAGCTCCGCATGGGGCAGTATGTAGGGTAGGAACAGGAAAAAAGGCTGTTGGCTGGATTGGGCTCCAATGAATGTCAGGGCCTGTTGCTGGATCAGATCCGGTGCATACTGCCGGGGTGTACGCAGGTGCTGGTTGCCGGGCAGCACAACTTGCTGCGCGTTGTTCCAGAGGTGATTCGGGTAGTAACGGTGCGCCAGACTCTGGCAGTTGTAGCCATAGAACTGGTCGAAGCCTTGTTTGAGCGGATCGCCGGCGGAGCCGACCGGGCCGAGGCCCCACTTGCCGAAAGCCGCCGTTGTGTACCCTGCTTTATGCAGCAGTTCGGCGATGGTGACGACCGAGTCGGCGATGGGTTGCTGCCCTTCAGGGTCGACGCCTTTGTTACCCCGGATGTACGTATGCCCCGTATGCTGTCCGGTCAAAAGCGCAGACCGCGAGGGGGCGCAGACCGACGTGCCGGCATAGAACTGCGTGAAGCGCATCCCCTCGGCCGCCAGCCGGTCGATGTTGGGTGTTTGGATTAGCTTCTGCCCGTTGACACCAATGTCGCCGTAACCCAGATCGTCGGCCAGGATGAAGACGATGTTGGGCCGGCCTGATAGAGGCAGAGTACCCGGCCGGGTCGGACCGTCGTCGACTGGATGAACCAACCTGATAACTAGTACAGGGCTGATTGTAAGGAGTACTAGCACGAAGAGAGAATCCGGTAGGCGTTTCATGGCTGGTTGCTCAAGATGGGTTACGAATAATCCTCCTCATAAATGACGTATTGGCAAAAGAATGCTCGTACGCCGCGCCTACCGGTAAAATGTAGCGCGGTTATCTAAAAGGTGGTTACAGCGATTCGACAATCGTTGCCTGGATTTCTGATTTGGGCGTAACGCCCGCTTTTTTCCATACTTCCCGGTCGCTTTTGTACAGCACCAGCGTTGGCAGCGACGTAATGCCCAGTTCTTTCAGTAGCGCCTTGTTGTCGTAAGCCTCGATCCGGATGACCTTCAGCCCGGCGGCATGCTCTTTCTCCAGCGCATCGACGGTCGGGGCCAGTTTTTTGCAGGAACCGCAGTACCGCGAGCCGAAATCGACCAGCACCAACTTGTTCGACTGTAGCTGCGACCGGAACTCGGTCAACGACAGCCCCGGCCCAACGGTCGATTCGACGGGGCGACCCAAACCGATCCAGTTGCTGAGGCCACCGGGCAATTCGGTTACGTCGGTAAAACCGGCCTCCCGCAGTTGGCTGGCCAATTGACCGCTCCGGCCGTTGCCGATGGAGTAGATGAAGACGGGTGCCTGTTTGTCCAGCTTCTGACTCTTTCTGGCGAAGTCGGCCTGATCGGCCACGCTGAAGCTGACCGCCCCTTTCAGGTGGTTCTGCGTGTACTCTTCTTCCGATCGGGCATCCAAAATCTGAGCCCGGGGTCCGGCCTGCACCAGTTTGAATTCGAAGGCGTCGAACGGCAGCGTAGCGGTTTGGGCGTTCAGCCTTAGTGACGTAAGAAACAGCAGACTGGTGACTAGCAAGGAGTTGATGGTCATAGTTGTAGAGAATTTAGTTTTTGGTTTGTGCTGACGTCTGACCGGGAAGGATGTCGTTTTGTGGTTTGATCCTGTCGTAGTCGACTACGCCGTTTTTCTCCGCCCATCGGACGTAATCAGCGGCTAATTCATTGACCAGATCGGTCCGGGCGTCGGCCAGGTTTTTGGTTTCGCCCCGGTCGCTGGTGAGGTCGAAGAGTTCCCATTTGTAGCTGGGGTAGGTCGATACGAGTTTCCAGTTGCCTTTACGCACCGCCCGGTTGCCGGCCCGCTCCCAGAAAATGGGTTCGCCCCGGTTGACTTCGTTAGCCTGTCCGAAGAGAACGGGCAACAGGCTTTTGCCCGTCAGCGGATTGGCTTTGGTGCCCTTGTAGGTGCTGGGATAGGTGATACCGGCCAGCTCGTAGAAGGTCGGTGCCAGGTCGATGATGTGGCCGGTACCTTTGGCCAGCCGGCCCGCTTTGATCTGTTTTGGATACCAGGCAATGAACGATGTTCCGAAGCCACCCTCGTGAAAATTATTTTTGTAGTGCCGCAGGGGCGTATTCGACAGGTACGCCCAGTTTTGCTCCTGGTAGTCGAACGAACCCGCCGTACCGACCGGGCCGGTGTTGCGCACCAGTCCGCGCCGAAGCTGGCTGTAGCTGTTGAAGCCGCCCTGCGCCCCGTTGTCCGACAGAAAAACGATCATCGTATTGTCATCTTTTTTGAGCTCTTTCAACTTGGTCAGAATCCGCCCTACGTTCTGATCCATCCGGTCGACCATCGCGGCATACACTTCCATTTTGGCCTTCCAGAACTGCTTTTCATCGTAGGTAAGTTTGTCCCAGTAAGGCACTTCGGGGTCGTGCTGGGCGATGCTCTGATTATCGGTCAGGATACCCAGTTCGTTCTGGCGTTTCAGGCGCTGCACCCGTAGTGAATCCCAGCCCAGGTCGTATTTACCCCGGTATTTGGCGATGTCTTCGGGCAGGGCCTGCAGGGGCCAGTGCGGAGCCGTAAACGCCACGTACAGAAAAAACGGTTTGTTTTCCTGCCGTTGCTCGTCCAGAAACCGAATCGCGTTGGTGCCGACTTCGTCGGTGAAATAATAGGAGTTGTCTTTCGGGTACTGGCGGACGTTGTTTTTGATGAGCGCGACCGGATACGGGTTCGTGCCAAACGGCAGGGGCTTGACATCGAAGTAATCTGACGCACCACCCAGAATCCCGTAAAACTTGTCGAATCCCCGCTGATTGGGCCAGGAGAGGCTGTCTTTGCCCACGTGCCATTTGCCCGACAGCAGTGTGCTGTAACCGCCCGACCGGAACACTTCGCCCAGCGTGAGCGACTCCCGGTTCAGGTAGCCCTGGTAGGGTGGAATGCCCAGGTTTACGTCGAAATAACCAATGCCCGCTTTGTGCGGGTACTGCCCCGTCAGGAGCGACGCCCGCGTGGGTGCACAGATGGAGTTGTTGTAAAATTCGCGCAGGCGAATCCCTTCGTTCGCCAGTCGGTCGAGGTTGGGTGTGCTGATCTCGGAGCCGTAGCAGCCTAAATCCGAGTAGCCCATGTCGTCGACCATGATGAGGATAACGTTTGGGCGGTTCGTGCCGGCTTTGGCTGCGGACCGGGGCTTTTGCTGCGCCAGCGACGGGCTAAGTATGAGAGTAGACCAAAGAAGGCTGAAGAAAATTCGTAGCATTAGTCGTAGTGGGTAAGTGTATCGTTCAATAGGTTGCAGACCGACGCAATGCCAGCGCCGCGTTTGCCGCAATTCAGGGGTTGAGTTGGTCGAGCAGATTCTGGGCAGCCCGGACATCGTATGCCGTATCGACCGAGTAGCCCGTCGGGGCATGCGCGACGATTTCCTTTACCTGCGCGGCTGCTGGAAGGGCATCTTTCCCGAGACTTTGCAAGACACTCAACGCCTGAAGCCGGCTATGTCGGTTGTCGCTTGTCAGGGCGTTCTTCAGCGTGTCGATAGCCTCGTTTTTCTCACCAAGGCCGTACAGGGCTTCGGCAGCAGCAATCTGCACCGATGGTTCCGCGTCCTGAAGCAGTGTTCGCAGGGCTGCGGTTGCACCGGCTGGTTTCAGAACCGTACAGCCCGTAGCAGCCCAGTACCGCACGACCGGATTAGTGTCGGTCAGGCGCTGGCGAAGTTCGGTAGTGTCAGTAGGGTTCCGGGCGGATGCCAGCGTAGCGGTTTCAATGACCCGATTGAGGTTGTAGCTGCCCTGCCGGGCGTAGTCGTACAGGGGTGTCTGATCGGCGATTTTCGACAGCATGGCTTCGGGAATAAAGCCCACGTCCTGACTTTGCCGGAGCCACTGATCGTTGGCCTTACGCAGGCGAAGCAACTCGCTTGTATAGCGGGCGTCGGCTGCCAGATTGTGGATGTTATCGGGATCAGCGGTCACGTCGTAGAGTTCCTCCGCCGGTTTGGCCTGCCAGAAGCGGGACTGCACGTCATTCAGTCGCCCCGCTTTGTAGTCCGCTTCCCACGAGCGAATCGAGGGGGCCTGCCACAGGTAATTCAGGTGTTGACCGTAAATCTTATGCGGCAGGTAGTTGCGGATATAGCGGTATTTTTTGTCCCGCACGGACCGTGACAGATCAATAGCTTCGTCCATCCGGCCCCGGAAGCCATAGGCATAGCTGCGCTCCGGTTTTTGCTGCTTGCCCAGAAACGCCTGTCCCTGCATGTAGCCCGGAATCGGAATGCCGGTCAGGCTCAGGATCGTCGGGGCGAAGTCGACGAACGTAACCAATTGATCGGTCTGCGAACCCACCTGCTGTTTGGCCAGGTGAGCGTATTTTTTCGGCAGGTGAACAACCAGTGGGACGTGCAGCCCCGATTCGTACATAAACCGCTTGCTGCGCCCCAGCACCCCGCCGTTATCTGCGTAGTAAAATATAATGGTATTGTCGGCCAGCCCCGCATCAGCCAGTTCCTTCAGCAGTTTACCGACCTGCTGATCCATCGTTTCGACCTTGTCGTAATACTGCGCCCAGTCGTGTTTGAATTCGGCGGTGTGGGGGTGATAGGGGGGGATTGGCGCTTTCTCCGGGTCGTGGTGCAGTGCTGGCAGGGGTTTGTGCAGGCTACTCTCGTGCGACACGAACAGATTGAACACCGCAAAGAAGGGCTGACTGGGTTTCCGCTTTTTGTACGTCGCCGAATCGCTCGACTCGTCCCAGGCGTCGACCTGATCGATCATGTTGTAGTCCTTCTTCGAATTGTTGGTCGTGTAGTAACCGGCTTCCCGCAGATACCGGGGGAAGAACTTGACGAACGACGGTACCGGATACGTACTCCGCATGTGCTCGGTACCCAGCGACGGTGGGTACATACCCGTAATCAGCGTGTTGCGCGACGGGGCGCAGACGGGAGCCGTCGAAAACGCGTTTTTGTACAGAATACTCTGTTTCGCAAACTGATCGATGTTGGGCGTAGTCGCGTACGGGTTGCCGTAACAGCCAATCAGCGAGGTGTTGTTGTCTTCACTGACGATCCAGAGGATGTTGGGTCGGTCGGTGGGCTGGGCCGCTGCGCGAAGAAACCCTAGTACCAGCACAACCGCGACGTATTGCGTTAACCGTATCATAGTATTCCGTTTTTAGGTAGGCTGTCAATGGGTCTTATTTAAGCTGGTGCCAGTCGACAACCCCTACTTTTGTAGACCAGACGGTGTGTTCATTCGCCAGTTCCGCTACCAGTTGCGGGTAGTTCGACGCCAGATTGCGCGTTTCGGTCCGGTCGGCGTTCAGGTCGTACAGTTCCCAGGGCTTGTCGATTTCTGCCACGAGTTTCCAGTTTCCTTTGCGTACCGCCCGACTTCCTTCATGTTCCCAGAAAAGTGTTTCGTGTCCGCTGAACGGTTTGTTGTCGAATAGGGGGAGTAGGCTCTTTCCTTCCAGTGGGGTTAGCGGTTTGTTCTGAAAAACAGCCGGGTAGGTGATGCCCGCCAGACTTAAGCAGGTGGGCAATACATCGATCAGGTGCGTAACCGATGCGCCTACGGTACCTGCCTTGATCAGTCCGGGGCAGTAAGCGATGAACGGCGAGGCAATGCCCCCTTCGTGGGTGTTTTTCTTGAAAAGGCGAAACGGTGTGTTACTGACGTTGCCCCAGGGTGGATCGTAGCTGTCGATCGACGCAACACTACCGGGTGTCCCCCTCTTCTGCGTAACGTAATCCCACTGCTGCACCTCATCGGCGCTTCCGCCGTTGTCTGACATGAACAGAACAACCGTCTGCCGGTCTTGCTGAGTAGTCTTCAATCGGGTGAGAATAGCGCCAATGCTGCGATCCATGCGGTCGATCATGGCGGCATAGATGGCCATGCGCAGCGCCCATTTTTCCTGCTCGGCGGGCGACAGCGATGACCAGTCCGGAACGTCGGCGAACCGGTCGGACAGAGGCCATTCCTTTCGAATAAGCCCGGCTGCGATCTGCTTTCGGTACCGGCGCACCCGCAGTGAATCCCAGCCGTCCCGATACCGGTCTTTGTAGCGCGCAATGTCTTCGGGCAGGGCCTGAATTGGCCAGTGCGGAGCTGTGTAGGCTACATACAGAAAAAATGGGTCTTTCCGGTTCAGCGAATCCAGGCTGCGGCAGGCAAAATCAGTGATCGCCTGCGTCAGGTAGCGCGACGTATCCTGCCGCTGAATTTCCTTGTCGCCAACCAGAAACGTTACCGTTCGGCCGTCGTTGTAGAGCGGCTGCGAGTTAAAATAGCTGCTGCCGTTGTTCTGTAACGTAAATGACTTGTCGAAACCACGATTGACGGCCCAGGCCGAAGGAACCAGACCGACATGCCATTTGCCGGAAACGATGGTCTGGTAACCGGCTGTTTTCAGCAGCTGCGCGATCGTTACGCTGTGTTCATTGAGGTAGCCCTGGTACGCCTTCGGCCCTTTGTTCTGAATCATATCGCCGATGCCGGCCTGATGTGGATAAAGGCCAGTCAACAGGGCCGCCCGTGACGGGCAGCACCGGCCACTGTTGTAAAACTGACTCAACTGCAACCCTTCCCGGGCCAGACGGTCGAGGTGGGGCGTCTGAATTTCGGAGCCGTAGCACCCCAGATCGGAAAAGCCCAGATCGTCGGCCAGGATAATCACGATGTTAGGGTGCTTGTCTACCGGCTGTTGCGCAAACAGCCTCGCTGCCGACAGGACCAGCAACAGACAACTTTTGATAACAATAGACCGAGTCATGGTAGGGTAGGCGTCGTTTAGGGGAAATGGGTTAGTTCAGCTGGTCGGATCGAGCGGATACAGTAGTCGGTCAGGCTATTTTCAGCTCGGGTTCGAGTGACGTCAGGCCCGGTGAGACGAGCTGTGGTTCGGGTACCGCGCCAGCGGTCGTTGTGTCCTCCTTTACCATGGGGCCGTTGTGCGCCAGTTCGCTACCCTCCTTCTTCGACTTCAGCAATGGCCACATAAACTGCGCGTACCATTCTTCCTGCTGATACGACGCAATGCCGTACGACCTGGGGTACTGGCGGGTGATCAGCCCCGTACCGAAAATGACGTCCCAGAGGAAGAACATATTGCCGAAGTTGCCTTTGTAGTAGCCTACGCCATCGTCGGTCGAGTCGGCGTGGTGGGCGTGGTGCGTAGCCGGGGTGGAGATGAACCGTTCGAGTACCCAGGCAACAGGGTGTAGCCACTTGGTTTCGTAAAATGGCTTATCCCATGGGATGCTCGAGTGAGCCAGCGTCGTGATAATCGACTTGATACCTTTAACGAACAGCGCCGGATAGCCCAGCCCAACATACACCAGCGCCGTGGTCAGATACGTCTGCGAGAAGAAAAGGGTATACACGATGTTTTGCCGGCTGGCCATCGCCATACCCATGTACGGCGCGGAGTGGTGCGTCCGGTGAAAGCGCCACAGAAACGGTACTTCATGGTGCAGTCGGTGGTACCAGTACTGGGTCAGGTCGTCGGCAACGGCGATGATGGCGAAGCCCCACCAGAACGGTACCCAGTCGAAGGCATTCTTCGCATCAGGTAGTAGGTAGGGTAAAAACTTAAGCCCGAAATAAGCAACCAGCGGCTTGACAACGAGCTTGGGTACGGTGAAGCAGGTGATGTCGAGCAGCATCTCGTTGCGGTTCCAGTGTTTACCGTAAAGTCCGGCTGCGAACTCGATAACGCCGATGAGCAATACCAGTGTGGGGAGCCCCCACGTTCCCAGATTCTCGAAAAGTTGTTCAACGAAATAGATCATGGCAAGGTGGTTTTAGCGATTGATAACTGATTGGTTGGTCGTGGCTCAATAGCGATAGCCTGCCGTTTGCGCCTTCTGCGTTTTTTTTGCCCACGGTCGCTGTCCGGTCAGGTAGAAGGCTGCGAACATCAGCAGTACGGGCAGGGCGTAGAGAAACAGGCTGAGCAGGGCGTTCCGGACAATGCGCCGGGCGATTCTGGGTTCCATGGTCATGGCTTGTCGTTAGCGGGTTTGGTGAAACGATGCGTTTGTTGATGAAGGCGTGTGCAGCAGTTTTTGCGTCAGGCGGAGGCCGAAAAACAGGATCAGGAAAGGAATCAGGGCAACGAGAACCCCGATCAGTATTTTCCGGATGAGCAGGCTTATGTCGGATAGTGTCATGCTGAAAGGTTGTTTAGTCGTGATCGGAAAGGCGCTAGTAGCCCGGATTCTGGGTCAGCAGGCGGTTGTTGTCGAGTTCCGACTGAGGGATCGGATACAGGCGGTGCTTGTCGGCGGCATTGGTCTTGCCGACTTTTTGCAGGTTGGCGACGAACGTGCTTTTGCCCGACGCGTCTTTCTGCCGGATCAGATCGAACCAACGCTGGTATTCGTAGACCAGCTCCAGCCGCCGGTCCAGGTAGACGGCTTCCCGGAACTGATCTTTGGTCAGGCCTAGCGTCAGGCTGGGCAGACCCGCCCGGTTTCGAACCCGGTTCAATGATTTATAGGCTTTTTCGGTCGGGCCGTTGGCTTCGTTTTCGGCTTCGGCATGCAGCAGCAGCAAGTCAGCATACCGCAGAATGGGAACGTTGGCCGCCGATTCGCTGGTGACCGCCGTCGAGTTCGGGTCCCACCACTTGTTGAAGAAGGGGGTTGAGTCGTTTGCGACGGTGGAATTGGTAATGGGCAGGCCATACTTACGGCCGTTGCTGGGGCTGACAAACGACCGGACGAAGGTGACGTCCCGACGCTTGTCGGCCGACGTGTAGAGCTTGTAGATGCTGTAAAATTTGTCGGTTCCGTTGGTGTAGTAGCGCACCATGTGGGCATAGTTACCCGAGAGGCCGGGAATCGACGACAGGATCGCACGCGGGTTTTCGTTGTTTCCCTGCCCCAGTGAGTTCGACTTAAACTGAGCGGAGAAGATGTGTTCAACCCCGTTTTTGCTGGCGGGCAGAAAAACATCGGCGTAGTTGGTAAACAGGGTGTAGCCATACTTACCGGTCCCCCCATCGGCCGAGGAAAGTACCTCTTCGGCTTTGTTGACCGCGTCTTGATAGTGCGACGTAATGTTCAGTGGGTACGAGGCTTTCGTCAGGTACACCTTCGCCAGCAGCGCTTTCGCTGCACCGGCCGTTGCCCGGCCTGCGTCGGGTGAACTGTACGACGCGGGCAATACGGTCGCTGCTTCGGTCAGATCCTTTTCGATCTGCGCGTACACCTGCGTCGATGCGGTGCGGGCAACGGCATAGTCCGACGCATTTATGTATTTTTGGTAGTCGGTGATGAGCGGAACGTCGCCGTACAGCCGCACCAGGTTGAAGTAATACAGGGCCCGCAGAAATTTAGCCTCCCCGAGTAGCCGTGCTTTCAGGGTTGCGTCGAAACTGATGGCGGGGATTTTTTCGAGCGCCACGTTGGCCTTTTTGATGGCGGCATAGTGCTGTTGCCAGAGTTCGTAGACGCGCAGGTTCGTCGATGAGTGGGCCAGGACAGCCAGCGACCGAACGTCGGGGTTGGTAGCTCCCGGCCCCGGATCTTCGTCGTCGCCGGCCATGTTCATACCCGTGTTGAACAGGGTGTTGTAGGGCGTTTGTACGGAACTGCCGCCCGAGTTCAGCAGGAAATAGACCGCGTTGACGGCATTGAGGGCGTCGGCCTGGGTTTTGTAATACTGCTCTTCCGAAATGAACGCTTCGGGGCTTTCTTTCAGGAAATCGGTGCAGGCGGTAAGCGACAGGATAGTCAGTCCCGCTACCAGGTATGTCTGGAGTTTCATGATTCGTTACGTTTACGGGGCGGGTTATAGTGACAGCGAAAGACCGACCTGGTAGGATTTATTGTTTGGATAGACGCCCGAGTCGACGCCCTTGTTGATGAGCGACTGACCGTTCAGGCTTACCTCCGGATCGTAGCCGGTGTAGTTGGTCCAGGTAGCCGCGTTCTGCGCCGACACATAGACGCGCAGGGTCGATAGTTTGGCCCGGCTGAGCAGCGATTTGGGTAAGGTGTAGCCAAGGGAGACGTTCTTCAGCCGGTAATAGGTTGCATCTTCGATGAAGCGATCCGAGATCGTAATGGCTGGGTCCTGATACGCTGCCTTTACGTCGGTGTTGGTATTGGCCGGTGTCCAGCGGTTCAGCAGATCACTCGACGCGTTGGTGTAGCCCGTGCCGAGTTCCAGGTTGGCCCGGTTGGCGTTGTAGAGCTTGCCACCTACCGACCCCTGCACGAAGATCGACAGGTCGAACCCCTTGTAGTTGAACGTATTGGTTACCCCGAAGGTGAAGCCGGGCTGATTGGCAATAACAATCCGGTCACCGGCCTGCGTAATCACCCCGTCGCCATTGATGTCCTTGTATTTCTGCCCGCCCGGTTTGTTGTTGGCCTGCGGTGTCAGGGCCTGATCACTCGACTGAATGATACCATCGGTCTGGTACACGATGAACGAACCCAGCGGATAGCCGACTTTGGCGATCGATGGCGATGAAATGTCTGGTATGATCTGATTAACCCCCTCGCCGAGGCTCAGGATTTTATTCTTATTATTAGAATAGATCAGAATGGTGTTCCATGTCAACGCCCCCGTCAGGTTGCGGGAATTAATCGATAGTTCGAAGCCCTGATTGGAAACCGCCCCGATGTTCTGGTAAATCGTGGAGGCCTGCCCCCCGTAAAAATTAGACAGCCCAGACGTGCCGGGCACGGTCCGGCTCAGCAGCAGATCGGTGGTTTTCTTGTAGTAATAATCCGCCGTAAGCTGAATCCGGTTGTTGAGCAGACCCAGGTCGATACCGCCGTCAACCTGAAACGTCTTTTCCCAGCCCAGATTCGGGTTCGGTACCGTGTTGGGCGCAAAGCCGGATACCGTCGTGTTGGAAAAGTTGTAGCGGAAGTACCCAAGCTGCGACAGCGACTGGTAGGGCGGGATGTTCTGGTTTCCCGTCAGGCCCGCACTCAGCCGCAGCTTCAGCGTGCTTACATGGCGGACCTGCGAAAAGAACCGTTCATTGCTCACGTTCCAGCCAACAGCGGCCGATGGAAAATAGCCCCATTTGTTGCCCTCGCCAAAGCGCGAGGAGCCATCGGCCCGCAGCGTGAACGTGACCAGATACGTATCGTTATAGCCGTAATTGATCCGGCCCAGATACGAGGCCAGGGACCAGCTGTTGGTAAAGGAGCTGGGCGTACGGTTGGTAATGCCGGTGCCCAGATTGTTGTACGAAAAGGCATCGGTGGCAAATCCGGCCGCTTCGGCCACGGCCCCCTTCGACGTCGACTGCTGCGCTGTGAAGCCGGCAATGGCGCTGATCTTGTGACGCTCGTTGATTTCTTTGTCGTAACTGAGCGTGTTTTCGTTGAGCCAGTTTGTCGTGAATACTGAGCCGACGATAGCATCGCCCCCTAGGCTCTGCCCTTCGGCCGTACTGCTGGGCAGGTAGCGGTTCTGCTTATTGTCGACGATGTCGGTACCCAGTAGCCCCTTCGCTTTCAGGCCGGGCAGGATCGTGTACTCAGCGGTAACGTTCCCCAGTATACGATTGGTAATCGTCTCGTTGAGCTGGTTGTACAGAGAGTTGATCGGGTTCTGCAGGCTCGACTCAAATGGGCTGTTGACGACGAAGGTGCCGTCGTTTTTGTAGATCGGCAGCGATGGGGGCGTCAGCAACAGGTTGCCGACGATTGCCGCCGGAGCTACGTTCGCTTTGACATTACTGGCCGTCAAATTAGCCGAAACCCGGAAGCGGGAATTGTATTCGTGCGCCAGATTGATTCGGCCCGAAAACCGCCGAAAGTCCGTATTCTGTAAAATTCCGTCCTGCTTGAAGTAGTTGCCCGAAATCGCCAGCTGTGTCCGTTCCGAACCCGACAGAATCGAGATGTTGTGGTTCTGAATAGCGGCCTGCCGAAAAGCGGCTGCCTGCCAGTCGGTGCCAACGCCCGACGTATCGAGCGAATAGCCCAGGGCTGCCGATGCGGGCAGGGACGTTGTCTTGCCGGAGTTAGCGGCCGCATCTTTCCGCAGTTGCCACCACTCGCGGGCGTTCAGCAGCGGAATCGTTCGGATAACGCTTTGCACACCGTAAAACGCATCGTAGTTGACCGACGACTTGTTTTTAGACCCGTTTTTGGTAGTGATGATAACCACGCCGTTGGCCCCGCGCGAGCCGTAAATAGCCGTTGCCGATGCGTCTTTGAGCACGTCGATTGTTTCAATGTCGGACGTGTTAATGGACGAGAGCGGGTTGATTTTCGAACCGTTCGTAACCCCCGCGTCGGTCAGTGAGTAATCGTTGTTGATGGGAAAGCCGTCGATTACGTACAGCGGATCGCTGCCCGCCGTAATCGAGTTGTTGCCGCGAATCTGCACGCTAACCCCACCGCCCGGCTGCCCCGAGGTCTGCGTTACGATAGCTCCGGCAATCGACCCCTGCAAAAGCCGTTCGACCGACGCGACCGGCTGCTGGCGAATCGCTACCGGAACTGATGCGATCGAACCCGTAATGTCGCTGCGTTTCTGCGTGCCGTAGCCGACCACAACCACCTCGTTGAGCTGACTGGCGTTTTCTTTTAATTCGACCGCAATCGTGTTTGTCGTCGCCAGAACCTCTTGGGTACTGTAGCCTACGTAGTTGACAACGAGCGTGTAAGGAAGTTTCTGGCCGGTTTTCAGCACGAACTTACCGTCGACATCGGTAGCGGCCCCATTGGTGGTACCTTTGATCTGAACCGTCGCGCCGATCAGCGGTTCTTTCGTTTTTTCGTCGACAATTTTACCCGACAGGGTAGAGTTAATAACGGGAGGGGGCGTCTGTGCCAGAAGCACGAGTGGGCTGAGAAGAATCCCAATCCACAGTAAATACATAAAGCTTTTTTTCATTGCTCTGTACTGGTTAAACTAAAAAATAGGGTCGCACGACAGTCGCGCAAACGACTGCTGCCAATTCAGTTGCCACTGAGCCTTATGGTTGACCAGCCAGTCCTGCTGCTACAGGTCGGACCGCCGATGCGGCTGGCATTTTTTATGGCCATCGGGGGGCTGCTGCTACAGCCATACCGGTCGCCAGTTAGCGAATCACATACTGGAATGCTGCTACAAACCAGTTTGCTTTCGCCCCACCGTTTATTACATCTGCGCTGATCGGACGCAGCGAAATCCTAGATTGTTGCTGGCACTGCCAGGCTCGCCCTTCCCCCGACTGCCCGCCCGGTAGCGCACGCAATACTGGTCGCTACAGAGAAACGAGCCGCCCCGCTGCACATGCTTGACGGTGCCCGGCTCGTCGGGGTCGTAGCTATCGGCAGGGCCTTTCGGATTATGGGCAGGGCTTCGCTGGTAATAGTCCGGGCGGTAGAGGTCGCTGCACCATTCCCACACGTTTCCTTCCATGTCGTATAGGCCGAAGGTGTTGGCGGGATACGTCTGAACGGGGGCCGTCGTGCGGAAGCCGTCTTCGGCTGAATTGGTAGACGGGAAGTTGCCCTGAAACAGATTAGCGACCCATTTGCCGTTGGGTTTCAGGTCGTTACCCCAGTAGTAAGTTGTGCCGGTACGACCGCCACGCGCGGCAAACTCCCATTCGGCCTCGGTGGGCAAGCGTTTGCCGGCCCAGTTGGCATAAGCCACGGCATCGTCGTAGCAGACCTGAACCACCGGTTCGTTGTCTTTCCCCACGATGGAACTGCCGGGCCCCTGCGGATGACGCCAGTTCGCACTGGCTACGTAAGCCCACCACCGTAACGGGTTAGCCAGCGAAACGGGCCGGGCTGGTGGGCTAAACACCGCCGAGCCGGGGATCAGTTTGTCGGGCGACACGCCCGGATAGTCGGCCGGATTCAGCGGGCGTTCGGCGATGGTGATATAACCCGTTGCTTTGACGAACGCTTTGAATTGCGCGTTGGTCACTTCGTGGGCGTCCATCCAGAAGTTGTCGACCGCTACGGCATGAACCGGTTTGGCGTCGGCAAAACCCGTCGACCCCATCCAAAACTGACCGCCCCTGATCAATACCATCCCCTCTGTTCCCGCTGGTGCTGTTGACCCGGTCGGAGTAACTGCCTGAAGAATAGCAGTGCGGGAGGGGAGTTTGCAGAGCGGAGCCTTGCACAGGGTCGCGTTTGCCGCTGCGGCTGGTTCACCCGGCCGCTCATTGATTGCATTCCGTTGCACGAAGGCTACGGTGAGCAGTATTGCGGATGTGTATAGTAATGCTTTCATGCGCTACGAATGCTTACACGCTTACATATCGGCTACAATGCAATCCGCCAGTACCGCGCCGAATGCTTGAAGCTGATATAGGAAAAATGAAAATAATTATGTCTATAGATTTTATAGGTAAAAGATGCGTTTAAAAAAGCATCCATTGAATGCTCAGCGTAGGCTACAGTAGCAGTAGCCGTTTAAAATACCGGCGGCTATTTCCCGACAGCCTGTTCCTTGTTGTTGGCCGCATATGGACCTGTTCTAAGGTGTAAGCCTGCTATAACGTTGCAAAAAGCGGCTTTTCGTGTTGATGAAGTTGTCACAAAGGTATTGATGTGATTTTATCAAAAGCAAATATATTTCACGTTTTGGCTGAAATTTAAAAATTAAATATGGTGAAATGGCCGAAATGTAACTCGAAATAGAAATAGTCTATCGAATAGGCCTAGTTATGATTAAATTTTATTGCTGATAAATAAGACTATTTTGTTACTCGTTTCCTGTTAGGAACCGTGCTAATAGCACCACCTACTAACTGGACAGCCTGCCTCCCCACTCTGCGACACAAATGGGCGCGGCCGAAGGCCGTATTTTTCTATAAAGGAAACCAGTCAAAGTAGACACGGATTTTGACAAGTAGTTGCCTGTTCTTTGTTCAGAAAATGCAAGTAAGGTAATGTTTATTATACGACATGATTGATAAGTTCGCTGATCGCTGGACATTGTGCCAATTTATTAAAACTATTCACCCTCCAGTCCACGCTGGTGCTCTGATAACAGGAAATTTTACATATTTGCCATGCGGCTCGAACTATCGGATTGCTTATGCCCTATGTATTGGGTTTACACCAGCGGGCAGCGCTCAGACAAACAAACGAAACGGATCAGTGTAGCAGAGCGGCTTTACCGGGTTGACGCCCCTTTACAATCGCCAGGTAGCCTCGGCTGGTAGCTTTACCAGCCCCTTTAAGTTCTGCACCCACTGGCCGGCCCTGCGTCGGTTTTTTGTTGGCAAATGCGGCCAGTGGCCGCTAAAGCGAAGGATCACGGAGGGGGGAAGGGTAGGGGTTCTTCCGGGTAGCAATGCCCTGAATGGTAGGTTATCTGCGAACAGTCTGGCATATTTATACAGGTTAGCAACAGGTAGAGCGGATTGTGTAAAGAACTGTTAGTCGACAAAAATTATATGGTTATCTTAGGTGGATTTATCGTCGGTTTTCTGGCTGTTGCTGGAATATTTAAGTTCCTCGGCGGGGCACTTGGGCCCGATATTCCGGTATCGAAGCGTCATCGGTGAGAAAAAGCGTAAGTATGACTTACGCTTTTTCTTTCTATAGAGACTTGATAGACGGGCTAATAATTAGTCTGAGACAGCATAATTCATATGCCCACAAATTACATTATCAACGTAACAACTGAATTCGTAAAAGCTGCCAACGAAATTCAACGGCTGATCGGCTCGATTTCAAACGATCAGCTTGCCAGATTGCTGGGTGTGACGGTCGGAGCAGCCCATAATAAGAAGACTCGGGCTAGATCCTTCTCAGACCCGGAGCTACTACTGCTGGCGCAGCACCTGAAAAAGCAAACGCTTTATCAGCAAATTGATACATACATACGTACATACAGTTTCGGGACGGTTTCAGTGCCCGTTTGGAGAAACTACCCATTGAGCCTGCAGAGCTGGTCAGACGCTGCAATATGCCTCATGGTCTTTACCGGCGAATCAAGAATTCACAAGGCTGGACCACGGACGAACTAGTATGTGTGGGGCAGGCCATCGCCGATGTTATCGATGATATTGGATTAATTCTGCAACCACCCGCTGATAAGGTTCCAGCCGCCGGCGAGTAACTTTATCAGGGGCTATCTACAGTAGCAAAGCCCGGTCATATGGCCGGGCTTTGCTGTTCGATGTAATGAATGCTGATTAGTTTTTCAGGATAATTGATAAGGGTAATTCCTGGGTCTGACCAGCCTGATTCGTTACCATTACGTTAAAGGTATACTTACTTAGTTTTTGGGAGCGGCCGCGTACCCGTAGTTGGGGTGTTAGTGTGTTGAGCACGTAGAGCGAGTCGGCAGGCAGTTCTGTACCGTTCACCGTCAGATTACCCGTCAGGGCCGATAGTGAACGCCAGCGCAGGGTATACACCTGCGTAGTTGTCACCCGCTGCGGTAGGACCGACAGTTTGAATGGCAAACTCTGATTCAGATAGGCCGATCAGGTAGCGTCTCGTTGCTGATCGTAAACGGGAAATCGGTCTGTACAGACAGGTGGTCGACCTGGCAACTGGAGAGTAGCCCGACCAGCAGGCTACCCATCAACAAGTTTTTGACGAACGACATTGAAGCCATCGGATTATAATCGATTAGTTTTTAAAGAAGGAGAAGCGCATGCCAACTAGCCCATATGTCCGAAACTGAGTGAGATTGGAAGAGGGTAGCCAGCGTTCGTGCAGGCCCACAAACAATGCCGTTCGTTCTGTCAGGAATAATTCGCCTTCCAGCCCTAGCTGCATACTGGCGAGAGCCGCCGGCTGCGTCAGAATCGTACCCTCCGCCAATTCCGGTTGATTCTGATTGATACGCTCCAAACCCACGCCCACCAGTGGGGCGATGTAAAAATGGCGTCGATGATCGTGACGTGTAATCGGAGCATAGTCGAAGCTGAGCAGGTGACGCTCGCTGCTGAGAATCTGATCAAGCTGCTGGTACTACTTTATGTCGTATTGGTAGCTTACCTTCCAGTATGTCTCCGTTTCCGTATACCGGCATAAATCCAGTCCGGCAACGTAGCCCCGCTGATCGCCTTTAAGATGAGTCAGCGATGGCCACTGATCAACCACGCCGGCATAAGGTGTCAGCGCCAGTTGGCCTTTAATATGTCGCTGGGCCAGTATAGGGTTGCCCGCTAGCAGGGCCAGCATAATAAGGGTGATGATAGAAAGGCCCATTAATTAGTTCAGTTTATCAGCGTTCATGATGTCGCTATTACGAATGATAAAACTCAGGCTACGACCACCGTTAATTTCTCCAGCCATAATCTTGAGTCGTTTGTTATCCGGGATTGTAAACTTTTGAAAGGCATAAACGCGCTCGACGACCCGTTTTCCAGCGATAGAGCGAATGGCTTCGTTGTAGATGTAAAAGGGCAGAAGTTCGATTTCTTGCGTCGAGGTACGCCGGGGTGTGGTCTTGTCGACCACGAAAAAGCGGACGTAGTCGACATCGTAAGTAATGTTCGATTTGTTTTCCAGAGCAATTTTGTAGTACAGGACGTTGTCTTTGATGAAAACGCTCTTTACCGCTACTTCCATTTTGTTCGCTTCAACACCTAGATGCCGTACGTTGCGCTTTTTCTTCATAATCTCGTTGCAGTTGTAAACCACTTCAGATTGCGTCGCTTTCACGCCCGCGAACTGGATGATACCATCGCGCAGATTGTTGCTGTTGATTTGCTTATTGCGAGCCTGTAGCGAGATCGTTTCGCTGTTGCCGACTTTACTGCCCGCCAGATTGAGGGCCAGTACACCCGGAGATTCGTTGTAGTTGGCCACGAACGAGTAAAACTTGCCATCGGCCGTTATAACTGAGAAGTTTGTTTCGTTGAAGCCTAGCCGGGTCGCCTTCACCTTCAGCACGTTTTCGACTTCTGTCGCCCGGTCAGCGATAATGTCACGGCTACCCAGGTCGACCGAGCGAACTGGGGAATCGAAAATAATGGAAACCGTTTTGTTAAAGGGAAGCTCGATGTAATACGAACCGATTACGCTGTTATCGTTAATTGGTATTTCAGGGGCCATTTTCACGACTACCGGGGGCGGCATATGAACACTCGAATCGGCAGTGGGTACAACCTGAGCCTTAGTCAGGGTGCTACCCAGCAACGATAGGGCAACGGCAGTGGCAAACGCTTTTTCCATGTTTTTAATAGAAATTATAGATACTTGATTGAAAAATTATATTAGACAGAAGCTGACAGACCCCGACGATGAATGGGATTACTGTTGCTCAGTCCGGCCTGGATCAGTCGACTTGAGGTGTATGTAATAATTATTCTTCAGGTGCGCCTTCTGAATGGTCGTTTTGCGCTGAACAAGCTGCCGGGCACCCTGGAGGGCCGCCGTGGCCGCTGAATTACCGACCATCGTAGCCGGGTTAAGGCCAGAACCGCCATACGTGCTGATCTGTATGCCATTCGCGGACTGGCTCAGGGCCTGCCGAGCTTCGGCTTGACCGATGATGTTGGGAACATAAATACCGGGGATACCATCTTCATCGATGACACTCAGGTTAACCGGTAGTTCGTGATTCTGATACAGAATACCACTGATTTTGACGGCTACCCGTTCAGCCTGAAAGCTGCCAATGCCGTAAATGATGGTGTTAGCCGGGATAATCCCCCCCCGTACCCGAAGCGGTTCGAGTAACCGCATCCGCACCCGACCCGAGGAAACCACGTCCTGGTCGCCATACACAACCGCCCGAAACGTACCTACTTCTTTGTCGAGTTGGGCCTGCTGCTGTTTTTTGTTGTCGTCGGTGTAGAGGCCGTAGAATGTATTGTTGCCTTTTTCCCGATCAATGCCGTTCAATGATGAAACCGGATCGGCGGGGTCAGCCCGATCGACTTTGGTTTTGTCCTCCTCGTTCTTTTTGCGGATTTGCTTATCCTTTTTATACTCTTCCAGTAAACTGAGCAGTTTGGCCTGTTGTTGTTTGGCTTGCTGTAGTTCCGCCTGTTGACGGGCCTGTACTTGCGGGTCGACTGCCTGACTGCGTGGGGTGTCGTAACCATTCAGTTGACTATCCCGCTCGCTAAGGCCCATCACCCCGTTATCGTTGCGCTGGTGACTAGGATTGAGCTTGCCTGGTAGACCGCCTGCGCGACTGTTCCGCAGCCGAGTCCGGTTCGTATCGTAGGGCATGGCCATTCCCTGTCGACCCTGGCTGTTGAGATAGCCAACAGGTACGGGCGTCGCTGATTTATCGTACATCAACCGCTCGATGCCCTGGGGGACGTTCGATTGAAAATCGCCGGTAGGCAATCGATTGCTACCATCAGGATTCCCTTCTTGTTGCAAACCTAGTTTGGAGCGATCCAGCGTGTCCGGCCGTGCGGAAGGCACACTGGTATTGAGCGCTGACGGGGTCGTAGCAGGAGCCGCAGCCGTATCCTGCATCAGATAATAGACGATACCCGCTATAGCAATCAGAAAGATGGGCAGTGTGTACAGAAACTTTTTATTCTGAAACAGATCGGCGATAGTTTGTTTTTCTTTAGGTTCCATTGAATGATGGCTGAGCCGGTTAATGCGTGGTTGGTTGAGGGGCCAGCGATGGCAACGTCGTGCGTTGCTGATGCGTATCACCCGGTGTGACAGAGCGTTGAGGGGCTTTATTTAGTCCTTCCATCGGGCGTAATTGAACGCGGGATGAACCGGTTAAACGGGTGACGCGACCAGGCTTGCGGCTACCAAATTCAGATAGACCGCGTATTCCGTCGAGCAGTGAAGGCAAGAAGATCGCCAGTAACAATAGCGTTACCGCAATCAGCTGATATCGGCGTACAAGTAAGGGCTTGGTTTCCCACTGGCGAATCAGGCGTAGACAGCGCCGGTGCAGGCGGAACTGGAGCCGGCGCAGGGGCTCGTGCAGGAGTAGAGCGGGGCGGGCCATCATAAATTGAGTTTGTCTGAGTCAGGTGCACGGTCGATGGTTTCAATATCCCGGTTGTCAAGTACCTTGAATCGTTCGACCATAAAGCCGTGTGGGTTATTATCAGTCCGGGCCACGTCGATCAGGTACCCTTCCACGTCCAGATTCCGGACCGTAACGTTGGTCGATCGGATAAGCACCTGACGTCCCTTGGCCCGGAAGTAGTAGGGCGACTGATCCATCTGGACTTGTATGCCGCTCAGTTCGATTTCGACTTTCTGATGTACGTCACCCTGAATCAGCTGGTTGTAATACCCTTTTTCCTTCAGGTCTGTATAGAGCCGAACAACCGACGCTTTGTTACCCAGATAAGTCGCCTGTTCAATCGACGCATCGATCTGTTTCTCATCGGGTTCCAGCTCGAAGAGCAG
Source organism: Spirosoma oryzae (assembly GCF_003002825.1). Taxonomy (GTDB): domain Bacteria; phylum Bacteroidota; class Bacteroidia; order Cytophagales; family Spirosomataceae; genus Spirosoma; species Spirosoma oryzae. The sequence goes on along the minus strand of NZ_PVTE01000031.1, from coordinate 36,639 downwards.
CTTGAGAAACGAGCGCACGTGGTCTTTGGCTTCGGCCGGCCGGTTGATATTATGGTCTTGTGCCAACGCCAGCATGATCGACTTGCCGTTGTCCATGACGTAAACCCGCTGACGTGAAGCCTCGACGGAATTGAAAGCCCAGTAAGCGATAACAGCCGCAAACAGCAGTACGGCCACAATAATGGATAGCATAACGATCCGCAACAGCTTGAAGGATGATTCGACGCTACCCAGCGTCCTGAAATAATTGGCATTCATTGCGTAGGTAATTAGTTGAACGGTTAAATCTTGTTGGTTAGTCGACTGCCTAGTGATGCCATGCCCGAACCTGCCTTGCTGGCCATACGGGCAGAACCCATACCAGCACCTGCCACCGAGCCAGCCGCAGCACCAGCCGTCCTGAGACCTTGTTGCAACGAGCCGACAGCACCGCCTGCTCCGGTCGATTCGACGATCCACGAGGCCGCTTTGGGTATCATTAGGTAACCCGCCGTGCCCAGCAGGTAAAAGGCGACCAGGCCGAAATCCAGGGATGTAAACTCGTCAGCTGGGGTATTCTGAAGTTGCAGAATATCCTGACGCAACATGACAATATGAACCTGCTCCAGCATACCCCCCAATAGGTTGGTTAATGGCAGCCACAGCAACAGGTGAATTACCCGGCCCAGCCAGGCGGCCAGCCCGCCGTAGAACCACTCGAAACAGGCAAGCCCGAATGTGATCGGGCCGGTGATGATGAGCACCAGCAGGAAAAACGTCTGGAGGAATTTAATCGCGATACTTGCCGTATCGTACAGGATTTCCCCCAGCCACTTAAGCGCTTCATCGAAATACTTCGATATATAGTATTCCGTAGCGTTACCCAGATACGTTGCCACGGCACTACCCGTCACCCAGCTCGACATTGTATCGTACCAGCTCATTTCACCGTCACCGTTCAGATCCGGGTTAATCTGATATAGGTCGTTCCTACGCTGTTTCAGCAGGTCGTCTTTCTGCTTATTCAACTGCGTAACCGTTGATTGCTGGCTCGTCATCAGCGATTGCGTGCCCTCATCGAGTTTCTGGCTCAGCGAAACGATACCCCCTGACAGGGACGTGTAAAACATCAGGCACAAGGCCAGTGCCACCGGTCGCAACAGGGGAAACACGTCGATTTCTTCATTTCGGGCCATGTGACCCCATATTCGGTAAAACAGGTACATGATTGAGCCGAAGCCCCCCAATGCTTTGCCTAAGTTGATGAACGACGAAGACTGTCCATACATCGTTGTCAGCAGCGTGTCCAGGGCCGACTCAATGGAGTCGGGAGCCATTAACAGAAGTGTCAGCATACAGCGTTACAGATTTTGGGAAGGTAGCTTGATGGTCTGGCTGTAGCGTTTACGCTGTAACTGTCGCTGCTTGTTAAGGATGTTGGCCCTCGTCAGGCCCTGCATACTATACAGCCCGGCCTGCTGACGTAAAGCCTGATCACGGATCTGCTGCTTGAGCATGATCCGATCATACGCACTCGTCTGGGTTACCTCCCCCGACGAACTGCCCGGTTGGTAGGTACGTTTTGCCATCGCCATTTTAGCCTTCATATCGTCGGTGCCGGCCAATGTTGCGGCCGTTCCGATGACGTAATAGCCCATGTACTTGTCGTCCTGGCGAAGCATATCGTGTTGGGCCTGTGACTTATAAAACTCGTCCACCACGCCGACGTAGTTCCCATACAGTCCGTCGGTTTGTTTGTTGGCAAACAGCTCGGTTTTGCTCCCATTGAACATACGCGATTCAACAGCGTTGTATTTGGCTTTCTCATAGGCCAGCTTGAGGTCTTGATATTGTATTTTCAGCTGGTTGTTCAGTCCTGCTTTAGCCACGTTTTTAACCTGTCCAAGCTGCTGTGCCAGACTGTTATTCTTCTGCTTCTGGTAAGCAGTCAGAATTTTTTCGGCGATGGGCGCGTAGACGACAGCACTGGCAATGCCGGACATCACTTCGTCGAGGATTTTCTGCTCGATCGCTTTACCGAAGTTGAAGCCGTATCCCTGCAATCCGTTCATAATCGACCCTGACTGTTCCTGAATGAGCTGATCGATCTGCTGCTCTAAACCGACCGGATCGCTGGTCGATGGATATAGTGTGTTGACGGGCGGCATTTGAGCCCAGGCGCAACGAGTCAGCAAATACAGGCCGATTAGAAGCCCTCCCCGACGAAAATTATCAATAGAAACCATCATAGCGATTTTTTAGTGGTTTTGACGTACCTGTTCAGTGTGCTGTTGTCTTTGAACATTCCCGCCATACTCTTATTGCGGGCTATCTGCCGGGTGCGGGCGACGTAAGCATTTGACAAATTCACCCGGAACGTATTAAGCATTTGCTGCCGGCGAATAATCTGATCTCTGGCTGCATCAAGCACGTTAACCCGCTCGGCTTCGCTCATCCAGACGCTTTCCCCATTGAGGTTGCAAGCCGAACGAACATCATCTTCCAGATCAGATGTATCTGATACCTGACTCAGCGCGCTACTGATTCCCTGCCGTTCGCTGGCTGAAAATAGCTGACTACCCGCCAGCCGGTTGATAGCGTCGACCTGATGGGTCACCCGTTTTAATTGGGCGGGCAGATCAAGTGTATTGTAGTACTTGATGAAAGAGGATGAGAGTTCAGTATTCGCCTTTTTCTCACCCAGTTGCAGCTTTAGGGCTTGGTATTGAATCTTTTGCTGTTTGGTGTAGGCATCCTTCATCATATCTTTCATCGTCTCAACCTCGCCAATTGGAGAAGCATCGACGACCGACGAAATCAGCGAAGCCGCCAGCTCGTTAATCTGCGCCTGCAAGCCTGACATAATCGAATTGGCATCGATTCCCAGTACGTTGCTCAGTTCACTGTCCAGCGCATTGAGTAGCCCGCCACCGATACCGGTAGGTCCCGGAACGAAGGGGGGAGTTCCACCACTTCCGAGCGAGAGGGCAACGCCCTGTGCGTAACTGGTCATCAGTTGACTCAGCGCATCCTGTCCAACAACGACATTCGTTGTTCCGTCACTGAATTTAACCTCGAAAATAGGTTTGTCGTCGGCGTCAGTGCCGGTTTGCGTAACCAAGGGCGTATACCCAGCCTGTCCCCGGCCCGTGGTTCCGCTTCCCAACAACAAAATCAGTAGGCAACAGCCCCAGATCAATCGTTTCATAGAACTTTGGTTTAACATGGATAAATACTATGACCCTTTAACTGCCAGCCGTGCTACGGCTGCGAATCGATGTAATCCCGAATGGCCAGCTCAACGTTGCCGCCATTGGCTGCGGTACGGCTGGTGATTTGCGTTTTCTCCCGCTGTTCCGTGGTGAAGGCAAAGTACTCGGGGCGCGAGACCTCGACGCCGTAGACGGCGCTGTGCTGACCCCCGTAGCTAACGAATACTTCTTTGTAGCGCCGGGCGGGGTCATTATCCCGGTTGAGCGACAGGGCCAGGTTCTTGTCCCGTTCGGTAAGCGCCAGAAAGGTTTTTACTTCAGTGAATTTGTTTTGGTACTTACGCTGGTCAAGCAGAATTTTTGTATCCGCGTTGTTAATGATCGATCCCCGAACAATCGGCGAATTAATGATGTCATCAACTTCCTGGGTGACAATCCAGGCCTCACCGAAGTGCTTACGTACCGTCTTGTAGAGGTACTTGATGTATTCGGCCATCCCCTGCTTCATGATCGCCTTCCAGGCTTCCTCGATCAGGATGATCTTACGAGTACCTTTGAGCTGACGCATCTTGGTGATGAAGGTGTCCATAATGATAATGGTCACCACTGGAAACAGGATCGGATGATCCTTGATGTTATCCAACTCAAAAACAACGAACGGTACCGATGTTAAATCAAGGTTTTCCTCACTGTTGAGCAGGTAATCGTACTCACCCCCTTTATAGAAAGGTTCCATCGTCAGCATGAAGCCTTTGTAGTCAAAATGATGATCCTGAATCCCTTTTTCCTTGAGCACTGACGGAAACTCGTCCCGTATATACTCGTAGTACGTGTTGAAACAGGGAACAATGTCCAAATCCGTTTGCAGGCGGTCAAAGTAGTTGCGTACGGTCAGAGAAAACGCCGTTTCTTCAATCCGCGTCAATTTGTCCTCTTCCTTTTTCCAGAGCGATAACAGGAGTGCTTTGATCGCTTCAATTTTTTCGATGTCGGGGTAACGGCGACTTTCGATAAAAAATGGATTGAAGTGGATGGGTGATTCTGGTTTGTAGGTCAGGTAACGCCCACCCAGTAGCTGGCATAGGCCCTCGTAGCTGTCACCTACATCGACGACCACCGCGTGTGATCCCTGATTGACGTAGCTGCGCAGGGCATGGTTGGTAAAGAACGACTTACCTGACCCCGACGGACCGACGATAAACTTATTCCGGTTGGAGATCCACCCTTTCTCCATAGGTATGTCCGAAAGGTCGACCAGAACTGGTTTACCCGATAATCGGTCAACCAGTTTCAAACCGAACGTCGACAAATCATCGGCCGTAACTGACTCATGATTGAGCATACAGATGGCCTGCGGTAGAAACGTCCAGAACTTATCTTCATCGGGTAGATTGGAAGCCGCGCCGGGAATACCCGCCCAGAAAAGAAAAGGACCGTCACTGGAGTTCTCACGTGGGCGCACGCCCATACGCGCAATGGCCGAGGTAACCTGGTGGCGAATCTGAGGTAGCTGCGCTTTGTCTTCTGTCCATACCATCAGGTTGAAATGACAACGCACCGGCGAATAACCGGTATCGGCTGCATAGCCCAGAAACGCATCGATCAGCGCGGCATTCGACTGATTGGCCTTACCGAAGCTGCCCAGTGCCGTCATTTCCCGCGACCGTTGTTCCAGCTTGGGAAAATGGTCGTGTTTACTGACCTTAAAAATGTACTGATTGTAGACATGGTCGACGTTCAGCATGAGCGATACGGGTGTGGCAAACCCTACCGTCACCGACGAATTTTCAGACGACAACGCTTCAACCCGGTTGTGGGTATATACCTGTTCGGATAGGTCATCGACGTCGGCGATCGTGAAGAACCGAACCTGCTTGTGGCCAACCATCAGCTCATCCCCCATCCGTACGTCGCAGAGGGGAACTATGGGTTCGGTTGGGTGCAAACTCATGTATCGCTCGATCAGACCAGGCGCACCTTTCTCAGAAGCCAGTTCGGTACCGGGTAACTGGCGCATGGTAATTTTACGCGTCGAGGTAAGTATCGACTCGAATTGCGCAATACTGTTGAGAAAATCCTCCTGGCTACGGGTGTCCATTACCTCTTTGGGAAGCAGTCGTCCACTGACCAACGCCGTTTTGAGCGATGATACTGCTGACCGATGTGGGTGGGTTTTGGTAATGTATACATAGCACTTATGAGCCAGATAGGGCCGCTCGTTGAAGTGCCGCTCGCTGGCTTTGTCGAGGTACGTATTCACAGCGTAGTGCGGCTCATACTTCTCGACTGTAAACCAATCCTGTTTGTGCAGAATGACATGATCAGGCAACACACCGATTGCCTTCACCCAGGTTTCATTCAGTTCACGAAAGTCGCCTGTTTCCACGCGCTGTTCACCCACCATGTTCACGGTCGATGACAGCGTGAATAGTTCTGGTAACTGTAATTCGTAAACGGCCGTAAAATCGCCGTATGTCGAGATAATATAATCCCGTTCGACACGCCAGATCGGCATGACGTCAAGTAATTCACTGCTTCGTTTCATTGCTTGCTGCGCTTTGTCCTCTTCTGTGCGAGGGGTGAGGGTTGAGCCGCAAACCGAAACAGGCCAGCGTCACGAACCATAATTACGCCCGGAACCCGGTTGCGGGCCTGAAATTTGATCAGCCCCCGTTCGCCGTATTTTTTCGAGTAGCGCACCAGGTTTTGGTAGCCAATCATTACTGACACCAGGAATGCCCCGAAGGTATACAGTGGACTTAGCCCCAGGGCAGCGATCAGCAGGGCCGTGAAAATCATCCCTCCTACCGTCCCGCCCGCCAGCAACATTAGAAAATTCATGCCCCGGATGCCGAGCACTTCAGGCGGTCGATCTACTCCTTTGTTGATTAGATACATGATCGTTTGTTAACGAAACAGTGCATCCAGCACACTTGGCAGCAACGCAGCGAATAAGGCAGCACCAAACCAGACGAGCACCCCACGGCGCATATCCGGATCACCACTGCTAAATTTGCTATATACCCGAATCGCGCCCACACAGGCGCATATTGCCGATACACCTTTCGAAAAAGTCTTGAACTGTCTGTAACCACCCGACACTTCCATTGTGGCCGCATCAACGTTTACCGCCTGCGCATAAGCAGTAAGCAGTCCAAGGAAAACTAAAAGGCAGATCATTAATATAAATTTCAGATTAAAACGTCGCATACGAAGAGGCTGGATGTACCAGAATGATAATAGATAAAGCCGACACCTACTCAGGGGGTAACTACTCGTTGGCCGGTTATACCTACCCAGGTTCTTACCGGTACTGTTGGCTTACGATACGCCGAAAACTGCTTTCAGGACCAGCAGTACCAGACCGGCAAAAATCAACGCACCAAACCAGCTCGCTGCTGATTTCCGAGTATCAGGATCGCCTGCGCTCCATTTGCCGTACACAGAAATAGCCCCTACAACGCCAATTATCGCCATTACAGCATACATGATCCGACTGACAGGCGTAAACGAACTGCGTATTTCTGTATCGGCATTTCCCAGCGCCGAACTGACCGTCTGAGCAAACGCATTACCAACACCGACCGACAGGACGGTAAAAAAGATGGCTGCAACGCGAACCGACTTCTGAAAAATCAAGGGCTTGTTCATGCTTAACACGTACTTTGGTTTATTGAAAATTTGAATTAACAGTCGAAATTACCAATTTAAAAATATATAAAAAATATATTGACGATCTGAAATTACAGTTAACTGTGATTCCCTTCCCTTTCATCATCAGTTTCATCCTCAGCGGGTTCAAGTTCACCGGAGATACAGGCATTCTGAATTCTGAAAAAAAGTTCGATGTGTTCGTCGTAGGTCTGACGACTACGCTCGTGAGCTTGGTCGATGATTCGCTTGACGTTCATATCGGCCAGTAATTGATAGTGCTCAATGAGGCCCAAAAATTGAGTGGAAAGTTGTTCGGCAGACTGATTACGTTGCTTGTTACGCACAACACGGGCGATGTCGAAAGCTGCCGTCCGAACGGTTTTTAGTCGCCGGGCGTACTGTTCGACAGGGTGTGAGGGTGGGTCGACCTGGCCAGAATCAAGTGAACTTAAAGGATAGTGCTGTACAGCGTCAGGGTCCATGTGCAGCGGCTCATATTCAATTGCAGGGGGCGGAGGCAATTGGGATGCCATCGTTGCCGGAATGACGGGATCGGTGGGATCTAGGTCGTCAAAGCCGGGTTCTTTCTCATCATCGTCTGATTCGACTGACGAAACATCGTCTTGTCCTTTCTGCTGCTTTTCTTCACTGGTTGAATTATCGACTACAATTGTTGATTTGCCCGTACTGGTTGAGCCAGGAATTGTAGTAGCCCGGAACGGATTGGAGTTATCATAAGCTGTTGTCTCGGGTTTCTCGCTCTTGACGCCAGTTTGCTTGTCCTGTTCTTGTCTGTCAACAGCACCGGCTGGCAGCGGGACTGACTTATCATCTGCTAATTCGGCTGTCTTGGTAGTAGGGATAGGAGCGATTCGAGTTTTAGTAGCTCCCAGTATGGACGTCGATTTAGCTGGCTTGACTGGGGTCAGAGCGGTAGGAGCAGAGATAGGGGGCGGAACGTCTTTATTCGGCAGCGGCAGGTAGGGGACTATCTTGTCGAAAAGTAGTAATGCAATCCACAGAATAGCAGCAACAATCAGTAGCAGGGGTATAATATGCGTTACTACCAGTATGCCAGTAAGCAGTCCAAAAAGCATAACTTGATCAGTTTAGAGTAAGTGGGTGATAGCTACAAATCGAATCGATCTTCCTTCGATTTAAGATTCCGCCGATTGATCGTTCGCAACGCCTTTTCATTGGCTTTAAAGTACCGGGAAAGCACGTTATCGAGAATGGTTTGCATCGGAACAGGAGCACCAATGTTCTCGGTGTACTCTGCCAGCATCGAGAGAATGTTGTGCAGACGGGGGGAAATATTTATATGCTTTAGACCTCCATTAGCCATCGACTTCATCTGGAGATTCATTGTACAAAATTCATCGGCCGTTTGAGACACTAGCGAAAGGGAAGTATCCACGCCAGTCCTATCCTTTACACCAGTAGAGTGAGTAAGGTCAGGTTCTTGTTCATCATCTGTCTCCGATTGTTTAACTGAAAGACTGATCCCTATTTTTTGGGGAGATGAACAATGAACTGGTGTAGCATTTTGTTGCCCAGGAGGGGGGGAGGGGGTGGGAGCGTTTTCAGATACCGGTTTACTTTGTTCTTCCGTTTTTTTTTCGGGTGAATCACTCTTTATTTCTTTGATGAAGTCGCTCATCGAAGTCGACTGATTCATAGCCCCCAACATCCCACCTATGTCATTGGGATTTGCTCCCGTATTTGATTTTGCCATAAAACGTTTCGATTACTGATTGATTAAATGTGCAAAAAGCCGCCTTCACTAATCAGCTCACGGATAAAATTAACAAGTAGTTCATCATCGCTTGGATGTAGAGTTGAACTACTCCGTTTTAGCGTAACTCGATCAAAAAAGACTGTATTTAAGATATGCAAACCGACATTCATACTTGCATGATCATTTACTGCCTTCATAAACGTTTTGGACTCGCTTGGCTTTATACGATTCCACAGCAGACCAATTGGAATTTCGGGTTTAATGGACCGGTAAAATGCAACCGTCTCGAAGCCTGATGCAAACGTTTTCTGGTCCTGTTCCATTGGGATGATTAACTTATCAATATGCGAAGCAAGGACACTCATGCCGGCTACATTCAGCGTTCCCGGTAGGTCTAAAAAAATGTAGTCAAACTGACCAGAATCTATTATAATCGGTAACACATTACCAGCTTCATCAATTGAACTCTCAATAATCTTATAGGGAGATAATCCCTTTTCATCATAAACTGCTTTCAGCGCAGCATCCCCGTTGAGATCGTTCAATTCCTTAAGTCTCATTTTATGGATGCTATGCTGAGGTTTGTCAGCGTCAATAACCATAATTCGCATACCAAGCGCATATAAATAAGTAGCCGTAAGCATGGTTAATGTCGTTTTACCGACACCCCCCTTTTGAGATGCAATCGTAATTACTTGTGGGGGACTACCAGCAGGTAGTGAATCGGCCAGAGCCTGGAGTTTTTCTTGATCGTTCATGCTTGATATTGTTAGATATGGTACACCCAAAATACCTACAAACATTTCTCATATACAACATAAAATGTATATCTAATATATATATCATATTAAATATTTTAGTCAAACAAGTGATATACAGAATATTAGCTCATAAAACATTTATTAAAAAAATTGACATTTTATATAAAGTATAATTTCACACATTATATAAATAATACTGATTTTATTTGAAAAGTTATATATATGCTTAGTTAGTTTTTATTTTGTAAAAGATTATGCCTGCGTAGTTAGATGCCAGATACTTTACATGCTTATTAATTTCTATCACAAGTAGTGTGTCATTCTATTTGTCTATCTGTCATACAATTTGCCATATGTTTTAATTAGATATATAAAGCCATTTGCATTTATTAAATAAAATATATATTTATTTGTATATCAGACAAACAAACAAATTAGTGTTTTATACAATGCTTTGGCAATTTGTTTGTTTGTCAAACTGCCAAGTTGGATCAATCCAAAGGCTTCTTTATAAATTACTGAATATAAGATAGTTATGTCTACATTTCGTGTAAAACAGATTTTCTGAATTACCCCATTTTCTTCCTAGCTTTTTACATAAAACGCAGCCGATCTGCGCCAGTTGCTGATTAGTATTAGATTGATCCAACGCTGGGATCAATGTCCGTCACTTACACTACGCTTCTAACTCGCTTCCAGTCGCCCGTCTAGGTACTAGCTCAGCAGCCAGCCTACTCACAATGGAACCGTCTTCAGATCCCGGAATAAGTCAATTTCTCAACATCCTGTATTGTCTGGCTTAACGCACACTTACACGGGCACAAACGGATATATTGATTATGTTCTGATAATCATTGGGTTATATATTTTGTGGCTGATTGTAATCTGTATAGAATAATATAAAATTCAGTTTATCAGTTGATAGAATCAATTAAAAAGACGTACTTTATCACCGGGCAAGAGACGCCACCGCACGCGGTCAATGCTTTCCAAATTTGGAAAGAGCAAGATGTGTTGTTCGGGCCCGAAAAATAGAAATCTGTCGATTTTCATTTTCCAGTCCCTCTCAACGATCTTGCCCTCCGGGGGTAACACTACCCATTTACTCCGAAGGCTAAGCCATTCGGAGTAAATGGGCCAGCGCAGCGAGCTAAGGCATCGCTGCGAAACAATACAAAGCTTGATTACAGTTTGGATACATCATTATGCAACCAGTTCAAAAAAGTGAATCGACAACCGATAAACCTACGGAAGAATCGAAACCGAAAGTACGGCGTTCGTACGGCGGACGCCGTGCAAAACCGGACGCCGTACGTAAGGAATCCGTCGTGAAAGTTTACCTCGACGAGCGTGAAGACACGCTGCTACGTCGACTATTCAAGGAGTACTGTTTCTTTCACCAGCGATTGAGTTTGTCCGAATTTGTGAAGAAACGTTGCCAGCTTGACGGGCCAGGATCACATGTACGGTCAGCCATAACGGATAATGACTTACAACTTCAATTGATCCAAGACGTTCGAAAACTTGCATCTCATCTTGGGTCTATGAGTACAAATTATAACCAATCCGTCAAGCGCATTAACAGCTTACCTGTCTCAAAGAAATTAATTGATGAGGTTGAGAAGTATAAGCAATTTCATAATGAATTAGCTGAAAGTACTGACGAGTTGAAGCAGCTTATTATTCGTCTAGCAGAGTTTGCCAGTAAACTAAAATAGAACATAATTACTACTAAAAGATACAAAAAAGTGCTTACTAAGTCAAAAACACATTCAGATATTTTTGCTTTTTTTGTACTTTAAAGTTCTTAATAATCTGTTTTATTTTTTTGCGATATTCTTGACTATGATTGTCCGAATTAATAAAGGAAAAAATGTATCAGGAGCCGTTCGCTATAACGAAAATAAAGTTGAACAAGGAGAAGCCCGTTTAATCGGTGCACCCAACTATTATGCACCTGCTGATGAGTTATCCTTACGGGCAAAAGTCGGATTGTTACAGGCGCAGGCAGGTCTTAATCCGCGCGTAACTCAATCAGCCCTCCACGTTCCTATTGCGTTTCATCCCAGCGAGGATATAAGCGACGAGAAGATGATAAAGATTGCTGGTGAATGGATGCAGCGCATGAACTACGGTGAGCAGCCTTATCTGGTATATCGTCACGAAGATACTGCTCATCCTCATATGCACATTGTAAGTGTAACAGTTGATGAAGATGGCAAACGTATTTCTGATTCCAACGAAAAATACCGATCTAATGCAATCCGAAAAGACATCGAAATAAACTACAAACTCATTAAAGCCGAGGATCAGGAAAAGGTTCTGAGTATTTCCAGTACGCTACCGGAAAACGCAATTCATTACGGTAAAGAACAAACAAAAAAAGCAATTGGTAATGTCGTTCAAACAGCCTTGAAAGACTACAATTTTTCAAGGCTCGACGAGTTTGCTCAGTTTTTGGCCAGCTACAATGTGCAGGTCAACGTCAGTCAGGGCAAACGATCCGGGGGAGCGGACTGGCATGGGATCAGTTTTCAGCTTACCAATGGCGAGCGGCCCCTGAGCCCATCCATCAAAGCTTCGACTTACTCATTTGCCCCGACGTACGAAAAAATCCAGAACCGGCTCAAAAGTGGTCAGAAAAAGAAGCTACTTCATGAACCGGCCGTACGAAAAACCATCGACGGCAAACTACAGGCGTTCGCCAGTATCAGCCAGGCCGACTACGCGCAGACACTACGGCAGGCCGGTATTCAACTGCTAGATACCGGAAAGCAATTCTATTACGTCGATCATACCCACCGCACGGTTTACAGCGAGTCGGATCTAGGAAAGCCCTACAGCCGGGCTTTCCTCAACAACCGGTTCGCCGACGTCAGCGTTATTCATACACCAGTAGAGCAGCGTAGTGCGCCCGAAGCGGTTGTTGCGCCAGCACGCCCCATACCTTCCGTAGAGTCAACGGCCCCGTTAACCGACCGCCAGCGGGCTGAGTTAGGGCGAATGGTGTCTGGCCACTACCAAGACTACAAACAACGGCATAACGTATTTTTCGAAAGTCAGCTCATTCGTAACTTTCCGGTCCAGCCCCTGATCGATACATTGCAGGCAGCAGGGCGCAGTGAAACACAGGCACGGTTGGCTGTCACCGAATTTGAACGCCACAAACAAAGTCAGCTTGCTGACATCCGTAGCCGGGAAACCGACTATTTCGAGAAGACGAGCCAGGCATATCTGGATCTGGTCAGCCAAACACCCATTCACCCTGAAAGCCGCCTGCAATTATTGTCAGCACTGAACCTTACACTGACCCTTGATAAAACGGGTAAATATGGTTTGGTTCACCAGCACGGGGCGGAATATCGCTACGAGTTGACAGACACTCAACATACGAATTTGCTGAAAAGCAGCAGTCAACAAAAAGTAGCCCTTGGCCGGCCCTTTTCCAAAGAAGAGCGAACCGTCCTACTGGCGGCCGCTACCGGCCAGCCGCTGAAAGGAACCGGTATCAGCCAAGTCAATGTAGCCCTGTTGCGGTCCATACTGCCCGCTGCACAGTTCGCCCACGTGAGTCAATCGCTGAACCAGCATTACCTCACCCAGCTATCCCTTAACCGACCTGATCAACAACGCCTGTGGCCTGGCTACTACTATCAACGGGGCATGGTCATCAGCGGCCCCGCTGGGGACCAACGGATCGGATTTTACGCCACTCCTCAAAGTAGCCACGTACCCCTGCCGGAAGAAGTGCAGCAACTTTTAAAAACAGCCCCATTGCAGGCTAGTTATGGGCAGGCAGTAGATAAATTGACAAGCCAGGCCGGACGGCTATTAATCCGCTACAACCAAACACTCGACCAGCCTGCCAGCGAACGGCAACGGCAGCAGCTACAGTCTGTATTATCCGACTTCAACCAGCAGTTTCCCGCAGCCGCCGGCCTTGATCAGAAAGGGCGGATTCGTTACCTCAATGACCAGCTTAACCAGATACCAGTAAAAACTCCAGTTGACGGCCGATCTACCACTACGGCTGGAGAAACTAGCCGGACAGGGCTACCAGCCAATGTCGAACGCATCCTGAACGCGGATTTATTGGCTTACCGAACCAGTCAGCAGATCCGCTACGAGAGCAGTCTACTGGCGACACCGGCTGGGTTTCCTACGGCGCGTTTAGTGAGTCTACTTTGTGAACCGGGCGCATCTGCGTCAGGCTTGAACATACCAGCAGGAATCAGCCGGCAGCTGGCTGAAAATTGGGTGAGTCAATTTCAACAAAAACGGATAGATCAGTTACCCAATCGACAGCAATCCGATCAGCAGGCATTCGAAATCCTTAGCCGGAATTTACTCGCTCGGATCAGCCAGAGCCGCTTACCCATCGTACAGCGGCTGGAGTGGCTAACGGCAATGGGCCTGCAACTGACCCGGATAGGTGATCAGGGTGGGGTATTATCGCAGAAGGGCGACAGCCGTATACGGGTGTCCATAGAAAAAACGACGCTGAATTTGCTCCTGACACCTCCGTTACAACCGACCAACGATAAACAGGGTACGTTAAGCCGATCGGAGCGGCAGTTGTACGAATATCTGGCGATAGGTAAACCCATTTCAGCTCTACCGGCAGGTATTGACTGGTCAACTATCAACGCAAACCGGGTACGGCAGCTCACCCCGGCTCAGGACTGGGATGCGCTGTGTCTACGTCTGAATCAGCTACGTGTTGATCGGTTGATGAAAACGATGCAGGAAGCTCCGCCTTACCCGGTCACCTGGCTGTATCAACGGGGACTCATCACTTACGTCGATGCAGCTGGAGGGCTGCGCTTGGGGCACCCAGCCAGCCCTCCAGCCACCTTTGTTACGCTAGTTAACCCGGTACGTCTAATCGTGGCAGACCTGCCGTTACCTGCCCTTGCCGATCAGATTCAGCAGCAGACCAGCGAACGCGGTCGAACTATGGTCCGACTGGCTGCACTCATCGACGGGGGTAAAGCAGAGGCCATTGCTGAGTTCGTTCATAAACTTGCCGGCAAATCAGTCGAGTGGCAATCACTCAGTGGTCAGCCCCAAGCCATGCTGGAACGGCTGAGCCGGACCAATGGACCGCTGGTTGTCGAGAGTAGCGTGTCGGTTAACAACCGGCCTGAGGGGGATCGTGTTCAAACCGAGCGGTTAGCTGATGTAGAGACTACTCAGTCAACCGACAACCTGGGCAAAGCGATCACCGATGGAATGGATACCAGTCAGGAGCGTCCCAAAAAACGCCGACCGGGTCATTCTGAACCCCGTCACCGGCCAAAACTCCGTTAACCAATTGTCCTAATTGGGAACGCGATTCGCCCGATAGTAACGGCACTATACCGCCACTATAGGGCGAATCGCGTTCATAAAATAATTGACTTAATCAATCGCTGAAATAAGATTTATATTAGCAGCATTGTTAAAATTAAGCCAAATCCGTCCGTGCAGGCAGATGGCCATACAGTGTGTCATGCTAACATTTCCCGATTGATAGAATCTATTAATGTTAAAGCCACAAACATTGGCTTATCATATTGATTTTTGCAATTGTAAATGTAGATTTAGACATCCAAACCTACGTATAAAGTAGTTTTGGGGTATATCTGTAATTGGAATGCCGTGTACTGGCTGGCGGATTGGTATATGTTATATCAATCAAAACCAAACTGTATGAGCAGTTCAGAGCAGGACAAAGAGTTCAGGGGGGTACTTAATACTATCCTTTATATCGGGTGGGCAATCCTGATATTTCACCTGTATGTGTATTGTAATTCTAGTTTAGAAAAACTAGGTATTCCACTCACGATTTTAAACGAGTTTGTGGTTTCGCTAAATAACTCAACCCATTTATTTGGCAACACGTGGGCTGCAAAACTGGCGGCTTTAGTGCCTTTGATCGTATACAGTTTTGGCAACAAAGCCCGGAAGGATATACTGACCACCTGGCAGCAGGTGTATACTAACGCTGCGGTGGGATTTATCCTGCTGTTTGGCAACATCATCGTACTAGGTTGGGTATGGGTGGGGAGTGACCTGCGGGATATGGTGTATACCATCACGACCATAGGCGGCTACCTGCTACTGATGAAGGCAGGCAATTACGCACACCGCATCATCAACGTCGATCTTGACAACGACCCCTTCAATAAGGATAATGAATCATTCGAACAGGAGCCCAACCAGATGAGTAACGAGTACTCGGTCAACATACCGAGTCTATTTTATTTCCGGGGTAAACTCAAGAAGGGATGGGTTAATGTCATTAACCCGTTCCGGGCCGCAATAGTGCTGGGAACGCCCGGATCGGGTAAGTCCTTCGCCGTTGTCAATAATTACATCCGTCAGCATATTATGAAAGGTTTCACCATGTACATATATGACTTCAAGTTCCCGGACTTGTCGGTGATCGCCTTTCACTACCTCAAAAAGTACGCCCATGTGTATGAGGAGATGTACGGAAAAGTACCGGGTTTCTTTGTCATCAACTTCGATGATCCCCGCAGGTCGCACCGCTGTAACCCCCTGCTGCCCGAGCTGATGACTGACATTGTCGACGCTCAGGAAGCCGCCCGGACCATTTTGCTCAACCTTAACAAGACCTGGATTCAAAAGCAGGGCGACTTCTTTGTCGAGTCGCCCATTAACTTCCTGACAGCCATTATCTGGTTCATGAAACGCTTTCACGACCGGGTCATTGACTTGCACCCCCAGATTCGGCAGGAACTGAACATGGCCGATGATGAGGAGGTCAATTTCTGTACTTTCCCCCATGTGATCGAATTTGCCAACCGCGACTACGAAGAGATTTTTCCGATCATGCTGGCACTGCGTGAACTGGAGAACATTACCAATCCCTTCGCGTCAGCCCTGGCCAAAGGTGCACTCGAACAACTTGAAGGGCAAATCGCATCGGCCCGTATTCCTCTCGCCCGGCTGTCGTCACCGGCTTTGTACTGGGTAATGACGGGCAACGATTTTTCGCTTGACATCAATAACCCGGACGATCCCAAGATTCTGTGCGTCGGTAACAACCCCGACCGCCAGGACGTTTATGGCGCTGCGCTTGGTCTGTACAATGCCCGCTTGGTCAAACTCGTCAACCGCAAGCACCAATTAAAGTCATCACTGATCATTGATGAGTTGCCAACGATTTATTTCCGAGGCCTTGATAACCTGATCGCTACGGCCCGCAGTAACCGGGTTAGCACCTGTCTGGGTTTGCAGGATCTAAGCCAACTCAAACGCGATTACGGCGACAAGGAAGCCACGGTAATTTTTAATACCGTGGGGAACGTGTTTTCAGGACAGGTAGTAGGAGAAACCGCCAAAACCTTAAGTACCCGGTTTGGCAAAAACGTGCAGCGTAGTCAGTCCTTCAACTTTACTGAGCGCGAAACGACTACCAACATATCGACCCGGCTTGATTCACTTATTCCTGAATCGGTAATCAGTAATTTATCTCAGGGCCAGTTCGTCGGAGCCGTAGCCGATAACTTCGGCGAAGTGATTTGCCAGAAAGTGTTTAATGCGCAACTCGTCGTCGACAACGAGATGGTGAATGAATTGAAAAAACCGGAACCAATACCAATGCTGCCCGGTATGGAATCGATCACTCAGCAGCAACTCAACGACACCTTACAAGCGAATTATGAGCTGGTCAAGCGGCAAATACGCTGGGTGATTGCTTATGAACTTAACAGAATCCGTACTGATGAGTCCCTCAAATACCTGCTGCGTGGTTTACATACTCGGGATGAAGGCTACCTGACGCGGGAAGATGATGATAAGTGACCTAACCTAAATTGCAACACTAAACGATAAAAGGGTGACTAGCCCAAAGTAACCGACTATTCGAGCATGAAAGACCAAGACTCAAAGGAGCTGAAGAAACAAATTGGGGAGCGATTCGCTATGTTACGCAACGACCTTAAACTAACCCAGCAGGAACTGGCTGACAAACTGGGTACTAGCCAAAACCTGGTGTATCGTCTGGAAAACAACTTGAGCTGTTCGATGGATTCAATCCTTGTGGCCTATATATTTTTCGTGCGTAACTATAAAGTGAACCCCGAATGGTTATTTGCTATTGATACGGATGGTATAGCCCGATATAACCTGGATGCGCGAAACCAGAAGCGAAAAAAAGATGCTGAACATCAGCGTCGTAATGAAATATTTGAAGATATGTTGACTGAGCTTAGAAAGAATAAATTGATTTAGGCCGTAAGCTGGCTATTCCTGAATGGCAACGCCCTGCAACCGATAGTTTGCAGGGCGTTGTTTTTTTTGACTGCTACCGATACGAATGGCTCGTCGGGGCGGCTGACGCCTGAATTGCCCGCAGGAGCAGAAAACAGAAATCAACAGGGTTAACCGGCTTGCCCCGGTCAAGCACTGAATAAGGCAGGTGAGGCCCCGTTGATAGTCCAGAATTACCCACTAGGGCAATAGGCTGACCCCGATCAACTATGTCGCCGGGCATCACCAGTTGTGCGGCCAGATGTCCGTATACACTGGTATACCCCGACCGGTGACGGATATATATCGCCAGCCCAATACCGTCTACCTGCCGGACAATTTTATCCACTATCCCGTCGGCCGTGGCATAGACAGGTGTATTGAGTGGCTGAGGCAGATCGATACCTGCATGATTGAGTAGTTTCCCCCGAATCGGATGCCAGCGTAGGCCGAAGCCGCTACTTATCCGGTATTCCGACCATGACCTGATTCGGATCGGGAGTATCGAGGGTGTATCACGTAGTAGACTGTTGGGCCTGACAACTGGCGTAACCGTCCGGAGTTGCGCGAGTTTATCGCTGAGCAACCGCAATGAATCTTCGGCTACAAATATGAATAACGAATCAGCTAAACGCTGTATGGTATCAGCTTTGATTGATTTAGCAGATTGATTATCTACTAAATCAATTGGCTTTTGGGGCGACTTCGTAGACCGAGTAGGCGGATTTAAAGAGTCTACCCATGAACGTTACTGACCAACTATCCCTCATTTTGTGATTTGTGCTGTCTGATTCAGGTGTAGTGGTCGGGAAAATTGCCCGAGCCCATACTGTCGATAGACTAATAGACCATAACACTACAATAAGTTTCTTTATTTGATTTTTATATTATACCATATATAATTTAATATTATAAATAGTTTGATGATTGAAAAAATAGTTTTAGAAATATGACTCCAACCGACAACACCACTAACTTCCTCACCTCAAATGATATAGCCATGTTGCACCGGGATGGAGAGCTGCCCCCCCCGTCATATAGCAAACTTCAACAGGCAGGTTACATCGTTACGGGCAACGATCAGGTAGTCATCGCGAGTGAAATAGCCCAACGCTTTCAAAACGGACAGACACAATTGCCCGAACTACTGAAAAACGTATTGGTATCGGATATCGAAACCCGCCGGATGATTCAAACGCAAATGCGTGGACAGTCCGAAGAGTCTACACAGCGGGCCACGCCTACTGTCGTCAATGAGCAACAGCAGCCCCAGGCCCCGACCGTTCAATTAGCCGACCAACCGACACCTCAACAGCAGTTCACCCCGTTCGATTACACAGTAGCCGCTACGGAAACCCCTGAGCAGCTTTCGGACGCCAGCTTCCGATCGGGCCATACCGTAGAATTCCGTTTCGAGCCAACCACCCACGAAACGCCACTGACACAACCTGGCGGGTCATGGGTTGAAGCTCTGAAAGTGCACGAACAACTGGAGGCCCGCGAGTTTGAACAGATACTTCCCCATGCGTTCGGTGAAATACAATCATTTCTGGTAAACGACGGCTATTTATCCAATGAGGAAATCGTACGAGCACTTTACGATGAAACGCTGGAAAAGCAGGCATTGGCCGAGCACGTCAGACAGCATGACCCTGAACTGCCAAATACGTTTCAGGAACAACTAACATCGTACCTCTGGGCACTCCACGAGCATATTGAGCAGAGTCCCCTGACGCCTATGTTGAGCAGTGGACTTCTAGCCAGTCAGTTCGATTTGCTGCTACCTCAGAATGCTGAACATCTTCGGCAAAGCCTGACCGAAGGGGGTTATCTCGACAGCCCAATTATCAGTAATGCCCTTTTCGATGCCAGTCTAAAACGGGCAACACTCAATCAGTTTATCGTCGAACATAACCCGTCAGCTGAACCCAGCCTGCAGATTGAACTGGCCGACTATCTCTGGGACGTCCACAAGTCAGTCGTTGACCAGCCCCTGATCGATCAGCTTGATCCTACTTTACGCTATCGTATCGTAGCTGATTTTAAAGCTCTGCCCGGTACATCAACACCCGGTTTAGAAACGCCCGATTTGCATCGCCAGCAGCTCAACAGCCATCGGGCACAGGAAGCGGAGGAAAAACAACAGCAGCCTAACAAACCAGGCCTGCTGCGGACAGCACTGGGTCTACGCACCTTCGAGGGCGGGATGCTGGCCAACTTGCTACATAACTACAAGATTATGACCCAACTGGGTGATCAACTTTTTACCGTCAAACAATCAACAACCGATCAAACAGTACAAAAAAATCCGCCAGCTATGAACAACACCGAATTACTCGCTCCCCGCTGGGATTGGAAACAAATCGAACAGGAAGCAAATCGTATCGGTCTCACCAAGCAAACGCTTGAACAAAATGGATCGCTGCACGACTTTTTGCAGGGTCGGCGTACCGCACTGATGAACGTGCAGCACGACGACGGTACGGGTACCGTAACGCCAATGACGGGTAAACTCTACATTACCGAGGTGCCTGGTAAAGGGCCTACCATCCATATTCAGGCTGAACAAAACGATATCCGTTTGCCCAGAACATTCCTGGGTCACGAGCTGACCACCAAGGATGCCAACAACCTGCTTAAAAACGGAGAAATGGGTCGACTGGTGGACATGAAAGATAAGGTTACGGGTGCCTTATTTAAAGGTTACATCGCCCTCGATAGGAACGTAAAACGGCTGACCGTCCTGCGGGCTGACCGGATCTATATGCCTACCGAACTTAAAGGCGTCGAGCTGACACCCCAGCAGCAGGCTGACCTGAAAAGTGGCATGCCGGTGCGCGTCGACGGGCTCAGGAATGAAAATGGACAGACGTACAACGCATTTGTACAGATTTCGGCGGCTAAACGCAGTTTTAAGTTTACCCGTATTCCAGAGCAGGCCCGGAAACAAACAGCAGGTCAACAGCTGAAAGCTGATCCGAAGGCGACACAGACGCCTGAGACAAAAGCCAAGTCCGGTAAAAAGAAGGAAGCCGCACAGCAGGCACAGCCCGGCGACCAGAAGAAAGAAATCAGTGTCGTAGCCAAGAACGGAGCTTCCCGAACAACGACCCAGACCAGCAAAGCTGACGGGGGCACCACCAAAAACAAAACGCCCAACTTGGCCAATAAAACCACAGAAACAACAATCAATGGCCAAAAGACAGATAAAACGGAAAAGCCTAAAAAAGCCGTCAAAGGTCCCAAACTGTAATGGTATGGCCATAGCAAACCGTATGTGGCCGGTCCTGCTCACAAACCTGACACTATGACCCTCAGCAACGACGACGCCAACCTGATACCGCTGAATGATCCTGATAAACTAGTTATCGCCTTTCGCATTCAGCCCATTGCCGGTACGGAAGAATTACCCCCCCAGCCCCGTCAGCAGCCGAGTCCGTGGTCTTTACAACTCGATAAACTCGACCCCACCCGGCCCTATCTAGTCACCGCTATTGCCGCTGCCAACGTTAGCCGTTACCCCAGCCTGCAAACACCCCTGGACCAGCTTGAAAACAGCCTTCAGCGGTTGCAACAGCGTAAACTGCCCATGAGCGTTCCGCAAGTTACCGCCTTTGTCGAGAGGATAACCAAGGGCATCATGGCCGGTGCAGACCACCAACCCGATCTGATTCCAATTGGCCTTACGCCCGACCAGGTAGCCGGTACGCGTCTGTCAGTGAGTGCTACCGCCGTCAGTATGGTGCTAACCCCTCAGCAGTCACATTATCTGAGGGAATCCCTTAAGCCGCAGCTGGACAGCCAGTCTTTAGTCGAACTGACTAGCCTGACGGGAAAACGCTACAGTATCGCTGATCTGAAAAACCAGATCGAAGCCAAACTGCCAGTGCAGTCAGGTATGGTTAACCCCGCTGATGCAACGCAGATTCAGCACCTTCTGGATGGCCGTAAGACAGACGTGCTCACGATGAATGACAGTACGACGGGTAAACTTTACGTCACTAGTGTGCCGGGTAAAGGGCCAAACATTCAGCAACTCGACGTTCATATCAAACTTGATTTAAAAGACAGTTACCTGGGTCACACCTTTACCCCGACTGATAAGGAATACCTTCAACGGTACGGTAATATGGGTCGTCTGGTTGAACTGAAGGATAAATTCAGCAATGAACTATTCAGAGCCTACATCGGCGTCGACAAAGACACGAAAACGCTGCGGATACTGAGGGCCGATAAATTTCGGGTACCCAACGCTATCAAGGGTGTAACGCTCAACGAGTTTCAGAAGCAGCGGCTTATCGAAGGAAAGGTGCTGCGACTCGACAACATGACTGGGGCCGATAACCAGCCGTTTTCAGCCTACGTCCGTATCCATGCCGGACTGGGTTCGCTAAGTTTTGCCCGCTTCGACCCCGCTTCGAGCAGGAAACAGACCCAGTCTGCATCCGCTCCAAGCACCGCTAGCCCCAAACAGACACCAAAAGCATCTGCTACCAAACAAACCGGTAACGATGCAAAAGCCGAGAAACCTGTGCGGGCTTCCAACGCTACTAAAACAAAGCCAGGCCAAAAAGGGCCGCGCCATCATTCCTGATGCCGGATACACCTACCGTCTGTAGTTGTTGACACTGTTTTCAGTCTATTTCATAAGCCATGACTAACAACACCCCTCAGCAAAACCGGGATCTCATCACCCGTTACAAAACCGACATCAGTTTGGTTGCGTATCTGGATAGTGTCGGTTTCACCGCCGACAAGGCGCATTACAGCCGTAAGTGGCCAGTAATGAAAGACGATGTAACGGGCCGTAAACTGATTGTCGGACGCAATCAGGCTACCAGCGAATACTTTTATTACAATCCCAATGACTCCAACGACCGTGGTTCAATTATCGAACTGTTAGCGGAGCGACTCAACCTGGACCTACGTCAAAAAAGCGACTGGGACACACTTCATCAGGAGGGTTCCCGCCTGACCGGTAATGTGTACCTGTCTAATCATGACCATGTATTACCTCAGCCTATTCGCTCCCATACCCGTGAAAGCGCCATTGGAACATACTTTAAACTCGATGAACTCAAGAACACGCAGTTTCTTGAGCATGACCGGCGGTTAAGTCCCGAAACGATTATGGCTCCGGAGTTCGAGCGGAAAATCTTCAACAAATCATTTATCGACAAAACGCTGGATATAGCCGGTAAGAATACCACCTTTCCCATTGAAAATCGGGAAGGTATCATCGGTGTAATCAACCGAAACCCGACCTGGAACCAGATTCAGGGTAGCAAGGATGATGGAGTATGGTTGTCGAATATATTGCCTAATCAGCCTGTCCGTGAATTACTTGTTACGGAGGCACCCATAGACGCACTTTCCTTTCACGAGCTGAATAAACCCGCCGTGCCGGGCGAACGCCTGTATGTATCCACGGCCGGAAACGTCACAAGCAGCCAACCAACCACTATTCAGTACCTGATCGATCAGACTAAACCACAGTTGCTGCTGCTGGGCATGGATAACGATCTTCCCGGTATTCGGTACAACATCAACCTGATGGGTAAGCTGCATATGCCCGGTCAACCCGATACAGGTATTGACGTTCACGTCAACAACAGCCAGCATACGAACCGGGTAATAATCGGGATTGACCACCAGAAGGCAATAGGGCAGGGGGGCGGTACCTCAATCGAGAGCATCGTTCAGCGTATCGGGGAGGTCATGAACCGGGGGTTTCCTTCCGAAGCTCCCAAAGCCGGAATCAATATCATTAGCCAGCGCTCAAATTATACAACCGTCGAGGTCGCTTTCCCCAATATCCGTCCTTTACTGATCCGGGCCGAGAATCTTACGGCCGAACTTCGGCAGACGGGTGATAAAATACAGGTTCGTCGAGCCATCGAAAATGATTTCAACGAAGATCTGCAACTCAAGTCGGTCAAGCAGCAGCTACACCAGCAAACCGACGTGAAACTGAATAGTGAGCAGCTGAAGAATCTGATTAGTTCAGGCCGCACAGCCATCGTCCTGCATAATCAGTACAACGCCGGGAAAGTTATCATCGATCATAGTAAAGCCGGCCCATCCCTTCAGTTTGTCGAACGGCAGAAAGAACTGAACCTACCCGTCACCTTTAACGGCTACACGTTGACGGCAGCCGACCGCCAGCAACTGCGCTCGACGGGTTTGCTCGATCACCGCATCGAGATAATCCACCCCCTTTCCAATCAGCCCATGCGGGGTTTTCTGGGTGTAGATGCCGAGTTGAATCAACTGACGTTTCTGCCGGCCGAACGACTCAAAACCCGTAACCTCTACAACGTCAAACTCGATGAGCAGCAAACGCGCGATGTCCTGCAGGGAAAAACCATCGATGTAACCAAGCTAAAAGATGGTGAGACGTCGGAGTTCCGGGTTCGTATCGATCTGATTCGCGGCGAAATTGGTGTAGTACCCATTAGGCCCCCGTTGCAATCCGCGCAGTCAGTTACTGAACAGACAAACGTCAGTCAGCCACGCAAAATCAGCAGACAGGAGAAATCAATACAGGCCCAAAACAGTAGCCAGCCGAATGCGGAAAAGACTGATAAGCTAACTAATAAATCCACTGCTGTCAGTGAGCAGTCAACCAAAACCACACCACCCAAAGCGTCCCCCCGTAAACTGAATACATAATACCCGTAGAGGAACCCAATACATCCAAACCAAATGAATAGATCTCCCAAACGACACACATCATCACCTACTGGTGCGCCGAATTCCGAAGCAGTTGATCTTAGCAGTGTGCAGTCTGCCCTTGTCGGAAAACTAATGAACCTTGAAACCCAGAACCAACTTTCCCGGTCAGACAGGATTTTGCTCCAGTTCGCCGTTAAAAATATGTTTGACGACCTGAAGTCCGAAAAAACCTATGAACATCAATTGATCCCCTTAATCGGACACTACAGCAAAGGATAGTAAAAAAATACAGACCATAAGCAGATCGTATAGCCTGGTCGTGGCGGGTCAAGCCCCGCCACGACCAGGCTATATCGGGGTCCGCTCCGCTGCCGTCCTGACGGACTGCCCTGCCGGGCACCCTGCCTATCCCGTTCGCTATGTACCCTACCCCACGCTTGCATTAAACCCGGCCTACGCCGGGTTTTCACTTTTCAAGGAGGACAAAAGGGAAAAGGGGGTAGCAACCAGTCAGGTATAGGTGATCAACAGCAGCGGGCTTTTCGTAACTTATGGTATGAAAAAACTGTATCGCATCGACCCCTACACCGAGACGGTAGCCTGTGTGGCCACTACTGATTCGCTGGCTGATCTGACGCGACAACTAGCGTGCCGGCATATACAAATGGTCGCACTAACTGGAACCAGCGATGTACTGATACTGGATGCAGATGCGCTGAGCCAACCGCCGTATCCCCCAGCCTGGCAACGTTGTAACTACGACCAGCATTACTACGGAATCGCCCTGTGGGTGCATATGACCCCGGAGGGTAAACTTACTAAGCCCCGAACCCGCTTAACATCCGTTCGCCGTCTGCTTCAATTTGTGGGCTTCATTCAGCCCCAACAGCAGATAGACTACCTTCCGTTGGATGAAATTGGCGATCGGGATGAGCCGGCCTGAAACCGCTCGAACTAGCCTGACAGTACTTAATCTGTTCAACCAATCAGAAAGTTGCTTTGTGCACTGGCTTATACCGCTCATACGCCCAGCAGTAGCTGTTTTTAGGGCGTTAAATAATATATTTTTAATATTTTTAATCTAAATAATCAATTAAATTCGCATACTTGCCGATGGCCGGTAACGGCAGCATGTGCTGTCTTTTTAATGACTTACAACCAGCAAGTACCTGTATGGAAGAATCACAATTCGATTATGATGGTGTCAATGAGTCCACAGCATTGACAACGGGTAGCCTGGTCAGTTTGATTGAGCCGCTAGCTGGTAATGCGGCCGGTAGCCGGGGGGTTGTCTACCACTACGAAGTGGATAACGGTATTAGCTACGTAAGCGTCCTGCTGGCAAACGGCCACGACATCGGCGCTTTTGCGCCGGGCGAAGCTGAAACTTCCCTGAGTTGTACCGGTATCCGACCACTCGACTACGTATACGTTAGCCCTGCTCAGTTGCAGCAGGACTACGCAGCTGGCGTATTTGCACCCTATTTTGAGGAATAACGGCTATGAACCAGCTACTCCGTGAATTTTCCGCTCTTCCCCTATGGGCGCAACTGATGCTTATCAGCGTGGTGCTTGTGGTGGGCCACTTCTGGCTTAGTATGCTGGGAAAGGGATTGTGGCAGCGAGTATTAGCCACCGATAACCGTACCTGGACGGTGTTGCGCTTTGCAGCCTTCGCCGGCCTGATCGCTTATGCATCGGTCAGCTTCTGTCTGGGCCACGACGAGCAGGGACAGGCCCTACAGTGGAGCGTATATGCCCGTGGGGCCTTTGTCGTCGAGGTACTGTACCTGACTCCCCTGCTACTGCGCGTCTTTCAAAAATAATGCTCTATGAACCTGTTGATCGTTGAATCTCCTAACAAATGCGCGAAAATACAGTCAATCCTTGACAGCGCATACGGGAGCGGTAACTGGATAGTGGCCGCGTCAGTCGGCCACATCCGGGATCTGCCCAAAAACCAGCTCGGTGTGGACCGGGCCGACAACTACAAACGTACCTACGTTATCAGCGACGATAAACAATCGGTTGTCAGTAAACTTCGTGCGCAGGTCGCTAAGACCGTTGCCGATCGGGTCTATATGGCTACTGACCCTGACCGTGAAGGGGAGGCTATTGCCTGGCATCTGGCAATAGCCCTTAAACTCGATCCCCGAACGGCTCGTCGTGTTACATTTAACGAGATTACGGCCAAAGCCGTCACCGAAGCCATCAGTAGTTACCGGACAATCGACACCCGGCTGACTGCCGCGCAGGAAACGCGCCGGGTTATCGACAGGCTGGTTGGTTACGAAGTGTCCGATCTGATGAGCCGTAAACTCGGAGATCGGTTATCGGCAGGGCGGGTGCAGTCGGTCGCCCTGCGGCTGTGCGTCGAACGTGAGCGGCAAATCGAAGGCTTCGCTGATCAGTTTACCTTTAAACTGAAAGCGGATTTTCTAACCCCTCGAAAGGAATTGCTCGTGGCTCAGTATCACCAGGCGATGAGCAACCAGAACCAGGTAACGGCTTATATGCAAACTGTACCCGGCAAGCAGTTCCGGGTGACTGACGTAAGTCAGAAACCTGTCAGCCGTTCCCCCCAACCGGCCTTTACGACTTCCACGCTTCAGCAAGAGGCTATTCGCAAACTGAGCCGGGGCAACCAGCGGTGGTCGGCAAAGCAGGTGATGGATGTCGCCCAGAAGCTATTTGAGCAGGGGGCCATCACCTACATGCGTACCGACTCGCCAAATCTGAGCGCAGAAGCCGTGGAGTCAATCCGCCAACTGGTCAGTAGTCGCTACGGAGCTGACTACTTTCAGGCTAATACATACAAAGCCAAAGAAGCCGCTCAGGAAGCGCACGAGGCCATCCGCCCGACTCACTTCGAGCAGCCCACCGCCGGGGAAACTGATGAGCAGCAACAGTTGTACGCAAGCATCTACAGCCGGGCTGTAGCGTCCCAGATGAAGCCCGCCCTATACCAGCAAACGATTATCTCCATTGGCTCTCAGCAGCCAGGCGATACATACACGGCCAAAGCATCGGTGTTGGTTTTCGAAGGTTATCGCAAGGTTTATCAGGAAGAATCGGACGAGGAGGGCCAGGAAGAAAACACGCCCATCAAAGCCATCACTTCCGGAGAGGTGCTTTCTCTACAACAACTCGTCGCCCGCCAAACGTACGCTCAGCCACCCAAACGCTTTGATGAAGCATCACTGGTGGCTGAACTTGAAAAAAGGGGTATCGGGCGGCCATCAACCTATGCCAGTATCCTGAGTAAGATTGTTAGTCAGCATTACGTTGATTCAACCACCGTTGCCGCCCGTAAACTGACTGCGCAGCTACTTACCTACCAGCACGGGCAGATCCGTTTCTCGACCGAACAGCAGTCGATCGGGGGCGACAAGAATAGATTACAGCCCAGCCCGACGGGACGACAGATCACCGAATTTCTGGAGGTGAACTTTACCCGAATGGTCGACTTCCAGTTTACAGCCCTGATGGAACAGACCCTGGATGATATCGTCGTCGGGAAAGGTAGTTACCTTAGTACAGTCGGCAGTTTCGATGCTCAGCATCAGCACCAGCTCCAGACAGCCGAACAACGAACGGCCGATAAACCCAGAGCGAACCGGCAACGACTGATCGGTGATCATGAGGGGAGCCCGTTAAAAGTCGGGTTGGGAAAAAATGGCGTTTACGTACTATGGAATGATGCCTTCTACAGCGTCGAGGGACAGACAGACCCCGCTACCGTTACAATGCCGATGGCTATTGCCGCTATACAGGCGAAAGCCGAACGTCAGCAGCAGCAGGCCAGAGATACACTCCGGGTTATCCAGGGAAACAGAATTACCTATACTATTCGTAAAGGACAGTACGGTATATACCTCACGGATGGTAGTGTGAACGTAACCCTGAAGGAAATTAAAACCGACGAGCAGATGGCAGCCCTGACCGCTACCAACTGTAAACAGATCATCGACGACTACAAAGCCAGTAAGTCAAGTGCGGGAAGCCAGGGGAGGGTAACCAAGAAATCACCGGCCAGAAGCAGCAAAACAAAAAGGTAGCCGGGTAGTCAACAGCAGGTGAATCGGCTAAAAAGAATTATATGATAATTAGATTGCTAATTTGAAGTATCAATTAAAGGGTTTTTCTTTAAGCTGACAATTGAATCACCGTTCACAACAATCGTCAGTATGCAGTCCCTGGTACCGGGTCTGTTCAGTAACCCCGATTAAACTTATGCAGCAGCAGACTGGCTAGAGACCTGGAAGAGTTGTTTTGGCATCAAACCACGCGCAATCGAAAAGTAGGTTTAAGCAAGAGGCCGGGAATACCCAGGCCTCTTCTTTGTTTACTCCATATATTCGTAATTGTTAATTAATTTACAATTACGAATATATTTGATTGCATTCATACTTGATAATCAATCATAGTCAAGCATTATATCAACAGTATGAATGGACTGTCAAGCCCGGTGAATGTGACCTCAGACTGGAAAAGCATATGCTTTTCGGTCTACACTGAAAAGCTTGGAGATTTGTTGCCTAAAGGTTATATCGTAAAAGCGACCGACCGTCAGAAGCTGATCGTCGCCGAACAGTCTGACCCAGCCGGTGAACCCGTCAGGAACGTCGTCGCCAACCAGTCAAGCGGCTATTCGCTGGTTCCTCATTCGCTTATTCGTGAAGCCGTCGACAGATGCTTAACCAGCTACCAGCTGAACGTGCTCTCAACCGGTAATTATGAATATAATCCAAGTTGCACGATATAAAGGTCTTGCCAGCCAGTGAGGTAGCTTTGGAGTATCTCACGCTCTAAACTACCCCCACCTATGGCTGACAAGACCATTGCAATCTACTGCTTCTTCGATGACTTCTTTAAAGCCATGGCGCGCCAAACCGATGTTCATTGCAAAGTCAACGACGCCCAAATCGCTACCACTGCCCTAATGGCCGCCCTCAAGTTCTACGGTAATCATGCCTCTGCCTGCGACTATATGCACCAACACCATCAGATGGCCTGCATTGACAAGTCTACCTTTAACCGGCGACTGCACCGGCTAGAATCAGCCTTGCTAACCATCTTCCGGGCCCTAGGCCTGAGTCTGAAAGAACTAAACACCTCTGCCCGCTATGTCATCGAACGCTCCGGCGTCCCGGTCCTTCCCGGTAGCCGTTTGCCGGAACTGCCGCATACCCGTTTGTAAGTTGTTGACCCATAAGGCGTATCGAGGTTATAATGAAGCCAAGAAGGAGTATTTTTATGGCTTCAAGATTCAGCTGTTGATCACCGCCGACGGCCTGCCGGTGGATTACTATGTGACGGCTGGCAGTTTTCATGACGCGACTGCTTTGCAGGCGATGCACCTGGACTTACCCGCTGGTAGTATCGTTTACGGCGACAGTGGCTACACCGACTATGAACAGGAAGACCTGTATGCGGAGTGCGAACAGATCACGCTGTCAGTACATCGACGCAAAAACAGCCGACGTAAAGATGAGACCTGGGAGCGGTACCTCAAGAAACGCACCCGTAAACCCATTGAAACGGTGATCTCGGCCATTGAGAGCCGTTTTCCCCGCAAGATTCATGCGGTGACAGCGCAAGGCTTTCTGCTGAAGGTATTCTTATTCATTTTGGCTGACGCCGTAAACAAATGTCTAGCCTAACTCTATCTCGCAACTTAGATTATGAATATAGTATTCAGGTGGTGCTGCCCGATCAACTGTTGGTGGCCGGGGAGCGTATTAACCGTTGTATCATGTTTAAAAACTCCTACAACGGAAAAACCAAGTTTTCCGTACAAGGTACAGCGGCCCGAAAAAAAACCTCGACCTCGGTTCTGGTCAGCTTCTGGCGACCGATCTGTACTAACGGATTGTTTGGCTAGGCTGACCAGTTCATGAGTATGGACGAATACCTTGACTGGCTGAGTCGGGGGGAGCGGCAGCGTGAACAAACCAAAACGTCGTTCATCCAACAGGAAATGACGCTGGAAGAGCAGCAGGTAGTAGCCAGCATTTTTTCTCATCGTGACATCGATCTCCAGCAACTGAAATAATATATGATGCAGGTTATCCAACAGGTCGTGAACTACACCTTAAATCTGTCCGTAGACGTCTTTAACGAAATGGGAGCAACGGGCGTCGACGATCTGATCGAGCAGGCAATTCAACGAATGCAACAGGAACAGCGAATGCTGGCCAGCCAGCCCACAGCCTGGTTAGGTTACAACGCATTCAACTACGCGCTGACCCGTAGTAAGTCGTCGCTCTCGATCTCGGAACGTTACCAGCTTGATGAAACCATGTTTCACCAGTTTGCCGCCCTGGCTTATCAATAGTACCCTGAGGTGAGGGCATCGGGTACCCTCACCCCAGCAAACAACCCGGCTTTACTTTTGCATATGACGTTTACGTGTGCTCAGTTTAATCAGTTTCCTGATCGATACAACGCTGGCAGTCACTGATCAGCTGCCACTAATACGAGATCCAGGTTGTTAGCGCAAAACTATTGGTTAATATAAATTGTCAATCAAATATTGACAATTTATATTAACCAATAGTTTTGCGCTAACTCCATTTCAGTACGTATGCGCTAACTATGACATTTTTGACCGAAGGTGCTTTCTCTGATACGCCAACTGTTCGCACTATCGAACTCGTTCGGGGCCAAATCGTTCCAGTGCCGTCCATAACACGGCTGGAGGCATATGGTAATTACACCTGGATCTACCAACTGGACAAACCACCCTTTTTGTCCAGTAAAACGCTAAAACATTACGAGCAACTGCTCAACGAGTTCGTACGCGTCCACAAAGCACATCTACTCAATCCGAACTATATCCAGATCCTGGATTGCCACCTGGATAACTCGGTACAAAAAGGGTCTAGGGTAGCCATGACAACGGGTGAGTTTATTCCCTGGTCACGCAAACGACTCTACAAGCACCGGCGCGCTAATTTCGCCAAGTCAATATAAATCGGCAGTAAACCACCTCAAACGCATATGAATATTCCTGTTCCCATTACTAACAGCAAGCTGGTCAGTAACCAGATTGAAGCCGGTGTATATCCGGCCGTTTTGTTCCGGATCATTCAACTGGGTACCCATATGGAATCCTATTGCGGGCAAACACCCAAACCGGTGCGTAAGCTGCTCTTGTCGTTTGTTGTCCCTGGTCTGAATCGACAGGTTCGCAATGAATTCGTCCCCTTTACAGTACATACCGAATTTACAGAGTCGCTCAATCAGAACGCCAATCTGCGTAAGGCTGTGAGCAAACTTGTTGGCCGGGATATGTTTCTGGAAGACGGGGAACGATCGACCCCTGACAAGCCAGTTTATTACGATCTCGTTGATCTGCTGGGAATGGCAGGCCTGTTGACGCTCAAAAGCCGGGACACCGGGGCAGGGCGGTATGTGACAGATATTGATGGGTACGCGCCATTGGCGGAGGATGACATGATGCCTGACAATCCCTATGAGCTAACCTTTTTCAGCATCAATAACTTCGACCCTACCCAGTACCTGATCATGTCCGACCGCATACAGGCTAAGATACGCGCATCAGCGGAGTGGAAAATGAACCAGGATACCTGGGTGCCGGCTGTTGAGAAAGCACAACAGGAGTGGACTGCAGAGGAGCAATACGGTGATGAGTTGCCCTGAGGACAAAAAAAGCAGGATGCTACCTACCGGCATACCTGCTTTTAAGCAATCTCAACACTAAATAATAAAAGCCTAATTCCATCCGATAGATGGGAGTAAATTCAATTAACAACGATTTGAATGCCATATATAGTATATGGCATTCAAATTTGTAACGCAAAGTGGCCCGGCCGGGCCAGATCGACTGGAAAGGGGAAGAAGGGGGGGGGGAGTTGGTGTCGAAACCTTGCGAAAATAGCCTGAAAAATCGATATTTATGTAGTCAAGTAGCTTTAAATCAATCTAGTAATTATGAGTGTATTTCAGTTCAAAGCCGCCTGTACAATTATTCTTGCCGCAATGGGCGTAATGTTGCCGCCGTTATACTTCTGGGGTCGGGGCCGGTTCTGGATTGGGGTAATAACATTGATCGTGATGGTCGTCTTTAAGGGGTGGGGTATCCTCTTTACGATGGGTATGGTCGTTATTGCTGGTTTACTACAACTGCTGACAGATTATCGGTTCCGGCATATTCACGAGGAAAATGCCGAGGTTGACCTGGGCTATAGGATCGCATCGAAGGTGCTGGGCTGGCTTGGTTTTAAACGCCCCCAGACTCGGTTCTAGATACAATCGGTTTAATTTATCGCCAGTTTACAGTTACGGTTTTTTTGCCCTGTGGCCCTGAAAACCCATCGATATTGGTCTTTTTAGGGCTTTTTTAGCAACTTTAAGCCAAGCAAAACACCGTCGATGAAAGAAAAACCATTTTTCTTAAGACAAATATTCTGGAGCGATAAGTATGATGCACTAGACGTCGATACCGACGGCGATTACATGATCGCCCGCGTTTTCGATGCGGGTACTTACGCCGATATGCAAAAGGCTATTGCTTACTACGGAATGCCCCGCGTGAAAGCGGCACTGCTACAGGCGGCTGATCTGCAACAGTCGACTGTAGCCCTGGTCTCACTCTGGCTCAACTGCCAGCCCGAGCAATTTTATTGTACAAAGCGTCGAAAGGGAAGTTCCATACCCCACCGTTCGTTTTGATTCGTGGCCAATCGGTACATAGATTAATTGATATTTTAGATTAGACAGGCATAAGCGCTGGGGCTTTGTCCAACATACATACTTTTTTTGTGGGAAATCGGTGATGTTTTCCCGTTTTTTTTGCCAAATTTGATCTGAATTGTATATTAAAAATTAATAATTTATATTAAATGGGCGGTGCTACACTACCAGACACTTGCTTCGGAATCCTATAGCCTGCTGATTGAGCTGATGGCAAATCCGGTAATGAAGTCAGGGGAATTTACGCTGGCTGGTGGAACAGCCCTTGCTCTTCAGCTGGGACACCGGATGAGCACCGACCTGGATCTTTTCACCAATAACCCCTTCGATCCAATCAAACTTCGCGATGCCCTTAGGCAAACCCTTGGTGACAGGTTGAGCGTTCATGCTATGAATGAAATAGGTTTCCGGGGATTTGTCGACGGGGTGAAAATAGATGTGGTATACTGCTCCCCATATCCTGGACAGGTTTAGAGTTAATCTGAACTGGAAGCCGAAGTCTCCAGAATTGCACCTTCCTTTTTCCCTTCTATTCCGGCCGAGTACCACATGGCCGGGGTTTGATAGTTAAGCGATTGGTGTTTACGATCTCGATTGTAGAACTCGAACCACTCGCTTAACCCCTGATGCAGCTCGCGACCATCTGAATAGGCACGCAAATAAAGATGCTCGTATTTAAGTGTTCGCCAAAACCGTTCAATGAAGATGTTATCCAAAGCACAGCCTTTCGAGTCCATACTTACCTTCACCCCTCTGTCTATCAACGGATTGACAAAGAGATAGCTGGTAAACTGACTCCCCTGATCGGTATTGAAAATCTCCGGCTGCTCCCACTTGGTTAAGGCTTCATCAAGCGCATCGATGCAAAAATCAGCCAGTAGAGTGTTACTTAGCCGCCAGCTCAAGATATAGCGGCTTTACCACCGGGCCGCCGGGCGGTCAATGACCGCACAGAGGTACAAGAACCCACTGGCCATCGGCACATAAGTAATATCGGTTGACTAGACTTTATCAACTCGTTTAATATTAACGCCTTTTAACAGATACGAATAGATCGTATGACCGATCTGCGGCTTCGACAAATTAGGTTTGGGACCAACAGCCTCCAATCCCATCAGCCTGGTCAGTCGACGAACCCGCTTGACATTGACCGGGTTGGCTTCAGTGGCCAACTCCTTTTGTAGTCGGCGAATACCCATTTCAGGCCGGGCAGTAAAGAGTTTATCAATCTGAAGCATGAGGGCCAGATTTTCTGTCGACTCCCCCAACGGCTGGTAGTAGTAACTCGACCGGGCGATACCCAGCAAATCACAATGCTGACTGATGCTCAATTGCTTATAGGCAGGTTCGATCAAGTGCCGTCGATCCGTGCCTAACTCGTCCGTATTTTTTTTTTGAGCCAGTCGTTTTCGATCGCGCGGCGGCCGCTTTCAACTGACCAATCTGTTGAAAGAGAGGGGCTTCGATCTGCTCTCGCTGCTCTGTAGCCAGCCCTGGCTTGACCGCTCCCGACTCGAACAGCGTTGGCATCCCAACGAGTGCCTGACGCTTCCACCGGGACGCCGGAGCGTTCGGTAATCTGTTGAGCATGAATGCCAAACTCGGTGCTGAGTTGGGCCAGCGTCTTGACCCCTTTGAAGGCTTTGAGGACGACTTTGGTTTTGAATTGTGCGTCGTGGACGCGCCGGATTGATTTAGGCATTGTTGGACATTTTGTAGGTCTAAGCTAAAGAATTCAAGCTATCAGACCTGTCCAGTTATTGGGGAGCATTATATCCTATCCAGCGACAAAGGAAAGAATCTGCGCATTGATGCTAGCCTATTCATGTATTAACTCAATACATTCAGCGTATTTTCTAGCCATTTGGTGTGCTACTGGTAACCAAATGCTCATGGCAACGTATCTATAGAGTTACAAAAACATAAATAGACAATGAACAAATTAGTTAGCATTACATTGCTCAGTATTCTTTCAGTCACCAGCATTACCTTAACTCATGCTCAAGAGCATAAAGCCTTTAAAGTAAACCTGTCGTTGGGTTATGCTCAGCCAACAGGCCCCGGTTTGTCAGCGGGCCTATTGATTGGTCTTGAGCCAAAGTATGCGCTCAGTCCACGACTTGATCTGGGCCTACGTTTGGAATCGGCTTTATTGGTACGTGGGGTCACTTGGGATAACAATAGTGGTAACAGTAATACCGCCACAGGCACTGTGTCAAGTATTGGGTCCGCCGTCCTAACAGTCACGTATCTATTTAATCCATTAGGCGAATCCAACACACGTCCCTTTTTAGGGATCGGTGCCGGGTTATTTGCCATGTCTTCGGCTGGTCTAATAGTCATCGATCAGAACCAGACTAAAGCCGAGCTACCTGTCACTAGTTACAATACGCCAGGGGGAATGCTACGTGGCGGAATCAAAGTCGGTCACTTTGTTGCTAGTGTAGAGTACAATGCCATTCCAACCCATGTTTATTCACTAACCAACACGAGCCTTGAATTTACCTCGAAAAGCTCGTACGTCGGCGTTCGTCTTGGCTTTGATATTGGGGGGGGGCGTAAATAGTGTCATTGAATTTATAGTACTCCCCAGATTTGGGAAGTACTATACTCTTCTGTTTCGACACCTCATCGATGGTTCCTTTGCAGTTGTGCTATTCCCTATTTCGTATGCCAGTTGCGGTTAGAGTCTAAGCCGCTTCTTTAAACTCTTTGGGTGTTAAAAACCCCAAGGCCTGATGCGGCCGTTTAGTGTTATAGTCGTCTAGCCATCTATCAACGACCTCGCGCACTTGCGCTAAGTTGGCGAATAAATACGCGTTGAGCACCTCCCGACGGAAACTCCCGCACGGGCGGCCCCGCATTGAACCGCTCAATGTATGCATTCTGGGTAGGCTTGCCTGGCTGAATCCAATACAATTCAACGCCCTGCTGTTCACACCATTCGCTTA
This sequence comes from Spirosoma oryzae, assembly GCF_003002825.1. Classification (GTDB taxonomy): domain Bacteria; phylum Bacteroidota; class Bacteroidia; order Cytophagales; family Spirosomataceae; genus Spirosoma; species Spirosoma oryzae. The sequence goes on along the minus strand of NZ_PVTE01000031.1, from coordinate 692 downwards.
GCACTGCACTGATAAATTCTGGCGGCCGCCGCGCGGACCGTTGTCACAGCGTAGTTTGGCCGGTGCCCCATAAACATCTACTAGCCGTTGTAGTAGTCGGATCACCCGTCCAGCCGGTAAAGAGTAGTCGATTTCTACTCCTAGGGCTTGCCGATTGTAATCGTCCAGCACATTTAATGTTCGAAATCGACGTCCGTCTCGCAGCGCGTCGCTCATAAAATCTAACGACCACACCTGATTTGCTGCTGTCGGCACCGTGAGGGGCTGGCGTAGTCGAGCGGGTAGCCGTTTACGACTGCGACGAGGTAAACTTAGTCCCATCTGGCGGTACACGCGCCAAACCCGCTTGTGGTTGAAGGCCTTTCCCAACCGTCGCAAGCGGTGATGAACTTTCCGCGCGGCGGCCGCCAGAAGCCCCAGCCTGGGTGCCGGCGAGTAATGTCTTCAATGGCCTGCTCAACGGGCTGATCAGAGCGTCGTTTGGCTTGATAGTCATAGCTACATCGCGCCAAACCCGATACTCGGCAGGCCCGGCGTTGACTGAACGCTTTGGCGTTGACCATCCATTGGGCTAACTGACGCCGGTCGGCAGGCCTCACCGCTGGTACTGTCGTGAAAAGCAACTTTTGAGATAGGACTTTTTTCATATCTTTGGACTACAAGTAGGACAACTCGGCTTCGGCCACTTGATC
>NZ_PVTE01000030.1 GCF_003002825.1 Spirosoma oryzae | reverse complement strand
GCAACTCGCTACGAAAAGACCGCTACCAGCTTTTTAGCGATGGTCTATTTGGCGTCAAGCATGATATTGTTACTGTGAATGTCCACAGGCTCTAGCAAAACGGCCCCGGTATCGTCTGATACCGGGGCCGTTTTCATTAACGCGTTGACTAACGCTTATTTCGACGCAACGATCTTCATGTCGACGGTGAAGTCATCGTAGATGGCTTTGTCACCGATGTTTTCGAAGAACGATTTCGACCCGTAACGGATGTCGTATTTGGTCCGGTCGAGCGTTGCTTTACCATCGGCTTCAATCGTGTTGCCGTTCATTTTCACCGTTGCGGGGAACGTTACGGCGTTGGTGATACCTTTGATGGTCATGTTGCCGGTAATGTCGTACGCGTTGCCACCTTTTGGCGTCACTTTCGTGATTTTGAAGGTCGACGTAGGGAATTTCGCTGTGTTGAAGAAATCCTCCGACTTGATGTGGCCGATGAATTTCGCGTTGTAGCCAGCATCGGTCAGGTCAGTGCAGGTAATGCTGTTCATGTCGAAGGTGAACATACCACCGGTCAGTTTGCCGCCGTCGGTTGTCAGGGTGCCTTCGCTCAGTTTTACGTTGCCCGAGTGCTCACCGGTCACTTTTTTACCGTTCCAGCCCATAACGCTTTTCTGCGTGTCGGCTTTGTAGGTGGTTGCTTTTTTGCCCGGAGCTACGAATGCCGATGCACCAGCCAGCAGAACGACGGCCGTCAGGCCAGCCAGGAATTGACGAGTTTTCATTGGTTTGTACAGGTAAACTGGTTGTATGAATTGATTGGTAATGCGGTTTATTCAGTGCGCAGCCGGTCGAGCAGGCTACTTAGCAGGTTCGCTTCCTCTTCGGTCAGCTTCTTCTCCTGACTCTCATCCCATTTGATCTGATACGTGTCGAGTCGTTTCAGCAGCGCAAGCCCTTGTTCGGTGATGACTACGTCGACAGCCCGGCGGTCGCTAGGGCACTCGGTACGAACGACCAGTTTTTTCGACACCAGTTTATCAACCAGCCGCGACGCGTTCGACATTTTATCGAGCATCCGCTCGGTGATATCGGTTACCTTGGCGGGGTTGGGATACTGGCCGCGAAGAATTCGGAGTACGTTATACTGTTGAAGCGTCAGGCCGAATGGTTTAAGCAGCCGGGCCTGGCTATCGCTCACCCAGTTGCTGGTATACATCAGGTTGACCATCACCCGATGATAGGGCGTCCGAAAGGGCGCGGTCTGTTTGATGTCCTCTTCTATTGTCATGGCGCAAAGCTACTACAATTGCATCTAATGTACCAACACAATATACAAAAAAACGTTCCACTACTCCGTACGTTTCCCAAAAACATATGCATATATTACTCATAGTCAGCCCAATTACTGGTAGGGAATTATTTGGGGGGCCGATTGGTCGAAATCACGGAATCGCAGCGCCGGTACGCCTTCAAACGCCTGTCGGAACGGAATCGTATTGTTCGGAATATTCGGATAGTACGACAGCCGAATCTGAAAACTATTGAATGTCAGATTTTCGTTTCGTAGCCGAAACCCGATGCCATATCCCTGATACAGTGTGCTTTGCAGCAACGGCTTTTCCGGAAAACTGGCCATACCCAGATTGGCAAAGGTGATGAAGGCAATCCGGAAGCCGACTACGTTGAGTTTCGAAAACAGAATATTCTCAATGTTGAGCACCAATCGTCGCGTACCACGCAGGGCGTCGTTGTTGATACCGATACCATCCGTATTAATACCACTACCCGAACTACTCAATGATATATACTCATTGTTGAATCGGTTGATCCCTGTGGTGTAGCGGGCATTGATGAACTGACGCATGTTGCCCCAGCCGGTGGGCAGCAAGGGGCTGAAGTAATTGGACTCGAACGATAGCACGCCCTGCTGAACGGTCGCACTGCGGATGTACCCCCCCAGGCTGGCCAGCCCATAGAGGTACCCCAGATTCTTGATGTAGCTACCCTGCGAATAATTCAGTCCGACATACGTACGCCGACCCAGTTCAGCGTTGTCGAAGCCGTAAATCACGGAGACGGTTCGCCCGACCGGTACGTCCTCCGTACGACCGAAGCCATAAATCAGTACGTCGCGGACGTATTTACGGCGGGAAAATCCCAGACTAAACAGGGTTGTCCGGCTATTCTGGTAGAGTTGGTTCGAATCGTTGGTTACCGGCGGTCGCCATAGATACTGGTAATTCGTATTCCGTACGGCTAGAATCAGCCGGGCCCGGCCGCGCACGCTGGAATCGCCTTCGCTGAAGAACAGCCGGAACGACCGACCGAACCAAACGTCGGAATAATTGTACCGCAATGGAATGTATTCCACGCTGTCATCGCGCATGACAACCCGGCTGTTGATCTGCGTGTGCGTCAGTTCGATCGACCCGGCATATTTGGTGTCCGGCGTAATGAATGGGCGATACAGACGTATGGCCCCCTGCTTTAGATCGCGCAGATACAGAAACTCCGCCTGCGCGGTTACAAACGTTTTGCCGATGAACGGAATGGTGTAACGGCTCTGGTACTCGGCCTGCTGCCGGGGATCGGTACCCGTATACGCGAACTGGGCAAACAGCTGATGCCCCAGCCCCCGCACGTTACGCTGATCGAAACCGATGTTGAACTGCGTCAGCGAACCGACGCCCCCGTTGGGCTCCAGCGACCAGACATCCTGCGTAATCACGTAAACGTCGACAAATTGTCGGCTACCCGTTCGGGGCACGACCAGAATCCGCGCATCGTGAAAAATCGTCGTCGTTCGCAGCAGCCGCTCGTTATCGCGCAGGGTGGTTGAGTTCAGCGCGTCGCCCTCGCGAAACAGCAGATACCGCCGGATCACGCGTTCGCGCGTGTTGACGTGCAGTTTGTTGGCCGTGCGTTCCAGCCAGTTGTCGGATTGCCGCAGCGTATCGTACACCGATTGCCCGAATACACCCAGCCGTCGGATGTAGATGTCGCCGATGACACGGCCTTCGAAATCTTTGAATGGGTTGACTTCAATCGTACTGACCTCGCCCGTGCTTTGCTGACTGTTGTATACGTCGTGGAAAACAGCGTCGTACAATTGCCGGGTTAGCCGGTGCTTGTACATACGTCGTTTCAACCCGGAGTAAAACACACTGTCGCGCTGCTTGAGTACGCTGTCGGCAATAACCCGCGAGTGTTTACTCGACAGCGAGTCGGTACGCCGGTCAACGCCCACGGGGGGAAGTTTAGTCGTGTCGGGTGTTATCTGCGCCCAGCCTGTCGTTGCCACCAGCCAAAGCAGCAGCAGCCCCGTCAGCAAATGGCGGAGTCGTGGAAGCCCGGTCAGGTACAGGTTGTTCATAACAGGTATTACAGCAATAAGACCCCGTTTTGAGCGATCGGTTTAGTAGATAGGTAACTAATCTTTGTGGGGCATTGGCTACGCGTTGTGCAAAGAACGGTCCAACCGCGTTACATACGGCTAAAATGCCACTTCGGCTCTAGGCTGACTGCCTATATTCATTTAATACGTTCGGCCGGGTTATGCGGTGAGCCGAATACCGGTCGCATGGTCGGCTGAGCAGGCTGGGCTTCGGTTTCGCTATCGGCCAGCGTTGCGGCACGAATGGTCATACAGGACGTAAGGTTTCCCATCAAGGTACGCAGAAAGCAAGGGTAGTGTTCTATTTTTGTCTGTTTACAGCCTATAATCTGCATGCACCAACTTCGCTACCCCCTCGTTCTGGCCTCCGGCTCCCCCCGCCGTCGGCAGTTAATGACCGATGCTGGCTTTACTTTTACGATCGAGGTTCGCCCCACCGACGAGTCATTCCCAGCCGACCTGCCAGCCGATGACGTGGCCGAATACCTAGCCCGTCAGAAAGCCGAACAGTTTGTCGACGATTTGGGTGATCGGCTGGTACTATGCGCCGATACCGTGGTCATTCTGGACAACCAAATCCTCAACAAACCGGCCGACGAAGCAGACGCGCGCCGGATGCTATCGGCCTTAGCCGGCCAGACGCACCGGGTCCGCACGGGCGTCTGTCTGCTCGCCCCCGCAGCCGACAGCCAAGCGCCTGTCATGCACTCGTTTACCGACGAAACCACGGTTACGTTTGCCCCGCTGACCGACGACGAAATCACCTACTATATTCATACCTGTCATCCGTTCGACAAGGCCGGTTCGTACGGGGCGCAGGACTTCATCGGTCTGGTCGGCATCGAGCGGCTCGACGGGTCTTTCTACACGGTTATGGGACTGCCTACGCATCGGGTTTATCAGCTGTTAAAATCCTATACAACTGGTCTATGAAAAGCGTAGGTTTGCGCAACTAGCGCCAATCCTATGCAATATTTTCTACGAATAGTTCTTTTCATAGCGACTATCACCAGTACGCAGGCGCAGGTCGTAACGACGCAACCAACGTTCCCGACGGCCGATGCCGAGCTAACCCTGGTTTTCGATCTAAAGCAGGCCAAAGACGGTCGGGCTAAGGGCTTACTGGGAAAAACCGATGATGTGTACCTGTGGTCGGGAGCCGGCTCAGTGCAGGGTGGTAATGCGTTCGAATTTCAGCCTGCGGGACAAACCAATTTTGGCCAGCCGTTTACACCGGGTCGTATGACGGCGCTGGGCAACGATCGCTGGCAAATAAAACTGGTTCCCCGTACTTATTTTGGCGTTCCCGCTAATACGCCTATCCGGCAGCTAGGGCTCTTGCTAAAAAGCGGGAACGGACAGGCGCAGACCGAAGATTTCGTTATTCCGATCTACGACAACAGGCTGAGCCTGCTGCGGCAACAGCCAACAGCTTCCTCTTTTTTTGTCGACACGAATCAACTGATTACGGTGCGATACAAGGCCTCCCGGAAGGCAACGCTCAGCTTAACGGTCGATGGTCAGAAAACACTCACCCTAACCAACACCGACTCACTGCGGACGGTATTGTCGGCCGGTACCAATCCGGGACAGCAACGAACGGTGATCGCCCAAGCTATCGACCTGGATCGCCCCTCGCCGGAGTCTGTCGCCGACACGTTTCGATTTACCGTTCGTCCGCAACCGACTGTAGCTGCGCTGCCGGCCGGCTTACAGGACGGTATCAACTACACCGGTGCGACGACGGCTACGCTGGTCCTTTATGCCCCCCAAAAGACGTTCGTGCATCTGCTGGGTGAGTTCAACGACTGGGCCATGCGACCGGCTTATTTGATGAAACGAACGCCGGACGGTAATCGCTACTGGCTGGAAATAACGGGCCTGCCAGCAGGCCAGGAAGTAGCCTTCGCGTACCTGGTCGACGGGGCCATCGCTACCGCCGATCCCTACGCCGACAAAATTCTCGACCGTAACAACGACAAGTACATTCCGACCAACACCTATCCATCGCTGAAAGCCTTCCCCGACAAAGCACCGACCAACATCGTATCGGTGCTACAGACGAATCAGACGCCGTACGTGTTCAAGGCCACCAACTTTCAGCGACCGGCCGTCAACAAACTGGCGATCTACGAATTGCTTGTCCGCGATTTTGTCCAGTCGCGTACCTATCAGACGCTGACGGACAGCCTGGCCTACCTGAAACGGCTGGGCATCAATACCATCGAGTTGATGCCGGTGATGGAGTTTACGGGCAACGATTCCTGGGGCTACAACCCAATCTTTTACCTCGCGCCCGACAAAGCGTATGGCACGAAAACCGCGCTGAAAACATTCATCGACGCAGCGCATCAACAGGGTATCGCCATCGTACTCGACGTTGTCTTCAATCAGACCGATTACGAGTTTCCGTACGTCAAACTGTACTGGAATGGCAGTCAGCCGTCTGCCGACAGCCCCTATTTTAACCAGCAGACGACGCACCCGTACAGCGTTTTCTTCGACTTCAACCACGAAAGCCCAGCGACCAACGCTTTTGTCGACCGGGTCTGCGCATACTGGCTACAAGAATACAAAGTCGACGGATTCCGATTCGATCTATCGAAAGGGTTCACCCAGACCAACTCCGGTAACAACGTGAGTTTGTGGAGTGCGTACGACGCCAGTCGGGTTGCTATTCTCAAGCGTATTTACGACCAGATACGCACCGTCGACAAATCGGCCTATGTCATTCTGGAGCACTTCGCCGACGCGCAGGAAGAAAAAGAACTGGCGGATTACGGGATGCTACTGTGGGGGAATCACAACTACGATTTTCGCAACGCGCTACGCCCGGCTAGCGCTGATCTTTCAGGACTTTCGTACCAGAAGCGCGGCTTCAACCAGCCCAACCTAATCGGCTATGCTGAGAGCCACGACGAAGAACGGCTGGTCTACGATATGAAACAGACCGGACAGACCAGCGGTACTTATTCGGTACGAACCCTATCAACGGCCCTCGACCGGGCTAAGCTGGCAGCTGCTTTCCTATTGCTGACGCCCGGCCCGAAGATGATCTGGCAGTTTGGCGAATTAGGCTATGACCTATCCATCAACACCTGCTCCGACGGCACGACGATTCGCGACGACTGCCGTACAGCCGCCAAACCCGTGCGCTGGGACTATTACCAGAACGCAGATCGACAGAAGCTTTACAAGGTCTATGCTGAGCTGTTCCGGCTGCGAACGGTCGTCCCGGCGTTTGCGACTACCGACTTCACCACTGATTATTCCGGCACGGTGAAACGACTGACAGTACGTAGCCCAACTGGTTCGGCTTTCCTGATCGGCAATTTCGATACCCGTCCGCAAACAGTGTCGCTTGGCATGCCTAGCACCGGTACCTGGTACCACCATTTCAGCGGTCAGGCCGTGCAGGTGAGTGACGTTAATCAATCGGTAACGCTGGAGCCGGGCGCGTTTCATCTCTACACAACCACAAAACAAACAACACCCGAAGCGGGTCTATTCCCTTTTTCCGTCGTTCCGAACCTGGTAACGGCTATCAACGAGCCATCCATGGGCACAGTAACGCTGTCGCCCAATCCAGTACACGACCAGGCTATCGTTGCGCTTGACGGTGCTTACCGGGGCATTGTCAATTTAACAGTGATCGATGCCGCCGGGCGAACAGTCCATCAACTCCAATTTTCGAAAACGACGGATCGCCTGCAACAGGCCGTAAACCTACAGACGGTGCAGGCAGGCACCTATTTTATGATAGTCAAACAGGGCGACCAACGCACGCAGCTTACCGTGCTGAAGCAGTAGTGTAGCCCAGACGTGGACGTCTGGATGCCCATCAGGGCAACTATGTTGGGCGACAGCTTTGTTGGCCGCTATCATGTCCACCCGGACGTGGACGTCCAGGCTACATATAAACAAAGAAAGGCGGGTCTCTCGACTCGCCTTTCTCCATGCATGTAACTTCTTAGTACTCCCAAAGACCGTGTTCGGTTTCCATCAGTTCGTACTCTGTTTGGTACGACTTCATCAGCCCTTCCTTGTCGCCGTACATACCGACCAGATCAGCATCGCCAGGGTTGGCAACTTTCGTGATCCGACCGTAGAACAGGCGAAGGTCGAACGCATCAGCCAGATTTTTGTGCTGAGCCTGGTTCTGTGGGTTATACCAGATAAACTTCTTCGGGTCCGAACGGAACAGCTTGTCCAGATCTTTGTATTTGAACGTTGCCAATGGCGTTTCTACACCAGCTGCATTTTTGTCAGACGGCAGGAAGATTGTTACCGTTTGAATGTCGTAGTACAGACGCGAACGCTTCCGGTCGAAGATCCAGTCTTCCTTGATCTCCATGACATTGAATTCCTTGGCGAAATACTCGTCGCCCATAAAGACTGGAGCAGCTTTAGCGACGGTATCAGGCTTTGGCGCTTCAACAACGGGCGCTGCCTTGCCTTTGCCTTTTTTGCCTTTTGCAACCGACGATTTTTTCTTTACTGGTGCTCCCCAGCCATCATCAGCCGGTTGGGCTTTGGCGGCAGCCGACGATTTAGGCGTTCCCCAGCCATCATCAGCTGGTTTTGCGGTCGTCTTGTTGTCTTTCTTTTTTGTATCGCCCCAGCCGTCTGAATTACCGTTGGTGGTTTCGTTACCGAAGCCAGCCGCGATCTCTTCCGCCGACAATTGAGGTTGTGAGTTCGGCATGATCATCCGCTTCTGGAATTTATCCATCGTCAGCTTGGTCGCTACCGAATCATTCTCATACGCATCGATCAAACCAGCTTTTACCGCTTCGATCAGGTACTTTGATATTTCGTTATTCTTCGAGAACATCGACTGATTCTGCTTCTCTTTGAGGTCGATCCGACGCCAAAGAGTTTTCTTCATCATGATGTCATTATCGTTGACAGGCCGAACCGATAGCGGGTTTGTCCCGGTGCTCGACTTCTCCTGTGCCATCGCCACGCCACCGGCGACCGCCAGCATTGCAGCGGTCACAGCCATCGTTTTCAATTGTTTCATGTTGACCTTTTGTGTTGCGTCTGTTGCTCGCGGTTATAACGCCAAACACGCGCGCTTTAGTGTCAATTAGTACAGGGATACGTTTTGCAGCGGATTGCCAATCGAAACTTCGCTGATGTCGCCTTTAAAGTTCCGACGCTGTACACCGTCAACAGTGATTGCCAGACGATCACCAGGCTGAATATCAGCCGCAAGCGCCCCTAACGAACCACCACCTGGACCCAGGTTCACCTGACCGATTTTGCGTGTACCACGGGCCAGAATAACGGTGATACCCGTCACCCGGAAATTGGCGTCATCTGGCGAGTAGTTGCGGAAGCTTTCATCAGCAACGGCGTTCACCCGTACACTACGCGCCTGACCGGCGGGTACACCACGGGGATCACCGACTTTCGTACCGCCAACGTAGAACTCAAGCGTTGGTTTTGGAACCCGGTTTACCCGGAAGCGCTCCGTACCCAGCAGGCTACCCGAGTTGCTGATATTAAGCGCTACCTGTGCTGAACTTGGTACGACAGTAATCTTACCTTTTTCACCCGATTGGATAACCTGCGCGCCATCAGCTGAGAAACTTGGGTTCCAGAGGGCACCGAGTTGCGGGCTTTGAATGCTCAGCTTGTTTGCACAACCGAGGTACAGCGGAGGCATCGTTCCGGTTTCTACCTGATACGAAGGTTTCGCCACGAAATATTCGGCCGAGAGTGGTACCGTTTTCAGGCCATTGGCCGTCTGGTACGAGATCGCACCCGTCAGTGTCCGGCGGGCCAGACCGTTCTTGTCATACGAACCGCCTTGTGCTGTAAACTCGATAATTCCCTGTCCGTCCTGCATCCGAACGGGAGCGCCGTTCAGGCTCATGCGTGGCTGAATACCCGACGACGAAGCAGCCAGAAACATCTGTCCTTTGAACTTCGTACCGGCAACTACGACTTTCGAATCCATGCTCAGCATGGCCAGAATCTTGTCGAACTTAACATCCTGCGCACCGACTTTGCTGGCCAGTACGTCGAGTACTTCGCCTTCAATCCGGCGAACGTCCGTCTGCCGCTGACTCAATACCGCCAGAGCAGCTGGTACCGGGGTCTGGGCGAAGTTCAGTTCACCGAAGTCTTTCGTCCGTTGTTCAGGCGAACGGCTGGAGATGGGATCATCCTTGCCGTCGAGCGCCAGCGATGGGTATTTCGCATTCGAATACTTCGACAGACCGGCCGTGTAATCGTCGAGTTGCTTTTTCAGTTTGTATGCCTCTCCGTTGTGGTTGGGACCAACCATCATCTGCGCGACTTTCTCTTCTTCGCTCAGGTTCCGGATATTACCGGCTTCGTCGGTACCACCGCCCGCTTCGTTAACGATCCGTTCTTTCAGCGCATCCATCTGCGCGATTACATCGGCTGTTTGCTTACGAACTTCCTCAGCCTGTTTAACAATGGCGAGATCGGTAGCGCGGTTACCGGATTTCTCAACAGTAGCGCGGATGTTATCAACAGTTGACTGGTTGACTTTGCTGGCCGCAGCGGTTGACTGCTCCAGGCTGTTATTTAACAAGACGAACTTATCCAGAATGGCCGAGGTGACCTGAAGGGCCAACAGCGCGGTCAGTACCAGATACATCATCCCGATCATCTTCTGACGGGGTGTCTCTTTTGTGCCTGCCATGAATTGTAGCTAGGTTATACTATTTTGGAGTTGTGGAATTGTGCAGTTGCCGAGTTATAGAGACGCAGCGTTGTAAAGTTGCCATCCGGCAGCGCACGTAACGCGCCAGCAACTTTACAACCCTACGACTCCCTAACTTTCCAACTCATTTACATGGCTTGGCTACCGCGCATAGCCGTCAGCATGCTGCCGTAGACATTGTTCAGCGATGCCAGGTTACCCGTCAGTTTCGCCATTTCACCTTTGAATTGCTGCGCATCCCGGCTTGCATCGGCCATGTTCTCCATAGCACTCGTCATGCTACCGTAGAAGGCGTTCATCGCTTTCAGGTGCTTATTTGTATCCTGCAACTCCAGTTCGTATACCGCGTTCAGGGCACCCATATTTTTCGTAACACGCTGGAACTGGTCGCGGTAATCTTTAGCGTCGGTCGTGGCGTCGGCCATCGAGTTCATCGCCGTGATTGCTGTCCCGTACGACTTGTTCATCTCGCTGATCGAGCTAGATGCCGATTTCACATTACGGGCGTAATCATTGGTAGCCACTGTCGCGTCCGTCAAGTCAGACAGTTTCGATACCGTATCGTTCAGGCTGCGGAAACCCGTTCCTAAGCGCTCGAATACGTCGGGCGTAACTTTGGCCTGGGCCAGCATCTGATCCATGTTGCCAGTCAGACCGTTGGTTTGTGGGGCGGGCTTGCGGGCTTCACCTTTGTAGTCGTCGGCCAATTCGGGGTAAACACGCTCCCAGGCATAACCCGATGCGTCCGAAGCGACGGGAAACAGAAAGCTTTGCAAGGCGTACAAACCAAAGATCACAGCCTCTGTAATCAGACCGGCTGTCAGCAGCCAGCCTAACGACGAGATGTGCTGAATTTTGGCCATTGCTCCAAGTACCACAACGGCGGCACCGGCGCTATAAATAGTTGGTACTAAACGATCCCAGAAGAAATTGGTGGACTTTGCAGATGCCATGGTAACGGTTTATTGAGTTGTTTATCTTTTGTCTGATACTCAAACGCTGAACGACAGATGGTTCGTGTGCTATCTGCCGTTCAGCGCTATGTGCTTTTTCTGCTTATGCTTTCGTCTGCTTAGACGCCTTTTTGCTACTCTTGCTCGACCGGCTGCCACTTGCCCGGCCACCACGTGCCGATGCCGTACGGCCTTCAAGGTTATCCATTACGCAACGGAATCCGATATACGAGCGCTTCTGATCTTCGTACTCGTAGGAACGCGTACCCGTTTCCAGATAATACGCAATATCTTTCCAGGAACCACCCCGGACTACTTTGCGTGGCTCGTCGGCGTTTTGGTTGTCGGGGTTCATATCCCACACCACTGCATTCGAGTTATCAGCGTAGGCGTCACGGCACCATTCGGCGACGTTACCAGCCATGTTGTACAGGTTGTAATCGTTTGGGTTGTAGGCGTTTGCCGGTGCCGTGTACGGATAACCATCGGCGTCGAAGTTACCGCGCTGTGGTTTGAAATTGGCCAGGTAGCAACCTTTACCGTTGGCTACGTATGGGTTACCCCAAGGGTATTTAGCACCGTTTTTACCGCCACGGGCGGCCCACTCCCACTCTGCTTCCGAGGGAAGCCGGAAACGGGGCGAACTGAATTGGCCTTCTTTCGCCTGATGATCGTTCAGCAGGTTGGTGCGCCACTGACTGAAGTGCTGCGCTGCTTTCCAGCTCACACCCACTACCGGGTACGTGTCAAAGGCAGGGTGCGAGAAGTAGTATTCCAGCATCGGATCGCCGTTGTGGTACGTAAAGTCGTTTTTCCATACCGTTGTATCCGGATAATACTTGGCCATGATTTCCTCCTCGCCTAACGTCGACACGGAGTCAGCCAACAATGCATTCACATATTGCCGGTACTTATGATTCGATATTTCTGCGTCGTCCATATAGAACGAACTGATCGTTACCTGACGGTTCATGTTGATCTGGGTCGCAGCCACATCTTCGTCGGCCTGCCCCATAATGAACGATCCCGATGGGACCAGTACCATGCCGTAGGGCGTATTCTGGCGATAGCCTTTACGTGCAGTAGCTGTTATCTCACCATTGGTGACGCCTACTTCGCCCCCTTTGCCACCCTTGCCGCCAAACTTTGATTTGACGAAGCCACAACTCTGCATAACCAGAATCACGGCCACTACCATCACCCCCCGGGTTGCGTTGACTGTAAAGCTGCTGTACTTGTTCATTTATCGGTTATCTTTTACCTTGCTGTGCGAGACCAGTCTAAAAACGAAAATCCGTTTGGTTATTGTATGCTGCCGTACGAATGCCCATTATTTCTTTAATGTGGCTTAAGTAAATTGTAAGTGACGCCACTACGACACTGACAGCCCGGTCATCCTCAAAAATACGTCGCTAACGGCATTCTGCCTAACAACAATATTGCCAAACTGTTGGGATACTCCGCTACTACGCCTGTACAATCCTGTTATATAATGGATTAATACCGGAAACGGGGCGTTCGTACGATCGGCTTTTTACGAGCGTCCGGCGCTGGCAGTGCATACCCCAGAATGAGTTCATGCGATGTCAGACTCCGGGCTTGCGTACTTACCAGTACCAAATCCAGTGAATAGCCAAATCGAGCCCGACCGAAGTTGATCCCCCCAGTAAACAGAGCGGACTCCTGGAGCCGGTACCCTACCCCCGCCCAGAACCGATTCGCGTATGTACCGACGACGTTCAGCGTAGCCTGTGAGTCACGGATACCGCCCAGGGTACTGTACTGAATCAGAATAGATGGCTGAATATCGATATCGTAGCCAACGCCCAGCCGGTAACCCGCCGTCAGGTAAGCATTCGGGTTTAAAGGCAGCGTAGACGTAGCCGTACCAAGGGTATACTCTGCCCGATTGAGGTGGTTCATACTTACCCCTACCCAGTAATCGGTCGTGTTATAATACACACCGGCAGCAAAGTCAGGACGCGCCTGCGTTACACGGCCGGACGGCACAAGTGGATCGGGTACTTCCGGTCGAAACAGGCCGAAGTCAAATCCTTTATTAAACAACCCGGCCTGGATACCCAGTGCCAGTGTTCCACTTTTCAAGGGCAAACGGTACGCATACGACGCCTGTACCGACTGGTTGATGTTCGGACCAGCTTTGTCATTCAATACATAAATACCGATTCCGCTCTTGATTCCGGCCAGGGGCATGTTGAATGACAGCACCTGTGAATTTTGAACGGCCTCATCATTACTCCCGATTGATTGATAACCGAGGTACTGCGTACGCTGTGTCAGTTGAATCCGTGATACGCCTTCCGACCCAGCTGCGGCCGGGTTGTAGTATAGCGGATTGTACATGTACATACTCAACTGCGGTTCCTGCTGCGCCAGCGTCGGGCCGGCCCCGGCGAGTAGTAACAGAAAAGTAAGGCGGTAAACTGTGCGAATCATAGACTGTTCAGGCAAATCAGGTCAGGCGGGGCCGGCACTCGACCGAAACCCTTAGTAATCAGAATACTCAGTTACGACTTCGGTTGTTGCGCGCTAAAGACCGTTGCAGTATACAAATAAACGCCCGGGACACCACTTTATTGAGCCAAAAACAACGGCAGACGGACAGAAAATGAGTTACTGAACCCATATCCTATCCGTCTGCCGGCTAAACATAGTGTAAGCGGTTATCAGCCGTTTACTTTCTTGATGTACAGCTCCAGCGCGCCGGTCATCGACGGCGCATTGGGTAGTGGTGCTTCTATATCGAGGTGCAGACCGGCGTCGACGATGGCTTTCGCCGTCGTGGGGCCGAAGGCGGCCAGACGTGTACCGTTTTGTTCGAAGTTAGGGAAGTTGGCCAACAGCGACGCAATACCGGATGGGCTGAAAAACGCGATGATGTCGAACTGATGAATATCGATATCCGACAGATCGGTAGCGACGGTTTCGTAGATAACTGCTTCGGTGAAATGCAGCCCGCTGGTATCCATGAATTCGGGAATATCGTTTCGCCGGATATTGGAGCACGGGAACAGAAACTTCTCGTTCTTGTGCTTTTTGATCAGATCGAACAACTCAGCGGCCGTTTTGGTACCGGTGAATATTTTCCGTTTCCGGATGACGATGTACTTCTGTAGGTAGTTGGCTGTCTGCTCCGAGATGCAGAAATACTTCATGTCGGCTGGCACTTCAACCCGCCCTTCCTGGCACAGGCGGAAAAAGTGATCGATGGCATTACGGCTGGTGAAAATAACGGCCGTATGATCCAGAATATTAACTTTTTGCTTGCGAAAGTCCTTATACGAGATGCCCTGTATCTGAATAAACGGGCGGAATTCGACCTGAATATTGTATTTAGAGGCTAGATCAAAGTAAGGAGACTTTTCGTCTGCAGGTCGCGATTGAGATACTAGCAACCGGTTAACTTTCGTCTCTCGATTTTGGGTTTGTGCGGTATTGGTCTCGTTCATTGAGTCTGGTACGCTCGGTTCGTCAAATGGCTGTCTTCGCGCCGTCGGAGCAAGTCCTTTACGTTTGTCATGACAGCGCGATTACTGCTGCCGGCTCATCAGAGAATGAAGCGCAATCCGATGATGAGCGGTATCAGTTCGACGATGCAAAGGTACGAAAATAAATAAAGATTCTTGATAGACTCACTCGCCCGGATCACCACATAGAGCAAGGCTACCCGTGCTGTATAAAAGCCGATTAGGGGAAACAGCAGCGCGTTTTCCGACCAAACCGTTTGATCAATATTATAGGATATGACCAGCAGTACCAGCGTCATCGACGTGAAGAACAGCAGCGACGACTGAAGTATCTTAAAGAAATGGACATTAGCGATTTCGTGGAGTTTGTACAGCCCACTAATCACGTCAATCAAGGCATATTTACCGATCAGCGCCCCGAATGCCAGCACCGTCAGTACTACGTATTCTGTGCCGACACCGCCCCACTGCGTCAGGTTAGGCAATAACAAGCGGGCCGAAAAAACGTCGACACGGTGGCTCTGGGCGAGCATAATCAGGTAGCTCGTGAGCAAACTCAGCCCCAGCGTAAACAGCAGATTCACACTGCTTAGTGGCCTGCCGATCAGAAATGACTCCTCCTGCGCCCGAACGGACAGCAGATCACGCGGGCTGAAAAACCGTTCGAACGCCCGGTTGTGAAACGAAAACAGAAACGCGAAGAACGCCAGTATGATCAGTAGGCCTACACCCAGCAGGTTGGTGTAGACCGATACAGGTCGGGGCCGCACACTGAGATTGTCGTCGCGCAGTACGATGGTTTTCTGCGCAGCCGAACGCGGATAGGCAATGTACAGCTGCTTACCCGCAACACCCGGTGACCCGTATACGGTTAGAAAAATTTCGGGACGGCGGTAGGCTCGGAACAGACTGTCGATGTCGAGTATCAGCCATGTACCAGCTCGTAAATTACGCCGAAGTGCGGCATTGATGAAGAGGTAGCCATCGTCTTTCGTAGTCAGCAACAGCTTGTAATGCCGGTTACTTTCCAAATCGACATAAGCACTGAGTGCCGTTTGCGTGGCATGGAGTTCAGGAATGTAAGGAACGTACGCCTGCGTAGCGGCATCGAACACCTGAAAATCGTCCTGAAACGAGTGAACCGGATAATATTGTCCGCCCGGTCCGATCCCTTCGTTGCGGGGCTGGGCAGTGGTAGAATGAGTGAATGAAAGAATGAGTGAATGCGTGAATA
The DNA here is from genome assembly GCF_003002825.1 of Spirosoma oryzae. Classification (GTDB taxonomy): domain Bacteria; phylum Bacteroidota; class Bacteroidia; order Cytophagales; family Spirosomataceae; genus Spirosoma; species Spirosoma oryzae. Next base: position 51,254 of record NZ_PVTE01000030.1, on the reverse strand, counting down.
GGACAAAAAGCAAAAGATCGAATCGCCGAAAAATGGCCCGTTCTTTTGCGTTGTGTCGTAATCGCTCATTCACCCATTCACTCATTCACGCATTAATTTTTGCCTAGTGCCTTCAGCATCGTGTCGCCGATGAGAGCGGGGGATTCAACAACGTGAATACCGCACTCGCGCATGATGGCCATTTTAGCCGCGGCAGTATCGTCAGCGCCACCGACAATTGCACCGGCGTGGCCCATCCGACGACCTTTCGGCGCTGTCTGCCCGGCGATAAAGCCAACGACCGGCTTGCGGTTACCGTCGGCTTTGATCCAGCGGGCGGCTTCGGCTTCCATGCCCCCACCGATTTCGCCGATCATGACGATGGCTTCGGTTTCCGGATCGTTCATCAGCAGTTCAACGGCCTGTTTGGTCGTCGTACCGATGATTGGGTCACCCCCGATACCGATAGCGGTGCTTTGGCCCAGACCTGCTTTCGTCAGCTGATCGACCGCTTCGTAGGTCAGCGTACCTGACTTGGAAACGATACCAATCGTACCTTTCTTGAAAATGAAGCCGGGCATGATACCCACCTTGCATTCTTCAGCGGTCATTACGCCGGGGCAGTTCGGGCCGATCAGTTTTACGTCTTTATTGATGTCAGACAGGTAGTGCTTCACCGCAACCATGTCTGCGGTTGGAATACCTTCCGTAATGCAGATAATGACTTTGATGCCTGCATCAGCGGCTTCCATGATGGCGTCGGCGGCAAACGCGGGTGGAACAAAAATGATCGACGTATCCGCACTCGCTTCTTCAACGGCCTGACGGACCGTGTTGAAAACAGGGCGATCGAGGTGGGTTTGGCCACCTTTACCGGGCGTTACGCCACCAACCACGTTGGTACCGTATTCGATCATCTGCTGGGCGTGAAAGCTGCCTTCCGAACCAGTGAAACCCTGGACGATTACTTTGGAGTCTTTGTTAACTAAAACACTCATGACTGGTTATTAAATCGTTGGCGATGCAGTTAGGGCCGGCGACATACCCTGTCATAATCCTGCGTAGCCAGCCAGAAAATAAGCATGGCGACGATTCCTGACAGCGTAGTCGTCTCCGAAAAAGTTGGGCAAAAGTAGCCGAATCTTGCTAAATTTCGTGATGATTTTTTCGCACATCCTCTCCAGTTCGATACTGGCTGGTACTGGCTTCGGCGTGTTCTGGCGCTTTTTTCAGCAGGTACCCTTCTTCAATCGGCTGCTGTGGGGATTCTTCTTCCTGACAGTTTCGCTGGGGGCTGTCATCGGCGTCTTTCATTACACGGGCTCGGAATCACTCGAACCGCTGCATCGCTCGATGCGCATACTGGCAGATAGTCTGGGCATTTTCTGCGCCGTCGTCGCTACCTGGGGGCTACTCAACCGGATCACCTATAGTCAGCGCGGTTTTCTGCTGACGGTTGTTCCAGGCGTTGCCCTATTCGTCGTACTGCTGTTACCCGAAGTACAGGTGTTTACGCCGATCGTCCCCTCGCTGGGTATTCTTCTGCTGATGCTGATAGCAGTGCATGCGCTGTTGCAACGCAACAAACGAGGGCTCTGGGTTGTGCTGGCAGCCATGATGATGGGGCTGGCCACAAAAGCGCCCGCCTTCACCAACGTCATGAGCCCAATCGATTTCGATCACTACGCCAACGCCCTGGCCCTCTGGTTTTTTGGCAAGTCAGCCCAGCCCCGGTAACCGGTCGGTCAATGCCCTGAGCGCAGCGCAAACCATATCGGTGTACAATCGGTTTCCAAACCATCCTATTGCGACACAACGTTATGAACACGGCTCAACTCATGCACGATCCGGTACAAACGGCCAAGGCGGCCAGGCTTTTGTACGTCAGCGATACAATTCCAGGCATTAACCGTAGAAAGGCGGGCGACCATTTCACGTATACCGACGCCAAAGGTGAACCCATCGACGATGAAGATACGCTACGTCGTATTCGGAGTATGGCGCTTCCCCCCGCCTGGGAACGGGTCTGGATCAGCCCGAAATCAAACAGTCATTTACAGGCTACTGGCATCGATACGAAGAATCGGAAGCAGTATCGATACCACACAGCCTGGAACGCCATTCGCAGCGAAACAAAGTTTTTCCGAATGACATCCTTTGGCGAAGCACTGCCTAAACTTAGGGCTCGTCTGGCGAAAGATCTGAAACAGCGCACGTTGAATCGAGACAAAGTGATTGCCATCGCGCTCAGCGTAATGGAACAGACGCTGATTCGCGTCGGTAACGCAGCTTACGAAAAAGAGTACGGATCGTACGGGCTGACGACGTTAAAAGACCGGCACGTCAAAGCCGACGGCGGTGAGGTCCGGTTCAGTTTCAAGGGTAAGAAGGGCATCTTTCACGACATCACGCTGCACGACCCACGCCTGGCGAAGCTGGTGAAAGACTGTCGCGACATTCCCGGCAAAGAACTGTTTCAATACTTCGACGCGGAGGGCAACCGGCATCCCATCGACTCCGGGATGGTCAATGACTATTTGCAGGAAACGATGGGCGACGAATTCTCAGCCAAGGATTTCCGTACCTGGGCGGGTACCGTCAACGCGTTGCGCCTGCTGGTCGAGCTGGAGCCTTGTGAGAGCGAGAAAGAACTGAAGAAAAATGTCAACACAATTCTTGATGAGGTATCGCACAAGCTCGGCAACACCCGCACGGTTTGCCGGAAGCACTACGTCCACCCGCAAATTCTGGAAGCCTACGAATGCCGTGATCTGAACCCGTACATCAAGAATAAAGGCCGCTATCGGCAGACGAGCCCTAACGGACTCGATGGTGTGGAGAAACTACTGCTGAAGTTTCTGAATGATCAGGTAAAGCGCACCGTCAAGAAAGCGGCCCGAACAAAAGCAGTAGCCTAAGTATCCCGCACGGTCATACACCACTTGGTTTGCCCACAGTGTCGACAGACAGGCGCGTCGACGGGTTGGTCGAAACGCTCGACGTGACCGCAGGTATAACAGGCATACGTACCGGGCGTGGTAAGTCGCTCGGTACGCGCATCCAGCAGTCTGGGCATGATTGACAGACCATCGAGCACGGCCCCCTCTTTGAACGGAAAGACGCTGATCTGCCCGTTTGGTTCGAGAATCGTTGTCTGGACCTGTCCCAACTGCCGGATGCCCTGTACGCGCAAGTCAGCAAACAGTTCCTCGCGGGTAATGTCTTCGCTTTTCAGATTATCGATCAGCACACGCCCGTCTTCGACAATGTAAACGGGTGTTCCTTCCAGCACGTTTCGTACTTTTCCGTAATGATCGCTGATGTACGTAACCAGTTTATAGCAGGCCATCATGACTACGAAGACGACTACGGCACTGCTCAATGGCACGTCGTCGTAGAACATCGGATCGCCAGCCGCTGAGCCCAGCCCGATGACCAGCACCAGTTCGTAAATCGATAGCTGCCGGACTTCGCGCTTACCCGAAACGGTGAGCGCCGTCAGCAGAATGATAAACATAAACACCGTACGGAAAGCAACTTCCCCCAGAAACGTCCAGGGTAGTTCCTTGATCAGAATACGGTGCCAGTCGAAAACCTCAATAGGCTGCTGCATAGTCGGCCTTATGAACGGTTTTCCGGTGCGTTATCCTTTCTGACTTTTATGCTGCGCTTGAGTGCCCATTCTTCCGCGCGGGCGGTGGCGATAGCAATCGCTTTGGCATCGTCGTTTCCTTCGGCCAGCAACGCATTGGCAATGTCGATGGCCTTATTGCGAACCGGGGCCATGAAGTATTTCAGCGAGTCGGGATAGTCCGTTCGAGTGTAGGGCATGATCGAGAACCAGTTGGTTACTACTACTAACCAACTAATTCACCGTGTGTTTTCCGTCGCGCGGTGGACTACTGAACCAGCGCCTGCGAAATGGTACTGCTAAGCCGTAACAATTCGATTTCGGCGGCTTTGGCGTTGAATTCGGCGTCGATCAGCCGGGTTTGCGCGTCGATCAGCGTACGCTGCACATCGCGAAATTCGACGAAAGTCGAGTTACCGATCCGGTAGCGGTCGTACGCAATATCGACGTTCTGATTGGCCAATTGATTGTTCAGCACTTCCAGATTCAACAGTTTCAGACTATTGCGGTACAACTGGTACGTTTGCGTCAGGGCCGTTTGTAATTGCAGCCGCTGATTACTTTCCTGATCGCGGGCAATAAGCGTGTTCACCTTCGCATTCTGGATCTGCCGCTTCAGGTTAAAGCCGTTGAAAATGGGAATGGTAGCCGTCAGCAAATACGTCACCGCGCTTGTCCGCCCGGTGCGAATACCGAAGCCGCCCTGGTTATCAACAAACTGGTAGTTATAGCCTGTCTGCGCGGTCACCAACGGCAGTTGCTGAGCGTTCGCCAGTCGAATGCCGATGTCCGCGATCGTTCGGTTCAGCACCGCCGTGGCCAGCAAGGGGTTGTTACCAGCCATTGATTCCTCCAGTGCCTGAAACTGGAGATTCGTATTGACCAGAATCGTATCCCGAATCGCAAATTCCGTCTGCGGGTCGCGCACGAGCAGCGTATTCAGCGTAACCTTGGCATCACGGAGAAACTGCTCCTGCTGAATGACGGCGGCACTGTCGGCATTATAATCGACCTGAGCACTCAGAAAATCGACTTTCGAGCGCGTGCCCACCTCATACGTTGCCCGTGCCAGGTCGAGCCGTTCGCGGGATACGTCGAGCGCCTGACTAAAGGCAATCAGCCGCTGTAGCTGCCGGATTACGTCGTAATAGGTCGTCGCGACACTGGCTAATGTCGCTTCGGCATTGGCGCGGGTCGTTACGCTGGCCAGATTCAGCAACTGCTGCAACTGACTGTATGTAGCAGATCGGGCATACCCGTTGAACACGGTGTAGTTGAGGTTGACGCCCAGGTTTGTCGTGCGGTTGAAGATACCATTGACTTGCTGCGGGGGCCGTAACCCATCGAGATAGGTCTGGTAAAAGCTTTGCAGTCCACCGTTGGAGTTCAGGTTACCCGTCAGACTGGGCAGATAGCCGGCGTTGCCCCGCGTAAAATTGTTACGGGCAATCTGCTCCTGCGACCGGTTGATGCGAATCTGGTAGTTCGTTTCAATTGCCTGACTGGCTGCCTGCGCCAGCGTAATCGGATCGCCGATTTGCGGAATTGTCGCTACCGTAAAGGCCCGCTGACGGGCGCGTTGAACAGCATTGTCAGCATTGGTAATTTTTTGAGCAACGAGTGCGGTGGGGAGGAGTAGGAGAAAAACGCAACTGCCGAGTTTCATTGACGGAGAGTTAAAACTAGCTTTAACCTCAAAAATACGAGATTATCAGATTGCCGGGCGGTTTATTGCTTTCGCGTATCTTGCCTTTTTTACCCGTCAACACAGCATGAAACACGTTGTCGCTCGCTTTCTACCCCTCTGCGCCTATTGGCTGCTAGCCTGTAGCAGTCAAAAATCGGCGGATCTGCTCGTCACCAACGCCCACGTTTATACCGCCGATTCGGCATTTTCGACGGCCGATGCCTTCGTCGTGAACGACGGCACGTTTCTGGCCGTGGGAAAAGCCGACGAGCTTCGGAAACAATACGACGCCGACAGCACAGTCGATCTGGGCGGAGCCCCCGTCTATCCGGGCTTCTACGACCCGCACAGCCACTTTCTGGGCCTGGGACAAGTACTCGATCAGGCCGACCTGGTCGGGGCCGATTCGTACGACGACGTGATTGCCCGGCTCAAAAACTTCTATAAGCAACATCCGCAGGTGCTATGGCTTACGGGGCGCGGCTGGGATCAGAATGACTGGGCAGACAAGCAATTCCCCACCAAAGAAAAACTGGATGCCGCTTTCCCGAACATACCCGTTGCGCTGATGCGGGTCGATGGGCACGCGTTGCTGGTCAACTCGAAAGCGTTACGGCTGGCACAGATTACCGCCGGTTCGCGGCTGGCCGGTGGTGAAGTAGTGTTACAGAATGGGCAACCGTCCGGCGTGCTGGTCGACAATGCCATGCAGCTGGTTCGGCGGGTACTCCCCCAGCCTACCCTCGCCGACAAAGCCCGGATGCTGAAAGCTGCCGAGCGCGTTTGCGTAGCGCTGGGTCTGACCACGATTTCCGACGCGGGCATCAGCCCCGCTGAAATCGACCTGATCGACAGTCTGCATAAAGCGGGGCAGTTGAAAATTCGGGACTACGCCATGGTCAGCCTGGGCGAGCCGAATCTAAACCTGTATCTCAAAAAAGGCCCGTTCCAAACCGACCGACTGACGGTGAAGTCGTTTAAACTGTATGCCGATGGTGCGCTGGGATCGCGCGGAGCCTGCCTGCGAAAACCCTATACCGATCGGCCACAAACGGGCGGCTTTCTGTTGTTGGCCCCCGATGAACTGGCACGCGTAACGGCCCTGCTGTATAAATCCGGCTTTCAGGCCAACACTCACTGCATCGGCGACTCGGCCAACCACCTGATGCTCGACCTGTACGGCAAGTTGTTGAAAGGCAAAAACGACCGTCGCTGGCGCATCGAGCACGCGCAGGTCGTTTCGCCGGAAGACGTGGCCAAGTTTGGCCGGTACGCCATCATCCCCTCCGTTCAGCCTACCCACGCGACCTCTGATATGTACTGGGCCGCCGACCGGCTTGGCCCCATCCGTGTGAAAGGGGCTTATGCGTTCAACGACCTGATGAAGCAGATGGGGGTCATCGCGTTCGGCAGCGACTTCCCAGTCGAAGCGCCCAACCCGCTCTTTGGTTTTCACGCAGCCGTGGCCCGACAGGATGCCAAGAATTTCCCGGCTGCCGGTTACCAGATGGAGAATGCCGTCGATCGCCGGTCTGCTTTACTGGCAATGACCCGCTGGGCAGCTTATGCCTGTTTTGAAGAGCAGTTGCGTGGCAGCATTGCCCCCGGCAAACAAGCGGATTTCGTCGTGCTTGACCGTGACATTATGACCGTTCCCAACGAACAGCTGCGCGGTACGCAAGTCCGGCAGACGTGGATTAATGGCGAAAAAGTTTTTGGTTCTGGTCAGAACTAGCCCGTACCTAGCCGTAGCCTAGTTAATCCCGGCAGGTTCCCGGTCACTTTATGATAAGGGGGGAAATAGCCTTATTTTGCGCGCTGTTTCTTCGCTGACCACTCATGTTTACTGCTATACCCACTCACGATGACCAGGCAACACCACTCTCCAGTCGGTCTCGTAAGTCCAGGATACCGTCATCTATTATCCTGCTGGTACTCATCGCGCTGGCGTTTGGCCTGCGCGTCTATAAGTCAGGCGTTCACGGTATTTATCTGGATGAGAAGTTAACGCTGGTCTGCACGCAGGGCGTTGTGTATGAAGGGTCCAATCAGCACGACGTATTTTTCACACCCGGTAAGACTTACTTTACGCCGGCCGAGTTTTGGAAGCCCAAAACGCTGAACGATTACAACGAAGCCATCATCCGGAGTGACATCAGCAATAGCCCCGCTTACACGGCTATGTTGTCGGCTTGGATCGACGTATTTGGCATCAGTGATTTTTCGATTCGCTTCCCATCCGTCCTGTTCAGCACCCTCATCGTACTGCTGATTTACGGGCTGGTCAGGCGCTACATGCAGTCGGAATCCATTGCGCTATTGTGCGCGTTTCTGGCAGCAATCGAGCCGTTTTTTATTGCCTACAGCCACATGGCCCGCAGCTACTGCACGACCATTTTCATGTCGCTGCTGGCTACCTATCTCTTCCTACGCATCCTTGACCGGCGGTCAGAAGGCAAACAACCCATCGGTTTGTACATCGGCTACGGGCTGACTTTTGCCTTGACCATGCTAGGTCATTATCTGGGGGCGCTGGTTTTTTTCTGTCATGGCCTGTACATGCTCCTTTACGTCCGCGACTGGCGTACGTATGCCGGGCTGGGCGTCACCGGTGTCACCGCCTTCGTCGCTATCCTACCCTGGTTTATCGTCGGTGGGGGCAAGTACATATTCATGACGATGGCGTACCAGGCTCAGTTTTACAAGCATCTGGCCGACACGAACCCGACTAACAACGGGTTTGGGCTTATTCTACCCGCCACGCTGATCAACGTATTCCGCCGAATGGAACTGATCGTGGCTGACCTGTTCATGCTGTCCAACGGCGTAACTGGCGGGGCGCTTGGTTTTCGTAATCTGGTCATTGCAACGGCACTGGGGCTACTCGCAACTGGCCTGGTCTATCGGTTCAGCCGACAGGAAACGACACCCTTGTGGGTGAAAGTAGCGCTCCCGCTGTTGCTGGTTGTGGCCTATTTTGTTTCCCCTATTCACTCGCTACGACTCATCGTGGCCGCTGCCTTGCCGCTTCTGCTGTTCATGGCCTACCGGGCGATTAAATCGTTCGATCAGTCGTCCATACATCGTTTTGTGGTATTGATGGGCTTGCTGACAATCGTCCCTACGCTGTTTATCGTCGTTATGGCGTTTCGCAATGGGCACACCTACGGCATCACCCAGCGCTACACCAGTTTCTCGTTTCCGTATGCCATTGTGCTGGTGGGTATAACCATCTGGCAAGTTTTCCACGAGCCGGCTTACATACGCTGGACACTGAGTGCCGTCTTACTGATTCAGCTTGGATACATAGCTAAACTACTGGATCAGATTTATGAAGACCATGCCCCCAAATACACGTATTTCGGTCGGTATCGTGAAAGCAATCCGTACATGCGGGCTGCTGAACAGATCAATCGGTTGTACATGCCCGGTGATACGATACTCTACCCATCGCCCCGCAACACGCCCCGCGACGAGGTAGAGAAAACATTCTCGAACTACTCTGTCGCCGACGCCCAGCTTACTAACCTGTACCTGCCTCACAAGGCGACCTACATACAGCGCATGGACACGACACAAACTGACCGTATTCTGCTGAAGAAAGGTAACACAGGCCGTCTTATCACCCTATTCGATTTCGAGGGGACTACGTACCGGTACTAGCTCGTAAACGGCTGTTGTCCGGTCGTTTCGGCAATGACCGGGCAACAGCCGTTCACAGCTTCTTTTTCGTTGGCTGTAGTAACCTGGGCTTACGACGCTGATCGGTACAGTCAATCAGTTCGGCAATTCGTTTCTGCCGCGTTTCGCTACGCTTTGCCGCCGAAATCCAGATCAGAATCGCTCGCTTATCCGAACGGCACAGGTTCGTGAAGAAATCACTGGCAACGGGCCGTTTGGCGAGTTCGGACGCCAGGTCGGGCGGAATAATCTGTGCTTCGGCTTCGTCCAGTAGTTCCCACGAACCGTTTTCTTTAGCTCGTTCAACGCTGGCAATACCAGCCGGCATCATCAAGCCGGCATGGGTTAGCCGCACAAGACGCTCTTTGTTGACTTTCGACCAGCCACTTTTGGCTTTGCGCGGACAGAAAAACTGCATGAACGTATCGGCATCGACGGGTTTGGCCGTACTATCAATCCAGCCAAAACACAGGGCTTCCTCCACCGCTTCGTCGTAGGTTATGCCCGGCAAGCCTGACTTTTTCTTTGCATACAGCAACCAGACAGACGGCTGCTTATCGTGGTGTTCCGCCAGCCAGTCGCGCCATTGCTGACGATTTTTTGGGAAGAACGTGTTGGTTTCCGGCTTCATCCAAATGCTCGTTATTAGGTGGCGTTCTTTCCTACCAGTAACCCACAATTTTATCAGCCCCTGCTGCTACTCCACAGTCAGCAGGCGGTATGGCTGGCGGTTGAAGGTCACGACATCCCCGATTCGTTTACCGACCAGCAGGGCTGCAATCGGCGACGCCGGCGACACGGCGAAGTAATCGACACCAGCATGGGTCAGCTTACCGGCGCTGATGCTGATGAAGAAACGGCCCCGGTCGGTACTGACCAGGCTACCCGGCTGCACCGTCTCGTACGCTTTATCGATGTTGATTCGGGCCAGTTCCTGCTGTAGCTTCAGTGCTTCGGCTAGCAGCTGCGCATGGCGGTCCCGTTCGATCTGCGCCATTGCCCGGCCAGTTTCATATTTATCACCCGCACTACTTTTCGACTCTTCGTTGGCCGACGCCTGTGCCGCTTCCATGGCCTGCCGGGCCGTATCGATGCGTTGTTGTACGTAGGTCTGGCAAGCGGTAAGCAGGGCCTGCCGGATAGGTTGTTCGGACTGTATACTCACAGATTTTTCTTTTTCAGTTCACTCACAGCGTAACGTGCGGCACGGGCCGTGAGCGCCATGAATGTGATCGACGGGTTTTGAGTTCCGGTCGAAGTCATTGCCGCCCCATCCGTGACAAACACGTTTTTCACGCTGTGTAATTGATTGTGTGCATTGAGCAGCGATGTTTTCGGATCGCGGCCCATGCGCGCCCCCCCCATCTCGTGAATGTCGAGACCGGGGTTGCGGTGATCGTCGTAGGGTCGGATATTACGGCAACCCGATTTCTCCAGCATCTCGCTACCCTGGGTCAGAAAATCGCGCATCGACTCCAGATCGTTATTGTCGTAATCAATCGACGTGACCAGTTGAGGAATACCCCAGGTATCCTTTTTATCGGTGCTGAGCCGGACGTGGTTTTCTTTTTTAGGAATCGTTTCGCCCTGCATCATCATCGACACATGCCATGCGCCGGGATCACTCAGGTCATCTTTGAAAGCTGCTCCGAACCCTTCCTGACTAGTGCCCCGCTGCCAGCCGCCCCGCGCTGCACTGAAGGCCACCATGTAGCCGCGCAGAAACCGGGATGCCGGGCCGCTCGTTTCCTGCCGACTCACGTTGCGGAAGTTGGGCATAAAGGCCGAAGTCGGTCGGCGGCCGTAGTAGTAGCCGTCAGGAAAGCCGGCAAAATCGGCGACGATATTACCCCGGTAGTTATGAAAAGCAACGTATTGGCCCAGTACACCGCTGTCGTTACCCAATCCGGTCGGGAATCGGCGAGACGTTGAGTTGAGCAGAATCAGGTTGGTATTCAGACAGGCTGCATTGACAAAGATAATCTTGGCGAAATACTCGGTCATCTGCTTCGTATGGGCATCGACGACGCGTACGCCCGTCGCCCGTTGTGTCGTATCGTCGTAAATGATCGAGTGAACGACCGAATCCGGGCGCAATGTCAGCTTACCGGTTTTTGCCGCCCACGGCAGTGTGCTGGAATTGCTGCTGAAATAACCACCATACGGACAGCCCCGATAGCACAGATGCCGCGCCTGACACTGTGCCCGCCCTTGATCATAATGGATCTGCTTCGGCTCGGTTAGGTGCGCACAACGACCAACGATGACGTACCTATCTTTATAATGCTGCGCCACCCGCTGCTGAATCTGTTTCTCGACGCAGTTCAGTTCCCACGGTTTCAGAAACTCGCCGTCAGGAAGCGTCTCCAGCCCGTCGCGATTACCACTGATACCCACAAATTTTTCGACATGGCTATACCAGGGCGCGATGTCGTCGTACCGAATCGGCCAGTCGACAGCAGCACCATCACGGGCGTTGGCTTCGAAATCGAACCGACTCCAGCGCTGCGTCTGTCGCGCCCAGATCAGCGATTTCCCCCCTACCTGATACCCCCGAATCCAGTCGAACGGCTTTTCCTGCACGTATGGATGCTCGGCGTCTTTCACGAAGAACTGCTGCGTGGCTTCATCCAGTGCGTAGCATTTCGTGGCGACCGGGTTCTCCCGATCAAACGCTTCCGGCATACGGTTGCGGTGGGCAAAATCCCACGGATTGAGCGTTGCGGTAGGGTAATCGGTGATGTGGCGTACGTCGCGCCCGCGTTCCAGCACCAGCGTCCGCAAACCTTGCTCACAAAGTTCTTTGGCCGCCCAGCCCCCGCTTATGCCCGAACCAATCACAATGGCATCGTAGGTCTGGTTTGCTGTTGCATCGCCGGTTATCGTCATCGTGTGCAGTTTTTGGTGTCCTGTTTCGGTTGTCGCAATAGACAAATATATCGAAAACGAACCGGTCAGCCGTAAAACCAGCCAGTTGTAGCGGACTGATTGTTCATTTTACGGCGATAGACGATGTTGCATCGCTACCTTAGGTAACCGCGCTGACTACCAAAATAAATCAACCAGACAAACTATACCATGAAACGATTCGAGTACCGCACCCTTGATGTATCCGCCAACCGTGGCTTCTGGGGTGGCAAAGTAGACATACAGGAACTGACCGACGAGCTGAACCGACTGGGCCGGGAAGGTTGGGAGATTGCATCGTCAGTCGACCTGAACTGGGGGAACGGTTCATCGCGCAACGTGCTTATCATGCTGAAACGAGAACTATCATGACACTGGACGACGCCCAACGCACCGTCGACGACTGGATCAAAACCGTCGGCGTTCGGTATTTCAACGAACTGACTAATATGGCCATGCTGACCGAAGAGGTTGGCGAGGTAGCCCGCATCATCGCCCGACGTTACGGCGAGCAGTCGGAAAAGGAGTCCGACAAGGCCAAAGACCTCGGCGACGAGATGGCCGACGTTCTCTGGGTCTTGCTCTGCCTCGCCAATCAGACGGGTATCAACCTGACCGATGCGTTCCAGCGTAACCTCGACAAAAAAAACAGCCGCGACGCCACCCGCCACCTGAACAACGAGAAGCTAAAGTAAATGCGTAGCCTGCCGGTTGCGTATCCTGGATCGGGTGGGCGCACCAGCGACCAAAAAACTGCCGATATGGGCAACTGCTCCCTAAACATTATGCAGCTTGGGCGTTATGTACGCTGGCTCTCTGCATCCGGGTATCTGTCAGGGTGGTTGTTTATAGCGGCAGCATTTGGGGCTGTGTTGTGCTCATTTATAGTTGGCAGACAATCAGCGGATGGGAGTTACTAATGGACGGCGGTGATAATTACTGACAGACTACACCACTGCACCGGCAACTTGGTGGTCCGGGAATCGGCAAGCCACCTTTTGCACGTATGTGGCCGAAGCGAAAATGCGATGTACTACGAGTTCATCAGATTCACTGATACACGAACTGAATTGTCCCAAAAATGGAAAGCAACAGTTTTACAAACTCAACTACGCTCTATTTTTCTAGACGTTGATATGTGAGACGGCAATTTGATACTGGGTAAGCCACAGCAAAAGGTATAATTAGAAGTTTAGGGATCTCCTCAGGAAATGGGCATTTGGCATACACTAAATTCGTAAACTTGCCTGCTACCAACGCCATCTATGTTGGGCCCATCCATCATGAGCTTATACAATGTCAAATGCCAGTACCTGATTGAATCAGACTCGCTATCAGTGGAGGATATTTCTACCATTTTGGGGCTCACGGCGGACCATGCCTTTAACAAAGGGGATCTTTACACGTCCAGGAGCCCATACAATCCCTACCCAAACGAAACCGACCAACGCACAAATACCCGTTGGTCGGTTTCCACAAACCAACTTAGTCAGCACACCCCCAACCTCCACCCCCACCTTGACCAGTTTGATAAACTCTTTCGTGGAAAAATAGACCGGCTCCAAATGCTTAAACTCAAGCACCAATGTAGTCGAACGATATGGGTCTGGGTTGAAACCAATGAGCCGCTTTCGGTTGCCTATTACTCGGCCCGGGAACTGGCATTTATCCTGTCAATTGCTGATGAGTTAGTCAGTCAATCAAAGGTGACGATGACTAGCCTCGATTGAACGACGACTCACGAGAACAATGAGTTCTTGACTGAAGCGTTTCTGTCGCCATAACTATCCTGTAACGCCCGTAGTCTACACGCATTGGTAGAAATATGGTAATTCACGTAAACTGGCCTACGCGCGGCCCGGATTCATGTACATAAACACCAGTCTGCCGTTTTGAATGAAATTAGTAAATGGGTACCAAAGTCTAATATGGGAAGTGCCGCTGACCAGCCAGCTCGGCTATGCCTATGTGCAGACCATCAATCCTAATGAGTTAGGGCACGTATCGCCTTCCTTTTTAGTGAAAATTCTCGATTATCGTTCCGACTTACCAATAAAGAAATTTGATCCTGCTTTTTTCGGACAACTTGACCTGCTGACTAGTCACTTGTTAGCCATGGGTACGCCACCGCAACGCACAGGCGACATCCGCTGGAAACCTTTAGGCTACTTGCCCCTGACTGCCTTTGACTATGTACTGCCTGAATCGAAGGGGTATATTCATGAATCCGACGAGCCGTTTTCCTATGAAGTTGTTTCTCAGGATGCAACCTGGCGGGTATTCTGGGGCGGTGCCTTGTCAGACTATTATCCGGCGTACGCTACCTACGAACAAGTTAAGCATCTGGGTTGGCTAACCCATTTCAACATAGCCTTTCTTCACCATCGGATCACGATGGAGTGGATGCGTAAGCTTGGGTTGGCTTACCAAGAATACCAAACCAACCAGTGGGATGCCGAGTTTTTGATGACCCAAAAGTACCAAATCAAGACAACCGTTTTGTTTTCAGCCGTACCCCCCGCCATCCGTGGCAAAGCCATTGAGACTTTTCTATAGGCAGTAGCCATACCAGTTCATAGTAATTTTAGGCTACCACTGCGTATTTGCATGAGTAGCGTATCATTGACGATCGCTTCGGCGATCAGCCGGGGAGATGGCGGAAAAAGAAGCGTACTCACCTGATGATTCTTTGACGAAACGTGAATGACGAATTTACACTCAAGAAAATAGACGGTTCGGTCTGGATCAACGGCCGCGCCTATCCGATTCCCGTCGAGTTTGACTTTACACCGTCAGCATTTGCGGATCGTACCACCGTCCGCCTGGCTCCCTTCGATTCGAAACCACTGCTGGACAACAGTAACACCAACGATTTTGGGGCACACCTGAATCTATCTTTTTATACCACAGGTCCTACCGCATCTATACGCAAGCAGCGTTTTATCGAACGCTTGGGCGAACTGTGGGGGTTATACCGATATGACATTTCCCGGCACCCTGATCTGACCGGGAGCTTCGGCTACGATATACGGTTTGAAAGTCGCTCGTATCAAAAATTCGACTACGGCCAGCTACGCGTGAGGTCATACGACACCAGGGTACTCCTGGCAGAAAGTCAGGATGGTGATCCGCGTTGCAAAACACTAGTTTGTTTGGGCCATAAAGATGGCGATATGAGAGGGCCCAGCTCAGGTATTGTTTACGGAATGGCTCATATAGAGGCTGATCAGACCATATACAATTTATTTCGGCAGAAGGCGATTTAATGCCTCAACTCTACACCCTGTACGTTTACGGCGAATTGGAATGTTGTATTTTTATGAACGCATCAGTCAACGAAGAATCCTGGTATTTGGTCTGTCAATAGGAGCGGGTAAACCCGTTCATGTTACCGATACAACCCGTAAATATTGATAATGGAACGATTAAGCATCAACGAGCAGGAAACCATTGTGCTGGACCTACTTAATCCTTATTTCCAAGATTTCGGTTTTAAAAGACAATTGCACCAAGGCATGAGTAGCTGTTTTATCGCTAAAACTGACTTTGGCGTAGCCTTTGTTATGTTTCATTTTATCAGTGCAGGACAAACTTGTTTTAGTCTCGGCCTATCTTATGCTGACATTGAAAAATTTATGGTCAGTATAGGCAACCCACAGGTTGATTTTTCTAATAGAATTCTTAATGATGACTACTCTGGTTGTACCGTGTACGACTCGCAGCAAACGGTGAGTTACGAACACAGTAAACAGTCAACATCGACCACTAAAGGGGCCGAGCGATTTGCGCAAATTGTCATCGATTATATGGAAACGCGTGGTTGGGCTTTTCTTGAGCGATATAGCCGATTACCTAATATACTGAATGAACTAAATACACTTCACGCAACGGGTCAATACTGGCGTAAGCTGTTGGGCGGACAAGCTGACCATTTCCTGCGAGGTTTACGAATTGCTAACTTGTGCAACGATCCACAAATACTGGCAAAAGTAACTTACGTAGATAATATCTTTTATGATCCCCAGTATAATCTACACAACTGGCTTCCTTATTATGAAAAATTCAAAAAGGAGAATAACTTTATCTAGTGTTATTAGCCCGTCCAGGCTAATAACACTAGATAAAGTTATTGATTATACGTTTGTTGACTTACTCATTATCCAATGAATTAGATGGGTAGTAATATAGGTATCATAATCAGAGCAAATTTACTTTTTATTGTTGCGATCGTACTATGTACTTTTTTGCCAGTTATCCTTATAGGATTGGGCTCGATTGTAATTGAAAACTACGCCAGCTTCTTAACTTTCTGCCAGAACTCAGTCAGCGTTATACTAATTTTACTATACACATTGCCAATCTGGGCTGGCATGGGCATACTTAGCTTTCTAATAGATTTATTTCTCATTCCGCTGCAACTACGTTTTAATCGGTTTATGGCCACGGAATGGTTTATTTTGATGCTTGTTCCTATCTGGCCCCTGGTTGATAATTTTAGCCTTGAGTTTCCTAGCCGATGGGTTGGCTACATTTACTTTATCCTAATCGCATTTCCCGTTCTTTATCTAAAAAATAGATACCTAATCAAAAGAGGTGTGATTACCGATTATGTTGCCTAGAAGCACCTTTATCAACTACCTATAAAAATACGATGTCCTGTTGGGCTGAATAAAATAGATTTCAATTATAGGTATCACTACTTTTTCGAACACAATATGAACCTTCATTCTCTACATGGCAACAGGCAAGTCCGGCCGTTTTATGAGGAGAATTTTAGTAAGCTCAACTGCATTTTTTCCTTACTTCTCCAATTAGGGTGCTATTATCATTAACTCGTTGCATGAAATTCATTTTTAAACATTGGGAATACACTGTTATCTCGGGTTTCGCTATTTATTATCTGGTCTGGTTAGTCAATGCACAAATTAAAGATGCCAGAATCCCTAAAAACAAAGAAGTCGTGGCCATGCCACCGCCTGAAATTTTGGTCAATAAGGAGGTGAATTTGACCCAGCCAGGAAGCTATCCCTACGCCAGCCGAACAGACTCCTACGGCATCAACCACATTGATCGCTCCGATAGTAGCGCTATTATGACCCTGATTGCGGATCATTTCTGCCGGTCTGTCGATACGATTGCGCTCGAAAAATACGAGCTGTATACGGCCAATTACTATGCCTACGGTGCCGACTTTAATAACAGCTTATACCACTTCCACAACCCGGAGAGCCCACTTCACTATGAAGCCGCCGGACCAGAAGCGTTTGTCTGTCAGATCACATATGTGGGTGGGCAGCTGGATTCAATAAGGTGGTACCCTGATGGCCAGGAAGACAAGTATATCATGACGGCCAGAGATAGCGATTGGCGGTTAGCGGGCATGCCCTATCGACCGATTACGCCAGTTCTGGAAGCGCTATTCGGGCAATGCAAAACCAAGTCTGGCAGAAAATTGAGACGACGAGTGCAGTAAATCGATACAGTCGCAGCTAGTAAGTACACTTGATCTAGTCAATCACCACCATTACCGTGTTTGCTCATGAGATTTGCCTTCTATTGGTTCGAACATCAGGAGATGATCAACGCTTCACCGTCCTTCAAAAAAGAAGCAAAACGAGTGCTGACTCCACTTTTCGAGCAAACCCTTTATTCGTATTTTGATCCAGACGTACTGGAATTGCAGGGAGAAGGGCTTCCTACGTTGCAAACAGATGGTCAAACACTGGTCTGGAACGAGATCCAGATCAAGCTGAGCGCCATCAGTGGTCTACTATTCACCTTTGGCTTATCATACCGTCACCGACAGGGACTCGTCATCCACCCTTACCAGCCAGTGGAGAAGGGAAGTTTACTATTTGAGCTACTAGATTTCCCTTCTCCAGACCAGTTATTGACTATTCAGGATTCCTGGTCTGAAGTCATCAAGGATACGACCTCACCCCTATTGATCAACCCTGGTTTTCGGTTTGCGTTTCGCGAAAAACGCACCTGTATGCCCCCCGATGTACGTCTACGCATCCAGACCTCGACTGAGGGGAGGCTAGTAGAAGGCATACTGGGTGACGCGATGGAGGAATGGAACAAAAAAAGTGAATTATCAACATCCGAATATGGTGGCTTAATTCACAACTTATGGCTAGAAAAAGTCGTAAACGACGAGCTAGTAATCGCTATTGATCTGGGCTCCTCTTCGTCGGCTGGGCTGCTTTATCTGCTTCAAGCCTTAGAAAAATCAGATCTAGTCATTCGTAAAGTCAGTCTCCTATAACGATCGCTAGTCTCAATGAAAGCGACACAGATGGCTTCCCGTTTTTTACTATCGCTACGCCTATTATCTTCCGGACAAAAAATGTTGGCTGAGTGAAAACGCAATACGAAGTTTCCGCTATTTGGATTAGTTGGCTCGTGTTAGGTATTTATCTAGTTGCCTTACGTTTCTTGATAAAGGATCCTCTTGATGAATACAGTTTATTGTTGACTATTACCAAGAGCGATGGCGTGATGATCTGCTCTGCGATAACTGTGGTGAAGCTGACCGAACTGATCCGACTGAAACTGTTCAATCCGATCAGCCGCTTCATGCTCATTCTCGTTATCTACGTAGTGATCTATGGCTTGAGAGCGGGCCCGTATATGATTGCTTCTTTTTTTCAACCGATGGCCAGAAATGTACTGGCTCAGTTCTTTCTTTTGTTTCTGCTGATTGAACTCTGCTTACATTATATTGGGCTGAATCTGGCGAGAAAGCGCAGATAAGTCATCTAATTTATAGGGTAGCGCTTTGTTAAAAGTCCTGTCAGTCTGTCATGCACCAACACGTCTTAAAAGGGTTAAGAACGTGTTTGGGAATTATCTTTTGCAATTTAAATAATTCGTTGCAGCATGATCTGAATGTTAGCTAAGTACAGCCAGCAAACCGAAGATGATACCGCAACGGCGGACCGTGGTGTATTCATAGTCTTTGACAACCCGCCGGAAGTAATTCGTCCAGGCAATGCTCCGCTCCACTACCCACCGCTTGGCCACTGGTACAAAGCCCAGAGCGGATGGAGGACGGGAGGCTTTTTCAAACTCAAGACTCCATTTAGCTAACTCTTGGGCAAAAACACCATTGTAAGATTGATCACCATACACTTTCTCCAAACGTTCTCCAACGAGCCATAGTAATTCACTAACTAGCGATATGGCCGAAGGGCCATCCGCTCGATTTGCGGAATGAACATCGGCCATCCATAGCCGCCCCTGGGTATCAACGACAAACTGCCTCTTGCGGCCGTTGACGCGTTTGTTAGCATCTATACCTCGATTCTCCCAAATCATAGGAGCTAACTTAATGCTCTGTGAATCAATACAGAGTGCTGATGGGTATGCCGCTCTTCCGACCCGCTTCCGGTCAAGTTGGTTCAAGGCAAGATTAATTTGCTGAAAAGTACCATCCCGCTTCCAACGCCTGAAATAGTAATATACGGTTTGCCAGTTAGGCCATTCATCAGGCAGGTTGCGCCACTGGCACCCTGTACGTAATAGCCATAAGATACTGTTGACAATCCGCCGTAAATCATGAGTTCGTTGCCGGTCAAGTCGTAAAAAAGGAGAAATTGCATCCCACTGGGCGTCGGTCAGTGGTTTCCATTGTTTAGTCATTGCTTTGCATCTTGGTCGATACAAAAATGGCTCGACGCTCAGCCTTTACCAATCTCCAAACACGTTCTAAATCCATACAATCGTGAGTTTCCTTTCTACACTACTGAATTAATTCAGCAAATCGCTGTTGATTTCACTATCCCAATTGAAACGTTAGACCAATCGGTTGACAGCCTTTATTTGATTGACTATTTCTTGATAGCGAATGTATCGATTATTGATGAACGGTTTGTTAAAGAACATATTCTAAAACTCATCGCTTGTGTGGGTGAAGTTTACCGGGCAAACCGGGAAGGAAACTGGCTAATGATCTTGGATGAAGACCAGGAAACGTGGGAGCCTAAGCTTCAGGGGAAAAGTGGCCAGGTTCACTCATCATTCATTGGCTATATATACAGCACATTAATGGAAGATGATTATCCCAGCATTCGATCGTGCTATTTGTTTTCAGATAATAACTCGACCATCTAAACCAATACAACCGTTTACTTTAGTCATTTTACGTCTGCTTTTCTTAATACGTTACCATAATTCATGGTAAGGATTGCGCTTAAATCGTTTGGAGCAAGTACTTTTTTTGATTGGCAGAATAGGACTTGATCTTTTGACCTATCCGCTAACCTTCCCGGCTTATGCCAGTTTATGCCTGTGAATACTTTTGTCTCCAGATCGCTGGGAGCCGTATTGATCACACAATCTCCCACTTCGCCAACGCGCAATAAAGCGCATAAATAATTCGGGTAAAAGTAGGTAATAAGAATATCGTAATCTATTGTTTTCCACCGGCCTTCTTCGCTACCGCGCGCATCTTTAATGGTATAGGTACCGTCACCCCGTAGGCGAATGTAAACTTGTGATGTGGAATCCGTTTCAGACAGAACCCGGCCATTTTTGTAATGCAGGTAGTAGTCGCCCTGGTCGTCCGAGTGGTTACTAAGAGCACATGCCGTTAGAAGATAGACGAGTAAACAACAGCACGGTAGCGTTTTCAGCATAAAGAATAGGCGTGGTTAATTATGCCCTGGTAGGATGAGCAGATTCAAGCCTACCAAAATTACTTACAAGCTAGGTATCGAACGAGATGGTTGATCGATATAGCGGCTGATCTTATTTAGCTTTTTCACATAGTGAATATTCTAAGAAAAACCTCTTTATGAAATTTCTATACATCGTTGATGCTACATTACGTATTGTCGAAGTAGCCAGCAGGCACAGTGACCGACTACAGGCCTGGAATCAATTACTGGAAAGAAACCAGAGCGCGTTAGATAGCCGACAACCACTGAGTGTCGTCAACGTTACCACACCCGAACTAACCCAAAAAGTGGAGACAACTTTACGGGAGCAACTAGCGATTGACGCTTCGCTTCCACCGGATCATTCAGAATGGAAAGGCCGCTTCCGGAAAGAGGACGCGTTTATAGACAAGGAGGTGTTTGGCCGAACATACAGTTTACACAATATGGGTCGCGATAATACGCTTCTATTTCTCATTAATATCTACCAGTTTCTGCTTCAAAGCGATGGAGCAGCTTTGTTTGAAATTACTGGCTCTACGCACAAAAAGTTAAGAGAAGTCCTACGAACTTAATTGTATTTTCCTGTGTACCAAAATGCTAAGTCCTTCAGGGTAATAGCTAGCCCCTGAGCGGGAATGAAGCGATAGAAACGCTAATCTTGTCTTGGAGTTTATTTACAAGTCTTCAGCGAGATTGACTAGCATTTAACTAAATAGGTGTTTGTTACCTACCGACCCAGTAAACGTTCAGTTGTACGTTGAACTGATGAATATTTTGATATATCTCACAAAAGGCTCTTTTTCTATAGCTGTATACGAATTAACATCCCTCAAACAGATCAGCCCCGGCCCTTCCAGATTTGATCTGATAAGGCCGGGGCTGAAATAGTCGCTAAGAAAGGCTTACTTCTGGAACGAGCCGAATATATGATCCCAGAATGGCGACGACACACCGTAGTTGCTATCCGGATTCTTGTAGTGGTGTACGCTGTGGTTGATCCAGAGTTGCTTGAAGAAATTCTTCGGTGGCGGGTAGGCATGCACGATGAAGTGCGCCGACAGGTAACCGGTGTACCCTACCAGAAAACCAGGAAAGAACGCGTAGGCCGCTTCGCCCATCAGCAGAAAAAACATGCCGAAGAAAAACGCAGCGACGAAGATTGCCAGTGCGGGGGGCATAGCCAGCCGGGTTTTGTCTTTCGGATATTCGTGGTGTACGCCGTGGAAGGTGTACTGAATCTTAGCCCGCTTCGGCGTTGTCGGTGCGATGTGGTACAGGTACCGATGCAGGATGTACTCGAACAGGGTAAAGCCAAACAGGCCCGTTACAAACAGAGCCGCGATCTTGGTGGCCCCCATATCGGTGTAGTTGAACGCGTACCAGCACAGAAACGCCGACAGCACCAGCCACATCGTGACCGGAACCATAATATGCGTCCGTGAGAGCGCTTCCAGGATGGGGTTATCAAACAATTTTTTGGTACCGGTATTCTTCGGCCGGGTCTTGCCATGACCTGCCAATGTCTCCAGGTCGTCAATACGTGCTGCCATAATTCACAACGGAAAAGTAATGGGGCAAAAATAATCGTTTATCGGGTCTACTTCGCTAAATAGTACAATAAGTTTACTAAATACGGGTCAGGCTTTGTTCGGCTCCGCGTGGTTGGTCATTTCCTCTTCCATCGCGGCCATTACGTTTTTCGGCAGCTTCGGCCGAATGATTAACCGTAAGTCGTTCTTGTACGTCAGGTAGTTAGTCATCCAGTTGATAAAAATAAACAACCGGTTCTTCACGCCGACGATCGCCATCAGGTGGACGAATAACCATGTCAGCCAGGCAAAAAATCCCTGAAATTTCCAAAAGGGCAGATCGACCACGGCCAGCCCCCGGCCGATCGTCGCCATGCTGCCCAGGTCTTTATACGTAAACTCTTCCAGCTGCTCGTTTCGTACGAGATGACGCAGATTTTTGGCGAGCTGTTTCCCCTGCTGGATGGCGGGCTGCGCAACCTGCGGGTGCCCGTTTGGCCACTTGTCTTCGACCATTAACGCCACGTCGCCAATCGCAAACACGTCGGGAACATCCTTGACCCGGCTGTAGCGATCGACCAGCACACGCCCCCCGCGCCCGAGTACCTCACTCGGCAGCCCCGCCAGCACACTGGCTTTTACGCCCGCTGCCCAGATCAGGTTGTTGGTCCGTAAGGTGGTGCCGTCGTTGATGGTTACGATACGGCCGTCGAAGTCCTGCACGCGGGTGTTTAGCCGAACGTGTACGCCCAGATCCTGCAAGTATTTCAGGGCGTGCTGCTGTGATTCGGGCGACATAGGCCCGAGCAGTTCCCCACCCGATTCGATCAGGTGAATGTCCATCATCCGAAAATCCAGCTCAGGATAGTCGCGGGGCAGCACCGTCCGGCGCATCTCCGCCAGTGTGCCGCAAAGTTCGACGCCTGTAGGCCCGCCCCCAACGACCACGACATCCATAAATCCTTCTTTCTCGTCCAGCGTTTCGACGCTCAGCGCATCCTCGAAGTTTTGCAACATCCGGTTCCGCAACGCGATGGCCTCACCGATCGATTTCATCGGCATGGCATTATTGATGATATTCTGCTGGTTGAAAAAGTTGCTGTCGGCCCCCGTCGCCATCACCAGATAGTCGTACTCGATCGGACCGAGTTCGGTATCAATCGCTTTATCAGCCGGCCGGACACCAGTAACGTTGGTAACCCGAATGTGCAGGTTTTTCCTGTCACCGAAAGCAGCCCGCAGGGGAAACAGAATGGAATTGGCTTCCAGACCAGCCGTCGCTACCTGGTAGTACAGCGGCTGAAATTCGTGGAAGTTATTCTTGTTGATAAGAACAATCTGAAACTCCGGCATGCCAACCAGTTTGCGGGCCAGTTTCAGGCCGCCAAAGCCGGCACCTACGATTACAACCCGCTTCAGGTCTGTCTTCGGTATGTTTGGATTCATCGTATCAGTCGAGTTTTCGGTATACAGTTTTCGGTCGTCTGTGCGTATTAACCGACAATCTACGCGGTTTCACCTACCGTAAACTGAAAACCGACGCGTCGGACCGCCGTATACCGAGAATATTTACACCTTAGCTGTCGACTCCTGCAACACGCGCTCGTAATACGCTTCGTACAAGGGTAATATCTTCGACAGTTCAAACTCCTGCGCCCTGGCCAACGCATTCGCCTGGAACGTCGGCAGATTGGCGTCGTCGAGTACGTGTAGTGCATTCTTGACCATGTCATCGACGTCACCGACGGGGCTCAAAAAGCCGGAAACACCCTGCACATTCAATTCGGGCAAACCACCAGCGTTCGACGAAATAACGGGCACTTCGCAGGCCATGGCTTCCAGTGCTGCCAATCCGAAACTTTCGTTTTCCGATGGCATCAGGAATAGATCAGCGACCGACAGAACTTCCTCAACCGCGTCGAGCTTGCCCAGGAAACGCACCTGATCGTAGATGCCCAGATCCCGCACCAGCCGCTCGATACGCGCCCGCTCGGGACCGTCGCCAACCAGCAACAGTTTGGCGGGCATCTTCTGCTGCACATGGTAAAAGACCATGACCGCGTCGTCTATCCGCTTGACCCGCCGGAAGTTCGAGGTATGCACAATCAGCTTTTCACCGTTCGGACAGATGGCCAGCTTGAAATGCTCTTTTTTCTGTCTTTTGAACCGGCTTAGGTCGATAAAGTTTGGAATCACCTCAATATCACGGTGAACGTTGAAATGGGCGTAGGTATCCTGCCGCAGATTTTCCGATACCGACGTCACACCATCCGACTCGTTAATGCTGAACGTAACGACGGGTTCGTAGGAAGCATCCTTACCGACCAGGGTGATGTCCGTACCGTGTAAGGTCGTGACAACCGGTACCGTGCGCCCCTGCGACCGCAGAATCATCTTGGCCATATAAGCCGCCGATGCATGCGGGATGGCGTAATGAACGTGCAGTAGATCGACGTCTTCATTGAGCACGACATTGACCATCTCACTCGTCAGCGCCGACTCGTAGGGGGCGTACTGAAACAGGGGGTAAGTGGGTATATTTACTTCATGGTAGAATACGTTTTCGCTGAAAAAATCAAGGCGAGGAGGTTGCTGGTAGGTGATAAAATGGATCTGATGGCCATTCTTAGCGAGTGCTTTTCCCAACTCGGTAGCCACCACGCCACTGCCCCCAAAGGTCGGGTAGCACACAATACCTATTTTCATGAATAAACGGGCAAATAAGTAAACAGCGACTGACACGTCCGGTACCGGCGCTGATCGGTTGCTACGCTAACAACAAACGGCGGGCAAAAGAATCCCGGACGTCGATTATCATACCATCAACAAAACGGCCTACCGCTCACTAGATGAGCCGTTCATTACTTAGTAGACGGGTAGTCAGCCTGCGCCTTTCTGGACCGGATTCGTTATTTTTGCCGAAAGCCAGTTTGCTTACATGGTCGCGCGTCACCCTATTTCGTTTCCAGCCTTCATACTCGGTTTTCTGCGGCTCGTACGGGTGCAGAACCTGATGATCGTGGTGCTGACGCAGTTTCTGGCGCGCATCTTTCTGGTCGGCCCCCGGCTCGACTGGCGGCAGCTGCTCATCGACCCGACGATCTGGCTCCTCTCCTCCTCGACGGTTTGCATAGCCGCTGCCGGCTACATCATCAACGATTACTTCGACATCAAAATCGATCTGATCAACAAGCCGGAGCGTGTTATCATCGGCCGTTACCTGCGCCGTCGGGTGGCGATGGGAACGCATCAATTGCTCAACCTGATCGGTTGCCTGATCGGCCTGTACCTGAGCAAGTGGGTATTCATGCTCGACGTGTTCTGCGTAGCCTTGCTGTGGTTGTACTCCGCAAAATTGAAACGGCAACCCGCCATCGGCAATATCGTTGTGTCGCTGCTGACGGCCCTGTCGCTGATCGTACTAGCCGTTTACTACCGGCAGAACGCCCATATGCTGCTGATCTACGCCGTTTTCTCCTTCGGCATCTCGCTGATTCGGGAAATCATCAAAGACATGCAGGACATTCGGGGCGATGCGCGGTTCGGCTGCCGGACACTACCGATCGTGTGGGGCCTGCGCCGGACGAAGTACCTGCTTTACGTACTCGTAGCGTCGTTGATTCTGACCATTTTCCTGATTACCGATTCGCTGGCCAATCTGCACCTGAACCTGATTTTTCTACTGCTGCTCGTCCCCATCAGCTGGCTGATCTATCAGCTCGTCCGGGCCGATACGCGCCGGGATTTCGGGTATCTGAGCAACCTGTGTAAACTCATCATGCTACTGGGCGTCGTTAGCATGGTTTGGGCCTAACCTCCGGTTAATCAAAGGCTTGCCGACAAATTGCGCAATTTTGATAGTTTTGATATGGTTAACCAAAACAGGCCATATCGTATGAAACTCCTACTCATCAGTCTGTTACTACTCCAACCCGCTTTCTCGTTTGCCCAGTCGTGTATGGGCTTTACCATCAAGCCGGGCATGACCTACGAACTGTCGACGTTCAACGCCAAAGACAAGCCAACCGGCCGTATCCGCTACCACATCGACAACGCCAAAACGCAGGGTAATAACACCATCATGGACATCACGGCCCAGTTTACCGACGAAGCAGGGCGCAGCAAAACGCCGTATACGATTCATTACACCTGCACCGGTACCGAAATACAGGCCGACCTGTCGGGAGTGATGCAGGGCATGACGGGCATGAACTCGCGAGACATGGAGATGACCGTAAAAACCAACCGGCTAGTCTACCCGGCGAAGCTGTCGGTCGGCGCTAGTCTGAGCGATGGACAGATGGACGTCGACATGGCGAACGGAGGTAACGTTATGATGACGATGAGCATGGCCATGACCAACCGAAAAGTCGACGGACAGGAGTCTATCACCACGCCCGCCGGTACGTTCAACGCCTACAAGATTACGTCCGACGTAGCCTTCGACAACCGGGCAATGGGCATTCCGATCCGGTCGACAATGAAAACCGTCAGCTACCGGACCAACGATCTGCTGTTCGATGTAAAATCAGAGACGTACAACAAAAACGGCAAGCTGATGGGTTACACGCTGCTCAGCAAAATCAACTGACCGACAGGGTCGGACAACAAACCTTTTTTCGTAAGTTCGCAACTTTGTTGCAAAGAAAACGGTTAGCACACTACGTCTCCCAAGACGCGCTGTACGTTCGCTGTCCAATTATGAAGCTCGATTTCCTGACTCGCAAAGCCGATTACGTTGGTATCACTGGTTCGCTGCTGTGCCTGGTTCACTGCGTTGCCACGCCGATGCTGCTGATGAGTTCGCGGCTGTTACAAACCAACGACCATATCCGAGTCGGCTACCTGAGTCTGGATTACGTTTTTATCGCCGTCAATATTGCGGCCGTCTACTTCGCTACCCGCCATTATGCATCGGCAGCGGTACGGCGGTCGCTGTGGGGATTTCTGAGTCTTTTCACCGCGTCTGTCCTGTTGGAAGACGTCAATGACGTTTTCGAATATATCAGCTATGTGGCCTCCGCTGGTCTTATGCTCACCCACCTTGTGAACATCCGACAGCACCGCCTGCAACACGCCCACTGACCGATATAAAGTATTTTCAGTAAAGCCAGCTGTCTGCATCGTCAGGCAGCTGGCTTTGCTATTGTAGGGCATAGTGTCAACAGACGACTTCCACCATCTACGGCAGGTTAGCTAACCGCGTAACCAATTTCTGTGCGTGTTTCCTGGCTTCTCTCACTACATCCTGTTCGGTATAACCGGCATGTAACGAAGTGCCGTGGAAATAGAACGGCTCGATGTAGTTCATCTGCGCAAAGTAGGCCGTCTGTTCCAGGTTTTTGCAGTATTCATAGACCCGGAAATGGTTTTTGCCAAGCGTCGTATAGCTTTCCTGCGGACCGCCGATCGTGAAGCTGGCCATAAAATTTTTACCCTTCAGCTTATCGCCCCCCTGACCGTACGCGAAGCCATAGGTGAATACGACGTCAAACCAGTGCTTCAGGATGGCCGGCATATTGTACCAGTAAAATGGGTACTGAAAGACAACCGTCTGGTGTCTCAGTAAGGCGTTCTGTTCTTCCCGTGCATTGATTCGGTAATCAGGGTAGAGCTGCTGAATATGCCTGATTTCCAGGTTCAGCGCACTGTTTTGCACGTGTTCGACAACTTGTCGGTTGGCCAGCGAACGTTCGTAGGTCGGATGACCCAAAATCAATAAAGCCATTTTTCGTTACGCTTGAACTATAAAGTTTATAGTCGCAAACCTAGCTGCCGGCGCGCTGACCGGCAATACCTATCAAAAGCGATAGGTTGCAGCATATGGCCATCAAAATAGAGTGTCTTAGCAATTACGTACGGGTCCGGGATAAGGTATACCCCTGCACAACCAGTCTGGTGATGGACCTGATCGGGGGCAAATGGAAAGCGTCCATCCTCTATCATTTGCAAGCGTCAGAAAAGCGCTACAACGAACTTCGTAAGGAAATGCCTTCGGTGACGGAAATGACCTTGAGCCTGCAATTGAAGCAACTGGAAAAGGATGGCTTGATAAAGCGGGAAGTGTATGGCGATAAACCACCGATCAAAGTCATCTACAGCCTGACCGATTTTGGCAGACGCTTCATTCCGGTTCTGGATGCCATTACCAACTGCGGCAATCAGATCGTAGTCGATCAGGGGGAATTCGTAGTCATATAGTCCGGCAACACTTGTTCCGCGATTGTCCAATGAGTGCTGATGTAGCGGCCGGTATCGAGGGGAATAAACCGGGTCACTCCGGCTTCGACAGTCGCATTGAGTAGCCGCGATTACAGTTCAGCAAGTACGTTGTGAAGCCCCTGCAACGCCGACACGACACAATCGACGCCTTCACTACTGACCCGGATCGGTGACCGCACGGACCAGCGCTCGCCCAGTAGCGCCGTGCGCAAGCAACGCCCTGATGGTACGACCACCGAGCTTACCCTTGGCCACCGCTACCAGACTAGTCATGTTAACGACAGTGTTAGAGTCCTGGCTGTAACTGTCGGTCAGCACGTTAGTTGGGAGCGAATGCGCGATTGGTGAGGAACGTGTTATCCGTCAGCGTTTTGAGAAAAGCAATAAGCTGTGCCTGTTGGGTAGTAGTCAGGGCGATACCGAGTTTACCGTTCTGTTTCAGCAGCGGATCAAGCGTCGGGCTGTCGGTCACGCCCCCACCGGCATAATGTTTCATCACCTGTTCCAGCGTCAGGAAACGACCATCGTGCATGTATGGAAACGTCCGTTCGACGTTGCGCAGACTGGGTACCCGAAACTTCAGCCGGTCGCTTTCCTGTAGCGTAATCGTGTAGCGCCCCTGATCGTTGATGGCGGAGATGGGCAGGCCGTTATTGCGATAACTCCGGTCGGTAAACAGATCGGTCGCGTGACAGCTAGCGCAGTTTTGCTGGAACAGACTCAGTCCGGCCAGTTCATCGGTTGTCAGGTCGCCCCCGGCTTCCTTACGCACGTATTTGTCGTAGCGGGAATCGGCGGAGACGAGCGTCAGCACAAACTGCGAAATCGCTTTCAGGAACCGGGCAGTCGTGATTGTATCCGAACCGAAAGCCGCCTTGAACATGGGCGGGTATTTGGCACTTTTACGCACCCGGTTCAGCGCGTCGGCAAACGGCAGGTCCATTTCCTCACGACGGGCGATGGGCGACATCGGCAGTTCATCGAGACTGGTGACGCTGCCGTCCCAGAAAAACTCCCGATACCAGGCCATGTTCTGCAAGCTGGGCACGTTGCGCGTCCCGATTCGGTCCTTGACCCCGTGACTCAGCGAGTGATCGGAATGGGCAAAACCCGCAAACTGCTGATGGCAGAAGCCGCAGTTGACGGTGGTATCGACCGACAGGTGATTGTCGTAGAACAGCGTCTTACCCAGGGTGATCCCCTCGGCCGTCAGCGGGTTGCTATCCAGGTTGTAGAGTGGTGACGGGAAGTTAGCCGGTTGCCGAAAAGGAACGGGTGTTGTCTGGTACGTAACCCCGCCCCCCGAACCGGGCGGGTTGGGCGTCGGATCGGGCGTGGGCTCGCCACCGGGCTTGGTCTGACATGCTACTGCCAGCCCAAACAACGCCATGCTAACCGCCAGTCCGATTCGTCCCAGGTGTTTCATTTTGTACAGTTAACAGGTTTTCGGTTTTCAGTTTACGGTGTATACGCTACGGTTAACATTACCGCATGAATCGTGCGACAGCCGCCGTAGACTGTATACTGTAAACGAAACACTCATTTACTTCCCGCCGTGACGCTTTTATAACGGAACATATTGGCGTAATTGTCGGCGATGCTGCCCGACAACGGGGCAAACATGACCGACGAGTTCTGGGCAATGCTTAGTTTGTTCGGCCCGTTGAAGACCTGCAAGGCGTCGGTCTGGAAATCGATGATTGGCGTCAGGCTGCTACCGATTACCAGTTGATCGCTGCCGAATGGCAACGCAACCGACCGTAGGTTGTTGATCGTCTTTTTGCCATCGTAGCCACCGCCAAATCCGCCGATGTGGTATTGAAACAAGTGATTCTGAGCCGCCGGCGCTACGGCAGACGTACCTTCCAGCTTCATAAAGATATAACCCGTATTCCAGTCCCAGTACATGGGGTCATGGTCGGTTGTGCCAGGGTCAAGTACGCCCGTGCGCAGGCTTATGTCGGCCAGACTCCGTGTGCTGTCGACCCCGATCAGAAAGCCGATGCCGGTATACGTACCAACGGGTATGCCCGTCAGCGTGAGCGTTTGCGAAGCCGGACGCTCCTCTTCGACCAGGAAGTAACTTTTGTCCTGTGGCACGATGAAATCGGTACCGTCGGCCCGACGCAGGCGGATATTACTGACGAAGTAATTGAACTTGCTGACGTTAAACAATTCACCCGCTGCGTTCTGATACGTATTGGCGTTCAGCACAAGGTTGTTGCTACCGACGACATTATCGAAGCGCAGTTGCAGCGACCCGGTTTGGGTGGCAGCAACGTCGTTTTGATGACAGGCCAGAAAGCCCCAGACAAACAGGGCAGCGGCTAAAAGTGGAACGAGCAGGGAACGTAGCATGGCGGTTTAGTAATCGGTTTACGGTATACGGTTTAAGGTCTACAGTATTCCGTTTTCGGTTGTAGCTGTGCAGCTTCCCTTACAGCGTATCAATTCGACGTTTGCCCTATCCTGAGGGTTGCCGCCGTAAACCGTATACTGAATACCGATAACCGTGTACCGGACACCGGCTTTAGCCCAGCCGATTCCACTTATACAACAACACCAGCGCGACAATACCCCCACTAACGCCCATCAGAAATAACCAGATCAGCGCACTGGCAGCATCGAGTGGTTTATGTAGTAATTCGTGAATCAGCCCGGCCAGCGCCCCTATACACGACGCGACCATGCCGTAGAAAATAAACTGAATAATCGGCGGCACACGACGAGGCATATGGGAACTGGCTTGGTAGTGTAACGACGAATTATGTGTTCTATTTCGTTAAAAAATACTAAACCAGCTCCCGTTCAACCGGTCTGCCCGTTGGTACTATTTCACATACTGACTGGCCTCGGCGATGCTTTTTTTCATCCGCAGCTGCACCTGATCGATGCTTTTCTTCTGGCTATTGAGATAGTCAAGCGCTTTAGTCTGGTCGAGTTTGCCGAGCGTATCGCCGTTGTACTGCTGCATCCAGTCCATCATGGCGTCGTCGGCAACGGTCAGGCTGTCGATCAGTACCTTTCCGGCCGCTGCACCGGCTGCTTTCTGGCTTACCTGCTTCTTTAATTTGGCAATATCGCCCATCAGGTTCATGCTGCTATCGTGCTGGGCCATAACTGCTTCTTCCAGTTGTTTCACCGGGTCGGTCGTCGTGACTTCATCAGTTTTCGCTTCTTCTTTCTTCGACCCACAGGCGAAGCTGACGGCAACGAGCAAACTCAGGCTGAACAGAAGGTTTCGTGTTGATTGCATAATTGATTACGGAGTTTAAAGACAGTGTGCGTATAGCCTGGCAAACGTGTGGCCGGGCTACACCCATCCAGCCCTCACAAAGATAGGCTACCGGGGCTGTAGCTGAACAAATCAACTGCATTCGCGATATTTACCGTGATTAACGTACTCGTTCAATGGATCACGATCGTCAAGACCAGCATGGACACGCCGGACATAGCCATGCCGGACATAACCACGGTCCGGTAACCCTAACGAGCGTCAACCGAGCCCTGATTATCGGTGCCGTGCTCAACACGCTGTATGTCGTGGTCGAGTTTGGCATGGGCGTGTATTACAACTCCGTGGCACTTATGGCCGACGCGGGGCACAACCTCAGCGACGTTGCCGGGCTATTGCTCTCGCTGCTGGCCTTCCGGCTGGCTAAAGTTCGCAACACGCCCACCTTTACGTATGGCTACCGAAAAAGCACGGTACTGGCTTCGCTGACCAACGCGGTTGTCCTGCTGATCACCGTCGGCGTGATTCTGTGGGAAAGTATACAACGGTTTCGCTCTCCGGAGCCGGTAGCGGGTACGCAGGTAGCCTGGATTGCCGGTGCCGGTATACTGGTCAATACGATTTCGGCGCTGCTCTTCTTCCGAAATAAAGACCATGACCTGAACGTCAAAGGCGCTTACCTGCACCTGATGGCCGATGCGCTGGTGTCGCTGGGCGTGGTTATCGCCGGCATAACGATCAGCTACACGGGCTGGACCTGGCTCGATCCGATCATTGGGCTGGTTGTTGGCATCGTCATACTGGCGTCGACCTGGCGGTTGCTGTTCGACAGTCTGCGGCTTTCGCTCGATGGTATTCCCTCCGGCCTGGACTTGAACGCGCTGGTTGCCGACATACGAACCGTTCCGGGTGTTCAGGATGTCCATCATGTGCATGTCTGGGCGATGAGTACCACCGAAAACGCGCTGACGGCTCACCTTGTACTGGCCCCCGGCCTGTCGCCGACTGATGAACAACGACTGAAAACGGACGTGCGACATCGGCTGGAACATCGCAACGTCGGGCACGCGACCCTCGAAACAGAACTGGCGACCGATAACTGCGGCACCGACAATTGCGTAACGCCTACTGTCCATCACCATTGAACAAACCCGTTGCAACCGTTCGTACAAAGCCAGACTACAATCAATACTAACATATGTCTATATATTAATTTTGCATGAACCGATATTTACCGAACGATGCAATTTTCGCCGTTCGAATTCTGTTGGATTATAGCAGTAGATAGTTGGATTACAGTATAGCAATTAACCCATGGAAGCGACTACCCTCGTCCCCGCCGAAAAGCAACGTTACCAGAAACATTTGAACTTACCCGAACTAGGAACGGCCGGGCAGCTTCGCCTTAAAAATGCCCGCGTACTGGTTGTTGGTGCCGGTGGACTGGGGTGCCCGGTATTGCTTTACCTGACGGCGGCCGGTGTTGGTACGATTGGCGTTATCGACCCCGATGTTGTCGACCTGAGCAATTTGCAGCGGCAGGTACTGTACACGACCGATGAGGTCGGCAAACCCAAGGCGAAAATCGCCGTTGCCCACCTGAACCGACTCAATCCCGACATAACCTTCGATACGTACACCTCGGCCCTCGATACCGGTAATGCCCGGACGGTCATTCAGGAATACGATATCATTGTCGATTGTACGGACAATTTCAAAGTTCGCTACCTGGTCAACGACGTGTGCGTGGCCTTGGGAAAGCCCTTCGTGTACGGAGCGATTCACCGGTTTGAAGGGCAGGTGGCGGTATTAAATGCCGACCTGGGCAATGGGCAGCGCGGGCCGACGTACCGGTGCCTGTTTCCGGAATATCCCAGCGATATCGAGATTCCAAACTGCAACGACACGGGCGTACTGGGGGTGCTGCCCGGTGTCATCGGCACCTATCAGGCCAACGAAGTCATCAAACTGATTGCCGGTATCGGGCAACCGCTGACGCAGCAGCTACTGATGATCGACCTGCTCAGCATGGAACAGCAAAAGATTCGGACTAAACGCCGGACCGATGCCGACGAACTGGCGCGACAGGGACTAACCACCGGCAATAAAGTGTCGGCAGCAGCCGCCGGTCCCCAGAAAATGTCGGTGCAGGAACTGGCCGAACGACTCGACAGAAACGATTCGATCTTCCTGCTCGACGTGCGCGAGCGGCCCGAATACGACCTGTGCCATCTCGACGGAGCGACGCTGATTCCCGTCAGCATGATCCCGAACAACCGTAAACGCATTCCAACTGACCGGCCGGTTGTCGTGTATTGCCATCACGGTATGCGTTCGGCGAATGTGGTCCAGTACCTCTACGCGCAGGAAGGCTTAACCAATCTGTATAACCTCGACGGGGGGATCAACGCCTGGGCACGCGATATCGAACCCGAGATGGCGGTTTATTAACCAACGGTACGAAACGGGCGGCTGCGAACGGCACTACCTACCTAAGTCGGCGACGAAGGTGGTTATTGCTTTTCGCAGCCGCCGTTTTATGAATTCCCTGTACCTTTGCCGCGTCGCTGAAGGGTCACTCAACGATTTCTTACGCTGAATTATGTTTCTCACCATGCTAAAGTCCAAGCTTCACCGGGTGCGCGTCACGCAGGCGGAGCTTAATTACGTCGGTAGTATCACCATTGATGAAGACCTCATGGATGCCGCCGGATTGCTTGAAAATGAGCAGGTTCACATCGTCAACAACAACAACGGGGAACGGCTCATCACCTACGTCATCAAAGGCGAACGCGGGTCGGGAATCATCTGCCTCAACGGGGCTGCAGCCCGCCGGGCGCAGGTTGGCGACATTATCATCATCATCGCCTACACGATGCTTTCCGGCGAGGAAGCCCGCACGCACAAACCGATCGTTGTTTTCCCCGACGAGAACAACCGGCTGGTAAACGGATAGCCGCAAACGGTTGGTACCAACGTAGAAGGTTACCAACCGTTTTTCTTTACACCCACTTCCCTGGTTTATGAATCTGAAAAATATTGTCAAATACGCACTGTCGCTGGCTATCGCGGGCGGGCTGTTGTGGTTCACCTTTCAGCAAAGTCACATCGA
Source organism: Spirosoma oryzae (assembly GCF_003002825.1). Taxonomy (GTDB): domain Bacteria; phylum Bacteroidota; class Bacteroidia; order Cytophagales; family Spirosomataceae; genus Spirosoma; species Spirosoma oryzae. The sequence goes on along the minus strand of NZ_PVTE01000030.1, from coordinate 16,608 downwards.
CGCGGCTGACTTGTGGAGCAAGATCAAAGCAGCCGATTACCGCTGGGTGCTGGTCTCGGCCGTACTAACCATTGTCGCCCACTGGAGCCGCGCCGAACGCTGGCGCACCCTGCTGGAACCGGTTGTGGCCAAGACGCCTTCTTCGCTCGACGCTACCGCCAGCGTGCTGACGGGTTATCTGGCAAACCTGGCCCTGCCCCGCGCCGGTGAAGTAGCCCGTTGCGGCACCCTGTACCGACTGACTAGCCGTACGGGTGAGCCTGTGCCGGTGAACGTTAGCTTTGGGACCGTCGTGGCTGAGCGGTTGTTCGATCTGCTGATGCTGGTACTCCTACTGGGCGCAACGTTTGTTCTCGAATTCGACCGGCTCAGCCAGTTCTTCATGGAGTTTCTGGGTGGCAAGCTACCCAAAGGTACCAGTGGAGCGGGGGTGCTGTTACTGGCGGCCGTGGTGCTGGTCGGCATAGGTCTGCTGGGCTGGTTCCTGTTTAACCGATACCGTACGGCGCTGGGTAAACACCCGGTTTATCAGAAAGTGGCGGCTTTCCTCAACGGCCTGCTCGACGGACTGATGAGCGTGCGGAAACTCCGTCGGCCGGGCGCGTTTGTGTTTCATACGCTGCTGATCTGGACGATGTACTACCTGATGTCGTACACGCTGTTCTTCGCCTTACCGGCTACGGCCAACCTGGGGCCGCTGGCGGGCCTGACGATTCTCGTTGTCGGTACACTGGGCATGGCAGCCCCTACCCCCGGCGGTATTGGCTCGTTTCACCTGCTGGTAGGGCAAGTCGCGCTGTTGTACGGACTGACCAGTCAGGATGGGCAGATTCTGGCCACGTTTATTCACGGTGTGTCGACGCTGATGATTATTCTGCTGGGTATAAGCAGTATTCTGTATATACTGACCCGGCAAAGCAGCCGCATGGCCCAGACCGACGACGTACTCACCGACCCTAACGCTATCCGACTGGAGAAATAAGCTTCGGCTAAGTTTGCTATGACTGAATCAAAGATCGTAACCCGCGAACAGGCTGTTGAACAGGCAAACGCGTGGCGTGCCGCCGGTGAGTCCATTGTCTTCACAAATGGCTGTTTCGACATTGTCCACCTCGGCCACATCGACTACCTCGAAAAAGCCCGGAATCTGGGGCAACGCATGATCCTGGGGTTAAACACCGACGCATCGGTCAGCCGAATCAAAGGCCCGCTGCGCCCGGTCGTGAACGAGTACGCCCGTGCCCGACTGATGGCGGCCCTCGCGTTTGTCGACGCCGTTACGCTGTTCGACGAACCCACCCCGTTGGCCCTGATCGAAGCCGTCCAGCCCGACATTCTGGTCAAAGGCGACGACTATTCGATTAGCTCGATCGTTGGCGCTGATTTTGTACTAGACAATGGTGGTCGTGTTGAAACGGTGGCGCTGGTACCGGGCTACTCGACAACGTCGCTGATTGCACGAATCAAAGAAAGTTTTTAGCCACCGTCGGTAAACAGTTCACAAGGCGGACGGTTAGTTTTAGAGAAGCTGCTGATAATGCGTCCGTTTTTAATCTATTCGAAAGATAGAATTAAGCCGCACAATCGTTAGATTTACTGTGTCGACATACGCAATATCAGTCAGTTCATCGACTCGTTGCGAACCAAACAACATTACTTCTGACCTATGCTATTGCTCATTAACATCCGCCTGGTTCAGCTGACGTTGCTTTTAGTACTGCTTGCCGTCCCCATCAGTGGCCGATCGTCTATCGACCGTACCGGTGACCGGATTCTCGGGCGGTGGCTGTTTCCGACGAAGGGGTCAAGCGTAGACGTGTTTCGGATTGGTGATCGCTATTTTGCCCGCGTGGCCGAAGTCGATCATGCCGGACAGAAAAATTACGGACTCGCAAAAGACAAAATTCTGATCAGTAACCTCGCTTTCGACGGACAAAACTGGTCGGAAGGCGAATTGATACATCCCAAAACCGGTACGCATCTGGACGTTGAATTAACGATGAGTAATCCGCAGGCACTGACCGTCACGATCTATAAGGGCATCAAATTTTTGCATAAACGATTTGTTATGACGCGGGCGGTATAGGCCCGTTTCCTCACTGAAAGCCCGCTTCTAACCAAAAGGAAGCGGGCTTTTTCATGCGTGTCGAATGGGTGCGCTGCTGGATAAACGGTAACCTCTTTGGGACACTTTGGCTCTTTTTCTTGTTTAGTTAGAGAAGACAATGCAAGTTCGCATCATTAAAACTCGATTAAACCCCTATGATTTCCCCCTGGCTTCTGATGATTCTTATTTTCGGTGTCAGCGCGTTTGTTAGCTGGCGACTGAAAAGTAAGTTCAACGAATATTCCCAGATTGCGCTGAGCAATGGTCTCAGCGGTGCAGAGGTCGCGCAGCATATGCTGAACGAAAATGGCATTTACGACGTGCGCGTGCTATCGACGGAGGGCATGCTGACTGACCATTACAACCCACAGGACAAAACGGTCAACCTAAGCAGCGATGTCTATTACGGCCGAAGTGTTGCCGCAGCGGCTGTCGCGGCCCACGAGTGCGGGCACGCTGTGCAGCACCAGAAAGCCTACGCGCCACTGAAGCTGCGCTCGGCGCTGGTACCGGCCCTGTCGGTGGCCTCACAGTACATGCAATGGATTATCCTGGCAGGGATCTTCCTGCTTAACACGACGCCCATTCCACTGGCCATTGGTGTTGGCCTATTTGCCCTGACAACGCTTTTTAGCTTTATCACCCTACCAGTAGAGTTCGACGCCAGCCGCCGGGCACTGGCCTGGATTCAAAGCCACAACGTGGTAACGGAACGCGAATATGGCTTTGCGAAGGATGCACTTTGGTGGGCTGCCATGACCTACGTCGTAGCGGCTCTCGGCTCATTGGCTACGTTGCTCTACTACGCCAGCCTGCTCTCTGGTGGTCGTCGTAGCGATTAGTCGCATAGCTAACACGATCAGACACAAAAATCCCCCAGCCATTTCGATTGGGGGATTTTTTATTGTTACAAGACAGCCCTAAACGATTTTTGAACCCTTTTAGAGCTACGCAAATCGGAGTCCTACGTACTGCGCCACCACGTAGCCCGACTCGACCATCTCTTTCGAAGGAGCCGACCGGTCGATCAGCATGCCCGCTACCGCGACCGCCAGCGCAATGACCAGCGCAGGCCAGAACCCGACGATGGTAAAGCTATCCATAAAGCTGTCGATCAGCTTAAGCATGATGGCCGTTACAACCAGTCGGACGAGCCCCGTCAGCAGGAAGAAGGTGACAAGGTTCAGGGGGAAACGAATAATCCAGCCAACGAAAAAATTAAGGACGGCCAGTAGGAAGGCGATGAGCAGTGCTGTGCCAAAGCTTTTCACGTCGACTTGTGGCATAATGTACGCCAGCCCGAAAATTACGGCGGCATCCAGCAAAAGATGGAGTATAAAATTCATACGTGTAGGGGATTGGTTTTCAGGACAACCGTTTCGCTAAACCGATGGTTTATCCACCATACGCATCTCAACGTTCTATGCATCGGCTTTTGATTCTCGTCGTTATCACCCTGATGGCCTGCGGGCGGGGTTCTTCGCAGCAACAATCGGCAACAGAAACCCGCGCCGACACGGTTTATCAATACCAGGATGCGAGCCGGGACGGCACGGGTAAAGTATATAAAGGGCGGGAGATTGCGCAGGTGATGGGGCACCTTGGCGCGTCGTGGCTCGAACGGCCCGAACGCGAACAGGAAGAACGAACAGACTTGCTGCTGAAGGCACTGGCACTGAAACCAACCGACGTCGTCGCCGACATCGGTGCCGGAACGGGCTTTTTTACGTTTCTGATGGCACCCAAGGTACCACAGGGTAAGGTGTTGGCCGTCGATATTCAGCCCGAAATGATCGATTATCTGAACGAGGGACGAGCTAAGCGCAAGGCTTCCAACGTGCAGCCAATCCTGGGTACGGAAAGCGATCCCAAATTACCCGCCAACAGTATCGATCTGGCCATCATGATCGACGCGTATCACGAATTTTCGTACCCCCGCGAGATGATGCAGCACATTGCCAACGCCCTGAAACCGGGGGGCCGGGTTGCCTTGGTCGAATACAGAGCCGAAGATCCCAACGTACCGATCAAACCGCTGCACAAGTTGAGTGTCGCGCAGGCATCGAAAGAACTGAAAGCTGTCGGCTTGCGCCTGCTCAACACTGACAAACGGCTACCGCAGCAGCACATTCTATTCTTTGGGAAGTAAGGCCAGCCAGAATTAATTAATTGACACGAATTGATTGGCACATATACGCGCTGGCCACTTGTACTTTTTCGGTAGCTAGTTCCCCAATTTTTTCCAACAGTAGCGATTGCCGAACTGTGAACGGTTTGTTACATCGTACTTCACTAGCAACAGGCAGATTGCCCTTCACACTGGCTGGGTCGATCAACACCGAGAATGGCTCGCTGCGGATTGCTCTCGTAATAGGCAATACTATATAATCGTTATCCAGGTCATTTGATGTCTTGTTGCTGATAATTAACACAGGCCGCTTTTTGTGCTTATCTATTTTGTCCGTAAGCGGATAGTATGCCCAAACAATATCACCCTGAGCATACGCGTAGTCAGCCATTGGCGTGTTGTTTAGCGTACAATTCGTCCCAGTAGTCTTCCTCAGGAGCGTCCCAGAGTTCAGCTAGCGACGGGCTTGAGAAAGCTACCCATTCGCTATTCGTATACCCATTTTCTTTGTCGTTGTCAATAAGTGCTTTGAATGCCTTCTGTGCATCTTCTGGCAACTGTTTGTACACGACAAAGAGTGAACGTGCGGTGTAGTCTGCGGCTTCCATAGTAGTCAATGCATTTGCGACAAGTCAATTTACACAGAAATGGCTCTTATTGTGCCAGTTTGCTATGTCGGAAGCCGTAGGAGAAGTAGATGCCTAGACCGATAACCAGCCAGATGACGAAAATCAGCCAGTTGCTCGCGCCCAGCTCGGTCATCAGGTACAGGTTTGTCAGGATGCCGATAACAGGGAGCAGTGAGAAATTACGCTGATAGCCCAGTACGGCCAGCACGGCCCATGCGATCCAGAATACGCCTAGTAGTGGCTTTGCTTCCAGTGTTTCCAACAGATGATGGCTGTTCAGCAACGACTCGGTCAACACGATTAGCAGCACCAGGCCGATAATGTATTTTCCGTTGACGTATGGCACTTTGAATTTCGACTGGCGGGATAGCCCTTTCGCGTCGAGAAACAGGATGCCCGCGCAGACCAGGATGAACGCGAAGAACGTTCCGACACTGGTCAGGTCGACGAAGAATTTCAGGTCCATAAACATCGACGGCACCGCGACCAGAATACCGGTGATGATCGTCGCGAACGACGGTGTTTTGAATTTCGGGTGAATCGTTGCGAAGCGTTTCCAGAGTAGTCCGTCACGGCTCATCGTCATCCAGATGCGTGGCTGCCCCAGTTGATACACAAGCAAGGCACTGGTAATGGCAACCACGGCGCTAACCGAAATAACACCCGCTACAAAGTCAAGTTGTACTTTCTGGAACACGTACGCCAGCGGATCGCTGACGCCAAGCTCTTTGTAATTCACCATACCCGTCAGCACCAGCGTAATCAGCACGTACAGCACCGTACAGATGCCGAGACAGTACAGCATGGCGCGGGGCAGATCACGCTGGGGATTTTTACATTCTTCGGCCGTGGTCGAAATCGAATCGAAGCCGATGAAGGCGAAAAACACGGAAGCCACCCCACTTAGTACGCCCGAAATACCGTTCGGCGCGAACGGCGACCAGTTAGCGGGTTTGACGTAAAAGGCCCCCACGGCGATCACCAGGCCAATCACGGCTAACTTCAGAATCACCAGAATGTTACTGGCCGTTCTCGACTCTTTGATGCCGATGTAGACCAGCGCCGTAATCAGCACCGTAACAGCCCCGGCAGGCAGGTTCGCAATCAGCTTCAATCCGCCAACCGATGGGGCAGCGGTATAAGCATCGGCCAGGACGCGCGTGTTGTCGGGCAGTGTTGTCAACGGCCTACCGGCCTGCGTTAGCTGCTGTACCTGCTCGTAGGCGCGAGCGGCTGAGCCGTAGTCGATGGCGAAATATTTGGGAAATAGGATACCGAAACCCGCCAGCATCGATGTGAAATACTCCGACCAGGAAATGGCCACGACCATGTTGCTGACCGCGTATTCGAGGATGAGCGCCCAACCGATCACCCAGGCAAAAATCTCCCCGAAGGCCACGTACGCATAGGTGTAGGCACTACCGCTGACCGGCACGGTACTGGCAAACTGGGCGTAACTCAGGGCAGTGAACACACAGGCAATGGCGGTGAAGACAAACAGCAGCGACACCGCCGGTCCTCCGTTGTAGCTGGCCAGTCCGATGGTACTGAAAATCCCGGCTCCGATGATAGCGGCAATCCCGAACGAGGTCAGGTCGCGGACGCCGAGCGTTTTGACCATGTCGCCCGCGTCGCTCTTGTTAGCGTCTATCAGTATTTGGGAAACGGTTTTTTTTCGAAAAAGAGACATATAGATACTGGGCCGAAACCGGCTTATTTCATCTTAAACCGCTAAAAATAGAGATACTTTCCGGTTTTTTGTACGTTGTAATACTAAAAGCACATCGTATGTCAATCCGGGTTCTGGACCTGAGCAAAGAGTATGTACAGGCCGGGCGGCAGCCGCAGCGGGCCGTCGACGCCATTTCGTTTGCAGCCCAGCCCGGCGAAATCGTTGGCTTTCTGGGGCCGAACGGGGCCGGCAAATCGACAACGATGAAGATCGCCACGGGTTACCTTTCCCCCACAACCGGCACCATCGAAGTCAACGGCTTCGACGTTCGTGCGCAATCGATGGACGTTCGCCGGAGCGTCGGGTACCTGCCGGAACACAACCCCCTGTATCTCGACCTGTACGTGAACGAATACCTCCGCTTTGCCGGATCGCTGCACGGCCTGTCGGGTGGTGCGCTAAGCCATCAAATCCGCGATATCATCGACCGGGTGGGGCTGGGACGCGAGCAGCACAAACGCATCGGTCAACTGTCGAAAGGGTATCGGCAACGCGTCGGACTGGCGCAGGCCATGCTGCATAACCCACCCGTACTGATTCTGGACGAACCGACGACCGGTCTCGATCCGAATCAGCTGACCGAAATTCGGCAGGTCATCCGCGAAGCCGGGCGCGATAAAACCGTGCTTTTCTCGACCCACATCATGCAGGAAGTCGAAGCGCTCTGCGACCGGGTCGTCATCATCAACCGGGGGCGGATCGTAGCCGATAGTCCACTGAATCAGTTACGGGCGACTACCGGTAGCGGAGATATGTCGGTTGTCGTCGTCGCCGAGTTTGAGCAGGCGCTTCCCGACCCTGACGTACTGCGGCTACCCGACGTGTTGGCGGTCGACACGTTGGGCAACGGGCAGTATCGCCTGACAGCATCCGCCGGTACCGATCTGCGCTCGGCGGTGTTCCGGCTGGCTGCCGATCAGAACCTGACGCTGGTCGGGCTCCGGCAGCAGGAAAATTCACTGGAAGGCATTTTCCGTTCACTTACGCAGTAGCCTGGATCGGCCACCGTGGCGCGGACCGGTCCAGGCTATACAGCATAGAAACGCCCGAAATCTTGCGAGACTTCGGGCGTTTCAACTGTAAACCGAAAACCGTAAACGGACAACCTATTTCACCGTCGCCATCAGTGGGTACTGATCGAAGATCGAGCGGACGATACCTTTAAAGTAGTTGTTCTTGAAATTCTGATTGCGCATCATCTTCGACGCATAGCCTTTCCAGATTACCTGATATGATTCTGCGTCGATCAGCGAGATCATCAGCGTGCCCTCATCGAGATTGTAGTCGATGCGTTTGTAGGTTGCATCATCGTCTTCACGTACGACCCAATCCTTGATGACTGGCTGCTGATAGCCGCGAAACCGCAGATCGGACCGGAAGATATTGTAGGAAATCAGCAGGTTCGGACTCCGGTTGCTGACGCGGTAGCCGCGCGCTTCCATCTGATGGCGGATGGCGTCCTGTATGTCGGAGCAAAGTAGCGTTGAATCGACAAATTCGCACTCCAGGAAATTAAACGATTCGTAGTTTTTAAAATGACCCTCGTAGCTGTAATCGTGTTCAACAAATAAGCGGCTTGGCGAACAACTGGTCACGGCCACAACGGCTAGCATAAACAAAAATCCAACGCAGGCTTTCATACTAAGTGCTGTAAAGGTTTTAATCAATCATTCTTTGGGTTACGCGTACTAAAAAACAATACTGACTTAATTCAAAAATACCGGTAAATGTTTGACAAACAACCGAATGGATTTTTATTTCTACTATACGTCAACACGGACTGAATACGCCCGTGTTTTCTGTTGATTTAACGGTCCTGACCGGTTATTCGACCCCGGTATAAAACGCAATCGCCCGGCGCATGTCAGTCGCCGTCACCGGTACGTCATACGCACAGTGCCCCGGCCCATCGAGCAGCGCCATCCGTACCTGATTGCCCCGATTTTTCTTGTCCTGTAAGGTCAGCGTCAGGATCGGTTCGATGTCGGCAGGTAGTATGCGTACCTGTCCATATACGGCGAACAGGTATTCTTCGATTTGACTCAGCAGTGACTCGTCAATCATTTTTTTCTGGCAGGCGATGTATGCTTCCGTTATCATCCCGACGGCAATTGCTTCGCCGTGCAGCAGCCGCCCGCGTTTATCGGTACCGTTCAGGAAGTACGTTTCGACGGCATGCCCTAGCGTATGACCGAAGTTGAGCGTTTTGCGGACGTTTTTCTCGCGCGGGTCTTCCGTTACGATTTTCTCCTTCACAGCAACCGAGTGCTTAATCAGCGCCGGCCAGTTCTGTTCGTCAAGATCCCGCACCCGGACGGTATCCCACATCGACGCATCGGCGATCAAACAATGTTTTATGATTTCGGCGAAGCCTGAGCGCAGTTCGCGTTCGGGCAACGTTTTCAGAAAGGCAGGATCGATCAGTACGGCATCGGGTAATTGAAAAACGCCGATATGATTTTTAAGCCCCTGAAAGTCAATACCAAGCTTACCCCCTACGCTGGCATCGACCTGCGCCAGCAGGGTAGTTGGTAATTGCGCAAACGCGATCCCCCGCTTGTAGGTAGCCGCGCAGAACCCACCCATATCGCCGATAACGCCCCCCCCCAGGTTGAGCACCAGGGCGTGCCGATCGGTATTGGCACGGGTTAGGGCGTGCCAGATTTGCTCGCAGGTGGTCAGATTCTTTTGCTCCTCCCCCGCTTTGATGCGAATGACCGTATGCTTCGGCAGCAGCGGTTTCAGCAGTGGGTAGCAGTGCCGGTACGTGTGATTATCGGCGATGAGCGTAATGGCTGAATAATCAGCGGATTCTAGGAAAGTTGGCAGGCTTTCCGCCAGCGAAGCGATCGATACTAAAGACATGCCGTAAAAATAAACCGCAATCCGGCGATTGCCAGCCTGGTAACGAATTTCTGTTTGCAGTAGTGCTTTACACTCATTACTACATAGGTATAACCAGAAACTGGCTCAGATTTTGCTTTTCGGCTAGTTAAGCTTTTTGCGTGTATAGTTACTTTTTTGCTTACACATGTACTCTTTACTGAACAAGTACTACTCCGCAGCTGGCAAAACCGCCTACTTTTCGTAACGATTAGAACGTGACTACACTCTACACATCTTCACACATCAAAAGCAAACAGTTTCGCCCTCGATTATCAAGGTTAGTATGCTTGTTTGCTTTTTTATTGTTAAGTCTGTTTACAGCGACCCAATCGTTCTGTCGAAACGCAAAGCTGACTCCCAGCAGGGTTAATACCGAAGTTACCAATCGGCTCGCCAGTCAGTTGCCCGTACCCACCAGCCTGACAATCAGTGGACAACCGAATCCGGGCGGAACAAAAGCCGTTACGGTTCCTCCCAATAGCTTTACGGGTACCGACGCGGATGGCACCGTCAACGCCATTCGGTATACTGCTTTCCCAAGCAATGTCACTTCACTGACCATTGGCACTACGCCCTACACCGCGACCAGTTTCCCATCCGGTGGCGTGTCGGCTGTAGTAGGTACAACGGTGCGAATAGACCCTGTCGACGGAACGGTGACGGTAAACTTCCCATTCCATGTCATCGATAATACCTCCGATGAAAGCACGGTCACGGCCACACTGGGTGTACCCTTTCTGGTCGTAACCGATTTCTGTAACTCGCAGGTGCTTTTCTTCAACGAAGACTTCGGGGCCGGAACCGGTTATGGGCCACCCCTCTCAACGTCGGTCGTACCTGGCTACACATATCGGAGCACTGATCCGATTAACGACGGGCAATACGGCATTGTCAATAACCCCGACCAGGGCGACGATTTTGGTGGCGTTAACAATGTATGGCTACATGGCCCCGACCATACAGGCAACCCTAATGGACGCATGCTGGTTATCAACGGGTCGAACCCGAACCAGATCGCTTATACGCAACCTGTCTCGGGCCTGGTCATCGGCCGCTTCTACTCGCTGCGTACCTACATCGCCAACATCTTCAACGAGGCCGTGCTGGGCACCGGCGAAATCAAACCAAACCTGATCCTGCGTGTCAGCGATGCCAACAACAACGTGCTGGCATCGGTCTCGACCGGCAATATCCCGGCGCCAAGCACACTGACCTGGTTACCCCAGTCGATGAGTTTTACAGCCAGCACCAACTCGGTCAAGTTTGAACTGGTCAGTAATGCGCCCGCAGGAAATGGTAATGATTTCGCCCTGGACGATATCCAGTTCTTCGAGGTTATCCAGCCCGTCCTCAGCACCACCGCCGTTACCTCGGCCTGCCCCGCCACCAGCGTTAGTCTAGCGGCAATCACCGTCTCCAACCAGCCCGCGTCGACCACCCTGACCTGGCATTCCAGCGCCACGGCCACCGCAGCAAACCGCATTACCGACGTCTCCGCCCTGCGCTCGGGCACTTATTACGCGGCCTTCTACGACGGCACCTGCTTCACCAAGGCATCGCCCGTGGTGGTGGTGATTGTTCCCTGCGCCAGCTCTGATGCGGGCCTCACCGTCAGCTCGGCCGTCAGCAGCACGGTCGTAGCCAACGTTGCGGCCAACGACCTGGTCAACGGTCAGTCCGCCACCCTGGGCAATGGCGGCAACGCCACGGTGGCTCAGGTAGGTACTTACCCCACCGGCGTCACGCTTGATCCCAACACGGGCTCGTTGTCGGTGGCGGCAGGCACGGCACCGGGTAGCTACACGGTCACGTATCAACTCTGCGACAAGCTTACCCCCGTCAACTGTACGACGGCCACGGCCACCTTCAGCGTAACGTCATTAACCATAGCAGGTTCGGTTTATAACGACGCTAACGGCTTGACGGATAGCCAGATCAATGGCACGGCGTACACTGCCGGCGGTCTTTTTGCCATCCTGACCAACGCAGCTTCGACCTCCGTACTGGCCAATGCACCTGTGAGCACTGGCGGGAGTTACAGCTTCACCGTCGTAAATGCAGGAACGTACTCGGTGCGATTGAGTACCACCTCAGCCGTAGTCGGCACCACGCCCCCCACAGCGTCGGCCCCAACAGGCTACACCTTTACGGGTGAAGGTACTGGTACCACAAGTGACGGAACACCAAACGGTATCACCCCCGTCACGCTAACGGGCACTACCAGCCAGACAGCCATCAATTTCGGTCTGAACCAGCTACCGGTTCCAACAAGCCTGACCCTGTCAGCTCAGGCCAACTCCGGCGGTTCTCTTGCTTTCAGTATTCCCCCCAGTAGCTTTACCGGGACCGACGCCGACGGGACGATTTCTGCCATTCGGTACACGGCCTTTCCAACAAACGTTACGTCACTGACGATTGGTACGACAGCGTATACGTCAAGCACCTTTCCGGCTAATGGTGTTACGGTAGCGCCAGGTACGGCTGTACGCATTGACCCTAACGACGGAAAAGTAACGGCGGGTATTCCTTTTCACGTTATTGACAATGCCGGAATCGAAAGCACGACTACGGCAACGCTGGGGGTTCCTTTCCTGCTGGTAACCGATTTCTGTAACTCGCAGGTGCTTTTCTTCAACGAAGACTTCGGGGCCGGAACTGGCTTTGGCCTACCCCTCCCTGCCGGCGTTACGAATTACAATTACTCCAATACCGACCCGACCAATGATGGCTCCTACGCTATCGTTAACAATCCTGACCAGGCTGACGATTTCGCAACGGCTAACGTATGGTTACACGGTCCCGACCATACAGGCAACCCCAATGGACGCATGCTGGTTATCAATGGGTCGAACCCGAACCAGGTCGCTTACTCTGAACCCGTCTCGGGCCTGGTCATCGGCCGCTTCTACTCGCTGCGTACCTACGTCGCCAACATCTTCAACGAGGCCGTGCTGGGCACCGGCGAAATCAAACCAAACCTGATCCTACGTGTCAGCGATGCCAACAACAACGTGCTGGCATCGGTCTCGACCGGTGACATTGCCCCAGCAACGACACTGACCTGGTTACCCCAGTCGATGAGCTTTACAGCCAGCACCAACTCGGTCCGCTTCGAACTGGTCAGCAATGCCCCCGCAGGTAGAGGCAACGATTATGCCCTGGACGACATCCAGTTCTTCGAGGTTATCCAGCCCGTCCTCAGCACCACCGCCGTTACCTCGACCTGCCCCGCCACCAGCGTCAGTCTGGCGACAATTACCGTCTCCAACCAGCCCGCGTCGACCACCCTGACTTGGCATTCCAGCGCCACGGCCACCGCAGCAAACCGCATTACCGACGTCTCCGCCCTGCGCTCGGGCACTTATTACGCGGCCTTCTACGACGGCACCTGCTTCACCAAGGCATCGCCCGTGGTGGTGGTGATCGTCCCCTGCGCCAGCCCCGATGCGGGCCTCACCGTCAGCTCGGCCATCAGCAGCACGGTCGTAGCCAACGTTGCGGCCAACGACCTGGTCAACGGTCAGTCCGCCACCCTGGGCAATGGCGGCAACGCCACGGTGGCTCAGGTAGGTACTTACCCCACCGGCGTCACGCTTGATCCCAACACGGGCTCGCTGTCGGTAGCGGCAGGCACGGCCCCGGGTTCATATACGGTTACTTACCAGCTCTGCGACAAGCTTACCCCCGTCAACTGTACGACGGCCATCGCCACTTTCGCAGTCACACCAGTAATCTCTGGTACAGTTTACAACGATGGAAACGGCTTAACGGATAGCCAGATCAATGGCACGGCGTACACTGCCGGCGGTCTTTTTGCCATCCTGACCAATGCAGCTTCGACCTCTGTACTGGCCAGCGTACCAGTCAGTAGCAACGGCGTTTACAGCTTCACCGGTCTGAGTGCCGGGACGTATTCAGTGCGTCTGAGTACCACCTCGGCAGTAGTCGGCTCCACGCCCCCCGCCGTATCGGTACCCACGGGCTACACGACCACAGGTGAAGGTATCGGCACAACGAGCGATGGAACGCCAGACGGTATTACACCCGTTACCCTGACCAACACCGCCAGTCAGACGGCAGTCAATTTCGGCCTGAACCAACTACCGGTTCCGACATCGGCCACGCTGGTTTCTCAGGTTAATCCCGGTGGACTCACCAGCGTGACCATTCCCCCGGCCAGCTTCACGGGTACCGACGCTGATGGCACTGTCGCAGCCATTCGCTACACGGCTTTCCCGACGAATGCCAATAGCATCACGATAGGCAATACTGTTTATGTACTTAGCCTCGGCGTTGGTATTCCAGTAGGAGCTGTCGTCTTCCCCGCTGGTGGCGTAACAGCCACCACTGGAACAGCCGTAAGCGTTGACCCAGTCGATGGGAACGTAACTGTAGCGATTCCGTTCCGGGTTATCGACAATGCGGGGGTAGAAAGTACTACCGCCACCACCGGTAGTATATCCGTACCGTTTACGGGGCTGGTCGTATCGGGTACGGTACTCAACGACGGCAATGGGCTAACCGATAACACAATCAATGGCACAGGTACCAATGCAGGTGGCCTGTTCGTCAATCTGGTGAATGGCTCCGGCAACGTGGTTGCGTCTCAGGCGGTACCAGCAACCGGTGTATATAGCTTTACCGGTGTCGCAGCCGGTACCTACAGCGTTCAACTCAGCACCTCCGCCGTGGCTGCCGGTAACCCGGCACCAGCGGTAAGCGTACCTACCGGCTGGACGTTTACCGGCGAAGGTACGACTCCGGCTGGTGATGGTACGCCCAATGGTATCACCCCCGTAACCGTGACAACGGCCAGTTCGACCAGTGTAAACTTCGGTCTCGATCAGCTTCCCGTACCAACGTCAGCTGCGCTGACGGCACAAGCCAACCCCGGCGGTACCAACGCGATCAGTGTACCACCCGCGAGCTTCACCGGTACGGATGCTGATGGCTCCGTCACGGCAATTCGATTCACCACATTCCCAACGAATGTCGCTTCGCTGACGATCGGCACTACGGCTTATACATCTACCTCCTTCCCTGCTGGCGGAGTAACCGCCCTGACGGGTAGTACCGTACTCATCGACCCTATCGACGGACCAGTGACAGTAAGCATTCCCTTCCGTGCCATCGACAATGCACGGCAGGAGAGTACGGCTACCGGTTCGATTAGCGTTCCCTTCACGTCTGTAGTAACGGCATCGCCCGACGCGGGCACCGCTAGTGCGGGCACGGGTGGTACGCCAGTGGCTAACGTAGCCGCCAACGATGTGGTCAACGGACAACCCGCTACCCTGGGCAATGGTGGTAACGCTACCGTCGCTCAGGTGGGCACCTACCCCCCGGGCATCAGTCTCAACCCCGCGAATGGCTCGCTCCTCATCGCGGCAGGCACGGCACCGGGCAGCTACACCGTCGCTTATCAACTCTGCGATCGGCTCAGCACACCGACCTGCTCCACGGCCGTCGTTAGCCTCACCGTCACCGCTTCCTCGGTAGCCAACCCTGACGCAGGCACTGTTAGCGCAGGCACCGGTGGCACACCAGTAGCCAACGTCACGGCTAACGATGTGGTCAATGGCCAACCCGCTACCCTAGGTACCAACGGCAACGCCACGGTCGCGCAGGTAGGCAACTACCCCACCGGTATCAGTCTCAACCCCGCCACGGGCAGCGTGTCCGTAGCCGCTGGTACACCGCCGGGCAGCTATACCGTCGCCTACCAGCTCTGTGACAAGCTCACCCCGGTGACCTGCACCACCGGCGTGGTCAGCTTCACCGTCACCCCGGCCGTCACGGCATCGCCCGACGCGGGTACCGCTAGTGCGGGCACGGGTGGCACGCCAGTGGCTAACGTAGCCGCTAACGATGTAGTCAATGGTCAGCCCGCCACACTGGGCAATGGTGGTAACGCGACCGTTGCCCAGGTGGGCACCTACCCCACCGGCATCAGTCTCAACCCCGCCACGGGTAGTGTGTCCGTAGCCGCTGGCACACCGCCGGGCAGCTATACCGTCGCCTACCAGCTCTGTGACAAGCTCACCCCGGTGACCTGCACCACCGGCGTGGTCAGCTTCACCGTCACCCCGGCCGTCACGGCATCGCCCGACGCGGGTACCGCTAGTGCGGGCACGGGTGGCACGCCAGTGGCTAACGTAGCCGCTAACGATGTAGTCAATGGTCAGCCCGCCACACTGGGCAATGGTGGTAACGCGACCGTTGCCCAGGTGGGTACCTACCCCACCGGCATCAGTCTCAACCCCGCCACGGGCAGCGTGTCCGTCGCTGCTGGTACCGCCCCTGGCTCCTACACGCTGGCCTACCAGCTCTGCGACAAGCTCACCCCAGTGACTTGCACCACCGGCGTGGTCAGCTTCACCGTCACCCCGGCTGTCACGGCATCGCCTGACGCAGGTACCGCTAGTGCGGGCACGGGTGGTACACCAGTCGCTAACGTAGCCGCTAACGATGTAGTCAACGGACAACCCGCTACCCTGGGTACCAACGGCAATGCGACCGTTGCTCAGGTGGGCACCTACCCCACCGGCATCAGTCTCAACCCCAACACGGGCAGCGTGTCCGTCGCTGCTGGTACCGCCCCTGGCTCCTACACGCTGGCCTACCAGCTCTGCGACAAGCTCACCCCAGTGACTTGCACCACCGGCGTGGTCAGCTTCACCGTCACCCCGGCTGTCACGGCATCGCCTGACGCAGGTACCGCTAGTGCGGGCACGGGTGGTACACCAGTCGCTAACGTAGCCGCTAACGATGTAGTCAACGGACAACCCGCTACCCTGGGTACCAACGGCAATGCGACCGTTGCTCAGGTGGGCACCTACCCCACCGGCATCAGTCTCAACCCCGCCACGGGCAGCGTGTCCGTCGCTGCTGGTACCGCCCCTGGCTCCTACACGCTGGCCTACCAGCTCTGCGACAAGCTCACCCCGGTGACGTGTACCACCGCCATCGTTAGTCTGACAGTTACCGCGTCTTCGGTAGCCAACCCTGACGCAGGCACCGCTAGTGCAGGTACGGGTGGCACGCCAGTGGCTAACGTAGCCGCTAACGATGTGGTCAATGGTCAGCCCGCCACACTGGGCAATGGTGGTAACGCGACCGTTGCCCA
>NZ_PVTE01000029.1 GCF_003002825.1 Spirosoma oryzae | reverse complement strand
GCTGGTGGAGCTACCCTGATCGACGTAGACGGTATCGACTACGCTACGGTCGAGGTTGGTGGTGATGCTGGCGATGGTGGTGAAGTTGGTACCGGACAAGCCGGTGGCGCGCTGGATGCGGTACTGGTAGGGCCCGCCCAGATCGCCGGGCCGGAGGTCGAGGGGCCGGGCCCAGCGCAGGGTGATGCGCCCCCGGGTCTCGTTGGTAGAGTCGACGGTGACCTGGGTGATGACGGGCGTCAGGCGGGGCAGTTCAAGACAGGTCTGCTGGGAAGGCAGGCTGAGTCCACCGTTGTTGACGTCGCCGGGATTGCGGGCGACGATGATGTAGGAGTAGGTAACCCCTCGTCGGAGGGCGGTGGTGTCGGTGAAGGTGGTGGTGGTGAAGGGCACACGGCCGACCTCGACAAAGCCCAGCCCGGCGGGTGCGCCCGTCGTACAGGATACGGATGGGATGTTTGAACAAGTCCCTTCGCGCCGGTAAACGATGAGTTGGGTCGTATCGGGCCCGAGTCCAACGTCGACGATCCGTCCGCACGTATAAGCGGCCCAGTTGAGTTGAATGGCCCGTCCGCCAGCCAGCGCGCTGGCCCGTCCGCTGAGATTGCGCACGGCGGGGGCAATTATACGCACGCTCAGGGTGGCAAACGACACTAACGTTGTTATTCCCCTTGGCGGCACATCACTGGCCTTTAGTGTAATATCATACGGCTGATTCCGGACCTGATTACAGTTGGTTTGCCAGTAAAAGGTAGCCGTGCCGGGTTGCGCCAGCGCTGTTCCTCCGTTGATAAGCCGGGCGTATTCCGGCGAAATACTCAGCCCCGCCGGCAAGGGAGAGCCATCGGCCAGCGCATTTAGCGGTCCCCCAAACGCATTGATAATAACGCGCTGCCCGTCGGGGTCGGTAGCAGTGATGGGTTGCTGAATGAGCGTTCCTGCTTCTACACAGAGGGATGTCCCCTCAATCTGCGGTCGTCGGTTTGGTTGCGCAACGACGACGATCTGCATATCGCGGGTGACCTCGCCGATCTTAACCCCGTTCCGCCATTCTTCCACGATAAAGGCAAAGTTAAACTGTCCCTCCCGGTTGGGCGCATCCCAGCAAAGCTGTCCGGTTTTGGCATCAATAGTAAACGTTGGTGCCCCCCCCGACTCGTTGGTCGTACTATAGACAGTCGGGTCCTGGTAAGCGGCAATAAAGCGGCTACGGCAGGAGTTCGGCAGGCCCTCCTGTGGCCGGCTCAGCCGGTACCCCAGACTGTCGCCATCCGCATCGAAAGCCGCCGGGTTATGGCAGAACCGCTGGCCGACGCGCGCAGAATCGAGGGGTGGGTTAAGCATTATCGGCGTCGAGTTGAGGCCGAGGTTAGGGGCAATCAAAATCGTTGTCGAGACGAAAAATGTCAGATTATCCGACGCGGCAGGTGGCGGCAGGTTGATCGTCCCGGCGTTCCGGTTCGCGATCTGAACACTGATCGTATACGGGTTGGGCCCAGGAAACGTGTGTACTGTCCGGTAGATGTTGATCGACGACGTTCGGCCGTTGATAAACCGGATTGGCAGCGTTCGATTAACGACTTCTGTCGTGCCATCCCCGAAGCAGAACGTATACGAATTGGCATCACGGGCAGCGGGTGCCCCCGTCCGCTCATCGAAGTACACCGTCAGGGTCACTTCGTAGCTAAGCGAGGTCGCTGACAACCGCCGGGTAGTGATCTCCCCAGCCCGAACGTGCGTCGCCTGCGTCACGGTCGGGAATAGCATCAATCCGAAAAAAAGGGTAAGAAACCCACAAGTATACAATAAACGCATAGTCTTAACGCCTTTCAGATAAAACGCTGATTTGCCTCCAAAGTGTATTGGTAATCGATCGCATGTCCGTGTTTTTCAGACTTTATAAAGCGCCCGGCGATTGAAGATAGTTTTCCAGAAAAAACGGCCAAAAATTCTTACCTGACGGGCGAATAGCCGCTGATTGTCCAACTCACTGAACAACGGCTTTCGATTCTTCAGGTTAATCAGGATCTTCCCGGCGAACACCATCGGCAGCAGGAGTACGTAATGCGTCATCAGCAGCAGGTACGCTCCTACCCCGTACTGTTTACGAACCCACAGCAACTGCGACACCTGAATCTGGGGCTTGAACCGGTTGATGTGCGTAACGACGTGGTGCCGGTTATCGCTGCTCCCATATTCGAGGTGGATAAACTGCGCGTCGGGCAGCAGTAGCATCCGGCCCTGCTTACCCAATCGATAGCCCCATTCGACATCTTCGCCGTACATAAAAAACGATTCGTCAAGCCCCCCAGCGCGATCAACCGTCGCTTTACGTGTCATCAGAAACGCACCCGACAACCATTCTACCTGCGCCGGATCAGCAAAAACCGGGTCGGGCAACTGGCGCTTGAGCCAGTCTTCGGACCGTTGCCCCGACGGTAAAATGTAGAAGGCCCGGCGCATCTGATTAAAGGTCGTGTACAGATTCGGTCGCAGACTACCATCGGCACTAAGCTGATGCGCGCCTACGGCGGCTACGTCCGGCTGCTCGTCAAGCACCTGTACGCAGCGGGCCAGCAAATTGTTGATCAGCAGCGTATCCGAATTTAGCAATAGCACGTTCCGACCCTGTGCCTGCTCGATGCCCAGGTTGTTCGCCCGGGCAAAACCGGCATTGGCCCCCATATCGAACCAGCGAACGTCGGGATAGTGAGCCAGCACAATCTGACGGCTGTCGTCTTCCGACTGATTGTCGACGACGATAATTTCGAACGTGATACCACGGGTATGCTGATACACCGATGCCAGGCAGTTGAGAATCAGCTGGGGTGTTTTGTAATTGACAATGATAATACTCAGATCAGGCAAAGCAGGCGAATTTAGGTGGGGTAAAGATACGGGATTCGGTATACGGTTTTCGGTTTACTGTAGTCAGATCGTCTACTGGCTATTCCTCGGTTGACTATGTTAAAAACAGAAGCGCCGGGTCGAAACCCGGCGCAACGAAAACCACTACAAACTGAAAACCGTAAACCGACTTAGTACAACACCCATGTGTCTTTGCCGCCACCGCCTTGCGAAGAGTTGACCACAAGCGAGCCTTTACGCAGCGCGACACGCGTCAGTCCGCCGGGAATGACATTGACCCCGTCGCCGTAGAGAATGTACGGGCGTAAATCGACGTGACGCCCCTCGGCACGATCGCCCACCAGACAGGGAACGCGGGAAAGCGAGATGGTCGGCTGGGCGATGTAGTTGCGCGGGTTTTCGCGGATCTTCTGCCGGAACAGTTCGTGTTCTTCTTTTTCCGCCTTCGGCCCGATCAGCATACCATAGCCGCCCGCTTCGTTTGCTTCCTTGACCACCAGTTGCTCGATGTTGTCAAGCACGTACTGACAGTCTTCTTCTTCCCGGCAGATGTACGTTTTCACGTTCGGGATAATCGGCTCTTCGTTCAGGTAATATTGGATGATCCGTGGTACGTAGGCATAAATCACCTTGTCGTCGGCAACACCGGTACCGGGCGCATTGGCCAGGGCTACGCGTCCTTTTTTGTACACGTCGAAAATGCCCGGCACGCCAATCATCGAGTCGGGGTTGAAGGCCTGCGGATCGAGGAACGTATCGTCGATGCGTCGGTAAATCACGTCGACAATCTGGAATCCTTTGGTCGTACGCATTTTCACATACCCACCCGATACGACCAGATCGCGTGCTTCCACCAGTTCGACGCCCATTTGCTGCGCCAGGTAGGAGTGCTCGAAATAAGCCGAGTTATAGATACCGGGCGTCAGTACAACTACCGTCGGGTTGGGCCGGTCGGCGATGAACTGAAGCATCTGCAACAACCGGGTCGGATAATCGGAGACGGGCCGCACACCCGTCTTCGCCAGTACTTCAGGAAACGTTTGTTTCGTAAGTTCCCGGTTCTCAAGCATATACGACACCCCCGACGGACAGCGCAGGTTATCTTCCAGCACCATAAACTGCCCGTCGTCGCCCCGAATCAGATCGGTTCCGGTAATGTGACACCAGATTCCCTTCGGCGGATGCACGCCCATGCAGCCCGGCAAGAACGACTTACTCGACTCAATCAGGTCGCGCGGTACCACCCCATCGTTGAGAATCTGCTGATCGTTGTAGACGTCCTCCAGAAACATATTGAGCGCCTTGATACGTTGGACCAGTCCAGCCTCCAGCCGGTCCCATTCCGCCGATTCAATAACGCGGGGAATAATGTCGATGGGCATAATCCGCTCAGTACCCTCTCCTTCCGAGTACACATTGAACGTAATGCCCATACTCATCAACGACCGCTCGGCGGCATGCTGCCGGCTGATCATATCGGTACAGGTCAGTTGCTCAACACGCTGTCGAAACGGCGCATAGCCCGACCGCACCTGCGTTCCGTCGATAAACATTTCATCGAAGAAATCATCGGTACGGTAATCCGTAAACGTAAAGTTGGGGGACCGTTGGCTTTGCGACTGGCTCATGCCATTGATCGACTGTGATTGCATAGGTTATTCGAGATAATAAAGTACAATATATGGCCCAATACCGTTTTTACAAAATAAACAGCGCAACATCGAAAACAGATACCATATATACTGGTAATATTCCCTTAGGGCGATGGAGCTAATTACATACGCAGTAAACGCCGTGGGCCTACTCATACGAGTAGGCCCACGGCATTAGCGTCATCGGTTGCCCGTTGTGTCGGGCGGAGCTGTTGGTTCAGTAGGGGGTGCCGTCTGAATAAATGTCGAATCGCTCGCTTCTCCATTTACGTCGGTTGAATCAGACTCGTCCGACTCTTCTTCCTCGGGCGAAACACATCCATCGTATTCCTTCGTTACCGTGAACGTAGGCTTGGGGAAAGGCGCCTGCAATGATTTGAATTTGGGGTCGGCATATACCTTCTCCAGGAACGTACCGACGATGGGCAGCGCCGTTCGTGCCCCCTCGCCCAGATCGGTGGAGCGGAAGTGAATGCTTCGATCATCCCCCCCTACCCAGGCTCCAACGACCAGATTGCTGGATACGGCCACGAACCAGCCATCCGAGTTATTGGACGTCGTACCCGTTTTCGCGCCGATCTCGTTGCGGTTCTTGAACAGGTTGTACTGCCATAAACCCTGCGACGTACCGCCCGACTCCTGCAAACCGCCCTGTAACATGTACCGCATCAGGAAAGCCGATTCCGGACTGATCGCCCGTCGGGTTTCTGCCGTAAACGTCTGAATTTCTTTACCGTCCCGGTCTTCGATACGCTGCACAATGATGGGCTCGATGGCTTCCCCGTCGTGGACGAATGTGCAGTACGCGCCAACCAGCTCATACAGCGATACGTCCGACGAACCCAGCCCAATCGACGGCACAGGGTCGAGCCGGCTCTTTATCCCCATCCGGTGCGCATATTCCGCCACGCGCTCCGGTCCGACGCGATCGGTTAGTTCGGCCGTGATGGAGTTGACCGATCGTGCCATCGCCCGACGCAGGGTCATGTTTGAATACGTGTAGTAGCCGGTCGAGTTGCGGGGTTCCCAGACCTTATCTTCGCCATTTTCGCGGTATTCTTTGCGGAACGGTCGGTCGGTAATGCGGTCGCAGGGGCTCATGTTGCTGAGTGTGTCGTCGATTGCCGTCGTGTACACAAACGGTTTGAATGTCGATCCCGGCTGCCGCTTGCCCTGCTTGACGTGATCGTATTTGAAATAATCGTAATCCAGTCCGCCGACCCACGCCCGGATGTAGCCGTTATTCGGGTCCATCGCGACCATACCCGCCTGTAGAAAATGCTTGTAGTAGGCGATCGAGTCGTAGGGCGTCATCTCCGTCGAGTCGTAGCCGCGCTTATTTTTCCAGCTGAACACCCGCATCTTGTACTTCTTGTTCTTCATGTAGTACATGATCGAATCCGGGTAGAGCGGCAGGAATCGGCGGCTCAGCGACTTGTACCGCTCCGTCCGGCGGGCAACCGAGTCAATGAAGCCGGGAAGTTCGTTGCCCTCTTCGTCGGTCCACGGGTTTTCATCCCCCCAATGGTCATTAAAGCTCTGTTGCAGCTTTTTCATCTTCTCCGCTGTCGCACTCTCGGCGTATGTCTGCATGCGCGAGTCGATGGTTGTCACGATGCGTAGCCCGTCTGTGTACAGGTCGTAGCCGTTTTCTTCCCCCCATTTTTTTACGAAGTCCTGAACGGCGTTTTTCAGATAACTGGCTGGCCCGGAGTACGGATTTTCTGGCGTGAAGTCCGTTACGAGCGGCAAAGCACTGATCGAATCAGCCTGTTTTACCGTCAGGAACTTGTACTTCGCCATCTGCCCCAGTACGATGTTTCGTCGTTCCTTCGACCGTTTCGGGTTTTTCAGCGGGTTGTATGCCGTGGTCGCTTTTTGCAGACCGACCAGTACCGCGCCTTCCTGCACGTTCAGGCTATCCGGCTCTTTGTTGAAAAAGGTACGGGCCGCTGTTTTCAGACCGAATGAGTTACTACCGAAGTCGACGGTGTTGAAGTAATACGTCAGGATCTCTTCTTTCGAAAAGTTGCGTTCCAGCTTCAGCGCCATCAGCCACTCTTTCGATTTGTACACGATCGCCCGGATACCCGGAATCCGGGTCAGTATCCCCCGGTCCTGCTTGCGCCGGGTTTTGAACAGGTTTTTGGCCAGTTGCTGCGTGATCGTCGAGCCACCCCCATCACGACCGAAACCCAGCACCGCCCGACCGATAGCTCGTGGATCGATACCGCCGTGCGAGTAGAAGCGCACGTCTTCGGTCGCGATCAGGGCGTCGATCAGTGATTTGGGAATATTTTCGTATTTGATTGGTGTCCGGTTCTCGGCGTAGAACTTACCAATCATCACCCCATCCTGCGAATAGATCTCCGACGCCTGGTTGAGTTTCGGATTCTTCAGTTCCTCAACGCTCGGCATCGATCCGGTGAGATACAGGAAGTTATAGTTCAGGGTGAAGACGTAAAGACCCAGCAGCAGGGCACCGATCATCCCAAAACGAACGCCATTTTTCAGGTAGGGATAGTACCAGCTGTCGGGATCGACGTACTGATGCACAAACGAACGCAGCCGGTTGCGGTACTCGTAGTAGCTATCAGACCAGGCGTTGACGCGTTCTTCACCAGCAACACGGGCCGTTTGCCGGTATATGTGTCGGCCGACTCCGCGTCTGACGTCGCCAAGCGTAGCCTGACGTTGTCGAAGCCGCTGCCGAAACGCCCCGAATGCGTGCCGAACAGCGCGGAATCGCTTCCTATCTTCACTCATGCGATTAGTTGCGAATAAGAGGTTGGTTCGGGGTTTTTCTACGTATCCCGAAGGTTATTTGCCCACTGGTGGGGTCTCAAATATAACGTATTTTCGGCCTATCCCGCGCATAACGCACCCCGATTAAGCGGCAGATCAGCGTAACAACAAAACAGCCGACCTCGCTAGAAGTCGGCTGCGTTTATAGGCAATAGCCTTTATTTCTTGTCGAACAACATGGCGTCTCCGTTCATGCAGTAACGCAGACCCGTTGGTTTTGGGCCGTCGTCGAAGACGTGACCGAGGTGACCGTCGCACACGCTGCACAGGATTTCGGTGCGCACCATGCCGTACGCTTTGTCAACTTTCTCCTTCACGGCATCCTTGGCGATGGGCTTGAAGAAGCTAGGCCAGCCCGTTCCGGAATCGAATTTGGTGTCCGATGCGAACAGCGGGTTCTTGCAGGCGGCACACACAAACGTACCGTGGGCATGATTGTCGTTGAGCGGACTGGTAAACGCCCGTTCGGTACCATGTTCGCGCAGGATGTAATACTGCTCCGGTGTCAGTATCTTCTTCCATTCCGCGTTAGTCTTGACTACCCGGCGGCCACCCGGCGACTCATCGCCAATGGCCTTTTTCACAGGGTCGCCCGCAGCAGTTGACAAGCTGGGCGTCAATAGTGTACCCGCTGCAAGAGCAGTATACAGTGTCGATAAAAAAGCCTTTTTCATAGTTCGTTCAGTAGTTGTTGCCTGAAGCCCGGCGGAAGGGCCGGGCTTCAGTATAAAAACAGAAAATAAAGGGCTTCCGTTCGCGCGGTTACGCTACCGGTGACATGGCCAATAACGTTGCCATTGAGGGGGTTGGGCTACCACCCCGCTTCTCGATTGTTACGGCAAACGCATCGGCTTTGCCAATTGACCGGTTCATCTTCTGAACCGCCGTACCAGCGTCGAATACCCCGGCATCGACAGGCTTTCCGTCGACCAGCGACCAGAGCTGATATTGCTTATCGGCGGGAAGAGCCGGTAGCGATTTCACTTCGACAGCGACCTGCTGCGTCGACGGATTCCAGAAAACGAGCATGTCGCCCTGCGGGGCTTTTTCATTGCCGCGCAACTCCAGCGTACGGGCACCCGGCTGACGTAACATCGCCAGTATCTGGTCCGTCTGCCCCTGACTGGTACGCAACTGCTTTAGTTGCAGCTGCATTGAATCGTTCGATTCGCGGAGCGAAGCCATCGTCTTCTGATTTGTCTGTAGCTGCGTAATCAGAAAGTACGAGAAAAATAGTACGGCCAGGGCAGCGGCAGCGGCCACCATCCAGCTTGTCTTATACGTATACGGCCGGGTAGCTTCCGCCGATAAGTCGCGGTCGATGGGTAGCGGTCGTACAATCGTCTCGTCAGCATCCTCAAACGTCAGCTGACGCATAATGCGGTCTTTCAAGCCAGCCGGCGGTTCGATACTATGCAACAAGGCATAGTTCTCCGTCGACAGCATCAGTTCATCCAGTTCCTTCCGAATTTCGGGGTATATAGACGACAGACAGTTTACCTCCCGCACCTCCTGATCGCTAACAGCGCCGATGGCGTACGAGTCCAAAATGCCTGAAGCTATGTACTCTTCTAGGTTCATGACTTAAACAATTGTTTCAGTTCCTGTAAGGCCGCCCGAATACGGGTTTTGACCGTACCAAGAGGCAAGTTGAGTTCATCAGCCGCTTCTTCGTGGGTATACCCACCGAAATACACCAGGTCGATCAATTGTCGACGATCAGGTCTTAACTGGCCAACCACTTCCTGAATGCCAATGTGTTCGGGGTTGGGTTGCTGGGTATTATGCTGCCGATCTACTACATGTACGTTGTCTTCATCTGTTCGGATTGCATTCGCTGCCGATGGCTGCGATTTTTGTGACCGGATGGCATCAATGGCGGTATTTCGTGCCACATTCAGCATCCAGGTAAACAAACGACCCTTGCTGGAGTCATACGCATCCAGATTTTTCCAGATTTTAACGAAGATGTCCTGTACCAGATCCTGCGCGTGTTCTTCGTCACGCACGATTCGCAGAACGACGCCATAAAGCGCCGGCGAATACTGATCGTATAGCCAGTGGAATGCCTTCTGATCGCGCTGGACCAACTTCTCGATCAGGACACTTTCCGAGACCAGGGATGATTGACGTTTCACGAGGGGGTAGTTATACGCACCAAATTAGACTATTACTTACTGAGATATAGCTGTACCAGAGTCACAGGTATATCAGTTTGACGATCTGTTTTGACGAGCCAAGCGGCCCGGCAACGCCCTTACGGTAAGACAACTAACACCTTTCAGTAGTTACGTTGACAATACGTTAAAGCCAGATCATAAACAGAAACTCCAAACTAAAGCATAAATTACCACATTGCCTAAACGGAAGCGGGCAGGATTGCTGCGTTACCACTCGTAGTCGACGCAACAATCACTGCCCGAATTCTTTTCGCGGTATGTGGAAACGAAACGAAGACCCCCTTTTAGTTCTTTCGCTTTTTCGGTTTTGGTGTTGCAGCGGGGCCAGCGGCAGCGCTTCCTACCCCGGTTGGCGCGTTGGTGACAGCGTCAGAATTGTAGTTCGTGACGTTACTGTTGTTGATCGCGGTTCCGTCGTCCGTGGCACTGTTCCGATAGCGCATCTCCTCGACTCGATCCGACACCTTTGCCGAACCTGATTTCCGGGTTGCCATCTTACCTTTCTTCCTGGCCGATTTTGGCATTGTATCGGCCGGAGCAATGGCCTGCTCACTAATGGGTTTACGATCAATCGACAGTGCGGGCGTAGCAGATACAGCCAGTACACCCAACAGCAAAAACAGGCTAGCTTTCATAACCAGGCGGGTTAATGATGTGTAAGTAAGTATGTTGTTATCAACCGGTACGAGCGTGAAAAGTTTTGCGGGTGTTGCGTTGTTTACAAGCTGGTCGATTACTTTGTCAGCCATTCAGCAAACTTGTTTTCACGTTATGCAGACGATACTTCCCTTACCGACCCAACCGGTAAAACCCGGTACCAGCACTGGCCAGCAGTTCTGGAGTTCGACCGAGAAAACCATCGACTCCTACTCACCTGCCGATGGGCAGCTTATCGCGCGCGTCCATCCATCGACCCGCGCGGACTATGACCGCGTAGTCGAAACGGCGCAGGCAGCTTTTACCGAATGGCGGCAGGTACCAGCCCCGCGCCGGGGTGAAATTGTCCGGCAGATGGGCGAGCAGTTCCGGCGCTACAAACGCGAGCTGGGCACACTGGTCAGCTACGAGATGGGAAAATCGCTCCAGGAAGGCTTGGGCGAAGTGCAGGAAATCATCGACATCTGCGACTTCGCGGTGGGGCAGTCGCGGCAGCTCTACGGATTGTCGATGCACTCCGAACGACCGGCACACCGTATGCTTGAGCAGTGGCACCCGCTGGGTATCGTCGGTATCATTTCAGCCTTCAACTTTCCGGTAGCCGTCTGGTCGTGGAACGCGATGATTGCCTGGGTATGCGGGAATGTCTGTGTCTGGAAACCATCGGAGAAAACACCGCTTACAGCATTGGCCTGTCAACAAATCATTACGGAGGTGTTGCGCAACAACGACGTACCGGAAGGTGTCTCCTGCCTGATTACAGGTGGCCATACCGCAGGCGAATGGCTGGCGCACGACCCACGCATCGCCCTGCTCTCCGCAACGGGTAGCACGCGTATGGGCCGGGCAGTGGCGACAGCAGTAGCCAGCCGACTCGGTAAGAGCCTGCTCGAACTGGGTGGCAACAACGCGATTATTGTCACCGAACATGCCGACCTCGATCTGGCGATTCCGGCCATCGTATTTGGTGCTGTCGGAACAGCCGGGCAACGCTGCACGACGACCCGCCGGATCATTGTGCAGGACAGTATTTACGACGACGTCAAGAAACGACTGGCCAGCGCCTACGCCCAGCTTCGTATCGGCAACCCGCTGGACGAGTCGTTCCACGTTGGGCCCCTGATCGACACCGACGCCGTGAAGGGGTATCAGCAGGCAGTCGACGCCATCCGGCAGGCTGGTGGCCAATTTGTTGTGGAGCCGGGCCTGCTCGATGAGCCAGCCTTTGCGTCTGGCTGTTACGTAAAACCCTGTATCGCTGAAGCAGAGAACAACTGGCCTATCGTTCAACACGAAACGTTTGCGCCGATCCTGTACCTGCTCCGCTATACCCACCTCGACGACGCCATTGCGCAGCAGAACGCCGTGCCACAGGGTCTGTCGTCTGCCATTTTCACGCTGAATCTGCGCGAAGCCGAGCGGTTTTTGTCGGCAGTCGGTTCAGATTGTGGTATTGCCAACGTCAACATCGGCACGTCAGGCGCGGAAATCGGCGGAGCATTCGGCGGAGAGAAAGAAACCGGTGGAGGACGGGAGTCGGGGTCCGACGCGTGGAAAGCGTACATGCGTCGCCAGACCAATACCATCAACTACGGGGCAACAATGCCCCTCGCGCAAGGAATCACGTTCGAGTTGTAGCGTACCGGGGGATTGTACCGATCCAGTCTTCAAGCTGCTACTCATAAAGATGGTTCATTCCCCGGTCTGTGTCATCACCGCGCCACGGTGGCAGACCGGGGAATTTGAGATCCCTCCTTCGTCAGAATGACAACTTATCCAGGTAACAATCAGTACGCTGTTACCAATGAAACGTACCGATCGACTTGCGGGGTAGTGCGCTCGTGATCGATTGTCCTTTGTAGCGAATATTGAATGATTGTGATGTTTCACTGTCGTTCAGCACGATCAGGGTTATGCCGCCGTCGGGTGTTTTGAACGCCACGTTGGGCAGCGTATCGTATGTATTCGACGCAATCCGTATCGATCCCGGCCGCACCAGTTTCGATGCGACGGCAACGGTATAATAAGCCGGATTACGGGTGACGTCGTTACCAGCGATCGTAACGGCTCCCAGACATTGCGTACAGCCACCGGGCGTGTGTGGATTCTGGTTTGGGTCGGCGGCAAGGTTCCATTCCAGCACCGTCCGGGCCCAGTTGCGGGTAGCCCCGATAATCAGCGTTTTAACGTGCCAGTTCACGTCATTGACCATGTTACCCGGCGCACCGACCCACTGTTCGGTGAAATAGATGTTTTTATCAGGGTATGCCTTGTGTACTTCCGACAGCGCCGTGACCGGCCCGGCATAAAGATGAAACGCCGACCCGTCGACGTACTGACGAGCATCGGGGTCGTTCAGAATCGTCAGCGGGTAATCAGGGTGGTCGGCGTTGTGATCGTACAGCAGAATCTTGGTGTCGATTTTCGCCTGCCGGAAGGCGGGTCCAAGATGATTTTTGATGAACGTAGCCTGCTCGGTTGCCAGCATTAGCAGACTTGGATTGTTACCCGGATGCAGCGGCTCGTTCTGAATCGTAATCGCATCGATGGGTATCCCTTCGGCCCGCATCCCCAGAATATATTTGACGAAATACTGCGCGTAAGTACCGTAAAACGCAGGTAGCAGACTCCCTCCTTTCGAGTTTTGATTGCTTTTCATCCAGGTCGGCGGAGACCAGGGCGACCCCAGAATTTTGATGTTCGGATTGATGGTTAGAATCTGCTTCAGCGTAGGAATCAGGTAAGTCCGATCGGGATCGAGCGAAAAATTGGCCAGTGTAGAATCGGTTTGCCCCGCTGGCAGGTCGTCGTACGAAAAAACGGTCTCGTCCAGATCCGACGCGCCGATGCTGACGCGCAGGTAACTGACGCCAATACCATTGCTCTGCGTTGAGAACAACTCGTTCAGCAACGCAGCCCGCGCCGCCGAGTCCATCTTCTGCAACAGCATCGCACTACCGCCCGTCAGCGTGTAGCCAAACCCGTCGATGGATTGGTACGTCTCTTTATCATCCACGCCAATGGTTGGGTACGCATTCGCTACACTGGCAAACGACAACGCCGTGGGCTGCTTCACAAACAGGGCTGAGCCATCCGGGTTAGTCAGCCACCATTCCGCCTGTTTCGTAGCCGTGTACCCGACTGTCGAGCGGTAGCAGCCCGTACTGACGCCAAGCAGGGTTATCACTGCAATCGTCACACTCAATAAGCGTTTCATAGATTAGGTATAACAGTAAATCATATCTATAACAATCAAGCCTTACTCATATCGCGAACGACAGCCAGCAGATTCTCTCTATGTCGATTACGCTCGATAAAGCCAACAACACCTAACAACATTCCGTACTCATCCATCGTGTTTTCATGTCCAGATCGGCTCAACCAGTCTATGTATTGATTTTCTAACTCATCAAATGAAATCACCTCACTTTTTACCCCTGACAAATCATAAATAGTCAGGCCATTACGGTCGTAAAGTTGGGAAAATTCACTCTTACCGTTAAAGACAAAAGAGAAAAATATAGTCACGTTCTTCTGTTCCTGAACACAGAAGCATTCAACGCTTAGATAACCGTCTGTTTCAACAGTGACAATTTTTTCAAGACTCAACTCGTCTGTTATCAGCTCGTCAAGCGTATATCGTTCGGGACTCAATAGCGAAATCTCTACCATACATTCACCATATCAGCGAGTTGCGTTTTCCATCCGAACGTTTAACAATCGAAGGATTGACAATGGCCAGTTGCCGATCGCCAAAGCCGTTATTATTTATTCACAACTGTATGACTTAGTCCCTACAAACTTATCTTATATACCTCCGGCTCGCCTTTTCACAAATTAGCTTACTATAATCAGGTAGTTGCGCCCAAACGTGGTCTGGAATACCGGGGTCGGGCTTATCAAAAATCTCTTTGCCGTCCTGCCAAACTGTTACATAGTCCCAATACACCAGAAAGAAATCATCTTCGTGAATAAATTCCATCCAGCCGTCGGCAACCAAATTGTCCTGCTCGTCAAATAGCAGAATACCGGAATAATTTTCTAAACTCCCATCTAAATAAGTGCTATCACGCCCTTCAATACAACTGCCTGACCAATCAAATTTTAACTTTTGGTTTAGTACCACATACGCAGCTAAATCAGTTAACAAGTACTGCTCAACCAATGCCCTGAGTTGAGGCCCCATTGGAGTAGACAATCCTAGATTGACGTAATCTGGTTTGACAGGCTGCATAGTTTCCTACTCATATTAACCGTTCGAAATAAGTACTAAAACTTAACCGTCAAGACGTTTCCTCATAATACAAAACCAGAATTTCTAAGCTATCATTAGTACATAACTATCCGAAACTAGCGGTTAAAACAACGAGCGCTGGGCTAACTACTCATTGCCAGCACCTGCTCGGTACCTTATTACCAAATTTGATTTTTATAGCGATCGAGGGCATCGTACAGTCGGAAAAGAAACCAGCTATATCCGCCGGATTGACCGACGACGCCCGGTTCCGAATCAGGACCTGCCCTTCTTCCGGTTTAACCACATCAGCATCTTTAATGACGAGCTGATCGGGCGATCCGTAGTGCGCCAGGACGGCGGCTTTCATGGCCTGTTTGATTTGATAAAGCCGATTAAACTTGCCCAGCGTTTTGTCGTTCCGAGCCTGCGAGGGGTCTCTTAGAATAGCAGCAAAAACCGCCTGCCTCAAAAGATCCCTCGCAGGCTCGGGACGACGACATACGTAGATACCGTTCTGCTAGTTGCTATACCATCTGCTTAATCAAGGCGAACGCTGATGTCTCCGCAGAATGTGTGGCCCGGAGCCAGCGCAACCAGTCCCTCACCATTGTTGAAGGCATCGACGTTAGCCGTCAGTGCCTCGATCGCTACGCTCTCCCGACGGGGTGGTGTGTAGCAAACCAGGTAGTTGAGTTTCCCCGGACCCGTTTGCTGCCGAACGACGATACTCGCATCCGCAGCGTCCGAGCGCAGGCTTGTTTCGACAAACCCCTCCTCGTTCGGCTTCAGTTCATACGCATTGTCGAGCTGAACATTGGCCAGTGGTAGTGGGCCTTTCTCCCGAAACTCCTCCCGGCCGGTTGGAATCATCGTTTTCTGGTCCAGCACGATCGGAGCCCGGTCAGCCATCGTAATCGTCAGTGTATCGACCGACTGCCCGTTGAACGTAAAATAGGGGTGCCAGCCGAAGGCTACCGGACACGTACGCGACCCCGTGTTGAGCGCTTCGTACGTCAGGTGCATCACCGTTGGTCCGGCCGTTTTGCGCAGCGAGTACGTCACGGTAAAATCGAATGGGAAGGGATAACCAACCACGTCGCCCTTGTTCTGATACCGGATCGTCAGGCAGGCTTCGGTCGACGTAACTTCTTTATTCGTAACCTCAAACGGCTTGTCGTTGACGAATCCGTGAATGGAGTTGTCGCGATTAAGCTCGTTGAGTCGGAGCGCGTATGCTTCGCCTTCGAAACGGTAGGTACCGTGCTTGATCCGGCTCGGATAGGGAAACATCAGTGCGCTAGCGTACGACTCATCGGCAATCATGCCTTCGAGCGAGATCGGCGCGTAAAGGATAGGAATCAGTTTCTCGTTCTTACGCAGCGCCAGCCGCCGAACGATACCGCCATAGCCCGGTACGATAGTCATGTATTCGCCCGTTTCCGTGTCGGTGATAGTATATTCGAGAATGGGATCGTGCTGATCGGGTAGCACACCAAACGGTTCTGACGTGATTGTGTAGGCCATACGGCTATTTTCGGGTAGTGATACGCGAAAATAAGCCATTCCGAACTGCTTTTGTTTGATAAAGCCCGATCGATTGCTCCTACAGTTCACCTTCGACGCCTAAGCCGAAGAGCGCGAAGTCATACCGCACCGGATCGGCCGGATCGAGTTCGCGTAGGGTATCGGTCAATCGCAGGGCGGTTTTCCAGTCGGGCGGGGCAGGTTTCTCGTCGCGGCTTTCGAGCAGACCAAGCCGATGCGCCACCCGGTTGACGTGAACGTCGATGGGAATGACGAGCTGACTGGGTTTGAGCCGGGCCCACAAACCGAAATCAACCCCACGATCGTCCTGCCGAACCATCCAGCGCAGAAACATCAGCAATCGTTTGCACGACGAGTTACGGGCCGGGGTAGCAATGTGCTTGCGGGTACGGGCGGGGAAATACTCACTTTCGGCGCAGAACCGGTCGTGGAACGCCATCAGCGCAGGGCCAACGTCGGCCGCGCCTGGGTTAACTCCGTCGACGAAGGCGTCTTCCAGCGACGCGTGTTGCTGGTAGTACTCCCGAAAAAAGTGAATGAAGTATAAGGCGTCAGTCGCGTTGAAGGTGCGGTGCTTGAACGCCAGAAACCGTTTTAGATCGATCTCCTGATGCGAGCGAATAAATTCATAAGGTGCGCCATCCATCAGATCAATCAACTCAGCGGCTTTGCGCAGAATAACCGGTCGCTGCCCCCAGGCCAGTACCGCCGACCAGAAGCCCATGATCTCGATGTCCTGCCGGGCCGTGAATAGATGGGGGATGGAAACCGGGTCACGCTCGATAAACGGTGATCGGTTGTACTGATCGGCTTTGCGGTTGAGCAGGTCCGCGACTTCCGCCCGAATCAACGCGACCGCCCTCCGCTAACGACCCACGCCATTGCTTTCGATATGCCCGAAAAAACAGCCAGCAGGGTCGACATGACAAACGTGAAAACCGCGATGAAGGGATACGCCAGCGTGAACATGACGTTGAACGTCATATAGCCGGGCGTGGCTCTCATTTTCTTATCCCGTTCCTGATGCCGTCGGGCAAAGCGTTCTTCCTTGGTTTCCATACGTTATAGTTAGCCGGTATTCGGTTTACAGTATACGGTGTACTGACAACCGAATACTGTAACCTGCGCCTTTGGCACTACGGCGCGATGTAACTGACTTCGGCTCGGAAACGCCGGTCGTCGGGGGAAAGTTTCGCAAATGCCTGACTCGACAGCTTAATCAGAATTTTGTCGTTGACCCCCGTATCGGGCAGTCGGCCAATCACTTTTACCCAGATACTCTGGCTGTTGAACGCGTTGCGCACCTGCACCAGCGTACCGATGGGAGCCGTACGGTGCAGAGCCAGGTATTTGCCCGATCCGTCGGGTCCTTCGATCATTTCGGCGACACCCGTGGTCGATAAACGACGACCCCGCGTTGGCATGGGAGCGTCGTTGCCGGGATGTGGTAATTCAACCTCCGCAATCGGCACGGTCGATACCGGACGGGACTCCGTCGGGCGCGTTGATGCAGGTTCAGTAGCAGCGGGCTTCGGTTCAGCAGAACGCGGCTCCGTCTTGACTGGCTCCGGGCGCGTTGGTTCGGCCCTGGCTATGTCGGGTTTCGACGGTTGGCTCTTCGGCTTTGTTTCGGCATTCCGCGTTTCGGTCTTCGTCGGTTCGGGGCGGGGCGTATTAGCCGCTACCGACGGACCGGGCACCCGTTCCTGATGCGCCTTTTCCGTTACGATCAGCGCCTGTCCGATCAGCACGTTATTCGAGGGAAGGTTATTCCACTGCCGAAGCTGATCCTGCGAGACACCGTAGCGCGTCGCCAGGCTATATAAGGTTTGTCCTTTTTCAACGACGTGAATCCCCGTCCGGGCCGGATCGGCGGCTTTCGCAGCTGCCTTTACGGTACGGTCTTCTTTGATGATTGCCTTATCGATGGCTACTGCCTGCTTGGGTGTCAGCGCGTTGGCCGGAATCGGGATACGGATAACCTGATCGGACCGGACACCGTCGCCCAGATCCGGGTTGGCAGCTTTGATCGCACTGACCGATCGCTTGTAGCGCCGGGCGATGGAAAAGAGCGTCTGCCCCTGATCAACCCGGTGAAGAATGAATCGTTTGCCGTCTTTCTTTTCCACGCCAACCGAATCAAAAGGTACCGGCCGGGCATACGCAGTAGCACTCAGGGCAAGCAAACCAAACAAACTCAATAGGAACTGCTTCATAGGTGTTATATAGAGCCTCCGGGGAGCAAAAGACCGTTGTAAAAGTACGGTAAAATTTACGGTTCGTTCCGCTAATAAACGTCTTTGTACCGCTTTTCTGTCTGTACTGCTGGCAATGTAAGCATTCCCCCCCGTCCCCCTGACGGGTGAGAAAATCCGAACTTAATGTCTCCCCCTTCAGGGGGACGGGGGGTGTTGATCTGCTGTTAAAAAACCTTAATTCTGAACCCGCCGAACAGAAGCAGACGTTTGGAGTTAAACCAGTTCGGGCTTCATTTATTCGTAAACTAGCCTACTTAACCACGGATTTTATGCAAAACTATTCGATACTTTGGGCCGACGACGAGATTGATCTGCTCAAGCCCCACATCCTGTTTTTGAAGAACAAAGGGTACGACGTAACGCCCGTCAACAGCGGAGCCGATGCGATCGATCAGGTCGAACAAACCAACTATGACGTCGTTTTTCTCGATGAAATGATGCCGGGTATGACGGGGCTGGAAACGCTCGGTCAGATCAAGCAGATGCGCCCGAATCTGCCCGTCGTGATGATTACGAAGAGCGAAGAAGAGCATATCATGGAAGAAGCGATCGGCTCCAAAATCGCCGATTACCTCATCAAGCCGCTCAACCCGAACCAAATCCTGCTGTCGGTCAAAAAAATTCTCGATAACAAGCGCCTGGTTACCGAACGCACCAACATCGGGTATCAGCAGGACTTCCGCAATATATCCATGCAGTACAACGACCGTATGGATTTCAACGAATGGGCGGACGTTTACAAAAAGCTCATTTACTGGGAGTTGGAACTCGACAGTTCGCAGGACAAGAGTATGCTGGAAGTGATGAACATGCAGAAGAGCGAAGCTAACGCGACCTTCTGTAAGTTCCTCATGGACAATTACGAAGACTGGCTCAACGATCCCAAAGCACCCCACCCAATCATGTCGCATCAGTTGATGCGAAAAAAGGTGTTTCCGCTACTCGAAGCGGGCAGCAACCAGCCTCCGCTGTTTTTTCTGCTGATCGATAACCTGCGTTACGACCAGTGGAAAGTGATCGAGCCGCTGCTGGCCGAGTACTTTACGGTGGAAGAAGAAACGCCTTACTACTCGATTCTGCCCACGACAACCGGCTTTGCCCGGAACGCCATTTTCTCGGGGATGATGCCGAGCGAGATGGAGCGCAAGCACCCCGACCTGTGGGTCAATGACGACAACGAAGACGAAGGGCTGAACAACCACGAAGACGAGTTTCTACGTCGTCAGCTGGAGCAGAGCCGTTTGAACGTGAAGATGTCGTACCACAAGATTCTGAACGTCAATCAGGGCAAGAGTCTGGTCGACAATTTCAACAATCTGCTGCAAAACCAGCTCAATGTGGTCGTCTTCAACTTTGTGGATATGCTTTCCCACGCCCGTACCGACATGGCGATGATTAAGGAGCTGGCCCCCGATGAGTCGGCGTACCGCTCGATCATGCGGTCGTGGTTCCTGCACTCGCCCCTGCTTGAATTCGTGCAGAAGGTCGCGGCTAAAGGTGGACGGCTTATCGTAACGACCGACCACGGTATGATCCGAGTGCAGAAGCCTGCCAAGATTGTCGGCTACCGCGAAACGAACACCAACCTGCGCTACAAACAGGGCAAAAACCTGGGCTTCGACGATAATCACCTGTTCGTCGGCCGTAAACCCGAGCGGTTGTTTCTGCCCAAGCCGCACGTCTCGACGGCCTATGTCTTTACGCTGGAAGATTATTTCTTCGCATATCCGAACAATTACAACTACTACGTGAATCACTACCGCAATACGTTCCAGCACGGGGGCGTATCGCTGGAAGAGGTGATTATTCCGTTTGCTTACCTGAAAGCCCGGTGAGACTTTGGTAGCTAACGATACGGCCCGACTCTGACAAAGAGCCGGGCCGTGCGTTTTGTAAGGATTATACCTACGCCAGAACTGAAAAGCAATAGGCTGGCAGGGTCACCACGCCATCTTGAAACAAAGTTCCGTTTACCGATGACCAGACCAGTTGCTTGCACCAGCCTTCGTTGGGCGACAGCACCACGTCGATGGCCTTCCGCGACAGGTTATGCACGATCAGCACACGCTGCCCATCGGCCGATTGTCGGGTAAAAGCCAGTGTACCCCGCTGCCGGATACCCGTTTCGCCGATACGGCTCAGGTTGTCGTTCAACACCGGATGGCTGTTGCGGAAGTGAATCACGCGCCGGTAGTGGCTAAACAGCGAGTTCGGGTCGTCGCGCTGCTCCGATAAGGGGCGAATGGTCTGACTGGTTGAGTAACGACCCCGTCGCCACGACGTTCGCTGCTTGTCCTGCGCGCGGTTGGCCCAAAGAAACGGCTCCCGGATGCTTTCGTCGGGCTTCATACCGAGCATTCCAATTTCCTCGCCGTAATACAGGTATGGATTCCCCGGCAGCGTCAACAGCAGATTGGCAGCGGTGGTTAGGTGCTTCTGGTTGCCTTTCACCATACTGCCGATGCGGTTCTGATCGTGATTCGACAGGATAATTCCGTCGATGAACTGCGGATTTACGTCGGCAAAAGCCCCCTGCACGTACGTCACAAACTCCACCAGATCGTCGCAATCGTACTCCCGGCGTACAACCGACTCGATGGTTTCGGCCAAGTCGAAGTTGAAGTTGGCGCGCAGCCCCCGGAAATAAGGTGCGATACGCTCGGGTCGGGTCCAGACTTCGCCGACCGTGTACGCACCCGGTTTGGCGGCTTCGACTACCTGCCCAAACTCATACCAGAACTGATGATTCTTCGGCTCGTCGAACTCGCGGTAGAGATGCCGGGCCGCGTCGAGCCGAAACCCGTCGACGCCCACGTCGTTGAGCCAGTACCGGGCAAGTGTAAACATCGCTTCCCGGACGGGCGGGTAGTCGAAATTCAGATCGGGCATCCCACTCCAGAACATGCCGTAATACTTCTCAGAATACCGCGCGCCCGGCACCGCATGCCACGGATTACGCTCCCCGGAATCGGCGGTGATGTCGCGCGTGTTGAGTTTTCGCCGACGAATCTCGTCGGGCGTCAGCCAGTGATAATAGTTTCGGTATGAATTGTTCGGGCCCTTCGACGCTTCCACAAACCACGGATGTTTGGTACTTGTGTGGTGCAGCACCAGATCGATAATCACGTCGATACTGCGCCGGTGCGCTTCCGCGATCAATCGCCGAAAATCGTCCAGCGTACCATACTCCGGGTCGATGCCGTAATAGTCGGTAACGTCGTATTTATGGTAGGTCGGCGACGGGCTAATAGGCATCAGCCAAATGGCCGAAATACCCAGGTCCTGCAAGTAATCGAGGTTAGCCGTTACGCCGTTTAGGTCGCCGATACCGTCACCATTGGTATCGGCAAAGGAGCGCACGAAGATTTCGTAGTGCACCCCCGTCAGCCCGGTTTTCAGGTTACCGTTGGCAGGTTGTATCGGTTGACTGGACGTTACGGAGTGGGCGGACTGTGTTGCCGTCATTAGTACAGGTTGTAAGAATCGACCGAAGAACGGCAGGTAAGCAAAATGAGTTTACTCAGGTAGTTGGAAAGTTTGACGCTGTTTCTGCTGGCTATCTGACAGAAGGTTCCCCTTCTCATTAATAAGACGTGTGTTATAGCAGACTTCTTATTGCCGCCGTGAGCTCTTTGGCTTTATTCACCGTCATAAAATGCCCACCACCATCCACTTGCCGATCACTAACCACATAACGAATAGGCAAAATCCTGTCGGCCGTCCCGTGAATATGAATCGAGTTTGAATGCACAAGCTGATTTTTCCACGTAATAATTTTATCAATTGCCCACCACAAAAATTGGCCATCAGTATCGCGTAAAATGGTAGCCAGCATTTTTTTGTCTGATTGGCTGCAGACCCCAAAAAACCAATTGCTCAACGCATTTGGCCGCTTCAATAAATCAACTGGCAACAATTTATGCAAACGCAATCGACCTGCAAGACGGTAGTAGAAAGGAATCTCTTGTCGTGTCTTAGCTGACGCGACAAGAATAATTTTTTCAGTGTCAATTAGCTTGGCTACTTCCGTAGCCACGATACCCCCAAACGAAAGCCCAATTAAAATAGGTCGTACTGTCGTAATCTGCTGCGTTAGTCGCTTAGCATACTCCTCTATTGTTTCGTTTTGCAGAGGCTGTAGCCAGCGAATAAACGTCACGGTAAAGCCAGAAAAATCTAAGTACTGAAAAACTCGCTCATCGGCTCCAAGTCCGCTGAATATATAGATACGCTTCATTCACTGTTGATAATGATCTCTACACAAGTGCCACGGGGCATACAAGCTGTCGCATACACGCTGACAAACGAGCACGGCATTTTAACCATACACCGCCCTAGGAGTTGATGGCGTGACTATAAGTTAACCAGAACGAACGTACATCACAACTTTACACCCCACTGCCGGTTGAACTGCACCGCCTGACCTGTTGTCAATTATCCTGCCACCCGACAAGCCGCCAACGAACGCACTTTCCGACCATCAATGAGCGCTGAGCCTGATGTACCAGCTTTCTATGTTGTAAAACCCACCCACAACTCAAGTGTCTCGTGTCGACCGACGCACAAACTACACCGTAAAAAACTTGCTCACGCTGGTCGTGTTTTACTTCTTCTTTTTTGGTTTAGGTGTTGGCAGTTCTTTTACTGATATTCTGACTAATTCACTTAGCCATTCGCTATCTTCAATTTTATCTTCTATTAAAAAGCTTGGTTTTGCGCCTTCGTATGCTGGTGCTTCTAAAACATTCTCTATAAACTCTCGGCCCGCATTGGTTGGCTTGATGAATAATTTATTGTCACATATCAGCCCAACTAATTTCTCGTCAACATAAATACCGTATTCACCAAACATTTTTTTAGCAGTCACTACGCCTACATTTTTGATTTGATCAAGGACGAAGTTTACGAAATTTTGATCAGATGCCATCGGTCAGTTATATGTTGTCGATTGAGACGCAAAACACTTGCTTATTGGCTAGTCCCCCCCCACTACTGTATGTGGTAGCCGATGTTGCGTTTTATTTCCTTTAGTACGAAAATGCTGTTCAGGACACCGATGTTTTGAATCTGTGACGACTTATAATTGATAAAGCGTGGTACTCGTTAAGACTACCCCCGTTCACTCAACCAGTATGAACGAGGCCCAGACGGCAGGTGGGTATTGTCGGCGCATCTGGGTCAGGGTTTGCTCAAAAGCCCGTCTGGTGGTTTTATACTTCTTCCAGTTGCGATAAAACCGGGTCATTAGATGACTGGTTGCCTGATCGGATACGGGCCATAGACTCATCAGCAGATAGCGAACCCCGGCCATTTTGAACGCCCGTTGCAAGCCGAATACGCCTTCACTCCCCCGAATGTCGCCCATAGCTGTTTCGCAGGCCGACAGCACCACGAGTTTGGTTGTCGATAAATTCAGACTGGCCACTTCGTAAGCCGTCAGTACTCCGTCGTCTTTACCCAGGGCCGGTGTACCACCCTGCCAGACCCGATTGGCATCGGCCATCAGTAAGCCCGTCCGAAACAGGGGGTTGCTGATACGCCGGAACGTGTTTCCACCACCAACGGTGCTGATGGCGGAGACCGTCGGTTCTGGAAATGAGAACCCATGCGTGGCCAGGTGCAATACGGTCGGCGATTGGCCGGACACACGCTTGAGGTGTGTTTCCGTAGCATTGCTTCCGGTGATCAATTGAGCTTTCGAGCCGACAAGCTGGCCGATCTGCTCTGCTTCCTGCTGCGTGCCGGGCAGGTACGGCCAGCCTT
Source organism: Spirosoma oryzae (assembly GCF_003002825.1). Classification (GTDB taxonomy): domain Bacteria; phylum Bacteroidota; class Bacteroidia; order Cytophagales; family Spirosomataceae; genus Spirosoma; species Spirosoma oryzae. The sequence continues at coordinate 44,654 of NZ_PVTE01000029.1, read as the reverse complement.
CCGTCGAACCTCCCGTCGAATCATACTGAATACCGCCATACAAGTGCACCGACTCAACAGCGGAATAGGCTACGTCTGCTGCCTGCGTAACGACCTGTCGGGTACTGCTGACCTGCTTTAGCTGATACCGGTCGATGAGGTAATTCGCTCCGTTGCCCGATTTGCTGTGATAGGGTAAAGCGGCAAAGGCCACCTGATGGAGTAAGCCAGCTGGAGAAAAATAAACGGTCTTTGTATCAGCAAGCAACTGTTCAATCGGATGCCAGATGAGCCGGTATAATGAATCACCCTGCGCGAGTTGATCCGTGTCGATTTCGGAGCCGCGCGTTGCGTACAACGCTGCTCCCCGTCGGCGGGCCAACAGTCGGCGCAGTGGCGCTTCATCGGTCAGTAGCGGAACGAGGTGTGGAGCCGGGTCATTGGGACGTAGCACCAGCGCCAGATACCGGATCGAATCGGTTTGTGTCCGGCCGTTGTGGAATGGGAAGCTGACAAACTCAATAGCGGCCTCATGCGGTTTGAGGGCGTTCCGTATATCCTCCCAACGCGTCCGTACGTCTTGCTGCGCCTGCCGAAACGGAGCCGATTGGCGCGCCAGTTCTTTTTCCAGCGTTTCTGCCTTCGTTTCGAGCGAATCCAGGTCTGTGCGTTGGGCAACGGGCAGGGTGTACTGAGTAGCGATCTGATTACTAACCAGACGAAGCGTATCGGTCAACGAATGAAGACGATCATTGGCTTGTGTGTTACCGTTAAATTGATTTACGTGTTGGTTAAGCAGTAAGTTTTTTAAGAATAAATTTCCTGAATAGGCGAGTTGAATAGCATCGACGTTTCGAGGAGCGTTGTATGCGATCTCAAAAGCTGTACTCACAAATGGCGCACACTTAACCAGAAGATTTTCTTGTTGACGAGTTGTTTGATAAAGAAAGCTTCTGGTGAGATTTACACTAACGGCTGCCACTACTTTACCGGTCATCGCCAAAGCGCTGTCTACCTGATTAGTATGGAGATAGAATTGACTATACTTATTCAAATACTCCGAGTAGTCAAGGTTTTGCATACCTAACTCCGTTGCTCCCAAAACTCTCACTTTTCGATACAATGAATCGGCTTCCTGTGGTCTATTTAAATAGCTATATACTTGAGCCAGACTAGCCAGCATATTTAGTGAGCCGGGGTGTTTTTCGCCTACATTGGCTACATTGATTCCATAGGCTTTCTCCAGCAACTGACGGGCTGATTCGTAATTATTGAGATATAATTGGACCACCCCACGATTGCTAAGTAGCACCGCATATTGTCGATGACTGGTACCAACACTTGCAGCGATCATCGGGTGTAGTTTTACGTACAGGCTATCGGCTTTACTGAATTCCCGTAGTCGGGTATACATAGTAGCTGCATTGTTGAGCTGAGTGAGGTATACCCTATCCTTTACCCCCTTATCTTCTTGTAGCTTAATAACTCGAAGCGCCAGTTTCAATGATGCCTGATAGTCACCCTGCCTGCCATACGCATAGGCTAGATTACTAAGTGGAGCACCCAGCGCCAAACCATCGGAGCCAAACAATTTTTCCCGGATGCGTATTGATTCCTGTAGATATGATTCAGCTCGGGCGAAATCATCCTTTTCGGCATACAATTGCCCCAGATTGTTGAGTGAATTGGCATACGGTTCGCTTTGCTTTCCTACCAGCTTCGCTTTAAGACCCAGGGCAAGCAAAAGCCATTCTTCAGCTTTAGCATAGTTACCACTGCTCAAATACATGCTTCCCATATCGCCAATGATGTCCACATAGTCAAATGACTCTTTTCCTTTGGCCTTTTCGATCAGTTGAAGCGCTTCCTGATAGTAGGTTTCCGACTGACTAAATTTGTTCTGAATACTACGTAACAGCGCTAATGTGACTGTTGTATTTAAATAATATTGGTGATCAGTCAGATTTAATTTTCTCAACAAATTCCGGCTAGCGGAAGTGGTCGAGTCAGAGGCCATATAATCGCCAAGTTCAGCTTGTATCTCACCCAATTGCATGAGTGTTGCAGCACAATTAAGGTGTATTTCTCCAAAAGATGCCTTCGCTAGTTTCAAGGCTTCCTTCGATACCTTGATTGCCGCCGGGAAGTTCTGGGCTTTTTGCAATGAATCGGCTTTATTAATTACCGCTTTCCAATCTTGGGCGTATAAAGCCGTTACCGGCACCTGAAGACTTATTACGAAAAGAAAACGCCAACAGAATTGTGTAATTGACATGGCCGTGTAACAACAAGTGTGATCAATATTTTTGTGGCTCGACCCAGAATGCGACGTCAGCAGTGGCTCCTGTTCTTGTCGATAGTGACAAGGGGGAAATTTTGGCTGCTCCGCGCGTGGTGTAGATGCGGTCAAAAAGAGTTTCGTAAGGATGCTGAACGGGCTGGTTGCCGCGCGTTTGCAGAACGGAACGCAGCGCAATGGGAGTCGGTGTCAGCAACAGTTTATAGACCTCGGTACCGGTGGGTTCCGTCAGTCGTATTCGTCTGCGCAGCGATTGGCCGGGTTGTAGCTGGTATTCCCCGGACGCATGATCGGCTTCGGGAAGCAGTACGTGCAATTTGCCGTCGGGGAGCAGATCCACGACGGTGACGTAGAACGGTTTCGGGCCGGTATTGGTCAGCGTAAGTAGCATCCGCTCATCGGCTGAAATCCGGAACGCAGGCACGCCCGCCGAGGATTCAGCCTGTAACGTATCGGTCACGATAGGCTGCCCCCCTTCGTTACGGACCAACAGGCGTTGCAGCGTCGCTCGTACCTGAAAATCAGGACTGGTCTGGTGCAGGTTTAACAGCACGTTCCGGGCAAAAAACTGGCGAATCCATTCGACACACTCGCCGGCCGAAACCGGGGTGGTTGTCAGGGGTTGCGCGTCAGGCAGTACGAGCGTATAACCACGGCTTCGGCGGACGATACGGATGTCGGGTCGGGTAGCGGCCGGCTGAACGAATGGCAAAGCGGCCAGCAACGGAGTCAGTTCTCTGTCCGTTCGGGGCCAGGTAATCCGTACAGGTTCTGCCCGTGTGCGGAATGACGCATCGACGGAACGCGGCACGCAACTGGAAAAAGCGCGGTTACCGTCACCTTCGAGAGTAGGCTGTTGATAGGGCGCAAATTGCGCCATCGCAGCCGTAACCCGATTAAAGAACGTTCGGTACGTTTCTCCCGCTGTCACGGTCATCCAGGTCTCGCCAACGGCTCGGGTCAAGGGCCCCAGCGACCGACCCTGCGCGTCGGTGGTTTCAAAGCTGGGGGCACCGTCGGTGGCGGCCGCAAACAACACGTAGGGAGCAAGGCCGAGCCGATCGGTCGACTTCTCGAACCATTCGGATGAATAGCCTGGTGGTTTGTACCGGATACTGGTGGCTGACCGGGCCTGCTTCAAGGCGGCAACTCCTCCGCGCTGATGCGTTGTTTTTCCCCGGTTCAGGGTTTGTGAATGACAGGAGTCGAACAGAAACCAGAGCAATCCGGTAGACCCAAGCGTCGACCTGATCCGGGTAAAATACTGATTCAGTTCATCGTCGCGCAGATAGCCCTGAACGTCGGTCTGGCTGACCGGAGGGGCGTCGAAAGGCACAAGGGCTTCGTCCTGCCCATCGGCTTCGTCATGGTTATCGTCGGGTATCTGCCGGGCATGCCCACCGTACAGAATCAGCACGTGGGTTCCGCTACGCACGGTATCGGCCAGCGTCTGTAACGCCTGTATGATGCCGGCACGGGTGGCCTGATGGTCCAGCAGCGAATGGATATTTCTGGCTGGAACGCCTTGTTTTTTCAGTACGTCGGCCAGGTGGGCTACGTCATTCTGGGCCTGTAGGGGTTCCCATCCAGTGGCTGGCTTATACTGTCCGATGCCAATCAACAGGGCCACTACGTTATCACACCGGGACGAGCCTGCCGGGACAGCGTCCTGACTTACGTCTTCCCAGAGAGGAACGACTATGTCGCTCCCGCCGGCGGGGCCGCGTTCGGGTCTGATGGCGCAACTTGTCAGCCAAATCGCCAGTATCCCGTAAGTCAACCGGTTAATCATGACTGAGGTCGGCTAGAGCCTGCTGCGCTACGTTCCGAAACGGCTGGTCGGGTTGTTGGGCGATACGTATCAGCTGGCTTTTTGCCTTAGTCAGCTGATTGGCTTTCAGATACGCCATTGCCAGATACCACTCGGCTTTCTGACGAATCAGCGGGGGCGATGTGATCGCCGGTTTCAGAGCAGACTCCAACGAATGGACAGCCAGTTCGGGCTGGTCGGTAGCCAGTTGCGTCAGCCCTACGTAATACGATACGCACGGCTGACTGGCAGAGAGTGCAGTGAATTGTTGAAGCGCCGGTTCATACTGCTGAGTCCGGTACAGCTGGATACCGGGCAGCAGACCGGGCGAACAGGCCATCTCTCCGCGCGCTACGGGTTCGGGTTGGTAATACGTCAGAAATGTTTGCTCGGCCAGTGTAGGTTTGGTGAGCCAATAACCTGCGCCGATCAGTAGCCCAGCCAGCACCACGACCGAACTGACCAGGACCAGGCGACGACGACGGAACGAGGACGACAGTGGTACGGGTGGCCGATCAGACGTGTTTTCGTCAAAGAACCCCTGCGCTGCCAACCGATCATGAATGCGATTCAGTTGTCGGTTCAATGGCACGGCATCGAGACTGTGCCGGAACTGTTGATAATCGCGCAGGCTATCCCGCAGGGCTGGATCATCCCGCAGTTGATCTTCCAACGCCTGCCGTTTCGCATCGGGCAGCGTTTTATTGGTATACTGGTCGAAGAGGTCGAACTGGTCGTACGTCATGTGACTAGTCGGTTAATCGTTCCAGGGGCGTAGACCTATCAGCAGACGGAGTTTTCTGAGGCATCGGTATTTCTCTTTTTTCGCTACGTCTTCATTGGCCCAGCCGAGGTGGGCGGCTATTTCCTGCATTGATTTCTTCTGGAAATAAAACAGATCGATGCAGGTTCGACATTTGTCGCCAAGGAGTTTCATGTTCTGATCGACCAGCAGACGGCGTTGCTCAAAATCAGGTTCGTCGGTATCGTTTTCTGACATGGGTTCGGCATCGGGGGGTAATGTAGTAAGATCAAGCGAGACGATCCGGGTGGCCTGACGGCCCATTTCGCTCCATTTGTGCCGGGCAATGCTAACGACATAGGTCGCGAGTTCAGCTTCTTCGCGCCATTGGTATTTTTCGTAATGCAGATTGAACAGGAACGTAATAATGCTTTCATGAACCACGTGCTTGGTATCATCACGTGTGCCGCCCGAAGCAAAAATGTAGCCTGATATACGCTGATAAAGTAGCCGGTACAGGTACTCGAAAGCGGCATCTTCACCCGCCAGTAGCGAGCGATACAGCAGTTGCTGGTTCGTAAATGGGCTGGAAGCGAGCATGGGTGGATATCCGGTAACGCGCTGAAAAGTAGCAATAAACCGGCAGGCTCCCAACAGCCAGGCAACCGAAAAAGACCACGACCGCCCTACTGATATGCTGTTTGTTCGCACAGAACAGGCCTTTGTCAAAACAATCATATGATTGATCGCGCTTCGACGGTCTTTTTCTGGTCAGTCAGCACTTTTACAAAAATTCGGCATGACTACGTCCCGAAAAAAAAAGTGAAAAAGATGGTTACCTCCAGCATTATCAGCCATAAACCCACTGAATACTGTCGGCCTTTTCGCTTATGTCCACACCGATTCAATTAGCTGATTGTGTATTTGTCATTACGTCCAAACAGCGCTATGAAAAGATTACCAAGGAATCGATCCTTTTCATTCAGGCTGAAGGGGCCTGGGTCGACATCGTAACGACGGCTCAATCGTACCGGCTTGCCACCAATCTGGGTACGATCGAGCAACAGGTCGACGATGTGATGTTCTGCCGCGTATCCCGCAAACACATCGTGAATCTGCACCGTATCGATTCGCTGCGTGGCAACGAGTTGTCGATTCGGGGGCATCCCATACTTATAGGGCGGCACTATCGCGAAAACCTGCTAAGCCGGCTACCGATCCTGCAGACCCGACTGACTAGCGCGAGTCAGTGAACACTGACGAAGCGTGTACTTATCTCGTATCCCTGTTCACACAATCCAATTCTGTTTTTATGAAGACAATCGTCAAATCTGTCCGCCCCTTATTAGCCCTGTTTACGTTCGTCCTGCTGTTTTCAGCTTGTAGCCCGAAATCAGACCCGGACCCACTCGATCAATACGTAGGCACCTGGATCGAGACTATGCTCAACGGGAAGCCCGACACGGATGATGAGATCACAATCGCTAAATCCGGAACTGGTTTAACGATAAGCGACCTGACATCGAATGATATTAAGGCATCAATCAGCGGTTCTGGTTTTAAGGCTGATAATAAGAGCATCAGTACTGGTTCATCCTACACGTTCAGTGATAACACGAAAGGAATACTATACATACAGAATCTGACGGGAAGTGTAACAAACGGCGAATTAACGCTTAAATACTCCCTCTACTCAGAGTCGACGACAAGGCGCATCTCGGTCGATTTCACAGAAGTCTTCACCAAAAAATAGTGCGATAATCACACCGACGTTCATCCTAAGACGATTATTCACAATCATGCGTAGATGCTTACTCACCATTTCGTTTGCTAGTTTGATGCTTGTTTCTGTAACCACAGTTCAGGCTCAATCCCCCCACAAAAAATCAACTACCACGCGCCCTGTGCCAAAACCTGATTTACTGGTTCGGCGCGATGGCACGCAACTGGAAGTACTGGTTACCGAAATTACGGACAATGAGGTCGTTTATAAGCGAGCTAGCAATCCTGATGGCCCCGTTTTTCGATCGAAGAAAACTGATTTTAGTTATCTCCAATATGGGAGCAACGGAGAGATAGAGCAGTTTACGAAAGTCGTTCGGCAAGGATCTTTCACCGACAATAGGCCAGTAGACTCTGAGCCTCGATACATCCCTGCTCCAGTTGACCGCTCCCGGGCGGTTGCGACGTCGGAGGGTATACGATTTGGGCTCAAGGGCGGCATTCAGAGTGCCACACAGAGTGGCGGCTACTTCACGTTAACAGGTTTATCGACCAAAGGTATTCTTGGTTTTCAAGTGGGTCTGTTACTCGACGTACCCCTCAATACGGCGTTGACGGTTCGTCCGCAACTACTGTATTCGGGTAAGGGGTGCACCCTTATTAATGGCAATGTTTCTTCCTATAAAACCAACTATCTGGAAGTACCCGTCGACGTGTTATATAAAATTCCCACGTCGAGCGGCCAGCTTTTGCTGGGTGGCGGTGGATATTTTGGCTACACACTAGGTGGAAAAATAGGAACACGAGATGCAAAAATAGGGAGTGCCCAGAAGGACGATTTTACTACGACTGACTTTGGATTACGCCTTTCTGGCTGGTACGACCTGTCTGCAGGTCTGACGCTGAACGTGTTCTACAATTTAGGGCTCTCCAATATCAATCCTAGCGTGGGTCTGATCGATCCTGCTATCAGAAACAGGACATTTGGACTTGGCGTTGGCTACTTTTTGTCCAGATAAGTAAGATCCTTTTTCATCGAAATTCATTTTTCAATTACTCCTACAACTGCTCTTTTTTCAATTCAGCATCAACTATGAAAAGAACGCTACTATCCAGCTTACTCCTCCTGATTACAAGCGTATGCGCTTTTGCTCAGGAACAAGGTGACTATTTAGCAAGGGTCAAAAAAGTAAACGGCGTAGAGGTTTATATTATGAATGAACCCTTAGTTGATTACGAGGTAGTTGCTGACGTAAATACGGGCTTGAAAGCGGAGTCTTTGCTGACAGGAGGCCTAATAAACAAGTCGATTTCCGGACGAGTAGAGCAGTTTATAAATAGAGTAAAAAAAGAAAATGCAAATGTAGATGCAGTAGTCTATTCATCCGGCAAAAGAATAGTTGGTGTAAAATTCGAACAGAAAGCAACTGCTAAAAACAAAGGAATTGCGAGAGTCTCCAAAATAAAAGGGATGCCTCTTTTTATCATGTGTGAGCCACTGAAAAGCTACCGGGTACTCCAATCAAGAGGAGGTGGTATAAAGTGGAAATCAGCGTTTACCGCAGGCGTAATCAATAACTCCATAGAGGAGGATGTAGAAAAGATAGTAAATAAGCTATACGGCGTAAATGGAATAGATGGATTTTATTTTGACGGCACAAAGGAAGGTCAAGCCATCAGTTTTAGAAAATAGTAAGGAGACTGGAAAAGTCATTTTCAGTAACAATCAGCACGAATCACATATTCCAGATGCTTTGGCGTTGGTACATTTCTCACTCATGTCCGTCAGTATGAAAGCGATCAACTTCATAAAAAGTACAGTCTTCTGTTATCTTCGGATAATATGTAATCGTGCACTTGCTTTCCTTTTTTGGCTGGCGTTGTCTGGCTCGATTCTCGTGTCCTGCGGGAAAAAGCCAGATCCAGATCCAGCTCCCACACCCGACGTATCTACGGCCACTGCAAACGGAACGGTAAACACCAAAACCATACTGGATGCTCCTTCTTCGGTATCTACGGGTGGGCAGGGTACGCTGACTTACGCCTGGACCATCAAGTCGGCACCCGCTGATAGTAAGGCCACACTACTCAAAGCCGACTCGTTACGGGCCGAACTGATCCCTGATAAACCAGGCACCTATGTTCTCGTTCTGACGATTACCGACGCGACGGGCCAGAAAAAAACCACGGAGCTAACCATCAACGTTTCTCTGCCTGGCAAACCACCTGTCATTAGTGTCGCAACGTCAACGACGGTAGAAACAGGGAAGCAAACAGCTATCGATGCCAGCAAATCCAGCGATCCCGACGGCGACAAACTAACGTACGCCTGGGCTGTCAAAACCAAACCGACCGGTAGCAACGCTGCCCTGACCGACACGAAGGAGTCAATTGCCAAGTTCACCGCCGACGTTGCGGGTACTTACGTTCTGAGTTTGACCGTTACCGACGGTATCTGGCCCGCTGTATCGCAGGATGTATCGCTCACGGCTACCACTCCGGCCGTTCGATCCGTCAACGGAAGCTGGACAGCCGCTGATGGCACCAGCGGTGGTCCAGACTATTCACCACGCAACAGGTTTTATTCATTCGACGTAGCCACCAGTAATCAGCCCGTTTCGCTAACGCTGACGTCTCCCGATATTAACGTTGGTATTCGTCTCTACGACCAGTTGGGGAACCTGGTTCTTGATCGGGGGACGGATCGCTCGGTTGTGCTGGACAAGACCCTCAATGCAGGGACATATAGCGTCATGGTGTATACCAGCCAGAAGTCTGACGTCGGCACCTTCCGATTGGCCGGGAGCGGCCTTGCCGCTGCGTTCACACCCCTGCCTACTACCCGCCTTCAGGCAACCAACGTTAGTTTCGGCGACGAAGGCGGGGGCGGAGGATTTGGGAACCGCCCGCCCATTTCACCCCGTAATCACTTCTACACCTTTGACATAACTGAGGACAATGCCCCTATAGAGATCAATGTATCTTCGGCCGACGTGAGTGTGTGGCTGGTTTTACGCGCCCCTACAGGGGAGGAAACATACACGTATGGTACGCAACCGGCTGGTACGCCACGTACTATCCTCAAGAAAGTCAACAAGGGTACCTACGGCTTGTATATCGGCACAGGTAAGCGTGACGATATTGGCAAGTACAGTCTGGAGGTTACCGGGAAGGTGCAGAACCTGAAGCAGACGGTGTACAACTCAGCTATCCAGGCCGGCAGCTATGTCGGTAAAAAGGCAGCAATTACCTATACCCTGACTGTAACGGAAGATAACTCGGTGCTGGATGTCAGCCTGCGTTCGCCAGACATTGTTGGCAACATAGATATCTACAATCCAAGCGGAATCCGTCTGGATTACAGCACTGCTGCCACCAACTATGTTTATGCGATTGAGAAGGTGAATAAAGGAACGCACAAGATCGTCGTCACGCCCGGCATCAGTACGAGTGGCACGGGCAATTACAGGCTGTCAGTGTATGGTAAGTTCAGCGATCTGAAAAAGCAATAATATAAGATACCCCACCGTCGGCATCGGCTATCGCACTATTGTATGTAATAGCCGATGTCGCGTTTGATCTCTTTTAGGACGAAGGTGCTGTTCAGGCTTCCATTTTCCGGATTTTGTACGACAGTTTAAACGCCCCGGTCAGGCAGGTTTGGGTTTGGTTTCCGGGTCTTGGCTGACAAGGCTCAATATGAAAGGTTGAAGTGCTTAGTCTGGCTCCAACCGGCGATTCAGAAAATTGCTTTTTTCAAAAACTTAATTGAACTGAATGATGCGACGAATACTCGAAGAAAATTTAGATACGTAACACTCATTATCTTCACAGTAGGCAGCATTGTGCTTGCGTGGCCGACATCTCAAGAACAAAATTATTCACTATTCGTCAAAGAAGGTTTGGTTGGTGATGGTTTAGTTTACTTTTCAGTGTTTTTAGCATCTAAAGTACTTGTTTCTTCCTCTAAAAATAGGCGCAAACGAAAGCAAGTATAATTGTAAAACGACTATGAAAAGATCGCTACTACTAATGCTTATTATTGGCTTGACGATTGGCTGTCAAAAAGTACCCTTAACAGGCCGAAAGCAATTTATCATGGTTGATAGCAACGAGCTGCTTGCACTGAGTGCAGGTCGATACAAAGAAGAGCTAAACGAGAGCCAAGTGATATATAGTGGTTCTAATTACCAGATGATTCAGCGAGTGGGCAATCGGTTGCGGGTGGCCATGGAAAACTATCTCAACCGCAACGGCTATGGTGATCGAATCAAAGGGTTTCAATGGGAATTTAACCTCATTCACAAAGAGGATGTTAATGCAACCTGTTTGCCAGGTGGAAAGGTAGTTTTTTATACGGGAATTCTGCCCTATACCCAAAATGAATCAGGTGTGGCAACGGTTATGGGACACGAGATTGCCCATGCCATTGCAGCTCATGGCGCAGAACGCCTGAGCGAAGCGTTACTTGCTAATGGATTGATGGAGAGTGGTCAGATACTTATCAATGCTTACTCGCCTGAAAAAAAAAGACAGGCCAATCTGCTGTTGTTACAGGCCGTCGGAATAGGCTATCAGTACGGCCTAGCCCTTCCGCACAGTCGAACGCACGAGTCGGAAGCTGACCACCTCGGCCTAATTTTTATGGCCATGGCAGGTTACGACCCGCAGCAAGCTGTTGTCTTCTGGCAGCGTATGGCTAGTAATGGTGGTCAGAAGCCCCCCGAATTTATGAGTACACATCCATCCGATGAACGCCGGGTTCGGGATTTGCAAAGAGAGATGCCCGAAGCCATGAAATACTACGTTGCTCCCAAGCCCGTTCCAACTATTTTGCAAGATGAAGATGATTCTGAAGAAATTACAGCAGCAGACACAAACGACATTGACATACCATACACAACACTAAAGCCAAAAGTTAAGAAGCGAAATTCATCAAAAAAGCCTGTAACTTCGGCCAAAATTAGCGTAAAAAAGGTTTCCTCTCAGAAGGGTTATAAAAGTACAACTGCAAAAAAACCAAAGTGAGGGTATATGCATCTCGCTCCACGTGGGCAACTGTCGGGTGATCATGATCGATCAGCATTATCCGGCCCAGTTACATATCCAATCGAGCGGGCCCGTTGGATTGAAAACCAGCTGAATCAGCGCCCCGAAAAACGTTGGCTTATTTAAGACCAACTGAATTCGTACAGAAGGAGATTTATGCATTACAAATGTGAATGTGCGAAATAAGCTAACACCAATACTATAAAGCACTTACTATTCGTCCTTCACAACTATTTATTAGTGAACCGAAATTCCTTCATTAAAAAATCTCTTTTTTAATGAAGGAATTTCGGTGTTGACACAATACTACCGAAAGACTTGCTCTTAGTCTACCTAACTCAGGGCGTCCGACTTGCCAGCCAAAACTCACTTCACAAGTCCAGACCTGACAAACCGGAGCGTTTTCTCTGTCGCCGAAGTAGTGAATTTTCGAACCAGACGTCTGGTATTCAAATTACTTCTTCTGTCGCCCGCAACTCGCCGAACCCACACTATTTTTTGCGTTACACCCAACGTACTAGTGTATGTGATAGCCGATGTCGCGTTTAATCTCTTTCAGGACGAAGGTGCTGTTCAGGACGCCGATGTTCTCAATCTGCGACAGTTTGTATTTGACGAAATCGTGGTACTCGTTGAGACTACCGACGTGAATCTTCAGCAGAAAGTCGACTTATCAGCTCATTTTCATACAAAACGTACTCAGAAATTGTCTGTCGCACCGGGCGCTTGATAGAACAGAGTAGTATGTAAGCCTATAAGAGATCTGTAAACAAATTTTTATCATACTTGACTAAAGCCAACGGATGCTTACGTTGACTCAAGATTCTTATACACGAATAGTTGGCTACTACGTCTCGAACTAGAAACATTAATCGTTAATCGACAGATAGTTGAGTCTGAATCTGAGCAACAAACTCAATCGACACATTCGCCAACCTAGCCACTTGTTCGACCGCCAGGCCCATTTGAAGGGCAGTCTTAACCGTTTCGCTTCTTACCAGATTCTCCCTGCGATCTTCAGCTTCCTGAATTTTTTGCTTCTCAGCCTTAACCGCTTCAGCGTTGGCAGCTGTCACACGAGCAAAATATGCCCGCTCTTCCGGGGTCATTTTCCTGGTATCCAACTCGTCAATAGCCCGCTTTAGCCACTCCTCGTTCCAGAAAGCAGGATACTGAGTCGGTTCGGTCGTATGCAGTGTCTTCATCGTATAAACCAGTTTTTCTAAGTCAGTCTCTATCTGGGTTACTTGCTTGTTAAATTTAGCTAGTTCTACGGTAATGAATGTCATCTGGTTATCAATGATTTCCCCCATTTCACTCCTCAAATTAGCAATCGTATGAAAATGAGTAGTTGGTAAGATACTCTTGGCTAAAATGGCAATAGCATATATCTTGGGCAAATTGGCATAATCAAACTCACCACGCTCTACTACTGTGTTGAACTTATGTAAAGCATAGAATTTCATGCGTTGGACAAAGTGCGGGGCTAAGCCCAATTGCATTTCGACAATAAACTGGCTTCCGTTCTCGTCAGTACAGGCTAGATCAAAAATGCCACTTCTGCTGTCGATGGTTAACGCTTCAAATACATTCTTATCAAAATGCACTTCTCGAATGGGTATCGCTGATTTGATCAGCGCCTGTAAGGCTGTACGTAGAAATAAGGTATTAGCTTCGTTACCGAAAGTAGCCTTGAACCCATAGTCTGAAATAACGGGAATGTAAACGGGTGTATCCATGCTACAAAGGTACTCTAATGAATCCCCCGGCCTGTCGACATCGGCTATCGCACTAGTGTATGTGATAGCCGATGTCGCGTTTGATCTCTTTCAGGACGAAGGTGCTGTTCAGGACGCCGATGTTCTCAATCTGCGACAGTTTGTATTTGACGAAGTCGTGGTACTCGTTGAGACTACCGACATGAATCTTCAGCAGAAAGTCGACCTGCCCGGCCATGTGGTAGCACTCCTGCACTTCCTCCAGCTTCTGCACCTCCTCCTCGAACTTATCGATAAACGCTTTGTCGTGGTAGCGCATCGACACCTGACAAAAGGTAGTGATCGGCTGCCCCAGCAGGTTTTTGTCCAGCACGGCAATGTACTGTTTGATGTAGCCCAGGTTTTCCAGTCGCCTGACACGCTCATAAACCGGTGACAGCGTCAGCCCCAGATGAGCGGCCAATTCTTTTGTCGTCTGCTTCGCGTCGTTCTGTAACAGACGAAGTAATTGCTTATCAATAGCGTCCAGTGGCTCCATACCGAAAATTTTTCCGTGGCGACTTCCTTAACCAATCAGAAACCGTTAAATTATCTATATAATCAATACTAATTAACAATATTTTCTAATATTCTCTCTTTTTATCGACGTATTAACCGTAAAAATAACTTTGTACCGTAAACACTAGCTATCAATTAGTGTCAGCTAATGGCCACTCATCAGTCAAACTAGTCCCTTATTCTCACGCTATGCAACGAGAAACCCTGTTAGTTATCGGTGCCAACGGGCAAATCGGAACAGCGCTGTTACCCCGACTGCAGGCGCAGTTTGGTATGCAGCACGTTGTTGCGGCCGATCTACGAAAACCCCAAACGGAAACCGGCATTTTCGAGCTGCTCGATGCCACCAAACCCGACGCTCTTGTCGACATTGTGCGCAGGTATCGGGTGACCCAGATTTATCACCTGGCCGCCATTCTGTCGGCGAAGGGCGAGAGCGATCCCATTTGGGCCTGGAACCTGAACATGCAGACCAGCCTCAATGTACTGGAAGTCGCCCGGCTGCACGGCATCAGGAAGGTGTTCGTGCCCAGTTCGATTGCAGCCTTCGGCGAACACGCGCCCAAAGACGGAACACCGCAATCGACGCTGCTGGATCCGGCTACGGTGTACGGCATCAGTAAGGTAGCCACTGAAAACTGGCTGCTGTACTACCACAAACGCTACGGGCTCGATGTGCGCTCACTGCGCTATCCGGGCGTAATCAGCTACCAGTCGATGCCGGGTGGCGGCACTACCGATTATGCCGTCGCCATTTTCCACGAAGCCGTGCGCGAACAGCCGTACACCTGCTTTCTGGCACCCGATACGCTCCTCCCCATGATTTACATGGACGATGCGCTGCGGGCTACATTGGAACTGATGGATGCACCCGAAGACCGTATCAGCGTCCGGACGTCATACAATCTGGCGGGTATGAGCTTTACGCCCGCCGAACTGACAGCCGCCATTCAGCGCCATTTTCCCGCGTTCACGGTGCGTTATGAACCCGATTTTCGCCAGGTCATTGCGGATTCCTGGCCCCGATCAATCGACGATTCCGTTGCCCGCCACGACTGGGGCTGGCAACCCGCGTTTGACCTGACCAGCATGACGCAGGAAATGATTACCCGACTAACTGCTTTTCACAATACGCTTATTCCAACGCTATAATCATGTACGGATCGATCAAAGAACAACTTCAGCAGGAGCTGACTGCCATCAGAGAAGCAGGTCTGTACAAGGCCGAACGGATCATCGTATCGCCACAGTCGTCGGTCATTGCCCTGCACGACGGTAAGCAGGTACTGAACTTCTGCGCGAACAACTACCTGGGCTTATCCTCCCACCCCGACGTCGTAGCGGCCGCGCACGAAACGCTCGACAATCACGGTTTCGGCCTGTCGTCGGTACGGTTCATCTGCGGTACGCAGGATATTCACAAGGAGCTTGAGCAACGGACGGCGGCCTTCGTCGGTGCCGAAGACTGCATTCTGTACGCGGCTGCCTTCGACGCCAACGGGGGCGTATTCGAGCCCCTGTTGGGTGAGGCAGATGCCATTATCTCCGACGAGCTGAACCATGCGTCGATCATCGACGGGATTCGGCTATGCAAGGCCAAGCGGTTCCGCTACAAACACAACGACATGGCCGACCTGGAGACGCAGCTACAGGCGGCTTCATCGGCCCGCCGGACGCTGATCGTTACCGACGGTGTTTTCTCGATGGACGGTACCATCGCGCAGCTGGACAAAATCTGCGACCTGGCCGACCAATACGGGGCGATGGTTATGGTCGATGAATGCCACGCCAGCGGGTTCATGGGTAAGACCGGCCGGGGAACCCCCGAATACCGGAACGTACTGGGCCGTATCGACATCATCACCGGTACGTACGGCAAGGCTCTGGGGGGTGCATCGGGTGGATTTACGGCGGCCCGAAAGGAGATCGTGGAGCTGCTCCGGCAGCGTTCACGACCTTACCTGTTCTCCAACACACTGGCCCCCGCCATCGTCGGCGCATCGCTGCGCGTGCTGGACATTCTGGAACGTTCGACAGCACTGCGCGACAAACTGGAAGACAACACCCGCTACTTCCGCAAGGCCATGACCGACGCCGGTTTCGACATTCTCCCCGGCGAACACCCGATCGTGCCGATCATGCTGTACGATGCTCCACTCGCGCAGGAATTTGCCGCCCGACTGTTGCAGGAAGGTATCTACGTCATCGGCTTCTTTTACCCCGTCGTGCCCAATGGTAAGGCCCGCATTCGGGTGCAGATTTCGGCCAGTCACGAACCGGAACACCTGGAACGGGCGGTAGCAGCTTTCACGAAAGTGGGGCAGGAACTCGGCGTACTCAAGACGCAGGAAGCGGTAAGCTAATTGGTTGATCAAACACAACGCAGACAGTCGGGGCGATTCATACGGGTTGCCCCGACTGTTTTTATGCTGCTTTTCGCCTATCTCAAATCGACGAAGCTGGTCGCAAACGTGGTTCCGGCTCCCGTTCCACCGGGTCGCTAGTCGTAGTGTTTTTTCTGTCATCCCGAGCCTGCGAGGGATCTTCGGTAAAAGAAAATAGCCTGCTACCGAAGATCCCTCGCAGGCTCGGGATGACAAATAGCTCTTTAACTGCCAGCGATTTATTGATCCTAGCAACTATCAAAAAGCCTCGCTGCTATTAGCATAACGAAGCCATTTGTTGACCCCGTTGTAACACAGGACAAACAAACGGCTTCGTTGTTTTTTTATTACTGCGTCAGGGTAACGCCAAAACGTTCGCCCAGTTCGAGCAGGCTTTTCACCACCGGCTCGACCACGGGGATACCGTTGGCGAGTCGGTCGGCTTCCATCATCCGCTCGGGGTCGCCGGGAATCAGAACCTGCTTGCCCTCAACCGCCTTAGCCTGCCGGAAGCGCTGAATCCAGGTATCCATATGCGTTTTAAATTCGTCGGCGGGGCGGAACGCATCGATACGCATCGCCCCGAAGAAATGGCCCGTCCCCTGCCCAACGCCTTCGTTGGCAGCCATAAACCCGGCAGTAGCGAAAGGCGGCACCCACGGCCCGTAGTTCGCGCCCGACAGCACACCCGAGAAAATATCGACGATCGCACCCAGCCCGTAGCCCTTGTGCGACCCATGCTCGCGGTCGGTACCCAGCGGCACGAGTGCGCCCCCGTTGCGAACGGCATTGGCATCGGTCGTGGGATTACCCTCGGCGTCCTGTGCCCAGCCCAACGGAATATCCTGCCCTTTACGTTGCAGGATTTCGAGTTTCCCGTATGCCACGGCCGTACTGGCGAAATCAGCCAGAAACGTCGGTTCAGTGGCGGCTGGCACGGCAACAGCAATTGGATTGGTACCCAGTAACTTATCCAGCGAATAAGTCGGCGCGACGAGCGGTGCCGCGTGGGTCATGGCCTGCCCGATCATGTCGTGGTCGGCGGCCAGCAGCGCGTGGTAACCGGCAATGCCGAAGTGGTTGGAGTTGCGCACGGCCACCCAGCCCGTTCCGGCCGTCCGCGCCTTTTCGATCGCTACCTGCATCGCCCAGGGACCGACGACTAGCCCCAATCCTTTATCGCCATCGATAACGGCCGTGGACGGGGTTTCGTGGACGATCTGAATGCGGGGCTGCGGGTTGATACGGCCGTGGTCGTACAGCCGGACGTAACCCGGCAGGCGGGCCACCCCGTGCGAGTCGACCCCGCGCAGGTCGGCGCTGACCAGCACGTCGGCGGCTAGTCGGGCGTCGGATTCGGAGCAGCCGATGGCCAGAAATATCTGTTCGGTAAAGGAGCGTAGTGCGTTAGCGGAAATCATGGCGCAAAAATACGCCTTTCTGCGCTTTGCCATCCCCCCGTCCAGTTTCTGCCCTCAGTTCGTTGGTCAACCTGACTGAAAAGTTTACCGTTGTGATTAAACGGAGCCGTGTCGAGTGGGGTCTATGGAATAGCTGTCGCCAGCGCATCAGTGTCAGTAGTGTAGCCCAGACCTCCAGGTCTGGAGGACGCGCAGCGGCCAAGTAGCTGACGCCAGAACCAGTTGGCCTGACGGCCTCCAGACGTGGACGTCTGGGTTACATATCCATTCACAAACACAAATTCGATGAACCGATTACCGTTGTTACTTTTCGTTTTTCTATCCACGCTTGCGCAGGGCCAGTCGGCCGATGAGTTGCGCGTGCAGGCTACGCTTCGGCAGGCCACCGTTTTTCTGAACCGCGCACAGCTCGCAGCGCAGGCGACGGCGACCATCGACGCGGGAACCACCCGACTCATTATCGACAATGCGCCGGCGCAAACCGATCCGCAGAGTATTCAGGTGTCCGGTAAGGGCGATGCCGTTATTCAGGGCGTCCAATTCCGCACCAACTTTCTCGACAAAGCCCCACGTCCAGCCTCGTTGCAACGACTGGACGATTCGCTCCGCACGACGCGCGAAGCCTACGAATCGCTGCTGGTGCAGAAAGACGTGCTTGAGCAGGAGCGGAACCTGATTCTGGCCAACAAGGAAGTCGCCGGGAAAGATCAGGGCGCAACCGTGAAAGCCGTAGCCGAAATGGCGGCTTTTTACCGCGAACGCCTGACCCGGATTGGACAGGACTTGCTGGCACTTAACCGGCGCATTACCGAACAAAAAAAGCGCGTCGACCGGCTGGATGCGCAGGTAAAAGAACAGGATGCTAAACGGGAACGGCCAGTGGGCGAAATCGAAGTGACGCTGACCGCCCGCAACCGCACGGCCGTGTCGCTGAACCTGAGTTATATCGTCAACAGCGCGGGTTGGTCGCCCGTGTACGACGTACGGGTACGCGATACGAAAAGCCCGGCGTCGCTGGCGATGAAAGCACAGGTGTTTCAGAACACGGGTTTCGACTGGCAGAATGTTAAACTCACGCTCTCGACGGCGAACCCCGCCCTGCCCGGCTCACAACCCACACTGAATACCGACTACGTCAGCTTTTACGATCCGAAGGTAGAAGCTAAATACGATCAGGAAGCCCCCGAAGCGGTGCCAATGCTTCGTCGGAGTGCCCGTGCGAAACTAGCAAGTCAGGAAGGCGATCCTAATGCGGAAGAAGTTATTCCGAACCCAATGGCGGCTAACCTGACAAACACCGCTACGTTTACGCAGGCCGTCGATCAGCCGACGAACGTCAGCTTCGACATTGCGATTCCGTACACGATTCTGACCAATGGTCGTCCGCAACTGGTCGACGTACAGACGGCGGAACTACCGGCGTCGTATCGCTACGAAATCACGCCCAAACTCGACCCCGACGCCTTCCTGACCGCACAGATCACGGGCTGGGACAAGCTAAACCTGCTCAACGGCACGGCCCGCATTTACTTCGAAGGCACGTTCGTGGGCGAGTCGCGGGTGAGTCTGGCCGAAGCCAAAGACACGCTGTCGCTCTCACTGGGTCGCGATAAGCGCATCATCGCCAAGCGCGAACAGATCGAGGACGTCAACTCGCGGCAGACGTTCGGTGGTAATCAGCGCGACGCCCACGCCTATCGTATCACGCTCCGCAATACGCGGCAGGAACCGGTCAACCTGACGGTTTATGACCAGATTCCGGTATCGACCGACGAGCGGATTGTCGTTCAGTTGACCGACGGTAGTGGCGCACAACGTAATCCGGAAACGGGCAAACTTACCTGGCGGCTGGCGCTCAAACCCGGCGAAAGTCAGGCGCTGACGTTCCGCTATGAGGTTAAATTTCCGAAAGGAAAAGTCATTACCCAATAACTGGGTACCCGTGCTCTTTCGACCGGCTCCGCTCATAGCAGAGCCGGTTTTTTGTTTACAGCGCCTTTACGCCATCAAATTCGCTCGTTCGCGGCCTCCGTCGAACAAACAGATAAGAAAATAGCGTGTTTATAGGTATACACCGTTTCGCTACCTGTGACACCATGATCCGGCTTCTCATCACGACCCTATTCACCATTGGTTTCTCGCTGTTCGGCCACGCGCAACCCCGTGATACACTGACGATCGAGCAGCAACTGGCCCGGCGGGGTGGCGTTTACCTGGCACAGACGCGACCCACCACATACCTGGCGCTCGACGTGAATCACACCATCGGCGGCTTTCACCGCTACCGTTTTTTCGAGGGCGATGAGCTGCACTTCAAGGCGCGGGGCGAAAAATACCGCGAAGAACTGTACGCCGTTAGTGACACCACGTTTACGATTCTGATGGCCAATGAAGTGATGAACCGCGACGAGCCGGTATCGTTTCGTTTCGACGAAGTGGAAAAGGTGTACCTACATCGGCGCATCCCGTTCGTAACGGCAGCCGGCACGCTGTTCCCACTGGCGGGCGTCATTTACGGCGCGGCCGATCTGATTCGCGATTCCCGGTTCAACACGGGCGTCATACCCGTCGCGGGGGGGTTGATTCTCAGCGGAGCAATTTTTCACCTGATGAGTAATCCACATATTCGCATCAATAAAAACCACCGGCTGCGGGTATTGCGGACGTATTGAGTTGGCCGAACAGGGAGTAGCCCCCTATCTTTGCGGCAATGACTGCCGTTCGACTCTCCCAACCCCACCGCCCCGTCCGGGCTACGATTCCGCTGGCTTCTTCCAAAAGTGAAAGCAACCGCGCCCTCATCATCGATGCACTGACCGGTTTCCGCTGCGACCTGACCAATCTCGCCAGCGCCCGCGACACGCAAACCATGATCCGGCTGCTGAAAAGTACCGATCAGACCGCCGATGTGCTGGATGCCGGTACGACGATGCGCTTTCTGACAGCGTATTTCACCGTCACCAACCAGCAGAAAGTCATGACCGGTACGGCGCGTATGTGCGAGCGACCTATCGGTATTCTGGTCGATGCCCTGCGTTCGCTGGGAGCCGATATTACGTATCTGAAAAACGACGGCTATCCCCCCCTGCAACTCAACGGGTTTACGGCAAACGGCACCAGCGAACTAAGCATCCGGGGCGACGTGAGCAGCCAATACGTTTCAGCGCTGCTGATGATTGCGCCCCTGCTTCCCAACGGCCTGACGATCAATCTGACGGGTGCGGTTGGCTCACGGCCGTATATCGAAATGACCATCGAGCAGATGCGCCATTTCGGTGCCGTTGTCGATACCGACTGGACAGCCAATCAGTTGCACGTTCAGCCCACGCCGTACACGCCCCAAAGCTACGCTGTCGAATCCGACTGGTCGGGTGCCAGCTACTGGTACAGTGTCGCGGCTCTTGCTGACGATGATACGGCCGAGCTGGAACTGCTGGGACTCAAAGCCCGCTCGCTACAGGGCGACAGCGCCATTGTCGACATCATGCGGCCATTAGGCGTTGAGAGCACCTTTACGGAAACCGGTGTCCGGCTAACTAAACGTCCGGCGGAGCCTGCGCTCGAATGGGACTTCACCGATTGCCCCGATCTGGCGCAGACGGTAGCGGTTTGCGCGGCTATGAAAGGCATCCGGCTGACGCTGACGGGTATCGAAAGTCTGAAAATCAAGGAGACCGACCGGGTGGCAGCTTTGCAGGCCGAGCTACAGAAACTCGGTGCCGAACTGGTTGAGGTCGAAACAAACCACCGCTACGAAGTGCGTCGGCTAATGCAACCGCTGGAAACGCTGGCGGTCCCCGAAATTGATACCTACGACGATCACCGAATGGCCATGGCGTTTGCGCCTGTGGCCATGCTGCACCCCGTCGTCATTCATGAGCCGGGCGTAGTAGCCAAGTCATACCCAAGCTTCTGGGAAGATATGGCGCGGGTCGTGACGGTCGAAGAAGCGTAACCTACCAGCTTACGTTCCGCTTCACCACGCGGGCCGGATTCCCGGCAATTAGTGCATTTGGTTCATCGAATATCCCCCTGACGACCGAGTTGGCGGCTATTACACAGCCGTCAGCGATGGTCGTACCTTTGTAAATCGACACCCGCGACCCGACCCAAACGTGCTTACCCAACGTGATGTCTGACGAAGGCTGTACTTTACGGCCTTCATACTCAATCTCGTGAAAATCATCATCGAGAAACTGGCACTCCCACGAGATATTGCAATCGTCGCCGATGCGCAGGGTGTGCATGATGATGAAGGTAGACAGCGCATTGATAAACACCCGACTCCCCAGTTCGATACGGCCCTGCGCCCCAATAGCCATCCGGCAACCCCGCCCAATCGACACGGCCCCCTT
Organism: Spirosoma oryzae; assembly: GCF_003002825.1. Taxonomy (GTDB): domain Bacteria; phylum Bacteroidota; class Bacteroidia; order Cytophagales; family Spirosomataceae; genus Spirosoma; species Spirosoma oryzae. The sequence continues at coordinate 22,617 of NZ_PVTE01000029.1, read as the reverse complement.
ACAGTCGAGCCGTCCATCGACGTTCAGATACGTTACATCATTGCGGTGTGCAAACCCGGCATAGTCGAGACCGACTTTCAATGGGCCATTCGTTGAGATATGGTCGGCCCATTTGATAATGGCTTGCTGGTGTGCGAAGATCATCTTACCCGACATCCGGTAGCGCAGATAGCGCATCAGTACAACGAGAAAAACAGAATCTGACTTCTGACACAGCGCATATAGTCGCTTCAACTCATTCATATAAACGGTATAAATCGACGGTGAAGATAGGCAGCGAACGGCCGTTAGCATGCTCATCGTCCTATTTTCGTCATTGGTCAGTCGATTTGCGTCGTTGGTCACCAGCTGGCCGGGCGCTCCCCCCCACCTTTGCTGCGTCCCTACACAAACACGCTTTGTTATGTCAACGCACCCAAAAACACTGGTACTGGGCGCAACCGGCGGTATCGGTTACGCCATTACCAACAGCCTGCTCGCCCGCCAGTGGCCGGTAACGATACTGGTTCGTACCCGGAGCAAAGCTGCTGCACTTTTTGCCGACAATCCACTGCTTACCATTGCCGAAGGCGACGCACAGGATGCCGCCAAGGTCGATTCACTAGCCGGCAGCGCGGACTTCATCGTACACGCCATCAATTATCCGTACCACCAGTGGTTTGGCCGGATGGAGTCGGTTACGCGTCATGTCATCGAAGCCGCAAAACCCCGACCGGACCGAACAATAGCCGGCCGAACGCTGCCCGGCCCGGCAACGGTTGTGTTCCCCGGGAATGTGTACAACTTCGGCAACACGAACCAGCCGATCCGCCCCGACAGTCGGCCGGCACCCTGTACCCGGAAAGGGCAGTTGCGGGTCGAGCTGGAAGCGATGCTGGAGCAGGCTGCCGACGCTGGGCAGTGTCGTGTACTGACGGTTCGCCTGCCCGACTTCTGGGGACCCAACGTCCTGAACGAAGGCATCCGCCCGGTTTTCCTGGGTGCGCTCACGGGTAAACCAATGCCCTGGCTCTTGAACGCCGATATTCCGCACCAGTCTGTTTATACCCCCGACGCGGGCGAGGTAATCGTTCGTTTGATGGAACAACAGTGGACCCAGCGCCTGACATCGCCCGGCGACGTGGCTGCGTATCGTGTCTGGAACTACGGGGGCACCACGCTTTCGTCGATGCGCGACTGGTTTTCCCAAATCACGCAGCTAACCGGAAAACCGTCGTCCGTTCGGGTCTATCCGCGCTGGCTTTTTTCGGTCCTGGGTCTGGTCAATCCAGTTATGCGGGAGGTCAAGGAGATGCTCTACCTCTACGAAAATACGATCCTGCTCGACGACCGCGCTACGCTGGCGGCCCTGCCTGATTTCCGCCCAACCCCAATGGATCAGGCCTTACGCGATACGCTGCGCTGGTTCGCCGAAACACAGTTGAACTAACAACCACACGACCCCACATTACTCACCATGAAAACGTTACTTAAACTGGAAGAGCTGGCCCTGTTTCTTGGCTGTGTGTATCTGTTTTCCCGCCTGTCGTTTGGCTGGTGGTGGTTCCCGGCGCTGCTACTGACGCCCGATTTGAGTATGCTTGGCTACGTGCTCAATCCAGCGGTCGGCGCATTCACGTACAACATTGTCCATCACCGGGCCGCAGGGATCGTCGTCGGTTTGTGCGGACTGGCATTAAGTAGTCAGTGGCTGATGCTGGCGGGGATCATGCTGGTCGCGCACACGAGCTTCGACCGGATGCTGGGCTATGGCCTGAAATACCCGGACGACTTCAAGCATACCAGCCTGGGCTGGATTGGCCGACCATAACTCAGGTAGTCCATGCTCAGTGAGCGAGTTGACGATAGGCACCAGGCGTTTGTCCCGTCCACTTCTTGAACGACCGGAAAAAGACACTCGGTTCAGCGTAGCCAAGCAGGTAGGCAATGTCGGTGGTGCTGAGAAACGGATCACGCAGGTGTCGTTGCGCCAGTTCTTTCCGTACCTCATCGAGTAGGTTCTGGTAGGTCAGCCCTTCGCTGCGCAGATGCCCCTGCAACGTCCGGACACCCATCGCCAGCCGGTCAGCAACGCCCGCTAGTGTCGGTTCTTCGCCTTTCATCAGAGTCACAATTTCGGTACGTACCCGCCCCGCCAGTGAAGGCGTCGTGAGCCGACTCAGCAGCGCGTCGGCATGCTGCTCGAACAACGGCATCATACCGGGGCTGGCGTTCAACACGGGCGTATCGAGCAGGCTGGCGGAAAAGAGCAGGGCCGTTTCGGGCGCGTCGAAGACCAGGCGGGCCGGGGAAAAGGCCCGCTCGTGTTCACCCACATCAGCCGGACGGGGGTAGGCAAAACGCACTTCAGCGGGCGTAATGAGCAGGCCAGTCAAGGCCCGAAAGGCCGACAAAATGATCGATAGTTCCGAATTGTAGACCAGCGCCGGATAAACGATTTCGGTACTGGTAACCTGCGAGACAAGCGCCACCTGATCGCCTTCCGACCGCATCAGCAGGCGCGTTCCATCGCAGATGATGTCCTGATACCGGCACAACTGCGTGATCGCCCGGCCCAGTGTCAGGCTGTGCATCATCACGTAGGCCACCACACCCACCGCCGACGGGCTAATCAGCTCGCCCAGTCGCAACGAGATCCGGTTGGTATCCGTTTGCGCCGACAGTTCACGCCAGATCGCCTGCACCTGCTGAATCGAAAGGCGACTATCCGGGTCGCGCAGACTATCGTGCGAAATACCAATCGTCTCAACGAGCGCGTTCGTATCGATACCCTGCTGCCGGGCCGCACCCAGAATCATGTTGACCGACGCGACAGACAGCGTGTTGGTGATGGGTAAATGAGTCATCGTTGACTAAATTGTCGGCGTAACTGCGCAAAGTAAGCGCCCACTTTTACCAATCGACTGCCGTACCACGAAAACAGTTCCCCATCGACCAGTTCGACCCGTGCGTCGGGGCAGATCGTTTCCAGCTCCACCCGGTGTTTATCGGCGAACGGGTAGGGTTCCGACGACAAAAAAATCAGATCAGGATGGGCTGCTCGCAGGTCGTCGGGGGTCAATACGGGGTAGCGGGTCTGTTCAGCCAGCGCATTACGGAATCCGGCTACCCGCAGCATATCATCGATAAACGTGTGACTGGCAGCTGCCATGTACGGCTTACGCCAGATCAGGTACGCAACCCGCAGCGTCGGCACGATCGGCGGGGGCATCGACGCGCGGATTCGATCCACCAATTGCTCCGCCTGCGGCTGTTTTCCAACCAGTTGCCCTACGTTCTGAATCATCTGCAAAGCCTCCGGCAGAGTAGCTATGTCGGTGACGTGAACGGGGTACCGCTGGGCCAGGTACTCAATCTGCTCGCGGTCATTCTCTTCCTTGTTTGCGATAATCAGATCGGGTCGAAGCGCATCGATCAGATCGAGTTTCAGCGCCTTCGTCCCGCCAACAATTGTTCGATTCTGAACCTGGTCGGTGGGGTATGTGCAATAGCGCGTCAGGCCGACAATCTCCGCATCAAGGCCCAGATCAAAAAGCAGTTCCGTTTGGGAGGGAACAACCGACACCAATCGGCGCGGATATTCAGTAATTCGGCGCATTAAATCGGTCATTGCGCGGTATCTGTCGGTAAGTCACCCGAAGAAAATCGTTGAATTTCGGAAATTTACGCAACATGTCGCACCAAAACGCATCTTTCACGCATGATCCGTTTTTCCACTTCACGTTTGCTGGCCCTGCTATTGACCGGCCTCTGTACACTGGCACACGCCCAGTCAGCCTCCACCGCCCCATCAGGCAAAATCACCTACGAAGGCCTTCGCCGGGTCGATATGTCCCGGATACGCATGAGTGTCAACGGACAGGAAATACGGCCCGGTAGTGGCGACGTACCGGAAGGTATGCCCGACGTGGTTTCATTTACGCAGAAACTGATTTTTGCCGGCTCGTACGCCAAAGAAGAACGCGACCGGACGCAGAATCCGATGCGACCAAACCGGGCGGGCGATGCGAACAGTTCGCCCAACGGAGCTTCGGCAAGTGGCGCACCGGCTGGCAGAGCCGACATGCGGATGACGCGTATGAACGATCAGGAAACGTATCTTGATATGGCCAGCCGCCAGCGAATCAGCATCCTGACAGTTCGGCGCGACTCGACGACGCAGCGGTACCGCACCGAGCGGCCATTTCCAAAGGCCGAAGGCTGGGAGACAAGCGACAAGACCAAAAAGATTGCGGGCTACGTTTGCCACAAAGCGACCGTCACGCGCCGAAACGCCCCCTACACGATCTGGTACACCACCGATCTGCCCTTTACCTACTCCCCCATCGCCGACCTGACACCCGACAAAGGCGTAGTGCTTCAGATCGAATCCGACGACGAATCGTTCAAAGCATCGGCCGTCTCGCTGGAACCCGTCGACGCAGCTAGTCTGCAACCACCAACCGACGTGAAGACTATCTCGCAGGAAGAACTGGATCAGATTCGGCGTAAGCAAATGGCTGATTTTCGGCAGCGCATGATGCAGAATGGTGGCTTCCCCAGTCGTAACTAGTCGATTTTCAACGATCTACACCCTAAGGTCTGTGAAGGCACAGACCCTGGCTAAGTGGCCCCTGCCCTAATTACGCCATCACTACGGCTCCTACCCCAGGGTCCGTGAAACCACAGACCCTGGAAAATAAGTGAGCCGTCAATGGCCAACCAATCGTTCTTCCGCTCAATCGTTCCTCTTCCCATGCGCTCGTTCTATCTCCTGCTGTTCCTCCTGCTTCCGCTCATGTCACTGGCGCAGACACCCGGTACCATTCGCGGCTCCGTTGTCGACTCGACAACCCGCAAGCCGTTACTGGAAGCCTCGGTATCGCTGTTGTCAGGACGCGATTCGTCGCTGGTTACGTTTGGCATTACCGATGGCGATGGGCAGTTTACGTTTACGGGTGTGAAAGAAGGCAGCTACCGGGTGCTGGTTAGTTACGTAGGCTACCGGAGTCAGGCGCGCCGGGTATCGGTTAGCGCCGACAAGCCCACAACAGACATGAGCGTCTTTGAGCTGATCGGGCAGGCCAACGCGCTGACGGAGGTGACGGTTCAGGGTGAAAAAGCGCCTGTTGCCGTAAAAGGCGACACGCTGGAATTCAACGCCGGTTCGTTCAAGACCCAGCCCAACGCCATTGTCGAGGACCTGCTCAAGAAATTACCGGGCGTGGAAGTCGCCACCGACGGCACCGTAAAAGCGCAGGGGCAACAGGTATCGAAAGTCCTGATCGACGGTAAGCCTTTTTTCGGGAACGACGCGAAGATGGCTACCCGCAACCTCCCGGCCGACATCATCGACAAAGTGCAGGTATTCGATCAGGCGTCAGAACAGTCGCAGTTCTCGGGTGTCGATGATGGTGATCGCGAAAAGACCATCAACATCACCACCAAGCGTGACAAACGCAAAGGCACCTTCGGACAGCAGTCGGCAGGCATCGGCCCCCGGCCCGGCTCCGACCCGCGTTATTCGGTTCGGGCAACGCTCAATCGCTTCAACGACGGGCAGCAGCTTTCGGTAATGGGCATGGCCAACAACATCAATCAGCAGGGCTTCACCGGGCAGGACCTCGGGCTGGGCAGTAACTTCGGTGGTGCTGGTCAGGGGCAGGGTGGCGGAGCCGGCGGGGGCGGCAACGTAATCCGGGGCGGGGGCGGTGGTGGGGGCGCCGGTTCCGGCAGCGGACAGGTTGGGAACAACGCCATTACGCAGTCCTGGGCGGCCGGACTCAACTACCGCGACGGCTGGGGCAAGAAAATCGACGTGGTCGGCAGTTACAACGCATCGAACACGAATACGCTGACCAGTCAGACGAGTCGCCGGGACAATATTCTGCCGACAACCACGACGGGCAGCACAACCCGTACCGACTCCGCCTTCGTCACAAACCGCGCCAACAACTCCGACAATACCAACACGAATCACCGCGCAAACCTCCGGCTCGACTATCGACTCGACTCGATGACGACGATTCGACTTATTCCCAGTGTATCGTGGCTGAATTCCAGCTACCAGAACAATAGTCAGTCGGCCACGTTCGGCGCGTCCGGCGATACGACCAACACGAGCCGGACCAACTACAACTCGACGGGATCGGGCTTTACGGGCAACAATACGGCGCTATTCATGCGCAAGTTTCGCAAACGGGGTCGTACGATTTCGCTGAACTGGAACACCGCCATCAACGATCAGGACAACGTCGGTTACAATATGTCTGTCAACCGGTTCAACCGGCCCAACACCCCCACCTCATCGACGGCCGTATCCACGTCGGCCGTATCTACGTCCGCAAATTCTGGTACGGCCAACGGTGGCCTGTTCGCAACGACCATCGATCAGCTTAGTCAGCAGCAGACACGGTCGATGACGAACAGCATCAACCTATCGTATACCGAGCCGCTGTCGATGCGGCAGACACTGGAGTTTCATTATTTCCTGTCGAACAACCGGAACACGTCGAATCGGACGGTGTTCGACCGAAATACCGAAACACAGCAATATGACCGGCTCAACCAGACGCTGACCAACAACTTCGATAATACGTTCATGACCAATCGGGGGGGGCTCACCTGGCAGACCAACCGACTCAAATACACCTACGCCATCGGGCTCGATGCGCAGCAGGCCACGCTCCGATCCGACAACCTGACCCGCGACGTGCTTATCAGTCGGTCGTTCAACAACCTGCTGCCCAACGCACTGTTTACGTACAACTTTGCCAAGAATCAGCGGCTGCGATTCAACTACCGCACCCGCGTCAACGCGCCGTCGATCAATCAGTTACAACCCGTACCCAACAACGTCAACCCGCTTAATATTCAACTGGGCAATCCCGACCTGCAACCGGAATACAGCCATAACCTGAACCTCAATTATAACCGCTTCAACCCGGCGACGTTCCGCAGTATGTTTGTGTTCATCAACGCCAGCCGGACCGACAACAAAATTGTCAACTCGACGACGTTCAGCAACGCGGGGGCGCAAACGACCCGACCGGTCAACACCGACGGCTATTACACCGTCAACGGTAGCCTTTCGCTGGGCCGGCCGCTCCGCTTCGATGAGCAACGCGTCAACCTGAATCTGGGTACCAACCTGACGTACAATACCGGTACAAGCTTTATCAACGACCAGGCCAACCGGTCGCAGAACTGGTTACTCACACAGAGTCTCGGTTTCAACACGAATATCAACGACAAACTCGACGTTACGCTACGGGGCGACATCACGCTGCAATCGGCGAAATACTCGCTACAGCCTCAACAGAACACGACCTTCCTGAACCAGACAGCCTCGCTCGATCTGTTCTACCAGCTCCCCTTCCGCTTCACGTTTACCAGCAACGTGCTGTTCAGTCATTACGGTGGCAGCTCGTCCTCGTTCAGTCAGTCGTTCACGCTGTGGAATGCGGCTCTGTCGCGGCAACTCTTCAAGCAGAAGCAGGGTGAGCTCCGCCTATCTGTATTCGACCTGCTGAATCAGAACCGCAGCGTCGTGCGGAACGTGACCGATACTTACGTCGAAGAAGTACAAAGCCAGGTACTCACCCAGTATTTCATGGTCAGCTTCGTTTATAACCTGCGCCGATTTGTAGCTGGCACAAGCGTTCCCTCCTCCCCCTTCGATCAGCAGAACCGGGGCAACCGGGGTAACGGTGGCAATCGCGGCTTCCGCCAGAACGACTAGCACCCACAGTCTGGCCCTAAACGGTTTTGAAAATCGTTTAGGTCTGGTCATTAGTCAATGGCTAAGGCTTGGAGTACAGCCAATACTACGCTTTTACAATTATCTATTTTACCTATAGACTGACATTAAAATAGTCCTCGTCGCTCCTTACCGTTTACTAACTAACCCCACTGAAAACCAGCTATCTACAAAAAATGGTATAAAAATTTTGTATTAAGATTGTGGAATTTGATCCCCATTTGTTTGGCATTTGTTCCACAGCGCCTTAGTTTTATGCAACCTGACTCGGTTTTAACCGCTTTCTCATGACGAAAAAAATGCTCCTGACGGCGCTCCTCGCCGGCTCGCTTGGCATCTGTAAGGCACAATCCGTACCCACCGTTACCGAAAACGTATCCACCGTAGCTGTTTCATCAACATCGGCCGAAACCACCGAAGAAACCTCGTTTTACGAACGCATTCCGCTGGTAAACGACGTCATCAGTTTCGCCAAACAACACTTATCCATCCGCTATCGCTCGGGTGGTACCACCCGCAAAGGCTTCGATTGTTCGGGTTTCACCCGGTTCTGTTATAGTCACTTTGGCATAGCACTGCCCCACTCCAGTGCCGCTCAGGGCAACGTCGGTCACTCGGTCGACAAAGGGGAGGCCCAGCCCGGTGATCTGATCCTATTTAAAGGCCACAGTTCGAAGGGAAGCCGCATTGGCCACGTCGGTATGATTACCGAAGTCATTGGCGACCAGATCAAGTTTATTCACTCGGCCTGGAACGGGGGCGTTCGCTACGACTACCTGCGGGCCGATTACTACCAGCGTCGTTTTGTTGACATCCGCCGGATTGACACGTCGATGGCCAGCAACGAATCCTAGTAGATAGATCACCTAACAAAGAGGGGCCGCTTCGACTGTCGAAGCGGCCCCTTTTGCGTTCACGCAGTATGGTTACTTATTTCTTGTCGGCGTCGTTGTACGTTACCTCGCCGAGTTGCAGGCGATTGGCGCGGTCGAACAGTTGCAGCGCTTTTTTGTACGTATCGTCGGTATTGTTAACGACCTGGAAAAATTCGTTGTTCTGCCCGGCTTTATTGCCTTTCTGATAAATCGACCGGGCGACCAGTGCCTTTATCTGATTGCGGATATAGTTTCTCGAACGCAGGTACTCTTTTTCATTGAACCGAATTCCCTCCGCCGTAGCGTCGTCAAGCAGCTTGTTTAGTTGCTGATCGGTGATGATTACCGACTTGTCGAACTCGGCAAACGGCATCTTTTCCAGCCGCTTCCGGTTCTCGTTGGTATATTCCATCGCAAACTCCCGCACGATATTTTTGCTGTAGAGCTGAATCAGGTAGTTCGTCTGCCAGGTCGAATCGCGGGGAATAAAGTAGTCGGGCGTAATGCCGCCACCGCCGTAGACAGTACGGCCATGATCGGTTTTGAACTTCAGTTTCGGATCGTTTCGAATCGAGTCGGCAATGTAGTATTCACCCCGCTTCGAGCGCAGTTCGAGATCTTTCTCGTAGTCGCCCTCCTGCCCCATCACGTACGGCTTCTGAATGCTGCGGCCACTGGGCGTGTAGTAGCGTGAAATCGTCAGGCGAAGTTCAGAACCATCGCTTAGTTGAACCGGCATCTGCACCAGCCCTTTGCCGAACGAGCGACGACCGGCGATCAGCGCCCGATCGTGGTCCTGCAAGGCACCCGCTACAATCTCCGACGCCGACGCGCTGCCCTCATCGATCAGCACTACCAGCGGACCGGATTCAAACTGTCCGGCGATGCGGGCGAACGTCTGCCGGTCGTAGCGCGTGTCTTTTCCCTTGGTATACACCAGCAGTTTGTTACCCGAGATAAACTCGTCGGCCAGGCTTGTCGCGCGGTCCATGTAGCCGCCGGGGTTGTTGCGCAGGTCCATCAGCAACTGCGTCATTCCCTTTTCCTTCAGCGACGCCAGGGCGGCCTTGAACTCATCGTAAGTCGTTTCCGAGAATCGGTTGACTTTGATATAACCCGTCTTGTTGTCGACCATGTAAACCGCATCGACGGAATAGGTCGGAATGCGTTCACGAGTGACGGTGAACACGCGCGGGTCCTTGCTGCCTTTGCGCAGGATAGTCAGTTTGACCGGTGTACCGCGCTTACCCCGGAGCGCCTTGAAGACCTGCGAATTCTCGATTTTACCACCCACCAGCGGTGTTTCATCGACCTTGACGATCCGGTCGCCACTCAGGATACCCGCCGTTTCCGACGGCCCGCCTGAAATCGGCGTCACGACGTAGACTGTGTCTTTGTAGATGTTGAACTCCACACCGATACCGTCGAAGCCACCTTCCAGCTGTGACCGGGCCGCTACGGCGTCCTGTGCGTTCAGATAAGCCGTATGCGGATCGAGTTTCGTCAGCATCTTTTCGATCGAATAATCGACCAGCTCGTCGGTATTGACCGAGTCGACGTAGTTGTTTTCGATCAGTTGCAGAATCTCGCGGTATTTGGTGTACCCCCGCCCGATTGTGTTCAGACTTTTCGTGTTGCCAAAAAAGGTAGCCCCGATCAGTATGCCGCCAGCCAGCGCGACACCTAGTAGCATGGGTAGCCGTACCGTTGCCCGATCATTGTGTATGCCTTCCTGCTGATGACGACGGGCCGCATTCTCCCGACGCAGCGCGTCCTCCTGCTTCTTTTCTTCGTGCTCCATTCGTTTGTCGGTACCTTCCGTTTGGCGTCGTATATACCCCCTAAACGTTTGAAAGGCAGCGAAATGTTTGTCAAAAGAGAGCTATCACCAAAAAAAAGAGAAGTAAGCTGAATGTCAACCCAATAGCCTGGACCGGTCCGCCGGCGCGGGTGCCCGGCAGGGCAACTGTCGGTAGCGGCAGCTATAGTAGTCTGGACGTCCACGTCCGGGTGCCCGTTAGGGCAACTGTTGATAGCGGCAGCTTTTTTAGCCGCTGTAGCCTGGACCTCCAGGTCCGGGTGCCCGTTAGGGCAACTGTTGGTAGCGGCAGCTTTTTGGGTCGCTGGCGCGCCCACCCGGACCTGGAGGTCCAGGCTACACTAGTCCAGGCTACCGAACCTGCCGCCGTCAACCGGTGTTTACCATATAGACGGAACCACGATTCGACCACCCGTCTTTTTCTGGCTGAATGCTATACCCTACTACATTAGAACACAAACTTGGTTTCGACACGATCCGCCAACGGCTGAAAGAAGCATGCATCAGTCCGCTGGGGCAGGATTACGTGGACAAAATACGGTTCACCGACAATAGTCAGCTGATCGACAAACTGCTGCGCCAAACCGACGAGTTTCGGCAGATCGTACAGTTTGAAACTGACTTTCCGAGCAGTAATTACATCGATATTCGGGCGCATCTGAGCCGTGCCCGTGTCGAAGGACTGGCGCTCAGCGAAGCCGAGTTTTTCGATATCAAGCTGGCCCTGCGTACCGTACAGGACTGTTTCCGCTTTCTGGCCAAACGCGCCGAAACCAACGCCTTTCCGTACCTGCGTGAGCTGGCCCAGATGGGCGGTACCGGCGCGACGGGCGTCGACAAAAAACTGACCGACGCGATCGAACGGGTTATCGACGACCGGGGACTTGTTCGTGACTCGGCGTCGCCCGAACTGGCGAGCATTCGTCGGCGCATTATCAGCGAACAGGCGAACCTGCGCAAACGGCTGGACAGCATCCTGCGGCAGGCCCGGCAAAATGGCTGGATACCCGATGATCTGAGCCTGACCGTACGCGGTGGGCGGCTGGTGATTCCGATTGCCGCCGAGCACAAGCGCAAGATCAAAGGATTTGTACACGACGAATCGCAGACGGGACAGACCGTGTTTCTGGAACCCGCCGAAGTATTCGATGCCAACAACGAAATCCGCGAACTGGAATACGAAGAACGGCGTGAGATCCACCGTATCCTGCTGGCGCTGACCGATCAGTTGCGCCCACACCTAGAAGAGGTTAGAAAAGCGGTTAATTTTCTGGCGCAGATCGACTTCATCCGCGCCAAAGCCAAGCTGGCCCTGCAACTCGACGCGGTTCTGCCGAAGCTGGTAGATCGTCCGTTGATCGACTGGACCAACGCCCGGCATCCGCTGCTGTTTCTCTCCTTTCAGAAACCCGTCCCTAACGCCGACGGTAGCCCTGGCGAACGTAAATCAGTCGTACCCCTCAGCGTTCGACTCGATGAAAAGGCGCGTATCCTGATTATTTCCGGCCCCAACGCGGGTGGTAAGTCGGTGGCGCTGAAAACCATTGGCCTGATTCAGTACATGCTACAGTGTGGTATGCTGGTGCCCATGGCCGACTTCTCCGAGATGGGCGTCTTCCAGAACCTGTTCATCGACATTGGCGACGAGCAATCGCTGGAAAACGACCTGAGTACCTACTCGTCGCACCTGACGGCAATGAAGCAGTTTGTTATCGGTGCCAACAAGCGGACGCTGTTTCTAATTGATGAATTTGGTACGGGTACCGAGCCGGGGCTGGGTGGCGCGATTGCCGAGTCGATTCTGGAAGAGCTGAACAAGTCGGCTGCGTATGGTGTCATCAACACGCACTATACGAACCTGAAAGTGTTCGCCGATAAAACGCCGGGCCTTGTCAACGGGGCCATGCGGTTCGATGGCGAACACCTGGAACCGCTGTACCAGTTGGAAATTGGTCGGCCGGGCTCGTCGTTTGCCTTCGAGATTGCGCAGAAAATCGGACTACCGAAAGGCGTTATCGAGCGGGCCAAGGAGAAACTGGGCAATCAGCAGGTCAACTTCGAAAAGCTGCTGAAAGAGCTGGACATCGAACGGCGCGTGTTTGCCGAGAAGAACCTGGAGATCGGTATCAATCAGCGCAAGGCCGCGCAGCAACTCGCCGAATACACCGCCCTGAAAACGCGACTCGACAACGAGCAGAAGCAACTCATCAACGACGCCAAGCAGAAAGCCAAGTCGCTGGTGCAGGAAGCCAACCAACGCATCGAAAATACGATTCGAGAAATCAAGGAAAACAAGGCCGAGCGCGAACCGACCAAGCAAGTCCGGCAGGAGCTGGAAAAATTCGACCGGACACAATTGCAGCCCGAAGCCCTGATCGTTGAGAAACCGCAGGCCGTCGAAGACGAGTTCGAAACCGACGGTGGCGTAATCGGCGTGGGCAGTTACGTCCGTATCGCCGGGCAGAACGCGATTGGTCAGGTGCAGTCGATGCGGGGCAAGGATGCGGAAGTACGCATCGGCGATCTGAAATCGAACGTAAAGCTCAACCGACTTGAAAAAGTCAGCCGGAAGGAGTTCCGCAATGCGACCGAGAAGAAAGACGATACCCCCCGCAGCCGGGGCATGGATATCAACGAGAAGATGCAAAACTTCAACTTCAACCTGGACATACGGGGTAAGCGGGGCGAGGAAGCCATCGGTGAGGTTGACCGCTTTGTCGACGACGCGCTGATGCTGGGTTTCCCCGAACTGCGCATCGTTCACGGCAAGGGCGACGGCATTCTGCGCACGCTGGTCCGCAATCACCTGCGCGGCTACAAGCAGGTCGCCCGGATGGCCGACGAACACGCCGATCGCGGTGGTGCGGGCGTGACCGTCGTGACGATGAAATAAGCTGATTTAGCCCGTACAGGAAGCCCCCTGATGACCCATTTTGGTGTTATCAGGGGGCTTCTTTCGTTGACGTAACGACAAATCTACCATCGAGCTAAATCATCACAATCTCTTCACAATACTACCTTGTTATCAGCCGTTTATTGCGTATCTTTATCCTTCTAAGTCAAGCAACAAACAACCATACTAATGCGTCGGCGGGGGCTTTCATACGCTACCCAATGACCTCAACCCGATGAAGCGAGGACGCGCGAATTCAAACCAACTTCAAATTGATTTTCTGGCGGCTTTCCGCCGGATGCTTATCAGTCTGGGCGGGCCGGAAAACCTGCCCGTCAACGAGAGCCTGTTCATGCGTATGACCGATCAGTGGGAGAACACGCAGGTGATTCCCGGCGACCTGCTGTTTCAGAAAAGCCCCGTCGAAGCGGTCGTGTTCCGGCTTAAAAAGCTGGATACCGACAGTGGTGACAACCGGATGCACTTCCCGGACGAACTGATTGCCGGCGAAATTCGCGGAGAGCAGGGTCTGACCGGCTTCTCGGCCACGTTCCGGCAGCAGGGCTGGATCATTCTGCCCGCCGAACTGTCGGCCATGTACAAAAATCTGTTCCTGAACATACTGGCGGCATCGGTTGGGCTCAACCACCTGTACACGTCGCGCGCGCAACTACTCGCCGAAGCCGAACGGGCCGCCCTGGCCGCCCTGCTACCGGAATCGGAGGTGCAGAAATTCTTTGGCCTGCGCCTGTCGAAGTTCCCCGATAGTTTCCGCAGTGAAGTAGCAAACTATTTCAACCTGCCCTTCAACTACGTGCTGAAGCGGGCCAACCACCTGGGCATGGTATCCGAGCAGGTAGTCGAAGAAACACTGAACAGCAAGCCTGCTCCGCGCGCCGTGCCGCTGCGTCGGCCATCGAGCAGCAGGGCAGCCTAACGGGCATCGGTTAAACTTTCTGTCCAGAAGCCGGTTGGTAGCTACGACAAACGTACACAACCGGCTTTTGTATTTGGTATGGTTTGGCGAATCCTGACAGGTGTTCTGATTGTACTGACTCTACTGCTCCTTGTACTACACGTTCGGGCGCGGGGAAATCGTCGGGAAGAAGAACTGACGTTGTCGACGCTCCCCAAAGCCATCACGCTGTCCAGTCAGTCATTTCCCCCCGGTGGCGACCTTCCCCTGGCCTGTAGCTGTAAAGGCTCCGGTCATTCGCCATCGCTTACCTGGAAAAGCCGCATACCGGGTGTGAAAAGCTACGCACTGCTAACCACCGACTACGACGCGGTACTGGCTCGCTTCCCAATCGCCAATTTCTCCCACTGGGTTCTGTACAATCTGCCGCCGAGCGTCCGTAGCTTACCCGAAGGCGTTACCAGTGAGCAGCTACTGTTGCTGGGCGGCAGGATCGGCGACAACGGAATGGGTGAGCAAACCTTTATTCCACCCTGCCCGCCCTTCGACCGGCACCGGTATACATTCCGGGTGTACGCACTGGACACCCGTCTTTCCTTTACCCGCCTTCCGACCCGTCAGGATCTGCTCGATGCGATGCATGGCCATGTGCTGGGCTATGGTGAACTGACCGGTTCGTTTCAACGGTGAGTCATAAAAAACCAGGGCGATGGGCTGCTGTGTTGGTAGTCAGTCGCTGCGTATAGCGGGCAGGTTCGTCCGGTTTCCTGCTTTTCGGATGTAGGGGCAAACGAGCAAGATCAGCAGTCTGATGGTCGGCGTCTGTCGTTTAGGGACTATTTTTGCCAATCGTTACAGCACTTATCCGGCTGATGGCTTTACCAACCAACTATGAAACGTTACGCATTGACGCTCCTGTGCTGGCTGACCTGGTCGGCGGTTCAGGCCCAGCTTATTCTGGGTGGCAGCGTTGTTAGTGAACAGAACTTACCGTTAGCGGGCGTTAAACTTACCGTTCAGGGGACATCGACCAGTACGTCAACGCAGTCGGATGGTTCGTTTAATCTACCAACCGATCAGCCGCTGCCGTTGACCCTGCTGGTTTCGCGAACTGGCTATGCACCGGAGCGGGTACGGGTACGCAATAGTAACTTTCGCGCAATCGAAGTCCGGCTGAAAGCGGAAGTCGTCATTCCAGAATCGACCCTTTCGTCAGCCAGCGAACCGGTCGATGAACAGGCGATCAGCGGAGTAACCGTCGAGACGATTCGCGCCCACGCTGCTGCCAACTCCCCCGCCCTATCGCCAGCCGATGCGCTGCAATACACCAACGGAGTCGACCTGCTGACGTCGAGTTTTCTGTTCAAGTCGGTAAACATGCGCGGGTTTGGCTCGACAACTAATGGGCGTGTCGTACAGCTGATCGACGGCATGGATAATCGATCGCCGGGTCTGGGATTTGGCTTCGGAAACGTGGCGGGGCTGCCCGATCTGGACGTCGAGACAATTGAGGTACGACCCGGCGCTTCGTCGGCGCAGCACGGCCCTGACGCCATACTGGGGCTGATGCAGACAACCAGTAAAAGTCCTTTCGATTACCAAGGGCTTAGCGTTCAGGCCCGGCTAGGGGCCAACAACGTGGGCAAGCCGGGCTTTGGCCCGAAAATGTATTCGGACTACGGCTTCCGCTACGCACTAGTTCTGAACGAACGTTTCGCTATCAAGGTAAACTTCCAGCGACTGACCGGTACAGACTTTATCGCCGACGATTATGCCGACCGCTCGACCACGGCCCGGCCCGGCTTCTTCGCAACAGATGCCGGTCGGAGTGGTGTTGCAACGGGTATTACCTTCCGTCCCGGCATCGACCCCAACACCAGTTTCGACTACGACGGCGTCAATATCTACGGCGATGACGTGAATAACGGGGGTGTATTCCGCTACCCGGCTACTTACGCCAACACCACACTCCAGAACCAATTTGTTACCCGTACCGGCTACCGGGAACTCGACGTGCTAGGCAACCAAGGCAAGGTGTTCAACAACCGGGCGAATGCGTCGGTACACTATCGCTTCGGCAACAGCGTCGAAGCAAGCCTGGGCTGGTATTTCGGCAACGGCAACCTGATCGAAACCAGCGCCTTTCGGAACTACATTCCCGACTACAGACGCCATCAGTTTAAAGCCGAACTCAAGGGCGACAACTTCTATATTCGTGCATACACGACGCAGCAGCAGGCCGAAGGATGGAACATTGGTCAGACGGCCCGCGCCATCAACGACAGCTGGAAATCGCTGAATCAGTGGGCGACCGAGTTCGGGCTGGCCTATGTCGAGAACAAAGTATCGATCGGTGATGCCCGCTTCACCGCCAACCGGGGCCGGTATCTGCCCGGTTCGGTCGATTTCAACCGGGTGCGCAACGCCTTTGCGACGACGTTCAACACCGATTCGATTCCCGGTCTGCCCCGAGCACGCGGGCTACGCTTTCGGGATAATTCGCAGCTGTGGCATTACGAAGGCATGTACACCGTTGCGGCCCTCAGCGAGCTGGTCGAACTGACCGTGGGTGCCAGTTTTCGCCGGTACGTGCTGGCGTCGGGCGGAACCTTGTTTGCCCGCCAGGCCAATGGGTCGGAATACACCATCGACGAAACCGGCGGGTACGTACAGGCCGCGAAAACACTGGCGTTGGGTGCGGTCACGATACGCCCACTGCTGGCTGTCCGGTACGACAAAAACCAGTTCGTCAACGGTGGTTTCACACCCCGCGCGTCGGTCGCGGTACAAGCGGGTATTCACGTATTTCGGGCTTCGTGGCAGTCGGCCTTTCGGAACCCGTCGCCCCAACAGCTATTTGGCTTAACCCCGGCCGGTATCGCCGGTGATGTGGGCGGGCTGCGTGCCGCTTACCGGGCTGCCGGACTCGATACAAACCGGGCTTACCGCCAATCCGACGCGGTTGCCTACCAGCGCAACCCGTCGACGGCGACAACGCCCCAGTCGCTTACCCTTTCCAACGCCCCACTCCAGACCGAGACAGTACGCTCTTGGGAAGTAGGCTACAAAGCGTTAATCAACGGCAAACTGGCTATCGATGCATCGCTCTTCAGCAGTCGCTACACCAACCTGATAACGCCTGAGGTATTGTATCAGCCCCTGTCGGCAACGGCTGGCGCAACGGCCCTGCTTACGCCAGCCAGCTACCGGACGCTCCTGCTAAACCGCAACAGTCCGAATGACTTCTTTGTCCGGGGTGCCAGCGTCAGCCTTGACTACAACTTCGCCAGAGGGTACACGCTCAGCGGCAATTTTACCCACCAGGTAGGCCTCGTCACCCTGCGCAACGCAGCAGGTGCTGTCCGCAACGACCTGTCCGGTACCCCCATCGTACAGCGGCCGACAAGCGATCCGGCCGTTACTCAATTGGGGCGCACCTATTTTAATTCACCTGCCAACCGCTACACGATTACCCTAAGTAATCCCTACCTGACTAACCGACTGGGGATAGCACTCGCCTACCGCTGGACCGACCGGATGTGGTACGAGCAAGGCGTTACACAGGGCGACGTGTGGGTTCCCGCCTGGGGCAGCATCGACGCGCAGTTTTCGTGCAAACTACCCGAGTTCAAGTCAGTGCTGAAACTCGGCGGCACTAACCTGTTCAACACTTACTACGCGCAGGGTTATGGCCTAGCCCGCGTCGGTGCTATGTACTACGTCAGCCTCACCTTCGACGAGCTGTTCAAGTAGAGAAAACAAACCATTGGAAAGCCAGAAGTCCGGCGTGTTAGTCTACGGTAGCTCAAGGAACCACCATATACTAACACGCCGGACCACCGTAAACCGGATTGCTGTAAACCGTAAACCGACTATTCTACCGTTACCGACTTGGCGAGGTTGCGGGGTTGGTCGACGTTGCGGCCGCGCATGACGGCGATGTCGTAGGCCAGCAGTTGCAGCGGAATCACTGACACCAATGGCATGAGCATCTCGTGTACGTTCGGGATCTCGATCGTGAAGTCGACCATGCCGGGTAACAGCGTATCGCCTTCGGTTGTGATGGCAATGACGCGCCCTTTGCGGGCTTTCACCTCCTGAATATTCGAGACGACCTTCTCGTACGAGCTGTCTTTCGTAGCGTTCACGACGACGGGCATGTCTTCATCGATCAGGGCGATGGGGCCGTGCTTCATCTCGGCAGCGGGGTAGCCCTCGGCGTGGATGTAGCTGATCTCTTTCAGTTTTAGTGCTCCCTCCAGCGCGACGGGGAAATTCAGTCCCCGGCCGAGGTAGATGAAGTTACGGGCGTAGGTAAAGATGTACGCAATCTCCTTGATCTTATTAGCCGACTGTAGCACCTTTTCCACCTTCGCGGGTATGCTTTCCAGCTCGACCAGCAACTGCCGGAACAGGGAGTCGGAGATGGTGCCTTTACGCTGAGCCGCTGCCAGCGCCATCAGTGTCAGCACCGTCACCTGCGCCGTGAAGGCTTTCGTACTGGCAACACCAATCTCGGGGCCAGCGTGTGTATAGGCACCCGCGTGCGTCGCCCGTGCAATCGACGAGCCGACGACATTACAAACGCCGAAGATGATCGCGCCTTTCGACTTCGCCAGTTCGATAGCCGCCAGCGTATCGGCCGTTTCACCCGACTGGGAAATGGCAATGACAATGTCCCCCTCTTTAATAATCGGATTGCGATACCGAAACTCCGACGCGTACTCGACCTCGACCGGGATACGGGCTAGTTCTTCGAAGATGTATTCGGCCACCAGCCCCGCGTGCCACGACGTGCCACAGCCAACGATCACGATACGTTTCGACTTCGCCAGCTTGTCCATGTAGTCGCGCAGGCCCCCGAGCTGCAACAGGCCGGCTTCAGCCTGCACCCGCCCGCGCATAGAATCGGCAATAGAGCGGGGTTGCTCGAAAATCTCCTTAAGCATGAAGTGGTCGTAGCCGCCTTTCTCGATGGCTTCCAGTTCCAGTTCTACGCGTTGCACGTAGGGCGTCGTAATCGTGTTATCGAGCGTAACGACCCGCAAATTACCGTCTTTGATAACCGCGATTTCGTAGTCGTTCAGGTAGATCACCTCCTTGGTGTACTCGACAATCGGGGTCGCGTCGGAAGCCAGGAAATATTCGTCTTCGCCCACGCCAATCACCAGCGGTGAGCCTTTGCGGGCAGCAATCAGCTGGGTCGGCTCGGCTTCGTTCATGACGACAATAGCATAGGCCCCGACCACTTCCTGCAACGCGAGCCGGACGGCTTCTTCCAGCGTACCACCGGCGTTCTCCCAGATGTCTTCGATAAACTGCCCCAGCACCTCGGTATCCGTCTGACTCGCAAAGGTGTGACCCTTGTCGAGCAATCGTTGCTTGATGGCCGCGTAGTTTTCGATGATCCCGTTATGGATGATCGCCAGTTTGCGGTGAAACGAGTAGTGCGGGTGCGCGTTGACGTCGTTGGGTTCGCCGTGGGTAGCCCAGCGGGTGTGGCCCATACCGATGTGCGACTGAACCGCTTTCCCCGCTAGTTCCTGCTCCAGTGCCGAGACCTTTCCTTTTTTCTTGTAGACGGCCAGTCCACTATCGTTCATCAGCGCAATACCGGCGCTGTCGTAGCCCCGATATTCAAGTCGTTTCAAGCCTTTAATGACAAGTGGACACGCATCGCGATGCCCCACATAGGCCACAATTCCACACATAATCAGTCTGTTAAAATAGGTTTATCAAGGTAGCTGAATCCTGAGATTCAATAGTAAAGTAATGCAAAAAGCCGGGAAACCCCGGCTTTTTGTCGTCGAATAGTATTACGTGGTAGTACGGTTAGCTCACCAACTGGTTGTACAGATTGTAGTACCGTTCGGTCACGTCTTCGTCGTCGGCGCTGTCGAATTTATGCTCCGGCAGGTCGTTCAGAATGGCGTTCAGGCTCTCGTTCGACTCCTCTTCGGCGCGAACGACCGCGTCGGCATAGGCGCAGCCGATACGGGTAAAGCCCGAGAAATCGGCGGTTTTCAGCTCAGCCAGCATCGAATCGTCAATGTCCATCATCCGGGCTTTTTCCAGAATGTCGCCGTCGAAGCGGTGCTCGAACGCGTTGTTGTAGACCGTGAACACCGACTTGGTGTCTTTGAACATCGGGTCGTTCTTGTACGTCGTTTTGAGGTACAGCGGAATCAGCGAAGTCATCCAGTCGCTGCAGTGGACGATATCCGGTGCCCAACCAAGCTTTTTCACCGTTTCCAGAACGCCTTTGCAGAAGAAAATTGCCCGCTCATCGTTATCAGAATAGAACCGGTTCTCTTTGTCGTGGAAGACATACTTCCGCTGGAAGTAATCTTCGTTGTCGATAAAATAGACCTGTAATTTTGCCGTTGGGATAGAAGCCACCTTGATAATCAACGGCTTTTCTTCGTCGCCGACGGCAATGTTGATGCCTGACAGACGAACAACTTCGTGCAACCGGTTCTTACGTTCGTTGATGAGACCGAAGCGCGGCACCAGAATTCGGATTTCCATTCCCCGCTCCTGCATGGCCTGTGGTAACTTCCGGACGAAGTCGGCAACATCGGATGTTTTCAGGAACGGATTGATTTCGCTGGCCACATAAAGAATACGTAATTTGCTCATAAACCGGGCTGGGTGTGTTAATTAGATCACCGAAAAACTTGCAAAATTATACAAATTTTTCTCGTATTTCAATACGATTTGGCCATAAAAGATAGCGATCCTGTATCATTGCAGATTCAATCCTGCCTATCGCTATGCTTCGCTTCGATACAATTGCCAGCCTCCGTCAGCATCTCGCCGGCCTGCGCGCCAACCAGTCGATCGGTCTTGTGCCAACGATGGGTGCCCTGCACGACGGCCACCTGACGCTCATTCAACAGGCCCGTCAGCAAGCCGACGTCGTGGTGTGCAGCATCTTCGTCAACCCTGTTCAATTTAACAACGCCGACGATCTGGCCCGCTACCCGCGTACGCTCGACGCCGATTGTGCCTTGCTCGAAACAGTGGGCTGCGATATTGTGTTCGCGCCCTCTGCCGACGAGATGTATCCGGAAGCCCCCAGCCTGACGCTCAATTTCGGCGCGTTAGAGACAGTAATGGAAGGCGCATTCCGCCCCGGTCATTTCAACGGCGTCGGACTGGTCGTGGCCAAACTGTTCAACATCATTCAGCCCGACAAAGCCTTTTTCGGCCAAAAGGATCTACAGCAGGTTGCCGTGATCCGCAGTCTGATTCGCAACCTGAGTTTTCCCGTTGAACTGGTCCGCTGCCCAACCGTGCGCGAAACCGACGGACTAGCCATGTCGTCCCGCAATCGTAACCTGACGCCCGACGAACGTGAGCAGGCGACAACGCTGTTTGCAGCCCTCACACTGGCCCATGACCGACTCATTGATGGACGGACACCGGCGCAGGCAAAAGCCGCTGTACGCGACTTTATGAGCGCCAAACCGACATTCCGGCTGGAATACATCGAAATTGCCAACGCTGATACGCTAATGCCCGCCGACGAGGTACTGGCACCGGGGCAGACCGCCATCTGTATTGCCGCGCACCTCGGCAAGGTCCGGCTGATCGACAATCTGGTGTTTTGAGTTAGTAGGTTGAATTAAACAATAGCCGAATTAGCAAGCTACCTTACCCCCAACCCCTTGAAGGGGGCTCAGTTCACAGACGAATAAAGCCCCCTTCAGGGGGTTGAGGGTAAGGCAAAACGACGGTTATTTTCATCAAATCAATTGACCTATCGGCCAAACAGGAGGGGGCTTCCTGCGCAGGAAGCCCCCTCCTGTTTGTTGGTCAGGCTGGCTTTTACTCCCGGATCAGCTTAACCGTTTGCTGTTGACTGGCTGTGCTGATCTGTAGCAGGTAGATACCCGGTGCGCGACCGAGTCGTACCGACGTTTTTTCAACGCCAGTCGCCTGCTCAATACGGCTGTCGCTAACGGTATGCCCGCGTCCATCGACGGCCAGAACGCGAACCGCCTGCCCTTCGACTCCGCGAATCTCCACGTCGACCGTTTCACCAATGACCGGGTTACCCAGTACGGTTACAGTCAATGGCTCGGTTTGTTCCTGCGCTCGGACCCGGCCATTGCTGGTGCAAGCCGCCAGCCAGTTGTAGCTGTAGCTCACCTCAGCACCGCTGCCCTGAATAGCCCGCAGGCTGATGACCGGGTTGTCAGTGTACAAGCGCAGGGTGTAGGGACCAGCCGACGTGGTGGCGTCGATCTCGTTGGCCACCCGGAAGCGGATGACCTCCCCCGTCAGGCCCGCGTAGTTGGGCAGCAGCGTTACCCGGCGCTCGCTGGCCGTCACCTGCTCGCAGCCGGTCAGGCTCACACTGGTAATGCTGAA
>NZ_PVTE01000028.1 GCF_003002825.1 Spirosoma oryzae | reverse complement strand
CGCTGGGAGAAGAAGGTCGCCAATTATAAAGCCTTGCTATTTCTGGCCTGTGCCCACATCGTTTGGAAACGCTCAATCATTTTCGGATAGGCTCTTAATATCGAGCCACGTTGGCTGGTCGGGATAGCTGTTGGCTGGTCAATACTGCACATTCTTAGGTGGTATAGTTATCTCCGGCAGCGAACGGGTCAGCCATTGACGATATTGCTTACGGCTATGGTAACCATGCTTATGTTAGTGCTTGGCTATTTGACAATCAACTGATTGTGTTTACGGGTTACATACAGGGATTTGTTCGCCATGTTGTCACCAAACAGGCCTTTGTATGATGCGGTTGTAAGTATCGGGTCATTGTTCAGATAAACTGAAGAAGAAATAGCCTTATCGTGTTGACAGATGGACACGATAAGGCTACCTTGTTAGCCCTGCCTGTACCTATGTCAAACTATGCTATCTGTCAGTTATGAATGCATCTATACAGCGAATTGGCTTGTGTCAGTACAAGCGTATCGCGTTTTTACTGGCTCTCCTGCTAGGTTATATACTGACCGGCTGTCAGCGGAACGAAGTAGATCCGGGCTTTGGCCCTAACGGCGAGCCGCGCTTGCTTCAGTTTGCTGTGCCGGGCATCCCGCCGGCTAATATTCAGATCGATCAGACCACAAACCAGATTGTCGTTACTCTGCCCGCCAGCTTTACTGACACTAGTGTAGTACCTGTAGTTGAGCTAACTCCCGAAACGACCATCGATTACCCCAAATCCAGCCTGTTCTCCCGACAGGCTCCGGGCTGGACTGACTGGAGACTCCAGCCCGGAAACCTACGGATCATCCGCAAGTCGGCGGTGTCGCAAACGACTGATTACTATGTGACGCTGCGAGCGGCTGGCCCACTGGCTTTCGCTCCGTATACCGGCTCACGTACGATTACGATGGAGCCGGAAAGTTATGAGATTACCTTTCCCGTCATCAACTTTCGTGATAGTAGTGCTATCGGCTCGCTGCAACTCACGAATGTGGCAACCGGACAGACTCGGGCGTTTTCTGTAACCCCTCTCCAGACCTGTGGGAATCCAGCAGTCAGTTGTTTGCCACTTACCGTTGAGCCAGGATTCATCGAACCAGGTGTGTATCGAATCGCGGTTCGCAAAGCCAACGGACGGCAGGCTGAGTTAGCGGGTACCATCTCGTTTCAGAAAGGCCGACTAGCCTTATCTGAGGGCGCGACGATGTTCACTACTAATTCGCTGGCCGGTAGGTATTTACGGGTATACGGGTATAACCTGTACCTGGATAGTCAGCTAAGTATACAGCTTAGTAATGCGGCTGGTGAGAAGTTTACGGCTCCTTTGCTGGATTCTTATCGGGGCAGCGTTGCGGACTTCGTGATACCCGCTGGATTGAAGGCAGGCTACTACTATGCCCGGCTGTTGGAAAAAGGGCAGCCAACCTCATTGTCGACCCGCGTCGTTGTTGGCAACCGCTTCGATGATCTGGTCATCTATAACATCTTTCCCTGGCGACTCGACGATTCGCCTGTTGATTATCTGCTGACGGCCAGTAAAGCTTTCGCTGATCCAGTGGTGCTCAAAGGTGGACAAACCTATAGTATTCCCACCTCAGTTGAAACTTTTGCTCAACGTCCCCCCGGAAGACCGGAAGGCCTTGGTTCATTACGGGTTCAGATTCGACTAACGTCGGTCACTAACCCATCGCAGACGTATACGATACCTGCCGATACTAAAAGCTGGTGGCTATTCACTATTCCAACCACTATACCTCTTGGGCGATATCAGCTTGTCTATCAACAGGTAGAATCCAACGCTACGTTCGAGACTTTGCCACTAGAACGGGAGATACGTATCGAATAAATAGCGCATCGGCCGGCTGCGACTGACGCGCTGGAAACGACCTTGTTCAAGCTGTATATCGGCCAAGCGTTGACGGCTGCGATCGCCTGATACCACGAAAATTTCCGGTGACGCGATAAAGAATGGCCCTTTTTCCGACTTACTGTGTTGAACAGGTAGTGTGACTGGGTCTAACCGGTCGATAGTAACAGTGAATCATCGTGAACGAACAACAACTCTGGCAGGCGTTTCAGGCCGGCGATGAAGGAGCGTACACGCAGCTATACCAACTGCACATCAAAGCCATGTACCGGTACGGCATGAGTCTCGTTGCGGTGTCGGAATCGTTCGTGCTGGATTGTATTCACGACGTGTTCACCGAACTATGGGCAAAGCGGGAGCGGCTAAGTACACCCGACAACATTCGGTACTATCTGCTAAGATCGCTCAAGAACCGGATCATGCACCTGCTTGAGCGCAAGGAGCGACCCCTGACGCCCTTGCTGGAAACCGATTACGAGACTTTGTGGGCCGAGCCCGATACTGAACTGCTCGACGCCCTTGAAACCGCCGACAATCAGCAGCAGCGGTTACAGCGCTTTATCGCTCAGTTGCCGCCCCGGCAGCAGGAAGCCCTGAAATTACGCTTCGTCGAAAACATGAACTACGACCAGATCGGGGCGATACTAGCCGTTAATCAGCAGTCGGCGAAAAACCTGGTATTCAGAGCTATCGAGAAATTAAGACGCTTGATTATCAGCGTTTCTTTAATTTTTCAATTATTTTTTTGGGTTTAGTGAGTACGTTTTGCTGGTTTCGTCATCTACAGACATAACCAGCGAACCGTGTATCCTGCATACGACACCTTTACCGTAACGGACTTCTTACTGGATGATGCCTTCGTGGATCATCAGCTTGCCCCAACTGACCAGTCGAATCAGTTCTGGACCGAGTGGCTGGCGGCTCATCCGCACCGTCGGGCTATCTGGCAACAGGCCGAGCAACTGGTGCGGGCGATCGAACAGGGGCTTTATGACTACGCCCATACGCAGCTGTCGGACGATACGGTGCAGCATCTGTTGAGTCGTATCCGGCAAACTAACGCGTACTCGACACCCGTACCCGAACCGATCGTACGGCCGCTGCGTCGGGCGCGGTGGCTGGCAGCGGCTTCAGTCGCCCTGTTGCTTGGTGCCGGTCTGTGGTGGTTTACCCGTCCCGTATCGATCTATAACGAACAACTGGCTACGCTGGATACCGCTTTTACGGAGTACGCGAATACCGCCGGGGTAACCCAAAAAATCACGCTGCCCGATCAGTCGACGGTCGTGCTGGCACCGGACAGTCGGGTCAGCTACCCGCGCACCTTTGGCCAGAAAAACCGGACGATCTATCTCACGGGTGAAGCTACGTTTGCCGTGACGAAGAATGCTGATAAGCCGTTTCTGGTCTATGCCAACGAATTGGTTACCAAAGTACTCGGGACTCGCTTTTTGGTTCGGGCGTACACCGGGGAGAGCAGTGTACACGTGCAGGTACAGTCGGGGCAGGTCGCGGTGTACCGGGATAAGGTGGTGGGGACTACCAATAAGCAGCACGGCGTTCTGCTGATGCCGAATCAGCAGGTCGTTTTCAACCGACAGTCGGATCAGTTCATCAAACAACTCGTCGATCTGCCGCAGGTTGTCGTGCGCCCACCCAGCCGCGAGCGGTCCGCAGCGCCCGCGTTCACGTACAGCGATACACCGATACCGCAGGTGATTCAGGACTTGCAGGACGCCTACGGCATCGACATTCGCTATAACAAAGAGGCATTGTCCAACTGTCAGCTTACGGCGTCGCTCCAGAACGAACCGTTCGCCAGCAAGCTACGCATCATCTGCGCAACGGTCGGGGCTACGTACGATATGGTCGACGGACAGATTGTAATCAACGGCGGCTCCTGTCTGTAACACCCCACGACTTACCCCACACCGCTCAGAACGTTTTTCTATTCCTTTTTCAGAGCGTCCATGCGCTCAAGTGTGCCTATTTCCTAAACTCAACCAAGTAAATCAATGGAACAAATAAGTTATTATTTGCCTGTTTACAAACGAATCGTGCTGGTGGTGGCGCTGCTGCTGGTACAGTGTGCGCGGGCAACCCAGGCGACCGACCTGCCGGCCCCCGAGCTATTGAATCGGCGTATTAGTCTGTCCATTGAGCGACAGTCGGTTAAATCAGTACTACGGACGCTGGAACAGGCGGCCAAGGTCAAGTTCTCGTACAGCCCGCAGGTGGTCCGGGCGCGGCAGCTTATCTCGCTGCGTGTGCAGAACAGCACGCTACAGGACGTGCTAAACAAACTGCTGACGCCACTACAGGTGAGTTACACCGTAGCCGGAGAGCAGATCATACTGGCCCGGACGGTGGCCGAATCCATGACGATACAGCTCAACGAAGCGGGCGAATCGATCGAGGTCGCGGCTGAACAGACAATCTCCGGGGTCGTGTCCGACGAGAAAGGAGCGGGGCTACCGGGCGTAACTGTGGCTATCAAAGGGACGAATCGCGGAGCGGTTACCGACGCGTCGGGTACGTACCGACTGACGATTCCCGACGGACCACAAACACTTGTATTCAGCTTTGTCGGCTATGCGTCGCAGGAAGTGGCGGTGGGTAACCAGACAACGATCAGCGTACAACTGCAACCCGACGTCAAGTCGATCAACGAAGTGGTTGTCGTAGGCTACGGTTCGCTCAACCGCAAGGAAGTAACCAGCGCCGTGACACACCTGTCGTCGGGCGATCTGCTGCGGGTGGGCAGCAACAGCCCACTGATGGCCGTGCAGGGGAAAGTGGCCGGTCTGTCGATCACCAATACGGCAGCAGGCGATCCGAACTCGACGCCGAGTATTCAGCTGCGGGGCGTGTCGTCGCGCAATGCCGGTCTGGGACCGCTCTTCGTCATCAACGGCATTCCGGGCGGGAATCTGGACAACATCAACCAGAACGAAATCGAGTCGATCGACGTGCTGAAAGGCGGTGCCGCGTCGGCCATCTACGGAACACGCGGTAGCAACGGCGTTATCGTGATTACAACGAAGAAAGGCTCCGATCAGTCGCGCATTTTCTACGATGGCTACAGCTCCTTCGATTTTATCACGAACAAGCTGTCAGTGCTGTCGAAAGATGAGTTTCTGGCCAACAACCGTGGGGTCGATCTGGGTGGCAACACCGACTGGATGAAAGCGGTCAGTCGTAACCCGGCTTTCTCGCAGAAACACACGCTCCAGTTTTCGGGTGGTAACGGCAAAACGAACTACTTCACTTCGCTCGACTACCGCAATGCCACGGGTGTCGATCTACGATCGGCCAAGCAGGAATACGGCGGCCGGGTCAATATCAACCACACGTCGGCCAACAACCTGTACGCCTTGACCTTTTCGGCTGCTCCGCGCTACGCCAAAACCAGCAACGCCGACTACAGTGGTTTCAACTACGCGCTGACGCTCAATCCGACGCAACCCATCTTCGATCAGACGGGTAAATACGCCTATATCACCTCGGGCTTTTTTGCTAATAACCCGGTTGAGAGCGCGAAAAGTGTGCTGTCGGGCAGCGATATCAAGTACCTCGACATCAACGCGTCGTTCAAACTGAACCTGCTCGATAACCTGTCGACGCTGGTAACGCTGGGGGAGGTTAGTTCGTCCTTCCGCAACTTCGGCTTCACGCCGTCGACGCTGACAACGGTCATTAACGGATCAGGGCGGAACACAGGATCACAGTCGCTGGACGAGAACGATCAGAAAAGTTTTGAGTGGACGGGTAACTATGCGCTCGATGCCGGCAAGCACTCGGTAAAGGTACTGGGTGGGTATTCGTACCAGTTCTTCATGTCGTCGGGTTTCAACGCGGCTAACGAGAATTTTCCGTCGAACATACTGACCTACAATAACCTGGGCACGGGGCTGTGGAACCTGCAGGCGGGTATCAACAACGTCGGGTCGTACCGGAACAGCTCGAAACTGGTCGGCTTTTTCGGTCGGGTCAACTACGACTACGACCAGAAATACTACCTGTCGGCCAGTTTGCGCCGGGAGGGTTCGTCGAAGTTTGGTTACGACAACAAGTGGGGTTACTTCCCGGCGGCTTCGGTCGGCTGGCGGATTACGCAGGAAGCGTTTGCCCAAAATACCGGCTGGCTGAACGAGTTGAAACTGAGGGCCGACTACGGCGTGACGGGTAACCAGGATTTTGGCAACTATCGCTCGCTGGATACCTACAGCGGCTACGGCTACTACCTCTACAACGGTACGTCGTATCAGGTATGGGGCCCCAGCCAGAACACCAACTACGACCTGCGCTGGGAAAAGGCGATCAATGTCAACGTCGGCCTCGACTTCGACCTGTTCAAAAACAGCCGCCTGACGGGTAGTCTGAACTACTACGTTCGGACGAACAAAGATTTGCTGGGTGATTACTCCGTGCCTAACCCGCCCAACATTCAGGGGTCGACCTTCGCCAACGTCGGGACGATGCAAAACTCCGGACTGGAAATTCAGCTGAACGCTGCGGTCGTGACGGGCAAGGATTTTCGGTATAACCTGACATTTGCCGGGGCTACCAACAGCAACAAGTTTGTCGCCTTTTCCAGCGAAGCCTACAAGGGACAGACGTACGTCGACGTCGTTGGCCTGCCCGCACCGGGTAGTCCGGGCAACGTGCAGCGGCTGCAGGAAAACACCCGGATCGGTAGCTTCTACGCGCTGAAGTCGGCGGGGGTCAACGAAAGCGGAGCGGTACAGGTCTACAAAAAAGACGGTACGATCGTGCAGGGTAATCAGGCAAACAACGACGACCGGCAGTTTATCGGCAACGGCCTGCCCAAGTTCTCGGGCGGTCTGACCAATAATTTCAGCTATAAGAAGTGGGATCTGACGGTCTTCCTGCGCGGCACGTTCGGCTACCAGATTTTCAACACCTACGCCTTCTATCTGGGAACGCCCGCTACGCAGCAGAATGCCAACACGCTCAAGTCGGCCTACGACGGTGGCAAGTACTCAAAACTGACCAACACGGCCACGTACTCGACCCTGTCGGACTACTTTCTGGAGCCGGGTGGCTTTGTCAAAATCGACAACATCACGCTGAGCTACACGCAGCCACTCAACGTGAAATACCTGCGTTCGGCGCGTATCTACGCCACGACCCGCAACCTGGCCACGTTCACGAAGTACACCGGTGGTGACCCCGATCTGGTGCAGGTCAACGGCCTGTATCCGGGCATCAATCCGTCGCTGAACTACTTCCCGTCCACGACTCAACTGCTGCTGGGTCTGCAACTCACTTTCTAAACCTGCTTGACTGACCATGAAACTGAATCGATTTTTATCCTCGACACTGCGCACCCTCGGGCTGTCCGGTCTGCTGCTGACGGCGGGCTGTACGAACCTGGACGAAGTTTTATACGATCGTATTACGTCGGAAAACTTCCTGCAAACCCGGCAGGACGTCATCCGCGATTTTCTACGCGCCTTCGAACATGCCTACTGGTCGATACAGGGTGGCTCGACGTTTATGTTGCAGGAAAACAGCACCGACGAACTGATGACCCCCAACCGACAGGGCGACTGGTTCGATGGGGGACAATACCAGCGCGTCCATTACCACACCTGGACCCCCAACGACGGCTACACCAGCGATGCCTGGAATGCGCTGTACGGTGGGGTGACACTGGCGACCAACTCGCTGGAAGATTTGCAGGGCATCACCGACCCGGAGCGGTTCAGCATGACGCGTGCCGAACTGGACGGGATGATCGCTGAGCTGCGTACACTACGGGCCTGGTTCAACATCCGCCTGCTCGATATGTACCGGAACATCGTGCTGGTAAAGCAGGTGAAGGGGCAAACGCAGGGCGGTCCGCAGGTGTCGCCACAGGAAGCATTCGCCTATATTGAACAGGAACTAAAAGAATCGCTGCCCAACCTGCCCACCCGGCAAAGTCTGGGTGCGAACAGCGTTGGTCGCTGGACGCAGGGGGGCGCAGCGGCCCTGCTGACCCGGCTCTATCTGAATGCCAAGGTATATACCGGCAACGACCGGTACGCCGATTGCGCGACGGTGTGCACCGATATGCTGGCAGGTAAGTACGGCCAATATGCGCTCGAAAGTCGCTGGGACGCCCCCTTCGACTACACCAACGCGACCTCGTCGGAAACGGTCTTTGGTTTCCCCGGCAGCTTCGGCCTGACCCACTGGCAATACGATGGCGGTATGTATTTCTGGATGCTGCCCGTCAACGCCACGTTCTACTTCGGCTTCACTGATTTCGGGACGGCAAACCCCAAATACGCCATGCAACCCGGCCGCGACGTCGACAGCACGGAGTACAGTTTTGCGCTGGGTAAGCCGTACATCAAGTTTCAGAAATACCCGGACGACGTGCGCTTGAAAACGTACAAGAATCTGGGAAACAGTCGTCGGGAAGGAATGTTCCTGCAAGGCTATCTGCCGTACGTCAACGCCAATGGGAATGTCGATACGGTGCGGTCGACCAAAGGTCCGTACCCGTTGTTTTTCCGCGATCAGGTGGGCCTGTTTCTGAATGCGAAACCGGGTACCCGGATTACGAACAAGACGTCGAACATGAACAACGCCGATCAGAATTCGGGGATTTATCCGGTGAAGTATCCGTACTATCCCAGCAGTGACCCGAACAAGATTTCGTCGGCCTACGCCGAAATTCGATTTGCCGAAATCTACTACTCGCTGGCGGAGTGCAAGTACCGGGCGGGCGACAAAGCCGGAGCGGCTGCGCTGCTGAATACGGTGCGGGCGCGGAACTACCCGACCAATTCGCCCAGTCTGTACAAGACCGATGGCAGTCAACTAACCGATCAGGAAATGCTCGACGAGTGGGGCCGTGAATTTCTGGTGGAAGGTCGCCGGCGTACCGATCTGGTTCGCTGGGGTGTGTTCAACACGGGTACCTGGTGGGACAAGCAGCCGGATGCCGATAACCACACGGCTATCTTTCCCATCGGTCAGAACGTACTCAACGTGTCTACGCAGCTGAAGCAGAACCCGGGGTATTGATCTAGCACGTAATCCGTAATACCCCTAAATCCCCTGAAGGGGACTTTGCTCGCACGTAGACAAAGTCCCCTTCAGGGGATTTAGGGGTAAAAGAGCTGGCTCGTAAGACCAGTTAACCAATACAGAGCAAGCCCCAGCCCTTCCCGTCCACCAGTATAATTGGGCGATTAATCGTGGTAACGGCTATTTTTGTGCGGATGATACTAATCCTTTGCCAATGAAGATTCTGCTGGTTGAAGACGAGGAACGGGCGGCTACGTTTATCCGGAAGGGTATGTCGGCGGAAGGCTACGAGGTAGAAATCGCCTACGACGGGCGGACGGGGCTGTCGCTGTTCCGGCAAAACGAATACGACATCATCATTCTCGACGTCAACCTGCCGCATATCAACGGCTTCGACCTCTGCCGACTGATCCGGGCCGACAATGAAGCCGTGCCCGTGCTGATGCTGACTGCGCTGGACAGTATCACCGATAAAGCCGACGGTTTCAACGCCGGAGCCGACGATTACCTGGCTAAACCGTTTGAGTTTCAGGAGTTACTGTTACGCGTTCGGGCACTGACCCGCCGGAATCACAGCAAGTCCAAACAGGT
Organism: Spirosoma oryzae; assembly: GCF_003002825.1. Lineage (GTDB taxonomy): Bacteria > Bacteroidota > Bacteroidia > Cytophagales > Spirosomataceae > Spirosoma > Spirosoma oryzae. Next base: position 60,803 of record NZ_PVTE01000028.1, on the reverse strand, counting down.
GTTGCAACTGGCGGATCTGGAACTGAATCTGGATACGAAGACGGTAACCCGGTCGGGTAAGCGCATCGACCTGACGACCCGCGAATACGCGCTGATGGAATACCTGATGCTCAACAAAGGCAAGGTGATTTCGCGCGTCGACATCAGCGAGCGGGTCTGGAACCTGAATTTTGACAGCAACACCAACGTTATCGACGTGTACGTCAGCTATCTCCGCAAGAAGATCGACAAGGATTTTTCGCCCAAACTGCTGCATACCATCGTCGGTATGGGCTACGTTCTGCGCGAGAGCTGACCAACGCTTCCGTATGCTCATTCGAAATCGGCTGACAATCATTTTCACCGGGCTGGCCATCGCGATTCAGATCACGTTGTCGCTGGTTGTACTGTATTTTTATTCGCTCTACCGGCAGGAGGAATTTTACAGCCGGCTGGAGTCGAAAGCCCGCGTGGCCGGTCGGGTGCTGATTTCCCGGCGGCACCTGCACGACGACTTTTTCAAGAACATGGTCCGTACCGATCTGCTGACGATCGTCGACGAGCAGATCAGCATTTACGACAGTCGGCATAACCTGGTCTTTACCAACCGAACCCTCAAAGAGTCCGATTATTACAAGGAAAAAATCCCGCTATTGGCCACGGGTTCGCTGTTCGAATTTCGCAGCGGGCATTTCGAGTCGATCGTGATTCCGTTTCGCGACCGGGGGCAGCAGTTCTATATTTTCGCGTCGGGCTACGACCGGATCGGCTTTGCCAAGATGACGGCGCTGGAACAGATTCTGCTGCTGGCCAACCTGCTGGGCTTCGCGCTGATCGTACTGGCGGGCTGGTACTTCGCCGGTCGGGTGCTCAAACCCATCTCGCAGATTGTCGATGAAGTCGAGCAGATTACGGCCATGCACCTGCACAAGCGGGTAAACGAAGGCAACCAGCAGGACGAAATCGCGCAGCTGGCGATGACCTTCAACCGCATGTTGTTTCGGCTCGAAGATGCCTTCGTATCGCAGCGGAGCTTCGTGGCGCACGCATCGCACGAACTGCGAACACCTCTCAACAACACGCTCGGGACGCTGGAAACCTCGCTCCGCTACGATCAGAACCCGGCCGACTGGCGCGACAGCATGGAGATTGCCGTCGAAGAATTGAAGAAACTTATTAGCCTGACCAACGGCCTGCTGAGTCTCGCTAAAATGTCGGATGCGGGCGTGGTACTCAACGATATACAGGTCGACGACTGCCTGCTGACTGCCATCGGTCAGGTGCAGACCAAGTATCCCGGTCGGAGTTTACCGCTTCATTTCGATGCTGGCGACGGCGAATCGTTTACGATCGCCGGAAATGCTACCCTGCTGACGACGGCTTTTCTAAATGTGCTCGACAATGCCTGCAAGTACTCGCAGGAAGCCGTTGCCGTTCAACTTGCCTCGACCGACAACGGCATCGACGTTGTCGTAACCGACCAGGGGCGGGGCATAACCGAGTCCGATGCGGCCCATGTGTTCGATCCGTTGTACCGGGGTAATAACGTCGAGGGGGTACCCGGCTACGGCATCGGTCTGGCCATTACGCAGAAAATTATCGACCTGCATCAGGGGACGCTGGCCATTGATTCGCACGTCGGTCAGGGCACGACGGTGACGATTCGTTTACCGGAGGGAACGCCGGAATGAAGCACGATCGACCGCGTTGGTTATTGCCGTTCATAGATGCTCGTCATCTGGTCGCGGAAGATTCGTTTGTAGGCCCCAACCCGCTCCGGCGCATTCATCGGAATTACGTAACTGGCATTCTCGTAGCCATCGCTTACCACATAGGTTGCTTGCTGCTGATCGGCCAGCTGAAAAAATTCTGCCAGCGAAGCATGGCCATGCCGGGCTGAATAGTAGCTCAATCCGTGTATGTGGTAGGTTTCCATCTGATCGAAAAAGAAACCGATCGGCGCGATGATTCTGGTGTGTTTGCGGGGCATGTGCTGCGCCAGCATTGCATTGTAGTGCGGCATGTACGGCACCGTGCGGTTCTCGACCAGTACCTGTTCCACCGTAAACAGCGCCAGTCCGTAGTACGCAACCACCACAGCAACACCGGCCCGGCGTTGCCAGCGGGGTCGGTCGGCCCGGCTGTCGGTGAGGACGTTGGCGGCTACCAGCGCGAGCCAGGGCGCAAACAGAATATAATAAAAGTCGAAATTACTCTTGGTCAGCAGCCAGAAGTTTACCACCAGCACGAGCAGATACAAGACGGTTGGGTTACGCAGTCGGGCCGATTGGCCACCGGCTAGCAGACACAACAGAACCAGCACGCTGAGCGGTACCTCGGCGTAGCCGTGGAAAAACAGCTGGTGATAATCCAGCATGATGCGCCACTTATCGGCCAGACTGAAATTAGCCTGCGTGGCCGGATCGTGAATGAACTGACGAATCATCAGGCTGATCTGACCGTCCCAAAGGGCATCGACTGTATATAAGCTCAACGTCAATCCGCTGACGATAGCGAACCGGATCGCCGGACGAAGCCCGTCCCGAACGAGTAGCCAGACCAGCCCCGCAGCTACGTAAATCAAGCCGTTCAGGTGCGTAAGCGCGGCCATACCCGCCAGCAGTCCGGCCAGTTCCGGTCGTCCGGTCGCCTGATTGGTTCGCTGACTGAGCACGTAGTACGACGAAAAACCCAGTAGCGCACACATTATCTCGGGGCGGTTGACGGCGATGTACTGGATGACGATGCCGCAGCCAGCGTACAAGAGCAGGGCCAGCCACTGTTCCAGCGCTGACGAGCGTCGGTTGTAACGCCAGATCAGGTAGCCGGTCGTTAAGACACATAGCGTAGTCAGGAGTTTACTGGCCGGTAGGGAAAACCCGATCAGGCTCATAACCAGCGCACTGGCGTAGATGTACAGCTTGTGAAAGACGTAGATTCGATCTTCCCAGCCGTTGAGCCCCCGGAACAGTTCGGAGCGCACCCAGCCGTCGCGCACCAGCCAGTACGATTGTTCGGCGAACCAGGCATCATCGAAATGTTCGGTTCGCTGGTAGCAGCTGAGGACAAGGAGACCCAGGAGAAAGAAGAAGCCGGCTTTGAGCAGTGTTAGCCGGGAAAACGGAAAAAGCATACCGGTGAGGAAGGCCGTAGAAAACGGAACCACCAAAAGTAGCCATAGCGAGTGAGACAGCAGGCATCAATTTTGTTCCGTAGCTGATGACCAGCAGTACTGATTAACACCTTCATTAAAAAGGGCTTAATAGATCAGGGGCCGGGATTAACGCGTAACCCACAGAGAATAAGTTGGCTGCTGGGCATTAGTAGTTTTATAAAACTATAAAGTAGGATTTTAATCGGAAGACTGCTCAGGCGCTGGTCTGGTTCTGGCAACAAAGCCTGATCGTACGTCATCTGTGGGTCAAAAACGCGCAAAACGGCCAATCAGCGGCCGGGGCTCGTTCTAATATCTTCTAATTTCCTTCTCAAACCGTTTTAATATCCTGTTTATTCCTTTGTGTCAACTCAGCACCGATACAAGGTTATGCAACTCCGGAATGTCCCTGCCAAACGGCCCGACTCGATTTTGCTTTACGGCTTTGGACTGGCACTGGCCCTCTCGCTGGTGTTCAACGGATTTCTGCTGTATCAACAAAGCCACCTGCAACGTATGCGCGCATCGGAGTTAAGCAGCACCTACCAGCCGATCGATAGTCTGGTCTGGCAACAGGAACTCTCGGAATGCCGACGGTCCAATGAGCAGAAAGACAGTCTGATTCTGCGCATGGCACAGGCTCCCAACGCGCCACCGGGGCAGGTTTCATCCGGACGGACCATCGCTGTTCAGCAGCCACCGCCCAGCCGGTAGTAGTCAGCAAATCCTCAGTACCAATCCAGTCAGTCAACCAATATAATACCCTACAACCGTGGTAACGTCCACCTTTCAACATACAACCATTATGAAACGAAGTCTTGTGCTCATGAGCCTTGGCGCGGTGTTGTGCCTGGCCAGCTGCGCGAAGAAAGAAGAAGAAAAAGAGGAAGCCGTCGAATACCAGGTGAGCAGCCCGCTGTTGAAAGACACGACGATCACGAAAGAATACGTCGGTCAGGTGCGGGCAATTCGCCATATCGAGATGCGCGCCCAGCAACGGGGGTACATTCAGAACATCTACGTCGACGAAGGGCAGTACGTCAATCAGGGACAGGCGATGTTTCAGATCATGCCTAAACTCTACGAAGCGGAGCTGCAAAAAGCACAGGCTGAAGCCAACTACGCCGACATCGAGCGCCAGAACACCCAAAAACTCGCCGACAGCAAGATCGTAGCGCCGACGGAACTGGCCATGGCCAACGCCAAATTCAACAAGGCGAAAGCCGACGTGTCGCTGGCGGAAGTTCACCTGGGGTTCACCAAAATCAAAGCGCCGTTCAGCGGCATGATGGACCGGTTTCAGGTGCGGCTGGGTAGCCTGGTCGATGAAGGCGACCTGCTCACCACCCTGTCCGACAACAGTCAGATGTGGGTGTACTTCAACGTGCCGGAAGCGGAATATCTGAACTTGAAAGAAAAAACCAGCGAGGCTAACCTGAGCAATGTCGGCCTGAAGATGGCTAACAACAAACTGTTCCCGTATCCGGGTAAAGTGCAGACCATCGAAGCCGATTTCGATAATACGACGGGTAACATTCAGTTCCGGGCCACCTTCCCCAACCCGAAAGGGCTGTTGCGCCACGGCGAAACGGGTAACATCGAAATGAAAGTGCCGATTCGCAATGCCCTGCTGATTCCGCAGAAAGCCACCTTCGAGGTACTGGAGAAAAAATACGTCTACGTCATCGACAAAGACAATAAAGTACGGTCGCGGGAAATCAAGATAGCTGCCGAAATGCCCCACATTTTCGTGGTTAGCTCCGGGCTGAACAAAGACGACAAGATCCTGCTGGAAGGGCTGCGTCAGGTGAAAGAGAATGAGCCGATCAAATACAAATTCGAGAAGCCACAAAGCGTGATCTCGAACCTGGGTCTGTACGCCGAATAATCAGTCCGTCTAAAACCAGAAGACATGTTCACAAAATTCATCAAGAGACCCGTATTCGCGATTGTGATTTCGATCATGATTGTCTTTGTCGGGATACTGGCGATCAAGAAACTGCCCATTTCGCAGTTTCCGGACATCGCACCTACCACGGTCAATATCTTTATCGACTACCCCGGGTCGAGTGCTGACGTACTGGTCAAATCGACGCTGATTACGCTCGAACAGGCTCTCAACGGGGTGCAGGACATGCGCTACATCGCAACCGATGCGACGAGTGCTGGCGAAGCAACCCTCCGTATCATCTTCGAACCCGGTACCGACCCGAACGATGCGGTCGTTCGGGTAAAAACGCGTGTCGACCAGGTCATGCCGCTGCTGCCCGAACTGGTACAGCGGGAAGGGGTTATCATCACGCCGATTCAGCCCAGTATGCTGATGTACGTCAACCTCTATTCGACCGCGAAAGGGATTGACGAGAAGTTCCTCTTCAACTACGCGACGGTAAAGATGATCCCCGAAATCCAGCGGACGAAGGGTATCGCCCGGGCGCAGATTCTGGGTAGCCGCCGGTACGCCATGCGGGTGTGGCTGAACCCCGACCGCATGCGGGCCTACAACATTTCAGTAGAGGAAGTGATGAAGGCGATGGGTGAGCAGAGTATCATCGGTCGGCCGGGCCGACTCGGGCAAAGCTCCGGTATCGCTGCGCAGTCGCTTGAATACGTACTGACCTACAAGGGCCGCTACAGCGATCCGAAAGAATACGAAGGCATCATTATCCGGGCCAATTCGGCCGGGGAAAGCATCCACCTGCGCGACATTGCCCGCGTCGAACTGGGTAGCGAGTTCGTCAACATTTACTCGAACCTCGACGGCCATCCGTCGGCGGCTATCGTCCTGCGCCAGAACTACGGTAGTAACGCCAGCGACGTAATCGACGAGGTAAAGGAGAAGCTGGAAGTGATGAAGCAGTCGTTCCCGCCGGGTGTCGACTACAAAATCAGCTATGACGTATCAAAATTCCTCGACGCGTCGATCGAGCAGGTTATCGACACGCTGCGCGACGCCTTTATCCTGGTGGCCCTGGTGGTGTTCCTGTTCCTGGGCGACTGGCGGTCGACATTGATTCCGATTCTGGCGGTGCCGGTGTCGCTGATCGGGGCCTTCTTCGTGATTCAGGCATTCGGCTTGTCGATCAACCTGATTACGCTCTTCGCCCTTGTATTGGCTATCGGTATCGTGGTCGATGATGCCATTGTGGTGGTCGAGGCCGTGCACGCCAAGATGGAGGAAAAGCCGTACCTAACGCCGTTTGGGGCCGTCAAGCAGGTACTGGCCGAAATCAGCGGGGCCATCATCGCCATTACGCTCGTCATGGTGTCGGTATTCCTGCCGATCTCGTTCATGACCGGTCCGGTCGGTACGTTCTACCGACAGTTCTCAATCACGATGGCCAGTTCGATCGTCATCTCGGCGCTGATCGCCCTGACGCTGACGCCGGTACTCTGCGCCATGCTGCTGAAAAATCACCATGGTCACCCACCGAAGAAAAACGTGCTGACCCGCGCCATCGACAGCTTCAACCGGGGCTTCGACAAGATGACCGGTTGGTACGTAGGTATCCTGCGACTGATCGTCAACCGGCGCGTGCTGACGTTCCTGATTCTGGGTGCATTCTGCGCGGGTATCTTCTTTGAAAACCAGGTGCTGCCAGCGGGTTTCATCCCGAACGAAGACCAGAGCACGATCTACGCCATTATTCAGACCCCGCCGGGCTCGACGTTGGAACAAACCAACCAGGTATCACGGCGACTGCAGAAGATTTGTGAAGAAGTGCCGGGTATCGAATCGGTATCGTCACTGGCGGGTTACGAGATCATGACCGAAGGCCGGGGGTCGAACGCCGGTACCTGTCTGATTAACCTCAAGACGTGGTCGGAGCGGGACAAAAACGTGAAAGAGATCATGGAAGAGCTGGAAGGCAAAACCCGTAATCTCGGCGCGACCATCGAGTTCTTCGAGCCACCAGCGATTCCGGGCTTCGGTACATCGGGCGGTTTCTCGATGCGTCTGCTCGATAAAAACACCGACACCGACTACCGCGAGTTCGACAAGATCAACAAGGAGTTCATGGCGAACCTGGCCAAACGGCCTGAACTGACGGGTCTGTTCACCTTCTTCGCGGCCAACTATCCGCAATACGAACTGGAGATCGACAACCAGCTGGCCATGCAGAAAGGCGTGTCGATCGGTAAGGCGATGGACAACCTCAACATCCTGATCGGTAGTACGTACGAACAAGGGTTTATCAAGTACAACCAGTTCTTCAAGGTGTACGTCCAGTCGGACCCCAGCTTCCGCCGGTTGCCGTCTGACCTGCTGAACCTGTTCGTGAAAAACGACGAGGGTGAAATGGTACCGTATTCGGCCTTCATGAAACTGAAGAAAGGGCAGGGACCGAACGAGATTACCCGCTTCAACCTGTACAACTCGTCGGCTATTCAGGGGCTGCCCGCCAAAGGCTACACCACCGCCGATGCCATCGCGGCCATCCGGGAAGTAGCGGCCAAGACACTGCCGAAAGGCTATGACGTGGCGTTCGAAGGGCTTTCCTACGACGAATCGATCCGGGGTAACGAATCGCTGGTCGTGTTCCTGATCGTCATCGCCTTCGTATACATGGTGTTGGCGGCCCAGTACGAAAGCTTCATCATTCCGCTGGCGGTACTGTTCTCGCTGCCAGTCGGTATCTTCGGCTCGTTCTTTATGCTGAAGCTGATGGGGCTGGAAAACAACATCTATGCCCAGATCGGTCTGATCATGCTCATCGGTCTGCTCGGTAAAAACGCCGTACTGATTGTGGAGTTCGCCGTGCAGAAACGAGCGGAAGGCGCTACCATCCTGAATGCCGCCATCGAAGGCGCGAAAGTCCGGTTCCGACCGATTCTGATGACCTCGTTCGCCTTCGTCGCTGGTCTGATTCCGCTGATCATTGCCACGGGTGCCGGTGCTATCGGTAACCGGACCATCGGTGCATCAGCCCTGGGCGGTATGCTGTTCGGGACCATTTTCGGGGTCGTTATCATCCCCGGTCTGTACTACATCTTCGCGCATCTGGCCGATGGCCGGAAGCTGATCCGGGGTGAAGAGGAAATGCCATTAACTGAAGAAGTCGAGCACCATGTTTAAACGAATAGCCACGCTGAGTCTGGGGGTTGTTGGTCTGTCGGTTGCCTTCACGGCCTGCAAGACCCCGGCTTTAGTCGTCAAGAATGAAAACCGCGCCGTTCCGGTCAATTACAATACCCGTCAGGGCGAGGATACGCTGAATACCGGGCTGACGCAGTGGCAGCAGTTCTTCACCGATCCGAACCTCGACTCGCTGATTGCGCAGGCGCTGCGGAACAACCAGGAACTGAACATCACCACGCAGGAGATTTCGATTGCCCAGAACGAAGCCAACGCACGACGGGGGGAATACATGCCCTTCGTCGGGCTCCGTGGGGAAGCGGGTGTCGACCGGCCGGGTCGTTACACGCTACAGGGGGCAACCGAAGAAGCCCTGACTATCCGGGATCGCAAGATTCCCGATCCGCTGTCGAACTTCGTCATCGGTGGTTTTGCCAGCTGGGAAGTCGATATCTGGCGGAAGCTGCGCAACGCGCGGCAGTCGGCCATCCTGCGGTATCAGTCGAGCACCGAAGGCCGGAACTTCATGGTCACCAACCTAGTCGCTGAAATCGCGTCGTCGTACTATGAACTGCTGGCCTACGACAATCAGCTGGCGATTCTGAAGGACAACATCGACATTCAGACCAACGCGCTGCGGATCGTGCGGATTCAGAAAGATGCTGCCCGCGTCACCGAACTGGCTGTTCGCCGGTTTGAAGCGCAGGTGCTGAACACCCGCGAACGGCAGTACGCGGTGCAGCAGCGGATCGTGGAAGTCGAAAACCGGATCAACTTCCTGGTCGGGCGCTACCCGCAGCCGGTTGCCCGCACGACGCAGTCAATTGCCACGATGATGCCCGCTATCATGCACGCTGGTATCCCCTCGCAGCTGTTGGGCAACCGCCCTGACATCCGGCGGGCTGAGCTGGAACTGGCCGCTGCCAAACTCGACGTGCAGGTAGCCCGCGCCAACTTCTACCCCCGGCTCGACATTTCGGCGGGTGTCGGTTTCGAAGCGTTCAACCCGATGTTCCTGCTGTCGACACCCCAGTCGCTGCTGTATTCGCTGGCGGGTGGCCTGACGGCTCCGCTGGTCAACCGGATCGGTATCAAGTCGGCGTACCAGAGCGCCAATGCCCGGCAGACGCAGGCGGTTTACAACTACGAACGGACCATCCTGAACGCATACGTTGAAGTGGCTAACCAACTGGCTAACATCAGCAACCTGCAAAGCAGCTACGACCTGAAGACACAGGAAGTACAGGCCCTGACCCAATCGACCGACATTGCCAACACCCTGTTTGGTAACGCCCGCGCTGACTACATGGAGGTGCTGCTCACCCAGCGCGATGCCCTGGACGCCCGTTTCGATCTGGTCGAGACTAAGCAACAGCAGATGATGGCTGTCATCAACATCTACCGTGCCCTCGGTGGTGGCTGGCGATAAGCCTAGTGTAGCGTAAGTAAACAAACCGCCCCCTGCTCGTCGAGCAGGGGGCGGTTTTCGTTTGGGGCAGAATTATCATATGTCAGACCTACTTCTATATTTGCACGGTATGAATTTGGAGAGGTACCCATTAAAGGCAGAAGATAGTTTAACCGTTTTTGAGTTTATCAGTGAAGGTCCTAACGGTTTGGTCCACAAGCTCATTCAATTCCAGCCGGCTAGCTATTTCAAGGTTTATAATCTCGCTTTCGGTGATAAAAACGAGGCAACCGGCGAGATCGATGATTTGGCAGTGTCCAACAACCGTGATACAGAAAAAGTGTTGGCCACGGTGGTAACGGCCCTGTATGCCTTTTTTGATAAGCACCCCGATGCGTATGTATACGCTACTGGTAGCACCAGTGCCCGGACTCGCTTATATCGAATGGGGATTACCCGGTTCTACGAGGAGATTACCCGAGACTTCGAACTTTACGGACAAATTGGAGATGAATTTGTTGATTTTAGAGTTGGTGTAGAGTACGCAGGTTTCTTAGCCCTACGGAAGTTGAACTAATCTCAATGATAGCGATGCGAACTATTCAGAAACCCAACAGCCGCAACCGTTCAGATGTGCAGATCGACCCTACTCTGGAAGAATACCGCGATAAGATACTTTTTCCAGAAAAGTTGAAGAAAGCCAACGAGCTGCTTAAGAATACGAAACTGCCAAGCCGCAAACGTTCGAATTGACGTGTTTGACGTAATAGGTGAGCTAAGCACACTTGATGCTCACTGACTGGGGCTAAGGTTAGTCAGGAAAATAACATACGTAACCGCCCCCTGCTCGATGAGTAGGGGGCGGTTGGCGTTTAAAGACTAACAGACGAAGAATTCAGCAATAATCTGCGTTGATACCAAGCCACCTATGGCTACTTTTAGCCGGTAAGCGAAACGCTACACGAAACGATGTTGACCATGACTGTCGAACATGCCTTAAACGAATTCTATGACGAGTACGGCTATGGTGAGGAGGGCGGTATTTATAAAAAATGGGACATGATTAAGTTTGGCCCCATCGCACTGCCGCTGCCGAATCTGGAATCCCGCCGTACCAATATCTACCTGCACGATATCAGCCACCTGGTTACGGGCTATGACGTGTCGTGGCTGGGTGAAAGTTCGGTGTCGAGCTGGGAAGTCGCGACGGGTGGTTGGGGCCGCCTGTATTTCCCCTGGCTGTTGACCCTGTGGGCCATGGCCGTCGGCGTAATGCTGTATCCGCGTCAGAGCTACCGGGCTTTCCAATTGGGTTTGCGCATGAAAAACGCATTCATCGGCGGGTTAAGCAAACCGGCTATGTACCGCTTGAGCCTGGCCGAACTGCGACTCCGGTTGCAACGAATGGACAGCGAGTGGATACACCGTAGCTATGTTGTCTGGGCCGGATTGAGTCTGTTGGTCTGGTGGAGCCCGTTCATAATCGGTTTTCTCCTGTACCAGCTTCTATAACTCCACGCTCTAGACTGGTGACAGAACTTGACTAACATAGCGACAAGGCCCCCTGCTCATCGAACAGGGGGCCTTGTCGCTATAAACGCTTGAAAGAGGGAGAGTTACCGAATGGTCGACGGTTAGTCGGTATATCGTTTGACGAGCTTGAAGAACAGGCCAACGATCAGAATACCAATAAGTTTGCCCAATAGATTCCAGCCCGCCGGCCAGCCCGGTTTGGGGAGCCTGGCAAAGCCGGTAAAGAACACATACAGTACAGCGAGCAAGCAAACCATGCCCACCAACAATACCAGAAACCTGATCATGATCGTATCGACAGTTGGGTCCGGATGATTTTTAGAATGGTCTCAGGTACATTCCTCAGTAGGCAGTACCGCGCTCGCGAACAGCATGCCGGTGCAGAGACAGTATTTTCCCTCGGTGCGGGCCAGAATGTCGCAGTTTCGGCAGGTGGCGCACTGCTGCCAGAACTGTGGGTCGTGGGGGAGTTCGGAGAAAGCGACCGGTCGAAAGCCAAGCTCCCGGTTCAAATCCATGACGACCTGGCCGGTGGTGATGCTGAATAGCTTCGCATTCGGAAACAGTTGCCGACTCAACGTAAACAGGGCGTGCTTCAACCGACGGGCTACGCCCTGATGCCGGTAGGCGGGATCGACGATCAGCCCCGACTGGGATACGAACAAACCATTCTCCCATACGTCGAGGTAGGTAAATCCCACCCACTGGCCGTTGGGTAGCGTCGCGATGATGGCCGTGCCTGTCCGTATCTTCTGCCGGATATACTCGGGCGAGCGGCCCGCGATACCGGTGCCCCGATTTGCGGCACTGAGCTTCATCTGCTGACAGATGGCGTCGGCCTGGGCCAGGTGTTGGCCGGAAGCAATGTCAATGCGATAATCAGTACGCATGGTGATGCACTCGTTCGGTTGATGATTACGGAAGGCAGGTCGTTAGCTGACGACAGTATTCGGTCTTGATGGCCCTGGGCAGCATATAGCGAATCACGTCCGACCGGGAATCCCGTTTGTCGAGTAGCCGGCTCAACTGAACGATGTATACCGTACAAAGGGCGTTGCTGATCCGTGGTTCGGCATGCAACAGAATGTCCTCGGCTGCCAGTAAACAGTGTTTAACGGCCCGGAACCGATTCTGATGCGCCAGCACCGATGTCACTTCGTAGAGTTTGTGCAGCGTCGCGAAAACACTGGTACCACCTGGCAACGCGTTGAATGTGTTACCCGCTTCCGGAATCTGATCGGCTAGTACCTGCCGTAAATTGGTTTGATCAATCGTCGTATCCATGACCTATGTGGTTTGTGAAGCATGGTGTGCCAACGACAGACCAGTTTTAGGGCATCCGACTAATGTGCTGGCTGCTAATTGAATACGTGAGCCAGCTTTTCCGGTCGTCCGTGCAACGCTGCCATATTGGTGGAGTCCGTTTTCCATTTTGGTAGGGTGGGCGATGCTGACGGGGCAGAAAGTAAAGGTGGAAATCGCGCCTGTCCGGCAGGGTATAGGGCTTCAGTCGATTGCTTTGTTCGTCAAGACCCCGGTTCCGTCAGGGCTGTTTTTTACGCAACCAGCCAACTGCTTTATAGTACCTGAGTCATCGGTCAGGGAGCGCGCCGGCTACACAATCACGAAATCAATGACTACTCATCCTGATCTTGCTCCCATCACCCGCCAGTTACGGGCGATGTATGGGTCGCGGCTGCTGGTGGCTGCTGTACACCATATCCCCGTCTTCGATACCTTAAGCAACGGCCCGCTGTCGATTCGGCAGCTACAAGACCAGTTGCAGCTTGGCGAACGGCCGGCCAGCGTACTGTTTCCGGCTTTGTGCGCGATGAATCTGCTGGCGTATGCGCCTGACGGGAAATTGTATATCACGGAACTTGGCCAATATCTGACGCAGCATCGGGCAACGAATCTGAGGGGGTACGTTGGTCTGGAAAAAGACGATGCGGGTGTGGTCGAAATGGCCGCTCGCCTGCGCAACGACGGACCGCTGGACACGCCGGATGGCATTTCGTTCGTCAAAGAGGGCGATGAGCCGTCGCCAATGGATGATCCGCTGTTATCCCGGCAGTTCACAATGGGGCTGGCCGGACGCGCCCGACAACTGGCTCCGTTGGTAGCGGCCCGGCTTCCCCGGCGGGCGGGGCATCTACTGGACGTAGCGGCCGGTACAGGTCTCTACGCATACGAGTGGCTGCTGGTCAATCCAGCTGCAACGGCGACCATACTGGACCGTCCGGCCGTGCTAGCCGTTGCGGAAGAACTGCTCGATGAATTTAGCCGGAGTGATCGGCCGGGGGCGGAGCAGATTCGGGAGCGCGTAACCTTCCGGGCGGGCGATATGCTGACCGATGCGTTGCCCGAAGCAGATATCCTGCTGGCCGCCAGCCTGTTCCACGACTGGCCAACGCCGACCTGTCAATGTCTGGCGAACCGATTTGCTACGGCCCTGCGCCCCGGTGGCGAACTCTGGGTGCATGATGCGTTTCTAAACGACACGCTGGACGGGCCGCTGGCGGTTACTGACTATTCCGCTGCGCTGTTCTGGGGAACCAAGGGGCGCTGTTACAGCCGGGCCGAGTACCGAAGCTGGCTGGTGCAGGCCGGTCTGGAGCCGGTGGCCGAAACGTGGCCTACCCAACTGGACTACAGCCTGATCTATGCCCGAAAACGCTAGGGAACAGATTGCCTGTCTTGATAGAAAACGCCGAAGGCCCGGTTACTCGCGCGAGTAACCGGGCCTTCGGCGTTTTCTACAATTGGCTGATTAACAAACCTAAAAGGTTTTTTGGAGACCTTTTAGGTTTAACGCTAGTTCAGCGCGATCTGTCGGCTTGTCGTTGCATCGGCTGGCATCGCCGATGCGCTGTGAAGTGACACCTGGTGGGTCGTCGTTTTTTCACCGTTGGATACTTCGATGGTGTAGTCACCGTCCGGCAACTGGCTCAGGTCGAAGCGAACCTGCGCGCTGGTTTGGCGCTTGGCGACCTGTTGCGTCAGCAGGGTCGTGCCATTGGCTTTGTTGACGCGAACCGTCAGGTAGTTGCCCGCCTGTTTTTCCATCGACAGCACAAGACGACCGTCGGTAGCGGTGTACAGGCTGGTTGCGTACGTTACGGCCTGCTTGCCGGGGCGGGTGATGGGATTCGCCTGCGACAGGGTAGACAGCGATGAAACAAGCGTAAAAGCGATCAGCAGTGCGTTGAAGGTAGTTTTCATGGTATTGATTTGATTCGAGTAAGAAGACAGATTCAGGGGGCGTTGTTGCCGTTTGTTGAATCAAAACTAGTGGGGCAAACTGGCCGCAAACAGGGATTTCGGATGAACTGGGGGAAAAACGCGACAAAAGCCCGGTTTTGCGGGATGAAAGGTGGTTGCCTTATATTATTTCGAAAATTGGCTTTGTGGTATGTTTATTTAGAATAATATTTTGCTAGAGATGTTTGTTGTCCCGCTTTTATAAGGTCCAGTCAGGATTGTCGACCGCTCATCCTGCCTTGTATACCGTTTACTCAATTGTTGATTCGGTTTGACCACGTAATTCGACAAATAGAAGGCTACTGCCAATTAATTGCCGGTAGAAACACGATTGGTATCGGTCGAAAGCTATCGATACAGGCCCGATTTGTACGGGAACGGACTCCGCGCTGTACGGGAGTGGACAATCAAGTACATGCTTATAATTATAGGTTGCTGGTAGTCAGTAGGTTATCTGTGGTGGTATGGTAGTTGGCATAAAGTGGTCGAACCAATCGATCACACAGTACACCCAATTTCGCTATGACTACCCTGCTTGCTACCGTCTTTGCCAAACCCATCATCATCCTGCACTTACTGATGGCGTCGCCCGTGCCAGCGCTTGTTGAGCAACCTGCCAGTGAAGCTACGTTTGCTGCCAGCGCCTATGTAACCAGATCCAACAAAATCCGCGTGTCCATCGATAAACCGAATCGCGAACCGATGACGATCAGTCTGCGGCCGGTGGGGCAGCAGCACGTCGTTTTCACCGAACACGTCCACCGGAAAACAACGAAAACAACGCTGCTGCTGGACGTCGATCAACTCGCCGACGGCGTGTACGAACTGGAACTGAAAACCAGCAGTGGTCAGCTAATTAAACAGATCGACCTGCGTACACCCGCCAAAGTCGATACGGTTCAACGTCAACTAACGCTCGAATAAATTACCCCGTCAGGCATGCGGCAGTTTGTCTTGCCGAGTAATTCCAGCACCTGTTTTTTTCCACCCGTCGCAGATGGGTACTACAACAAAACCCAGTAAACAAGCACCATGAAAACGCATATGCAATACATCTCGGCCGGTAGTCAGGCTGCAACTGGTCGACTGATACACCCACTGACTGGGCTAAACCAGAAACGAACTATGCCCGCATGGCTGTGGTGGAGCCTGCTTGCTATCTGCCTGTTGCAGGCGCAGTTGGGCCTGGCTCAGGTCGGTGAGTCAGCTGGTAATCAGCTACAGCGCGTATCGGTAGACCGGGGCTATTGGCGGCTGAATACGCTGGCCAGTACCCAGACAACGCAGGTGCAGTTCTTTAGTCCTGCCCATCAACTGCTTTACGAAGAACGGATGCCTGGCCGTTGGGTTAACCTGACGCGGAAGAACCAGAAGCAGTTCGATCAGTTGCTCGACCAACTGGTTAGCAATCAGTTACTGGCGACGCGCATCAAAACCACGCCACTTCCCGAGTCGACTGATGAGCTGATACCGGCCGATCCGGTGCCGGTGGCTACCGCACAGTCCATTCGCGCGACCACTAATTCCAGGGGTGAACTGTTCCTGGCCATCGACAATCCAGCGTACGCGGCCATCAACGTATCGGTAATGGACCGTGACCAGGCCTTGTACGAGGAATCGGCCAGTAAAGGGCAATACCGGCGGAAGCTGGATGTGTCGGCGGTCGACGGTGACGCCTGCCGGCTGCTCGTACGCCTGAATAACCAGCTGGTTGTTTACCGGATAAGTCGCCCCGCTACGCCATCGGCTTATCGGCTGTTGACGCCTGTCGGCCAAACGGGCAGTGCCAACCTGTGATAAGTTGGTGAGGAAGGTTGCCGGTCTCATCAACTTTTTCTGCAATCGACGCTGTTGCTCGACACGTAGAATCGCTGGTATGGCTTCCTCGACAACTGACAGGCTAACTATCAGGTAGAAGGCACCCGCCGTTATTCCGCCGGGGGGCATCTCCCGCGCCCTGTGGATCTTGCCCGGCTCTGAAACGGACAAAGCCCCAGCTGATAGGCCGGGGCTTTGTCCGTTCTGTATTACGAATCGGCTTAGAACGACTCGTAGTCGTAGCTGAGGACGGCCCCCTTGGCTACGTCTTTTTTGGTGCGCGGCAACCCCTGTTCGGTATAGGTGTATTCGGTTTTGTACACCGTTCCCTGGTCGACCTGGGCGCTGACGATGTTGTTACGGCTGCTGTACAGGACCGGGTCGAACGTATAACTCCATTTGTTGAACGGGTTGACCTTGTCGTCGTACTGGTAGTTTATGGTGAATTCAGTCCGGTCGTTGGCGTTCAGATAGGCCGCCTTGACGATGTTGCCATTCTCATACGTGTAGACGTAGCGTGCGCGGGTAGGAAACCCGTACCGGATGATATTTTCCTGCTGCCACTCCGTAACCTGACCCTGTGTATTCAGGCGGTAAATATTTCGCTCATTTAGTTGATCGGGCAGCGGTTGCCCATTGGCCTGAAAGCGCGTGGTCGTCTGCTCGATAAAGCCGTCGCCGAATGTATACGTAGTCAATTCGCCCACACTGCCGTCGCTGTTGGCCTGACCATACCGCACGCGGTAGCTGGTGAGTCGACCCTGTTCGTCGTAGGTACACTCATTCGTTAGCTCGGTCGCGTTCGGCGCGGTTGGAGGAACGATGACCTGCGAAAGAAGACGCCCCTGTTTGTAGGAGAAGCGGGTGTTTATAAAATAAGGACCTAGCCCTCCGTTGTCGCCCTGTACCGTCATTTGCTTCAGCCGCAAGTTAGCCGTAGTCGCAGGGGTAGTCGCCGTTGATGAATTAATCGATGTCGTTGCGGTAACAGCCGGGGCAATGGCATCTGTGCCTTGCTGGCAACCCATCGCAAATAAGGATAGCAGACCTAGAATAACTTGATAGCAGTTCATAGATAGGCGAATTTTTAGTGAATAACCTGTTTTTAATCAGAAAGTTACGCTTTTTTGTTCGGTTTCGGTACCGGTGCTCCGGACGACCGGTCCGAGTCCTGTTAACGCGCCAGTCAGGCCTATAGACACGAATAAAACGGCTGGCGATTGCCGGTGTATTGCCTGCGGTTAATGCATATCCGCGCATTCATCCCATATCTTAGCGCGCTCATGGCTTTCATAACGCAGTCGTAACTGGTACAGATTATATGGAGTTGATTACGTTCCTGAAACAGCGGATTACCCTCACCGGCGACATGGAACAGATACTGGAAAACGCCATTGTCCGGGAAACGTTCGGCAAACACCATAAATTACTGCCGATCAACAATCGGTCGCAGACGATCTTCTTCTTCGAAAGTGGTCTGGCCCGGACCTTTTACCTGCGGGAGGATGGCAAAGACGTTACGCACAGCTTTCACAAGGAAAACGCATTTACGGCCCCGATCGAGAATATCTTTTACAAAGGTCCGTCGCCGTTTGGGATCGAACTGATTCAGCCCAGCGTCGTCCGGTCGATTGATTACCGGGAGATGGAGCGCTTTATCGATCAGTACAGCGAGCTGGAACGGCTCATCCGGTTTCTGCTGATCGACATCATCAAAGGGTTTTCGGACCGGCTGTACGCGCTGCAATTTCAGTCGGCACAGGAACGCTATCGCTCGCTGATGGAGGAGCACCCCGACATTCTGCAACAGGCTCCGTTGGGCCAGATTGCTTCTTACCTGGGTATTACGCAACAGACACTCAGCGTGATCCGCTCGCAGCGTATGTAGGGGATTTGTAAGGTTGTTTTTACCCCTAAATCTCCTGAAGAGCAGGGCTGTTAAGTTCTAGCCTGTTTACCCCCCAGCCCCCTAAAGGGGGAGTAATTTCTTCGCGGAACGCTCCCCCTTTAGGGGGCTGGGGGGTAGATGAACCGAAGGAAATTTAGCTTCTAGTAGTATCAAATCAAGAACTTAACAGCACTGCCCTTCAGCAGATTCAGAGGTATTTGTACTATTCCCGTTTACCGGACTAATCCCCTCGATTGGCCCGGTAAACGGGAATTTTTCATGTCCCGCCGTATCACCGAAAGGCGGGGATGAGCCTGAAAAGTGCCCCGTGTCGCCCGCTGGCCGCTAGCCGGGTGCATTGTCGCATTTTTTAAGATAGATGAAAAGAAAGCCGCAGCCGGCCGGTGAATTTTGCCCCGTCATATTCTCACCACAATCATGGTACGTAAACCAATACTCCTCCCCGTCCTGATTAGCCTGCTGGCAAGCTGTCAGTCGGGGGCAGACAAAAACCAAAATCCGACGTCGGCGCAGCCCTCACCCCCGGCCGCTATTCCGGTGGTGGTCAGCCGTGTCAGCGACGTGCAGACCGGCGGGCAGCTGACTCTGAGCGGCTCGACCGAAGCCGAAACGACCGTTAACCTCGGCTTTATGGTCGGCGGTAAACTGAACCGGGTTACCATTCAGGAAGGGCAGACCGTGCGGGCGGGGCAGCTGATTGCCGCTATCGAACCGACCGATTACCAGATCGGCGTCACCATTGCCGATGCCAACGTGGCTCGCGTGCAGGACGAATACAACCGGCTGACTATCCTGAAAGAGCGCGGTAGTCTGACGCCCAGCGACTACGAAAAAGCCGTGACGGGCCTGGCCGAAGTGAAAGCCCGGCGACAACTGGCGGTCAAGAACCTGAACGAAACGAAACTGATTGCCCCCATCAGCGGTATCGTGGCCCGCAAAGGCGCTAACGTCGGCGAGATCGTTCCCCAGGGGCAACCGCTGTTTCAGATCGCTGACATCCAGCCCATCAAAGTGCGGGTGTCGGTACCCGAATCGGAAGTGGGGCAACTCCGGCTGGGGCAGTCGGCGCAGGTGTCGATTCCGGCACTGGGCCAGACGCTGACGGGTAAGATCTCGCTTATCGGGGCCGTGGCCGACCCGGCTTCACGGGCTTACTCGGTCAAGATCGACCTGCCTAACCCAGCCCTCAAGATTCGACCCGGCATGATTGCCGACGCGCAACTGGCGTCGGCCCGCAAAACGGCCATGCTGACGCTGCCGGGCAGTGCCGTCCTGCACGACAACGACGGCTCGACCTATGTCTACGTAGTCGACAATGCGAAAAAGCTGGCGTTCCGGCGCAAAGTGACGCTGGGACAGATCATCGCCAACGACATTCAGATTACCTCGGGCCTGACCGCCGGTGAGCAGGTCGTGACCGGTGGGGCGCAGAAACTCCAGGACGGTAGCCCGGTTCAACTTAACGCATCGGCCCAATGAACCCTATCAAATCATCGCTTAAATACCCCCAGATCACGCTGAGTCTGGTGTTTCTGGCCGTGGCGGTGGGTGTCTACTCGCTGCTGACCATGCCCCGCCGGGAAGACCCCAAGATCACCATTCGTACGGGGCTGGTGGTGGCGCTTTTTCCCGGTGCCAACTCCGCGCAGGTCGAAGATCAGGTAACCCGTAAAGTAGAGCAGTACCTCTTCGGCTACGCGGAAGTCAACAAGGAAAAAACGTACTCGACCAGCCGCGACGGGGCGGTAGTGGTCAACGTCGAGCTGAACGAAAACGTCAAAAACCCGGATGTGTTCTGGTCGAAACTACGGCACGATCTCAACCAGGCAAAGGCGCTGGACTTGCCGCAGGGCGTGCAGGGGCCGATTGTCAACACCAACTTCGGCGACACGGTTGCCATGCTGATCGGGGTCGAGTCGGATTCGCTGTCGTACGCAGAACTGAGCGATTATCTCAAGCGAATCGAGGATGGGCTGCGCACCATCAAGGCGGTGTCCAAGATTCAGCGGTACGGTGAACAGAAAGAACAGCTTACCATCACGGCCCGCTCCGAGCAACTGGCGCAGTACGGTATCCGGTGGGATCAGGCGGTGCGGGTATTGCAGGCGCAGAACGCGATCAAAGCCACCGGGGCCGTCAAAACCGACGCCAGTCAGGTACCGCTCTACGCGCAGGGCTACTACAACACCGAAGGCGAAGTCGCCAACCAGGTTATCGGCTCGACACCGACCGGGGCGGTGATTCGCCTGGGCGACGTGGCGACGATCAAACGCGAGCAGACCGAGCCCACGTCGCTCATCAGCGTCAACGGACATCGGGCGCTGATGCTGTCGGTCGAGATGCAGGAAGGCAACAACATCGTTCGGTTTGGGGAGCAGGTCGCCACCAAACTGGCTGAGCTACAGCAGCACCTGCCCAGTTCGGTCAAGCTGACGACCATTGTCGACCAGCCGAAAGTAGTGCAGCACAGCGTCAGCGATTTCATCCGCGAATTTTTCCTGGCCATTATTTCGGTCGTCGTCGTTACCATCGTGCTGTTGCCGTTCCGGATAGCCGCCGTGGCCGCAATGGCCATTCCCGTCACGGTGGCGGTCACCTTCGCCGTGCTGCACACCTTCGGCATCGAACTGCACCAGGTGTCGCTGGCCGCGCTGATCGTGGTGCTGGGCATGGTCGTCGATGATGCCATTGTCATTGCCGACAACTACGTAGAATTGCTCGATGAGGGCGTCGACCGGTGGACGGCGGCCTGGCGCAGCGCCAGCGACCTGGTCGTGCCGGTACTGACGGCTACAGCCACGATTATCGCGTCGTTCATGCCAATGGTGATTCTGACGGGGTCGGTGGGCGAGTTCATCGTATCGCTGCCCATTACCGTGTCCATCGCGCTGGCGTCGTCGTTTGTGGTGGCCATGCTACTGACGCCCTATCTGTGCTACGTCTTCATCAAGAAAGGGCTGCACCAGGTAGTCGGTACGGAAACCGCCGAACGTCGTCCCCGCAAAAAATCACTGCTCGATTACATGCAGGATGGCTACGATCGGGCCATCGGCTGGTGCGTCGACCACCGGGGCGCGACCATCGTGCTGGCTGTGGTGTCGATTGCCGCGTCGGGCCTGCTGTTTAAAGCTATCCGGCAGAAGTTTTTCCCGGCTGCCGAGCGTAACCAGTTCGTCGTGGAAGTGTGGATGCCCACAGCGACCAAGCTGGAAAAGACCAACGAGGCCGTAGCGAAACTGGCCGGGCTGATCAAAAACGACGAACGGGTGGCGAGTTACGCGTCGTTCGTCGGGGCCAGCGCCCCCCGATTCTATTACAACTTCTCGCCCGAACCGCCCGTCAGCAACTTTGGTCAAATCCTGATAAACACGCATACCGCCGAAGAAGCCGAAACGATGGCGGAGGAACTGACGGATCGGGTGGCGGCTACTGTGCCGGAAGGGACACCCCGCGTGCGGCTGATGCAGCAAGGCGCGCTGGCTATCGCGCCCGTCGAAGTGCGCATCATCGGCGACGACCTGACCGAACTCCGGCGCATCGGTGAGCAGGTGACGGCTATCGTGAAGAAGACGCCGGGCAGCACACTCGTCCGCCCTGATTTCCGGGAAGATTACTACGGTGTCGGCATTCAGCTGAAAGAAGAAGCCAACCGGCTCGGCTTTACCACCACGGGTGTGGCCACGTCGATCTACACCGGTTTTTCGGGGGCACCCGTATCGGTGCTGTACGAAGGCGACCAGCCTATCAACCTGGTGCTGCGGCTCGACGAAGCCAGCCGCCGGAATTTCACCAACCTGGAAAACACGTACCTCAGTTCACCCGCCACGGGCAGTAACGTGCCCCTTCGTCAGATCGCCGACCTGAAACCCGAATGGCAGATTGGTCGGATCATGCACCGCAACGGGGTTCGTACGCTGACGATCCTGAGTGAAACCGCCGGCAACACGCTGCCGTCCGAAGTGCTGAAAGCTATCCAGCCGCAGATTGCCAACATCAAATTGCCGGTTGGGTACCGCATCGAGTACGGTGGCGAAGACGAAAACCGGAAAGCAACGTTCAGCCAGATGGTCGGGGCACTGGGTATCAGCCTGGTTCTGATCTTCCTGATCCTGCTGTTCCAGTTCCGCAACCTCAAAGAGTCGATGGTCGTGATGGCGTCCATTCCGCTTAGCCTGTTCGGGGCGCTGCTGGGGCTGGTGCTCACCCACAACCCGTTCGGCTTCACCGCCTTCATGGGCCTTATCAGCCTGTCGGGGATTGTGGTGCGGAACGCGATTATTCTGGTCGACTATGCCAACGAGCTGATTCGCAAGGGTATGGACGTACGCACGGCCGCTATCGAATCGGGCAAGCGACGACTCCGACCCATCTTCCTGACTACGATGGCGGCCGCCATTGGCGTCGTGCCGATGATCGTGTCCGGTTCTCCGCTCTGGAGTCCGCTGGCGTCGGTGCTGGCTGTCGGAGTGGTGGTGTCGATGGTGATGACACTGCTGGTTATACCGGTGCTGTTTGTGCTGGCTGTCAAACCCGAAGAAAAAAAGGAACTGGCTGCCGAAGCCACCTACTAACATTCAAGTCATGAAACGTATCCTTCTATGCCTCGCCCTGTTGCTGGCGGGGAGCCACGTCGGAATGGCGCAGGAGCTAACCCTGGCGCAGGCGCAGCAGCAGGCCGTCGCGCAGAATCGACGCCTGAAAATTGCCCGCCACAAAGTCGACGAATCCACCTATAAAATTACCGATGCCAAGAGCCGGCTGTACCCGCTGGTGCAGGCCAGCGCCCTCTATGCCTACAACGGCGTGGCCAACGACCTGACGCTGCCCGCCGGGGCGCTGGGGGTTATTCCGGGAAACACACCAGTCCTGCTGCCCCAGAAAGAACTAACGCTGTTCGACGCCAAACACAACCTGTTTACGGGGGGCGTACTGGCGTTCCAGCCGATCTCACAGTTAGGTAAAATCAAGGACGGCGTCCGGGCGGCACAGGCTGACGTGGAACTGGCGCAAACCGACGTCAGTCAGGCTGAGCAGGCGATCCGGCACGGGGTCGAGCAGGTTTATTTCGGGTTGCTGATCGCTCAGAAACAGCAGGAGCAGGCCCAGACAGCCATCGAACTGACGCGGGCGAAACTCTATGATCTGGAAAGCGCCCTGCTGGCGGGCAAAACCGACCCGGTCAACAAAGTGGGCTTGCAGGCCGATCTGGCCAATCAGCAGCAGCAGCTTCGCCAGCTACAGAATCAGGTCGAGGATTACACCGCCGATCTGAACGAACTGCTCGGCCAGCCCGCCGAAACGCCCCTGACGGTTAGCGCCCCCGCCGATGCCCCGCTGGCGTTGCAGCCGGTCGACACGTACCTGACGGCTGCTCAGTCGGGCAACCTCGACGTACGCAAGGCCGATCAGCTCAGTCGGAAAGCAAGCATTGGCGTGCAGGCGGCCCGCAAAGACTACCTGCCCATGGTGGGTGCGCTGGGCGGCTACAACTACCAGAATGTGATCTCGGAGTTACCTGCCAACAACTTTTTCCTAGGTCTGCAACTCAGCTACAACCTGTTCGATTTTGGCCGTCGCCGGTCGGCAGTAAACCAGCGACTATCGCAGCAGCAGCAGGCCGATGAGAACCGGCAGTATACACTGGAACACCTACAAACCGAGGTCGGCAAAGCCCACCGAAAAGCCCGGCAGGCCCAGTCACTGATCCCCATCGCGACCCAGGCTGTGCAGTACCGGCGCGACGAGCTGAAGTTGAAACAGGACCGGCTGGCGGCAGGCCTGACGCTCAAACGCGACGTGCTGGAAACGCAGCAGGCTCTCCAGAAAGCGGAAGTCGACTTGTATTCGGCGCAGATAGGTTACCGCCTGGCCTTATCCGAACTTCAGCGACTCGGCGGGCAGTAGGCTGGTGGCTTCACCCACCCGGCTGCATTGAGTAGCGGAGGTTGTGTGGCCTGAGCGGTTGTTTGGGAGAATACGACACAAAAAAGCCGAGCCGCTTTGCCAGACACGAACGGAAGCGTCAGGTGGCTTCGGCGTCAAGGTAAGCGGCTCGTCAAAGGGGGGATGGTACAACCTGCGTCAACGTTAACCGCTAAGTAGCAGGTGCCTGTACCGAGTACAGAAAGGGTGGTAGTAGAAGCGAAAAGCGGTCGATGTGCACAACAGGGCACGCTGTTTTCTATCAACAAAAATCGGCTGATTCGCTGAGTAGGGCTATAACAGATGGTGCGAAAGCTATAACTGTGGTTGCATACCCAACAGATAGTCACTGCTTTATCGTTTAGCAAGTTATTCCGCCCAACTGGTGTCAGCGTACGATGAGTGTAGTCCGGACAGGGTATCAGGCTGTCGGCTCAGTTGTTCCAGTTCGAAGGCTGAGTCTGCTGCCGGGCGTAGTCAAGGGGCGTCATGCCGTATTGTTCCCTGAAGACTTTGGAGAAATAAGCCGGACTGTCGAAGCCCACGGCATAAGCCGCCTGCGAACTGGTCGAGCCCTGTGCCAGCCATTGGGTAGCCCGTCGTAACCGGTAACTGCGAATCAGTTCGGTGACGGACAGGCCGGTGAGTGCCTTGACGCGCCGATGCACGCTCGACCGGCTCAGGTGCAACTGCTCTGCTACCTGATCGACTGTCAGCGTCGTATCGTCCAGGCGGGTCTCGATCAGTTCGTACAAGCGTTGTAATAACGGGTCGCTGACGGGGGCGACCGGATCGGCTGACGAACCATCCGCAATAAGTTCGTTTCGCAGGCGCTCCCGGAGCAGCGCCTGACGCTGGAGCAGATTCCGGACGCGCAACAGCAGTTCCTCCGGGTTAAACGGTTTGGTGAGGTAGTCGTCAGCCCCCGTCGACAAGCCTGCGATGCGACTGTCGACCGATGCCTTCGCCGTAAGCATGATAACCGGAATGTGGCTTGTCCGCTCGTCGGTTTTGAGTCGGTCGACCAGGGTCAGACCATCCATCACAGGCATCATTACGTCGGTGATGATCAAATCGGGCAAGTCGTCAATGGCTAGCTGAAGGCCAGCCGCGCCATTAGCCGCGCGCTGGAACTGGTAATGGGGCTGGAGGAGAAGGCCGACAAAGTCCGCTACTTCGTCGTTGTCTTCGACCAGCAGTAGCGTTGCCGACTCGGTTCCGGTTTGGTTATCGGTCAGCGTCATTGGCTGAGTAATGTCCTCATCGTCGACGTTACTTGGTGGCGCTACCTCGTAGGGCAGTGCTACGCGAAAGGTCGTCCCGGTACCGACCTCACTTTGCACAGTGATCTGGCCGCCGTGGAGCAGAACCAGTTCATGCACAAGCGACAAACCCAACCCGCTGCCCGCTGGGCCGGTCGAGTCTGAATCAGCAACCGGTACCTGGTAGAAGCGGTCAAAAATAAACGCGAGCTGGTCGGCCGCGATACCCGCGCCGGTGTCCGCAACGATTAGTTCGATGCCGACTGTCGCGGGCAGGAGTTCTACCCTGATCTGACCCGTCGGTGGGGTGTACCGGATTGCATTGGCCAACAGGTTGGTCAGAATTCGCTCAAGCTTCTCGGCATCGTACCAGTAGTTGGCTGTCAGCGCCGTCTGATACCGAATGATCGCCTGGTTGGGGAGCGCTGACGCCGTAAACGCGTTCACGATGTCGGCAACGAATCGATCTGGCCTGCCCTGACGTAGCCGAAGCGGAAGTTGCTGGGCTTCCAGTCGGGCAAAGTCCAGCAACTGATTGATCAAGTTAAGGAGCTGTTGCGCGTTCCGCTGTATGGTGCCTAGTAATTTCGCGTGGGGCGTCGCGGATAAGTCGTTGAGCAGCATACTGACGGGGGCCAGTATCAGCGTCAGGGGTGTCCGTAGCTCGTGCGTGATGTTGGTGAAAAAGCGCGTTTTCAACTGCTCAACCTCCTGCATTTGTTCCAGTTTCTGCCGGTCCAGTTCCTGCTGCTGCTGCCGGTGCAGCCGATGGCTATACAGCCGAACGCCAAGCCAGACCAGCCCTGCCAGTGCGATGACGTACACCATATACGCCCAGCCCGTTGCCCACCAGGGAGCCTGGATGACAAAGCGATAACTAGCCGGCTCAGTACTCCAGACGCCGTCGCTGTTAACGGCTTTTACGTCGAAGCGGTACGTGCCGGGGGGCAGGTTGGTATAGTTGGCAAATCGGCGATTGCCCACTATAACCCAGTCGTCGTCAAGGTCGGATAGCCGATACGCGTAGCGGTCGCCATCGGGTGAGCGCTGCGTAAGGGCGACGAAGTCAAACGAGATCGTATTCTGGTCGTGCGAAAGCTGTAATAACTCCTTCTGTAACGGATACGGTTTGTTGTTGACCGAAACGCCGGTGATGTATACCGGAAACGCATTGCTTTTTCGCGTAAGCAAGTTGGGGTCGACCGTTACGATTCCGTTTACCGTACCGAAAATGAGTTTGTCGTGATGGCGGATAACCGCAGTCGGCAGAAACTCGTTGCTGGGCAGTCCGTCCCGCGTATCGAACAGGCAGGTCCCCTTCGTTGCCGGTTCAAAGCGACACAAACCCCGGTCGGTACCCAGCCACAACCGGCCCCTTGTATCGGCGGCAATGCTGACAATGCGATTGGTGGGCAGGCCTTCGCGGGTCGTAAACGATTGAAACTGGTTTGTCTTTGGGTCGTACCGTTGCAGGCCACTTTGGTTTGTACCGGCCCACAGCAGCCCCTGCTCATCTTCGTAGAGGGCCAGCACGTCATCGGCCAGCTGCCCACGGAAGGTTTGGTATTGCCCTGTCGCTGGCGTAAAGTGGATCAGACCGTATCCCAGCAAGGCCAGCCAGATGTCGCCCGTCCGGCTGGCCAGCAGCGTTTGTACCGGGTGTTGCGCCAGTCCATTCTTTTGGCTCAGAAGCCAGTTATAATCGGTATACCGGTGGGTGCGGGGATCGAACGACGCGAATCCGTCTTCACCGCCCAGCCATATCAGGCCGGACGGCCCCAAGCTGGTGTGGTCCAGAATGATCGGGCACGGATAAAATGTGTACCGATCAGACGGCTGGTCGTAGTGGTACAGGCCCTGACTTGAGTTGATCCATAGGCCACTGGCCTTGTCATCCAGTAACGCGCTGATGTAATTGACTTGCTGATCGGTTGACCCGAGCGTTTTGGCCGGGATCGTTGTCAGCCGGTTTGTCTTTCGGTTGAGCCGATACAGCACAATGGAGTTTGTAAACCAGAGGTTATCCTGCTCATCGGTCAGCAGCGCGGGGGCCTTATTCTCAAAAAAATTGGTGAACTGGCTGGCCGGCGTAACCTGGTAGGTGCTGAAGAGGGCGGTCGTTGCTGTCTGTCTGTCAAGGCCGTTATTCGTACCCAGCCACAGCGCCCCACTGCGATCAATGAAAATTACCTGTACGTATACGCTACTCAGCCCATCCCGTTGATTGGGATTGGGCCGGTAGGTGACCAACTGACGGCTCGCCAGGTCGATCTGTTGCAACCCGTCCGATGACCCAACCAGAAGCTGCCCCTGCTGATTTCGTAGCAGGGCATACATAAACAGAAAGGGGTTGAGCGGCCCCTGCCGGGTAATGTACGGCTGAAGTACCAGCGAAGGCGCATCCAGTCGAAGCTGAAACAAGCCCCTGCCCACGCTGCTAATCCATAGCTGGTTCGGGTCCTGCGGATCTATGTAAAGATAGTCCAGGTTGGGATGTGGCTTATCGTTTTCCTGCTCGGGTACCCGGGAATAGTGGCAGGTCGCAGGGTCGAACTGGTAAAGTCCGTCGTTGGTCACCAGCCACATTCGGTGTTGTCGGTCTTCGACAATTTGTTTGACGACGAAGCGCGGTATCGGTGATGCGTACAGCGTAAAATGCCGCTGGTCGGGCTCATAGCGAACCAGCCCCCCCCACGTGCCCACCCAGAGATGCCCCCGCTCGTCCTGGTAGGTCGAGAGTTGGTTGTTACGCTGCCCCGCGTCCGCCCCCGGAATATAATGCGCAGTGACCTGCCCCGTCATGGGATCGATCTGGTGCAGGCCACCGCCTGCCGTTGTAGCCCAGAGTACGCCCTGCCGATCTTCGTAGACCGACATGACGCGGTTGTCGCGAAAGCTGGTTGTGGGATGAGCGGGGTCTGGCCGGAAAATAGTGAAGGTGTGGCCGTCGTAGCGATTTAAGCCATCGTTGGTAGCAAACCACATGAACCCCCGCTTGTCCTGAATGATGCAGTTGATGGTTGCGTTGGACAACCCGTTCTCAACGGACAGATGGGTAAGGGACAGCTTTGGGGACTGGGCATTGACTAGCGCAGGTAACAGTAATAGTACTGCGAACCACCGGTTTGCACCGGATAGGGCATATCGTCGTATGCTATACCTGACCCAAAACGTCACCTCATTGACAATACTCATTCGCAGATATGGGCTAGCGGCCTGTCTTATCTGGTCGTATTGCTCCAGTAAGGCAATAGTGCTACTTAGTATCGGCGAAGATAAAGCCTGCCTCTTGATTTATACCAAACCAGCGATACTGGTTGTGCACAGCAACCAGGCATGGCCCGAGTGATTACCTCATTCGTATGGTAGCCGGAACTGTCTCTCAGTACCTTACGGAAATAAGTTGCGAACGGGAAGGCTGGTAAAAACGAAAAGCGATTGAGTCGGAGTGATTCAATCGCTTTTCTAGATTGTTGATAGCTACTCAGCTCCCCAGCTCTAGCTAGGTAGATTGAGCTTGTACAACACAGCTTCCAATGAGCGGGTTACTTGATTTGATACGGTGTCGACACGACTGCCCCTTGAGCGTCAGTTGCGTTGATGAACCAAATCGTCGCATTGGTCGGTACGGTTGCCGTGATCGTTTCACCGCTCAGTACCGCGTTAACCGTCTGCCAACTCCGGGACGAATAGGGCAGGGTCGTGTCGGTGGTGTAGGAGATCGTCGCTTTCTGAATGGCCGCTGGACCTTTGACGGTTGCTTTCGCCGTTTGACCAGACATGCTCAGATCACTAATCTGAGCCAGGCCCTTGCCGCCTTGGAAGATTTTATCCAAAAACAGTCGTATCTCATTGGGGTTGGCCCCGTCCGCCTGCGAATGGCTCATCACCATGCGCAGACTGTACTGTGATTGGCCCGCTACGATCTGATGAGTTGGCCGCTGGGTTGCGGGGGTGAAGTACGGATCGGTGGCACCGCTTATCCACAGCATCTGAGCCTTGGCATTGCCGAGGTAATTAGCCGGATCGTATTTGGCAACCCACTGGCTTTTCTGGGCCGCGCTCATCTGGGCAAAATACTTGTCGAATATGCCGCCCTGTTCCTGAAGGTAGGCACTGCCGTAGGTTACAGATGCGGCATCGATGCGTGGGTCAAGCCCTGCTGCCATCGTAGCCAGAAAGCCGCCCCAGCTCACACCGACGACGGCCGTCTTTGTGGAATCGACACCGGGTAGTGAGCGAATCAGCGCGTGAGCAGCTAGTACGTTCGATACGGCGTGGTAAATCCACTGTTTGTCCTGCGTGTCGCTAATGCTGGTGAACTTACGGGTGTCTCCCTGCTCGGGCCCGGCTTTGGCTAATCGGGCTCCATCGGCACCGGCACCGCCTAAGTCCATAGCGATGGCGTGATAGCCACGCGAAGCCCACATCTGCACCCATTCTTTGTAAGCTTGCCCGCCACCGCCGTGAATCAGCACGATAGCGGGGTTGTTACCTGTTGCTCCGTTTGTCGGTTTGCTATAATAAGCAAATACTTCTGTACTAGACAAAGAGCCGTAGGCAGGCCCGTCATAAACGAGTTGACGTAACGTCTCAGTATTCGCGTTTAGCCAGCGGTAACTTGGGGCGGTAGCCAGTTGCTTGGGATTCCATGGTCCTACTTGGCTGGAAAGTGTTGGTTCTGATACAGTGGTTGAGGGCGACTCGTCAGGGTTGAGGAGGTCGACCCTTGGCTTGGAACAAGCATTCAATAAGAGTGTAAGCCCAAGAAGGGCGACTTGAATTCGCATGGAGTAGGAGAGAAAGTGTCTTTAACTCCCTCTACAAAAATTAGCCCAAACGGTCTAGTCGACAGACAGATCAGGTGTACGTTGTAGAGCGTGGAACGCAGAAGTTGATTTGCTGAAACCACTTTATTCTCCTTAAGCAATGGATTGTTGGAATGTAACACTTATTTCGTGTGAGCTGCTGCGTCGCATTGAAGTCGAGACATAGCATAAAAAGAAGAACTCACTGCTTCTTCTTTTTCTTGCACAGAAAAGCCCTGTAATAGCTTGTATTACAGGGCTTTGTTACTTGTAATCTGTGACCACGAGTGGACTCGAACCACCATGCCTTGCAGCACCACCCCCTCAAGATGGCGTGTCTACCAATTTCACCACGTGGCCAGTTGGTTATTGTGGTGCAAACATAGTGAATTGTGGCTCTGTTGTCAAATAAAGGCCGTTTTCTTTTTTGATTTTTGCCAAAAGACGGCCGAAATGCGGGCAAAAATTCGTACTTTTATCTTCTTAATTACCTATTTAACACACAGTCAGATGGCACTGGAATTAGTCGGAAAACTCATCAAAGTATTGCCCGAAGTGTCGGGTCAAAGCCAGAAAGGACCCTGGATGAAGCAGGAGTTCGTGCTCGAAACGCTGGATAGCCAATACCCCAAAAAGGTGTGCATGACGGCCTGGGGCGAGAAGGTGAATGATCTGAAACAGTTTGCGACCGGCGATACGCTGAAGGCTACTTTTAGTGCCGAATCACGGGAATACAACGAGCGCTGGTACACCGAGCTGCGGGCGTTCCGGATCGAAATTGCCGAAGGAGAAGAAACGGCTGCGTCGGCACCCGCTGCCGGTGGTTATGCGTCGCGTCCGGCTCAGTCTGCGCCAGCGTCGGCACCAAGCAAGCCGGCTGCGGCATCGTTCAACAGCGCGTTTGATGACGACGAAAGCAACGATCTGCCATTCTAAGCAGAACCAAACAAAAAAGCCGCTTTTGAAGCGGCTTTTTTCGTGTGATCCGGCTGGGATTCGAACCCAGGACCCATACATTAAAAGTGTATTGCTCTACCAGCTGAGCTACCAGATCAGAAGGTCGGCGACTTATATGATGAAAGGCGTCTCCCTGATTGTGGTGCAAAAGTATGCCCTTATTTGGTTCAATGCAAGCCTTTGCTCTTAAAATAAGCCTATTTTTTTGGTTTCTGACCGCGTCAGCTACCTGGGCCGCCGACCGGGCCGATACCTTACGGCGGGCCGATTCGCTCTTTGCCGCTGACGCTCAGCCGGATGCGGCCCGACTGTACGAAGCCGTGCTGGCGCGGGGCTTTACACCGACGGATGCGATGTTGTTGAAATTAGCCAGTGCCTACGAACGACAAAATGACGTTCCACACTTGCTGTACTACTTACAGGTGTATTTCGAGCGTCATCCCAGCGATGCCGTGTTGCGTCGAATGAACGATATTGCCCGGACAAACAACCTGAGCGGCTACGAAACCGACGACCTCAATTACTTCTATCTGTTCTACAAACGGTTCGGCGTCTACTTTCTGCTGTTCCTGCTGGTGCTGGCGCTGTATGCCTTCGGGGTGCTGCTGACTAAAGCGCTGCGGCAGCAGCCCATTCCCGCCCGACAGAAATGGGTGGTGCTCGTTTACCTGATCGGCTTACTGCTGTTCGTAAACCTACCGCGCGGAGTTCGGTCGGGTATCACTAACCACGATCGCGTGCTGCTCCGCACCGACCCGTCTGCAGCCGCACCCGTCGCGGAAGTCATCAGCCGGGGTAACAAACTCAATATTCTCGGTAGCCGCGACATCTACCTGCGCGTTCGCTGGCACAACCAATGGTACTACGTCCGCCAGGATCAGGTGTGGGTAATTTGACTGGTTGACGGGGCCGCCCGCGCGGTGATAGAATGATTGAATAAGCTGGTGCACGAACCCATTCAATCATTCTATCACTCAACCAGTCAATCACTTCTTCAACGGTGAGTCCTTTTCCTTGGCCAGCGTGTTGTAGACCATCTTGTCCATGAAGCTGGGAAGGAGTTTGTTGAGGAAGACGGTGAGCTTTCCCTGACCAGTCAGAATTAGTTCGCGTTTGCGGGATTTGACGGCGCGGAGAATATGGTCGGCGCATTCTTCGGCACTCATCATACTTTCTTCGTCGCGCATGGTTTCACCTTTGGCCTGCCCGTGTGCATCGAGGGCGGCCACGCGAATGTTCGATGCCGTAAAGCCGGGACAGGCAGTCAGGACGTGGACGCCGGTGTGAAGCAGTTCCGTGCGCACGGCTTCCAGAAAGCCGTTCATGGCGAATTTGGACGCTGAATAGCCGGCCCGGACGGGGAGGCCCCGGAACCCGGCGATGGACGAAATACCAACGATCGATCCTTTGCTTTGGGTGATGTAGGGCAGAGCGTAGCGTGTAGCGTACACCGTCCCCATGAAGTTAATGTCCATCACTTTCTGAATCACGGCCGGGTCGGTGTCGATCAGCATGGAGCGCATCGAAATACCGGCGTTATTGATCAAAATGTCGAGTCGGCCGAAATGGGCAATGGTTTGGTCGATTAGTTGCTTTACGTCGGCTTCGACGCTGACGTCGGCGGTGAGAGCTAGGACGGTGATGCCTGCCTGTTCGAGTTCGGCCCGGACAGCGTCGAGGGCGGCTGCCTTACGGGCACAGATGACAATGCGGGCACCCGCGCGGCCAAAGGCAAAAGCGAGTGCTTTCCCGATGCCCGACGATGCGCCGGTAATGAGTACAATCTTATCGTTCATGTTGGGCGAAGATACGCGATGGTCAGCGAATGAGCGTGACCGGACCTTTAAAGGTGCGTTTTGTCGTTTGCAGCAGATAATAGTAGGTGCCAGTCGGCATATCGGCCCCGTCCCAGGCAAATTTGGGATCTTTCGAGGTAAACACCACCCGGCCGTAGCGGTTGCTGATTTCGATGGCTTTGAACTGCTCGGCACAGGCGTTCGCCGGTAGATTCTTAACCGTGAAGACATCGTTCATGCCGTCGCCATTTGGCGTGAAGACGTTTGGAACGGTAATCTCAGCGTCGACGGATTCATCTTTGAGGACGAACGTAACGGTCGTAGCCGCCGTGTGCTGCGGCTGACAGGAGCGGTCGTCAACGGCGAAATCAACGACGAATGTGGCTTCCGACTTGCCCGCCAGCAGCTCGCAGGTGGGTTTCCAGTCGAAGGGGGATGTTAACGCAGCCCGGCCGGTCTTGCCTGTAAAGCTCATGCCAATGGCTTTCATGTCGAACCCCCGGCCGGTGCCTGTCATCCGCAGTGTGTCGCGGTCGGGGTCATCGCCCGTCACCACGAATGAGCTGCTACCGGCCTGCGGGTCGGTACTGACAACCAGGGTGACCGTCGACTGGGCCAGTGAGGTCAGGATGCTGGGGGGCTGGCTGGGTAAGCCCACGGCCCCCAGGTTGACCGTGACGGTATCGCGCAGATTACCGTTGCAGCGATTATCGATCACGATAAAATCAACGAGGTATTCCGACCGGGTTGCGTCGGTGCAGGTAGGTTTCCAGACAAACGGGCTCGATACTTTTCCCACGCCCGATGCGGAGCCGAACGACATGCCCGCCTGCGTCAGCGTAAAGCCCCGGCCAACGGCCTGAATGCTGATGTTATCGTTGTCGAGGTCGGTACCGAAAGCGGTGAAGCTGAGCGACGTACCGACCGTTGTCCGCCCACGGTTATCGGGCAGGTTAGTCGTCGCTTTCGGCTTGTTGTTGGCGGAGCCGGTGAGTTGCAGGCGGACCGTCAGCGTGTCGCTCAGCCCCTGTGGACACCCTTCGTCGGTAGCCCGAATCATCAGAGTGATCGGGCCCCCGTTACCCACGCAGCGCCCGAAGCAGAACGTTGTGTGCAGCGTGTCGGTCGTGGTTCGGGTCTGGAGAACGCCGGGTGTCAGCGTCAATCCCGGTAAAGAGCCGCTCATGTTCGTAATCGTAATGCGCTGGTTGGCCTGCGCATCGGTTACATACAGATTTAGACAGTTAGTATCTTTTTCCGCCAACGTTATCACCGTGCCTTCTTTATAAAAACCGGATTGGCCATTCGCTTTGAGCAGTAACTGAGGTGGGTCGTTTTTGGGGCAGTCGATCACTTTCAGCTGAAAATCGCGCCGAACCCGCCCGATGCGGACACCCCGGCGGTACTCATCGACTTCCACCGAAAAGACGAATAGCCCGACCCGGTCGGCGGTGACGCTGAGCAGGCCCGTCCGGGGGTTGACCTGCAGCGGAGCTGTGCCAGGAATTTCGTTGGCGGTCGAAATGCCATTTACCCAGCGGATTTCGGGGTAGGGGGCTGGATGAGTAATGGGCGCGTCGGGCTGTCCTGTTAGGGTCTTTGTGCTGTAGCCATTATAAGGCGTGACGAGTTTATAGGTCAGGCTGTCACCGTCGGGGTCTTTCGCGCCAAAATCAAACGTGAATGGCCGGCCGACGCAGCTATAGTCGCCTTTTGCTACACCAAATACGGGCGACGAATTGACATAAGGCGTGGTGCCGACGTATGGCGCTGGAAATTCCAGGTAAAAGGCCATGCCCGCGCCACCGGGGTCGACGATGTTACTAATCGCTCCGTTACGACAGCATCGTTCCCAACTCATATAGTAGCCGCCTGGGTCGTTAAGCGTCTGCGAAAACGTGACGTCGGTACTGTAGCGGATCAGTAGCGTTTGCAGATCAGCGCGGGCGCAGGTCGAATTGGTATACACGACGTTCTGCGTAGTAAGCCGAGGTACGGTAACGTTGCCCATTAACACATTATCACGCTTTCGGTAGACGAAAATCATAACGAATGAGTCATTGGCATCCCGGTTGCCGTTGACAGCGTCGAAATACAGGTTGAGACTGATGCGGTGCGTGGCTGAACTGCCCGTCAGTCGCTGTAGTTCCAGTTCACCGCCCACAATATGCGTCGCTCGTGCCGCCCCACTACCAACCAGCCACAGGCCGATCAGCATACTTATCCACCCTACGAACCGGTACATGTTGTGCATAGAAAAGGGTTTGGTTGTTATCGTATTCGGTTTACGGTATACTGTTTCCGGTTTATTGCTGACGGTGATCACACGTCTACTGGCTGCGTAGAACCAGCCTGTTAAATACCCATCACACGATGATCGCTATCCGCTGATAACCGTAAACCGAAAACTGTATACGGACAACCGTAAAAGGCTATGTAAATTAGCGGTTTTTTGAGACAAGTATGCGGAGAAAAAATCATAAAGCCCCCGAACGACTATACGCGGTAACGGTCGCTGATGTGGCGGCCGAAGGCAAGTGTATCGTGCGGACCGAGGAGGGCGTCATTTTTGTGGAAAATCCCACGGGCGGGCCGGGTGTTGCCCCCGGCGACGTGGTCGACCTGCGGGTTACGAACAGGAAAAAACAGTACCGCGAAGCCGTAGCGGAGCGGGTAATCGAGCGGTCGGCGTTACGGACCGATCCGTTCTGCGAGCACTTCGGTACCTGCGGGGGCTGTAAGTGGCAGCACATTCAATACGACGAGCAACTGCGCTTCAAGCAGCAGCAGGTCGTCGATCACCTGACCCGGATTGGGAAGGTTGCGTTGCCGACGATTCGTCCGATTCTGGCGGCTCATCCAACAGAGTACTATCGCAATAAGCTGGAGTTTACCTGCGCGGATGGCCGGTGGCTGACGCAGGCCGAAGCCGCCACCGATTTACCGATGGACCCGCGTGCCGTGGGCTTTCACGTGCCGGGCCGGTTCGACAAGGTGCTGCCGATTCACCACTGCTACCTGCAGCCCGATCCGTCGAACGCCATCCGGCAGGCGGTTACGGACTATGTGTTTGCCAACGACATGAGTCTGTACAACCTGAAACAGCACGTGGGTTTTCTGCGGACGCTGATTATCCGTACGGCGGGTGGGCTCAACGGCGCACCGGGACAGGTGATGGTCACAGTGCAGGTAGCGCAGGACAATCCCGAACTACTGGATGGACTGATGAGTTTTCTACAATGTGAATTCCCCCAGATTACGTCGCTCAACTACATCTTGAATACCAAGAAGAACGACAGCTATCAGGATCAGACGGTAATCAACTGGGCGGGTAAGGCGTACATCGAAGAGTTTATGGACGACGGTAGCGGGACACCCCTGACGTTTCGGGTTGGGCCTAAATCGTTTTACCAGACCAACGCGCAGCAGGCCTATAATCTGTACAAGGTCGCCCGCGACTGGGCCGGCCTGACTGGTAACGAGCGCGTCTACGACCTCTACACCGGCACCGGTACGATTGCCCTGTTCGTTGCCCGGCGAGTGCGCGAAGTCGTTGGGGTCGAGTATGTCGAAGCGTCCGTTGCTGATGCCCGCATCAACGCGCAGGTCAATGGAATCAGCAACGCCAGCTTCTACGCGGGCGATATGCGTGACGTACTGACCGACGCGTTCTTCGATCAGCACGGCCGTCCTGACGTCGTGATTACTGACCCGCCCCGCGCCGGTATGGATGAAGCTGTAACGCGCCAGTTGCTCAAAGCCGCGCCCGAACGTATCGTGTACGTGAGCTGCAACACGGCTACACAGGCCCGCGATCTGGGTATTCTGGACGAAGCCTACGCCGTTACCGACGTCCAGCCCGTCGATATGTTTCCGCACACGCACCATGTCGAAAACGTGGTATTGCTGACAAAGCGGTAACCGTAAAAATAGAAAAGGGGCCAGTGTCAAAACTGGCCCCTTTTTACTGAATGATAGATGAATAGACTACTGGCATCCATCAAGACTAATCGATAAGTGCCAGTTCTTTAATCCGCTCAAAATGCTTCTTGTTGAGTGTAGCACAAGACAGATTGTTCGCAATGGCAGTGGCCGCGATGAAAAGATCGGCGATATCAATGAGATTTCGACTCTTCTTCAACGAACGGGTAAGATCAACGGCAACTTTAGCTGTCGCTTTGTCGAATGGTAAAACTGTCGTTCGGTCAAGAAAACTATTCCAAAAATCAATCTGATCCGGAGTAGCACCTGTATAAATCTCGTACTCTGTAACGGCAGATATACAATAAGTGTACCCTCTTCTCACGAGCGAAATCAGTACGGAGTTCGATTTATCAGTCTTTCGAAAGAAGTCAATCAATATAGACGTGTCAATGAGTATCAGGTTGTTCGCCATTGGTTGATATGCCTTCTGGTTTGATCAATCTCCTGAATTTGTTCGTCGGTAAACGTGGGAGCTGTCAATAAAAAAGCTTCAAGGTCTGACGGCTGATTTGGCGCCGTATAAGTTGTATCGACGGCTGATTTCAGCCTTACCCATTGCGTCGGTGTTAATCCTTTCGCTAGTTGCACCAACTGATCGAAGCTTATGTCTACCTGTATCTGCATAGCTGTGCTGAGAAGAAACACAATGTAAGTAATAAAGACTAAACGCGTGTCGGAAAACGATCAGTTCGGCGATCCATCCTGATCAGAACGGTGTCTCCTTGCTGGGATCGGCGTTGCCGAAGTTGGAGAGGTCGTTGGCTTTGCTGCGGAAGACGTTGCCACCGGCTGGGGGGGCGTCGAAGCTGCTTAGTCCATTCACCTCGGGGCTGAACCCTTGTGTCGCAACTGGCTCGAAGTATGAATCGAGGTCGCAGAACTTGGTGAACTTACCGACGAAGCGAAGCTGTACCGTATCCAGTGATCCACTCCGGTTTTTGGCAATGATGACTTCGCCGACGCCTACGGTCGAGTTGCCGTTTTCATCCTGCGTAATGTTGTAGTATTCAGGACGATACAGGAAGCAAACCATGTCGGCGTCCTGCTCGATCGATCCCGATTCGCGAAGGTCAGAGAGCTGTGGTTTCTTGTCACCTCCGCGCGTTTCAACGGCCCGACTCAACTGCGACAGGGCAATGACCGGTACGTTCAGTTCTTTGGCAAGGTTTTTCAAGGCCCGCGAAATCGACGCGATTTCCTGTTCGCGGTTTCCACCGGCCCGACCGCTTGAATCGCCTGACATCAGCTGAAGGTAGTCGATAACGACCATCTGAATGTCGTGCTGCGCTTTCAGACGGCGGCACTTGGCCCGCAGTTCCAGAATGGAAAGGGCAGGGGTATCATCGATAAAAATGGGCGCTTCGGTCAGCCGTTGAATCTTGTGGTGAAGCTGCGTCCACTCGTGTGGGGCCAGCGTTCCTTTCCGGATTTTCTCCGAATCGATCTCCGCTTCGGCCGAAATCAACCGGTTGACCAACTGCACCGACGACATCTCCAAGGAGAAAATAGCGACGGGTTTGCCGTGGTCGACAGCCGCATTCCGCAGGGCTGACACGACGAACGCCGTCTTTCCCATGGCTGGTCTAGCGGCTAAGATGATTAATTCGGTTGGTTGCCAGCCGGAGGTAACGCGGTCGAGGTTGGTGAAGCCGGAAGGTACCCCGGTCAGGCCTTCCTGATTTTTTTTGGTTTCGAGCTCGTTCAGCGCCTGCCGCACAATCGTACTCATGTCGGCATAGTTCTTCTTGATGTTCGATTCCGAAATCTTGAAGAGCGACTGTTCCGTACGGTCGAGTAGTTCGAACACGTCGGTCGTATCCTCGTAGGCGTCGCGCAGGATGGTCGACGACATGGCGATCAGCGCCCGTTTCAGCGCCTGCTCCGACACGACGCGGGCGTGGTACTCGATATTAGCCGCCGAGTTGACCCGGAACGTCAGTTCCGACACGAAGCCACCTCCGCCGACCAGTTCGATCTCGCCCGTTTTGCGCAGTTGCTGCGTCACGGTCAGCAAATCGATCGGATCGGAGTTGCCGAACAGCGTTAGGATGGCATTGTAAATGCGCTGGTGCGCGTCTTTGTAGAAGGTGTCCGGTTTGAGAATGTCGACTACGGACGAGAGCGCATCCTTTTCGATCATGAGGGCACCCAGTACGGCCTCTTCCAGATCGAGCGCCTGCGGGGGTAATTTTCCTAGCCCGGTATCGAGCCATTGATTACCAGCCTGTTGGCGATTGCCAGCAAAGCCTTGCTGCTTGCGAAAGTGCTGATTGGGGCGTGGGTTGTTCTCCATGATCTACTGCAAGTTTACAAAATTCAGGCCCGCAGGACAAGCCTTATTCCGCAAACACAGGTGGTAATCGACGTACTAGATGGACGTAACATTCTGGTAATGTTACGACTATCGCGTCAAAAAAAAGAGCGCTACCCGCAACGGCCGGCGGGTGTTTCGTCGTATCAGCTGGCGGGTGCAAAGCAGGTTGCTGTCTGTCAGGGTACTAACCCCATTGACTAGCTAAGGCGTGTAGTTTCCCGGAATCAGTTCGGGTTAAACAAAACGGCGGGTAGTGAATAAATTTCCGGTAAGTCGTGTTATATGCGTAGCGAAATCGCTTACTTTTCGGAATCACCTTTAAACGCAACGTATCGTTTGGTCGAAAAAGTCATCACCCTCGACAACATCTCGCTCATCGACTTTCTGGGCGTAGAGAATACGAATATCAAGGAAGTAGCTGCGGCCTTCCCCATGAGTAAAATTATTTCGCGCGGCAACGAAATCCGCATCAAAGGCACGACGCCCGAGATTGCCCGGATCAGCGACATTCTGGAGTCGTTGCTGGAGCACTACCAGCGGTACGGCAAGATTACGCACGACAACGTGCAAAGCTATCTAAGTCAGGGCGGAGCCGCGTCGACCGGCACGGTGCCACCGGTGCCGCCCAACGATGAGGAGGTGCTGGTGTACGGCAACCGGGGCGTGGTCGTCCGGGCGAAAACGGAAAACCAGAAAAAACTGGTCGAAGCGGCTGAGAAGTACGATCTGGTGTTTGCCACCGGCCCGGCAGGTACGGGTAAGACCTATACTGCCGTGGCGATTGCCGTGCGGGCGCTGAAGAATAAAGAAGTCAAAAAGATCATCATTACCCGACCGGCCGTCGAAGCAGGGGAGAACCTGGGTTTTCTGCCGGGCGATTTGAAGGAGAAAATCGATCCGTATCTGCGGCCGATCTATGATGCGCTGGACGACATGATCCCGGCCGAGAAGCTGAAGTTGTATCAGGAGAACCGGATTATCGAGATTGCCCCGCTGGCGTATATGCGCGGCCGAACGCTCAACAACGCGTTTATCTTGCTCGATGAAGCGCAGAATACGACGCCGATGCAGATGAAGATGTTTCTGACTCGTATGGGACCGTCGTCGAAAGCCATTATCACCGGCGACAAGTCGCAGATCGACTTGCCAAATAAGCAGAAGTCGGGTCTGGTCGAGTCGATCGACATCCTGAAGCCGATAAAGGGCATAGCATTTGTAGAACTGGATGGTAGTGACGTCGTTCGTCACCGACTCGTGCGTGAAATTATTACGGCTTATGAAAAAGCGGGGCAATAGCCTGAGCCATGTATTACCGAAAACCGGCTGGTCTGTACTGGCCGGTTTTTGCGTGTCTTTTTTTACCGCTACGGGCCTGTTGGCGCAGTCGGCCGAACCGTATCAGCAGCGCTGCGGTAGCGCAGAATACGAAAAGAGGGTACTTCAACTGCGCGATCCGAACCGACAGCGGAACATACAACTGTTGAATCAGCAACTTGATCAGGTACAGACGCAGCAGAAGTTTCTACGCCAATCCGCCAATCAAACCATTTACCGTATTCCGGTGGTGGTGCACGTCATTCACAGCAATGCCTCGGGAACGATCGGTGGGGCCAACAACGGCAACATCTCCGACGAGCAGGTAGCCTCGCAGATTCAGGTCTTGAACGAAGACTACCGGCGGCAGGCGGGTACGCCCGGCGAGAACACGACCGCCCTCAGTGCCGATGCCGGGATCGAGTTTTTCCTCGCCACGCGCGATCCTAACGGAAACGCCACCTCGGGCATCACCCGCCATTACTACAACCAGAAATCGTCGTTCAACGTTAATAATGACGACCTGCTGTTGTCGAGCATCGCCTATTGGCCCAGCAACCGCTACCTGAACATCTGGGTCACGACGCTCGACAACAACTATCTGGGCTATGGTCAGTTTCCCACGGGGGCCGATACTCTTCAGGGATTACCAACTAGCCAGAACGAACGTATCGATGGGGTGATGGTCGACCACAAGTTTTTCGGGCGACAGACGGGTACGGCAACGAGCAGTCTATATGGCTATGGCCGAACCGTGACCCACGAGATTGGGCATTGGCTGGGCCTGATTCATACGTGGGGTGACAACGATGGCTGTGCGGAAGATTATGTTTACGACACACCGCCGACCAAAGGGTCGAACCAGACGACACAATGCCGTACGACGTACTCAACCTGCTTTAACAATGTCCGTACGCGCGATCTGACCGAAGACTACATGGATTACTCGCCGGACCGCTGCATGAACCTGTTTACCGTGGGGCAGGTGGCCCGGATGCGGGCGGTTCTGCAACTGAGTCCCCGGCGGGTACAACTGATTAACTCCGTCGTTGTGCTGCCGGAAGCCGAGCGCCTGACAATCAATGTGTACCCGAATCCGGCCGCCAGCGACCCAACTGTCGACGTGCAACTGAAAGGGTCGCAATCATTTACGGTCATGTTGTACGACATGGCGGGGCGGGCCGTTCGGCAATACGCATACGCGAACTCGCCCAGCACGCGGGTAACCCTAACGACGACCGGCTTATCGGCGGGTATATACATCGTTCGCGTGAAGACCGACAGTGAAGCCGTCAGCAGCCGATTGGTGGTGAACTAGCTGTTTTCGGTCGTACAGTAGTCGGTTTACAGGGTCAGTTTATTATTTTGCGGTTTTCCCGAACGGATTTTCGGTGCGGTAGGTAAGGCAGGTGTCAGGTGATAGCTTGTCGTAAACTGTACAACCGAAAACCGCACACCCTATAGCCTGAACGTATGATCACTGTTTTTCCCGTTACCGATTCGGCAGATCTGGATGCCGCTTACGCCATTCGTCGGCGCGTATTTGTCGAGGAGCAAAACGTGTCGGCCGAGGACGAATACGACGAGTTCGAAACGACAAGCCAACACTTTCTGGCCCGTGTGGATGGGGTACCGGCCGGTACCGCCCGCTGGCGTCGCACGTCGAACGGTGTCAAGATGGAGCGGTTTGCCGTGCTGAGTGCGTTTCGGGGCGCAGGTGTTGGCAAGGCGCTGGTTCGTACCGTGCTCGATGCCGTATTTAGCCAGCTACCCGAACCAATCGAAAGTATTTACCTGCATGCCCAGCTGACGGCGATGCCCCTCTACGCCGGCTTTGGCTTCCTACCAATCGGCCCGCAGTTCGATGAATGCGGTATCATGCACGCCAAGATGATTCTCCCTGCGTCGGCCTATCCCAAACAATGACCGTACTGCCGTTCGTGCGCGCCGTCGCCGGGCTGGCGGCTGGTATTCTGCTCTACATCTGGTTACCCGATCAGTACTGGCTACCCGCTGTGCTGGCCGTGGTCGGGAGCGTTCTCATTGGTTGGCTGTTGGTGCGAAACGCGTTCCGGCAGGCGGGCGTCGTACTTGGCGTTGCGCTGACCGGGCTACTAATGGCGCTGGGTTGGGGAGTAACCTGGCTGCATACGGCCCGCAACGATGCCGACAACCTGATTCACCTGAGCGATACACTGCGGGCGTACGAGGGTGTCGTGACGGCGCAGCCCGAAGAACGCGCCAAAACGTACCGCGTCGAACTGGCCGTGACCCAGGGACGGTGGGGGCCTACTGCCGACTGGCAACCGCTGAGCGGCCGGGTGATCGTGTACCTGGACAAAACCGCCGGTATCTTGCCGCGTTACGGCGAAGTATGGCTGGTCAACGGAGCGCCCCGCCTGATCGATCCGCCGTTCAACCCCGGCGAATTCGATTACAAGACGTACCTGAGCCGCCGGAACATCTATCATCAGCAGTACCTGCGCCCCTGGCAGCGCCGGGTGCTCGGTGTTGACCCGCCCAATCGATTGACCGCGACCGCAATACGCGTCAATCAGTGGGCTGATAGCGTGCTGACCCGGCAGATCGGTACGCGGGCCGAGTACGGCATCGTCAACGCCATGATCCTGGGCGTGCGCGACGATCTCGACTCGGACCAATACCGGGCCTATGCCACGGCCGGTGCCGTCCATATTCTATCCGTATCGGGCTTGCACGTGGGTATCCTGTTTTTCGTGCTTACGTGGCTGATCGGTATTACGGCCGGCAAGCGCGACGACCGCGTCTGGCTGATCGCACTGCAACTGGCCGTGCTCTGGTTTTATGCGCTGATGACAGGCTTCTCGCTGCCGGTGCTGCGGTCGGCGGCTATGTTCTCCATGCTGCTGCTGGCGAAGGCGCTGCAACGCCGGGCACCGACGGGGCATTCGCTGAGCGTGGCTTTGTTTTTTATGCTGCTCTACGACCCATACGCCCTATTTTCGGCGGGATTGCAACTGTCGTCGCTGGCGGTGCTGGGCATCGGCATGTGGCAGTCGCCCCTGTATCAGTCGCTGACGTTTCGGTACGGGTGGGCCAACAAGCTCTGGCAGATTACGGCGGTGGCGCTGGTGGCACAGCTCGTTACGTTTCCGCTGGGCGTTTATTATTTTCATCAGTTCCCGACCTACTTCCTGCTGGCCAACCCGGTGGTGATGGTCCTGTCAATGGCGTTGCTGCCGCTGGCTATGGCGACGCTGGCCTTTAGTTGGATGCCGTACCTGAACGATGCACTCGGTTGGGGTGTGCAGAAAACGGCCTGGTTACTCAACGAAGCCGTCAGCTGGACGGGGCAGTTGCCAGGTGCTGCCTGGGATAACCTGTGGCTGTCGCCGGTCGAGTTAGTGCTGATTTACGCCGTCATCCTGCTGGGCGCTACGCTGCTATTGAGTCGTAACCAGAACTGGCTGTGGCCGCTGAGCGCTACGACGCTCGT
Organism: Spirosoma oryzae; assembly: GCF_003002825.1. Lineage (GTDB taxonomy): Bacteria > Bacteroidota > Bacteroidia > Cytophagales > Spirosomataceae > Spirosoma > Spirosoma oryzae. The sequence goes on along the minus strand of NZ_PVTE01000028.1, from coordinate 16,832 downwards.
GCTGGTGGTCCTGATGCTAGTAAGCGACACCGATCAGTTAGGCCAACGTCGGCTGGCCGTTCATTTTCTGCCCCACCGCACGGCCGTTAGCGTCACCACGGGTAAGCGTAGTCGATTGCTCACCGATCTTGATACGACTGATCAGCGCTCTTACGACTTTTACCTGAAAAATACATTCGGTAGCTGGGGTATTGCGAACCCGGAGTGGGTCGACATCCGGCACGCGTCGCTGAACAGCGCTGACAAACCTGCTGTCGTTTATCGTCGTGATTACAGCCTGCTGGTCTGGCAGGGACGGTCAGTGCTGCTTGTCAACCGGCTGTCGGATTACCACCGCTGGCGATTACCCGCCGTAGTCGACTACCTGATTATTCGTCGGAATGCCCTGCGCGACTGGAATCAGCTGGCCAATCGTGTGGTTGCCCGGCATATCATTTTCGACGATTCCAGTCGTACCCCACTGACGGATCAATTACTGGCGGACGCAAAAAAGCGCCACATTGCCTGCCACTCGGTTCGGCAAATGGGCGCTTATGTTAGTGAGTTTTAGGTTTTCGGTATACGGTATACAGTTTACAATTTATGGTGGTTTTCGGACGATGCCTGTCTTATAAAGCTGGGCTGCGTTACCCCACCGTAAACTGAAAACCGTATGCCGAAAACTTACTGTCCTGCCTTACCTGTCGAATCGGGACCTGTCTTTTTGGGTGCGGGTGGGCGGTAGCCGCCGATCTCCTTCTGCATGACTTCCTTCTTCGACTGGTACTGTTCCCACTGTTCGGGTGTCAGAATCGTCTTCAACTTGTCTTCCTTTTCTTCGTTGAACATCAGCATCGACTCCTTGATCTGCTTGATCGTTTCGGGCGAGGGGCGACCGCTGGTGTTGGTGCCGACGATGTCTTTGATGGCGTCCTGCTGAACTTTCGCGTATTCGTTGTTCAGGCTCTTTACCTCTTTCGCCTGGTCTTTTGTCAGCGACAGATTTTCCTTGAGCCACTTGGTTTCCTTGTTGGCCATATCGCCGGCAATGTTGGGTATGCTGGCACGGGGGCTGCTTGGTTGCCCCATCTGGCTGCCCATACCACCCATCCGGCCCCCATAGCCGCCGTAACCACCCCCATAGCCGCCATACTGACCAAAGCTCTGGCGGGTAACAAATACACACAGCGTCAGGCTGAGCGCACACATAAACGTATGCATGTACAAAGTCATAGTCGAAAACGATTACCGATTTAACGCCCCAAGTTCGGTAAAAGTTAGCTTTTCCAGTGTATTCAGTTGTTTTCCGCGTCGGAGATGATTGTTTTAGAAGCGGTACGCACCCGTCAGGCCAACGGTAGCCAGATTGATGTTTGCCATGACCGTGTAGGTCGGCGACGAGTCAGGATAGCCGTACTGTGCTTCGACTGCCAGGCCCGGAATCGTTTCCAGGTTGACATACCATCGACTGTTGAAGTTGTATTGCACCCCCAGCACGTAGCCGATGCCGATGCGGGGTGTAACCAGGGTATACTGATCGATCGTGTTAGCGTTACCAACGGCAATAACCGACAGTGACGCGTTGACTTCAGGGCCATGAATAAATTGCAGCCGGTCGTCGAGGTCTTTCCGAAACTCGGTACCGATGGCCGCACCCGCCGTATACTGACTTAGGGTCGCCGGACTTTTGATGTTTACCGTTGCGTCGACAAAGCCCAGCCGGTAACGCCGATAGCGGTTTTCGGCCAGTTGCTTTTTGTAGATGAAACCCGCGTTGAGGGGGTTGCCGAGACTGGATCGCAGACCGATTTCCCGCTTCATGGGTGTCTGTGCGTGAACAGTACCGTAGGTGGCAATCAACAGGAGGGGGAGTAGATAGAACAGGCGCATCGGTATGGTCGTTTAGTTGCGTTGTAACCCACGAAAAACTGGATTGCCGGGTATGCTGCCGACATCGATTTAAGCATAATTAACAAGCTTATTTTGCCCCGACCAGGACAAACTTTTCGCGCAGACAGACCGTTCCCTTACTGTATGGAGACAGCCGAAAAAATACGTAAAGCTTACGTCGATTATGTGCTGGAAACGGGGCAGCAGCCCACCACCGTTTTTCAGTTCGCCAAAAAGCTGAAACTGGCAGAAGCCGACTTTTATAATGACTACGCATCGTTCGACGCCATCGAAGCTGACGTCTGGCTGGGTTTGTTCGAGCAGGCCCGCAAGACAGTCGATGCCGACGAAACCTATCAGGGCTATTCGGTTCGCGAGAAGTTGCTGGCCTTCTACTATACCTGGATCGAGTTGCTGAAAGCGCAGCGCAGCTTCGTCGTCTACAGCTACGGGCGGCTCAAAGGCGATACGGCCGGGGCGACACCCATGCAGAAAGCGCGGGCTCGCAACAAGGCTATGCGTAATCAGGTGCTGCACCCATTCAAGGACGCCTTCTACGATTACGCCCGCGATCTGCTGGCCGAAGGACGCGAAAGCAAAGAAGTGGAGCCCCGCCCGTTCGTGACTGATCGCTATCCTGACGCGCTTTGGGCGCAAACCCTGTTCGTACTCGATTTCTGGGTGCGCGACGTCAGCAAAGGGTTTGAAAAAACCGACAGTGCCATCGAGAAAGCCGTCAATACCGCATTCGATCTGATCGGTCGCTCCCCCCTCGATACCCTGTTCGACTTCGCCAAGTTCGTGTACCAAAATAAATGAGCAGATGAGTGAATGAGTGAATTAGCGAATACCAAGCATTCACTCATTCGCTCATTCGCTAAATCACTCATTGCTTTATGAAAACGCAGACCTCCGTTCCGACGACCAAAGTTGCCCGTGCCAGCCAGTTTGTGAAAGCAGGGATGAAGGTCGGCGGGAATTATATCAAGCATTACAGCAAGAAACTGCTCGACCCCGATCTGTCGAAGGAAGAGTTGCATAAAGACAATGCCGCCGACATTTATGATGCACTGAGCGAACTGAAGGGTTCGGCCCTGAAGATGGCGCAGATGCTGAGTATGGACCGGGGGCTGCTGCCGGTTGCGTATACCGACAAGTTTACGATGGCGCAGTACTCGGCACCCCCGCTGTCGGGCCCGCTGGTTGTCAAGACGTTTCGCACTTACTTTGGCAAAAGTCCGTCGGAGCTGTTCGATAAATTCGGGATGGACGCCGTCAATGCCGCCAGCATCGGGCAGGTGCATCAGGCGTGGAAAGATGGAAAGAAGCTGGCGGTAAAAGTGCAGTACCCCGGTGTGGCCGACGCGGTCAGTTCCGACCTGAAAATTGCCAAACCGCTGGCCGTTCGCTTGCTGAACCTCAACGAGCGCGACATTGACCGGTACATGGGCGAGGTGGAGTCGAAGCTGCTGGAAGAAACCGATTACGGCCTTGAGCTTCGGCGGAGCATCGAAATCTCGGAAGCCTGTGCCCACATTCCCAACCTGGTCTTTCCGAAATACTACCCCGACCTGTCGTCAAAGCGAATCCTGACGATGGACTGGCTCGACGGGCTGCACCTGAAAGAATTCCTGAAGACGAACCCGTCGCAGGAAGTGCGCGATCGTATCGGGCAGGCCCTGTGGGATTTCTATGATTTTCAGATCCACACCCTACGGCAGGTACATGCCGACCCGCACCCCGGTAACTTTCTGATGCGGGCCGACGGTACGATGGGCGTCATCGACTTCGGCTGCGTGAAGGTCATTCCCGATTTCTACTACGATAATTACTTCCGGCTGATCAACCCCGATACGATCGAGGACGACGTGCTGACGGAGCAGATTTTCGATAACCTGGAGTTTTTGACCCCGCAGGACTCGCCAAAAGACCGGGCGTTCTTCTCCGACCTGTTCAAGCAGATGATCCGGATGCTGGGAGAGCCGTTCGCCGTCGATCATTTCGATTTCGGCGACGATGAGTACTTCAACAAAGTGTACGCCTTCGCCGAGGGGCTGGCCCACGTTGAGGAATTGAAAAGCTCAAAAGTGGCGCGTGGCTCGCAGGACGGTCTGTATGTCAACCGCACGTACTACGGCCTGTACGCCATGCTGAACGAGTTGAAAGCCCGCGTCGTGACCAACAAGCCCGAGTGGCTCCGCTCGAAGAAGACCGCTGATTGTCCTGAACTGTGATTTGTATGATTGAGATGATTTCACTGATTTAATAAAGAAAATCACAGCCCATCAGCGTAATCCTACAAATCACAGTTCAGAACAATCTTTAACTGTGATTCGTCTAATGTCTATGATTGTCCTGATTTTCTAGGAATCAATGTGATCAGCGTAATCAGACGAATCACAGTTCAGACAATCTTAAACTGTGATTTTTATGATTACGCTGATTGGCTATGATTGGTCTGAGTTGTGATCTTTGCGGGTGAATTGAGTTTCCTGATTTTCTAGATAATCATAGTCAATCAAAGCGATCAGACGAATCGCAGTTCGGACAATCTTTAACTGTGATTCGTCTGATCGTTTTGATTGCGTTGATTTCAAAAATCACAGCCTATCAGCGTAATCAAATAAATCACAGTTCAAGACACAGTTCAGGACCACCGTAAACTACACATTGACACATGGCTCGTCCCCGGTTCGACGATATTTTTATGAATTTGGCGGTTGACCTGGCCAAACGATCGCATTGCATCAAAGCGCAGGTCGGCGCGGTGCTGGCGCGGGACACGCGTATCATCTCGATTGGCTACAACGGTCCGCCCGCCGGTACACACAACTGCGACGAAGAATTTCCCGGTGTGGGCTGTCCGCGCGACTCGAAAGGGTCATGTTCGCTGGCGTTGCATGCCGAACAGAACGCCATTCTGTATGCCGCTAAAAACGGCGCTGCCATCGAAGGCGCAACCATTTACGTCACGCTGTCGCCCTGTATTGCCTGCGCCCGGATCATTTACAGCATGAAAATCGCGCGGGTCGTTTACCTGAATTCCTATGCCGCTTACAAAGGTATCGGCGTCGATGAAGGCGTCGAATTCCTGCGCCGGTTCGGTGTGACGGTCGAGCGATACGCAGCGGCCGATCAGCCGGCACTGGCCGAAGAAGGGAACCCCGGTCAGCCTGACGTCGTTCGTCAGGGGGCATGAACATTCTCGCACACGCGTACCTGTCGAATCGCAACGACGACTGGCTGATCGGCAACTTTATCGGTGATTTTATCAAAGGTGACCCGGCCAGCCCACGGCACGGACTGCGACCGGCTGAGGTCGAGGGGGTTCGTATTCACCGGACTATCGACGCGTTCACCGATAGCCACCCGGCCGTTGCGGTTGTGCGCGACCTGTTGCGCCCGCGCTGCCACAAGTATGCGGGTGTTGCCGTCGACGTCTTCTTCGATCACATGCTGGCGACCCAGTTTTCGGCACTGACCGGCGAACCACTCTCGCCATTTACGACGTATTTTTACACGACACTGCGCCGACATGGTGACCGGCTACCACCGTCGGCCCGCCGGATGTTCGACGCCATGGTTCGCTACGACTGGGTCGCGAGTTACCAGACCACGACGGGAATCGATCAGGCGCTCAACGGTATTGCCCGCCGGACGCCCTACGTGTCGGGTCTGGATACGGCCGTCGACGATCTGATTCGGTTTTACGAACCGATCCGGGCGCAGTTCAATCGGTTCTGGCCCGAACTCGTTGCCCACGTAGCTGCCTTCCGGGCCTGAACCGACCACTAAAAACCGCAAACCGACTACCGAATTGATTGCCGCCGTTGACACCCTGCTGAAAGATATCCGGAACAAACGCATTGCCCCCGTTTACCTCATACACGGCGACGAACCGTACTACCTGGACCGTGTTGCTGATGAACTCGAAAAAGTGGCCGTTCCGGTTGCGGAGCGCGGATTCAACCAGTTTGTGCTGTTCGGGAAAGATGCTGATGTTGGGGCTGTGATCAACTACGCCCGGCGCTACCCGTTCATGGCCGAGCGGCAGTTGGTACTCGTCAAGGAAGCCCAGCAACTGGCTGGTATCAACGATAAATCGGCGCAGACGTTGTTGGAAGATTACGCGCTGAACCCGCTGTCCAGCACGATTCTGATGCTGTGTTACACGAAAGAAGACGGCAAGCCCGGTCTTGACGAGCGCAAGGCCTGGGTGAAAGCGTTCGGCAACAAAGGCAAGCTGCTGGGCATCAAAAAACTGTACGACAACAAGATTCCCGATTGGGTCGGCGAATATTGCCGCGAACAGGGGACGAAAGTAAGCCCCAAAGCCTGTCAGCTCCTAGCCGACCATATTGGTAATGACCTGAAACGGCTGGCCAGCGAAATCGATAAGATCATGATCAACCTGCACGTCGGCGAAGAGATTTCGGCGGCAACCGTCGAGCGGCTGGTTGGTATCAGCAAAGAATACAACGTGTTTGAATTGCAGAAAGCGCTGGTGGGGCGCGATGTGGTGAAGTCCAATCAGATCGTTGATTATCTGGGCAAAAATGCCAAAGACAACCCGCTGGTAGTGGTGCTGGCGCAACTGTTTGCGTATTTCAGCAAGGTGATTCTGGTGCAGGCCAGCAAAGATCAGTCGGAGAAGGCGCTGGCGGGCGTGCTGGGGGTTAACCCGTTTTTTGTGAAAGATTATCTGTCGGCGGCCCGCACGTTTCCGCTGCCGAAAGTGGCCGCGATCATTCACGCCATCCGCCGGGCCGACGCGCTAAGTAAAGGCATCGACGCGCCTACTATGAACGAAACCGACATCCTCCGCGAGCTGGTATTCGATATATTGCACTAAAAGATGGCGCTATTCGCCAAGTCCCTGTGTCATGCCGCGACGAGCCGATCGATTATCCGGCAGGGTGTCGGTGTGAACACCGTGTAAGTTACGCTGGCGGAAAACTGGTGTGCGATCCTTATCGAAAGCAGTGGCGCAATCCCGCATTGGGGTAGGACGCAGGTAGTAACAGATTTGTATGTCGGAAGCAATCGGTGTATTGAAAGATATCGTATGGGGGATGGCTATCTTTATCGGTGGACTGGTCGGTTTGCTGGCTGTCGTAGTTATTTACCTTGACCTAACCAGGCTCCCGGACCCCGACATACAGCTTGGACGGGTCGACCGTGATACTACGTTCTACATCGGTAAATCAGAAAGCGATCCCGGAAGCGGTGTCACCATATCCCTGTTGGCCACCGGGTTGCTGGATACATCGGGCGCTTCGGTATTGATCGAGTACACGAGACCACCGGCTACGGCTACCGATTGTAAGTTGCCTACCGGTCCGGTCGACCAGATTTATGGCAGTGATTTCTACGATAACCGAGCCAAAGTGACGTACCGGCACGGGGCCGTGCAACATGGGCATCTGCGCCTGCGGTTCGTCTTTGCCTATCCGCCCAAAGAATGGGGCAAGCACCCTATGAAGTGATAGGTCTGCGGTTTGATTGGCTTTACTTAACCACATATCATGCGAAAATTAATCTGTATCTGTCTGGGTTTACTGATTGCCCATGCATCAACGGCGCAATCTGCATCGAAGCCGAAACTGCGGGTTACGCCACTGACAGATGGCGTGTATGTACATACCACCTACGGTATGTATCAGGGCGAACCCGTGCCGTCGAACGGGCTGATTGTCAATACCAGCGACGGCGTCGTGCTGATCGACACGGGCTGGGATACCAAAGACAGTACCGACAACACCTGGCAACTACTTCGCTGGGTGGCCGACAGCTTACGACAACCCGTCCGGCTATGCATCGTCACCCATTCGCACGACGACAAAGTGGGTGGCATTGGCGAGTTGCGGAAAGCAGGCATACGGGTCGTCAGTACGGCCTTGACGGCGCAGAAAACCGTGGCGTCCGGCTACGAATCGCCGGAGGACATCCTCCCCGCCGACACTACCTTTACCATCGGCAACGTGCCCATTCGGACGTACTTCCCCGGTGCCGGGCACACGAGCGACAACATCGTGGTCTGGTTACCCAGGCAGCAGATTCTGCACGGTGGCTGCTTCGTGAAAAGCGTGGCTGCTTTCGGACTGGGCTATATTGGCGAGGCCAACCTGTCGGAATGGAGCAAGTCGGTTCGGCGGGTGATGGATCGGTTTGGTAAGGCGAAATGGGTCATCCCCGGCCACGACGAGTGGACGGACACCAAAGCACTCGAACACACCTTACAGCTGCTCTCGAAACACGCAGCTGCGCAACCCCACCGATAACGTATACGCAACCAGTCTACTCCTTTGCTACCGATGAAACAGATCGACAAACTTGCCTGGGTCGAGTTGAACGACAAAACCATTCTGCTAACAAAAAGCTACGGGAAAGATGTCTTTTATATTCCCGGTGGTAAACGGGATGCTGGCGAAACCGACGAGCAGGCGCTACTCCGGGAAGTATGCGAAGAGCTGACCGTATCACTTGATGAAAAGACATTACAATACATTGGCACGTTCGAAGCACAGGCGCATGGTCAGCCGGAAGGCGTTACCGTGAAAATGACCTGCTACTCGGGTAAGTACCACGGACAGCTACAAGCAAGTTCGGAAATTGAAGAAATCGCGTGGTTTACCCACGCCGACAAAGACAAAGTCGCAGGCGTCGATAAATTGATTTTCGACTATTTGTATGAAAAGGGATTCTTGGGGTAATAGAAAGGTGGTGTAAGGGAAGCTGTGTCTTCTTAAGAACACTCTATATAGATAGTCAAGCCACGTCTGATAGGTCCTCTTCAAGGTTTCGGGTAATTTTGCTACATGGAGACAGGCGTTTACATTCCTATTATTTCAGATTACGGCTTCAAAGCTACTTTCGGTAACGAAGCTGACAGTTTGTTCCTTCGTACAGCGTTGCAGGCCCTTATCAAATCAGATACACCCATCCGAGAAGTACATTTCGATAAGAATGCTTTCGAAGCTCTGACTATCGACAGCCGGAGTGGCATTTTTGATTTAGCTTGTACAGACGAAAACGGTAGTCAGTTCATTGTCGAAATGCAATTAGGTTTAGCCCCACATTTTGTGCAACGCATGAAGTTTTACGCCCTGCACAAGTTCAATACCGTTGTGGAGCGGGGCGAGTTCGATTATGCAAACTTGCCTAAAATCTACGCCATTGCCATTCTAGCCAAGAATATTTTGCCAATGACCCATTTTCACACCGTTGCTAACCTGCGAAGTGAGGAAGGTGAAATCATTGACAACCAGATGACGTTTATTACCGTAGAATTGGCTAAGTTTCACAAGCAAGTGGCTGAGATTCAGACTGACTTAGAAAAACTGGTTTATACTATGAAGACGCTCCATACAACCGAACCTACGCAGTACCCCGCTTTCTGGAATGAGGAATGGCTTAAGCGGGCTATTAATGAGTTAGACACTCGAAAAATGACTCCGGAGGAGCGGGCTTATTTTGCCCGTGTGACAGCGGCTAATGCTGAAGCGGTCAATGCTGAGAAGCAGAAAATTCAAGAAGCAAAGTTGGAAGTTCAGATGAATGCTGTAGCAAACCTATTAGGTTTAAACACTTTAACTGTTGAGCAGATAGCCAATGCTATTGGTGTTTCGATTGACTTTGTACTTGAGGTACAAAAGATGAACACTGATAAATTTTAATTTTTCCATTTCGTCTCTCTAGCGACAGGCAGCATGTTCCTTGGCGAAATTGGCACCCAGCTGGCCATATGTGTAAAGGCTTTCTACGGTCGCCATTAGCGCATGGTGGCGTTGGAGCGTTCAAGCATAGAGGCTTATGTGCCAGTATCTTGGTCACTGTCCGCGTTTGATGTATAAGGCTCAGTCAAGCGACAGGCTAGCCGCTCAGGTTGGGACAACCTAACAAGCGGGTCATATTATAGTCAGCAGAATAACAAGCTGTTTTTAAAGGGCCTAGGTTAGGTTTTTATAGCATCGTGAACGTGAGAGGTCGGCAAGAAATAGTTCGGGACTTGGTTTTGTTCCAGCAGGGGTTGTCTGTCTTGGTTACCGAGTTAAGTTATTATCCCTGGGATTGCCCAACAGCCTTATATATAATAGACCAGCAGGATTTATCCTCGGTAATTCATCGCTGCCTAGTAGATGAAGTCACTTTTCAAGACTTAGCGGATTGGGCCAACACCATTGAATGTCGTGACGACGTAGCATACCGGAATTTGAACCTGGAACAGATCATATTAGAGTTAGCTAATCCAATAGTCTTTGGCCCACTTTCTAAAGCAAACCTATTGGTTATTTATAAACGGTTACTTCGCTGATTTCTGAATGTTGACTGTGTGGAAAGTAGTGCTGTGCTGCATCTACAAACGGCGGGTCTATCTAAACCGCGCAAACCACACAGTTCATGAAAAAACAACTAGCCTTTCTTGGGGGATTCGTATTGCTACTGAGTGCCTGTTCCAGTTCGAAATCGCCGGTCAACCGCACGGATGGGAAGGCGGTTGGGACGGCGGGGCAGACGAACGCGGTGAATGGCGTCTGGCGCTTCGTGCGGAACGTTGGTGGGGCTGCTACCTCGCCAGACAGGAAAATAAAGCTTATACGCGATAAACACTGGATGTTCTCCCAGTGCGACCCGGCAACCAATATCACGTTGTATCATCACGGCGGCACCTATCTGCTGGATGGAAATTCGTATGCCGAGACAATCGACTACGCCAACGAAACAACCGGTGGCCTGATTGGACAGACGTACCGGTACAACATCAACGTCGTCGGAGACACCATGACCTTGACCGGGCCGTTCAACGAAGTCTGGGCGCGCGTTAAGTAAGACCGCCCGGCGGTCGCCGAAGTACCTTGGCCGTCAGTCAGGTACCGCCGTGGTTGGCTGGGTGGGGAGGTAGACGCTGAACGTCGCTCCCTGATCGGGTTGGCTGCGGGCCGTGATAAAGCCCCCGTGGTTAATGGCTATGCGCTGACAGATCGCCAACCCAATGCCGGTTCCCTCATATTCACCTTTGGTGTGCAAGCGCTGGAACACCTGAAAGATACGGGACTGGTATTTTTCGTCGAACCCAATACCATTGTCGATAACGTCCACGCGGTAGTAGCTATCAACCAGTTGGGGCGGGCGTTCACTGGGCGGAATCGTATCCGACGGCACCGCTGTACAGCGAATCTGAATATGTACCGCCTGACCGGGATGCCGGAACTTCAGCGCATTACTCAACAGGTTCTGGAACAACTGACTCAACTGGAAATAATGACCCCATACGGTGGGTAGTGGGTCGATGTCCAGGTGTGCATCGGCTTCGCTCAGCGAGATTTCCAGCGCGTCGCAGGCCGTCGACACCGATTCCGTCAGCGCAACGGCCTGGCGTTCGGGTTCGGCGTTGTCGAGTTGCGAGTAGGTCAGCAGCGCCCGGATCAGCGTCGACATACGCGCTGCGGCTACCTGTATCCGCGTCAGAAAATTGACTTCCTGTTCACCAGTTACCTCCGTCAGTCGCCCCTGAAGCAGATCGCTGAACTGCTGAATTTTGCGCAACGGCTCCTGCAAATCGTGGCTGGCCACGTAGGCAAACTGTTGCAGGTATTCGTTGGAGCGCTGTAGGCGAATAACCAGCGTTTCCAGCTCAGCGGTCCGTTGCCGGACTTGTTCATCCAGCTCTTCCGCCAGCTGACGGTAGCGGGCTTCGCTGGCAGCCACCGCCTGCGACGACGACCGACGCAGGGCTTCGAGACTGATCTGCGCCCTTACTTTGGTCAGCAGTTCAGCGGCCGAGAACGGCTTGACCAGGTAATCGTCCGCGCCGGCTTCCAATCCGTCGATGCGCGCTTCCTGACCAGCTCTAGCCGATAGAAAGATCAACGGAATGAGTGCGGTAGCGGGATTCTGCCGGAGTTGCCGTATCAGTTCTTTCCCGTCCATGACGGGCATCATCACGTCGCTCAGAATCAACTGGGGTGTCAACGTGCGGAGCTGATTCAGCGCATCGGCACCGTGGACGGCGGTATGCACCGTGAAATAGGGCGACAGCAAGCGGGCCAGGTATGCCCGCATATCGGCGTTATCGTCGACGATCAGCACATGCCCGTCCGTTTTCGTCAAAGCCGCGTCGTCGTCGGCATCACCAGCAGCGGCTGGCGCGACTTCGTCCAGCATGGACGTGGCTTCCTGTAAGAACGAATCGGCCAGTGTGCTCAGCGATCCTTCCGCCAGATCGTCGCTGACCTGCGCGGCCGGTAGATGCGCGCGACCCAGCGGAATCTGCACGGTGAAGGTACTGCCGACCCTCTCCACGCTGCTGACACGGATCGTACCCCCGTGCAGATGCACCAGTTCCTGCACCAGCGACAGGCCGATACCGCTGCCTTCAAACGATCGGCCACCCGCGTTCTCGACCCGGTGGAAGCGCTCGAACATATGTGGTAACTCGGCCGCCGGAATGCCCACGCCGGTATCGGTGACGGCTAATACGGCCTGCTCATTTTCGGCCGTCAGACTAACCCGGATGGACCCCTGAAGCGTGAACTTAAAGGCGTTGGACAGCAGGTTGAGTACGATTTTCTCCCACATCTCCCGGTCCACGTAAGCCGTCGACGGGAGCGGCTGACAATCGACAAATAGCTGCAAACCGGCCCGTTCCAGCAGGGAGCGAAAATTACTCGCCAGTTCCTGCGTCAGGCCCGCCAGTTCGACCGGCTGAAAATGTGAACGGGTTCGTCCGGCTTCGATACGGCTGAAATCGAGCAGGTTGTTGACCAGCTTCAGCAGGCGTAGCGCGTTGCGGTGAGCCGCTATCACGGGGGCCTGAATGCTGGCGGGTTGCTGTTCCAACTGCTGCCGAAGTTCGTCGAGCGGCCCCAGCATCAGCGTCAGTGGAGTACGAAATTCGTGGCTGACGTTGCTGAAAAACGCCGTCTTGGCCCGGTCGATGGCGGCCAGTGCTTCGGCCCGCTGCTGTTCCTGCTGGTAGGCGTGTACGTTGGAAAACGCCGTGTTAAATGTGTTGCACAGCAGATCGTAGAACGTCTGGTAATCTGCGTCCAGTGCACGTCGGGAACTGACCCCCGCCAGTACGAAACCGACCGGCTGGTCTTGTGACGGCAGCGTTATGGGTAGTCGGACGGCCGTGTGGGGTGTCTCGGGGTAGGGTCCGGCCGGAACATAACTGAGCTGATCGCTCAAGTCCGTGATGACCCGTACCTCGTCAAGATTGGCCAGCCACGGCGTTGATTTGACGGCGAGTTCGGTCAGATCTGTAGGTAGTACCTCGTCCGGCAGGAGGCCGCAACGGCACACCAACGTAGCTTGTTGCCCGTCAGGACTCAGTTCGTAGAAAAGCAGAAAGGGCAGATCGAGATTAAACAGCGATTGCGCATCCAGCATACTATCGTAGATCGCCTGCTGGGACTTGGCCTGCGCCGTACGGGTCGCCACGTCGCGCAGTACCTGCGTGCGCCGGGCACTGAGCATCTTATCGGTGGTCTCGGTGATGGGGTGGAAAATGCCCCCGACCTGCCCCGACTCATCCCGGATCGGCGCGAACGAAAACGTCATAAACGATTCTTCCAGGTAGCCATACCGGTCGAGAAACATGCGCTGATCCTGGATATACGTCCCCTGGCCCTGCTGCCCCCGCGTGAACGCATCGCCCACCACCGGCAGGGCGGTTTCCCAGCAGATCCGGAAATTCTGCCCCATCGATTCCGGGTGCTTGGCTCCGCAGATGGGACGGTAGCTGTCGTTGTACAGCTGAATGGTCTCCGGCCCCCAGGCAATCAGAATCGGAAAGGTCGAGGAAAGGCACAGACTGACCGAGGTGCGCAGGCTTTGTGGCCAGGTCTCGATGGGCCCAAGGGGGGTAGTCGCCCAGTCTTTCGAGCGAATCAACTGTCCCATCTCGCCACCCCCGGCAAGAAACGATTCGGAGGAGTCTGAAATCTCGGTACTGACCATACGCGTATTCATGATTCACTAACTGCCCGCAAGGCGGCATCCCCAAACCACAATATTAAGCCGGTTTCGGGACTTAAAACACAGTGAGAATCGATCATATAAGGGTACTGCCCCGTTTTGTTATCTACGGGCGTGGTTGCCGGCCAGCGTATTGATATCAAAAGTGTGTAGTAAATAAAGCTACTCGTCGCGGCTGTATCGGGTACGAATCCGATGGGCAGCAGAGTAGGCTAGTTCATCGACCAGCTCGTCGTACAACTGCCAGCGGGAGGGGACAAGCAGACTGGCGGTGGCCAGCGAGTGACCGTTGAGGGCGCGGGTGTCGCCGGAGAACGTTTCCCAGACGGTTTCCCAGCGACGCGTTTCGTCGACCGGATTGTTCCAAAGTACCTGACCACTACCAACGTCGATACCCTGCACGCGCATGATCATACCGGCACTGATGTGTCGCCTGAACGTCGTCAGTGTGCCTTTTACTTTCTCCAGGATGTCGACTTTCGTAGAGTCATTGATCTTTTTCTCGCCGACCTTATACGCCTTATCACTGTAAACGGTTGTGCTGGACGAGGTCGTAACGTCGTTGTAGGGCGTGTAATCGACGACCTGCATCCGTACCGCCTGATGAATCGGAAAGCCCTCGGCTAGTGGCGCTCCGTCGACAATACTGGCCTGCACCTGCTCCGGTGCGTACAGCCGGACAAAGGTCGACGGCGGGGTGTTGATCGATAGCTTACGCAGGATGAGCCGCTGGATGGCCAGATTATCGCCGGCACTGACCTCCCGGCTCGGACTAACCGGTTCGATGGCAACCCGCAGCAGCGCATAGGGGAACGCATCGTCGGCGCGGGCGCGGGACTGCTGATAATCAGGTACCCAGTCGGCCGCTTTCTGGTAGTTTACAAAGGCGTCCTTTGCGGCCAGTCGATCGGTCAGGCGGAAAGCGTAGGCCTGCTCAGCCCGTTCGTAGCGATCGGCAGCGGCCAACTGGCGGGTTTCCAGCAGACGATCCTGGTACGAGGCCGGGTAGGGAGCCAGCCAGTCGGCACAGGCGGAGCAGGTCCGGGCGTCGTCGGTCAGTTTTTGCAGGGCGTTGTAACTACTCAGAACGGCTTCCCAGCGAAACGGCTGACTGGTATTGGTCGCCAGCCGACGAATCGTGGTCTGGTGCTGCTCGTAGGCGAGCACGAAGGCCTGCCGGAGTACGTCGGACGCCAACCCGTGTCCGCGCTTGCTCAGGCCCGGCTTCTGCTGAAGGCGCTGCGACGCTCGTTTGACGGCTACATCAAAATGACCGTGACGAAGGGCTGTCCGGCCACTGCTGCATCCGGTCAGCAGGGCAATCAGGAGAAGGAGGGGGGCGTAGCGAGACATGGTTAAACGAGGGGGTGGTTCCGTGCATTGGACCGCATACCGTAGGGAAGGGTTTATCGCCGGTTGTAAAAAACAGGCCGGGATAGCATCAGATTCGGACGATTGCGCGTACTTCGATTCTGAAAACTACCGACTCGCCCGTTCCTACTGTACTGCCCTCTGATGACTCCTGCGCCCCCCATAACCATCAAGGATATTGCCCGGCAATTCAACTGCTCACCCTCGACGGTATCGCGGGCGCTGAACGACCATTATGCCATCAGCGAAGATACGCGACGGAGCATTCAGCAATACGCGCAGCAGGCCGGGTATCAGCGTAACCTGGTGTCGCTCAGTCTGCTCAACAAACTGTCGGGCGTGCTGGGGATTATTGTGCCGACGATCAGCGATAGCTATGAATCGTCGGTGATCGAAGGGCTGCATACGGTGTTGCAACCACTGGGGTACTCATTGACGATCTGCGTAACGGGCGAATCGCGGGCGCTGGAAGCCGAGCACGTGCTGCGGCTGCTGGCCAACCGGGTCGAGGGTATCTTT
Source organism: Spirosoma oryzae (assembly GCF_003002825.1). Lineage (GTDB taxonomy): Bacteria > Bacteroidota > Bacteroidia > Cytophagales > Spirosomataceae > Spirosoma > Spirosoma oryzae. Next base: position 1,094 of record NZ_PVTE01000028.1, on the reverse strand, counting down.
CTGTCGGTCGCGCAGGAAACCTACGATTCCGCCCGCTACGATCATCTGACGATGGTGCTGCAACGGCAGATCCCGCTCGTGCTGATCGACCGCGACTACGCCGGACTCCCCGTGAGCCGGGTTACGGCCGACGACTACCACGGTGCCTGGGCCGTAGTTGAGCACCTGATTCAGATGGGGTGCCGACGCATCGCCCACCTGCGTGGACCCGCCGGCCTGACCGTGTCGGAGCAGCGATTTGCCGGTTATGTCGACTGCCTGACACATTACGGTCTGCCCCGCTGCGATGAACTGATTCTGCCTACCAACTTCCAGATCGACAGCGCCATCGAACCGACCCGGCACCTCCTCGACCGGGCTGAGCGCCCCGACGCCATCTTCGGGGTCAACGATCAGGTGGCTATCGGCGCGATGCGCGTACTCACCGAGCGGGGCTTACGCATCCCCGACGACGTAGCGGTTGCCGGTTTCGACAATGCGCCCGTGGCAGCCTATACCAATCCGTCGCTGACGACAGTAGCCCGGCCGGGACGGGAAATCAGCAGCGAAGCCGCCCGGCTGTTTCTGCGTCACAAGCAAACGCCCGATCAGGCCCCGGTCGAAAGCGTCGTGCTCCCCGCCCAACTGATCGTACGCGAGTCGTCGCGCCGGGTGGTGTAGTGGACGAACGTGGCAGCCCGGCTATCGTGGCCCATTACCTACCGCGAAGCATTTCATACTAGGGATACTGCGCTATCGTTTGCTCTACCCCCCCAGCCCTGCCCTAAAGGGCAGAGCTGGGGGGGCTTAATTTAACGCTGATTGTGGCCAAATTTCCTTCGGTCGAAATACCCCCCGGCCCCCTAAAGGGGGAGCAGTTCATGCGCTAGTTTCTCCCCCTTTAGGGCAGGGCTGTTAAGTTCTTGATTTGCTACTACTAGAAGCCAAATTTCCTTCGGTCCATTTATTCCCCAGCCCCCTAAAGGGGGAGCGTTCCACGAAGAAACAACTCCCCCTTTAGGCTAATCTTGTAGGGGTTTTAATTCGGATTGAGTCCATAACCTAGTTTGATGAAATAAAAACGCTCCACTGCCTGACTCAACACCCTGAGACCA
>NZ_PVTE01000027.1 GCF_003002825.1 Spirosoma oryzae | reverse complement strand
TGGTCTCAGGGTGTTGAGTCAGGCAGTGGAGCGTTTTTATTTCATCAAACTAGGTTATGGACTCAATCCGAATTAAAACCCCTACAAGATTAGCCTAAAGGGGGAGTAATTTCTTCGCGGAACGCTCCCCCTTCAGGGGGCTGGGGGGTAGATGAACCGAAGGGAATTTGGCTTCTGATAGTATCAAATCAAGAACTTAACAGCCCTGCCTTTCAGGGGATTTAGGGGTTAGTTCGACCTAAACCAAAGTAATTTCGGTCAAATACATAAGCGTTGAACGCTACTGACTACCGGCGTCCGTAGAAGCCACCGGGGCGGCCGGGACGCTGGTTTTGCTGGGCAGCAAACAGCCGTTCACGCTGCGAGCGATTCAGCACTGATAGCATCTCGTCGCGCTTGTGGGCGCGGGCCTGTCGGAGTCCCTGTGGGGTGAAGCGTGACGTCGCGAACAGGTGGTCGTAATTGTCTTCGATTCGGTGCAACTGCTTTTCCTGCCGGCGCGATAGACCGACAATAGCGTCGAGCCGTTCGATTTTCAGTTCATCGCGAAACTCATCGTTGGGGTCATTTGGGTAGCCCTGATTGCCATAAGCAGGGGGGCGGTTGTCGAACGGGCGCTGGTACACGCGCTGAGCCATGCTGCTACCGGCGGTCAATACGAAAAGCGAAAAGGCGGCAATGAGTGTCTTTTTCATGTCAGTTGGTCATTGGTGGTTAACTGACGGTTAGAGACCATTGACCGGGCATCGTTTAACCGGCTCACCGACGAACCAGGCTGAACCGGCTTTTTGACCGCTCGAGTGGCGTCAGCGGGTGGTCGAATCGTCGGAAACAGGCTGCGGAATAGGCTTCCAGTTGGCCATTGCCTTCGCCAGAATACTGGCCACGATCAGTTGAAGGGCATGGTAGATCATAATCGGCAGCAGCACGACCCCGGCCGCGCTACCCGGAAACAGTACCTTCGCCATCACGCTACCCTGCACCAGCGATTTCTTTGACCCGCAGAACAAGGCCGTAATCCGGTCTTCCCGGCTGAAATGCAGCCACCGACTGATGACGGTAATAAAGCCAAAGACGATGAAAAAAAGCGCCAGCATACCCACGGCCAGCAGGACCAGATCGGCCACCGACAGGTTGCGGAACAGATTCATGGCAAACGATTCGCAAAAGGCGGTGTACACGATGAGCAGAATCGTGATCTGATCGAAGTAGCGAAGGGCACCTTTGTATTTTTCGGCAAACCAGCCCAACTGCTTGTTCAGCAGCAACCCCAGCACTACCGGTACGACAACCTGAATGGTCAGCTTCAGAATAATCGATTCCAGATCGAACTGACCGCTACCGGCACTAAGCAGCGCACTCATCCAGATGGGTGTAATGAACACGCCAATCAGGCTGGAGATACTGGCGTTGAAAATAGCCGCCGGGATGTTGCCGTTGGCGATCGAAACCATCACAACCGATGAGGAAACCGTAGAAGGCAGGGCCGCGACGTAGAATACGCCCAACCAGAGTAAGCTGGTTTCCGGCGTAATCAGCAAGGCCCGGGCACCCAGCACAAGCAGTGGGAACAGGATAAAGGTTGTCAGGTGGATGAGCAGGTGCAGCCGGTAATTACGCAGTCCGACCTTGAGCTGATCGAAATTAAGCCGCAGGCCATAGAGAAAGAAAATCAGTGAAACGCCGTAGTTGGTAAACGCCGATAACGACAGCGGTCCGGTTTGCATACCGGGTTCGGGCCAAAGCCGGGCCAGGCCGATCATCGCCAGCAGGGCCAGCAGAAACCAATCGAGTCCGACGCGGCCAAGTAATGTTGCAAGGGAGGTTTTTGCCATACACTACTAACGCGAATCGCGGTGTACGGTTCAGGGTAGACGGTTTTCGGTTTTCTGTATACGGTTTACGGGTTGTCCCCGGCAGCTTCCAACAGTTGGAACTGTAGGCTACGTTCATCGACCCGTTAGCCGCTAACGCGGCTCCAGCAACTGGAAGCGTCTGGGGACAACACCGCTACGGTTCGCAAGGAACATATTTGCAACATTGTTGCAAATATGCGATTTCATAACTACCTTTGTGCCATCAATGTGTGCGTTATGAATCAATCACTATCCCGCCACCGGGCTGATTACGTTGGTATTACCGGCTCCGTTCTATGCATCATTCACTGCCTGATTACGCCGGTACTGGTGATGACGTCGGCGCTGCTCAATTACGAGTCGCTGCGGATCGGGTTCCTGAGTCTGGATTACCTTTTTATCGTCATCAACGTCATCGCCGTATGGTCGGCTTCCCAGCGGGCAACCAGCCCGATACGGTGGGCGCTGTGGGGTTTTCTGGCCCTGTTTGCGCTTGGTTTGTTGCTGGAGGACTACAGCGAGTGGTTTGAATACATGGCTTACGCGGCATCGGCGGGGCTGGTCGGTACGCACCTGCTGAACATCCGTCAGTGCCGCGCCACACACGCGCATCATTAGTCAACGCTATTGCCCACAGTGCAACAGGGAGTCCAGTCTTCAAGTCATGCGTCGATGGTTGGGTACTTTTGACCGCATCGGTACTGGCTCTCTGTTTTTTTGTAGCCCAGACGTCCACGTCTGGAGGACGCATTAGCGGCCTAAATAGCTGCCGCTGTCACTAGTTGGCCTGACGGCCTCCAGACGTGGACGTCTGGGCTACAATCACATATTCCGCCGGTACTGCCCGCCGACGGCGTAGAGGGCGTGGGTAAGCTGACCCAGGGAACACACCTTGGCGGCTTCCATCAGGCTTTCGAAGACGTTGCCGTTGGTGAGGGCTGTTTGCTGTAGCTGCGCGATGGCCGTTGCCGCGACCTCCTGATTACGGGTCTGAAACGCCCGGCAACTGTCGACCTGATACCGTTTCTCGTCGTCGGTTGAGCGGATGACTTCGGCGGGCGTCAGGGTGGGGGAGCCGGCCGGGTCGAGGAAGGTGTTGACACCGACGATGGGTAGTTGGCCGTTGTGCTTCAGCGTCTCGTAGTACATTGATTCTTCCTGAATCTTGCTGCGCTGGTACATTCGTTCCATCGCGCCCAGCACACCACCCCGCTCATTGATCGACAGAAACTCCTGGTAAACCGCTTCTTCGACCAGATCGGTCAGTTCTTCCACGACGAATGAGCCCTGCAACGGATTTTCGTTTTTGGTCAGGCCAAATTCACGGTTGATGATGAGCTGAATGGCCATGGCCCGGCGGACCGACTCCTCCGTGGGGGTGGTGATGGCTTCGTCGTAGGCATTGGTATGCAGCGAGTTACAGTTGTCGTACACGGCTAACAGCGCCTGTAGTGTCGTACGAATGTCGTTGAAACCAATTTCCTGCGCGTGCAGGCTTCGCCCCGAGGTTTGAATATGGTATTTGAGTTTCTGCGAGCGCTCGTTGGCCCCGTACCGATTCCGCATCGCTTTCGCCCAGATCCGACGTGCTACCCGTCCCATCACCGTATACTCCGGGTCCATACCATTCGAGAAAAAGAACGACAGGTTGGGCGCAAAATCGTCGACATGCATACCCCGGCTGAGGTAATATTCCACGAACGTAAACCCGTTTGACAGGGTGAAGGCCAGCTGGGAAATCGGGTTGGCTCCGGCTTCGGCGATGTGATAGCCCGAAATCGACACCGAATAAAAATTCTGTATCCGGTGATCGGTGAAATACTGCTGAATATCGCCCATCATCCGTAGGGCAAATTCCGTCGAGAAAATGCAGGTGTTCTGCGCCTGATCTTCCTTCAGAATATCGGCCTGTACCGTTCCGCGCACCCGTTGTAGCGTATCGGCTTTGATCTGCTCGTAAACCTCACGCGGTGCGACCCGGTCGCCCGTCGTGCCAAGCAGGGCTAGACCAAGTCCGTCGTTGCCGTCGGGTAGCGGGCCTGAATACCCCATGAACCCCACCCCTGGCCCCTCCCCGTTAGGGAGGGGAACCTCCGGTTCCACTTTTGTTCCCCTCCCTAATGGGGAGGGGTTAGGGGTGGGGTTTGTGGCATTCTCCCGTACCCACTTTTCGCACTGCTGATCGATGGCGGTGTTGAGAAAGAAGGCCAGTAGGATGGGGGCCGGTCCGTTGATGGTCATGGATACCGACGTGGCCGGGTCGCATAGGTCGAAGCCGGAATACAGCTTTTTGGCGTCGTCGAGCGTACAAACGCTGACGCCGGAATTGCCGATCTTACCAAAAATATCGGGGCGCAGGGCGGGGTCTTCGCCGTAGAGTGTCACCGAATCGAAGGCTGTCGACAGGCGTTTGGCGGGTTGCCCGTTCGAGACGTAGTGGAACCGGCGGTTGGTGCGTTCGGGGCCACCTTCACCCGCAAACATCCGCGTCGGATCTTCGCCGTCCCGCTTGAGCGGAAACACCCCTGCCGTGTACGGAAATTCACCCGGCACGTTCTCGGTCAGCAGCCAGCGCAGCACGTCGCCCAGATCATGGTATTTCGGCAGGCTTACTTTCGGAACGCGCAGATGCGACAGCGTCTCGGTGTACAGCGGTTGCCGAATGGTTTTGTTACGAATGGTAAATTCGTAAAAGTCAGCGGTATAGCGCGCTTGTATGGCGGGCCACTGCGTCAGTAAGGCCCGACAGTCGGGATGCAGCCGGGCGTCGAGTTGCGCGCGAAGCTGTTCGAGGGTTTCCCTCACGGCAGCGGCCGACCGTCCCGTCCTCTCCTGTTCTGGGCGGTCCGCCGTCGCGGGAGGGGTTGGGGCGGTCGGCCGCTGCCGTGAGGGTAAAAGCATAGCCAGCGTTCCGTCGAGCTGATACAACTGCCGGGCTAGCGTTGTCTGCTCATCTACAAACCGCTCGTACCGCCGGCTTTCTTCGACAATCTCGGCCAGGTAGCGTACCCGGTCGGGGGGGATAATAGGGTTTACTGTATTCGGTTTACGGTTTTCGGTGGCTGTCCGGGCAGTAGGTTCCTCACCGTAAACTGAAAAACCGCCCGGCGGCCCGGCGAGAACCGTCATGAGCCGGGCGAACAGCGTGTTCATACCGGCGTCGTTGAACTGAGCCGCCATCGTCCCGATGATGGGTAGTTCGTCGTCGGGAGTGTCCCAGTCGTTGTGGTTGCGCCGGTACTGTTTCCGAACGTCGCGCAGGGCATCGGCTGAGCCGCGTTTGTCGAACTTGTTGATGGCAATGACGTCGGCGAAGTCGAGCATGTCGATTTTTTCGAGCTGTGTAGCCGCGCCGTACTCGGCCGTCATCACGTACAGTGTCTTGTCGGCATGTTCGGTAATCTCCGTGTCCGACTGCCCGATTCCCGACGTTTCTACGATAATCAGATCGAAATCGGCGGCCTGGCAGATGTCGATGGCATCCTGCACGGAACGGCTCAGGGCCAGGTTCGATTGCCGCGTCGCCAGCGATCGCATGTACACCCTCGGGGAACTGATGGCATTCATGCGGATACGATCGCCGAGGAGGGCCCCGCCCGTTTTCCGCTTCGACGGGTCGACGGAAATGATCGCCAGCGTTTTGTCGGGAAAGGCTCGTAAGTAGCGCAGCACCAACTCATCAATCAGCGACGATTTACCCGCGCCACCCGTACCGGTGATACCCAGTACAGGACAAGTTTCGGTTGTCAGTTTGCGGGTGCCGGTTGTCGGACCGTCGTTTTCAGCGATGGTGATCTGCCGGGCGATGCTGTCGTTGCCAGCGGATGGCAGTTCAAAATCACACCGATCCAGCAGGTCATCGATCATACCTTGCAGGCCCATTGCCCGGCCATCGTCGGGCGAGTAGATGCGGGTAATGCCGTAGGCGTGCAACTCCTCGATTTCGCGGGGGAGAATCGTCCCGCCCCCGCCCCCAAAGATCTTGATGTGACCCGCTCCGCGTTCGCTGAGCAGATCATACATGTATTTGAAAAACTCCAGATGCCCGCCCTGATAGCTGGTTATGGCGATGCCCTGCACGTCTTCCTGAATCGCACAGTCGACAATATCGGCCACCGACCGGTTGTGTCCCAGGTGAATCACTTCCGCGCCTGATGCCTGCATGAGCCGACGCATCAGGTTGATGGCCGCATCATGTCCGTCGAACAGCGAAGCCGCCGTAACAATACGAATCTTATGCTGGCGAATGGATGCCGTATCTGCTTTCTCCTGTCGACGCTGAGTAATCATAGTTCTATCGTATCTGGCTATTGTACCAAAGATACGAAGAAAGCTGAGCGGTACACGGTCGACGTCTCAAGCTACCACCAGCACATTGCCAGGTCACAGCTCCAGTGTGATAGGTATACTATTACTTCTTGAATGCCAGCGCCTGTATCGGCTGGATACGGTTGATAATGATCGTCGGAATCCAGAGTACCAGCGCAATCAGCAGGACGGTGGCGGCATTGAGGATCAGGACCGTTGGCCAGTCGATGGCGATGGGTACGTACTTGATAAAGTAGTTCTTGGGATCGAGGGGAATCAGCCGGAACTTGTCCTGAATCAGACTCAGCCCGATGCCTATAATGTTGCCGAGCGCCAGGCCCCAGAGTACCATGTTCAGGCCGACGTTGAGGAACACTCGTCGGATAAGCGGATTGGTGCCACCCAGCGTTTTCAGTAGCCCGATCATGGGGGTTCGTTCCATCATCAGCACCAGCAGCACCGACACCATGTTGAACGACGCGACGAAGGCGATCAGGCCCAGCAGAATAACCATGTTGCGGTCGAGCAGCAGCATCCAGTCGAAGAGGGGGCGGTACTGCTCTTTGACCGATACCAGTCGCATATCCGGTGACAGTCGGTCGAAGACGGCCTCGCGGGTTTGGTCGAGTTTATTGAAATCGCGGACGAAAATTTCGTAGCTCCCTACCGTGTCGGGGCCCCATTTATTCAGGCGCTGAATCAGCCGGATATCGCCCAGCGCCACCGTCTTGTCGACTTCTTCCAGGCCCGTTTCGTAGATACCGACGACGGTCATTTTACGGGCGCGGGGCGGATTACCCAGAAAGTAAAGCGGTAACGATTGCCCTACTTTCGCCTTCAACTGATTGGCCATGTACTGACTAATCAGCAACTGCGTCGACCCGTTGCCTGTGTCGGCCCCGACTTCGGGAACCGTTCCGGCAACCAGCGACTCGCGCAGCAGGTTCCAGTTGTAGTCACGCCCGACACCCTTTAGCACGACGCCCGCCAGCTCGTCGGGCGTTTTCAGGATGCCTGGCTTCGTCGCTACCGCCTGCATATGGACCACCCCCGGAATGCTGGTTCCGGCCTTGAACAAGGGCGTGTTCAGTGGTAAGGACGTGTCGTCGAGAGACCGGTTGTTCGTGAATTTACTGACCTGTAAGTGCGCGCCAAACAGAAATATTTTCTGCTGGATAGACCGTTGGTAGCCGTACAGGACCGCGAAGGCAACGATCATAACGGCCAGCCCCAGTGCGATACTGCCAATGCCGATTCGGGTAACGGTAGCGGAAAAACTGCCCTGCGGAGCGTGACGCACCCGGCGGGCCAGAAATAAAGAAAGATTCAACGTACGAGTGCCTGACTAAGAACGAATATTGTCGACCGCCCCGGCCGACAAGCTACTAACTACAAAGAAACGTGGATCAGCCTTACCGCTGGTGTAAATCGAGCGAAATTCCGTCTGTCGAAATCAATTTTTAGCATTGTGTTGCTTATCCGCAGCTAGCAATGGCAGCACATCCGTTGCTGACTGCGGACAGGAGAAATAAATAGTCTACCAGACTGTAGCTTATGTTTGTCTGAACGCGTGGACAATCCTGAGCGATTCGACGCAGCGTCTGGTCGAATCGCCTATTTTTGTAAAAACCGCTCTTGCCTTTATGTCGCTACAACCTGTCTGTCGATTGCTAGTTGCTCTGTTCGTTAGTTTATCCATGGCCTGTCAGGCGCAATCCACGCAGCAAACGGGTACTGCCAGTGTCGCCCGTACGACTGTCGTGCCGGGTGCCGAACAGACGGCCCTCTACCTGCCTGCGCTGAAGGGTAAGCGCGTCGGAATGGTTGTCAACCATACCTCGCGAATTGGTAAAACGCACCTTGTCGACAGTCTGCTGGCACTCGGTATCACGGTGAAAACGATTTTTGCACCGGAGCATGGCTTTCGGGGAGAAGCTACCGACGGGGAGAAAATCAGCAACGGTCGCGATCCCCGAACGGGGGTTATGATCGCGTCGCTGTACGGGGCCAACCACAAGCCGTCACCCGCTCAGATGGACTCGCTCGATGTTGTCGTGTTTGATATTCAGGACGTAGGCTGCCGGTTCTATACGTACATCAGCACCATGCACTACGTCATGGAAGCCTGCGCTGAAGCGAAGAAACCGCTTATTGTGCTCGATCGGCCGAACCCGAACGGCCATTACGTCGACGGGCCGGTGCTGAACCCGAAGTTTAAATCGTTCGTCGGGATGCACCCGATCCCCGTTGTTTATGGGCTTACCGAAGGCGAACTGGCGGGTATGATCAACGGAGAAGGCTGGCTCGGGCCTAACAAAACCTGTTCGCTGACGGTGATTCCGGTGAAGAACTACACGCACCAGACCCCCTACGTGCTACCGGTCCGGCCATCACCCAATCTGCCCAACCAGCAGGCTGTTCTTCTGTATCCGTCGCTCTGCTTTTTCGAAGGGACAGTCGTCAGTGTCGGTCGGGGTACCGACAAGCAATTTCAGGTGATTGGTTCGCCATATACCAAGTACGGTCCGTACGAGTTTACGCCTGTCGACAAGCCGGGGGCGATGAATCCACCGCAGGAGGGTAAATTATGCTACGGGCTCGATCTGACGCAAGCCCCCATTTCGAAAACGGGATTGATGCTCGATTATCTGTTCGATTTTTACAAACGCGCTACCAACAAGTCGACCTTCTTCCTGGCAGGCGGTGGGTTCGACCGGTTGTCCGGTACGGATCAGTTACGGTTGCAACTGACGGCGGGTGTATCCGAAGCGACCATTCGCAAGAGCTGGGAGCCGGATCTGGCCACTTATAAAACGATGCGGCAGAAATACCTGATCTATCGGTAAAGGCAGATATTGCGGAGATCGAGAACAAAGCAGTAGTACAAGATGATGACATATAGCGAGCCATTGGATAAATTTGTGGACTGCCTATAACCACCGTCTTGTGAATACGCTAGTACGCTTTATCTTTCTTGCTGGGTTCTTTATTTCTTTTGAAAGCGATGGGCAAAACCTTTCGTTGAGCAGTTGGCCTGCCCGGCTGCAACTGTACGCCCGAGACCCCTCTACCAGCCGCTGTGGCGTGCCTGTCAGTGGCCGCATTACTGACCCGACGGCTGCAACGGTATCGGTTGTCACGTTGCGTGATCAGAAACCATACGCATACACACGTCTGATCGCCGATTCTGCCGGACTATTCCGCGTTACGCCATCAATCAAGGCGGAGCCGCACCAATATAGTTTCCAGCTTTTTCAACACCGGTCGGCTGGGGATTCGGTCAGAATCGCTACCCGTGACAGCATCGTTTGTGGGGATGCCTATCTGATTATGGGTCAGTCGAACGCCGTCGGTCGTTTCGATAACAATCCGTTTCGGAGCACGTTTTGTCGATCGTTCGGTGTCAACAATGGTAATGCCGCTTACAACCCGGCGGATACGAGCTGGTGCCTGACCAATACGGCTGAAGGCGTGAACAGTCTGTGGGGCGTCGAACTGCAACGCTATATCTACCAGCGAGACAGTATCCCGACAGCCGTTATCAACGGAGCTGTCGGGTCGACAGATATATCGACTCATCTCATTCGAATCGGTACGCAGCCCGATAATCTAAATACGCTGTATGGGCGGCTGTTGTACCGGACACGGAAGGCGGGGCTGGCCGATCAGCCATTGGTGATGATCTGGCGGCAGGGCGAAGCCGAGGCCGCCAACAACAGCGATGGATATGCGCAGCAGTATGCCCGGCTGTACGGCAACTGGCGGCAGGATTATCCCAACATTCGGCGCGTATACATGGCGCAACTCAATATTCTGCCTGATCAGTCGTCGGCGCGGGCGGGTGCTATCCGCGATTTCCAACGGCAGATCACCAGCGTGTACGCCAACCACGTTCCGATTGCAACAGTTGGTTTGCCGGGGTATCAGGGACTTCACTACGACGAATCCGGTTACCGGCAGTTCGGACTGGAACTGTACCGGCTGATTGCCCGCGATCTGTACAAGAGCACCGACACAAGCAATATCGCGTCGCCCAATCTGAAACGACTCTTTTACAGCAAGCCCGATTATACCGAAATTACCATGGAGTTCGAGGCTGGGCAACGCGTGAAATGGCCGGCCGACTCGGTCATTATCAATCCGAAGACAGGTCGTACGTACACCCAGCGAATGACCGATTTTATCTATACAAACTACCCCAATGGCGAGTCGGGGCTGATACAGTCGGTGTCGGAGCAGGGTAACAAGCTGGTTCTGACGCTTGCTCGCCCGGTCACGGCGCAAACTCTGACATATCTCCCTTCGTCGTACCAGGACAATCAGCTTGGCTATTACGCGGGTCCAACCATTCGAAATGAGCGGGGTATGCGCGCGCTGACGTTTCAGTCGGTTCCTATTGCTGCGCCCCTGCCTGTTGCCAACGACCTGCGGGCCGTACCACTCGACACGGCGGCCATTCAGCTCAACTGGAATCAGCCAGCTACGGGTGTTGACCATTGGGAAGTCGAACGGGCCGACACCAGCGGGCAATTCAGACAAATCGCGAGCCTGAGTAATCAACTGAGCACGTACAGCGACCGCCGGAAGGCCAATACGCTTGATTCACTGCGTATCGGCGAATTATATCGGTACCGAATCCGGGCCATTGGCCAGAAAGCGGAAGCCAGCTATTCACCCGTCGTGACAGCTTCGCTACAGTTTGTGCTTGGCATTCCCATCGGTCCCGAACTTACCCCCAATCCGGGTGGGGCACACGGTTCGGCACTCGTGTATCCCAACCCAGCCGCCGATCAGGTGTTCGTCCGCTTACCACTCGACTGGAGCGGTGACCCTATTGCGCTCATACTAACCGATTCGCAGGGTAAAGTTGTGTTGCAGCAGAGTCGCGCGGTAATCGGGGGCATGTCGGTCGTGCCGTTTTCGGTGGCAACGTTGCCTGTTGGTATCTATGTGCTGAAGCTGGCATACCGGGGTGGGGGTATTCAGTGTCGGCTGGTGGTGAATCGTTAGTTGAAGCGGGTGAGGGCTGCCGTATGGAAAAATGCCCTACCTTTGCATTTTAGAGACCAATCCATGGCCACCGAACAGATTCTGATTCTGGATTTCGGTTCGCAGTACACCCAACTTATCGCCCGCCGGGTGCGCGAACTCAATGTCTACTGCGAAATCCATCCTTACAACAACATTCCAGTTATCTCGCCCGACGTCAAAGGCGTAATCCTGTCGGGAAGCCCGTCGTCTGTGCGGGAAGATGATGCGCCCAACCTTCATCTGGCAGCATTCCGGCAGAAATTACCGCTGCTGGGCGTTTGCTATGGCGCACAGTTACTGGCGCATACAAGCGGGGGTGAAGTACAACCCTCGTCGATTCGTGAGTACGGCCGTGCCAAGCTCGGGACGGTCGAAGCGGACAGTCCGCTGATGCGGGGAATCGATCCGCACTCGCAGGTATGGATGTCGCACGGCGACACGATAACCGCCATTCCCGATTCGTTTAAGGTTATTGCCTCGACTGATTCGGTACGGGTAGCGGCCTTCCACATTACGGGTGAAGATACGTACGGTATCCAGTTTCACCCCGAAGTAACGCATTCGTTACAGGGAAAAGAACTGCTGAAAAACTTTGTTGTCGATATCTGCGGCTGCGCTCAGGACTGGACGTCGGAGTCGTTTGTGGAGTCGACGGTGGCTCAGCTGAAAGAAAAGCTTGGCGACGACAACGTAGTGCTGGGCCTGTCGGGCGGGGTCGACTCGTCGGTAGCGGCCATGCTTATTCACCGGGCTATCGGTAAAAATCTATACTGCGTTTTCGTCGACAACGGACTGTTGCGGAAAGATGAGTTCACAGAAGTCCTGGCGTCGTACGAGTCGCTGGGATTGAACGTGAAAGGCGTCGATGCAAAAGAGCAGTTCTACACGGCCCTGGCTGGCCTGACCGATCCCGAAGCGAAACGCAAGGCCATCGGCAAGACGTTTATCGACGTCTTCGACCATGAAGCGCATCAGATCGAAGGCGTAGCCTGGCTGGGTCAGGGAACTATCTACCCGGACGTCATCGAGTCTGTGTCGGTAAAAGGTCCATCGGCGACGATCAAGTCGCACCATAACGTAGGGGGCTTGCCCGACTTTATGAAACTGAAAGTCGTTGAGCCGCTGAATACGCTGTTTAAAGATGAGGTACGGGCTGTTGGTCGTACGCTTGGGCTGCCCGAAGCCATTCTGGGCCGTCACCCGTTCCCCGGTCCTGGTCTGGCCATTCGTATCCTGGGTGACGTTACGCCCGATAAAGTGGACATACTCCAGCAGGTCGATGCGCTGTTTATCAACGGATTAAAGCGCGACGGGTTGTACGACAAAGTGTGGCAGGCTGGCGCGATGCTCCTGCCGGTGCAGTCGGTTGGCGTGATGGGCGACGAACGTACGTACGAACGCGTGGTAGCACTGCGGGCCGTGACGAGCGTCGACGGTATGACCGCCGACTGGGCGCATCTGCCGTACGAATTCCTGGCCAACGTATCGAACGACATCATCAACCGGGTGAAAGGCGTCAACCGCGTCGTGTACGATATTTCGTCGAAGCCACCGGCAACGATCGAGTGGGAATAAATTGTCGGTTTACGGTATTCGGTATATAGTTTACGGCGGCTGTCGCACGGCGGCTACCTGTTTACACAAAGACACCGGGCTGAAACCCGGTGTCTTTGTATTTGCACCCTGTACCGAAAACTGTGTACCGAATACCGACTATTTCCCCGGCCGTGATGGGCGTACTTCCACTTTGCTGGGGAGCGTACGGGCGGGCATGTTGATCAGGTCGGCCACGATCTGACCGATGTCTTCCGGTTGAATCTTCCACGCATCTTTCTCGCCCGGTTCGTTCCCGTCGAAATAGGTAGCTACCGAGCCGGGCATGATCGTCGACACTTTGATGCCGTCTTTGCGGAGGTCGAGCATGATCGCCTGCGTAAAGCCGACCAGTCCAAATTTACTGGCATTGTAGGCCGAGCCTTTCTCAAAGAAATTCGCACCTGCCAGGCTGGCAATCGTGATGAAGTAGCCTTCCGTCTTGGCCAGTTCCGCCACAGTCGCTTTGGTGGTGTAAAAGACACCCGTCAGGTTGATGTCGATGGTTTCCTGCCACTGCTCCGGCGTCAGTTCCTGGACGGGCGCAAAGTGGCCGACACCTGCGTTGGCGATGACGTAGTCGAGTTGGCCCCATTCCGCAAGCAGCGTATCGACGGCCTTTTGCTGCGACGCCAGATCCCGCACGTCGGCCTGAATACCCAGCGCGTAACCGTCTTTAATTTTGTTAAGCGCTGCTGCCGCCTGGTCGGCGCTCTCCTGTGAGCGGCTGGTGACGGCTACCCGAATGCCCTGATTGATAAGTGCTTCGGCCACACCGTAGCCGATACCCTTTGACCCACCTGTGATAAGGGCCGTTTTACTAGACGCTGCCATACGAGCTGTTGAATCAGAAAAAGTGGAATTAACTACTCAACTGATAACCGCCACCCAGTCGGTAAGGTTTAGGTAAACAGTCGACGGGTCAACCGCTCAATAGCCAGACAGGCAACTACCCTAGCTAATGGTGCCGAACAGTTAGTCAATCACTCCATCATTCTATCATTCAATCAATCCGTGAACGCTATCGTTATTACTCAACCCGGCGACGCTGCCGTTTTGCAGGTGCAGGCGCGACCCCGCCCAGAGCCTGGTTACCGGCAAGTATTGGTGCGTGTCGCAGCCGCCGGTCTGAATCGTAGCGACATCATGCAACGGCAGGGTGGGTACGGTACCGATCCGTCGGGGCAGGTGCCGGGCCTAGAAATGGCGGGCACGGTTGAGCAGTGTGGGCCGGGAGCCAATCGGTGGCAGGTGGGCGATGCCGTCTGTGCGCTGCTGCCCGGTGGTGGTTATGCTGATTACGTGGTCGTCGATGAGCGGCATTGCTTGCCTGTTCCCGACGGGATGTCGATGACGGATGCGGCTTCGCTTCCTGAAACAGTGCTGACCGTCTGGTCGAACGTATTTCAGCAGGGCCGGTTGCGGTCCGGCGATCATTTCCTAGTGCACGGCGGTAGCAGCGGCATCGGAATTACCGCTATTCAATTGGCCGTTGCTTTTGGCGCGAACGCCTTTGCGACGGTGGGTAGCGAGGAAAAGAAAGCGTTTTGTGAAAAGCTGGGTGCCGAGCGGGTCGTCAATTACAAAACCGAAGATTTTGAGCAGGTGCTACAGCCCTATGGTATCGACGTGATTCTGGATATGGTAGGGGGCGACTACGTACCCAAAAACATCCGGCTGCTACGGCCCGACGGTCGACTGACGTTTATCAATGCCATGAAAGGAGCCGAGAGTACGATCGATATTCGGGAACTGATGAGCAAACGTATCGTGCTGACCGGGAGTATGCTCAAACCGCGCTCGGATGAGTTCAAGGCGGCATTGGTTGCCGATGTATTGGCCAGCGTGTGGCCCCTGCTTACGACTGGTCAGCTAAGGCCGGTTGTGTACCGGACGTTTCCGCTGGCTGACGCGGCAACCGCCCAGCAGCTCATGGAAAGCAGTGACCATATCGGCAAGATTGTGCTGACCGTGTAGCGGTCCGGGCCGTTGTTGCCCTATCTTTGGTGGACAGAACTACGACGTCTGACCGGTACAGACAGGCTGCTGCTACAGGGCAGTGGCTAACGCACTCAAACCGAACACGATGACGTTTTCATTGCTCATTGGGGTAAAGAATAACCTGGCCTATACACAGTACGTGTACGAACAGACGCGGCTGATCTACCCGGAAGTGGAGATCGTTTTCGTCAGCTACGGCAGTACCGACGGAACGCACGAATGGCTCGACACGCTGCACGACGAACACGTCCGTTTCTACCACGAGCCTGTTGAGAAAACGCTGTCGGACACGTACAACAAGGCGACGCAGCTAGCCACGTCGGCCTACGTTATCTTCGCCCACAATGATATGGTGCTGGCACCGGGCTTTCTGGAAGCACTGGCACCGTTGCAGACCGACAACCGGGTAATCTCCTATACGACAGTAGAACCGCCCATTTTCGCCGATGACGAGCGGCCGGGCAAAATTGTGCGCGACTTCGGCGATGGGCTCGACACATTTCAGCGTGACGCTTTTTTTGCCTTTGCCGAGCAGCAGCAACGCACAAATCAGCAGGCAAACCGAACGGTCGATACCCGAAACAAGCTGTCGTTTTTTCTGAGCGTATCCCGTCGGGTGCTGCTCGACATGGGTGGACTCGATCCGCTGTTCAATCCGATGTTCTGCGAAGACGATGATCTGCTGTTGCGCTTCCAGTTAAAAGGGCTGGAACCGGTGGTGTCGCTCGATGCCATCTGCTACCATTTTGTCAGCAAAACGTCGCGGTTCTCGGCCGAGTACCAACAGCGTACGCAACGGATCGAAGCCCAGTCGATTCGAAACTTTATTCGCAAATGGGGCTTTCGGAACAGCGGACCGGTAAAGCGTTCGTACGATATTGGCCTTGTACTGCCCAATGCGACAACGGATGTGCTGCGTGTGGTCGAACCCTGGTGCCGCACGATTTATACCAATGCCGATGTCGAATCGTTTATTCGGGAAGAGCAGCCGCTTACCAGCGTCGATTTACGGGTGAAGTTTAGACGGTTGACCGAGCCGGTTACGAACGATGTCGTGGTTCGTGTGAACGCCCGGCACGTGTCGGCCAATAGGATAGAAGCCTTGCCGGAACTGATCGCCAACCGGCTCAACAAACCACGTAGCTGGCTGAAACGATTGGTAAACGTGTTCTATCCAACGTTTCACCGGGAGGGAATGCGTATCCGAATTGTCAATCCCCGGTCGCACGAAACGCAATTGATTAACCGACAGACTGTCAATGCTTAGTCGTTTTTTTTACTGGCGTATCCGCATCACCTATGGCCTGACGGTATGCAACGAGGCCGCCGAACTGGACCGATTACTTGCCTTCCTGCTGGAACACAAGGATCGTCGTGACGAGGTCATTGTGCTTCAGGACACCACAGTTGTCGATGAAGCCGTTACGGCCGTTATCAATCGGTACCGGCCGCACCTGATCTGGGAACAAAGCCGCCTGAATGGCGATTTTGCCACGTTCAAAAATCAGTTGATCGACAGGGCATCAGGTGATTATCTCTTTCAACTGGATGCTGATGAAGTGCCGGGGCCTGGCCTGATGAAGTCACTGAAGAAAACGCTGGTGAAACAAAACAAGTCCGATTGTTTCGCCGTCCCCCGTATCAATTACGTCGACGGACTGACGGACGCCTATGCAACACAGCGGAACTGGCAGCTGGGGCCTGACAGGCGTATCAATTTTCCGGACTATCAGTTACGCCTGTTTCGACTGGGTCGTGATATCCGGTGGCAATACCGGGTACACGAACAACTGCGGGGCCAGCAAACCTGCCATTTTTTACCCGCCGATCAGGACGATCGTTGCCTGATGCACCACAAAACACTAAGCCGGCAGATTCAACAAAACAACCTGTACGACACGTTACAGTCGTGATTTACCAATGAAAAAAATTGCCTTTATCGTGCAGCGCTACGGCGTGGAAGTCAACGGCGGAGCTGAATACCTCTGTCGTATCCTGGCCGAACGGTTGTCCCGGACTTACGAGGTCGACGTGCTGACCAGTTGCGCACTGGAGTACCAGACATGGGCCAACTGGTATCCCGCCGAAACAACCATGATCAATGGCGTACGCGTTCACCGCTTTGCGGCCGAGTATGAACGCCAGGCCAAATTATCGGGTCGTACGGAGCATCAGCTTCGCAAGTTGACTGATCTGGGGAAGCGGGGCGTCTGGGGCTGGCTAAAGAAAAGCTACTACTCATTGAAAGGGCCGTCGATCGCTGAGTGTATCGAGAACTGGCCCAAGTATCAAGGGCCTTATACGCCCGGTCTGATCGATTACCTGAAACAGAATCAGCAGCAGTACGACGCGCTGATTTTTATTACCTATCTCTACTATCCGACCGTCGCAGGCTTGTACGTAGCCCCCGAAAAATCGATCTTCATTCCGACGGCGCATGACGAGAAGCCAATTTATTTTCCTGTCTTTCCGCCCTTGTTCAACAAGCCACGCGCTATTCTTTTTCTGACACCGGGTGAAAAGCGGTTTGTACACCGGCAGTTTAAGAATGAGTCGATTTACAACGACATCGTGGGAATTGGTATCGAGCCGCCCCGCGCCGTGTCCGAAAAGTCGACGGCTGAACTGATCGGCAGCGACGCTGACTATTTGCTTTACATCGGCCGGATCGACGCGGCAAAGGGGTGCGACAAGATGTGCGAGCAGTTTATTCGCTACAAAAAAAAGCACCCGTCGTCGCTGAGACTGGTGCTGGTTGGTCAGTCGTTTATGCCAATTCCCAACCATCCCGACATCATTCCGGCGGGGTTTGTCGATGAAGACGTGAAAGCCCGCCTGCTCATGAATGCAAAAGCGCTGCTCATGCCGTCACCGCACGAAAGTCTGTCGATGGTCACCCTGGAAAGTATGGCGGTAGGCGTGCCCGTTATTGCCAATGCCGATTGCGAAATCCTGCGCGACCATATCGAATCCAGTCAGGCAGGATATGCCTACCACACCTATGCCGAACTCGAAACGGCGATCACCAACATTCTGACGCAGGATGTGAGCAAGATGGCCGAAAATGGCCGTCAGTACGTGCAGCAGTATTACACCTGGCAAACCGTACTCGACAAGTTCGACAAAGCAATCGATTACGCAGCGAGTAAGAAATAGTGGAGAAGAAAGAGGAAAGACGTAAGAAAAAAGATGATGACTTGAACTCACTCTTTCTTCTTACGTCTTTCCTCTTTCTTCATAATCCTACTGCAACACCTCGTGCATGGTGTTGAGCCGGCGGTAGATGCTGTTTTCCTGATTGATGAGTTCGTAGTGATTGCCTCGTTCGATGATCTCTCCCTTTTCCATAATCAGGATTTCGTCGGCTTCGCGGATAGTGCTCAGCCGGTGGGCAATAACCAGCGTCGTACGACCCTCCATCAGGTTGTCGAGAGCATCCTGCACCGATTTTTCCGATTCCAGATCCAGGGCCGAAGTGGCTTCGTCCAGAATCAGAATCGACGGTTTTTTAAAGACGGCCCGTGCGATACTCAGCCGCTGCCGCTGTCCGCCACTGAGCCGGATACCCCGGTCGCCGATGATGGTGTTGTAGCCATCTTCGGTGTCGACGATGAACTGGTGCGCGTTGGCCACTTTGGCGGCTTCGATCACGTCTTCCAGCTTCGCATCGGGCTTGCCGAGGGCGATGTTGTTGAAAATTGTGTCGTTGAACAGGATGATTTCCTGCGTTACGAAGCTCATCTGCGCCCGTAGCGATTCCATCTTGAAGTCCTGCACGTCGACACCGTCGATGGTGACACGACCCTGATTGGTTTCGTAGAAGCGCGGAATCAGATCGGCAATGGTCGACTTACCTACACCCGACGGGCCGACCAGCGCGATTTTTTTGCCTTTACCAATCTTGAAGCTGATGTTCTTCAGAACCGGCTTTTCGCCATACTGGAAGCTGACATTGTCGAACACGATCTCGTGTTGAAATGGCGGCATCGGCCGGGCGTCGGGCTTGTCCTGAATCTCAATGGGTTTGTCGAGCAGTTCAACGACGCGTTCGCCAGCCGCTTGTCCCTGCTGAATGTTCGTAATGGCAACGACAATCGCTTTAGCCGGGCGGATGACCTGCGAGAAAATGGCGATGAAGGCGATAAAGGAACTGGCTTGTAGTTCGCTCTGACTGCTTAAGACCAGCGTACCGCCAAACACCAGAATACAGGCTACCACGAATACCCCTGACGCTTCCGAAAACGCCGGAGCCAGTTCCCGCCGTTTGAAATTGTCGAGGCTGACCTTGCGGTAGAAGTCGTTTTCGACGGCGAAGCGATTCAGTACGAACGGTGTTGCGTTGAACGCCCGCAGAATCCGCATGCCCATGAGTGTTTCGTCCATGAGCGTCAGCATACGGCCCATTGACGTTTGTACGTCCTTCGCTTCTTTCTTGAGTTTCTTGGTAACGGCCGAAATACCGATTGCCGAAATCGGAATGATCAGCAGCGTAAACAGCGTCAGTTTGTAGGAGATAGCGAATAGGGCTACGAAATAGGCGATGAGCATAAATGGCTCCTTGAACACGACTTCGACGGAGCTACTCGCCACACTTTCGATGGCATATACGTCGCCGTTAAGCCGCGACAACAGATCGCCTTTCTGCTCCTTCGTAAAATAACCCAGGTGCAGGTTATTGATTTTTTCGAACAGGGCTTCCCGTAACCGCTTGACCAGCAACGTCCGGGCGCTGAGTAGGGTCCGTTGCGCCAGAAACCGAAACAGGTTTGTCATGACGACCGCGACCACAATCATACCGGCAATGAAGTATAGCACATAAACCGGATTAGTGGCTTTGAGCTGATAGATCAAATGATAAAACAGATCGTGGAGGTACGTCGGCGTAAGGCTGAAGGCCGGTGATACTGCGTACCGGGCTGCATCGGCCGTGCTGATGGGATTGAACAGGAACTTAAGCAGCGGGATGATCAACGCGAACTGAAACACGTTGAAAACCACACTAATCAGCGTAAATACAATAAAAGGAGTTAAAAAACGCCCGTAAGGCTGGGCGTAGGCCATTAACCGTTTATAAATCTTCATTCGCTGTACGTATCGTGAGCCGTTAGGTCATTGACCGATACACCTCCGTATACTTGCGAGCGGCATCGGTCCAGTTAAAGCTGGCACTGTGTGCGATCATGGCTTCCTGCATCTGACTACCCGCCTTGGTGTAACGTTGCATACCGTCCATAAAGTCGTCGTGCAGGTTATCGAAGTCGTCGAAGTAGAACGCCAGGTCTTTGCCGATCTCGGGCAGTGCTGTACTCTTTGACAAAAATACGGGTTTTCCAATAGACATCGCTTCGGTTACGGGCAGACCGAAGCCCTCCGCCAGCGACGGCATGACGACCGCCTGACAATTGTGGTAATACCATGACTTTTCTTCGTCCGTAATTTCGTGCACCAGGTGAACCCGATCTTCTACGTTTAGCTCCGATGCGTGCTGCCGCAGGAAGTGGGCGTAATCCTTATCGTCGTGCCGCCCGGCCAGCACCAGCTCCAGCGCGGGGTTGGTTTGCAGCAGGGGCAGAATCCGGTGTTGGTTTTTCTTGCGGGTAATGACCCCGACATTGAATAGAAACGGCGTCCGGGGGCGGTAGGAGCGCGGGGCCAGCAACGGTTTGGGTAAGTCGTTGGTGCCGTTATAGATCATGTAGATAGGCTTACCGTGCGTATCGCAATGGGTCAGTACATCGTTTTTGCTGAACTCTGAAATGCAGACAATGGCGTCGCTTCGGTCGATGTTGCGCTGAATCTGGGCCAGGTAGCGGGCCGTTTTGCAGGCGGGTTTGTCGTCCCGAAGAAAGTTCAGATCATGAATCGTCAGCAGTACTTTGATCTTACGATTCCGCTGCGGAATGTAGTCGGAACTTTGGTAAGTGCTGTGCCACAGGTGAAACTGTTCGACCGGTGGCATCCTGAATTTTTGCAGCGAATGCTGCGGGATAAGGGGCAACGATGAGCCAAACGCTGACTGCGCATGCGCCGGGCCGAAAATAGTCAGTTGTTCCCGAGTGATGTTTTGCTGAAGTGCTTTGCCGAGGTTGAGACAGTAATAATACAGCCCGGTATTGACATACTTCATGCGTTCACAATCGAAGATAACACGGGTCATAATGGTTGTTGTATGGATAAACCTGGAATCAGCGCGTAGCGACAAGGGGTCGTATACCAGAACGTATATCGTTCCCAAACAGTGTACACCGAGCACACTGGTAAATGCCGCAATAAGGGTTCAGGCTTAGGACGACGGAGCCGAAATCAATCGTTCTCCGATAGCAAGACTCAAAAATGAGCCATATGGTTGTACAAAGATGCTCAATACGGGTAGTGAAATGCTATCTTTCGACTACATGGGAAAAATTATTCTGGATTGTGGGCCGATGAAACACCCACATACGGGGCTGTATCAGTACTGTCAGCAATTGAGTGAATACCTTAATCAGCAACAGGCAGCCGCCGACCACCCACCCATCCAGCTCTACCTGCCTCCCCGCCGACGGCTACAACTGCCACCCCGCCCGTACCACATCGTTGAACAATGGTGGCATTCCGTTTACCAGCCCTTTCTGCGCGACTGTCGGGTGTGGCACGCACCGTTTCAGCTGGGGCGCATCGTACCGGATCGACGCCGGTTTCCTCAAATAAAGGTGGTACTGACGATTCACGATTTAAACGTGTTGCATGAAGACGAACCGCCGGCCATACGACAAAAACGGATGAACCTGACGCAGTCGCTTATCGATCGTAGCGATGCGTTGGTGTGTATTTCGGAGTTCACAAAAAACGACGTGCTGGCTCATTGTCATGTCGGCAACAAGCCCGTACACGTCATCTACAATGGGGTCGATCCGGTACCGGCGGCAGCGATGGACGCACCCGCTTATCAACCAAGTCGCCCGTTTTTGCTAGGCATCGGCTATTTGAATGCCAAGAAGAATTTTCGCGTGCTGGTACCGTTGCTGGAAGCGAATCCCGATCTGGAACTGATCCTGATCGGCCGGCACGACGACCCCGAGTATGTCGCGCAGCTGCAGCAACAGGCGCAGACGGTAGGTGTACACGATCGGCTTCGGCTACTGGGAACCGTGTCGGAAGCCGACAAGGGCTGGTATCTGCGAAACTGCCAGGCGCTGGTGCATCCGTCCCTGGCAGAAGGGTTCGGTCTGCCCGTTCTGGAAGCGATGCAGTTTGGCAAACCGGTGTTCCTGTCGACACGAACGGCCCTCCCCGAAATCGGTGGCGCTGCGGCTTACTATTTCCCTGATTTTACGGCTGATGCGTTACAAACTGCCTACCGCGAAGGTATGGTCGACTACGCGCGAAACAACCGCGCCGACGTCATCCGGCAACACGCAGCCCAATTCTCCTGGCAAACCGCAGCCCGGCAGTATTTAGGGGTGTACGCTTCGCTAGTTTAAAGTTTGTGGTTCAAGGTTGAAGGTTAGACACATCATCATACAGCGTAATAGCCAACCTTAAACCTTGAACCACAAACTTTAAACTCACCGCATCACTTCCACCGTATTCAGCTCCGGGCCACCGCCGTGGTTGGCGGAGCCGGCGACGACGTAAATCTGATTGTTGTAGACTGCGGCACCCGTGCCGTGCCGCCCCTGATTCATGCGGGTGGTTTTGACCCATGTATTGGTTTTGGGGTCGAGGGCTTCGGCTTCGTTATGCGACAGAGTCTGCACGGTTTCCCCACCAATAATCCAGACCTTGCCGTCCTGCGTAACGGCCATGTTGCCGGCGCGTGGGGTGGGCAAATTTGACGTAGTCGGTAGGGTCGACCACTGTCCTGTCTTGAAATCATACACATCGACTTCCGGCACCAGGAGTTCGAGCACTTTACCGATACGGGCCGTCGACCGGCGTCCACCCGCGACATACAGTTTATTGTCGGCGACGGTTACCTGTACGTGGTCGCGGGTACGGGGCGCATCCGCCAATCGTTTCCAGGTGCCCGTTTTTGGGTCGAACTCATCAAGCCAGGCAACGTGGCCGTCGTAATGTCCGTCGGTGATGCCGCAGACCATGTAAATTTTGTCGTTGTAGACAACGGTGCCGCCCGCGCCCCGTAATCGGTCAACAGGGATAGCTGGTCCTTCCCGCCAGGCACCCCGCTTCGGGCTGTAGATCAGTATGGTCGGCAGTACAGTTTCGTGCGGATAAGCGCCTTTGAAGGCTCCCATGATGTACACCTCGCCATTATAACTGACAGCCTGCACGTGATTCATCTCGCTGGGTGGGGCAGGATGCACCTGCCAGACGCCCGTTTTCAGGTTGAGCGCATCCACCGGCCGCATGCCCCGTCCCCCAATCGCGTACAGACTGTCGCCGACAATCGCAGCCGCATTTTCATGGCGGGCACTGCACGTATTTTTCGTCTCGACCGGGTGCCACGACTGAGCCGTCGCCGTGATCGTAGTGGCCAGCAGGGGGAGGATAAATTTCATGGTTGATTTTTGGTTTACGGTATGCAGTTTACGGTGTAAAGTTTACGGTATTCGGTTTACGGTTTTCGGTATGCCGAGTTCGACAGGCAGTTCCCGATTTTCGGCTTACGATGTCTGATTCTGGTCAACGAGTGTACCGGGCAGTAAACCGAAAACTGAAAACCGAATACCGTAAACCTACTTCACCAGTTGCAGCGAGCTGTCGTTGATGGCGAATGATTTATTTTTGAGCAAGTTGATGACTTCGGCCCCCGCCAGTAAGACCGGTCCGTAGCCGTGGGCAGCAAAGACATTAATCGGCCGGTGATAATAAAAGGCCGGATCGAAGCCCATCCCCGTACCGACGCAGGTACCCTCTACCTGTCCGCCGGGCGTCACCTTTGTGGTGACGGCATTCCAGGCCAGCAGTGTCATGGGCGCGTAGGCCAGCGGATCGAGCCAGCCCCGGTTGATGGCCCGCGCGATTGAATAAGCGTAGATGGCCGTCGCGGAGGTTTCCAGGTACGAGTCGGGGCGGTCGAGGAGTTGGTGCCAGAACCCGGAGCCCGACTGCCGGGCAGCTAAGCCTTTGGCGTGTGCTTTCAGCAGGTCAAGCACCGCCGGGCGACCAGTATGGTTGGCAGGCAGAACGTCGAGTAATTCAACCAGCGTCAGAATCGCCCAGCCGTTGGCCCGCGCCCAGTGAAACTCCGGGTGAACGCCCATGCCCTCGACCCAGCCATGCATAAACAGTCCCTTGTCGCGGTTGAACATGCGCTTCGAGAACTGCAACACCTGCTTGACGGCTTCGTCGTAGTACAGTTTATCGCCGGTCAGTTTCCCCATCTGTGCGAGTGCCGGTACGCTCATGAACAAGTCGTCGAGCCAAAGCGTGTTGGGTTGCGGGCGATTGCGGGCCAGCGTACCATCGGCCAGCCGATATTCTTTGGTCATGATGTACCGCACGTACGCATCGATCTGCGGGCGGAGCGCCGTCTTCAGTGAGTTCGCTCCGGCCTGTTCTTTCAACAGAGCCGTCTTAATCATGGCCGCACACATCGCACCGGCATCGTCGAGGGCGTGCGGAGCTAGCATTTGCCGCAGGGGTGTGTTGGCCTTCGGATCGCTGGTAACCTGTGCCTGAAAATAGGGACGTAAGCTCGTGAGAAACGCCAGCCGTTTGCGGGTATAGTCGGCGAATCGCGGGTCGCCGGTGGCTTCGCTCGCGAGCAGCATGCCCGCATAGGTCACACCCCATTCGTAGCTTGTCAGCCGAAAGTCGCCGGGCTTGATAATGGCGTTGGGGTTGACTGTACCGATGGGGTCGATTCGGTGCCCCGACTCCTTGTCGATCAGCAGTGCCGGGGTCGCGCCATCGAGGTATAGGTAGACCCGGTTCAGCACGGCCGTTACACTGTCGATACGGGGCGCGCCGTAGGGTACCGGATAGTCGGGCTGGAGCAGGTGTAACGGTGTTGTCGAATCGTTGGCTTTGGGAGTCGGTGTCTGCGCCAGCAGGGGCACGCAAATGGTCAGGAGGCCGGTGGTCGTTAGGGCAAGGCGGGTAAACAGGTGGGTCACAAACGGGCAGGTTTAGGTAATTTCTGTCAGAAAGCGTGATTCCACCCGCCGTTACTCACCTAGTAGTCCCGACCAGCTTCAGTAGCTTCTGGTAGATGACATTGTGTTTCCAGAACAACTGCAATACCATCGGAATGTGCTTTTTGCCGGGAATGAGCGTGAACTCGTGTTGAACGCCCAGCTCAACCAACTTCTGCCGAAACTGCTCACTGCTGCTGGCAATGCTGGGATACGTCCTGCCACCGACGAAAAGCAGCATGGGTGGACTGGCTTTCGACACGTGGTACATGGGCGAAACGGCCCGCCATACGTCGGGATTTTTGCCGAACGGGATGAGGTACTGCTCGTCGTTGGGGTAAGCCATCTTCTTCAGATAATCGTACATATCCAGCCCGGCGGGGTCGTCCAGAATGGCCCCTTTGATCGGATTCGCGGCTACCCCCAGTCGGGAGAAATACGTGTTGTCGGTAGCCAGCAGGGCGGCAAGTCCGGCCCCGGCCGAATGCCCCATGACGAAGATGCGATCAGGATCACCACCGTAGTCGGCGATATGCTGCTGCGTCCACTGAACGGCTCGGGCTGCGTCGTCGGCCATGGCCGGAACCTCTACGTTAGGGGCCAGTCGATAGTTGATAATGACGGCTACGACGCCCTGCTTGGCAAGTCGGCGGCCAACGAACCAGTAGATATTCTTGCTGCCGCTGTTCCAGCTACCGCCGTGGATAAACACCACAACCGGTCGCTTTTCGGTCGACTTTCGGCTTGGCTGGTATACGTCGAGTTGGTGGCGCTCGGTGTCGAAACCGGGCGTGCTGGGGTTGACATAGGTAATGTCACTGATGCGTTTGCTGGGCCACGCGACGGCGTAATCGCTGACAAAAAGAAGGGCCATGCTAAAAAATACAAGCCCCAGAACGGGCTTACCTATACGATGGGGCATTTCGGTTTACGGTGACTGGTTTACAGTGAGTTGGTCGAGAGACGGTGGGATTGCGTCGATAGCGTAACGATTGCGGTAAACCTAGAACCCAATGCGTTCGCGGGTTTGCTGAACGCCCAGCGAACGAGCCAGTTCGAGGGCAATCCGCTCGTCGTACCGACGCTTCCAGTAGTCGGTCTCCAGCCGCAGCTTTTCCAGTTCGATTTGCTGCTTCTCGACCGTCAGCCGGAGCGTATCCAGTTCGTGCGTATCGGTCACGACGGTGGGGGTGAGGGGCGGCTCATCGGTAAGCAGCGATACCGGCGACAAGCCCAGCGCATCGGCGATCTGCGTTAGCCGCGATAGGGCGAGGTCGGTTTTGCCGCGTTCGATGTCGCCATAAGCCGTGGTCGACAAACCCAGCAAATCGGCCATGTTTTCCTGTGACAGACCGCGTTGTAGGCGTTGCAGGCGAATTTTTTCAGCGACGGATGTCTTCATCTCAAGTACAGTCGATAATTTGTAAACCCAAACCGACCTTGTTTTTTCGCATGATAACGCATTTTTGTGTCGTTCGGTGCGCCGATCGGTTTGGCGGGTGTCAGTCAGCTGGCCGGCCCATATCGGCGAAACTTACCGACCCCCTTATTCGTTTTTAATTTAGGAAGTAAATCCCCGTTTATGAATTACGAAAAAGAATTCCGCAAGTATGCCGTGCACCACATGGGCCTGAACGGGCTGACGGTGGACGGTTATGTCAACCATACCGTTGAAAACATGACCCGTTCGGTCATCGAAGAGCGTCCGATGAACTTCCGTGAAGTCGACGTGTTCTCGCGCCTGATGGCCGACCGGATTATTTTCATGGGCCTGCCCGTCGACGATAACATTGCCAACATCATCGTTGCCCAGTTGCTGTTTCTGGAATCGGCCGATCCGAAGAAAGACATTCTGATGTACCTCAACAGCCCCGGTGGTTCGGTATACGCGGGTCTGGGCATCTACGATACGATGCAGTACGTACGGCCTGACGTGGCTACCGTCTGCACCAGCCTGGCTGCGTCGATGGGCGCGGTACTGCTGGCCGGTGGTGCGGCTGGTAAGCGTTCGGCGCTGCCCCACGCCCGCGTCATGATTCACCAGCCGTCGGGTGGCGCGCAGGGTCAGTCGGTCGACATCGAGATTACGGCCCGCGAAATCGTGAAACTGCGCGAAGAACTGTACCAGATTCTGGCGCATCACTCGGGTAAAACCGTCGAGGAAATCGAGCGCGATTCCGACCGCGACAAATGGATGCGCGCCAGCGAAGCCAAAGAATACGGCCTGATTGACGAAGTGCTGACGCGCGAAAAATAAGCGCCGAATAAGCAATAAAGGCTGCGAAAGAATCCCGGACGATTGGTTTACGAAGCCAGTTGTCCGGGATTCTCTTTTTCTTCGCATTTTGGGAAACGAACTTGTAGTCAGCTGACTAGTTTTTACACATCTACCACACATCGCATGCACACGTCACTTTCTACCGCTTTTGTTTTGCTGATGACGGGTTGTCTATCGGCCTGTCAGCCCGCTGGCGACAGCGTCGCGCCAGTCGCTAGCCCGTCAGCTACGCCCGCCGTTTCGTACCGACTTATCAGGACGCAGACGAACCATCCAATCCCGACAACGGTAGACTATAGCTATTCCCCGGCGGGCTGGTTAGCGACGAGTCGTTCGGCTCCGGATGCGGATGGTATCTGGAAACAACAGGCACCCACAATGCAGTACAGCTACGATGGGGGCCGCCAACTGACCGGTACGGAAGGAACGATCGTGTACCGGGATGCTGCCGGGAATGAAACGAGCCGGGTTCGGTCGCACTACGGCCTGTTCACGAACCGGAGCGGGCGACCAGCCGCTTACCGTCTGTTTGTCAATGCCGGGTCACAGCCAGAACGTTTGTTCGAAGAGCGTCAGTACGAACACGATGCAGCGGGACGAGTCAGCGAGGAAACGTATGTGCATTACGACGAGAGTCCAACAATCGGCCCGCTGAAAACCCGGTATCTGATCAGTTATACCGGTGATGACGTAACGGCTATCGATATGACAATGACTACACAGGGCAGGCTGGTGTCGACTACCCGGACTGTGTTTGAGTACGATGACAAAGCCAATCCGTATTATGGCCTGGCTGTACCGGAACTTCTGCCGCAGCAACGCTACAGTTGGCATAACGTCACGAAGCAAACGATCACGGCAGGAACCTCGCCTGCCAATGTGCTTACGTACAAACTGACCTACGCTGACAATGGAACTTTGTCGCGCTGGGAGTGCAGCGATGGACGGTATCAGACATTTGCGTACGAGCCGTTCTAAGCATAACGCAGAACAGGAAGCTGGAAAAGCATGGGCGGTGCCGACGCCGGAAAAGCGTTGTACGCTAAAACACAGGCGCTGATTTCGGGCTAACCTGTCGCCAGACATTTGTCGGGCGACTACAGGATGTAGCTGTTGCCTTTATGCCGCGCTCTTGATAAATTTGCTGATAGCCGACGATCCCGGTTTACCGGGGTCGTTTTTTTAGTGCCCATTTTTAGATCGGTTCATGTCACAGATAAGTTGTTCTTTCTGCGGTCGGCGCAAGAACGAAGTTATGATGCTCCTGTCGGGCATCGATGCGCACATCTGCAACCACTGCATCGAGCAGGGGCATCAGGTGGTGCTGGACGAAACGCGTCCGAAACGTAGTGAACCTACCGAAGTCAATATCAAGCTGATTAAGCCGGTCGAGATGAAGCGCCACCTCGATCAGTATGTTATCGGACAGGACGACGCCAAAAAAGCGATCTCCGTTGCGGTGTATAATCATTACAAGCGGCTGATGCAGCCCAAAAGCAACGACGACGTAACGATTGAAAAATCGAATATACTGATGGTGGGCGAAACCGGTACGGGAAAGACCTACCTCGCCCGCTCGATCGCCAAAATTCTCGAAGTACCGTTCTGTATTGCCGACGCGACCGTGATTACCGAAGCGGGCTACGTGGGCGAAGACGTGGAAACGATTCTGACGCGGCTGTTGCAGGCGGCTGATTATAATGTCGAAACGGCGGAACGGGGTATCGTATACATCGATGAGATCGATAAAATCGCCCGTAAGTCCGACAACCCAAGCATCACCCGCGACGTGAGTGGGGAAGGGGTACAGCAGGCCCTGCTGAAGTTGCTGGAAGGGTCGGTCGTCAACGTACCACCACAGGGCGGACGCAAACATCCCGACCAACGGCTGATTGCGCTCAACACCGAAAATATTCTGTTTATCTGTGGCGGGGCTTTCGACGGTATCGACCGGCACATTGCCAAGCGGATCAACACGAGACCCATCGGCTTCTCCGGCGATCGTCGGCTCAACGACAGCCTTGAGCGTGGGCACCTGATGCGGTACATTTCGACGCTCGACCTTAAGTCGTTCGGACTGATTCCGGAACTGCTTGGTCGGCTTCCCATCCTGACCCACCTCGAACCCCTCGATCACAAGGCGCTGCTTCAGATTCTGACCGAGCCCAAAAACGCCATTACGAAGCAGTACAACAAGCTGTTTCACATGGAAGGAATCGACCTGTTCTGGACACCCGGCGCGCTTGATTTTATTGTCGATCAGGCCATGACCTATGAACTGGGGGCGCGTGGCCTGCGGGCAATCTGCGAATCGATCATTACCGACGCCATGTTTGAATTGCCGTCCCGCAATGACGTACACAAGCTGACAATCAGTCTGGAATACGCCCGCGAGAAATTCGGCAAAAGCAGTATTTATCAGCTCCGGTCAGCCGCCTGATTGCACTGAAAATTGTATTCGTGCCGTGTTCCCGCTCGACGGGAGCACGGCTTTTTTTGTGCCTTATCGAACAAATACAGAGACGTTAGTCAACAAATGAACAGGTAGGGGGTTTACCCGTTGTTTTCCTATTCTTTAACGTAATCAACCAAGCCGATGAAAGCGTTCTCCCTACCTGTGTTAGCGGCACTCTCCCTCGCTACCGTTCTTTCGTCCTGCAACCGGCAACAAGCGCTCTTCCAGCGTACGGTGGCCGTCTCGTATGCGACGCCCGCCCCAGTAACTCCCGCTGCGACTGAACAAGCTGTCGTCACCGCTGAGACAACCCCGGCGACTCCCGCTGATGTAACTACGCCCGCCACCCAGGCCGTACAGGCAAAGGCGGCTCTGGCGCAGATGGACGCGCTGGTGAGTGCTAATCCGTCACTGGCTGAAAACAAGCGGGTCGAAAAGCGCATGAGCAAGGTGCGTACCATGCTGACCAGTATGAGTACGGCCAGCGCAGCGCCGGCAGCTACAGCTGCGCCCAAGAAAATGAACCTGGTTCAGCGCATGATGCTCAAGAAAATGGACCGGAAAATCAGTAAGCAGCTGGCCCCCGCCAACCCGGAGAAAGCGATGATCAGCACGGGTACACTGGCGTTGGGTGCCGTGCTGGTAATCGTCGGTTTGCTACTGATTCTGTTAACGACGGGTGCCGGTGCGACCATCGGTATCATTGCTTTGTTAGCCGGTGCTGTTGTGCTACTCCTCGGTCTGCTGTAGAACGACAAGTCTGTATTGCGTCAACGAATTACTGAATTGCCGGGTCGGTGAAACCTTGTTTCGCTGGTCCGGCAACTTCTTTTTTACGCGCTTCACAGAATCGATTTGTCACGATTTTTTTGGCGAAGCGCCAACAAACGTCTAGGCTCGTAGTTGTTGAGAGTGTTTAATTAACGTTTTACCTAAAAATTACACTCAATGAGCATGATTACTCGCAACCTCGCAGTAGCCCTGATGGGTGCTGCCATCCTTTCGTCGTGCAGCCGTCCTGTTGCTTATTTTCAACGTACACAACCCGAGCGTTTTGCTGCCAAGACGGAAACGGTTGCTACGCCTGTAGTCGCTAGCGAAGCTACTGTTGCGCCTGCTGCTGAAGTTGCTCCCGTCGCTGCACCAGTAGCTGTAGAAAAAGCCGAAAAAGTGGCGCAGGCCAAAGAAGTGATGAACCAGGTTGACGCGTACGTACGCAACGACAACAAACTGGCCTCGAACAAGGCGCTGACCAAGCGTATCGCACACGCTAAACAAATGCTGGCTTCGGCTGAAACCAACACCGCCCTGAACACCACGGCTGCTTCGACCAAGAAAATGTCGCTGATGGAGAAAATGGTGATGAAGAAGCTGGACAAGAAAATCAAAAACCACGTTGCTCCCGAAGAGGCTAACGCCCTGAACCGCAACCTGCGTAATGGTATCATCATCGGTGCTATCGGTCTGATCCTGTCGCTGTTCGGTGGCGTTATCAGCATCATCGGTCTGATCCTGCTGGTTGTCGGCGTCGTGCTGATCCTGCTGGGCGTACTGGAATAGGGTTGAATGACAGAATGATTGAGTGATTGAATGTGATGCGTCAGCCCATTCTATCATTCAATCACTCGACCAATCAATCATCTGAAAAAGCGAAGCCGGGCCTTTCCAACGAAGGGGCCGGCTTCGCTTTTTTCGGTAAACTTGCACTCCTTAACGCTAGCGGCTGTCGGTGCGGCAGTCGGTAGCCCTAATCGACGATTGGCATGGCCGAGTTATTTAACGTTTACCCGCTCTACGACATCGAACCGGTTCGGGCCGAGGGCAGCTATTTGTGGGATGTCAACGGCACCCGTTATCTCGATCTGTACGGCGGACATGCCGTGATTTCGGTTGGTCATACGCACCCCCGGTACGTGCAGGCATTGACCGATCAGCTTCACAAGATTTCGTTCTACTCCAACTCGGTTCGGATTCCGCAGCAGCAGGAACTGGCCGATAAACTAACGGCACTAGCCGGCCTTGATGACTACGCGCTATTTCTGTGCAACTCGGGTGCTGAGGCCAACGAGAATGCACTCAAACTCGCGTCGTTTCACAACGGCCGGAAAAAAGTAGTTGCCTTTACCAAGTCGTTTCACGGTCGGACGGCCGGTGCGGTAGCGGCTACCGATAACGCGGCTATCGTGGCTCCAATCAATTACAATGAGCACGTTCAGTTTGCGCCGTTCAACGACGCCGTCGCTGCTCGCGCGGCTATTACGGACGAGACCTGTGCCGTCATTGTAGAGGGTATCCAGGGTGTTGGGGGCATTCAGGTTGCGACGGATGAATTTCTGCAAGCCCTGCGGCAGCGTTGCGACGAAACCGGGGCCATCCTGATTCTCGACGGGGTACAGTGCGGCTACGGGCGTTCGGGTAAGTTTTTCTCGCATCAGTTCAGCGGTATCGAGGCCGATATCATCTCGATGGCGAAGGGCATGGGCAACGGCTTCCCGATCGGTGGTATCCTGATCTCGCCCAAATTCAAAGCGAGCTATGGCCTGCTCGGTACGACCTTCGGCGGCAACCATCTGGCCTGTACGGCCGCCATCGCCGTGCTCGACATCATGAAAGACGAAGCGCTGATGGACAACGCTACCCGCATTGGAAATTACCTGATGGACGGAATCCGGCAGATCGGCGGTTACAAAGACCTGCGTGGCCGTGGTCTGATGATCGGTATCGAGTACGACTTTCCGGTCGATGAGTTGCGGAAAACGCTGTTGTTTAAACACCATCAGTTTACGGGTGTCGCCGGCAAAAGCACAATCCGGCTGCTGCCTTCGCTGGCCCTCGGCATCGATGAAGCGGATCAGTTTCTGGAAGCGTTACAGAAGGAGGTCACTCAGTTGGTTTAAACACAGAGGGACGGAGGATTCACGGAGAAAACAGAGATGAATGATAATGAGTTGACGGAGCTGATAATTGGCTGCGCCATACGGGTTCATCGGCAGTTGGGGCCAGGTTTGCTGGAGTCGGTTTACGAAGAATGTCTGGTTCACGAACTGTGCAAAGCTGGCCTATCGGTAGAAAGGCAACCAATCATGCCTGTCGTTTATGATGGGCTACGGATGGATTCTGGTTACCGGGTCGATATCTGGGTTGAAAAACGAATCATTATTGAACTCAAAGCCGTTGAATTGCTCACAGATGTTCATTTTGCCCAACTTATGACTTACCTGCGGTTGGCAAACTGTCGTCTTGGACTACTCATCAACTTTAATGTAGTGTTGCTAAAAAATGGAATAAAACGGGTTGCAAACGGCTATTAACTCGCTGTACCTCCGTGTAGCCCTCGTTTTACTCCGTGTTTAAATAAACGATGACCAACTTTCTTTCCCTCGCCGACGTCAACGACCTCGATGCACTGATACAGTCGGGGCGCGACGCCAAGGCCAACCCATTTGCCGATCAGCACCTCGGTAAGAACAAAACGATTGGCCTGCTCTTTTTCAACTCCAGTCTGCGCACGCGGCTCAGCACCCAGAAAGCAGCCCAGAACCTGGGTATGCAAACGATGGTGATGAACGTCGGTCAGGACAGCTGGGGGCTGGAGATGGAGGAAGGCGTGCTGATGAACGGCGACAAAGCAGAACACGTCCGTGAAGCAGCCGCCGTTATCGGACGCTACTGCGACATCATCGGCATCCGGGCGTTTGCCGGGCTACAGGACCGCGTCAGCGATTACCAGGAGCAGGTGATGCATCAGTTCGCCAAGTACGCGGGCGTGCCCATCGTGAACCTTGAGTCGGCAACGCGCCATCCGCTTCAGTCACTGGCCGACTGCATCACGATCGAAGAAGCCAAGCTGACCGCCCGGCCGAAGGTGGTGCTAACCTGGTTGCCACATTTCAAGCCGCTGCCACAGGCCGTTGGTAACTCGTTTGCGGAATGGATGAACGCCCGTGCCAATGCTGGCAAAGTCGATTTCGTCATCACCAATCCCGAAGGCTACGACCTGGCACCCGAATTTGTCGGCAACGCCCGGATCATCCACAACCGCGAGGAAGCCTTTGCCGGCGCTGACTTTATCTACGGTAAAAACTGGTCGTCGTACGAGCAGTACGGTAAAGTGCTGACAATGGACCCGTCCTGGGCCGTTACGATGGACGATATGCAGCGCACCAACAACGGTAAGTTTATGCATTGCCTGCCCGTTCGGCGCAACCTGAAAGTAAGCGATGCCGTGCTCGACAGCCCACAGTCGCTGGTGATCGAACAGGCCGCCAACCGCGAATGGTCCGCCCAGGCGGTGTTGAAGGAAATATTGAAAGGAATGTAAAAGCGTTTTCGGTTTACAGTATTCGGTTTTCGGCGGTTCGGCGGTATGGTGTCTTTTGTGTGGGATTGTCATGTGCACCGTTATCTATGCAGTAGACCGCAAACTGTAAACCGTAAACCGTAAACCGAATATGGAACAACTCACCGTAGTAAAGATTGGCGGGAACGTGATTGACGATCCGGCCGCGCTGACTCGTTTTCTGACCGCTTTCGCCGGACTGACGGGGGCTAAAATCCTGATTCATGGCGGTGGTAAAATCGCGACGCAGGTGGCCGAAAAGCTGGGTATTCAGACCACGATGGTCAACGGCCGGCGGATTACCGACCAGTCGATGCTCAACGTCGTGACGATGGTGTATGGCGGACTGGTCAACAAGCAGATCGTCGCCAAACTGCAAACGCTCGACGTCAACGCCATTGGCCTGACAGGGGCCGATGCCGGTACCGTACTTGCTCACAAACGACCGGTCAAGGATGTCGATTATGGGATGGTTGGTGATATCGACGAAGTCGATTCGGGCCGGATTCAGGCGTTTCTGCGCGAGGAACTGACTCCCGTTTTTGCTCCGCTGACCTACTGCGAAACCGGCGATCTGCTCAATACCAATGCGGATACGATGGCGTCGGCGATTGCCGTCGATATGGTGCGCCACAACGAAGTGACGCTTGTCTACTGCTTCGAGAAAAAGGGCGTGCTGAGCAACCCCGATGATGATAATAGCGTCATGCCTGATCTGACACCGGCTGTGTATGACGAGCATAAAGCGGCTGGTACTATCAACAAAGGCATGATTCCCAAGCTTGACAATGCGTTTCAGGCGTTGCGAAGTGGCGTGTCCCGCGTTGTGATCTGCCACGCCGACGAACTCGCAACAGCCGTCGCGCACGGAGCCGGAACGACCTTAACGGTATAGCGTGTCAGGAACCGGAAAAGGGCAAAGAAACGAAAGCGGGCCGATTAGTCTGAGTGACTAATCGGCCCGCTTTCGTTTTACGTAGTAAGTTCGTTTACGAAAATTAGCCTGCTTACTGTTCAGCTGTGTGTACCACGTAAAAAGGTTACGTTGAGCTAGTTGTAAGATTGTATCGATGACCAGTGAATCAAAACCGACAAATCAGCAATCGATGGACACACACAACGCAACGATCAGGCAGGCCTGGCCCTATCAACAGAGCGTAATGGATTTACCCGTCAACGACCTGGACGCAGCCCTACCGTTTTACGTGGAAATAATGGGGTTTCGGCTTGTATCACAGAGCGAAACGCCCCACAAGTCGGCCTGTCTCGTTCGAGACGCAGTGCAGATCGGGTTAGCTGAGAACGGTGGCGACCCCGCGCAGGACGGCTGTGTTTTCGAAGTTGATAATGTCGCGAACGCCCTCGCCGAACTGATTGCTAACGGATGGACCGAACGCCCGGAATTTCAGCGTCAGCAGCATGGCACCACTAGCTGGAACGTATTCTTTGTCGTAGCGCCAGACGGACTTTGCTATTGCTACGGCGAACGGGAGACCTAAAAGGTTTTTAAAACCTTTTAGGTCTGGTAATCAGTTCTATTTCCCGCCAACCGACTTATCGGCAGGGGCTTCGTCCAGTTGTTTCAGCAGTTCGGTGACGGCCGTTTTTAGCTGAATATTCTGGTCGGTGTAGCTTTCGCCGATGGGCCGTGATACGCGCACATCGACCGGGCGCGGGTTCAATTCCATATTCTGCCCCCGGTTGTCGGTGATGCGGGAAAAGGGAAGCCGGATCGACGAGCCATCGATCAGCTGGGCGGCCGAGGTGAAGATAATCCAGCCCGCCGTGGGTTCACCGACTACCTTGCCCAGTTTCAGCGTCCGATAGCCCTCCGTGAAGTCTTCGGCGTCGGAAAGTGAGTGCTGGTTGGTGACCAGAATCGTCGGCCGTTCAAGCGCCCGTTGTCCCAACTGGGTACGCGCCGGAGCCGACGGCATACCCCGACCCGTCATGGTCAGGTAGCCCTTTCGGGTGAAGACGTCGATGGCGTAGGCATTGACAAAACCGCCATTGTTGTTCCGTACGTCGACCACAACACCCTCCCGGTTGTGGTTTTCCGCGTCGAGGTCGAGGAATAGCTGGTTGAGCGATTCCGACGACATGTCGTACATGTGTACGTAGCCCAGTCGTCCTTTGCTGGCTTTGTCGACAAAATCGCGCTGCTGCTGCACCCATTGCTTGTAGAGCAGGCCCTTCTCCGTCGCCTGATTGACCGGCTGAACGTTGACGTCGCGCACCGTTCCAGTCGGCGTAGACGCAATGCCCAGCCGGGTCTGCCGGTTGATTTTGTTGTTCAGCAACTGATCGAGGTTCGTGTTTTTATCAATCGATACACCGTCGATCGAAACCAGGTAATCGCCGGGCTTGATGTTGCCGGTCAGGTCGGTAGGCCCCTGGTCGACAACTTCCGTGATGAGCAGCTTACCCGAATTTTCGTACGTGATCCGGTCGAAACGCAGCCCCAGCCGCCCGGTGGTGATGTCGATGGACCCCTGCGGGGCCGATACGCCCGAGTGCGACGCGTTTAGTTCGCCAACCATCAGGCTCAGCAGGCGACGCAGCTCGTCGGGCGTGCGGGCACCGGCGACCAGTGGTTCGTACTGTTTTTTCACGTCCTTCCAGTCAACACCGTGAAACGCCGGGTCGTAGAAGCCTTTGTTCTGTACGTCCCACGCCTGCTGGAACACCTGTAGCTTCTCGGTACCAAAGTCAACGTCCAGCTCGGCCGTGACAGTCAGCGGTTTCGGCTCCCGTTTGTCGAGCGACACCGACTGAATACGTCCCTGCTCAAGGTAAAAAACCTCCTTGCCATCAGCCGTAAACTGCGCGTTGCTTTTCTGCCCGGCGGTTGTGGTGAGCTGTTTGGCGACGGGCCGTTCGGCGCTGGTTTCGTCGAGGGAATAGGTGTACAGATTCTGCCGGTTGCCCACACTGGCGGTCAGCAGCAGTGTTTTGCCATCCTTGCTAATCGACTGCGCGTCGACTTCGACGCCGATTGGCACGAGGCTCATTCGCTGCCGGATGCCGTCGAACACGATGGTGGTCGCTTCCTTCGGACTCGCTTTCGTTTTGGGGCTAGTCGTCAGCGTGTCACGGTTGGGCGTCTTCGTCGTTGACGGGCTGGGCGCGACAGGTGTCGACGGACTGGTTGGCCGGATCGTGCGCGGCACTTCTTCGTTGAACAGATCGCGGAACTGATCTTCCCGGAACTTGGGTAGCTTCGGCATCAGTTCGACCCGGGCCAGTTGGGCCGTCTCGGTACGCTGGTTGGTACCGAACAGAATATACTTACCGTCGGGGCTCCAGGTCAGGTTGCCGCCGAACGTATTAGCCAGAAAACTGACCGGCTTCGCGTCGCCCCCGCTGCTGGGTACAACCCACACGTTGCGGAACGTTTTGGCACCGTACACCGCAAACGCCAGCCACTTTCCATCCGGCGACCAGACGACCGTACCCGTACTGGCAAACGGTGGTCGGCCCAGAAAGCCCTTGTACAGCTGCTTCTCTTTCTTACTGCTCAGGTCAAGCACGCGCAGCTCCTGTCCGTTCCGAATGAAGGCCACCGACTGCCCATCTGGCGAGAGTACCGGTGCGCCGTCGTCCTCCTGACTGTCGGTAAGCCGGGTTTCGTTGCGGGTGCCGAAATCGTACTGATACAGATTGCCCGAGCCGTCGCGGGCGCTGACGTAAATCAGGCTGCGGCTGTTCGGTAGCCACGCCAGCTGCGATTCGAGCGCCGGTGTATTACTCAACCGGATGGCGTCGCCCCCGTCCTTCGCCGATGTCGCAAAGACATCGCCGTGCGCCGTGAACGCCACTTTCTTGCCATCGGGCGACACCGCCAGGTCGCGGAACTGACTCGTCAGTTTCTGGTGATCGACGGACGGACCCGCTGCCGCACCCCGCAGCCGAATGGCCACCGGAGCCGCCTGTTTGGTCGCAATGTCGTACGTCCAGATCTGGAAATCGCGCTCGAAGGCAATGGTTTTACCGTTCTGACTGATAGCGGGCCACAGCACCCGACCATTCTTAAACTGAGTTAGCATGACAGCCTGCCCTTTGAGCGGTTTCGCCCACAGATTCTGACTGCCGCTCCGGTCCGACATGTAGTACAGCGTCTGCCCGTCGGCACTCCACTGCGGCCATAGCTCTTTCGCGCCCCCTTCCGTCAGGCGTTCGTAGTCGGGTTTGTCGCCTTTTTTCGTACTCAGTTTGCAGGTCCAGAGTTCGGTCTGGTCGAGGTGACTGCTGCCTTTGCGCCACCACTGTGCCGCAGCGATGCCCCGCGCCGAAAACGCCAGGGTTTGGCCGTCAGGCGAGGGGACGCCGTAAAATTCACTGGCGTAGCGGTCCGCAGTAACAGCCATCGGCGTGCCGCCCGTAATGGCCACCCGGTAGATGTCGCTCATACCGGCAATGTCGCGGCTCGTCGACTGGAAATACACCAGCTTGCTGTCGGGTGACCAGCCGGTCAGGGTTTCGCCCCCATCATCAAACGTTAGTCGGCGGAGTTCGCCCGTTTCCAGCGTCAGTAGATAAACGTCGCCATTGCCCGAGCGGGTCGAGCCAAAGGCCAGGTACTTGCCGTCGGGTGAATACAGCGGTCTCGATTCGTTATCGGAATGGGCAACCAGCAGCCGCGCTTCGCCCCCCGTGGCCGGCACGGTCCATATGTCGCCCCCGGAAACAAAGGCAATTTCGCGACCATCGGGCGATACGGTAGGTTCAGCAAAGGCAAAACGGGGCGTTGGCGCATCGGCTTTGTTCGATTGGGCCGACAGAGAGGCAGGTTTTGTCAGCAGCAGGGGCAGCAGACAGGCCAGAAACAGGGAGTGCTTGGGCGTATACACGAGCGGTTTGTTGATAAAAAATGAAGAAGGTGATGAATCAGGAATAGACTACCTGCGCTGAGTCAGACGACCCAAATACGCAGCTGGCTCAATCCGCTAGAAAAACAGCGAAAAGCGACAGGTGGCAACGATTCTATCGATTCAACAACAAATATCATAATAAACCGAATCCGACAGGCGGATACGCGAAACTGTGTTTCCCCACGTTGCTGTCATCCCGACGATAGGAGGGAACTTCGGAGATTGGTAGTCTACTCTCAGCGAAGATCCCTCGCAGGCTCGGGATAACAGAAACGAAAACGAAGAAAAGCAGAAGCGAAACAACAACATTACGCCGATTGTGAAACCTGCTCGTCAGCGTTGCTGAAGCGGGGAAGGGTCCACTGCCGGATAAACCGACGGGCGGGTTGCTCGATCCAGTGGTAGGAGGCTGCGGCAACCAGACAGAGCAGAAACAGATACGTCAGCAGATGCAATCCGGTGGGCAGGTGCAGCCACCGGGAATTGGCGTAGAAAGTTAGTGTGCTAACCGGGACCTGTAACAGATACACGCCGTAGCTGATGTCGCCCAGATAAATCAGCGCCGGATGACGCAACCCGTGACTTAGCCCGTTCGACTGACACGACAACCACAGAACCAGCATCGCGAATAAGGGAGCGGCCATTCCGTTGTGCCGGAAACGCAGCACTGGATGTTGCGACCAGATTACCCAACCCGCAGCTACCGAGAGAATCAGCAACGCCAGGAGTAACCAATTGCGATGCCGCACCAGCCACGACCCATGCCGCATGAATACGACCCCCGTGGTCATACCGACCAGAAACGTGTTCAGGTGTAGGGCGGGCAAATACATCGTCAGCGCGTGATAATCGGTTGTAGCACCCAGATCGATCTGTTGTACCATGTGCCGGTGTATCGCCAGACTGACTAGCCATACCAGACCGGTCAGCACGATCAGCCGTTGAGTAGACAGCCGAGCCATACCGGCAAAGAGTAATGGAAACAAAGCGTAAAAAAAGACCTCTACTGACAGCGACCAGCCGGGATAATTCAGGTCCATGGCGTAGGGTGGTAGCCAGGCCTGTACCAGTAGTACACTACTTACTGCCGAACCCGCATGAATGCGATGAAACGTCCCACTATGCGTGAGTACGTCCGCTGTCAGTGTCAGGACAAGCGCGGTCAGATAAAGCGGATAGATGCGGGCGAAGCGGTTGCGCCAGAACCGACCCTTCGCGATACGGGTTGGTAGCTGTCCACCGCGCCCGCTCGACACGACTAGAATAAAACCGGAGAGCACGAAGAAGAAACTGACGGCGCTGTTGCCTGCCAGTAGAATGCGGCCTACCAAGGAGTCGGTGTTCAGGCCAGTAGCGGCTGTGTGGAAAAGAACCAGCAGGATAGCGGCTGCGAATCGGGTAATGGTTAACTGATCGATGCGCACAGAAATGTCCGGGTTAGTTGACAAGGCTGTATACAAAAACGGCGGGCGCTGTAAAGCCCGACAAGGTGTGGTGATTAGGACTATGACGGATAAAGCAGAAAAGCGATCAAGCCTTTATAGCGGATCGGCGGCATAGGTGAGCCGGCTTGGGCCTAAAAATAAAAAGACACCTACAGGACTGCCAGTAGGTTTATTAAACGGTAGTTTACGCCTACAGGGGCACAAGGTGCATCGACGGGGCTACAACAAACAAAAGCGGCTACCGAATGACCCCATCGATAGCCGCTATATGAACTAGTTGATTACGCTGTCCCTCAATACAATTACTCAACAGCCGCAACGTCGTAACTTGCCAACTCGTACAAACACAAACCATGACCACCGACTCACCCAACGGCGACCCGCAGCTTCTGCTGGATTTGTTACATTATCCTATGCCGTTTGGCAAGTACAAAGGCCAACTGATTCGCACATTACCAGTCGCTTATCTGGAATGGTTTGCCCAGAAAGGCTTCCCACCCGGCAAACTCGGCCAACTCCTGCAAACTATGTACGAAATCCGCATTAACGGCTTGGATTACCTACTCACGGAGTTGGAAAAA
The DNA here is from genome assembly GCF_003002825.1 of Spirosoma oryzae. Classification (GTDB taxonomy): domain Bacteria; phylum Bacteroidota; class Bacteroidia; order Cytophagales; family Spirosomataceae; genus Spirosoma; species Spirosoma oryzae. Next base: position 41,219 of record NZ_PVTE01000027.1, on the reverse strand, counting down.
CGGCAGGGTAAACGGTGAATGTCAAAGGGCATTATGGAGAGAAATGCGGAGCACCCAACGACCGCGAGTGCTGATGGATGAGGACGCAAGCTAACTGAACACAGACCACCTCCAACCTTTACACCCCCTGCACGTTGGGCTGCTTGGCTCGGCCTTGCAGCCTGTCCCTTACCGCGAGACAGCTGCTTATGTTGAGCACAGACTCTGTACTCTTCAACTACCCCGCAATGAAACCTCTCGAACTACATAATCAACCAACCATGCTTCCAAATCCAACTCGTTAGGATTCCAGCCAATTTTTCGGAAACCAACTCCAATCTTGTATGCAAAAGTTGGACTCCAAAATGGTTTGAAAACTGGCCTTGCCTCATCATCGTCGACGTCGACAAAGACTTCTGGGACTGAGATGCGTAAAGCCATTGCTTCTCCACTGCCACCCCCCACTAAAATGTCTCCCGTTTTACCATCAAAATCTTTTTCGTCGGATGGAATATCTTCCAGTAATTCATAAATAGCAATCGTTCGGGTTGGCGAATAGTAAACGAAATCGTCATCCGCTGGACATTCAATGGTATGTATAATTCGATGTTTATACTGGTCAATTGCTGCCATTTGGAAGCCAATAAAATCAAAAATTACTTAAGCATTTCTTTTGGCACACGCTACGTGACCAACGTGCTTTTTTTACAATCCTAACGGAATGAGTCTCATGTAGACCGAAGCCGAGTAACGAGCAAAGACAACCCTGTCGTGGGACGTGCGGTCTGTCGACCGGAGCCGCCAAACGCGCACTACTTCGTCATTCCATCCAACGACCCAGGGGGGATGGCCCAGCCCACAAGCTGAAACGGGCGAACGGCTTGCCTGCCTTAACACCCCCTGCCGGCTGGGCTGACCTTTCCCTCTGCGGCCTGTCTCTTGTCAACGGTAGGTGTCCTTGTACGGAGCGAGTCATTTATTTCACAACGGGGTTGTAAATTTTAGCATAATTCTCATAATTCCACACTTCCATAGCAGGCTTTACCCCGTTTACAGAAATGTTCGTGAATTTTACAAGTGTATAATCTCTAGGATTCAAATTGTCTCTTTGAACTACTTGAAGCGGTAAATTATCATCATCTACAATGACGGTGTATGTTAGTTGCTTATCAATAGTTAGTTTTTCCAACTTGCCAAATCTACTCATCATGTAATTATTTAGAGTAAAACGAAAAGAATTAAACTTTTTGCCATTAACTATGGTGTCAGCTGACGATCTGCTTATAGAACTAGAAGATAAAATTACAGGTAAAAAATACTTTAGTGCGTAATAAGAATTCACGAAAGAAGTTTGACTACGAAATGTGTTATTGGATGGGTTTTTGATTAATTCAATAGTATTTTTCTTTTTGTTAATATAGAAATATTCTTTACCATTGAAGACGGAAGCATAATCATTCTCAGTATCGGTAAAAATTAAACCTAGTAATGGTTCCTTCTTGTCAAACTCCATATAGACTTTCTTACTAACGTCTCTGTGATAGTTCTCAGACAAATAGTTTGATTCGATATAGTAGTCATATTTTACGTGATCTATGTTGTTCAATTTTCTCAAAGTGCTCCTCATTATCTCGTTTACAATTGTTGTATCGACAGAGGAACCTGCGAAAACGTTGGTACTTATAAAGAGAGCTAAGTGAAACAGCAATGCTTTCATAAGTTTTAGAGTAAAGCTTGAAGTTTAAGAATGACTTTCTGGACAAACGCTGTTGTCGTGAAGAAAGGTATACCGCTCCACTCGTTAAACTATCCCTTCTGGGGCGTTTGGCTTGTCGGCCTACACCCGAAAATGAATGAAAAATGTTGTCTGTCGATCAAGTTTGGCTTGTCGACCGAAATGCCAAAATGGAAGCTACAAGCCCCTATATGAGTTATGCGGCCTGCAACCTCTCGCACAGAACCCGCCCCGCAAGCACATTTTAGGCGAACCCCCAACGACCATGAGGGTTGATGGTGGCGGAACAAGTTAACACACAAACGCACTTGAACCTTTACACCCTCATTCGGATGTACGCATGCTTTATAAATCCCTCATTATCAAGCCGTCCCTAAAGTAGTCAGAAGCCCCAAATCCTGACCCGTGATCTCGAATTTGGCCAGCTTTTTCTTGATCTGTCGAATTTGTTGCTGCTTTACCTGAGTTACATCCCGCACCAGTTTCGTTGGCTCATAGGCCTCACCCGTGGTGAGCATCTTGTAAACCACCACTGCTAACTTCCGCGCCGTTGCTGTGATGGCTTTGATTCGACCTGCTTTGTAGGCAATCTTCTGAAAGAAGGCCGTCATGGGGTTGGATTTCTTCATGTTGCCCAGCGAGTTAGCCACCATCCGAAAGGTATTGGGCAAGGTCGATTTGTTTTTCAAGGTCTTCTTGGACAACACCTTACCACCGGATGCCTTGTTGTTGGGCGTGAAGCCTAACCATTTGGCAAAGGCTTTGGCTGAATGAAACTTGGTGATTGACTCCCCCACCTCAGCCCGCACCGGCGGCCCGGATAAACGTCAGCAACGCATCTCGGCCAAAACCAGGAATATTGCTCAAATCCACTCCCAGCAGTTGGTGAGCATACTGCTCGATGGGTAGACGCGGGGTGTTGCGCGATTGACGCAGTTTCACCCGGCCAACCGTTGGGTCATTTACGGCTGTAGGTTGCGCTAATCCGTTGGTATGATCGGTAAAGTGGCGATCTAACTCCTTGTCTAACTCGGTAATTTCGGCGTGTAGGTTTAGGTAGAGTCGGTAGTTACTCCTCACCTCGAAGCGCATGGCTCCATTCCAATTGCCCCGAAGCAATTCGATGATTTCGGCTGGTTTCTTTTTGCAACCACGATCGACCAGTGCAGCCAGGTCAACGGGGTCTTCCTGTCCCTGACTAATGGCCGCAATCACCCGCAAGCCTGATACCGAATTGGTGTCGGTCAGCACCGCATCCAGCCGCACATTACCCGCACGTAAGGCCTTCTGGATACGGCGGATGTAGTCGGCGGCATCCTCGACCAGGGTTCGGCGCAGACGTACTAGCGGCCGAATCAGAGTTGAGAACTCATCGGGCAGGAAAATAGGCGGTAGCAATCCCAAGCTGTGCAGAGTACGGATATGGATGGCATCCGAGGTGTCAGACTTAAACCGGCGGTAGTTTTTGGTATTGGCGCCGGCAGTCACTAAGACCTCGAACCCCGCTTCTTGAAGCACATTGACCAGTGGCTTTTCATAACCGCCCGTTGCTTCCATCGCCACATGCTGAACTTGATGATCGGCTAGCCATTTGACCAGTCGAAATAGCTCTTTGGTGGATACGCCAAACTGCTGGACGTCTTGTTTGGGGTCGTCGCCCACGGCAACAACATGAAACTGAGAGCCAATCCGGGCCGCCGGTGCGGTCGATACCCGCCACCTGCTGGTGGACGACGGGCATAGCCAGATAGTTGTCCTGCTTTTTCATGGTTAGAAATGGGTAAGCAGTCAAAAAAGGCTATCAGCGGGCTATTTTAGATGAACAATGAGCAGGATGTACGGAGTAAAAGGCGGACCTTTTCTACCAATTGGGTTCTCAAGGCACCAACGAGCAAGCTCGTTGATGACGAATAGCCAAATCGGGCGGTTGGACGGGTTGTTTGACACCAACAAATGAGAACGATCTTCCCACGAGGGGCTACTGACAGCCGAGTAAAGATAAGCTAAAAGGTAGCCTTCTGGTCTCATGCGTTCTTCTGGGTTCGTTCGCCCGCGAACTCGGTGGCGGTTGGGTTGCCCCGCTCTCCCTCGGGACGAGCCCCCTGTCGCCCAAGACATATAGTTTCTAATTTCATGCGGATAGATTCAATATTGTGAAGGCCAGTAATTAAAAAGAATTTTGTAAGATTTACGTTTTTTAAAATAAACAATTACACTTTCACTACTGCCCATAATTATGGTCGGGTGAACGCAATGCCAATATAAAGTGGAATCTGTATTTGGATAGTAGCTACTCGTATCAGGATCACCCAGTATCTTAATGACTTGCGTTTGATTTTTCCCTAATAAAGAAGAATGGTTTTCATTCAGACTTTTAAGCATTGTGTGTCTAACTATACCTGACTGCTCATTCTTTTTCCAAATCTCACTATTAAAAGCCTGATTTGGGGGGTCTTTAAAAGCTTCTTCAAGAGAAGTTTGTCCACAACTTTTGACTGAGAATACAAATGCGATGAACAGCAATATCCTAACTATATAGGTAAATGGTGTATAATACGGATGATCTTGGCTTTGGTAAGGAATGGCTTTTATTACAATTCGTTTAGCGTTGGCCATTATTATCAGCAGGACAATGGGTAAACAAAAATGAATAAGAAGCATAAGCTTTTGAGCTTTTAAACTTGCCTGATTGGGGTGATTCTCGTGTCGACCGAAGCCGCCTAACAAGCCAAAGTCGCCCTGTCACGGGACGTGCCACCTGTCGCACACGAGTCCATCACTACGTTATTGACTGTTGGCACCACCCAACGAGCCTAAAGTTACCCTGTCACTACCTTTCTGCTGTCAACCGGAGCTGACTGACTACGTTGTTTTTCAGCTTTTGGCAACACCCAACATGTTATTGTACGTAAAACTGAGGGGCTATGATGTGCTGATTAGCTGAGGTTTATGGTTCTGCGAAATTAGTTGGCTGACTACTCACCCGTTGTCAACCTGTAATTGGGAGTTGACGCGCAATCATACATATCCCTTGGACAGCAACCAATAGGCTTGCTGCATTTATATCGTGAGTGGTCGAAGCGTTTATCATACGGTTTCGATTGCTATCTTTAAGGCTGCTCAATTCATTATCAGTTGTTTGTGATGTCGTTTATTACTCGCTACACGCGTTCTGCTTACTTATCAATACTCTCACTTTTACCACTAGCCAGCTGGGCGCAGGGGACGCTGGTGGATTATCAGCGGGCGGAACGGCTGAACGGGGCGTTTCAAAACAAAGTCTACGATGCGCCGGATAAAGTGCTGTGGCTGCCGGATGGGCGCTCGTTCTGGTACGCCAAGCGGACGGCCAACGGAAACGAGTTTGTACTGGTCGATGCGGCCCAGCAAACGAAACGCCCGGCCTTCGATCAGGTGCGGCTGGCGCAGTCGCTGAGTGTAGTCAGGCACAAGTCGATGGGGGCGTATCAGTTACCGGTCGACGGGGTGACGCTGGGGGCGGGGGAGGTCTCGTTCAAGATCAAGGACTCGACGTTTAGCTGTTCGCTCGATACGTACGCCTGTCGGCTGCGGGAGGTGGCGAAACCATCGGCGTCGCGGTACTGGGGTGAGTCGAACGACGAGCGGGCGGAAGGGCAGGAGGTGCCGTCGCCCAACGGGGCCTATGTCGCCTACGTTAAAAACCACAACGTCTACGTTCGGCCGGCGGCTACATCGGTCACTGAGAAAGCGTTGAGTACCGACGGGTCAGCAGATGCGTATTATTCCAGCCGGATCGTATGGTCGCCCGATTCGAAACGGCTGGCGACGACCAAAATAAAACCCGACGATCCGCACAAGCTGTACCTGATCGAATCGTCGCCTACCGATCAGTTGCAGCCCAAGCTACATACACGCACCTACCGGAAACCCGGTGATCCGCTGCCGATTCGGACCCCCGTGCTGTTCAGTCTCGACGGTAAGGCTCCGATGCCCGTTCCGGCTGAGTTGATCGCCAATCAGTATAGCGTCTCGGCACCACAATGGCGGAAAGATGGCCGGGCGTTTACGTTCGAGTACAACCAACGCGGGCATCAGCGGTACACCGTTTTCGAGATGAACACCGCCGGGGCCGTGAAGCCGCTGATCGAGGAACGCAGTCCGACGTTTATTCAGTACAGCAGCAAAAACTACCGCTACGACGTAGCCGACGGGCGTGAACTGATCTGGGCGTCGGAGCGCGACGGCTGGAATCACCTGTATCTGTACGATGGCGCGGGGCGGCTCAAAAATCAGATTACGAAAGGGCCGTGGGTGGTTCGCCGAGTGCTGAACGTCGACGAAGCGAAACGCACGATTCTGTTTGAAGGCAGCGGGCGCGAAGCCGGTCAGGACCCGTATCTGATTCAACTGTATCGGGTCAACTTCGACGGGTCTGGCCTGACGGCGCTGACGCGGGAAAACGGTAACCACCGCCTGTTTTTCTCGCCCGACTACCGCTACGTTGTCGACTACTATTCGCGCATCGATGAGCCGCAGAAAACGGTGCTGCGGCAGACTGACTCGGGCAAGGTGCTGATGGAACTGGAAACGGCGGACATCAAGCCGTTGCTGGCAACGGGCTGGCAGATGCCCGAAGTGTTCACGTCGGCCGGGCGCGACGGCAAAACCGACATCTGGGGGATCATCGTCCGCCCGTCGAACTTCGACCCGAAAAAGACGTATCCGGTCATCGAATACATCTACGCCGGGCCGCACGATTCGTTTGTACCGAAAAGTTTCGTCACTGACTCGCGGGGATCGTTGCACGAAATGGCCGAGCTGGGCTTTATCGTGGTGCAGATAGATGGGATGGGTACGGCCAACCGCTCGAAGGCGTTTCAGGATGTGTGCTGGAAAGACCTCAAAGACAGTGGCTTCCCTGACCGCATGGCGTGGATGCGCGCAGCCGCCAAGCGGTACCCCTACATGGACCTGAGCCGGGTGGGTATCTGGGGGAATTCGGCCGGTGGGCAAAGTTCGGCGGGTGCGCTGCTGCATCACCCTGATTTTTACAAAGTGGCGGTATCGTCGTCGGGTTGTCACGATAACCGGATGGATAAAATCTGGTGGAACGAGCAGTGGATGGGCTACCCCATCGGGCCGCAATACGCCGAGTCGTCAAACGTGACTGACGCGCACAAGTTGCAGGGTAAATTGCTGCTGATTCTGGGTGAGCTGGACGATAACGTCGATCCGTCGTCTACCTTTCAGTTTATCAACGCGCTGATCAAGGCCAACAAAAACTTTGATTTCCTGATGGTACCGGGTATGGGGCACTCGCTGGGGGGCGACTATGGCGAACACAAACGACGCGACTTTTTCGTCAAACACCTACTGAATGTCGAGCCGCCCGCCTGGACCTGGACACAACAGATTACGGTACCGAAACCGTAGGCAGCGAGGGATTAGCCTTTTTTGTCATCCCGACGACAGGAGGGATCTTCGGTAGCAGGCGGCTTAGTTTGCCATTCCTGAAGATCCCTCCTGTCGTCGGGATGACAGAGAAAGGTTGTTCCGGCAAACGATGGTGTCAGGTCGGGGACCTGACACCACTGTACTAGTTTACATCGCTGGCCCGGAAGCAATCGTTCTGCTGCTTTTTTGTAACATTGCCGCGCATGTACAGTGTTACAAACCTATGATCGATACGAAGAAGCAAGTCACTTTTCCGGCGACGGGGCAAACCCGCGTCGTGATCGAACACGTATCGCCCGAACTCGATGGCGGGCGCTTTCCCATCAAAGCCATTCCCGGTGATGTCATTGCGGTTGAGGCCGATATCTTCGCCGATGGTCACGACTACCTGGCGGCCCGGCTGCTGTATAAGCATGTCAATGATGCCGACTGGACCGAGATGAACATGGCCCTGCTGGGCAATGATCGCTGGGGCGCTTCGTTTGTGGTCGACAAGATTGGCCGGTATCAGTACACCATCGAAGGGTGGGTCGATCATCTGGCATCGTGGCAGCACGAAATCCACCTGAAAATAGCTGATGGTCAACGCGTCATTAGCGAATTGCTGGCCGGTGCGCAGTACGTCGATGGCATGCTACGGCGGGCGGGTGGCCCGGCCGAACCGACGCCTAAAAAGGGTAAGACGAAAGCAAAAGCCGCAGCCGTACCGGCTGAAGAGTCGACCGACGTAACGGCGTTGCGTGCGATGGCTGCGCTGTTTCGGGCGGGAGCGGAGAGTGCCGCCGATAGCCCGTACGACGAAGCGATCTCAGTCGCGGAAAGCGAACAGTTTACGTTTTACGCCAACCGCTATCCCGAACGGCAGCACCCGTCGCGCTATCCGGCGCTGGGCGTCGAGGTCGATCGGGCGCGGGCTGGTTTCAGCACCTGGTATTGCTTATTTCCCCGGTCGACAGCCCGCGAAGAAGGTAAGCACGGTACGTTCCGCGACGTTGAAAAACTGCTGCCCCGCATCTCGGAAATGGGTTTCGATGTGCTGTATCTGCCGCCCATTCATCCAATCGGTATGGCGCACCGGAAGGGTAAAAACAACTCGGTCGTCTGTCAGCCGGGTGATCCGGGGGTGCCCTACGGCATCGGCTCGGCGGAGGGTGGTCACGACGCGATTCACGCCGAACTCGGTACCGTCGAGGACTTCAAACACCTGATTTCCATTGCGGCCAATTACGGTATGGAGGTGGCGATGGACCTGGCGATTCAATGTTCGCCCGATCATCCGTGGGCCACGGAACATCCCGACTGGTTCAAAAAGCGGCCCGACGGAACGATTCAGTACGCCGAGAATCCGCCGAAGAAATATCAGGATATTTATCCGGTGTATTTCGAAACGGACGACTGGCAGAACCTGTGGAACGAACTGAAACGCGTGCTGCTGGTGTGGGCGGAGTGGGGCGTTCGCATCGTCCGGGTCGACAACCCACATACCAAACCGTTCGGGTTCTGGGAGTGGGTCATTGCCGAGGTCAAGAAGGAGTTTCCCGACATGCTGTTTCTGGCCGAAGCCTTCACCAAGCCAAAGGTGATGCAGCAACTGGCGAAAGGTGGCTTTGCGCATTCGTACACCTACTTCACCTGGCGCAACACCAAAGCAGAACTGGAAGAGTACCTGACCGAGCTGACGCAGGCAAACGGCCAGCCCGACGCGATGGCGTATTACTTCCGCCCGAATTTCTGGCCGACGACCCACGACATCAACCCGTACAGTCTACAGGGCGGCCACGAGCCGCAGTTTCTGATCCGGTTTTTACTGGCGGCCACGCTGTCGAGTAACTACGGGATCTACGGTCCATCGTTTGAGCTGATGGAGCACGTACCGTTCCCGAACAAGGAAGAATACCTGAACTCGGAAAAGTACGAAATCCGATACTGGGACTGGGAGAAGACGAACAAGCTGACGTATCTGATCGGGCTGACCAACCGAATCCGGCACGAAAACGCGGCCCTGCAAACGACCAATAACCTGACGTTCTGCCCGGTCTCCGACGACGCGATTATGGCCTACGTAAAGGTCAGCAATGACAACAAATTGCTGATCGTAATCAACACGGACGCGTATAACCGCCGGGCCGCTACTGTGCAGGTTCCGCTCTGGCAACTCGGTCTGTACCCGGATCAGCCGTATACCGTCCACGACCTGCTAACGGGGGCCTACTACACCTGGCAGGGCGAATACAACTACGTCGAGCTGGACCCGTACGTCCTGCCGATGCACCTATTCAGGATTGAATGATAGATTGATGGAATGATTGAATGGGCCATCCGGCAGACTATCATTGCGGTAGCCCATTCAATCATTCCATCAATCTATCATTCAGTCAGTCACTTCTCCGGCACGAACGTCAGGGAACTGAACTGATCTTCCTGGAAGGCTTCCTGGGCGAGGTCCTGAAGCTGCGTGGCGGTGATGGCGTTTATATCGGCGTTGATGTCGCCTAGGGCTTCGACCCGGTCGATGTCGAGCAGGCTCTTCGCCATCATCAGCATAAAACTATTATTGCTTTCCTCTGCCATCGCCAGCTGCCCGATCAGCTGCTCTTTGGTCTGATGCAGTTGCAGCGTCGTCAGCGGCTGTTCCCGCAGTCGGCGCAGTTCCTGACTAATCAGGCGGTTAGCTTTATCGACTTTCTTGGGGTCGGTACCGAAGTAGATACCCAGAAAGCCCGTGTCGAGGTAAGGCGTGTAGCTGGCGTCGATGGAGTAGACAAGCCCGTACTTCTCGCGTAGATTCAGATTCAGCCGCGAGTTCATACCGGGACCGCCGAGCAGGTTGACCAGCATAAAGAAGGGTAATCGGCGTGGATCGGTCAGGCCGTAGGCGGGCCGCCCGAGCGCGCACTGTGCCTGCGTGATGGGCCTTTCGACGCGCGTTTGTTTCGGTACGTACCCAGTAGGCTGCTGTCGTTGCCGGCTGGTTTGCTGGGTCGGTACGTCGCGCAGATACTTTTCCACGATCTTCACCACCTGTTTGAACGGCAGGTTACTCACCGACGCGAATACGATCCGGCTGGTGTCGTAGTTCTCGGCGATAAAGCGTTGCAGATCTTCGCGGGTGAACGAACTGACCGTCTCGGTGGTGCCGAGAATGTTGCCGCCCAACGCGTGACTGGGAAAGACCAACTCGTCGAAATCGTCCTGAATGGCGTCTTCGGGTGAGTCGTAATACATCGCCATTTCTTCCAGAATTACCCCGCGCTCCCGCTCGATCTGCTTCTCGGGGAATACCGAGTGAAAGGTGATGTCGGCGAGCAGTTCGGTGGCTTTCTCGAAGTGCGCCCCCAGTACCGACGCATGAAAACACACTTTTTCTTTTGTCGTATATGCATTTAACTCACCACCAACCGTTTCGAGTCGGGTAATGATGTGGTATGATTTTCGTTTCTCCGTACCTTTGAAGGCCATATGCTCCCAGAAATGGGCAAGTCCCTGCTGGTGCGGCTGTTCATCGCGGCTACCGATATCGAGCATGATACCGCAATGCGCAATCTGGGTATGAGGTATCTGCCGATGCGCGATGCGAATCCCGTTCGGCAGGGTAACAACTTCGTAATCTTCCATTCGTAGTCGACTGACGCGCGTGGCGTACTGATGATAACCGTAACGAATCCACCCCGGTTCCTAATTAGTCAAACAGCCTTCATCGGCGATGTTATTCTGGCCACGGCGCTGCTCGAAGAGCTGCACGAGCGGCTGCCCAATGCCCGCATCGACATGCTGGTCAGGCGGGGAAACGAGGGCTTGCTGGCCAACCACCCCCTGCTGAACGAGGTGCTGGTGTGGGATAAGAAAGGTAAGGGTGGTCTGCTGGGCAAATACGGTACGCTGCTCGACCTGCTCAAGCTGCTGCGTGAGCGGCAGTATGACGTCATCCTCAACCTGCAACGCTTCGGCACAACGGGGCTGCTGACCGCCCTCGCCAACGCCCGGATCAGCATTGGCTTTGCAAAAAATCCTTTTTCGCGCTGGTTTACCTACGCAGTCGACCATCGGATCGAACCCGGTATTCACGAGGTCGACCGAAATGCCGGCCTGCTCGAACCACTGGAATTACCAAACTGGCGCGCCCGCCGGACACGGCCCCGGCTGTATCCATCGGCCGACGATTATGCCGCCGTAAAGCCCTATCAGACTGGTGGGTATCGCTGCATCGCGCCGACCTCCGTCTGGTTCACCAAGCAATACCCGCTGGCGCTGTGGGCTGAGGTGATTCAACAACTGCCCGGCGACGAAACGGTGTATCTGTTGGGCGCACCGTCCGACGCAGCCATCTGTGACAGCCTGATTCGGATGGTGCCGGGTCGTACGGTGATCAATCTGGCCGGGAAATTAAGCTTACTCGCATCGGCAGCACTGATGCAGGGTGCCCGGATGAACTACGTCAACGACTCGGCTCCGCTGCACTTATGCTCGTCGACGAACGCGCCGACAACGGCCGTCTTTTGTTCTACCGTACCGGAATTTGGCTTCGGCCCCCTCGCCGACGTGTCGCGCGTGGTACAGACTCCGCACCCGCTCGACTGTCGTCCCTGTAACCTGCATGGCCGGGCCAAATGCCCGCTGGGCCACTTTCTCTGCGCCAATTCAATCGCTGCGGGCGACGTTGCTGGGCAGCAGGAAGGTGCCTGAAGGGCTCAGTCCAGGTAGCCGTTATCCTTGAACCAGTGGAACGCTTCCGTAAGGGCGATGTGGACAGGGGTCTGCGGCATCGCCAGGGTGTTCACCGCTTTGGCTGCCGAAAAGTAGTGTTCGTCGTTCGCCATGGCGATCAGTGTAGAATTGTAGTCGCCGGGTTGCTCGGAGAACGCATTGCGCCAGTCACCCAGTAAACCCATCAGGGAGGCCAGTTGGGCCGGTAGTCGGCGGCTGGGGGCACGGATCTGCATGATCTGCGCCATCATGTCGAACAACTGGCGGAAGCTCAGATTCTCGTTACCCAGAATGTACGACTCGTACAGGTCACCCATCGTCAGCGCGTTAACTGTCGCCGTGGCTACGTCGGCCACGTGGACGTAATTGCGTCCGCCCGCCGGGGTGGCAAAGATGCGTTTGTGATACATGTACGTCAGCAGCATGTGCGCCGTATTTTTGTAATCACAAGGCCCCACGGCAACCGTCGGATGTACCATGATAGCCGGTAAATGATCGGTCTGAACCGCCCTGAGGACCATGTCGGTAGCTGCCAGCTTACTGTCGATGTAGTCGAGGCCGTATAATTTGTCGCGGATAGGCTGTTGTTCAGTACCGGGCTGTTGCGCATCGCCACAAGCAAATACGTCGGCCGTTCCGACGTAAATGTAGCGCCGAACACCAGCCCGGCTAGCGGCTGATAACGTTGTGGCCGTTCCCTGTACGTTGGAGAGCCGCACCGACAGGTTACGGGCCGGATTGGCCGCCGTCGCCGACCCCGCGTGAATAATGTAATCACAGCCGTAGACCGACGCTCGTACGTTGTCGGCATCGAGTAAGTCGCCAACCCAGACATCGACGGGCAGGCCGGCCAGCGCCTGTAAATTAGACGTTGGTCGAACGAAGGCCCTGACGCCATACCCCCGCCGAACCAGTTCTCGACAAAGGTATCCACCTAAAAAACCGTTGGCTCCCGTCACCAATACTGTATTCATCGTGTATGGGTTAAGTGCACTGCTGATTGCCCGGTGTCAGCAACACGGTCGGACGCCTAACGACAGCCTTAGCTGTCAGCAGCGATCAGTACAGGTCAGCCGGTTCAGACGGATCGGTCGTATGTGGACCAAACAGCGTTGCGGCTGCCTATAGCGTTGTATAGACGGTTCTCCGGTTTAGCGGTCACGGCTGCCGTGATTTGTTACAGGCGGTATAGGTAAAGGCTGTTACTGATACCTAAGGTACGAACGGTAGGAATTGTTTGGGTCGTGGGTAGAATAAACTTGGTTGAAAAATAAGTTGCCTCTACGTTGGTAGAGGCAACTTGCGTGAACGATAAAAAAGAGGTCGGATCTATCGATTTACATAGACGTTTATGCGGGGAGCCTGCGTTCCGGTACGGCCAACAACTCCCTGCGCAATGATCGTAATGACCCGTCCGGCCGTACTACCGGTGAAGGTCACGCCGGTTCCCCCACTAGTGGTCGTTCCGGTCGACCGAAAGACAAATGACGCATTATTGCTGAGATCGACGCCGACGAATGGCGAAGCACTCTGGTAAGCGACGTTTGCCGTAATGATTGCGCCGGATGCCAGGGCCAGATCGTAGGCGGGTGCGTTGGGGATGAGGTTGATGAAGCGCACGTAGAACAGGGCCGGATCAGTTGCCGTGTTGAAATCATCGGGAATGAGCTTTATCTGCGGCTGAGTACCGGTGCCCAGTACGAGTAGCGAATAGTAGTTACCGTCGGTCAGGGAAAGGGTTTGCGTAGCGACGGTGGTCGCACTGCCTGCGGTTGTAGCAGCCGGGCTGCTCAGGGTGATTGGTACCTGCCCCGACGAAATAACGGCGTAACTGGCCGTTGAACCGGGAAAGGTATTGCCAAAGGTAATGGCCGTGGGCGTGCCGGTACCAGCGCTGATACTACTGGCTCCCGTCGGTAATCCCGCACTGATCTTCTGCCCATTAACGTATAGGTCGACGGAAGCGGCTTCGGGAGCGGCATGAACGAGTTTGATCCGCGCCCCCGTCTGTACTGGCGTCGACGGAATGAGCAGCGTTTCGCGCTGGCACGACCAGCCCAGCCCGATCGCCAGCAACGCTATAAGGTATGTGTAGGTACGCATTGAAATTTGATTTATGGTTTACAGTCTACGGTATTCGGTTTACGGTTTTGCGGCCAGTCCTGTGTCACTTACTGGTGATAGACTGAAAACTGTAAACCGAATACCGTAGCCCGAACGCCGGATTTATGGCTGGCTGAACCAGACGGGTTTGGTGTGATAATCGAGTTCGAGACCGCCGATTTTTGCGAGGGCATCGATGTTCCAGACGTATTCGGAGTTATAGCGGGGCCGCAGCCGTTGCGCCGGCTTGCCGTTATTCACCGTCGCGAAGGTCTGCGGAAGCTGAAAGCCGGTGAATATCTCCGCGCTATAGTTGTACCGGCGCAGGTCGGACCACTGTTCCAGAAAACCCCAGCCCCACTGCGCAATGTATTTCTGCAACATGATCTGGTTGAGCGTCAGCGAACCGGCCGCCGGGAGGACGACGGCATTGGCCAGGTAAGTAGCTTGGTCGGCGGTCGATACGCCCGCGTATGTCAGGTGCGCGCTGATGCCGTTGCGGTAGGCGGCTAGCGCCGTAGCTTTGTCACCTTTGAAGAAGGCCGCTTCGGCCTTGATGAACTGAAGCTGCGAATAGGTCATCATCGGGAACGGTCCTTTGTCGGTAAAGACGTATTTACCCGTCGTACCGGCCGCTGGAATACTGTTAAGGGGTGTTGCCCACGGACTCAGCACCCGCGCGGTGGCCGGAATACTCGCTGCGGTCGATTGGCCACCGCCGGGAACCAGACCCCGGTACACGCCGTCGCCACTCGCTACCAGCAGCTGCGATAACCGAGGATCTTTTACGTTCGTAAATATCCGGCCGTCGAGCAGTCGCAGCATGAAATCGCTCTGCCCGTATACCTGGAGGTTCTGACGCGTAGGCCCAAAGAAGCTGGCGTCGGCAGTGCTGTTACCATTGAACGGCATCAGCGCATTGTCGGCATTGCTGGTGAAGGCGCTGTCGACATAAGCGATGACCTTGTTCGGGTCATACCCGCTTTTGGGCGACAGGTGGTGCGCGTTGATCGCCAGCAGGCCGTAGGCAAAACGCTTCCATTTGAGCCGGTCACCCGCGTACATAATGTCGCCACGGGCCAGCTGTGTCTGTGACACCCGGCCGTCGGCGCGGTTGAGATAGGGAATCGCTTCGTTCAGCAGCCGTACCACTTCGGCGTAGGCTGCCTGTTGCGTATCGTAGTTGAACTGGTTTTTCTGCGGGTCCTGATCGAACGCTTCCGACAGAATGATTTCACCGTGTATATCGGTCAGCATCTGCCAGCCCCATGCTTTCATCACCAGCCCGACGCCCAGGTAGTCCCATTTCTGGTTGGCGCGGGCGTCGTCGATCAGATTGATCAAATTGCGACCCGCCTTGAAATAGACGTTGCGCCAGAGTTCACCGCCTACGTCGGATGCAGAGGCATAGCCGTGCAGATCCCAGGTGTCGCCGGCCAGATACGATTGCCAGTTCTGTACGTACCGGCCGATAACCCGCGCGTCGACCTGCACCCCCAGGGCGTAGTTGACTTCGATAGGTGCCAGCAGCAGGGCCGCTTCGACCTGATCGGGGTTGTTGGGGTTTTTGTTAATGTCGAGGTATTTGTCGCAGCTACTCAGCGCCAGCAGCAGCCCGCTGAGCAGGAAGAGACATAGGAAGTTTCGTTTCATAGTAAGGTTTTCGGTATTCAGTTTTCGGTTTACGGTGGGTTTTCCCGGAGGCACCGTGAACTGAAAACCATAAACTATAAACTGACATTTAGGCCCACGTTCAGCGTGCGGGGGAGGGGGAGGTTCCCGTAGTCGATACCGAAACCACCTGATCCGCCCGTTACGGCATTGCTGGCGTTCACGCCCGGATCACCACCCGAATAGTTGGTCAGCAGAAAGAGATCGGTGCCGGTGAAGAAAACACTCGCCGTCTTGAACACCCGTGACCGGTTGAGCAGCGACGCGGGCAGGTTATAGCGCAGCGTAATGTCTTTCAACCGCACCCAACTGATGTTCCGCTCGATGAAATTCTCGTCGGCCAGGGCAGACGTGTAATAGGTACTGTTGTAGTAGGGTACGACCTGAATGGTATTCGGCGTTGGCGTAGCCGTGTTTTCCAGCCCGTCTTTCAGAACGCCGTCGAAGGTGCGGGGTGTTTGCCGGTCGAGTGTGTTGCGGCTCAGGCCCTGCCGGTACAGAAACGATTCCGTCGCGTTGTAGACGTCGCCACCTTTCCGGATGTCGAACAGGAAGCTAAGCGTCAGGTTGTTTTTAACCGTAAACGAGTTCAAGAAGCCCATCTGGAAGTCCGGGTTGCGGTTGCCCACCACTTTCCACGACGTTTCCACGTAGGGCAACCCCGTTTGCGGGTTGATCAGGATCGCGCCGTTGCTGTTGCGCACGTAGGTATCGCCGGTCAGCGTTGTTAGTGGGCTGTTCACACGGGCACCGTTCCGCACGTTGCGGTACACCCAGGTATCGGAGTTGTAGTATTCCGACAGGCCGCTAGGCAGACTCAGCAGCCGGCTGTTGGTTTTGGTGAAGTTAACCGTCGTGTTCCAGCTGAACAGCCCCGTCCGGACCGGCTCGGCGTTAAGCGAGAGTTCGACACCATCGTTCCAGAGGTCGCCGGTGTTGATCGTTTTCAGGATAAAGCCCGTTCCGTAGCTGATCCGCAGGTTCTGAATGATCTGGTTCGTGCTCTTGGTGCGGTAATACGCTGCGTCGAGACCCAGCCGGCCGTTAAAGAACTTCAACTCCACCCCCGTTTCGAACGAATTGACTTTCTCTGGGACCAGGAAGGGGTTGGGAGCTGTGAATCCATAGCTGAATCCGCCACCCGTGGTCGTCTGGTTTTCGTAGGCCTGCGAGGTCGCATAGACGGGAGCTTCCTTACCGACCTGCGCCATCGAGATGCGGAACTTACCGTAGCTGAGTGCGTTCCGGAAGCGCCCCTGCGGCACCAGCTCGGTAAAGACAAAGCTGGCCGATGCCGACGGGTAGAAAAACGACCGGCTTTCGGTAGGGAAGGTGCTGCTCCAGTCGTTACGGCCCGTCACGGTCAGGAACAACAGGTCGTTGTAGCCCAGCGTAACGTCGCCGAAGACGCCGAAGAGTCGCCGTTGCTGTAGGACCGACAAGGTTTTCTGCGTCAGTGGGTCGGTGTTGTTGATGCTGGTGAAATTCGGGTCGAGGAATTTTTCCCCGCGCGCCGACAGGGCGTTGTACGTATAGTCGTAAAGCGCCTGCCCCACCCGGAACGAGGTGCTTAGTTTGTTGAACTGCTTTTTGGCCGTGGCAAAATACTGTACCGTCAGCGTCCGGTTATTGTCAGTCGATTGGTCGAGTGAACCGCCGATGGTACCGCCCGACCGGTTCGATTCGGGATGGTATTTAATCAGGTACTGCGTCGAATAAACGTCGAGTCCGACGCGGCCACTGAAACTCAGCCAATCGGTAGCTGTATAACTCAGGCCAATATTGGTAATGGCCCGATCGCCCTTGTCACGCAACTCATTTTTGTTGACGTCGAAATAAGGGTTCTCGATTTCGGCATTACCGGTAATCAACCGGCGCGTTCCGTCGGGGTTGAGGTAGTCGCTCATGTCGGAAGACTGCGGCCACAACAGCATACCGAGCAGGAAACTGTTGCTCCCCTTCGACACTTTCGTATTGGCGGTGTTGATGTACTGAAGTGTAGCTTCCGCGCTTAGTTTATCGCTGATTTTAGCCGTTCCGGCCAGGGTCAGGTTCAGGCGGTTATAGCGCGTCGTCGGAATGACCCCGCCCGAACTGGTGTAGCCGCCCGACAGTCGGAACGTATACCGATCGGTACCCCCGTCGAACGACAGGTTGTGCCGCTGCCCCATGCCCGTTTGCAGGAAGCCGTTGACGTTGTCGTAAAGCTGGGTGCCTTCGGCGTAAGCGGGACCGAAATAGTTGAAGGTGTTGTTCTGCGATACACCGTTGCTGCCCTGACTATATAGCTGCTGTACCTGAGGCAACCGGCTCCGGTTGATACTTTGCCAGGTAAAGCTGTTGGTGTACGATATCGTTCCTTTACCGTTTCGGCCTTTCTTGGTCGTAATGACCACCGCACCGTTGGCCGCTTCCACGCCGTAGAGGGCAGCCGCTTCCGGTCCTTTCAGAATGGTAATGTTCTCGATATCATTCGGGTTGATGTCCTGCGCCCGGTTGCTGAAATCGACGGTTCGGTTCTCAAACGATGTGCTTGAATTCTTTGAGGCCACAAAGCTGCTGCTTTCTGCCGTACGGTTGCTGATCGGCATCCCGTCGATCACGAAAAGCGGCTGGTTGTTGCCGCTAAGCGAGTTGATGCCCCGGATAATTACCTGCGACGACGAACCCGGTAACCCACTCGTGGTGGCGACCTGTACGCCGGCGACCCGCCCCTGTAGCGCGTTCAGGAAATTGTCGCGCTGGGTCTGGGCCAGGTCCTGACCGCCCACTTCCGTAACGGCATAGCCCAGCTGTCGCTTTTCCCGCTTGATGCCGAGCGCGGTGACGACGACTTCGTTGAGGGCGTTGGTTTCCTGCGCGAGACTGATGTTGAGCGCGGTGGCATTTCCTACGGTTACGTCCTGCGATGTGGCACCGATGAAGCTGACTCGCAGCACCTGTCCCCGGTCGGCCTGAATCTGGAACGTACCGTTGACGTCGGTCGTCGTGCCGCGCGACGTACCCAGGACGACGACGCTGGCACCGGGGATGGGATCGTTGTCGCCCTGGGACGTTACCCGGCCGGTGATCGTGCGGTCCTGCGCCCAGGCATCAGGACGCAGAAGCACCAGTAGCAGCAGGAAAAAGCTGCGTACAAATCTGTTCATAAAGAAGAGTCTAGGTTAGAAAATGATTAAAAATAGGGCCAAAAATGTATGTAATCCTACAGAGATGCAAGTGTATCTATTCAGAATAGCCGGAAAAAAATTTGCCTTTCGATCGGGACCGGGGGTAACCCCATGTGTAGCAACTTGGATTAGTCACTATGCTAGTGTATGCTTATTTGTTAAAATAATATTTGGATAAATTGACTGATTGTATAATTAATTGTATTAAAAAAATAGATTGTCGAAATAATTAAAAAGTTGGGTCTAGGTTGGCCAAGCGATCAGAAATGCGCAGTAAATTGCCGTAGATCAACCAAAAATACATCCCAACCCCTGTTCCGCTATGGCATTCAATCGTCGCGACTGGCTCCGTACCAGTTTGTTATCTGGCCTGAGTTTGGCGGCTGCACCCGCTGCTTTCTGTGAACCCGAGGGCGATCCGGCGCTGTGGCTGGAACCCGGTAAGAAAGCGGCCCTGAAAGCCCGCCTGTCGGCTAACGAAAATCCATACGGCCCGTCGCCCAAAGCGTTGAAAGTAATCACGGAAGCGGCTCCCGACGGGTACCTGTACGCGATGGAGTACGCGAAGCAGTTTCGGAAGCTGGTGGCCGACACGGAAGGCGTTCCCGAAGAATGCGTGCTGCTGGGCGCTGGCTCCGGCGAACTGCTGACGGCGGCTTCGCTCTGGGCTGCCTACCGGCCCAATGCCGGCCGGACGATTGTGGCTCCCGACCCGACCTTCGATCAATTGCCCCGCGCGGCTGTTAAACACGGCATCACGATGGACCGGGTACCGCTGGTAGCAGCCGACGGCTACGACATTAACCTGAACAAACTCAATGAGCGGGTCGGCAGTCAGACGGGCATGGTCTACCTGTGTAACCCGAACAATCCTACCGCCATCACTGTCGACCCGGCCAAGCTGCGGGCGTTCTGCGAAGCGGTCGGCTCGAAAACACCGATTCTGGTCGATGAAGCCTACATCGACTACACGCCCGATCCGAAGGCGTATTCCATGGTCGATCTGGTTCGGAAAGGCGCGAACGTGATCGTTACCCGGACATTCTCGAAAGTACATGGCTTTGCCGGTCTGCGGACCGGTTACCTCCTTGCCAAACCCGAACTGGTCGAGCAGATCGGTAAGTTCTCGACGGGCGGCAGTGGGCTTAGCATGACGACCTTGCGGGCGGCTATGGCGAGTTTACAGGATAAAGAATTCATCAAGTACTCGCTGGGTAAGACCAAGGAATCGAAAGACTACCTGTACGGTGTGCTGAAGCAGCATAATTACGAACCGCTGCCGTCGGGTGCCAACTTCGTCATGTTCCCGATCCGAATGAAAGGCGAAGACTTTGTCTCGCGGATGATGGAGCAGGGCGTCAGTATCCGGCAGTGGAAATTTGACGGGCAATACTGGTGCCGTGTCAGTCTAGGTACGATGCCGCAGATGCAGGCTTTCGCCGATGGGCTTAAACTCGTGTCGTAGTACCACGTCCGGTCTTCCCTAACTGACGTGACTTGTATCGGTTTCTATTAGTGTTGGTTACCTGGCTTAATAGGTAAGTTCGTTTACCCCTAAATCCCCTGGAGGGGACTTTGCTCGCTCATGAACAAAGTCCCCTTCAGGGGATTTAGGGGTAGAAAAGGCCTGTAAATAGCATCGCAAGCAAAACCCCTGAAATACTAACTATATACTACACAGACCTAGGAGTTAGGCTGGGCCACCGTGGCGCGGCCTAACTCCTGGATATTAATCAATCAGCTCCCCAATTAATCCGGCTTCATAAAACCGACGCCCGGTGGGACAGTCCCCGATCCCAAAACGTTGTTTTCGTTGATTATCGGGGGAATGCCGTCGGTCAGGTCGAATGGTGTCTGGCTACGAATCACGCAGCTCGTCACATCGTTGCGCTGATCGCGGTTGTAGAAGCGGAAAGCCGTCTTCCGCTCAGTGTCGACCGTACAGTTCGTAAAGGCAATCGTCGCGCCGGGTACTGAACCGGGCCGCGTGTCGACAAACACACCGCAGGCACCCACCCGACTAATCAGATTGTTATGCACGGTCAGCGGTCCCCGATGTCCAACGATAATCAACCCCACGCCCGGCGCGTCGCTGATTTCGTTGTCGGTAAACGAGCCGGACACGCCCCCGCCGATCTGAACGCCATTATCCTGAAACTTGGCGAAGGGCGACAAACCCGTCTGACTGACCTGATTGTGATAGACCTGACTGTTAGGCGCGCAGGCGTACTGAATGCCTTCGCAGCCCGTTCGTTCGGTGCGGTTGTGGTGAATGCTCAGGCCAACGATTTCGTGGGGAAACACGGTGATGGTGCTGGTAATGCCTTCGTTCCAGAATGAATTGCCGATGTACAGACCTTCGCCCCGCGTGTTGTGTACGTAGTTGTGGTGAATCGACACGTTATACATCGTAAAATGCCCCCGCCAGGTGCTGGAATCGTTGACGGCCGGATCGGTCTTCGCCATGATACCGGCAAACCCCGCCGTATCAATTTCAATGTGATGGACGTCGACGTCTGAACTCTTCCCGCCAATCGCCAGCGCGCTGACACCGGGGGCCGGCGCGGAGATGCGAAAGCCGTAATCCGTCTGCGCATCACCCTGCCCATTCAGCACCACGTAGCGCGAGGCTGCGAAAGTGACATTGCTGAGCTGCGCCACCGGCGAATGGACCCGGACAAGTCCGCCGTAGTTAACGAAAACAATAGGCTTACTGGCGCTGCCGATAAAGTTCCGGAACCGGAAGTATGTGTATTCCCCCGCCTGTACACCCACGGTGTCGCCCGGTGATACGCCCATTGCTTTGCCGTCGTACACACCGGGTTTGGTGATGAGAAAGCGTGGTGGTGGCCCGGCTGGTTTGGGCAACTCGCTGCTTATCCGGCACATGACAAGCAGACTGGCGATGGCTACAATAAGGACCTGTTTCAAAGGCGGGTTGACAAGACGGCGACTACACCCACAAGGGCTGATGGTGAACGAGTCAGCTTATTTCACTACGTTGCTTCAACCTGTATACCCTTGCTTGGTTGGGCTGTAAACTTTTCTTCGGGACATGCTTCCAGTCACCGAGAAGCTGTCTACTTTATGCTTATTACCATGTTTTTTGCACTGCTAATACTTACACTATTGATTCGAGCAATCAAATCAATTGGTAAGCCCTCTTGTAAGGCATTTTGGATGGCAGATATTTTTACCTCTTCAATCCGTTTCTTCTCGGCCTTGACCGCTTCAGCATTGGCCGCTGTCACACGAGCGAAATAAGCCCTCTCCTCCGGAGTCATTTTTCGCGTGTCCAACTCGTCAATGGCTCGCTTGAGCCATTCCTCGTTCCAGAAAGCCGGATACTGAGTGGGTTCGGTTGTGTGGAGCGTTTTCATCGTGTATACCAGCTTTTCTAAATCGGTCTCTATTTCAACTACTTGCTTGTTAAATTTAGCTAATTCTACGGTAATAAACGTCATCTGAGTATCAATGATTTCACCTTGTTCGCTCCTCAAGTTGGCAACCGTATGAAAATGAGCCGTTGGTAGAATGTTCTTCGCTAAAATGGCAATTGCGTAAATTCTAGGCAGGTTGGCATAATCAAACTCACCCCGCTCCACCACCGTGTTGAACTTATGCAAGGCGTAAAAACGGTCCGCCGTCGCGGTTCATGCGCTGCACAAAATGCGGAGCTAAGCCCAACTGCATTTCCACGATGAACTGACTACCGTTTTCATCCGTACAGGCTAAATCAAAAATACCACTCCGACTGTCGATGGTCAGTGCTTCAAACACATTCTTATCGAAACGGACTTCCTGAATGGGCGTCTCAGATTTGATTAGTGCCTGCAACGCCGTACGAAGGAATAAGCTGTCGGCTTCATTCCCAAAGGTGGCTTTAAAGCCGTAATCCGAAACAATGGGAATGTAAATACCTGTGTCCATCCACCAAAACTACGAAAAACAACGCCTGAAATTCGCTTTATTCAATCTTGCCTAATACCCTATTGCAAGTAACCCGTTCAACCTGTCACGTCCAACTAGAGGGGTGTTTCTCGTGTCAGCCGCTACGTTCTGGGCTTCCTAACCGTAACGTTTCCCCTGTCCCAGGCACCCCAAAAAGCTCTCCAACTCAAGTGTTTATTTTGTCAACCGAGGCCACACAACGAGTCTCAAAACTGCCCTGTCCGAAATACGTCTTGTGTCGGCCGAGAACGGCAAGCACACTTTGCCTTTTGGCCGGGCCACCCAACATTCGGCTATATCGGTGCTAGCGGGCCTGCGAGGAAGTAGGTGCTTTCTTCAAATAAACAGGTAGTCGTTTCAACTCCTTCAGGGCACGTCGGGTAAATGCTTTGCTAATACTACCCGCGTCCATGAGTCGTCGGTCGCTGGTCCAGGCGCGGGCATTGGTAGAACTGACTTTCCGGAGTGTGCCCAGGTTGACCAGACAGTAGGCCATCCAGCCATCTTCCGACCGTTCGGTTCGCTGGCGATCCAGGTCGTGCTGAAAGCCGCCCACCGCCTGCGCATCGGCCCGGCGAAAGGCAAAATTGAAGCCCATCACGTCGACAAACTCCCGATGATGCCGCTTTAGCCGTTTGAACAGTTCTCCCAGTAACTCGTGCAGCCCGAGCTGGAACCGCTGATTGCCGGGGCTGGGAATAAACGAGTACAGGCCGTATGAACAGGCTACCGACGGCGTGTGCAACGGCTCGACGATCGCGTCGAGCCAGCCGGGTGGATACAGGCTATCCGAGTCGGCACTGGCGATAAATTCCCCACGAGCCATGTCGAGTCCGGCCTGCCGGGCATAGCTGATTCCCTGATCGGCAACGAATACCGACCGGACACCACACTGGTCGAGCAGCCACTGCGTCCTGTCGGTCGAGTTGTTGTTGGCTACGATTAACTCGGTGCGGTACCTGGTTACCTGATCGGCTAGGGAAGACAGTGTTTGCAGAATATTGGCTTCCTCATTGTAGGCCGGAATGACGATGGATACCTGCGGATCGTCGACGCGGTAGCGGCTTAGTTTAGCCCTAAGCTGGCTCAGCGTTTCGGCGGATGGCTGGGTGGACTGGTTGGCTAACCGAAGATGAGCGTCGAGCCAGGAGGGTATGGTAAACAGATGCATGTCTACGCGGGAATGGGCGTGTGGGGTTTGTTGGCAATATACGGAACGCGCAGCCATTGGCCGCTGGCTTCATCGTACGCTTTTAACAGGCGGGCGGGATTTCCGGCAACGACACTATAAGCCGGTACATCTTTGGTCACGACACTGCCTGCTGCCACGACTGCGTGCTTGCCGATGCGAACCCCCGCCGTAATGACGACGTTGGCACCAATCCAGCATTCATCATCGATGACGACGGGGCGGCTGGTAACGGGCTGCTGCCGAATCGGTACCTGCACATCTTCGTAGCCGTGGTTCAGGCCCGAGATCACAACGTGCTGCGCAATAATTACCTGACTGCCAATGGTGACTGGTCCAATAACGACGCTGCCGATACCGACCCGGCTGTAATCGCCGATCCGTACGGGACCGATGCCATTGTTGACCACGCAGTAATCCTCGACGGTCGATTGGCTACCCAGCGTGAACGGTTGAAAGGGGAGGACATCCATGCGGGCGGTGCGGCATACCTGCGCGCCTTTGCCGCGTTGGTGCAGCCAGGGGTTGACAAATACGCTGACCCACCAGCGTGGGCGCGCCTGCCCGCTCGGAATCAGCAGGTAATGAATCAGCTTTTTCAGCCGGGCGTTGCTCTTGATCGATTCAGACAGGTTCATTGCGCAGGTTGCCGACGGGGGCGGGTTGAGTGGGTGCGAAATCGTGTTGGGCCTGTACCAGCATACCCACCGAGTGAGCCCAGGTATGCTGCCGCGCAAAGGCGATGCAGGCAGCGGGTGAGGCCGGTAACTGCCCGTCGAGAATGCCCCCGATATGGTCGATAAATTCAGGGCCGGTAGTTGCCAGTCGCACGTAGTCGGCAAACAGACTCATCGTCTCCGTTTTCAGGGCCACTACCGGCTTGCCCATCGCCAGGTACTCGTCAATTTTTCGGGGGTAATTACCGATGGTCAGTTCGTTGAGCTGCTGCGGATTGATGGCCACGTCGAGGTGGGCCAGATAAGCCGGGAGCTGGGCCATTGGCTTTGCCCCCAGAAAATGAACGTTGGGTAGTTCGTGCAGGGCGCTCTGTCGGAAGGCGTCGTCTTCAGGGCCGATCAGTACCAGCTGCCAATCGGGACGGGAGCGGGCCGTCAGCAGCAGCCAGTCGATGGTCAGTCGGCCAGCGTTCAGGGCCCCCAGATAGCCGATGCGTGGGTATGGAATTCGGGCCAGGTCGTCGGGCAGCGCGTGCGGTACCGTCGGGTCGAACTGCCGAAGGTCACACCCCTGCCCGATGTCGACCGTTCGCGGATTGTGCTGCCGGGCCAGCCGGGCGAGGTAAGCGGAGTTGGCCGCTACGAGCGTCGCCTTGCGCATCAGCGCCGGTTCCAGGCGGTTGCCGTGCCGCTGCCAGAAACCGATTGCCAGCAGATTATCGCGGGTGTAATAAATAAACTGACGGGGTTTCAGCAGGTCGGGCAGGTAAAAGCTACGGACCATGTCGCTGTCGTTGAGCAGCGTGATCGCTGAGAAGCCCAACTGATCGATTGCCCACTGTATGATTCGGGCGAAGCGCCGGTTGTTCCAGCGGTTGACGCGGTCGAACAGCCAGCCATCCGGCAGCCAGTTGGTGGGGCAGCTGTGCCGATCGGGTGTCAGCACCCAGCAGGACGCGCTAACCGGTACCAGCGGACTCGTCGGGACGCTTTGTTGGCCAGGATGACGCAGGGCAGTCAGCCAGTCGACAGCCGGATTGACGTACAGCACCCGGTGCGTCCGTGACAGTTCCTGCGCCATGTCTTTGCAGTTCCCACCCAGCGGCAAGTCCCAGGGCTGAATGCCAACGATTACGTAGTCCATGGAAAGGACAGTAGCTAAAAGTGATACTTAATTATTGCTATAAGTATGCCAAATGAAAATTTGGTAAACAAATTGCATATAAAAAATGCATAGTACTAACCTGTTCGGGCTATGTCATCATTTTTTATCACCGCTCGCTACCGGCCATTTGTTGTTTTCCTGTTTCTGCTTGCCGGTAGTGTAAACTCACTCTGGGCGCAGCGATTTCCAACGGCGTCGGTCGACCGACGGGCACCGGTAAAGCCGGCAACCAGTCAGTCGGATACGGCGCTGCTTGACGTGAGCAAATCGCTGGCGGAGCAGATGCTGCCGTTTGACCGGATCTATCAGCTGGCGCTGGAGCATTCGCCGGCCGTGCGGTTTGAGGATGCCATGGTCGATGGTAAAGTCGCCAATCTACAGGTGACCAAAGTGCTGATTCTTCAGGGCGTCAGCCCATTTTTTACGTACGCATCGGGTAATCAGGCCTATCTCAACAGTGGTACGGTTAGCAGTGATTTCGTTCAGTTGGCCAACGGACACCGGTACGGGGTAAATATTCAGCTGGCCCTGTCGGAAGTGGTCGGACGGCGGCACCGGCTTAGTCAGATGCGGTCAGAACTGAAAGCGGCCAACGCCCGCCGGGATCTGATCCGGGTTGAACTGCAACGCGATCTGAATCGCTCGTATCAGGCTACTATGACGGCGCACCGGCTGCTGGGCATTCGGATTCGGGATGCGCAGACGGCCCTGATCGCCTTTCGCATTGCCGAGGTTGAAATGCAGCAGGGCAAGATTTCGTCGGTGGCGTTTGCCAGCGTCAGCAACGTGTTAGCCATCGCGCAATCCAACGTCGAGAAGGAGCGGGGTGATTTTTTAACTTATCTGTACGACATGGTCGCACTGACGGGCGTACCCCTTGCCGCGTTGGTAGCCAGTCGATGAGTAACGTATGAAATTACTCCTAATCAGTCGCGTATTCCGGAAAAAGTGGTTCTGGCTGTTGCTCTTTCCGATTGCAACGGCCGGAACGGTCGTGTATACGAGCCGGGATATGCAGCGTGAGTACGTGACCAATGCCACGATTTATACGGGGCTGGCGTCGGGCTACTCGATTACCAGCAGCGAAGATTCCCGCGTCGATTACTACGCGATCAATAACGCCTTTGACAACCTGATTACGACGATCAAGTCGAGCGAAACGGTCGAGGACGTCGCGCTGCACCTGCTGGCCAGTCACCTGCAACTGACCAGGCCCAACCCGTACATCCTCGGTCCGAAAGGGCTGGCGAAACTAAACGAACTGATCGACGCCAAAAACCGACGGCAACTGGTGGTGAAAGGCAATGAGTCGGCAACCTACGAACGGCTCAAGCAACTGGCGCACCGGCCGGAAAACAACCTGCTGAAGAAAATCCTGTACGACTCGAAATCGAATTACGCCATCGAAGGCATCACCGGTCGACTGACGGTGGCCCGCAAAAATACCAGCGACATGCTGGAACTGTCGTTTAAAGCCGACGACCCCGCCGTCTGTCAGCATACGCTGAGCGATCTGATCGACGTGTTTCGGGAGCGGTACACATCGATGAAATCGTCGGAGACCAACAATGTCGTGCGTTATTTCGAAAACCAAGTGCAGCAGTCGTACCGGAGTTTACAGGGGGCCGAAAATACCCTGCGCGACTTCGGGGTCGATCACAAGATCATCAATTACGGGGAGCAGTCGAAGTTTGTGGCCGAGTCGAAGGAAGACATGACCACCGACTATAACCGCGAAGTGATGCGGTACAAGGCGGCTAAAGCGGCTATCGCTGCCATCGAACGGCGGCTGTCGAACCGGATGTCTGTTGTCACGACCAATGAAGACATTCTGGCCCGGCGTACGGAACTGGGGAAAGCGCAACTGCAACTGGCCAATGCCATGGCGACCGGGCAACCGGCGTCGGTAATCGAGCCCTTACAAAACAACTTTACCCGCCTGTCGGACGAGCTGCGGCAGGTAGCTCATACCTATTACAGCCTCAACAATTCGCAGGAAGGCTTACCCCAAAGCAACCTGCTCGACGACTGGCTGAATAAGCTGATCGAATCCGAAGAATCGGGTGCCCGGATCACCGTTATGCGCAACCGGCTCCGCGAATACG
This sequence comes from Spirosoma oryzae, assembly GCF_003002825.1. Lineage (GTDB taxonomy): Bacteria > Bacteroidota > Bacteroidia > Cytophagales > Spirosomataceae > Spirosoma > Spirosoma oryzae. The sequence goes on along the minus strand of NZ_PVTE01000027.1, from coordinate 13,334 downwards.
ACGCGATCTACACCGAGTTTGCGCCCCTGGGCTCGACCCTGAACCGGATGGAGCGGGAAGTGGGTGTGGCCGAAAAAGAATACCTGTCGGTGCTGCACGGGCTGAACCTGGCGCGGCTGCGGCAGAAAAACCTGCAAATGAGCGGTCCGCTGTCGGTACTCGACCCGCCCAAGTTTCCGCTCTCGCCCGAACCGTCGAAACGGGCCGTGCTGGTCATCGCTGCTTTCCTGGCCGGCTTCGTGGTCATGTTCACCTTCTTCCTGGTTCGCGAGCTGCTCAACGGAAGCATCCGCACCTCCGATCAGGCCGAAAAACGAATTGGGTTGCCGCTAGCGGCCGCGTTCCCGCTCATCGCCAAAAAAACGACCAGTGGCGTACTGCTGAATGTGCGACACGACATGCTGGAGCAGCTGCGGAGTGTGCTGATGATCGAAACACTGGCGGCCCGCCCCGACGCGGCCCGGCCGGTCAATAATTACCACCTGATTATTCTGTTCAGTACCCGACCATCCGAACAGCCGTCGTGGGTGGGTACCTACCTGGCCGACCTGCTGACGCAGGCTGGTCATTCCGTCGCCTACCTGTACCCGCGTGACACCGTTATGACCGACGCCCGACCCGACCACGAAGAGTGCTGGCGGACCTACCATCCCGGTCCGCGCTTTTCCGACACGCGGCATATCGGCGAACTGGTCAGCCGGGCCGGGTTCAATGGATCGTCGCTGTCGTACGTTTTTCTGGAACTCCCTGCCCTGCGCGAAACGGCTATCCCGGCGGCTCTGGTGGCGCAGGCCAGTCTGTCGCTGCTGATTGTCAACGCGGCTAGTGACTGGGCCCGGACGGACAGTGAACTGGTCAATTTTTACCAGCGGGCCAGTCGTGCCAACGTCATGATGGTGGTCGATCAGATCGAGCCGGACCTGCTGGAACCACTCACCGGACCGATCAAGGGAAAAAGCCGGAAAAAGGCGAAGAAAACGCTGACCCAAACACCTACCCCCACCCTTAGTCCGACGCCCATTTCATGACGCTACAATCGCTACAGACTGCTGGTCGGCAACTGATCCGGACCAATGCCTTCGTGTCGCTGCTGGGCAATGGATTATCGGCCTTGCTGGGCCTGGCGACGCTGGCGCTGCTGGCCCGCCTGTGCCCGCGCGACGAATTGGGGAAATGGCTGCTGTTTCTGACCATATACGCACTGACCGACACACTGCGGTCGGGCCTGATTCTCAATGCACTGATTCGTAATCTGGCCGCCGAGCAGGACCCGCAGCAGATTCGTCGCTGGTCGGGGGCTGCCTGGCAGTTGTCGGTTGGTTTACTGGCCGGACTTAGCGGGTTACTACTAGTCGGTGCTGCCATTGGTCACTGGCTGGGCTACGGTCAGGACTGGCCACTGCTGGCGGGCTGGATTACCCTGCTGGGGCTGGTGTCGTTACCGGTGAACCTGAGTGGCTGGCTGTTGCAGGCCCGTGCCCGTTTTAAGGCCATGCAGGTTGTCCGCATCAGCGTGCAGGTCCTGTTCCTGATCGGTATCGGCCTGGGGTACTGGCTGCATCGACTCGACAGCACGTATCTGTTCGCGGCTTACACACTGGCGCACGTGCTGATCGGTGGCCTCGTCATTGTCAACGACTGGGCGCAGCTGGGGGCGGGGCGGAGCGGCACGGCGCACGAACGGCAGGCGCTGCTGGGCTTCGGCCGGTACAGCATGGGTACACTGCTGGTGTCGAACCTGTTGCGGAGTTCCGACCGGCTGCTGATCGGGTCACTGATCGGGCCGGAAGCCGTCGTTGTCTATACGCTGCCGCAACGATTGATCGAACTGATCGAAATGCCGATTCGCAGTATCGTTATCACGGACATGCCCCTGCTGGCCAAACAGCACGGCCAACGACCGGTGGCGGCCTGGGCGGCTTATTTCAACCAACAGGCGGGGCGGCTCTGGCTGCTGGTACTGCCGCTGGCGGTGGGGGGCATCCTGGCCGCCGGACCGCTGGTGCAACTGCTGGGCGGGGGCAACTACGACGACAGTGCGGCCATCCTACGTTGTTTCATGCTCTACGCGCTGTTTCTGCCGCTCGAACGCTACTCCGGCATTGGCCTCGATATTGTCGATAAACCGAATCAGAACCTGCTGAAAGTGAGCTGTATGCTGGTCGTCAACCTGCTGGGCGATCTGCTGGCTATCCTGTTGTTCAAATCGGTGCTGGGCGTAGCGGTTGCGTCGGTGGCGACGTTTCTGGCCGGGCTGCTGCTGGGCTTCCGGCTGCTGCAGGCGCATGCCCCAGTGTCGGTGAAGAAGGCGATCGTGGCGGGCGTGAAACAAGTACGGGACTTGTCGAAAAAGATGCAGCATGCCGGGATTCACTAGATCACTGATGCAGCCTACGTGGCTGGGCAACACCCTGAGCGGACTGGTGGCCATCGGTGCCGCCGTCGGGCTGGGAATCGCCATCAACAAGGGCGGGGTTCCGGTGGCGGGCGCGCTGATTGCCCTGCCGCCGGCCATCGCCTACGTGCTGTTTTGCATCATGCGGCCCGTCATTGGCATGTGGACCTACATCCATTGCAGCTTTTTCATCAACGGACTGGGGCGACTGCTCGAAACGGAAGCTCCCTTCGGCCTGGCAATCGACGGGCTGTTGCTACTGACCCTGCTGGGTATGTGGCTCTCAACCGATCGGGCCGACGACCGGCCGTCGAATAGCGTCAACACCGCCGTGTTTTACCTCGTGCTGGCCTGGTTTCTGTACACGCTGCTCGAACTGCTGAACCCCGAAACCCGGAGCCGCGAAGCCTGGTTCTACGCCGTTCGGGGGGTGTCGCTCTACTGGATACAGGTCGTCGTCATTGTGCTGAAGCTGGTCAACGATCGTACGCAGATCGACCGGTTCGTGCGGGTGTGGCTGGGCTGGTCGATCGTGGCCGCGCTGTGGGGATTCAAGCAGCAGTATGTCGGGCTGGTACACGGCGAGATCATGTGGCTTGAGAGCGGGGCGAAAAAGACGCACGTGCTGTTTGGCCACCTGCGCAGCTTTTCATTTTACTCCGATGCCGGTCAGTTTGGCGCGGCCATGGCCCACGTCTCTCTCTTCGCGATTCTCAAAGCACTGGAAGAACCAAAGCTCACCCGGAAACTGATCTACGCCGGGCTGGCCGTGTTTTACTTCTGGGGGTTCGCTATTGCCGGGAGTCGGGGGCCGCTTTTCGTCCTGGCCGTCGGGATCATTATGTACCTGTTCCTCAAAAAAAACGTCCTGATCCTGACCATCGGTATCGTCATCGGCGGGGGCGCTTTTGGCCTGCTGAAATACACCACCGTCGGGCAGGGCAACTACCAGGTGCAGCGCATCCGATCGGCGCTCGATCCCAACGATCCATCGTTGCAGGTGCGGCTGGAGAATCAGCAGAAGCTGGCTGCCTACCTCAAAACCCGTCCGTTGGGGGGCGGTATTGGCTCCGGGGGCGACTGGGGACGACGCTTTTCCCCCGGTACGTTTCTGGCCGAAACGGCGCTCGACAGCTGGTACGTGAAAATATGGGTAGAGTCGGGCGTGGTGGGGCTGAGTGTACACCTGCTGACGCTGGTGATTATGGGGATCATCGGTTTTATTCAGGTGGCCCGCCTGCGCGACCCGACCCTCAAATCAACTATGACGGGCCTGTACTGTGGTTTTGTCGGCGTGGCAGCCGCCAGCTACGGCAATCAGGTATTTGGTCAGTCGCCTTCCAACACAGTTCTCTATGTCAGTATTGCCCTGTTTTGTACCTGCGGCCGGTTCGATTCGCCACCGGTTGCCGAAGCCAAAAACAGGCCCGTTTATAAACCAATCTATGCCGCTTAATTCCGCTATGCCATGTTTATACTTGATCTGCTCGTCGTTCTGCTGCTGAGCTATACCGGGCTCGTAACCGTTTACCTCTTTTTCTTCGCGGTGGCTGGTCGGCTGCGTTCGCTCCCGGCGCTGCGAAAACCCGTTGGTGAGGCCCTACGGCGGATGGCCGTGCTGATTCCCGCGTATCGCGAAGACGGTGTCATTCTGGAGTCGGCCCGGCAGGGGCTGAGTCAGACGTATCCGGCCGACGCGTTCGACGTCGTCGTCATTGCCGATTCACTGCAACAAAGCACGCTCGATACCTTACGGACGTTGCCCATTCAGGTTGTCGAAGTGTCGTTTGCGCAGTCGACCAAAGCCAAGGCGCTCAATGTGGCGTTGCAGCAATTACCGGAACAGTACGACGTAGCGGTGATTCTGGATGCCGACAACCTGATGGCACCTGACTTTCTAGGGCAGGTCGACGCGGCATTCGGCCAGAGCTGGAACGTGGTGCAGGGGCACCGGGTGGCCAAAAATACCAACACCAGCGTGGCCGTGCTGGACGCGATCAGCGAAGAAATCAACAACCATATTTTCCGGCAGGGGCACCGGGCGGTCGGACTGTCGGCGGCTCTGATCGGCTCCGGTATGGCGTTCGACTACCGACTGCTGAAAGAACTGATGCCGTCGGTGCAGGCCGTCGGTGGTTTCGACAAGGAGATCGAGATGCGGTTACTGAGTCGTGGGGTTGGCTTCGGTTACCTGCCGGACGCGCTGGTCTACGACGAGAAAGTACAGAGTGAAGCTGTGTTCGAGCGGCAGCGTACCCGCTGGATTGCGGCTCAGTTCAAGTACCTCCAACTCAACGCCGGACCGGGTCTGAAAGCCCTGTTTGCCGGCAACATCGACTACGCCGACAAGGTCTTTCAGACGGTGCTGCCGCCCCGGATTCTGCTGATGGGGACGCTGGCCATTGGTGTCGTCGCCGGGTTGCTGTTCGGGAGTTCAATCCTGCTGATCGGTGCGGCTCTGCAATTGGCGCTGCTACTGCTGACCTTCTACCTGTCGGCACCAGCGGCTTTGACGCGTAAGATTGGTCCGGCCGAATTGCTCAAGTTACCCCTGCTATTTGGTCGGTTTATCAAGTCGATCTACCGCATGAAAACGGCCCGCAACCAGTTCCTGCACACGCCCCACGGCGCTGACCCGGTCAGCAAACCGTAAGTACGAAGTGGTGTCAGGTCACGCACCTGACACCACTTCGTACTTACGGTTTGTTATCCCGACGCCAGGAGGGATCTTCGGAAATTAATAGCTTTTCTTGCTGTTAACGAAGATCCCTCCTGGCGTCGGGATGACAAAGAACTACTGATAATCAGTCTGTTGTTTTGTGGGTGTGGCCCCTGTCGAAGACCTAAACGATTGTCGAAACCGTTTAGGTCTAGTGCCTAGACAAACGGCGTTGGCTGCGCGTAGGGGGCGGGTTGCGTCTGGGCCGGGTCGAAGCGTTTGTAGATCATCAGCAGGCGCTGGGCGGCTTCCGACCAGGAGAAACGGGTAGCCCAGGCCTGACCACGTCGGATGAGCAACTGCCGTAGCGACGAGTCGTTCATCAACTGCTGCATGGCGTCGGTGATGGCCTGCGGCTGAAACGGATCGACCAACAGCGCAGCTGATCCGGCTACTTCCGGCATCGCGGTCCGATTGCCCGTAATAACGGGCGTCCCACTGGCCATGGCTTCCAGAATCGGCAGTCCAAAGCCTTCACTGATCGACGGGAACAAAAACAGCTCGGCCATGGCGTACAGGCTGGGCAGATCGCTATCGTGAATGTAGCCGATGAAGCGGCAATAAGCCTGTATCTGACTGCATTCGCTGGCGGTAAAGTGTTGTCGGAGAAAGTCGGGAAACTTGCCACTGATGACCAGCGGAATCGTCGGATCGGTCGTGCGGTAGGCGAGGTAGGCCCGCAGCACGTTAATCATGTTTTTTCGTGGGTCGGCGCTGCCCAGGAAGAGGAAATAGCGCGTCGGGAGCTGGTAGCGTAGTCGGACCTGAATCTGCTGATCGTCGGAAACCGGTGCGAAGAACTTGTTACTCACACCGTTATGGAGCACCGTTATCCGGGCCTGCGGTAAGTCCAGTTCCTCCTTGATCTGGTCGCTGGCGAAGTGCGACACCGTAACGATCGGCTGGCAGCGGTGTACCAGCCAGGGGATCAGAAACGTGCGATACACGTTGCCAAGTCGCTGATACGCAGTTGCCGTATTTACATCGTTCTTGCGCTTCATGAACAGCGTGTCGTGCAGAGTCAGGATAACGGGCGTTCCTGAAATCAGCGGAGCTGTATTCGCCGTGCAGTGTAGTACGTCGAGCTTATAGTGGCGAATGGCGAGGGGCAGGGCCACCTGCTCCCAGTGAATGTAATTAAGCCCCGGCAGTTTGACCAGCGTAAATCGGCTGCGCAGCTTCAGGCACTGCTCGTCGGTGTCGGGCCGGACGAAAATAAAGTACTCGTTCTCCGTATCGATGTTCTGTAGCGCGTGAATCAGTTCCAGCGCTACGAAATCCATACCATGCTTGTGCGGCCGTAAAAGGCGCTGTGCTTCAATGCCAATCCGCATGATCGTGCTGAAAAATAGGGGTGAACTGAGTAGCCGGCGGAACCGGTCGGGGTACGGTATGCGACAGATGCCAGATCGTACCCCGCCAGAAGGCCCGAAGCCGGTCGCGCTGCCCGGCAAGCGCGTAGCCAAGCAGGTTTTTGGGAAACGCCAGCAGCGCGTAGTACAGGAAAAACACGGCCTGCGCGGTTCGGGTCATGTTTCGGCGGATGAATAGAATGCGGTTCCGCGTCTGGTAATACACCTTGAGCGGACTGCTTTTGCCCACCGTCACCGATTCTTTGTGGTAGACCAGGGCCGAGGGCTGGTAGTAAATGCCGTAGCCCGCCCGGCGGATCTGCCAGCACCAGTCGAGTTCTTCGTAGTACAGGAAATAATCGTCGTACAGCAGGCCCACCCGCTCGACCACGTCGCGCCGGACCATCATGGCTGCGCCGTGCGCAAACGGTGTCAGCCCGCCCTGGTCGAACTGCCCCTTGTCGATCTGATGCGTACCGATGGACCAGGCCTGCCCGGTGAACGGATTCATGGGCGTGTAGCCCGCGTACTGAATCGTATCCGGCGACTGGTGGTACCGAATTTTGGGCGCGGTGACACCGATGGCGTCGTCGGTGGCGAAGGGTTCCAGTAGTCGTTCGATCAGATCGGGCGTTACTTCGGTGTCGTTGTTGAGCAGCAGTAGGTAAGCACCGCGCGCCTGCCGGATGGCCGCGTTGTTGCCACCGGCAAACCCCAGGTTCGCGCCGGTCCGAATGACACGGGTGTTCGAATAGCCCAGCGCCTGAATCCCGTCGGTCGGGTCGACGGGTGAGTCGTTATCGGCAACCAGTACCTCGATGTTCGGGTAGGTCAGCGTCTGAATCGACCGCAGCAGTTCGCAGGTCACCGCCAGCTGGTTGTAATTGAGCGTGATGATCGATACGAGGGGGTAGTCGTGCCTCATACATTCTCTTTTTGGAACAGCGCCCACGACGTACGAATCAGAATGAGCAGGTCTGTTTTCAGGGAGTAGGTCCGCGCGTATTCGGCGTCGAGATCCATGCGCTCCTGGTCAGATACCCCCGCCCGGCCCCGCTTGGTTACCTGCCACAGACCGGTCAGGCCGGCGGGGGCGGCAAATCGCTGGGCCCGGTCGGTCTGGGTCAGCTTTTCCGCTTCATAGGGTGGAAGTGGCCGGTTGCCCACAAACGACATATCGCCCTTCAGGATATTCAGCAACTGAGGTAGTTCGTCGATACTGGCGTTCCGGAGAAACTTGCCCAGCCGGGTTACGCGCGGATCGGACTGGAATTTCATGAACGTAGCCTGATCGCGCTGTTCATCGAGAAACTGGCGTTCGCAGACCTGACGACCGTCCTGAAACAACGGTTTCTGGCACGAAGTCCCCTGACGCAGGCAACTGTCGCACACTTGACCGCCGGTCGACTCCACCGGTTTGGGCTTGTTGTACATATTCTGCGACGCCATGCTCTGAATCATGGCGTCGGCCCCGGTGCGCATAGTCCGGAACTTGTACATCTGAAACGGCCGGTAGCCCATACCGATTCGGCGGGATTTGTAGAAAATGGGGCCGGGGGAGTCCAGCCGAATCAGCAAGGTGACGATGGCCATCAGGGGCGACACGGCGACCAGAATCAGCGTAGAGAGGGCGATGTCGAATAGGCGCTTCCCCGGCGGGATGCTTGTATTGGCAAACTGCTGGGTAACCTGCTGACTTCGATACGATTTCTTGTAGATGAAATAGTAAATCCGTTTTTTCAGCGTGCTGGCGTCGAACGCAACCGGGAAAATGTCGACCGTCGGCTGTCCTTTTTCCTGCACGTTAAAGTCGACTGTCGGCTCGGTGATGAGCAGGATGGTGGCGAACCCCTGTTCAAGCCGACGAAAATTGATGATGTCGAACAGGTGCCGACCCATCGTGGTTTCGTTGATGATAACCAGATCGATCAGGCGGTCATTGGCTAACTGGTCCAAGGCGTCTGCTGCGGTTTCGGCCACAGTCAGCATGGCTTGGTCGCCGAGAACACCGCGCAGTTCGTCGGTCTGGGCGTCGGTACTGTCGACGTAGAGTACCTGGAATGTGTCACTGGCTGTTATCGTGAAGGGAGAATCCATAGCGGTTGATAAAGCTAACCTTAGCGGGCATCCGTGTGATTGGGCGTCGGGGTAAACCGGACGCTACTGCGCTGACCAAGCAACCGCATCAGCGCTTCGATCTTGGCCTTGATGAACAGCGGGCTGAAGGGTTTGCTGATGAAGTCGTCGGCACCGTGTTGCAGGCATTTTATTTTCAGATCGGTATCCGTCGAGGCCGACAGAATGAAAATCGGGATTGTCTTGAAGAGCGAGCTGTTTTTGATAAGGCTGATAAACTCCATGCCGTCGATGTCGGGCATGCTCAGATCGGTCAGGATCACATCGGGAAAATTGCCCTGCTCAAGCCAATCGACTGCTTCAACGGCGTTGCTGAATGCAGTTACCCGGAAGTCGGGGTCCATTACATGCCTGACGATTTGCCGGATATAATTGTCGTCGTCGACATACAAAACGTGGTATGCTTTTTCCATATGCTTGGTTCAAATCTGGTTGTTTGCTTTGTTGCTTTTTCCTGATAAAAATCGGACCGTACTCTTTTTTTGTTACCTATTCCTATTTAATGTACACCAAAATAGACGTAGTGATCGGCTACCTCGCCCAACTGCTGCTGTATTTATACGGTAGGGGAATGGTACGCTGCTCCGGCAGCGCGCACAACACCGATATTGAATGGACGCAACCAGTTTGGTATTCGCGCATTTCTTATGCCATTCGCAAACGGCAGCGTGTAGAAAAAAGCTTGTTAATCAGTTGGTTCTTGTTGTCCGTTGCCGCCGGTACCGCAATGGGGCAGTCAGGCTGTGTCTGCGACTACGTTGTCGACAAAGCAGGGGTCTACACAAACGCTAAGCTGAACGTCAAGCCTGGGCAAACGGTCTGTGTGAAGGCTGGTCGGTACGACTACCTGCGCTTCAATGGGTTCGTCGGTACGGCCAGCCAACCGATTCGCTTTATCAATTGTGGTGGACTGGTTTCGGTTGGCGTCGACGCGTATTACTCCGGCATTCAGTTTAACACGAGCCGGTACTTTGTCCTGTCTGGTTCCGGTGACCCATCGCTCCAGTACGGCTTCAAGCTGGACCGGTCGAATCAGTCGGCATCGGGTGTCAGCATCGGCGGGCTAAGCTCCGACTGCGAGGTGGAGCGGGTGGAGGTGGCCTTTGCGGGCTTTGCCGGCTTTATGGTCAAAACCGATCCCAGCTGCGACTCGACAACCTGGCGGGAAAACTTCAGCATGTACAATGTCAGTCTGCATGACAATTATGTGCACGACACCGGGGGAGAAGGATTTTACATTGGCCACTCGTATTACACAGGGGTGAACGTTACCTGCAACGGCATACAGAAGACGGTGTATCCGCACCTTATCTACGGGTTGCGGGTGTACAACAACCGCATCGAGCACACGGCCGCCGAGGGGCTCCAGTACGGTTGCGCGCCCGACGCGCAGGTTCATCACAATACGCTTGACTACACCGGAATGGCTCCGTTTGCCAATTACCAGAACAACGGTATTCAGATCGGCGGTGGGGGCGGGGGCGACTGCTACAGTAACCAGCTGTCGCACGTGGCCGGTATCGGGCTGATCATCGTCGGGCATCTGGGCAACAACCGGATTTACAACAATGTCATCAACGACGCCAGCCTGGACGGTATCTTCTGCGACGACCGGGTCGGTTCGTTGCCGAATACGTCGATGCTGTTTGCCAATAATACGATCAACCGCACCGGCCGCGACGGTATCCGGCTGTATAATCAGAACAATACCAACCTCATTGTCAACAACGCGATCACGCAGGTCAACGCACAGGGTAGCCAGGGCGGGCGCGTGCTGACGCTGATGCAGGGTGCTCAGGCAACCCTGGTGACGAACGTGACGGCTGTTGCCGGTACGACGCTGTATACCGACGAATCGGCGGATTTTCGACCTGCACCAGGTTCTCCGCTTGTCGGAACGGGGACTAACGTCAGTAATCTGGGCGTAATCACCGACTTGCCGGGTAACAACCGTGAGGACGGTAGCCAATACGATGTTGGGGCTTATAAATATGCACCTGTGTCGTCGGCGGGGGCACGTCAGGCCGCGCCTATGCCGGAATTAACTGCGGCATCCAGCGAACTACTACTTTATCCGTCGCCGGCGCACAGTTATGTTTCCTGTCAGCTTCCGGCGGGACAAGCTATCCAATGGCTAACGATCTATTCGCAGCAAGGAACCGTCGTGTCGACTGTGGTTGGCGATCATGCCAGCAGCTGTGTCGACGTTTCGGTGGATGAACTGCCTTCGGGAACGTACACGGTCGTCATGCTGAGTGCTGGAGGCAAGCGGTATACGAGTCGCTTTATTCGGCTGTAAGGTGAACGCGGGGGTGGTATGATGACTAGCACAACCCATAAAAACGGTAGCGCTTCGACCGAATGCCTCAGGAGTTGTCGTGCCTGAGGCTATTCGATCGAAGCGCTACCGCCTTTCTTAGTCAGCCCGTTACCGGGTTCTTATTTTCTGAATGGTAACTGGTACACACAGGGTATCCGGGCAACTGAACGATAGCGTAGCGGTACCCGTTGTCCGGCTTTCCATACCCGCATTGTCGATTACGCGGAACGAGATGACCGAAGCCACAGCGCCGTTTGTACCGTCGATCGGGTCGATGTGAACCGGTACGTTGCTGGCAGTCGTAACGCCCCCTGCCGGGAAAGTCGCTGCTGTGTACGAAGTACCACCGATAAACAGCGTCGTCACGTTCGTCGGGAAACTCACGAAGCGAATGGCGACGACCGCGCCGTCGGGATCAGTTCCCGTCAGGCTCGACGGTGGTACCGTTATCGCGTTTGTACCGCCCGGATTCGACCGGGCTGCCAGGGCGGTAGTCGCCGGCGTTGGTAACTGCTCGATCCCGAAGTTGGCTCCACTTACTTCCGCGCTGCCAACCGTCACCGACGTGATTCCGTCGACCAGACCGTCACCGCCCGTCGTGGTTCCTTCGCCTGTCGTGGTCCAGTTCGTTGGCAAGCTAACCGCCGGTGGCGTGCCGCCTACGATGCCTGCTGCCGTGCTAATCCGTACGCCGTACGAGCCGGGGGCTACGTTGTCGAAGCGATAAGCACCCGTCGTCGCTACAGGTACCGAAGCCACCACCGTGTTGGCGCTGTTCGTCAGGATAGCAAACAGACCTCCTGCGTTGGTACCCGGACCGTTGATCTGATTGTCGGTCAGGCCGTTCGCATCGTTGAAGACGGTACCGCCGACACCCGGCGTGATCGTAAAGCTGACAACCCCGGTGGTACAGGTGACAGGGGTGAGCTTGTCGCAGAGCTGGTAGGCGACCGTGTATGATCCTGGTGCGGTACCGGCGGCTACGGAGAGCGAGCCGGTGTTTGGGTCGAGTGTGACACCCGCCGGGTATGTACCTACCTGCGCTACCGTTGCATTACCATTCGGTCCTACCGTCGCTGGCAACCCATCGACCATATCGTTGGCCGCTACATTGGCTACGACTACCCCTCCGTTACCCGCGCTGACCGTACCCGCATCCGGGTTGGCGACTTCTGCCGCAGTGACAGTAACGCTGATGGTTCCGGTTGTGCAGGTGACAGGCGTTATTTTGTCGCAGAGCTGGTAGACGGTTGTGTAGACACCCGGTGTTGTACCCTGCGCGACGGATACACTGCCAGTATTTGTGTTCAACACAAGTGGCGTTCCCGTCGTGAGCAGGGTCACCGTAGCGTTACCGTTGGCACCCAACGTAGCTGGTAGGCCATCAACGACATCGTTTGCTACCACGTTGGCGATGGCCGTTCCGCCGGTAGCACTGCTGATGGTACCCGCGTCCGGATTCGCGACTTCTGACGCCGTAACGATAAAGCTGACGATGGCCGTAGAGCAGGTCGCGGGCGTGAGTTTGTCGCACAGTTGATAGGCCACCGTGTACGAGCCCGGCGTCGTGCCTTGCGCGACGGTCAGGCTACCCGTTGTTGGGTCAAGCGTGACGCCCGGCGGGTAAGTACCCACCTGAGCGACCGTGGCGTTACCGTTGGTACCCAGGGTAGCGGGTTGGCCGTTAACGAAGTCGTTAGCCGCCACGTTGGCGACAGCGGTGCTGTTGGTACCACTGCTAACGGTGCCCGCATCGGGCATAGCGACCGACGATGGCGTAACTGTCAGACTAACGATGGAGGTGGTACAGGTAGCCGGGGTGAGCTTGTCGCAGAGCTGGTAGGCGACCGTGTATGATCCTGGTACGGTACCGGCGGCTACCGAGATCGATCCGTTCGTGGAGTTGAGGGTGATGCCCGCTGGCGGGTTGATAAGCGAGACCGTAGCGTTACCGCCAGTCGCCAGATTGGCGGGTTGACCGTTGACCACGTCGTTAGCTGCTATGTTGGCTACTGGTGTGCCACCGGTGCCTGCGCTAACAGTGCCCGCGTCAGGGTTGGCCACCGAGGAAGCGGTGACGGTGAGGCTAACGACGGCCGTGGAGCAGGTCGGTGTGCTGAGCCGATCGCAGAGTTGATAAGCGACGGTGTAGCTGCCCGGTGCCGTGCCTGCCGCGATGAGGAGCGAGCCATTCGCGGGGTTGAGACTGATGCCGGTGGGGTAGTTGCCTACCTGCGCGACTGTGGCGTTACCACCATTGCCCAAGGTAGCGGGTTGACCGTTGACCACATCGTTAGCGGCTACGTTAGCCACTGGTGTGCCACCCGTGCCCGCACTAGCGGTACCCGCGTCGGGCGATGCCGTGACGGCCGGGGTGACGGTGAAGCTGACCACGCCGGTGGTGCAAGTCAC
>NZ_PVTE01000026.1 GCF_003002825.1 Spirosoma oryzae | reverse complement strand
GAGGCCGAAAGCGTGTCATCTGACTGAATTCACTCATTTTGTTGGGGGTTGTGTCACCAAATTTACTCGTTTTCAAAACCCCTACAAGATTAGCCCTGAAGGGGGAACGATTTAGTTGCGGAATGCTCCCCCTTCAGGGGGCTGGGCCGTTAAGTTCTGTTCCGCCCTACCCCCCAGCCCCCTAAAGGCTAATCTTGTAGGGGTTTCACGTCCTGTACTTAACTGGCTTTATGGACAGGCTTTTTTACCCCTAAATCCCCTGAAGGGGACTTTACTCGCACTTAGAAAAAGTCCGGCAGCGGCCGACCGCCCTTCAGGGGATTTAGGGGTAAAAAAGCTCCTTTGCGAAGTGCTCGGTTTTGAAGGCTCAAAACCCCTACAAGGTTAGCCCTTTAGGGGGCTGGGGGGTAGATGGACTAGAACTTAACAGCCCTGCCTTCGAATGGGACTTGTGCTGGTTGCCGGCCTGCATACTGGCTTCATCTGGTAGCTAGTACCGAGGCCGCTACGGGAGCCGTCGGAATCTATTTCTTTCGGGCATCTAAACACAGATAAAGTCACGAATCATCGTAGTTTAGCTCAGTCGATAATCGACAAAGCGCTCTGAAATTCATGAAACAGCCACACATCTACGTAACACTAGGCATCGTTTTCCTGCTTTCGGCCGTAACGTCAACCTATGCCTGCACCTGCGTCAGACCCAAGAACTGGACGCTCAAATACGAGCTGAGCAAGGCAACCATTGCCGTCAAAGGACGAATTATCAGTGGAACCGATTACAATGATCCCGATTTCCAATGGTCCTTGAAACTGTTCAAGCTCGTTGTTGACAGGCGCTACAAAGCACCCGCAGGCACACCTGATACCCTATCGATCCTCACAGGTCGGGATAGCGGCCTTTGTGGCTATGCGTTCAAACTTGGCCACGACTACATTGTCTATGCCACCGACTGGAATCCGACGGGTGCTATGCCTGACAAATCAAAGTCAGGTCCGAACGCAATCTTCCAGACGGATATCTGTACAGCCACGAAGGAATCCAATCGAAAAGAACTGGCTCAGTTAAGGCGACTGACCCGTTGAACGCTTCCAGTTTCGCCAGCGCGCCACGAAACAGACTTGCTGGTAACGGTATGGCGTCTGTCAGCTGTCAGTCTGCTACGGTTGAAAAGCGCGTTTAGCAACCGGTAAACTGTCGTAGACCCCTATCTTTGCTATCCAGTTACACGCATCAACGTCCTTCTGATTAGTTTGTGAAAAGTGGCCGATACCAGTCGCTCTTTCGCTCATTCACTCTTTCGCTCTTTATTTCCCTGATGCAGGTTCTCAAGTTTGGCGGCACCTCCGTAGGTTCCGTAGAAAGTATCAAGCAGGTTATTCAGATCATCGACAGCTATCGCCGGGACGACGGTTCGCAGCCGGGCGATCTGATTACGGTGGTGTTTTCGGCCATGGGTGGCGTTACCAATCAGTTGATTGAGATTGGGCGAATGGCCACAACCGGTAACACCGATTACATGGAGCTGGTCCGGCGGATTGAAGACCGGCACTTCAACGTAATCAAGGCGCTGATTCCGGTAAAGGAGCAGAGTAAGGTGTTTGCGCAGGTCCGGGGCGTTATCAACGAACTGGAAGACCTGCTGCGGGGTGTGTCGCTCATCCGCGAACTGTCGCCCCGCACCCTCGACCTGATTACCAGCTTCGGCGAACGCCTGTCGACCGCTGTTATTACCGAATGCATTCGTAGTCGCGGTATCTCAGCGCAGTTCCTCGACGCCCGCACGATCATCAAAACAGACGACCAGTTTGGACAGGCTGAAGTCAATTACCCACTGACGAATCAGCTGATTCAGGATCACTACGCCAACGTCAGCGCGTTACAGCTGGTAACCGGCTTCATCGGCTCGACGGACAAAAACGAAACGACCACACTGGGTCGGGGCGGGTCCGACTATACGGCCAGTATTCTGGGGGCGGCTTTGAACGCTGACATCATCGACATCTGGACCGACGTCGACGGTATGATGACGGCCGACCCGCGCAAGGTGACCAACGCCTTCAACATTCCGACCATCACCTACGCCGAAGCCATGGAGCTGAGCCACTTCGGCGCGAAAGTGATTTATCCGCCCAGCCTGCAACCGGCTTTCGCCCGCAACATACCGGTGCGGGTGCTGAACACCTTCAACCCGACGCACGAGGGTACGCTCGTCAGCCGGACGGCGGAACGGCGGCAGTATACGATTACGGGTATTTCGAGCATCGACGACATTTCGCTGGTCAACGTACAGGGGTCGGGCATGATCGGTGTTGCAGGGGTATCGGCCAAGCTGTTTGGCGTACTGGCCGCGCACAAAATCAGCGTTATCCTGATTTCGCAGGCATCGTCGGAACACTCGATCTGTTTCGCCATCGATCCACGCGGTGCCGAGAACGTAAAAGCGATTCTGGACACGGAGTTTGCCACCGAAATTGCGCACGGTCATATCGACAACATTTCCATCGAACGCGACCTGTCGGTCATCGCGACTGTAGGCGAGGGCATGCGCAAGTCATCGGGTATCGCCGGTAAGCTGTTTTCGGTACTGGGCAAAAACGGGGTCAACATCGTCGCCGTCGCCCAGGGATCGTCGGAGATCAACATCTCGGTGGTCATCAACAAAAACAACCTGTCGAAAGCCCTCAACGCGCTGCACAACATCTTTTTCCAGTCGGAAGCGCGGGTGCTGAACCTGTATCTGGTTGGAACGGGGCTGATCGGCAAAACGCTGCTGCAACAGGTTGCCAAACAGGCCGAATACCTGCGCACGGAGAAGCTGCTGAAAGTGTGTGTGGTGGGGATGACCAATACCCGCAAGATGCTCCTCGACCCGAAAGGCATCAACCTCGACGACTGGGCCGAACGGCAACTGGCGGAAGGCGTCACAACCTCACTGCCGGCCTTTGTCGAGAAAATCAAAGATTACAACCTGCCGAACTCGGTCTTCATCGACTGTACGTCGGACAAAGACGTGGTGCAGTTCTACGAGTCGCTGCTCGACGCAAACATTTCCGTCGTAACGCCGAATAAGGTAGCTAACTCCGGTTCGTATGCCGAGTACCGCCGGTTGCAGCGCACAGCCCTGAACCGGGGGGTTAAGTTCCTCTACGAAACGAACGTCGGCGCGGGTCTGCCCATCATCAATACGGTACAGGGTCTGATGACGGCGGGCGATCAGTTCCTGAAAATCGAAGCCATTCTGTCGGGTACGCTGTCGTTTATCTTCAACACCTTCACCGCCGGTACGTCCTTCGCCGACGTGGTACGCGAAGCCAAGGCAAAAGGCTATACCGAACCCGACCCGCGCGACGACCTGAGTGGGCAGGATGTGGCCCGTAAGATTCTGATTCTGGCCCGCGAAGCTGGTTTCCCGCTTGAACCGTCGGACGTCACGATCAACAACCTGCTGCCCCAGTCGTGTCTGGACGCGCCGACGGTGCCCGCCTTCTTCGACGAGCTGGAACGCAACAACGATTACTTCGAAAACCTGCTCGCATCGGCCGATGCGAAGGGCGGGAAGCTGCGTTTTGTGGCCAGTTTCGAAAACGACAAAGCGGTGATCGAGCTACGCGCCGTTGGGCCGGAGCATCCGTTCTATCAGCTTACCGGTGCCGATAATATCGTCTCGTTCACGACGGAACGATACAAAGACCGGCCCCTCGTCGTGAAAGGCCCCGGCGCTGGTGCCGAGGTGACCGCTTCCGGTGTTTTCGCCGACGTCGTCAGCATCGGCAGTTACCTGGCATAAAGTTTTTTGTCATATGATATTTCTATCCAAGTCTTATCTTTACCTATATGACACCAGATAAACGCCTTGACCAGTTGGAGCCGCTCGTTGCCGATGTTCTTCAAAAAGTAGATCGGCTGATCGAGGGACAGGGGAAATTAGTTGAACTAGTTACTGGTACACACGAACTAGCCACCAATGCCAACGAGCTAGCTACCAATGCCAACCAGATAGCCACTAACGCCCACGAGCTGGCTACCAACTCCTACGAACTAGCCACTAACTCCCATGAGCTGGCCACTAACTCCTACGAGCTGGCTACCAACTCCCACGAACTGGCTACCAATGCTTATACGCTGGCGGTTGATGTCCATGCATTAGCCACCGACAACAATAAGGTGGTTACGGATCTCGCAGCTGAGGTAAAGCAGGTGAAACGGACAGGGGAAATTACCGCCAACGGTCTGGCTACGTTAACCAATGTTGTACAGACTGGTTTTACTGACATTCATCAGCAGATGTCCGATGTTCGTCAGCAGGTGTCCGACGTTCGTCAGCAGGTATCCGATGTTCGTCAGCAGATGTCAGATATTCATCAGCAGATGTTCGACGTCAAATCCGGGCAAAATCTGATTCTTCGGTTATTACAGGAGAAATTGCCTTGATTGCAGTTGTCACTGACTATGTCGTTTGCTGACAATATCAGCAAATCAGTATTCCGTAGGCGTTGGGGCTACCAGTTGAAAAACTGGTAGCCCCAACGCCTTTTTCATACCAAAAAGAGTCTGGAAGTAAACACCTTATTCAACCACAATCGGGCCGGGCCGGAGGTGGGCAGAGGGTTTGTTACCGGCGATAAACGGCCACCCGTCGGCGGTGTATTGAACGCGGTCCATGCACATTTTTCGCAGGAATCGGTCCGTATCGGGTACGTACCGATCCGTCGCGTCAACGGCATGGTAGATGATCCAGTCCTGACCGGCCGCGTCGGTGACGATGCAGTTCTGGCCGGGCGAGTCCCACTCGGCACCCGGTTGCAGAATCACGTGCTGATCGGGAATGGGCTGAAAATTCGTCAGCGGGTTATCGGACCAGTAGACACTAATTGCGTAGCCCCCTGCCTCCCACGTATTGTCGCCCGACACCCACATGAAGTACCGCTTCGACTCCAGCCTGTATACCACAAACGCACCCTCACGCAGCGTTTCAAATTTGACACCCGGTCGTGGCGGTAACACGTCGACGGGATCACCGATAAACGTAAAGCCGTCCCGCGCTACTTCATAGGCCCGGATCGGTTCATGCGCTGAGCCGTAATACAGGTACTGTTTTCCCGTCTGCGGATCGGCAAAAAAATGCGGATCGATCATGGTGTACCCCCCACCCATCTGCGTTGTCAGGGGCTTACCGATGTCCACGAAGTTATCGGGCGTCTTCGATGTAGCCAGCGCCAGCTGCATGTCGTCGCCATTGTCGGGTTTGGCTGCGTAGTAAAGCCGGTATTCATCCTCGACCAGCACTACCTGCGGGCACCAGAATTCCCGACAGTGCCTGGCCCAGACCGGCGGTTCGACCAGCGCACCCACCGGCTCCGACCAGTTGACCAGATCGGTCGAATGGCTAAGCTGGATGTTGCACGTAGTCGGTGAGAATTTGTCGTGGGTGGCGTAGGCATAATACCCACCCGTCGGAGCGGCAATGACGGATGGGTCCGGGAAATCGGTAGGTAGGAGCGGATTTTGGTAACGGGTCTGTTTCATAGTCGGAAAACGGGATGTGCGACGGCCGGGAACGAGTAAGCGATATGCATCACTACCTTCACCAATGTTATAGTAAGCAATTTGCCCACACCACAGTTTTAACCGACCGTATTTTAGTATGCTACAGCAACGCAGTCCTCTTCTAACCAACACAACCTATTTGATTCGTTATCATCGTATTGATTTTGTCATTCCGAGCCTGCGAGGGATCTTCAGTGACGAACTTTTTGTGTCACCTAGGAAGATCCCTCGCAAGCTCGGGATGACAACGTGTGTCCTCAGCAGTTCAACAGCGTGTTGCAGCCGACATAGCACGATTATCCTGTGGTTGCTAGCCCTGCTACTGACGTGCTCCGCTCGCGCAACGCCAGTACGAACAGACTCGATTACCCACGATTACAAACAAGCCGTCGATTACTGCCTGTTTCGGCAGTACGACCGGGCAGAACCGGCCCTGCTGAGCATTATCCGACAAGTCAACCATCCGGCCCGGCAGGCGGCAATTTTTCTGCTGGCGGAAGAGGTATACCTGTGGCGTGGGCAGTATACGCGGTACGTCGCGCTGTCCGACTCGCTGGGGTATCGGGGCTACAACTACGAATTGGCCCAACGGATGCGCTCCCAGCCGGCGATGGTACTAACACTGCCCGACAGTGTCCACCAGTCGTTTAGGCTACAGAAGCGCGGGCACGTTGTCGTAACCTTGTTCGTCAACGGCCGGCCGAAACGCTTTCTGATCGACACCGGTGCGCAGCGAACCATGCTCTCGACCCGCCTGGCTGCGGAACTGGGGTTGTCTACACTTATCGACACCAAGGTTGATAACTCGCTGGGTCAGGCACTTCCCTCGTCAGTTGCGCTGCTGGATTCAATCCAGTTTGGGGCGTTACAGGTCAACCACATCCCGGTTTTTGTCCAGTCGCTGTGGGGTTTCAACGCCGACGGGGCACTGGGCTGGGACATTCTCCGTCAGTTTCGCATAACCATCGACTACGTTAACCGCACCATTACGCTGACAAATCCGACGGGGCCAGGTAGCCCGGTTCCGAATCTGCTGGGCGGTAGTCGACCATTGCTACAGGTGCAGAACAAGACGGGCGGTTACATGACCCTATTCTGCGACACGGGTGACAACGGACAAGTCACCCTAACACCACAGGGGAAGGCAAAACTAACCGACGGTCAACCCGGACACACGCTGAGTTTTGACCTCGGTTTTGGTGGACGCCTGCGTCTGCGCCGTACCAACGCCATGAAACAATTTACCATTCAGGCTGACGGGCACGCGCAGCAGCTACGCAAGCAATCCGCTGAACTTCCGGCCGAGCAGATCAGCAGCGTATTGATCGATGGTCGTATTGGCAGCGGTTTCTTTCGGCACGGTAGACTTACCCTCGATCCGGCCCGTAATCAGTACGACTACCAGCCTATACAGCGACCGTAAGCCAATAGCGGCATTCTCATTTTTCAGCACCGGATAAACGGCATTCGCACCTACTTTCTGCCTGATTAGCCCGGATAGTCAACCCGCTTTACTGCTAAAATTTGTAAATTTTAGGAGCGAAATGCGCTAAGTATGACGTATTGGCTAAAAAATTGGGTTTTGCCTCTTTGTCATTCCTGATTGGCCTTACGTCGGTCCTGTGACACGTTACTTCTGCTCAACAGCCCTATGGATTTAATCCGTTCTGCCTTACGGAAACCGATCACGATTCTGGTTCTGGTGGCGAGTTTATTCTTCTTCGGAATCAATGCCGTTCGCAACATCAAGATCGACATTTTTCCGAACCTCAATCTACCCGTTATCTACATCTCCCAACCGTTTGGGGGCTACACGCCCAACCAGATGGAGTCGTTTTTCGGGAAACAATACGTCAACCTGCTCCTGTATGTATCGGGGGTAAAAAGCATTGAAACCAAGAACATTCAGGGCCTGACGCTCATTAAGCTATCGTTCTACGAGGGCACCAACATGGCGCAGGCGGCCGCTGAGGTGTCGGCGTACTCCAACCGGGCACAGGCCATTTTTCCACCCGGCTCCCAACCGCCGTTCATTCTTCGTTTCGACGCATCGACGCTGCCGGTCGGTCAGTTGGTGTTGAGTAGCCCCAAACGGACGAACAACGAGTTACAGGACCTGGCCAACGTCTACGTCCGGGCGGGGTTCAGTTCGATTCCGGGGCTGGTAGCGCCTGCACCCTTCGGCGGTAACTCGCGGACCATCGTGATTCGGGCCGACCCCGAACTGATGCGCTCGCACAACCTGACCCCCGATCAGCTGGTGGCGGCCCTGCGCGTCAACAATCAGGCAACCCCGGCGGGCAACGTGCGTGTCGGCGACCTCAACTATTTCACACCAGCCAACACGACGATTCGAAACCTGCAGGACTTCGGCAATATTCCGCTTTACACCGGCGGGGTACAGAACCTGTATTTGAAAGACGTTGCCACGGTCGAGGATGGGGCCGACATTACGCAGGGCTATGTGCTGGTCAACGGGAAGCGGTCGGTCTACCTGCCCATCACCAAATCAGCCGATGCGTCGACCTGGGAGGTGGTGCAAAACCTGAAAGCGGCCCTCCCCAAGTTTCAGGCCTTGTTGCCCGAAGACGTGCAGTTGACCTACACCTTCGACCAGTCGGTTTACGTCATCAACTCGGTTGAAAGTCTGCTGACGGAGGGGGCTATCGGGGCTATCCTGACGGGGCTGATGGTCCTGCTTTTCCTGGGTGATCTACGCGGTGCGCTGATCGTGATTATCACCATTCCGACCTGTATCATTTCGGGCGTCCTGTTTCTGTCGCTGTTCGGGCAGACGATTAACATTATGACCCTGTCAGGACTGTCGCTGGCCATCGGTATTCTGGTCGATGAATCGACGGTGACGATCGAAAATATTCACCAGCACATGGACATGGGTAAGCCCAAAGCGCTGGCCATCTGGGACGCCTGTAAGGAAATTGCCTTCTCCAAACTACTGATTCTGTTCTGTATTCTGGCCGTTTTTGCCCCCGCCTTTACCATGACGGGTATTCCGGGCGCACTCTTTTTACCACTGGCGCTGGCAATCGGCTTCTCGATGATTACCTCCTACGTCATGGCCCAGACACTGGTACCGGTTCTGGCCAACTGGATGATGAAGGAACACAACCACGGACAGAGCGGCCATGCCAACGGTACGAATCTGAACGGCAAACTCGCCCCCAGCAACGGGCACGCAAACGGCCACGTCAACGGAAAGAACGGCGTCGTTACCATGACCGGAACGAATACCGACGACGATATTGTCGCGCAGAAGCAGCAACTGGCTCACCAGAAAGACCTGGACAACGACGGCAAGATCGGGCTGTTCGAGCGGGTGCGGATTCGCTTCGTCCGGTTCATCAACCGGGCGCTACCCTACCGCCGACCCATCGTGTTGCTGTACGTCGTTGGGGCGCTGGGACTGGCCGGTCTGCTGATCTCGCTGATCGGCCGCGACGTACTGCCCAAAGGCGACGCGGGCCAGTTTCAGGTTCGGCTCCGCTCGCCGGACGGCACCCGATTGGAAAAGACCGAAGCAACCATGCTCAAGGCGCTCAATGTACTGAACGGCATCGTTGGGAAGGAAAACATCGAAATCTCGTCGGCGATGGTAGGGATGCACGGGTCGCAGTTCTCGACCAGCCCGATCTATCTGTTCATGGCCGGACCGCAGGAAGGCGTCCTACAGGTCAGCCTGAAACACGACTACGACACCGACATGGACGCGTTGAAAGACGAGTTCCGGGCCCGGATGCATAAGGCGCTGCCCGACGTAAAAATGTCGTTCGAACCCATCGAGCTGACGGAGAAAATTCTGAGTCAGGGATCGCCGACGCCGATTGAGGTGCGGCTCTCCGGCAAGAACAAAAAGCAGAACGAGGAGTACGCCAACAAGGTCATCGCCAAACTACGGGAGATCCCCTACCTGCGCGACGTACAGATCGGCCAATCGACCAAATATCCGACCATCGACGTCACCATCGACCGGACGCGGGCCGCGCAGCTGGGTACCGACGTATCGAACATTTCCCGCTCGCTGATTGCGTCGACCTCGTCGTCGCGTTTTACCGAGAAAAACGTCTGGATTGACCCCAAGTCAGGACAGAGTTACAGCGTGCAGGTACAGATTCCGGAGAACCAGATGCGCAGCGTCGACGACCTGAGCGAGATTCCGGTATCGCCCAATAACAACCGGCCGGTACTGGGCGACGTAGCAACGATTCAGAAAGGCGTAACCTACGGCGAAAACGATAACCTCGGGGCCATTCCGGTCCTGTCGGTAACGGCGAACCTCAACGACATGGATCTGGGCACAGCCGCCCACGACGTACAGAACGCCATCAATTCGCTGGGTGAACTACCCCGTGGTCTGACCGTCAAACTGCAGGGGCTGAGCGAAGTGCTGATCGATACACTAAACAGTTTGCAAACCGGCCTGCTGACCGCCATCGTGGTTATCTTCCTGATGCTGGCAGCCAACTTCCAGTCGTTCAAAGTGTCGCTGGTGGTGTTGTGTACGGTACCGGCGGTACTCGTCGGCTCACTGGTGTTACTGATGCTGACCGGCTCGACGCTGAACCTGCAATCGTACATGGGCATGATTATGTCGGTCGGTGTGTCGATTTCCAACGCCGTACTGCTGGTCACCAATGCCGAGGAGCTTCGACTGAAAAGTGGGAACGCTTTACAGGCGGCCCGTGAAGCGGCATCGGTCCGGCTCCGTCCTATTCTGATGACCAGCGTAGCGATGGTCGTTGGGATGATTCCGATGGCATCCGGACTGGGCGAAGGCGGTTCGCAGGCGGCTCCGCTGGGCCGGGCCGTTATCGGCGGGCTGATTGCGTCTACCTTTGCGGCCCTATTCATCCTGCCACTGGTATTCGCCTGGGTACAGGAAAAAACCACCACCGAGTCGGTATCGCTCGATCCTGAAGACAAAAACAGTAAGTTCTATAGTCCCGCAACGTATGAATCGGCTACCCAAAAAGACATGGTTTAGTCTGCTGGCGGCAGGCAGTATTATTTTGTTCAGTTCGCTATCCGGCTGCCAGTCGTCTGAAGGAAAAGAAGAACGAGAAAAGAAAGCCGAATCAGCCAAAGCCGTCGAAGGAGCAGCCACCGTGGAAACGGCCGCTGTTGAAACCTTCGCCCTTCAGCGCGGCAAACTGGCCTCCGCCCTGCACATTCCGGGTGAACTGGTTGCTTACCGCGACGTCGATATCTACGCCCGCGTAACCGGCTACATCAAGAAACTGAATGCCGACGTCGGCTCGGAAGTGAAGCAGGGGCAGTTGCTGGCGCAGGCCGAAGCGCCCGAACTCAACGCTCAACTGGCGTCGGCCGAATCGAAACTGAAAGCGCAGGAAGCCCTGTCGATTGCCAGTCGGGCCAACTACGCGCGGGTGGCCGAAGCCGCCAAAAACCTGCCCGGCGCGGTCTCGAAGAACGATGTCGATCAGGCACTGGCCCGGCAAAACGCCGACCTTGCCCAACTGGCAGCGGCCAAATCGGCCTACCGCGAAGTTGCCGACCTGCGGCAGTACCTGCAAATCCGCGCGCCGTTCGACGGCATCATCAGCGCCCGTAACGCCAGCACCGGCGCGTACATCGGGCCAGCGGGCAAAGGCTCCGAATTCCCGCTGTTCGTCCTGACGGAGCAACGGCGGCTGCGTCTGGTGATCTCGGTACCGGAAGCCTACACCGGCTACGTGAACACGAACGACCGGGTTTCATTCAACGTCCGGGCCTTCCCTGACCGCAACTTCAGCGGACAGGTAAAACGCGAAGCCGGTGCGCTTGACAAGAAACTGCGTTCGGAACGGGTGGAAGTCGACGTACAAAACGACGACCGGAAACTGCTGCCGGGTATGGTCGCCGAAGTAAACGTCCCGCTACCGACGAGCAACAACGCGCTGATCGTGCCGAAGTCAGCCATCATCAATTCATCGACGGGCGTCTTCGTCATTCGGGTCAATCAGCAGAAAGCCGAATGGGTGCCGATCAAGCGTGGCCTGGAAGCCGACGAGAAAGTAGAAATTTTCGGCGCGCTCAAGGAAGGCGACAAGCTCGTCACCGAAGCCACCGAAGAAATCCGCGACGGCTCGCCGGTTAGCGTAAAGTAGAGACGCGATCGCACCGGCGACCCGGCCATCACGTCTCAGCACGCGTCAGCAACACCATCCGTCAACAACACCATCCGGTTCCTGAGACGCGAAGGATCGCGTCTCTACTCACACGAATACCCGAAGGTCTGGCGGTTCTTTTTGCTGATGGGGGTCGGGACGCTGGACTGATAGAGCAAGGCCGTCTGCTCGCGGGTGGTCAGTTTGTTGTCGGCGTCGTAGGTGAGGGCGAAGGTGCTGTTTTCGCGCATGGTGGCCCGGCTGCCGTCGCTGTTCAGGTTATACGACAGCAGCGCGGTAGGTGCCAGTTGGTGCCAGAATCGGCCCGGCACCGTTTCCATATCCGTGGCCAGTGCTACCACCGTCAGCAGCGGGCGATAGGCAAAGCGGATATAGGGCGACGGCCGCGTGTCGAACGTGAATGTTGCTTCCTGAGCGAGTGTCAGCCCGTCGCGCAGCGTAAATACATCGCGCTCCGCCGTCAGGTTTCCCGCAGCATCGTAGGTAAACGTGTACTCGCGCTGACGGGTCAGGGAATTGGCGGGTAACACCTGTCGGCTTTCGACGATACGCGTCAGCACACCGCCCGCGCCGTATTGCATGGTGAAGGTCGACTGTACCGTACCACCCCGCGCAAATGTCGCACTAACGGGTAGCGAACTCATGCCATAACTCATTGCAATCACGTCCTGGCCACTGACGGCGCGGGCGGGCAGGTTGTCGCTCAGCTCAATACCGAACGTAGCCGTCTGACTGGCCGTGCGGGTCGTTATCGTGTTGACTCCGTCCGTACCGTAGGTCGCCGACCAGCTGGTTTCGTCGGTCAGTTTACCGCTGGTTTCGACCAGTTGATCGGTTACGCTGCTCAACCGGCAGGTATCCGTGGCCACCGGGTTATCGGGATGGCAACCAGTACCGAGCACTACCCCCGTAATAAACAGCCCGAAGCAATGAAGTAAACGGTGTATCATAGTCATTTCTGGTAACAAACAAATATACGTCCAGCCACCACGACAACGACGGGCGTACGCGCGAAAAGTTGTAGTTTCGCTATCCCTGACACCGGCTAAATCGTTATAGCATACGGCCCATCCTATCCGTTGAATTTTCCATCTGTGTTACTCGATACCACCCAGCAGTTGCTCGTCGAACGTATCCGCGACATCGGTCACCCCGAAGCCGTCCGCCGTTTTTTCGGGTTACTGAAAGAACTGATCGACGTCGTCAATCTGCCCAACGGTGACAGCCGGCTGGCTTTTACGATTCGCAAAGATCAAAAAGCCATTACCGCCAACGTCAACTTTTTCTGGGCCTTGCGTCTGGTCAAACCCCACCGGGGCGAACCCGAATTCTGGCTAACGATCAAGAAGTCGGCGCAGGACCAGCTTACCGATTTTCCTGAAATCGATTTCAGCGGTGTCAGCCAAAAATCAGGCTACATAGCGGCAGTTATCGGTCAGTCGAGCGCGCACCTGCTTTATCAGCCGACCGTTCAGCAATGCTGGCTCGACTGCCTGCCCGAATTGGTCGAAACCGGCAAACGCGGTCCGCACTCGGCCCGGCACAACCCCGACGTCTACCGCGCGGCCGAAGACGAAGCCTTTCTCAGCGAACTGATCCGGCTGGCCGACGACCCGTCGCTGGGCGAACGCCACCCGAACGGGCATACCGTCGAAGAACCCGGTGCCGACTACGAAACACCTGCCCGCAACGTTCCCGACAATCAGCCGCACAACCTGATTCTGTACGGTCCGCCGGGTACGGGCAAGACCCACGCGCTGCAACCGTACCTGCGCGACGGGCGGGCCAGTCTGATTACGTTTCACCCGGCCTACGGCTACGAAGAGTTTGTCGAAGGCATTCGACCGGAAGTAGTAGGTAGTCAGGTCAGCTATAAAGTCAGAAAAGGTATTTTCCATAAAGCCTGCGTATCGGCGGTTCAGTTGGCCGGGTACGCTACACTAGCCGACTGCCTGAACGATTCGCCCGACAACCGGCAGCGCAAACTGACGCAGGCCCCCGCTCACTTCCTGCTGATCGATGAGATCAACCGGGCAAACATCGCCAGTGTGTTCGGCGAACTAATCACGCTGCTCGAAACCGACAAGCGGCTGGGAGCCGAACATGAACTCTGGCTGACGCTCCCCTACTCGCAGGAGCGTTTCGGTGTACCGGCGAACCTCTACATCGTCGGCACGATGAACACGACTGACCGGTCGATTGCCCTGCTGGACATTGCGTTGCGTCGCCGGTTTTCGTTCCGCGAACTCCGCCCCGACCCGTCGGTACTCCCCGTTGTCGAAACCGTCGATTTGGCGCAATTGCTGCGAACGCTCAACGAACGCATCGAATACCTGCTCGACCGCGATCATCAGCTCGGCCACGCCTACCTGCTCACCGTCTCGACGCATGCCGAGTTATGCGACGTCTTCCGCGACCGAATCATTCCGCTACTACAGGAATATTTTTTCAACGATTGGGCGCGGATACAGTTGGTGCTAGGTGACAACCGGACGTGGGGCAAAGAGCCGGATCAACGGCTGATCTGGGTGCGGAAGACGTATACCAGCACGGCCACCACCAACCTGTTCGGCGACATTCCCGACACGGTCGATGAGGTTGTCAGCTACGAAATCAACCCGCATTTGCTGGCGCATGAGTATGAACAGGTACCCCCCGCTGCTTTTGTCCGTATCTACCAAAAATCAGTGTAGCCTGACAGCGCTGTAGCATAGTACAAATGTAGCCTAGGCGTCCATATCCGGGTATCCGTCAGGGCAACTATTCGTGGCGGTAACTGTATTGGTCGCTCTCGCGCCCACCCGGACGTAGACGTCCAGGCTACAGAATAACGTGTAGCCCAGACCTCCAGGTCTGGTAGCCGTTAGGCTAACCGTTATCGTCGGCAACTTTTTAGCCGCTACCGCGGCTACCAGACGTAGACGTCTGGGCTACAAAACATACCCTTATGAAAGCACTCGTTCTGACCGAATACAATCACTTTGAACTACAGGACCTTGACCAGCCGACACCCGGCCCGAACGAGGTACTGGTACGCGTACAGGCTGTGGGCATCTGCGGCTCCGACGTGCACGGCATGGATGGCAGCAGCGGGCGACGGATTCCGCCGATGGTGATGGGCCACGAAGCGTCTGGGGTCATCGCCGAAGTGGGCAGCGACGTCCGCGACTGGGCCGTCGGCGACCGCGTCACCTTCGATTCGACCGTGTATGCACTCGATGACTGGTATAGTCGCCGGGGACAGTACAACCTCAGCGACGGCCGCGAAGTAGTGGGCGTGTCGACACCCGATTTCAAACGGCAGGGCGCGTTCGCCGAGTTCGTAACCGTACCGCAGCATATCCTGTACGCCATTCCCGATAATGTCAGTTTCACGCAGGCAGCTCTGGTCGAGCCGGTGGCGGTGGCGCTGCACGCACTGAGTCTGACACCCGTTCAGGTCAACGATTCGGCGGCTGTCGTTGGGGCAGGGATGATCGGCTTGTTTATCATTCAGGCGCTGAAACTGGCGGGCTGCTACCCCATCATCGCCATCGACCTCGACGACGACCGGCTTGCGCTGGCGCAGAAACTTGGTGCCACACACGTCATCAACGCCAAAACGGCCGACGTGCCGCAGCAGGTACAGGCGCTGACACACGGGCGCGGAACCGACGTTTCGTTTGAAGTCGTCGGTGCCGGACCAACCGTTAAAACGGCTATCGACTGCGTACGGAAAGGGGCAACAGTCACGCTGGTGGGCAATCTGGCACCAACTGTCGAACTACCCTTGCAGGCGGTCGTGACGCGGCAATTGCGGTTACAGGGGTCGTGCGCCATCAACGGCGAATACGAAGCTGCTCTGGCCCTGATTTCGTCAGGACGTATCAATGTCGAAGCCATCCTCAGCGCCGAAGTACCACTCGCTGAGGGTGCCGACTGGTTCAGACGTCTGTACGCCAAAGAAAAAGGCCTGATAAAAGTGGTATTGAAGCCCTGATATTGCATCGCTGTGCGATCACGTCTCTACCCGATAACCCGCTACTTTGCGTATCTTGTAAAAAAAAGTATGAACGCTATCAACATTCAGAACCAACCTGATCGATACGTCATCAGTATTGACAAAAACTCCGTAAGTAGTGAATTCATGATCGACTTGCTTGAGCGGCTCCAGCTAGAGCAACTCGCTCAGAAGATCGACTTCGACGATTCCATTCTGGAGATAGGTCAAGAAATCAATGCAACTTGGTGGCAACAGAACAAGCAGCGTTTTATTGGTGAATAATTGTGAGAAAGATCATCATCGACCACAACATTCTGTTCGCAGCTATTCACACGAAAACCTCACTGACCCGACGTCGGCTACTCGATAGTCCGTTTAGTTTCTATACCCCTAATTATCTGGTAACGGAGCTGTTCAAACATCGACAACGAATTGTTGAAAAATCAAAAGCGGCTGAAGAGGACGTATTTAACTACTTGAATCAGGTTATTCAGAAAATTCACTTCTTCAATGAGGAATTAATTAGCCTGGAAAACTTCTTTGAAGCCTATCACCTTTGCAAAGACGTTGACGAAAACGATACAGCCTATATCGCGCTAACCCTTGAGCTGAGAGGTGAACTGTGGACGCGTGACGAAGTATTAAAGGCTGGCTTGCGCCAACGAGGTTTCGACCGATTTTTCGATGAACATTGACATGTCCGCTCCCCTTCGTATTGCCATCATTGGCCCCGGCAAAGTTGCTCATTTGCATGCCAAAGGCGTGCTACAAACACCCGACACCGAACTTGTAGCCGTGTACGGCCGCAACGCCGACAAAGCCTCGGACTTTGCGCAGGTCTATGGCATCCCGTCTTATACAGACATTGCGGAGATGGTCAGTCGGGAACAGGTCGATTTATGTCTGGTCTGTACACCGCACCCCGCCCACCGTGAGCCGACGGTAGCCGCGCTGAACGCGGGCGCACACGTACTGGTCGAGAAACCGCTGGCGTCGTCGCTGGAAGACTGCGACGCTATGATCGAAGCAGCCCAGCGTAACGATCGGCAACTGGGTGTCATCAGTCAGCGCCGGTTTTACGCTCCCTGCCAGCGCATACGGCAGGCCATCGATGCGGGCGATTTAGGAAAACCCGCGCTGGGCGTCGTCCAGATGTACGGCTGGCGCGACGAAGCCTATTACCGAAGTGATCCATGGCGGGGTTCGTGGGCGGGCGAAGGCGGGGGTGTACTGGTCAATCAGGCACCGCACCAGCTCGATCTGCTGCTTTGGTACATGGGTGAGGTCGAATCGGTGTACGGCATCTGGCAAAACATCAACCACCCCTACATCGAAGTCGATGATACGGCGGTGGCCATCGTCCGGTTCAAAAACGGCACGCTGGGAAATATCATCGTCAGCAATAGTCAGCAGCCGGGTTTGTACGGCAAAGTACATATCCACGGCAGCAGTGGCGCGTCGGTCGGTGTACAAACCGACGGCGGGGCCATGTTCATCGCTGGTCGGTCGAGTATTGCCGAACCACCCGTCAACGACCTCTGGACCATACCCGGTCAGGAAAAGCGGCTGGCAGAATTTATCAACGAAGACACCGACTTTTTCAACCAGATCGACGCGACGAGTTATTTCTTCGGCCTGCAAATCGCCGACTTTCGCGATGCCATCCGTGACGGCCGCCCCCCACTCGTTACCGGCGAAGACGGCCGCCGGGTCGTGGCCTTGTTTCAGGCAATCTACGAATCGACACGAACGGGCAAAGTTGTTGGATACTAGAATGATTGAATGATTGAATAAGCTGACGCATGTAGCATTCAGTCATTCTATCACTCAATCATTCCGTCATTCAATCATTGCCCATATTTCACCCGATAGATGACGCCGTTATTGTCTTCGCTGAAGATAATCGATCCGTCGGGGAGCGTGGCCAAACCGACCGGTCGGCCAAACTGGGCCCGGTTGTTATCGACCAGGAAGCCGGTTACGAAATCGTCGACGCGGGTAGGCTTGCCGTTTTCGAAGTGTACCCGAACGACTTTGTAGCCCGACGGTTTTGTCCGATTCCACGAACCGCGCATCGTCACGAATGCATCGTTCTGATACTCAGCCGGGAACTGGCTTTTCGTGTAGAACTGCCAGGCTAACGGGGCCGCATGGGCTTCGTATTCCAGCAACGGCTCCGTCGATTTGGCAGCATACTCAGCATACGTGCCTTCGGCCGGACGGGGACGAGGATTGTATTTGCTTTTGCCGTAGATGTGCGGCCATCCGTAGTCAGCGCCCTGCTTGATCAGGTTGATTTCCTCGCCCTGCTCCTCATCGCCCAGCCAGTCGATACCGTGGTCAAAGCCGAACAGTTCGCCCGTTTGTGGATGCCAGCCAAAGCCGATCGTGTTGCGTAGTCCTTTCGCGAAAACAGTGCGGTTTGTCCCGTCCGGGTTGAGCCGTACGATCGTGGCGTGTTCGGGGTTAGGTTCTATACAGGCGTTGCACGTACTACCGATACTCAGGTAAAGCAGACCATCGGGACCAAACGCCATCGTCTTGTTCGGGTGCTGACCAGCATCAGGCAGATTGTCGACTAGAAGTCGGGGTTGGCTGAGCGTACCATCCGTTGTATTCATGTCGGCCACGTACAGCCGCCGGTCGGTGACGATGTACAACTGATTGCCCCGCATGGCCAGACCGTGTGCCTGCGTCAGCGTAGCTACCGTTTGTTTCGAGTCAGCAACGCCGTCATTGTTCGTATCCCGCAGCAGCATAACTGTACCGGCCGTCCGATCGGTTACGTATACATGACCTGCCGATGTCACTAGCAGTTGCCTGGGTTTTCCCAGTTGGTCAGCATACTTCGTGATAGTGAATCCCGTTGGTACCTTGAGCTGACTGATCCGCTCAGCCGTTGCTGCCACCAGTGCCGGCTCAAACACATTACCCGTTACCACGGCCGACGTAGGGTCCTGGTTGGTTTCTGGAATACCGACTTTGTTGACTTCGTCCTGCTTACAGGCGACAAGGGCCGCAACCAGCAATGCCCCGGACAGGAGGCCAGATAAACGTACGGTGCGCATAAAAGGAAAAGTTTACGTGTTGAGTTGATTAGCTGGCCTATGAATAGAGTATCAATCGACCAGACACATTAAAAACTGATTAATGAGCCAGTCAGTTTTCAGCTAGTCATTTTTACTTACTTAATGGGCATTCCATTACAACCAGAAGGGGCGCTACACATTGTAGCGCCCCTTCTGGTTGCAGTGAAGACTGTACGTATTGATCCGCTATTCACAGACCTAAAAGGTTTTTGAAAACCTTTTAGGTCTTCAAAAAAACGCTAGTTCGGATCGGTAGCGGGTGTACTGCTATTATTGTCGCGTTCGGTACGGGGGTACGGCATGAAATTACGATTGCGTTCACCCGTCGCGCTGGGACCGGACCGGCCAAACCGGCGGCTGTCCTCCAGCCGAAACCCCTGAAATGCCAGCTCGATCTGTCGGTTGCGGTAGATCTCCGTCAGCACGGCATCGGCGGTTACATCACCCGCATAAGCGGATAGGTTGGCCCCCACGCCCCAGGCGTCGGACGCGGCCGTTTTGGTCAGTACCCGATTCAGGTATAGAACGGCATTGGTCAGGTCGTTTTTACGGGCGTACGCTTCCGCCTGAATCAGCAGGATTTCGCCGGGCAAGTATACCGGAATCGGTGCCGAATTCGCCGTGTAGAAACCCGTACCGAGGTTTTGAGTACTCGCCGGATTCGAGCGAATGTAAAACGCAATTCGTCCGTCGCCCGTAGCCGGTGTCAGCCCGGCAGGTAGACCGAGTGCGGTGTTGGCCGGTTCAAATACGTTACGGTTACCGAAGGCATACTGAAAAATCGGGTTGCGCGTGTTGTCGTCGAAAGCGAAATACGACCGGCTGCTCAGACTGACTTTGGCCGCAGCGGCCAATGCTTTGTCGTAGTTTCCAGCCATCAGGCTATACCGGGCAATCAGCGCCTGTACCGTATTGGGCAGGTCGATACCGGTTACGATTTTCTGCGTGAATACGCTCGACACCGGCGCTGCGGCCAGTTGGGTAGCGGCAGTTTCCAGTTGAGCGACGGCTTCGGTCAACAGTTGCGCACGGGGCACAAACGGGGCATTCGTACCCGATGTCAGCGGTGCCTGTTCGAAAAACTGCGCCAGTGTACCCAGCGCCAGCGCCCGAAACACCGACGCGTACCCGATAACCCCACTGCGGACGCCAGCATCCGTTGCCGCGCCCGGATTTGCCAGTATAATATCGGCGTTCGACCGTACGAGCTGGCAGGTTGTCCAGAGGTTACGTACCACGGCGTTGGTGTTGCTCACGTTGCCCAGCCCTTTGCTCAGGTTATCTTCATCGACGTTACCCGCGTTGAGCACGACCAATTCACGGGTCGTCAGCCCACCGGCTGCAACGGCGTTGTAGAGGGCGCTAACCGAGTTGTTACCAGTGTACCGGTATTGCAGTCCGTTGCAGAGGGCAATCAGTCCATCGACCGAACTAACGGCCTGCTGCTGACTCACCGCACTGGGGTTGAGGTATTCCTGCGTACAGGCCTGCTGCGCCAGCAAAGCCCCGGTCAGGATTGTTAGGGAAAGAAGTCGTTTCATCTGTTTGCTAGCTGTTGTCAGGTCCGTGATTTAGAAAGTGGCCGACAGGCGGAGTTGATAGGTACGGGGAATGGGCACGTTACCAAAGTCGACGGCCCGT
This sequence comes from Spirosoma oryzae, assembly GCF_003002825.1. GTDB lineage: Bacteria > Bacteroidota > Bacteroidia > Cytophagales > Spirosomataceae > Spirosoma > Spirosoma oryzae. The sequence goes on along the minus strand of NZ_PVTE01000026.1, from coordinate 64,119 downwards.
AGCAGGTCGGTCGTGCCGCCCGCATTGGTTTCAGGGTCGAAGCCACTGTATTTATCCCACGAATAAAGGTTACGGCCCACCAGCGACACGCTCAGATTACTGATGGCTTTCGTCAGCGGAGGCAGTTGGTAGCTCAGCGATACTTCGCGCAGCTTCGTGTACGACCCGTCGTCGATGCGCCACTGCTGCGTGTTGTAGATGCCGAAAATGTACCCACGGGGCAACTCACCGCGCAGTTCTTTCTCTGCATAGTCGCCGATCCCTACCCCCTGCCGGGTACGTTTGTCGGCGTTGAATACGTCGACACCCTGCACTGCGTCGAGCAACAGATGCAGCCCCAGTTTGCGGTACGAGACGTTCGTGCTGAACGAGCCCGTCCAGTTCGGATTCGGGTTGCCGATGATGATGTTTGCCGGGTTGTATCGCGTGTCGGGTTGTCCTTCGGCCGTGCGGGCCGGCACGTAATCAATCGACCCCGTCGGCTGCGACAGTGCCCGCTCCGATTGGGGGAAACCCGACGAGGTCAGCAGCAGTGAGCCATCGGCGTTGTAGGCGTATCCGGTTCCGTAGAATACACCGGCCGGTTGCCCTTCCAGCAGGTAAACCGGCGCGCCAGCCACGTTATCGATTGAGATGGCGGGCGTTCCCAGCGACAGAACCTTATTTCGGTTCCGGTTAAAAATCACCGTAAAGTCCCAGTTGATGTCGCGCGTTTTCACCGGCACCACGTCGAGTACCAGTTCAAGGCCCCGGTTTTCCATCGTACCGACGTTGTTGACAATACTGCTTCCCCCCGTCGACGGGGCCAGCGTCCGGTTGACGACCAGATCGTTGATTTTCTGATGATACAGCGTGACACCCAGACTGAGCCGGTTATTCAGGAATGCCAGATCGACCCCGCCTTCCAGTTCGGTCATGCGCTCCGGTCGCACCCGCTCGTTGGCCAGCGTCGTACCCGGCACAACCGTATTTTTCCCGAGGAACGGCACCGGTGTAAATTGGTAAAACCGGCTGTACGTCCCGACACCCGACAGGTTACCGGCTTCACCGTAAGACGTACGCAGTTTCACGCTACTGATCGCCGACGACAGTCCGGCATCTTTCCAGAAACCCAGGTCCGACAAGACGAACGAGCCGCTCAGTTTGGGATAAATCTGGTTGGTTTCGGAAGCCGAGAATTTTGATGACCGGTCGCGCCGGACGGCGGCCGTCAGAAAGGCGAGGTTCCGGTAGCCAACGGTAGCCTGCCCGAAGTAGCCGCTCAGGTTATACCGATCGAGGGCGTAGCTGCTCTGCACTGTTGTACTGGTGGCACCGTTGACAGTCTCGATAAACGGGGCCAGCCCACGTCCGCTGGAAATGGTGTAGTCCTGCCGGCTGTACTGGTAATTGAACCCGGCAATCACGTTCAGTTTAATGTCCGTTGTCAGTTGCCGTTCGTAGCTGGCGTTCAGGTCGGAGTTGAGCAGCAGTACCGAATTGTTGGCCGTCGCGGCAAAACCGTCCGGATACCGGGCGTCGGGCAAACCCGCCTGCGCCTGATAGGGGTACGGCCGGATGTAGTTCTGACCAATCTGCGCGTAGGTATCGACGCCCAGAATGTAGTCGATGCTCAATCCCTTGATCGGTGTCAGGTTTAGCTGTACGTCGCTGATCGTCCGGTTTACCGACTGCGTGAACTTCATATCCTCGATGGTCGACAGCGGATTCACGCGGGTCGGCTCGACGGCAAGCAGGTTCCCGCCCGCGTCGCGCTGCGTAATGTCATAGATGTTGTTGGTGATGTTGACCGCGTTGATCGGGCTGTAAAACACGTTACCGTTGGCTTTCTCGTTGGAAAAGCTGTTGATGTAGCTTAGCCCAGCCGAGAGTTTGGCCCAGTTGGTCAGCCGCTGATCGACGCGGGCGCGGAGATTGTAGCGGGTAAAATCAGTGCCCTTGATGATCCCCTGATTTTTGAGGTACCCCGCCGACACATAGTATTGCGTATTGTCGCGACCACCCGATACCGACACGGCATTGTCTGTACCGTAGCCTGTCCGGAAAATCTGGTCGAAATAGTTGTACCGCGTTACATCGACCAGGTTGGTCCTAACATATGCTCCCGCTCCATCACGAACGATTCGGGCAAATGTTTCGCCAGCCTGTGGTACATAAGCTCCAGGCTCCTTATTAATCATGTTATTGTATTGCTTGTCATCTAGCGCAGCAATAGGATTCAAACGAAGAGCCGCGAAACCAAACTGCTTACCGTACGTATTGATGGGAACGCCCCTACGCAATTCGTTGACGTTGACCGAAGTCGATACCGTGACGCGGGGGGCTCCCGACGTGCCACGCTTGGTCGTAATCAGCACCACGCCGTTAGCCGCCCGCGACCCGTACTGCGCTGCGGCAGCCGCCCCGTTGACGACGTTGATACTGGCAATGTCATTCGGGTTCAGATCCGACAGCCGATTCTGCCCCGCATTGGCCGAGCCGATGTCATTGGCCGATGCCAGTTGGGACACGTTCGTACTCTGGTTGCTGACGATCACCCCGTCGATCACGTACAGCGGGTCTGACGAGCCAGCCAGCGATTTTATACCCCGGAGCCGAATGCTGATCCCACCGGCCGGGTCGCCGGAGTTCTGCGTAATCTGCGCCCCCGGCACTTTGCCCTGTAACGAATTAATCAGGTTGGGCGAACCCGACTGTGTCAGGTCAGCACCACGAATAGTACTGATGGCATTCCCCAGTTCGCGCCGGGTCGTGGTAATTGTCGACCCCGTCACAACGACCTCATCCAGGTTGGCCACGTCTTCTTTTAGTTGCGCGTTGGTGGCGATGGTTTCGTCGCGACCCAGCGTAACCGACTGATTGACCACACCATAGCCTATGGCGGTGAACGTCAGCGTGTACGTACCGGGTGTAACGGTGGCGCTGAAACTGTAATTACCATCGGCATTCGACGCGGTACCGTTCAGGCCGGCAGCGGTACCGGTTAGCTGAACTGTCACGCCCGGCAAAGGTTGCCCGGTAGCGTCAGTGGTCCGGCCGGTAAAGGTGTACCGGGTACCTTGTCCATACGTAGTGGTGTGGAAGAAAAGGATCAGTCCGAGCAGCCAACACAGGCAGCAACGCGGACTAACGCGTGTGTAACGGTTGTTCATAGACGCACGTTTAAGAGTATAAAAACAGAATTATGCTTATATGAACGCGAAATATAGCTAGAAAAAATACGGATTAATAAACGATTAAGGCACGTATGTTTGGTTTTTCTGTAGAGACGCGATCGCACCGGCGACCCGGCCTTCGCGTCTCAGCACGCGTCAGCAACACCTGCCGGCGGTAGCCATCCGGCGGTGAGACGCGAAGGGTCGCCGGTCCGCCGGTGCGGTCTCTACATTGGTTTTCGTAGCTTTGATGATTCAATTCATTCGAATCATCACATGAACTATCGTATTTCAGTCGGTTGGCTGCTGAGTGCGTTGGCCCTGACCGTTCAGGTCGTGACAGCCCAGACAACGACGTCGGGCAAACAACGGTATACCAGTCTGCAACAGGCCCTGTTTGCCAGTGGTCAGCTGAGCGGTTCGTCGGGACCGCGTAACGTCAACTGGATCGACGGCGGCAACCGCTTCTCGTACATCGCCGACCAGAACACCATTAAATCACTGTCGCCCAAAGACCAGAAAGAAAGCCTGATTTTCGACGGTAGTCAGCTGCGGTTCCCCGGTACCAGCAAGCCGTTTACCTACGACGAATTTCAGTGGTCGAAAGACTCAAAGAACATCCTGTTTCAGGCCAACTTCCGGCCCGTATACCGCCGGTCGGGTATCTCCGATTACTACGTATATTCGGTGGCAGACAAAAGCCTGAAACTGGTCGCCAAAGATGCACAGACGGCCGAACTGGCCCCCGACGGCCGTAAGGTAGGCTACGAGCGCGGTGGCGACCTGTTCGTGTTCGACTTCGCAACGCAGCAGGAAACCCGCCTGACCAACGACGCGAAACCGGCTTTCTATAATGGTCGGTTCGGCTGGGCGTACGAGGAAGAATTTGGGCTGGCCCAAGCCTGGTACTGGTCGCCTGACAGCAAGTTCATTGCCTTCTGGCAGTCGGATGAACGGCAGGTGCCCATCTACCGCCTGACCGATTACGCCGGTTTCGACGAGACCTACGATTCGCTCCCCTACCCCCGCGTCGGCGACAAAAATCCAACCGTTCGCATCGGCGTGATCGAGCTGGCAAATCAGCACAAGGAGTGGATGAACGTTGACCTCGGCGACGGCTACATTCCCCGCATCTACTGGACCTCGCAGGAAGGGCAGCTGGCACTCGTTCACCTCAACCGGAAGCAGAATCATATGCGCCTGTTCATGACCAACGGACGCACGGGAGCTGCGAAACAGATTATGGAAGAAACGGCGACCAAATGGATCGACGTCTTCGATTTTTTCGCCAACATCAACCACCTGCTTTATTTCCCGGCGGGCGTGCAGGAATATTACTGGGTATCGGACCGCGACGGCTTCGCGCATCTGTACCGCTACGATTATTCGGGCAAGCTGCTTAACCCCGTTACGAGTGGCAAATGGGAAGTGACCTACGTACATCATATCGACCCGAAAACACGTAAGGTATATTTTACCTCGACCGAAGCCGCGCCCACCGAACGGCAACTGTTTTCGATCGATACCGACGGCAAAAACAAACGGCGGCTGACGACCGTACCGGGTAAGCACACGGTCGACTTTTCGCCCAACGGCCAGTATTTCATTGACCAGTATTCAAACGTACAGACGCCTACGCAAGTCGAACTCCGCGACGTATCAGGGAAGCTGATCAAGACGCTGGAGACTAACGAGTCGGTAAAACAGTACATTGCCGGTCATACCTACGCGCCCAAAGAACTCACCAGCTTTACCACCAGCGACGGACAGAAAATCGACATCTCGATCATCCGCCCCATCGATTTCGACCCGACGAAGAAGTACCCCGTTATGCTCGATATCTACGGCGGGCCGGGTGCGCAGTCGGTGTACAACGAATTCAACACGCAGGGCTGGCACCAGTGGCTGGCACAACAGGGCTACGTTATTGTCGGCGTAAACAACCGGGGATCGGGTGGCTACGGCCGCGATTTCGAGAAGATCGTGTATGAGCAACTGGGTAAGTACGAGAGTCTGGACTTTTCCGAAACGGCGGTTTATCTGGCTAAACAACCCTGGGTCGACGGGAAGCGCATCGCCATTCGGGGCCACTCGTATGGTGGTTACATGAGCAGTTACACCATGCTGACCCACCCCGGCGTATTCCGCGTGTCGCTTGTCGGTGCGCCCGTTACCGACTGGCGGTTGTACGACAGCATTTACACCGAGCGGTACATGGGCCTACTGCCTGAGAACGAAGAGAAATACAAAGCCAGCGCCGTAACGACCTACGCGAAAAACCTGGCCGGTAAGCTGTTCGTCGCGCACTCGACCATGGATGAAAACGTCCACGTCCGCAATACTTTCCAGTTGATGAAGGCGCTGGAAGATGCGGGCAAAGATGCCGACCTGCGCATTTATCCGCCGGGTACACACCGCGTCTCGTACAGTGCCACTAGCTACGTGTTGCTCCACCAGCAATACACCGATTATCTGGCTGAGCATTTAAAAGGCGAGCCAGCCAACTAAGGACAACGAGCGCCGGGAGTAATCCTGGCGCTCGCTATTTTCGGACAGGGGTACGGTGCCGATCGGCCTGGTTGCCTTAATAGCCAGTTACCTTTCTCTGTTCGCGTTTTCACTCAAAAACCAACAGTTTTTATCGATTTCAGCTCTATCACAAAACAATTGATGGGCAACACCGGCATTTTCAGCTTATCTTGGGAGTTCATACAACCGACCAACCTGGAATGCGCCGTTTCTATTTATTGCTGACCTGTTCGTTACTGACAGGGTCGACCCTCTTCGCGCAGGCCCCCACGCCAGCGCCAGCGTCCACGACGACAATCGACGCCTTTACCAAAGGTATGGAGCGTAACCCCGGTTTTCTGACCTATTACTGGGATGCCAAGAAAGGCAAAGTCTGGCTCGAAATCGACAAGTTCGACACCGAGTTGCTCTACTACCCTACCCTGGCCCAGGGGGTTGGCTCCAATGACATCGGTCTCGATCGGGGTAGGCTGGGTCAGGAACACATCGTAAAATTTCAGCGCAGTGGCAATAAGGTGCTGATGATCGAGCCCAACTACGCTTACCGCGCCCTGAGCAACGATCCACTCGAACGCCGGGCCGTCGAGCAGTCGTTTGCCCAGTCGGTACACGCAGGTTTCGAGATTGCAGCCGAAGAAAACGGGAACGTACTGGTCGATATAACGCCGTTTCTGCTTCAGGATGCCGTCGGAGCCGCGCAGGACATTGCCCGGACCCGGCAAGGCAACTACCGCTTCGACGCCACCCGCTCGGCCATGTACCTGCCGATGTCGAAGTCGTTTCCGCAGAATACTGAGTTTGAGACCATCATCACCCTGACCGGCGATCAGGCCGGGCCGTACCTGCGCGAGGTCGTACCGACGCCTGCCGCCGTGACCATGCATCAGCACCATTCGTTTGTGCAGCTGCCCGACAGTAACTACAAGCCCCGGCTGTTCGATCCGCGCATCGGCTACGGCGGTATCGAGTTTTTCGATTACGCGTCGCCCGTCAGTCAGCCGATCATGAAGCGGTATATTTCGCGGCACCGGCTGGAAAAGAAAGACCCGAACGCGGCCGTCAGCGAAGCCGTCAAACCCATCGTTTACTACCTCGACCCCGGTACGCCCGAACCCATCCGCTCGGCGTTGATGGAAGGTACCGCCTGGTGGAATCAAGCGTTTGAAGCGGCTGGCTACAAAAACGCGTTTCAGGTGAAACTGCTCCCGCCCGACGCTGACCCAATGGACGTGCGCTACAACCTGGTACAGTGGGTTCATCGGTCGACACGCGGCTGGAGCTACGGAGCCAGCATTGTCGACCCGCGCACGGGCGAGATCATCAAGGGGAAAGTAACCCTGGGGTCGCTACGGGTCCGGCAGGATTATCTGATTGCCCAGGCCCTGACCGGCAGCTTTGGCGCTGACACGACGCAAAAAATGGCTAACGACCCGATGATGACGATGTCGCTGGCCCGACTCCGGCAACTGGCGGCTCACGAAGTGGGGCATACGCTCGGCCTGCCGCACAACTACATTGCCAGTACGCAAAACAGAGCGTCGGTCATGGACTATCCGACCATGCTGGCAACAATCAAAGGCAACGCCATCGACCTGTCGGACGCTTATGCAACGGGTATCGGCGCTTACGACAAATGGAGCATCCGCTACGGCTACGAACAGTTTCCCAAGGGTACTAGCGAAAAGCAGCAGCTCAATAAACTGGTCACCGATATGCACAAGGCGGGGCTGACATTCCTGACCGATCAGGATGCACGGCCTGAGGGTTCGGTCCACCCGGCAACGCACCTGTGGGACAACGGTGCCAACGCCGTTGATGAGTTAAAACGGGTGATGGACGTTCGGGCGCTGGCCCTGCGCAATTTCAACGAAACGAAAATTCCAGTTGGTACACCCATGGCAACGCTGGAAGAAGTGCTTGTCCCCGTCTATATGTTTCACCGGTATCAGGTCGAGTCAGCGGCTAAAGTCATTGCCGGACAGACGTACACCAACGCGCTGCGGGGCGACGGTCAGCCCATCGTAGCAACCGTACCGGCGACAGAACAGAAGCGGGCACTGGACGCGCTGCTAACCACCCTGGCCCCCTCGGCGCTAGCCGTTCCCGATGCCGTACTGAAGCTGCTGCCACCCCGCCCCTTCCGTTATTCCCCCAATCAGCGTGAAGTATTCAAACGCCACACGGGGCTGGCTTTCGACGCGATGGCCCCCGCCGAAGCCGCTGCGGGTATGACCTACCGAATGCTGCTGAATCCAGAGCGTTGCGCCCGACTGGTGCGTCAGCATGCCCTCGACCCAAGCCTGATGGGGCTCGACGACATGCTGAACGCGCTCAGTAAGCAGGTGGCCACGACCACAACCGGTGCTACCTACCTACAGGCCATCAATCAGCAGAACGAGCGGTTGTACGTCGATGCACTTATCCGGCTGGCGAGCAATAAGGAAACCGATGGCAGTGTCAAAGCTGTCGTCCACAATGCATTGACAACTATGAGTCAACGGCTTACGACTGCGCCCAAGAGTAGCCAGTCGGCTTACTTACGCTGGGCGATCGGTCGCTACTTCGATGACCCCGATCAGATTTCCACGCCAGCGACTATGAGTCCGCCCGATGGCGCGCCGATCGACCCCGGTCAGGCGTGGCTCGATCCATCCTGCGACGTTCACTAAAATTGCATTTTTTAACGAATTAATTTTTCAGTAAAATATATCGAAGGCCAACCCGACTATGCTGTAGGGTTGGCCTTTCGTCATTTAAAGATACCGTTCATCACAAAGAAAAAATTTGCGAATTAGACGAAACTTATAAAATCTATCTTTGTTAGGTTTTTTGAAACAGGTTAGATGAATGAGTACAACCGAACGTAGAGTCCGTCAGAAAGCCGAAACGCGCCAGCGCATTCTGGACGCAGCCCGGCTGATCGCGCGGGACAAAGACTGGAATGCCGTGACGATACGCAGCATTGCCGATGCCATTGAGTATACGGCACCTATTGTATACGAGCATTTTGAAAACAAAGAAGACGTCCTGCACAGCATTGTCCGGCAGGGCCACGAAGAGATCAAGGCCGCCTTCGACAGCGTATTGGCCCAGCCTATGGACGCCAACGAAAAGCTGGTGCAGCTCTCAATGGTGCAGTGGAACTTCGCCACCAGTCAGCCGGAGGTATTCCGGTTGATGCACAACCCCGAGCGGATGGCCCAGCAGCGCGAGCAGATGCGCGACGAAATGCACGAAGCCCGCTGCCGGATGAACAGTCTGTTTAGCGAGCTGGGTGTACGGGAGCAACTAGTCCCGGAAGCCATTTTCAACTGGTTCTGTCTGATAACGGGCTATATCAACCTGATTACCAACGTAAAACCCGATGAAGCCGAACGGCATTTGAAAGCACTCAACGACCCGGCTATGGCCGCCCTGTTCAAGGATACGACATCGCTGTACGAGCGCGCCATCCGACGATTCCTACACAACCTCAGTTCCCTATAAGTCAGACGATTACAACCACCATACACATGAGAAAGCGTATTATTTTGTGTCTCCTTTTGGCGCTGCTGATGCCCACCGTCAGGGCGCAGCTAGCGCCCCCCAGCGATGGGTTTACGCTGGCTCAGTGCGTTGCCTACGCGCGGGCTAACAACCCGAACATCAAAATTGCCCGTATCAACGAGCAGATATCAGGTGTGCAGGTCAAGCAGGTTATCGGCCAAAACTTACCACAGGTTGGCATATCCGGGTCCGTAATTGACAACTACAAACTTCCCGTTCAATTATTGCCTGCCCAGTTTTTCGGGGGAGCGCCGGGCGAATTTGTACCACTGCGATTCGGAACCCAGTACAGTACGACCTTGACAGGACGGGTCGATCAAAAACTATTCGATCCAACGCTGGGTCTGGCACTGAAAGCGGCCAAACTACAGATCACTCTTCAATCCAAAGTGACGCTTCAAGCTGAGCAGACGCAGGCCTATAACGTGGCGCAGGCGTATTATCAGGCGCTGGTCATTGATCTGCAACGAAGGCTTATCACCCGTAATTTAGGTTCGTCGGATACACTGATGCGCCAGGAACTGGTAAGGCTGAAAAATGGAACAACGCGCGAAATTGATTTTGGCCGCATTCAACTGAATCGTAACAATCTGCAATCGCAGTTGGAGCAAACCAATCGAAACTTTAGCCAGGCATTGAACCGGTTGAAATTTCAGATGGGTATGCCCATCGACCAGCCTCTTTCCTTGCAGGCGCTTGAAATCGAGAATGAACTGCAAGTCGTCGAACTTGTCGAAACGAATGCAAACTTCGTCGAAAATCGCCCTGACTTTCAGCAGTTACTTATCAATACCCAGTTGGCCAATCTGAACCGGGAGGCCAACAACCGAGGCTATCTGCCTTCCTTCGGGTTGTATACTACATACGGCACCAACGCCCAGCGGGAATCATTCAACTTCCTGAATAATGGTTTACCCTGGTTTCAGAGCGGAGCCGTCGGTGTAACCATGAGTTGGAACCTTTTCGATGGTAATCAGCGCCGGTATCGCGATCAGGAGAACCGGCTGAATCTGGAAACCCTTCGGCTTCAGCAGATTCTGACCCGCGAGTCGGCCCAACTGAACCTGAGCAATGCGCAGGTGAGTTATCAGAACCTGGTCAGCGACATTCAGCGCGAACGGGATAACATTACGCTTGCTCAGCGGATTCTGACCGTAACTGAACTGGAATACAAGGAAGGCATCGCGACGTCGGTTACCCTCATCGATTCGAAAGACGCCCTGACGACTGCCCAGAACAACCTTGCCAATAAACTCATCAGCCTGTATCAGGCGCGGCTCGACTACGAAAACGCGCAGGGTACGATCATCGATTACGTGACAAAAAAATAAGACAAGCCACTCATGAAACGAATTCTCATAATACTCGGTGTCGTTGCGCTAATCGGGCTGATTGCGTTCCGGCTCATCGACAATAAAAAAGAAATCGACGCGGCCAAGACGCCGAAAGTAACGTTCCAGACGACGCCTGTCGTTGAAATTCAGCCGGTAACGTTCGAGAAACTGGACCAGAATCTGTCACTGCTCGGAACAGTCGAAGCCCGAAACGAAGGCAACATCATCGCCGAAACGCGGGGTAAGCTGACGGGTTTCAACCTGGTGCTGGGTTCGCAGGTCGGTAAAGGCCAGCGGGTTGGGTACATTCAGGACGAAGTACAGGGCATCGTCGTTCAGAATAGTCAGACGGCGGTCGACAACGCCAAACGCGAAATGGAACGCTACGAACGGCTGTATCAGGGCGGTGCCGTCACGCAGGAAGCGTACCAGAAACTGAAAGACCAGTACAACAATACGCTGATCAGCGAGAAGCAGCAGAAGCGGGTACTGGGCAATGGTGCAGTAGTAGCGCCGATCAGCGGCTATGTCTACGACAAGAAAGTAGAGAACGGCGAGTACGTACAGGTCGGGGCGGTGCTGGCATCAGTAATCAACCTGAGTCAGCTGAAACTGGTTGTGAACGTACCGGAGCAGGCCGTCTATCAGCTTAAAATTGGCGACCGGGCCAACGTGACGGCGCAGGCCTTTCCGGGTGTCGTCTTCACGGGTGCAGTACATTACATCAGCCCGAAGGGCGATGCACTGCACAACTATCCGGTGGAAGTGTACCTGAACAACAACGCGAAGAATCAGCTGAAAGCCGGTACGCTGGCCAACGCAAACTTCACCTTCAAGCAGGGCGTCAGTGGTCTGTTTATCCCGCGTCGGGCGCTGGTCGGCGGGGCCGACAGTGCAAGCGTATACGTGGTTCAGAACGACGTAGCCCGGCTGCGTCGGATCAAACTCGGTTACGACAACGGTGATCAGTACCAGGTACTCGACGGGCTGCAACAGGGCGAACCCATCGTCGTCAACGGGCAGCTCAACCTCAGCAACGGATCGAAAGTAACGGTCAGCAACAGTAAACAGGTTAGTAGTTTGTAGTTCGTAGTTTGTGGTTAGGCTGACGCAATCCCGGTAGCGAAAGCGAATGGTGTATCGTAAACGACCTGACTTAAACTCCGAACAACAAACCACGAACTACAAACTACAAACTCATATGTCAGTAACAGAGATTGCCATTAAACGACCGACGCTGGTTGTCGTGGCCTTTACCGTGCTGGGGCTGCTGGGGTTCATCTCGTACAAGAGCCTGAACTACACCCTGCTGCCCAAATTCGACGCGTCGGTGGTGACGATTCTGACGACGTATCCGGGCGCTGCGGCCGGTGAGGTAGAAAACTCCGTCACCCGGAAACTCGAAGACGCCGTATCGTCCATTGAAAACCTGAAAAACATCAGTTCCACCAGTCAGGAAGGGCTGTCCACCATTCAGGTAGAACTCAACGCCAGCGCCGACCCCAATCAGGCGCTGGAAGACGCGCAGCGAAAAATCAACGCCGTTCTGTCGCAGTTACCCGACGAAGTAAATTCGCCGACACTGCTCAAATTCTCGACCGACGACCTGCCTGTTCTGCGGATGGGCGTCCGGGCGAACCTCGAACCGACCAAACTCTACGACCTCGTCGACGATCAGATTCGAACCCAGTTGACCAAGGTCGACGGGGTCGGACAGGTATCGCTGACGGGTGGCCGCGAGCGCGAAATTCGCATCGGTATCGACCCGAACAAGCTGAAGAATTTCAACCTGTCGGTAGCGCAGGTCAGCCAGGCTATCAACGCGGCCAACCTCGACTACCCGACGGGTAAGATCGAAACAGACCGGGCGCAATACGCCATCCGGCTATCGGGTAAGTTTACCAGCATTGATCAGATACGGAACGCTGCGCTCAGAACCTCGCCCGACGGCACCAAGATTCTCCTGAGCGACGTAGCCACTATTACCGATGGCGCTGCCGACGCCACGACGATTAACCGGATCAACGGCCGCGAGTCGGTCGGGATAACGATTCAGAAGCAAACCGATGCCAACGCCGTCGAAATCAGTCAGCGGGTACGGGCTATTCTGGGCAACATTGAAAAGCAGTATGCCAACATCGGCCTGAAGTTCGAAGTTACCAGCGACTCATCGACATACACACTGGCTTCGGCCGAGGGAGTGATTTTCGACCTTGAATTTGCCGTTGTGCTGGTAGCACTGGTGATGCTGCTTTTCCTGCATAGCCTGCGGAATGCGTTCATCGTGATGGTCTCGGTACCGGCGTCGATTATTTCGGTGTTCGTACCAATGTACCTGCTGGGCTTTACGCTCAATCTGATGACACTGATGGCCCTTTCGCTGGTCGTCGGTATTCTGGTCGATGACTCGATTGTGGTCCTGGAAAACATTTATCGGCACCTGGAGATGGGCAAAAACCGTCGGCAGGCATCGCTCGACGGACGGAACGAGATTGGCTTTACGGCTGTCGCCATCACGATGGTCGACGTAGTGGTATTTCTGCCGCTGGTGTTCGTACAGGGCCTGATCGCCAACATCATCCGGGAGTTCTCGCTGGTCGTCGTATTCTCGACGCTGATGTCGCTGATCGTTTCGTTTACGATTACGCCCCTGCTGGCGTCGCGCTTCGCCAAAGAAACCGACCTCAACGGCCCCGGTCTTGGTAAGCGGTTCCTGAAAGCGTTCGAGCACCAGTTCGATTCGCTGAAAGACGGGTATGCCAAGCTGTTGCGCTGGGGCTTGTTCCACAAACGGTGGGTATACCTGACCGCTATCGTGCTGTTCGTCGGCTCGATCGGGCTGGTAGCCGGTGGCTTTATCGGAACGACGTTCTTCCCGCAGAGTGACCAGGGTGAATTCATCATTCAGGTCGAGGGTGAGCCATTCAACAGTCTGGCTGAAACCAACCGGATCTGTCAGACCATCGAGAAGCAGCTGATGGCCAATCCGCTGGTCACGAAGGTCAACAGCAACGTAGGCTACTCCAGCTCATCGCAGGGCGGTGGCCTGGGGTCGACGCCCTACCACAAGGCGGAGATTACGGTAACCATCGTCCCCAAGGATCAGCGGAGCATCACCATCGACCAGTTTGCGGCTGAACAGAAAGCGCAAATCATGAAAATCGCCGGGCTGAACGTTAAATCGGCACCGGTCGGGATTACGGGTGGTGCCAACGCGACGCCGATTCAGATTCTGCTCCAGGGCAATTCACAGGCAGACCTCGAAAAGTCGGCCGCAATTGTGAAGAAAATCGTGTCGTCGGTTAGTGGTACGACTGATGTCGAACTATCGGTCGATGATCCTAAACCAGAGCTGAAAGTCAACCTCGATCGCCGGAAGATGGCGCAGTATGGTGTATCGGTGGCAAACGTCGGGGCTACGCTGCAAACGGCTTTCTCGGGTAATACGGACAGTAAATACCGCATCGGCAACCGCGACTACGACATCCGCGTCGAGCTGGACCGGTTCAACCGGCAAAGTAAAAATGACGTTGGTAGCCTGACCGTCCCCGACGCACAGGGTAACCTGATCGAAGTCGACCAAATCGCCGATCTCACGCTGGGTACCGGCGCTACGCAGCTCTCACGCTACAACCGGGTCGGTTCGCTATCGGTCAACTCCAACGTCGTTGGTCGGCCGATTGGTACGGTCGGTGCCGAGATCGACGCTATTCTGAAAAAGACGGAGTTGCCAGGCGGTGTTACGTACGCCCTGAAGGGTGATCTGGAACGGCAGGCCGATGCCTTCGGTAGCCTGGGTATTGCGCTCGGACTAGCCATTACCTTCGTTTACCTGCTGATGGTGGCGCTGTATAACTCGTACTTCCGTCCGTTCGTCGTCCTGTTCTCGATTCCGATGGCCGTCATCGGTGCCTTCCTGGCGCTGGCCCTGACCCGTGAGTCGATTTCGTTCTTCGTAATGCTGGGTATGATTATGCTGATCGGTCTGGTCGCGAAAAACGCGATTCTGCTGGTCGACTTTGCCAACGCGCAGAAAGAGGAAGGTAAGAGCACAATCGAAGCACTGATTGAAGCCGGTCGTGAACGGATTCGTCCGATTCTGATGACAACGATCGCGATGGCTATCGGTCTGTTGCCCATGGCACTGGCTACCGGCGACGGCTCCGAATCGAAAAACGGACTGGCCTGGGTAATCATCGGCGGTCTGATCAGTTCGCTGCTGCTGACGCTGGTGCTCGTTCCGACGGTATACCTGACGTTTGAGAATGGATTCAATGCGGCAGGGCGCGTCTGGAACCGGATTTCCGGCAAGAAGAACAAACCCGTTACCCGCGAATCGGCCGAAGTATAGGCCGGTATGGTCGGCTCGTTATCAGAAGGGACTGCTCGTCGGGCAGTCCCTTTTTGTTTTTGAGAAACGTCTGTTCAGGCAGTATCCCGTCATTGCTCATCATCCGGGCTTACTTTTACCGACGCGTTTACCGCTTTACGCTCCGTTTAACCATCGCCTATGCTTTCATTTTCCAGAACAATAGGGTTGTGTATTTTACTGTTCATCAGCCAGATCAGTGTTGCGCAACGGGCCGTCAACCCGACGACTGACAGTCTGCCATCACGCGATCCGGCGATAGCGGCCACACCGGCGGGGGTCGACAAGAACGAACTCAAATACAGCCTCAACGCGTCGGGCACGCACTTCATCAAGGCTACCTTTCTGAATCAGGCCTGGCTACGAGTCAACCAGAGTAATCCCGGCTCGACGGTTATTCAGGAACCCAACACCAGCACGGTCGACATCGGACTGCGTCGGACCCGGATGCAGCTATTCGGTCAGCTCAGCGATCACGTCTTTATTTATTTTCAGTTCGGGCTGAACAACTTCAACTACCTCAACGGCGGCTTCAGCCCGACGGCCACGTCGAACCGGAAGGTTCAGCCGTTCTTTCACGACGCCGTGGGCGAATACCTGGTCTTCAAAAACCGAAACCTGCTCAACATCGGCTATGGCCTGACCATCGTCAACGGTCTGTCGCGGTTTAGCGGCCCCAGCGTGGCAACCATCATGAGTATGGACGTACCCGTTTTCGCCCAGGCGACCGTCGACCAGACGGACGAGTTTGCCCGTAAGTTAAGTCTGTACGCCCGTGGGCAGGTTGGTCGGCTCGACTACCGGATCGCTATGTCTGACCCCTTCCCGATCCAGACAAGCGGGGCGGCTTTGCCCAGCTACAGCCAGAATGCCCAGTTTGCGTTAAAGGGTCATCGGAAGCAGTATCAGGGCTTTTTCATGTGGCAGTTCTTCGACAGGGAAGCGCATCAGACACCCGGCTACAACACTGGTACGTATCTCGGTGCCCGCAAAATCGTCAATCTGGAAGCGGGTTTTATCACACAGCAGCAGGCAACGGCAACCACCGTTGGGGGCGATACGCTGTACCACCCGATGAACCTGTGGTCGGTAGCCTCGTTTCTCGACATGCCGCTCAACAAAACGAGGGGTACGGCCATCAATGCTTACCTCGGTTATTTCAGCACCAACTACGGCCCCAACTACCTACGATTCAACGGCATTATGAATCCGGCGAGTGGTATTGCGGCTGGTTTTCCGGCGGGCACGCAGGGCAACGCCTTTCCCATGTTCGGCACCGGCAGCGTCGTCTACGGACAGGTCGGTTATCTAATGAAACGGAATCTGTTTGGTAGCGGTCGCGGTACGCTGATGCCGTATGCCCAAGCACAGATTGCTACTTACGACCGCATTACGCAGCCGCTGGGCGTCTATAACCTCGGGGTCAACTACCTGATCAACGGCCATAACGCCAAGTTCACGCTGGACTATCAAAACCGCCCGTCTTATCGCGCCGACGGCAATCTGTTCACCCCGGCCGGTCGCCGTGGCCAGCTCACGTTACAGTATCAGTTGTTCATCTAGCTTCAGTAATCGTTCTCGCATCAACGAAAAAGCCCGTCAACTGCTGACGGGCTTTTTCGTTGGGCAGGCGGTGAACTAATCCCGGTAATCTTTGTCGTAAGGCAGTTGCCGCGACGCTTTCCGCATAATGGTCGTGATGATCGTACTGGTGTTGCTACCGAACCCACGCGACAGCGTCTTGTCGTATTTCCAGAGCAGGTCGCCCGTTTTACCGTCGTTGATGCTGATCGTCGTTTTACCCGTATTCGTCGGACCGGCAAACCCAACGGCCAGCGACATGGCAATGGCTGCTCCGTTCGACATGGGCTGCGTGCTTTCGAACGTTCCGGAAACAATACCATCGACGCCCAGCATTTTCGCCAGTTCTTCGGGCATAAAACTCGACAGCGTTTCGTAGGTCACCGCGTTTCGCTCCAGTAATGCGTTGGTCCGGTTGACGTCCTGCACGTCGACGATCAGGTCTTTGCTTTCTTTTCGCTTGAGGAAATACGAGTGAACAGCGCTCTGTACGTCAAGTCCTTCGCGTTTTTCCAGCGCGGCAACACCCGCCGGACCGCCGTTTTTCTCCACTTCTTTGGGTCGTAGCTGGAGTGTCGTTTTGAAGGGGAGTACCGCCAGCACCTTGTGATCTTTGGCCAGCGTTTTGAAATTGGCGTTGGTGTAAATCTCACGGGTCTGTGCCGTGCTCAGCGTGGTCACGGCTACGAGAGCCGCCAACAGGGTAAACGTTTTCATTGCTTTAGTGAAGTTACGTGCCCCCAAAGCTGCATCCGCTACCGCTGATTAGCAATAGCCACCCAGTGAACGAGCGGTAGTACTTCGTGAACGGTAGTTCAACGCGCGTTGGCCAAGCACTGCGCTGGGGCTGCAAATTACCTTTCTCTACGCCAGGAGCGGCTTTCGACTTGTTGAGCTTCCTCCATTTACAGCGCGCCGTTTTGGGTACGTCACCAAATGCCAGTAGGTATCAGCAAAAGAGCGGTAGGCGGATATTACATCTGCCCACCGCTCTTACCATGACCTGAGCATTGTAAACCTTACACGTTCAGCGTACTCAGTACACCGTTCATGCTCCGGACGGCATCAGCCGATTTGTTGAAGGCGGCCTGCTCCTCATCGTTCAGTTTATAATCGATGATTTCTTCCCAGCCATTGCGGCCCAGCACCACCGGCACGCCCAGACAGATATCCGACTGACCGTATTCGCCTTCGAGCAGGACGCAGGACGGAATGACCCGTTTCTGGTCGCGCAGGATACTCTCGACCATATACGCGCCGGCCGCACCGGGTGCGTACCAGGCCGACGTTCCGATCAGGCCCGTCAGGGTAGCCCCGCCCACCATCGTGTCGGCCGCTACTTTTTTCAGCGTTTCTTCGTCCAGGAAATTACTGACCGGCACACCGCCTTTCGTAGCCAGCCGGGTCAGCGGAATCATCGTCGTGTCGCCGTGACCACCGATTACGGACGCCTGAATATCGTTGGGCGAGCAGTTCATGGCGAGCGACAGATACGTTTTGAAGCGGGCCGAATCGAGTGCTCCGCCCAGACCGATTACACGATTTTTAGGCAATCCCGACGATTTCAGCGCCAGGTACGTCATGGTATCCATTGGGTTGGAGATAATGACGAAAATCGCGTCTGGCGAGTGTTTCAGGATGTTTTCGGTAACCCCTTTTACGATCCCGGCGTTGATACCAATCAGGTCTTCGCGGGTCATTCCAGGTTTGCGCGGCAGACCCGATGTTATGACGACAACATCCGAACCGGCTGTTTTTTCGTAATCATTAGTAGAGCCCGTCAGCTTAATGTCGCAGTCGAGCAGCGTTGACGCCTGGAGCATGTCGAGCGATTTACCCTCGCTAATGCCTTCCTTGATGTCCAGCAAAACGACTTCGTGTGCTAATTCCCGGCGGGCAATGTTGTCGGCGCAGGTAGCCCCAACGGCTCCGGCTCCTACCACAGTCACTTTCATACAGCAATCTGGATTAAAGGGTTAACGATTACGGGCAAAGTAAGGCGCTGCCCGCCGACAAACCAACTGAGTCGTGCGCAAACTTAGACGCCCTTTGGTGAGTTTGTAGATTATTTAAAGAATTATTTTGTTACGATGACGAACGAAACGAGTACCACTCACTGGACCGGCTTAAACAAAACACTCCGGCCGTTGTCTAACTGGTAACGATCATCACGACCAAATGGCAAATAAAAGTCTCATAACTCGTATCCTCACGTCACTGTTTTTTAAACGTGCCAACATCGGCGCGGTTCGGTATGCTCGTAACACCCGCAGCCTGTATCAGCTGATCCGCGAGGCACTGGACAAAAGTGGTGGCCTGTCGGGTAAGAACATTGGCGTCTTTCGCGAGCAACTCAGTATCGTAACCCGATTGCTGAAGGCATACGCGTCGGGCGATTACCGGCAACTCCCCTGGAAAACCCTGATTCGGGTCATTGCCGTACTGATTTACTTTGTGTCGCCAATCGATATTTTGCCCGACTTTCTGCCGGTTGTCGGGATAACCGACGATATTGCCCTGATGCTGTGGCTGTTTAGCGGCATAAAAGATGACATAGAGAAGTTTCGGCAATGGGAGCTGACGGCGCAGCCCACAGCCGAAACCGCCGGGCAGTCGCAGGTAATTAAGATTGGTTAATTCAGCCTAGTCTGCTAGGGTAGTTTAGCAGAGTTTTTTACTTTTGTACATAGTCAAATCCTAACGATCATGGTTTCAAGCATTTTTGCAGTATTGGGTTTGGGCAGTCAGGAGATGATCCTTATTTTCCTGGCACTGCTCCTGCTGTTCGGCGCGAAGAAGATCCCCGAACTCGCACGGGGTCTTGGTAAAGGCATCCGCGAGTTTAAGGACGCGACGAAAGATGTTCGGGAGAACATCGAAGACAGCCTTAAAGAAACGGATACGC
Source organism: Spirosoma oryzae (assembly GCF_003002825.1). GTDB lineage: Bacteria > Bacteroidota > Bacteroidia > Cytophagales > Spirosomataceae > Spirosoma > Spirosoma oryzae. The sequence continues at coordinate 44,700 of NZ_PVTE01000026.1, read as the reverse complement.
ACTCGCACTCGAAGTAGTCGGGTTCACAGCATAAAAACGGACAAGCAGCTCATTCCAAACCGGAGTGATCTGCTTGTCCGTTTTTATTTTATTCCGTTCTTTGCGTGAGTGTCAGCCGGTTTGTTCTGTTTGTAGTAGCCTGTCGTAGCAAAATAGCTACTCGACCAACGGACAAACGGCCGCTCTTCGTTAACCAATCGTTCGTTTGTTTTGACTGAATACCGCTCCTTTGCCGCCGTACAGACCGATCTGAAAGCCGGATCGATCACCTGCCGCCAGTTAGTCGATCACTATCTCGACCGCATCGCCGAACAGGCTCACCTCAACGTATTCACGCAGGTGTATACCGATGAAAGCCGGGTACAGGCCGAACAGGTCGACCGGAAACTGGCCAATGGTACGGCAGGGCGCTTGGCCGGTATGGTCATTGGATTGAAAGATGTTCTGAGCCATGCCGGGCATGGGTTACGGGCGGGTAGCCATATCCTCGACAATTTCACCGCTCAGTTTACCGGTACCGCCGTCGAACGACTGCTGGCCGAAGATGCCATCGTTATCGGCCGGCAGAACTGCGACGAATTTGCCATGGGTTCGTCGAATGAAAATTCAGCTTTTGGCCCCGTTCGGAACGCAGCTGACCCAACGCGGGTACCGGGCGGATCGAGTGGCGGATCAGCCGTAGCCGTGCAGGCTGGGTTGTGTCTGGCCAGTATCGGTTCAGACACCGGCGGCTCCGTCCGCCAGCCGGCAGCGTTCTGTGGCGTGGTGGGCCTGAAACCGACGTACGGGCGCATCAGCCGCTGGGGACTCGTTGCCTACGCATCGTCGTTCGATTGCATCGGTCCCATAGCCAACACCCTCGCCGACGTAGCCCTGCTGCTGGAAATCATGGCCGGTCCCGATGGGTTCGACAGCACCGTGTCGACACAGCCGGTTGGCGCGTATACGCAAGCCGTAACAGCCCCGGTCAAGCCGTTGCGCGTGGCGTATCTGCGCGAAGGCATCGATAGCGAAGGCGTCGATCCGGCCATCCGCGAAGCCACCCGGCAGAAACTGGATCAGCTCCGCGCGGCCGGCCATCAGGTCGACGCTGTCGACATCAGTCTGCTGAAATACCTGCTTCCTACCTACTACATCCTGACAACCGCCGAAGCATCGTCGAATCTGTCGCGTTTCGATGGGGTTCGTTACGGCTACCGCAGTCCCGATAGTACGGACCTGATTACGATGTACAAGCGCAGCCGGACGGAAGGCTTCGGCGCGGAAGTGCGTCGGCGGATTCTGCTTGGTACGTTTGTCCTCAGTGCCAGCTACTACGACGCGTATTACACAAAAGCACAACGCGTTCGCCGACTCATGCAGCAGGAAATGGAGCGGCTGTTTACCCAATACGACGTCCTGCTATCGCCGACTACGCCAACAACAGCTTACCGGCTCGGCGAAAAAACCAGCGATCCGCTCCAAATGTACTTAGGCGACATTTTCACCGTTCTGGCTAATGTAGTCGGCTATCCGGCCGTGTCGATTCCGAACGGGCATGACGGTAGCGAACCGGCCCTGCCCATTGGCCTGCAACTGATGACGCCCCCCTTCGCTGAGGAGCGCCTGCTAACTGTGGCCCAATCGTTGCAGTGAGCGCCTGATGAGTAAGTAAATGGCTATTGGCTATTTTAACTGAATACCCATTACCTGAACCGTCGATGTGGTTGCCTGCGGGCCATCGACCAGTCAACAACAGTAAATCGTATGCGTCTGAACCAGTATCTGCGGCAAGCGTTGCTAATTTGTAGCCTGACAGGCCTGTTTCTTACCTCCTACGCGCCCAGCCGGGCTCAAACCACCGACAGCACCGCTACCCGACGGGACACGGTTGCCGCCGTCCCGACCGTTCCCGATACGCTGCTGAAGCTACGGCTGGCCAAACTCCAGAAAGACATTCCGCTGAACTATCATAAAGCGGTTCAGGCGTACGTCGATTATTTTACGTTTCGCCGGGCCAGCACGACCAAACTGATGCTTGAGCGAATACCGCTGTTTTTTCCGCTTTACGAAAAAATGCTGGCGCAGTACGACATGCCCGACGAGTTGAAATACCTCTCGGTCGTTGAGTCATCGCTAAACCCACGGGCGGTGTCACATGCGGGGGCGGGTGGTCTGTGGCAGTTCATGCCCGGTACCGGCCGCGACATGAAACTGTACCAGGACGATTATGTCGACGAGCGTATGGACCCGGTAAAAGCCACCGAAGCGGCCTGCAAATACCTGCGCGATCTATATACCATTTTCGAGGACTGGGAATTAGCCATGGCCGCCTACAACTGCGGGCCGGGCGTCGTCAAACGAGCGATGCGCCGGACGGGCGGTACGACGTATTACGCCATCTACGACGCACTACCGAAGGAGACGCGCGGTTACGTACCGCAATTTGTGGCGTTTACGTACATCCTTAACCACGCAGCCGACCACGGCATCGTCGGCGAAAATTTCCAGTACCCCATCCCGACGGACACAATGCAGATTACGGGTTATTTCAATCTGGAAACGTTTGCCAAACACGGTCGTGTCCCGCTGGCCGAGTTGCAACGGATGAACCCGGCTGTCACGACAACCATTCTACCCGAGTACACCGATCACTATCCGTTGCGCGTTCCCCGGCAGCATGTTGCCTACGTACGCAGTCATCGCCAGGCCATCATGGATTCGGCCAGTCGCATGCCGGTCGTTATGGACCATATGCTGATGGCGAAGGGTGAAGACGTTCGCTATGGCAACGATTCGATGAGTGGCTGGAACCGGCTTGGTGCCAACGGGCTCGCACTTGCGTCGCCGACACCCATGACTGGTGAGGAAGAGCCCGGCACGGAGTCGGCGCGAAAAGCAGCCGTAGCGGCTAAACTCGCGGTGGCAGAACCAGCCGATGAGACCGACGAAGACATCGAAACGGTCGTGCTGAAGAAGCCGAAGAAACAAACGTACGTCGTCAAACGGAAAGACAATCTGGGCGATATAGCCGACCGGTATCATGTCGACCTGTACGACCTGAAACGCTGGAATCACCTCAAATCGAACACACTACAGCCGGGTCAGACGCTGACGATCCTGAAAGAAGCGGCTGAAACCCGCTCGGAGCGACTGGCGGAGCAGGGCACGGCCAAAGCACGTCATAAAGCGGAAGCTGTTGCCAAAACAAGACACATCAAACCCCGGTACCACCGCGTCCAGGATGGCGACACACTCTGGAATATTGCCCAGCGTTACGACGGTCTGACCATCGACCGGCTAAAGAAGCTTAACAACATCAAAACCACGTCGTTACGGCCGGGGCAGAAGCTGATCGTAGGGTAAGTGGGCCGTTCACGAACGTAAGCTTGCTGATACACAGTCTTTTCGTAGGTTTACGGTTATGCGCGACTTCACTAGCTCCTTACTCGTAGACTTATCAAGTTACCCCGCTACTCAGCCGGTCCTGTTGACCATACGTGGGGGCGATGGCGACGTTAACTACACGGTTTTCAAGGATTTTACGGGCCGGTACGCCTACGGCAACATCGTCAACTACGCACTTGGCCACCCGGCCGAGCTTCGGGGTAAATCGTTACTGACGGTTACGCTGGTTACGGATACCAATCCCTTTACGAACCGCACCAGCCTTTGGTTTGTGGTCAACGATCATCGGTTCGCCCCGTTCACTGCCGACGCCGATGCCGATAACGGTACCGTCAGTTACAGCATCACCCTTTCCTTCGTCTGACCATGCGCCACTCCTCCTTTCGCTGGCTGCCCGGACTGGTCGCCCTCCCCTTACTGGTCAACGCGCAGGATCTGCGGGTCGATGATCTACACGCGGTTTCGTCGCCCGCCACGACAATCCTCGGCGTTCAGCCCGCAGAAATTGCCCGGCCGAAAAGTTACAAGGCGCTCGAAACAGCCTTGCTGACGAATTTCAGTTCGGGTAGCTCCTGGCAAATTCCCGTTAATTACGCGCTGGAGGTTACGCCCTACTGGTTTAAGCCACGCGACATCAGCGTACGGCAGCTGATGAACCCGACGACGGGAGCCTCATTGAAACAGTCGTTTTCGATTTCGGTAGCTACCGGTCGCCGGGCTAGCCTGTTCGACTCGACCCGGACGATTCAGCAAGTAGGCTTCGGTCTGCGGGCAACGCTTTTCCCCGGTCAACTGACAACGGCTTTCGATACTGATCTGGCCGCCCTGACGAGTCGAATTGCTATCATTGCCCCAGCCCGCTACATTCTGGAAGCCGGTCGGGGCAAGACCTTTGCCAACGGTAACGCACTCCGGGCTTACCTGGATAAGGAATTCGGCATCGTCATCAACGATCGTATTACCGACAAAGCGTATATCCGCGATTTTACCCAGTTGCAAATCGACGTAGTCGAATCGGTATTGCTGGGCCGTTATCCCGAAAATAATGCCCAGTGTCAGCTACTGTTGGGGCAGATGATTCTGAAACTGAGCGACTACGACAAGACCTATAAACTGGCGGAACTGGCCAAAAAAGTAGAGCGACACTATTATTTCCGCAAAGGCTTCCGCATGGACGTCGCGGCTGCTTCGTCGGTCGAATTTCCAACCAACGACTTTGATTATTCGACGCTGGCCAAGTACGGTATCTGGGCTACGCCGGGTGGCAGCTGGATCTGGAACAATGTCAATCTAGAAGTACTGGGGTTGGTGCGGTTCATGAGCAATCAGGTCGTTACGGACCCGACGCGCAACTGGGACGTTGGCAGTCGGGTGGCGGCAAACTGGCGCCGGCTGTCACTGTCGATCGAATACATTCATCGGTTTCAGAACACGACGCTGCAACGGACTTCCCTGCCGACGGGCCAAACTGACCGGCTGCTGCGCAGCGATCAGGATTACCGGCTGGCGATGGGTTTCGAGTATCACCTGTCAGATCGTTTTGTGCTGGCATATGCGTTGGGCCGCAATTTCTCGCTGAACACGGAATTCAACGGTAATCTGATTTCCATCCTTAGCTTCAACGCTGGCTTAAGCGGTCCGACCGTAAAAATCGCCGACTAACCGGGACAAAAAATTGCCCCGACCGAAACCACCAGTACTGATAAATCGGTCGGGGCAACAAATGGGTTTCTTCCGGTTTACTTACCGGATTTTGACTTCTCCTCGGCCAGTGCCAGCTTCACCGCTTCGTACAGATTGACAACGCCACCCGTTTTCGACAGGGTCGCAAAGTCGACCATCGTGCTCGATTCCGGACGACGCACTTTCACATGGTACGGCGTGGCCGACGCCAGAATGATTCGCTTGATATCGGCATAGGTCAGCTTGGGAAAGTACGACTTGAGCACGGCAGCAACACCGGCTACAACGGGCGAGGCCATGCTGGTACCGTTGTTGTTCTCGTATTTGCTGCCTGGTACGGTCGAATAGATTTCTTTGCCCGGTGCAAACACGTCGACGTCGCGCTTACCGTAGTTCGAAAAGCTGGCGACCAGTTCGTTGTTGACGGGTTCTGCACTAGCTCCTACCGTAATTACGTTCGGTACCGCCGTTCCATCTTCAAAGCGCGGAGCCGGATAGTTCATCGCGGTATCGATGTCTTTTCCATCGTTACCAGCCGCGTGAATCAGCAACACCCCCTTCGAGTACGCGTAACGTTCGGCATCTTCCACCGCCTTACGCTGGGGCGAATAATCTTTGCCAAAACTCATGTTAATGATCTGCGCCCCATTATCGACGGCGTACCGGATCGCGTTGGCTATATCCTTATCGCGTTCGTCGCCATTGGGAACAGCCCGCACACCCATGATTTTTACGGCGTCAGCGATACCCATTACCCCCAGATTGTTGGTCCGGTCGGCACCGATAATACCGGCTACGTGCGTCCCGTGATCGGGATCGGGTCCGTTAATATCGGCATTACCGTAATTCCGCTGATTGACATCATCCGGGTTGTCGCCCACAATACTGCGGCTGTCGAAATCGGGGTTGTAGTTGTATTCGGCACGGGTTTTCAGCTGCTCGTCGTACTTACCCAGCTCCGATTTCATTACTTCAGCATCGGCAACGCCCTGCTGACGCAATACCTGTAGAATACCGCCAACCGGCCGGCGCAACTCGGCATTCGACAGCGTATCAAGTGCTTTAGCCAGCGTTGCCGTGTCGAGTTTAGGAACGTTCAACGCCTGTTTGATCGCGTCGACCGCCATCGCGTACTGCGTGTAAAAGCCGTGAATCCCTTCGTACTGCGACTTGTACTGCGCCTGGTTCTTGGTAACCTCATTCTTCGCTTTTACGTACAGATCGTACTCTTTCTGCTGGGCGGGCTTCAACGTCTTCCGGTCTTTGCCTTCGTATTGCGACCGTAGTTTGTTGTAAATCCGGGTAATCTCTACCGTCTCGTAGCTGACGTTCCGCCCATCTTTACCGCCGATAAAATTCCAGCCATGAATATCATCGACGTAGCCATTCTTATCATCGTCGATGCCGTTGCCGGGGATTTCGCGGGGATTTGTCCAGAGCACGCTTTTAAGATCGACGTGGCTCGTATCGATACCGCCGTCGATGACAGCGACAAGCACGGGGGTAGGTTTTCTATTGGCCAGTAGTTCGCGGTAGGCCCGATCGACACTGATACTCGCCGTACTGTCTGTTTTATCGCGCAGATACCACTGCGTTTCCTGCGCCGATGCCGTTGCCGCCATACACAGCCCGGCCGACGCCCATAGGATGATTTTCTTCATGCACAGAGAACGAAATTTTTGCGTAAAACAAGCCCACTCCCTGTTCACAATCTCGTAAAAAAGGTTAAAATCTTTCTTACGGCTTGCTATGCAGACTATTACGGTAGTGTTCCTCCAGCGCGTCCATGCCAAAATCGTTTGTCAGGTCGCGTACGACGGTATGAATGTGGTTGGCGTTTGTCTGTGTATTGTCGTATTCAATCAGTATGGTTGGGCCATGAATCCGGTAGTACCAGCCTTTGCCGGCCCCGACCGTTGGGGTCAGGTCGCCCGCCCAGGCAAAGCGCAGTTCGTCAAGTCCGGCTTTCGTTAGCTTATCCAACTGCTGTTTCGCCAGCGTAACCCGATAACGTCCCATGTACACCTTCAGCAAGTCCGTGAACAAGGCTCGTTGGGTTGGTGTCATATCGCCCATACGCAGACCATCCATTCGGTCGAGCGACAGTTTGCGTCGGTTGCCGGTTACGATATCCGGATAGGCCACAGCAGCTAACGTGGCCCGCCTGACCTGGGCCGTGTCGAGCGACGCCAGCAATGCGAAGGCATGCATCGTTTCTTCTTTTAGCACCTGCTTTCCCTTCTCCGGGCCATCGATTCGCACAACCGCCGGATTGCTGCCAAAGAAGATAGGGGTTTGTGCCAGCACGCGCCCTTCCCCGCTCGGCCCTGCTACAATCAGAAACTGCATCGCCAGATGATGTCCATCGACGCGCCAGCTCCAGGGCTCCTTGCCGGAAGGATCACCGAAAACTGAAAAAGCGTATTGATCCGGGTCGCGGTACGTATCATTTGCCGGGCGATTTTCGATTACACGCAGCACATTTTCCAACGCCATGATACCGCGTGCTTTGTCGTATCCTTCCTGGCTCAGACTACTTTTCAGCAGTTGCAATGCCGCCTGCTTCTGCGCAGCATTCATGGCGCGAAGGGGCACCCCCTTTCGGTCGCGGGGAATATAGTGCCAGTCGAAACGCTCTTCGTCGTCAAACCGAAACACGGCCTGCTTTCGCTGCTCCGCCGTCAATGACTGAAGAAAAGTCTTCGCATGCGTCTGTATATCGTCCCGCAGGTCGGTAGCCGCTTTTGCAGCGTTTGTCACCGACTGGCCCTGTGCTGGTATACCCCAACAAATCAGTGCGTTCACTACACCATAGACAACTAGTAGCCCTGTCGTACGCATAAGCAACCCTCCCACTTTTTAATCAACAACCAGCACTGTTTGCTAGTTAAAAGAAAATAAATCTCTGGCCTACCCACCATGTCTACACGGCCTCCGCAAGACTCTACCGGACTATTGGATCATCTGACCATGCGCTATCTGCGCCGGGCACTCGATGCAAGTCATCCGACCGATGAGCCTTACGTGATGAGCGACGTTGAGATTTTCCTTACCCAACGCGTTGTCTACGCAACACTCTTCACAACGGGATTCATCAGCGCGCTGACCGTACTCCTGTTTCAGTTCTCCCGTTTGTCCTGGCCCGACTTTTTCGCGAAGACCGACGTAGCCTTTGCTAACTCGACCGTTACGCTACCACTGATTACAATCCTGTACGCACTGTTGCTGCTTTATCTGGCGGTGTATTTGACTACGGCAGTGAATCGATTGGGAGCTAAAGCAATTGCGCAGATTTGTCAGTTTCCGCGCCTGCATGATCTCCGTTACGAATACCATACTGAGACGATGTTCCGGATGGCCCGTTCAAAGCGGCAACCATTTCGACTTGGCGTGGGAATCAGAGCGTACATGGCCTGGTCGCGGTCGGGGCTTCTGATTTACTTCGCAGTCAGTACCGTAATCGGCTTCATTGTCAGTACCCTCGTTAGTCAATGGCTATCGGCCTATTTATCGCCGTCGATTGCAGTCGGGATTGGGCTAATCCTGTACACGGGATGGCTCGTGTACCGTGCCTGGCGCGTACAGTTCGAACTGCGGATTCGTATTCTTGCTCCGCTGACCATCCGTAGTTTCGTCAATGAGTTACGCGAAGAATGGCATACCGATGAGCAATTTCAGGAGATCGTGACCGATGCACTCAACTTTGCCGGTATTCTATCCAGCCTGCACATATACGTTCACCTGCTATTGGCTGAAACCCTGACGGATCGTGTCAGTGCTGCCGTCCTCCCCCACGCTCCCGACGATTTTATGCCCAAAATGGCAGCGTTACCAGTTGCTATGCAACGCAGTGTCGAGCGGTTGTTGCTATTCAGCATGCTTATCGACGGCCATTTCACCGGCACAGAGCGTAAGCGGCTGAAGCAGTTACAGGATCAGAAACTGCTGACGTACACAATGAATGACATAAAGCAGCTCCGCGACGATTACATTGCGGGAAAAGGTTTGTGGCTATAGCGAAGAAGGAAATTAGACAAAGAAGAAAGATGGCTGAACCTGCGAAGACGCAGACTAATGAAGACAAACAAGAAAAGGAGGTAAAAGTCAGCTTGTCGCATCATTTCACCTCCCTTTCTTTGACAGTCAATGTTTTGACTCTGAACTTGTCTATACAGAGCAGAACCGTTCAGGCTTCTAGAATTGACACCGCAGCGACGAAATTAAGCCGGAGATTTGTCCAGCTTCGTGACCCGAACCGCGTTGATTCGCTTATCATCCGCGTCTGTTACGGTAAAATTAAACCCGGCGTATTCTGATTCATCACCCGTAGTGGGTAGTCGCCCAAACAGTTCGAGCAGCAAACCACCCAGCGACTCGCTGTCGCCCTGAATCGTTTCAAAGGTAGTCGCGTCGACATTCAACACCCGGCACACGTCCGTGAGCGGAGTCTTTCCTTCGAATACTACCGTCCGCTCGTCCTCACGCTGATAGCCTTCCGGCGTTTCATCGTCGAATTCGTCGTTGATATCCCCAAAGATTTCTTCGATAATGTCTTCGAGCGTCACCAGCCCGCGCGTACCGCCGTATTCGTCAACGACGATGGCCATGTGTACCCGCTTCTTCTGAAAGTCCTGTAGTAGATCGTCGACCTTCTTGTTTTCAGGAATAAAGAATACCGGCCGCATCAGCGACTGCCAGTTGAATGAGTCATCGGCGTGAATGTGCGGCAGCAAGTCTTTTATGTAGACGATACCTTCGACCGTATCGAGCGACTCGCCATATACCGGCACCCGTGAATAGCCCGATGCATTGATCTGCTCGATCAGTTCCGAAAATGTAAGATCATCGCAGACAGCGGAAATATCGAGCCGGGAGCGCATCACCTGCCGGGCAGTCAGGTTGCTAAAATTGACGATCCCTTTCAGAATCTCTTTTTCTTCGGTGGTCGCTTCGGACCCAGTCAGCTCTACGGCCTGACTTAACTCCTCCACCGATAGTTTGTACCCCCGTCGTTCGATACGCTTGTCAACCTGATTACTCAGATTCACCAGTAATACCGCCAAGGGCCGGAAAATGGTTAACCCGATTGAGGCTAGTGTAGCCGTCCGGCGGGCAACCCGCAGGTTGTTCTGGCTGGCATACACTTTCGGAACGATCTCGCCGAAAAGCACGATAGCCAATGTCGTCAGTGTGGTTACGCCAACCAGCAACCAGTTCGACTGATTCGTGTCGTGCATGTATTCCCAGGTCAGGAAACTGATGATAACGACAATGGCGAAGTTGACGATGTTATTGAAGATAACCAGCGATGCCAGCAGCCGTTTCGGCCGCTCCAACAAGGTGGCAATTTGCTGGTAGCCCGGCTCACCGCTTTGCCGGCAGCGACTCCGGTCGTCGGGTGAAAGCGAGAAAAAGGCGGCTTCAGAAGCGGAAACCAGACCAGCCAGCGTAATCAGCAGCAGAACAAGCGCCAGATACGGGCCAAATAACGTAAGATAGGTGCCCCAGCCTAAATCGGCTGAGAGCACCTGTCGAGAAAGCGGATCACCAGGGTCCATGTATTGTGAATCTTAGTAAGCAATGCGGGGCTTAGAACGGTAAGTCGTCATCGCCACCGTCGAAGGGCGCGGGTTCAGGCTGCCGCTGCGGACGCGTTTGCTGCACGGGTGCCTGCGGACGCGGAGCCGACTGCTGGGGGGCCGGTGCCGCCTGCTGACGGGGTGCTGCTTGCTGCGGTGCCGAAGCGGCCTGTTGCCGGGACGCTTCGTACTGATTATCGGCACCACCATCGCTGTTGGGGCTACCCAGCAGTTGCATGGTGTTAGCCCGTACGCGCAGCGAAGTCCGTTCTTTACCTTCTTTATCGGTCCAAAGTTCCGTCCGCAGGCGGCCTTCCACGTAGACGGAATTACCTTTCTTCAAGTACTTCTCGGCAACCTTGGCCTGTTCGTTCCAGAGTTCAACGCGGAACCATTCGGTCTGTTCGACCTTTTCGCCGTTGCGGTTAGTATATTTTTCCGTTGTAGCGACGTTGAACGTGGCAACCACGGCTCCACCGTCGAGATAACGTACTTCAGGATCGGCCCCCAGGTTGCCGATAATGGTCATTTTATTCAAGCTTGCCATATGCTGTTTTCGCTTGTTGTGTTGTAAAAATAAGGTGGATTAGAACAGATAAAGATACTGAATCTTACCTATTTATCCAAGCCATTCGTTCAAATACGTCGTAACCAGAACCGGCTTCGGCAACTGGTTTATTTCATCCATAGAATACTGTCCAAACCCCGTCGGCAATGGCATAGATACCGTGTCGGGCAGATCGACCAGGAAGAACTGGCCCCGAATTCGCTGGTGCGAGAGTAACTGCGTAAGCGGCACTGGATTACCCGTTAGCCTCCCCTGCTGCACCAGTTTAGCCAACTCATCGGGCAGATTCAGGTCAGTCAACGCCGTAATGGGTTCGTCGGTTTCCACCAGCCAGAAATCGTACAGATTTTGCCAAATATCACGCGCCGTTCGCTCGCGCATCACCAGCTTACCGTTCTGCCGCAACACCAGGTAATTGAAATACCGATTCCGGACGGGTTCTTTCTTTGCCTTCACGGGTAATCGCTGCTGTCGGCCCGTCTGGTACGCATTACACGACTGCTGAAGCGGACATAACAGACAATCGGGCGAAACGGGCGTACATTGAATAGCGCCAAATTCCATAATCGCCTGATTGTACGTTGCCGGATCACTGGCCGGTTGAATCAACTCGCTGGCCAGTTTAGCAAAGGTTTTCTTCGCCCCCGTCGTTGTTATGTCCTCCGTGATGCCGAACACGCGGGCCAGTACCCGATACACATTGCCGTCGACTACGGGTACCCGCTCGCCAAACGCGAAGGAGGCCACCGCAGCTGCGGTATACACGCCAATTCCTTTGAGCGATAGCAAACCATCGAACGTCGCCGGAAACTCTGCATTCAGTTGCTCGGTTATGTAGCGGGCAGTCTGGTGCAGATTCCGGGCACGCGAGTAGTAGCCCAGGCCCTGCCAAAGTCGCAGTAATTCGCGCTCATCGGCCAGCGCCAGATCGGTGACGGTTGGGTACGCTTCCACGAACCGCTCATAGTAAGGTCTACCCTGCGCCACCCGGGTTTGTTGCAGAATTACCTCCGAAAGCCAGATCCTGTAGGGGTCACGTGTGTGGCGCCATGGCAGGTCGCGTCGGTGCCGCTCGTACCACCCTTCGAGAGTAGGAGCAAATGCCGCTTTCACGGCGTTAGCGTCTGATTGCCAATCCAAAATAAAATGGAAAAATGCGGTCCTGGGAGTAAAAACGACCGGTCGTTACTTTTTAAATAAACCGGAAAGGCCTACATTTGCGGTCTCATTTTTGACACCTGAATTTTTCAACAACACAGTAAACGTTAAAGTTTAAGAAGTCGTGACGAAAGCAGACGTAATTGCAGAGATCGCCGATAAGACCGGAATTGATAAGGTTGAAGTGACAAACACACTCGAAACCTTCTTTACGGTGGTGAAAGACTCGCTGGCCGAGGGAGAGAACATTTATGTGAGAGGGTTCGGCAGTTTCATCAACAAAAAAAGAGCTAAGAAAGTAGCCCGTAACATTTCGCAAAACACCGCCATGGTGATCGATGAACATTTTATCCCCAGCTTCAAGCCGGCTAAGGTGTTTGTTGAGCAGGTTAAAACCAGCGAAAAAACCAAAGTTGCCGCTGAGTAATCAGCAAGTACACCCTGTTTCCCCAAAGCTTTATGAATAAATACGTGCTGTTAGTGGTCGTGCTGGCGTCGTTGCTGACGGTGGGGTTGTATACCCGGCCGAAGGTAGTTGTACGCAACGAAAGCAAGCAGCTTGGATCGGCCAGCATGGGCGAACGTACGTCAGCAGGCGCGCAGCCTACGACATCCGGTGCCACAGTCGACCGGTCTGAAATTCATGAAGCGCCGATGACGCCCGAACAACAGCAGCGCCTTAACAGCCTGCGGACGGCGTATCTGACGGCGGCTCCGGCCCAACAGGCTAAAGCCGCAGATCAACTTATTGACACATTCCGGAAAGCGAGTCGTTACGACAGTGCGGCTCACTACGCCGGTTTGGTAGCGAAAGCCCAGCCGACAGAGCAAAATCTGCTTCGGGCGGGTGACCAGTATTTTGAAGCCTATACCTTTGCCGTCGATGAAGCCAAAACGGCGGCCTTGGGTCAACAGACCCGGATGTTTTACCAGCAGTTGCTGGACAAAAATCCGAATCTGCTGGCAGCAAAAGCCAATATGGCCATGACCTACGTCAATACCGACAATCCAATGCAGGGTATCGCCTTGCTGCGGTCGGTGTTACAGCAGGACCCGAACAACGAACTCGCGTTGTTTAATCTGGGGATGCTGTCGATGCGGTCAGGGCAGTACGGCCGGGCGGTGGAGCGATTCCGTCAGATTCTGGTCAACAATCCAGCTAGCCGAAAGGCCAAGTTTTATTTAGGTGTCAGCCTGGCCGAGTCAGGTCAGAAATCAGAAGCAAAGCAGGTCCTTGCCGAGGTGAAAACCCAGGAGAAAGATCCGCAGATTTTAGCCGCGATTCACGAGTACGAAGATCGGCTGAAATAAAACGAATGCAGCGTGGTAGTTAGCACATGCATTGAATTCGGGGTTGGCCGGGTGGCCGACCGACTTACATATAACCATTAAACACTGTTTGCATTATGCCTTGCGGTAAAAAACGGAAGCGGCACAAGATTGCCACTCACAAGCGGAAGAAACGGCTCAGAAAAAACCGGCACAAGAAAAAGTAGTCTACGGTATACGGTCAGTCCGTGTTCGGCTGATTTCAGTTAACCGAAGGCTCACGACACCGTATACGGAGCACTTATTTGGAGAAGCCTCGGCCGGTCTGCAAAGCCCGAACGTGGCTTCTTTTTTTATATATAGCCATCCTAACCGTTCATTCATCTTGTGAGTAATGAATTAGTTATCAGTTCGACTCAAAAAGGTGATCGGATTGCACTCTTGCAAAACAAGAGACTGCTGGAGTATCACGAAGAAGAGTTAGACAGCAGCTTTACTGTTGGCGACTTATACCTGGGAACCGTCAAAAAACTGTCGTCGGGCCTCAACGCGGCTTTTGTCGACGTAGGGCACGAGAAAGACGGGTTCCTGCACTATCAGGACCTGGGTCCGAATATCAGTTCGCTCAACAAGTTTGTCAAAGACGTTATTGCAAAACGCGTCACCACGGGTCGGCTCGACAACGTTACCCTTGAGCCGGCTATCGATAAAATCGGGAAGATCGATAAGGTACTGACCAAAAACACCCCGATTCTGGTACAGGTGGTTAAAGAACCCATCTCGACCAAGGGTCCACGCCTATCCTGCGACATTTCCATTGCTGGTCGTTATCTGGTCCTGGTACCATTTGCCGACGGCGTCAATTTATCCAAGAAGATTACCGACCGAGCCGAGCGTAGCCGTCTGCAAAAGCTGATGCTATCGCTCAAGCCTAAACACTTCGGTATCATTGTCCGCACCGTTGCACAGGACAAGGATGTCGAAGAGCTCGACCGCGACTTGCAAAATTCGCTGGCCAAGTGGGACATGGCCATTAAAAGCTTATCAGAAGCCCGTCCAAGAGATCGGATACTGGGTGAAATGAACCGGGCGTCGTCGATTCTTCGCGACATGCTCAACGAGTCGTTCGAAAGTATTACGGTCGACACACGGGAGTCGTACGAAGAGATTCGGCAGTTCATCCATACGATCGCCCCTGAGAAAGAGAAGATTGTCAAGCTTCACAACGGCAAGACCAAAATATTTGAAGCGCTGGGTCTGGAGAAACAGCTGAAGTCCCTGTTTGGTCGCTCGGTGAGTTTGCCCGGTGGTGGTTACCTGATTATCGAGCATACCGAAGCGCTGCACGTCATCGACGTCAACAGTGGCAATAAGTCGAATTCCGAAGAAGACCAGGAAGCGACAGCCATCAGCGTCAATCAGGAAGCGGCCAAAGAGATTGCGCGTCAGCTTCGGTTACGCGATATGGGTGGTATTATCGTCGTCGACTTCATCGACATGAAGAAGCCGGAGAATAAAAAGCTCCTGCAGGATATCATGCGCGATGAGATGAAGCCAGATCGCTCGAAATTCACCATCCTACCGCTGACCAAATTCGGGCTGATGCAAATCACCCGGCAGCGTGTTCGTCCAGAAATGAACATTGTCACGCGGGAAGTTTGTCCGACCTGCGGTGGTAGTGGTACGATTCAGGCCAGCGTACTGGTTACTGACGTGATTGAGAGCAATCTCGATTACATTCTGACGAAGCAGAACGAGCGAGGTGTATCTATTGCCATGCACCCTTTCCTGTATGCCTACTACACGAAGGGCCTCTACTCGAAGCAATGGCAGTGGTACGTAAAGTACAAGACCCGAGTGAAGCTTATTAAAGACAGTTCGCTGGGCATCGTCAATTTCAAGTTCTTCAACAAAGCGGGTGAAGTGATCGAGACGGGCAGCGGTTCTTAACCTGCCACAGCCAAGCATTTTTTACCCATAGAAAAAAGGGACCCTCAACTGAAGGTCCCTTTTTTAGTTGTTGTATATAGACGGAAAAAAAATTAACACAAAATCTCCATATCGACCAGCTCATCGTACATCTCGTCGCCGATAAGTCCCTTTACCGATTCCACGGTGTCGATATTGAGTAACAAATCTCGCAGATCATCCGTAATCTCGTATGTCTGATACGAACGACGATCAAACAGGATCGGCGCTTGCTCAAGCTCGCAAAGCGAGTAACGCTCAGCGTTGAATACGGGGTGCATAATGACCGGTCTCGCCGTGCGATTAGCGGCATTGATCGGTTTCAGGAACGAATGAATATAGTTCCAGCCCTCCCATTGTCCCGGATAACGACTCAAATACAGCCAGAAAGCGTCGTAGAGTTGCTGCATAGCTGTCTGGCAGTACTGCTCGCGGTCGCTATGCTTCACAGGATAGATTGGGTCCAGACTTTGTAGAACATTCGTCATGTTCTCATCCCGGTAACTAACTACAGGTATGATCGGTACACCTGATGCGTGTGACAGGTAAGCGACGCCTTTCCGGGTCATTACCTGACGCTCGCCCATATTGACGGTCAGAAACTGGCTTTCGTCGCCCGGTTCCGGTGCCGTTTCCGGGCTTCCGTCGACATACACGATAATCGACTTACCAGCTTTCAACTCGCGCAATACGGTAAGTGCTGCTGAAGGGTGACCCGTTTCTACGATTCGGAAACCGCTGGCCATACCTCTCTCTTTGCGCAACGACTCTACGTGGTCACAGATACCATCGCCCTGCGACCGGTTTGCGTTATTCCCCATCAGCACGACACAGTCTACACCGTGCCGCAGCAGCACGCTGGTCAGTAGCCGGTAGGAGCCGAGGTGATACGTACAATAAATGCGTGGCCCTGCTCCGATCGATGTCAGTTCGTCCCCTTTTCTATCTACTAGATCACCCGCCGACAGGCAAGTCAGATCGAAGGTGGTAAACAGTTGTTGCAGCAGAATCTGCCGAAACAGCCCTTCGTGCTCGCTACGTGGGATAAACGGCATTATATTTTCCACGTTGGCCGAAAAGGTGGTGAACTTCATCAGGTACCCTCGCTCCTGACGCAAGTCGATCTGGTCGAAATGCGCTTTGCACCGAGCAAGTTCTTCCTTATATAGCGTCAGAGCAGCTGCCATAACCGTACGTAGTTGAATGGGATTTATTACAAAGAGATACTAGCCTTATTCAGCGCGGTAAAGTCTGCGGTGGGGCAGCAATCAGCGGGCTTGAGAAACTTGAGCAGGCTGGCTGATTCGTTTTTGGCGGCCGAGCTGATACCGTTCTTTACGGTGTTGATCGTTTTGATGGCAAAGTTCTTTTTCATGTCGTTGGTACTGTATCAGAGATTGATAGACTGAGTTACTTAGAGAGAGACTACAGGTTTAACCAGTGCGGTAAAGTCAGCAGTGGGGCAGCAATCGGCTGGCTTGAGAAACTTCAGCAGGTTAGCTGATTCAGCTTTGGCAGCAGATACTAGACTTTTTTTGGTGTTTATGCTCTTGATGGCGAATTGCTTGTTCATGATAGATCGAATAGATATGTCAGTTGGAATGATTAATGCGGACTGATTAGAGCGACAAAACTGGCTTGGTCAAGGCAGTAAAGTCAGCAGTGGGGCAGCAATCGGCGGGTTTGAGAAACTTCAGCAGGTTAGCTGATTCAGCTTTAGCAGCCGACAGAACATTACCTTTGGCGACATTGATGGCCTTGATCGAAAATTGCTTTTTCATGGCGATTGACTGATATAAAAGTGATGAGGTTACTTGCGTTGTCTTTTTTTGTCTCATTGACAATACAAAGGTACCCCACCCCCACAGGGCGCTCAATCGCAGAAAAGTCTCATTAATACGTTAGGTATTAGTCAATATTTACTAGTATCTTAGTTTAGATTTTTGATAAGGGCAGTATGACGACGATACAGCTAACCAGAAAATATTTACGGAACCCGATCTATAGTATCGGCGTCCTGCTGGTTATCGTACTGGCAATGGAAGGCGTTTCCTGGTCTTATATATACAGTTCCAAGCTTGCCAGACTTACACAGTACGGGGGCTTTTTGCCTTACATGTGGTTATTCGTTCGGAGCATCGTCTTACCGGAAGTAGTCACCGTGCTTGTGCTGCTTAGCCTGCTTAATCAACAGCATAAGCAGTTCGGGCTTACTTCACTCGAATTGAAGCCTGAGGTGATCCTTCGCTATCAGCTTAAGCTGCTTCCAACTGTATTACTAGCCTTCTTCATATTCAATCCGATTACGGAAACCGTCCGGTTCGTTTTTCAGAAATTCCCGGATTACTCGTTTCAGAACTACCTCAACTCGTTCCTCATCGGCACCTTTACGGGGGAAATGTACCTGCGGTACCTCATTCCAATCTTGCTCATCGCCTATGCATCTGTCAACATATCGCTTATATCAGATTACCTGCGCGAGCGGCAGAAGGCGCAACAGGCTGCCGAGTCAGAGTCAGCAATGATGGCACAGGTGATAGACCAACTGAGTAATCCGCCCGTGCAGGAAGCCGTTCAATCAGACAATCCATTGTACCTGCGCGGAAAAGACGCTAATGGTGAAATCACCTTCCTGTCGACAGAAGCTTATTTCTTCACGGTGGAAGAACGCCAATACTACGCTGAGCACCCCCGTGGCCGGTATCTGATCACGAAAACCCTCAACGAACTTGATCAGGAACTCGACCCCAGCGTTTTCTTTCGTATAAAGCGCGATTATATAGTCAACCGAGAGGCTGTACTTAACTATGCTTACTGGGAAAACGGCAAATATATAGTTCGACTCAACACGCCCGGCAATCACGAGGTTATTGTTCCCCGGGCCCGGATGCACGAATTCAAGGAATGGTTACAAGGTAACATTCCGCCCCGCTCGAACTCCGACGCTAACTCCTTCGAGGTATTCTCGTCTTGACACTCACAGGTATTTCCGGACAGAAATACCGTATTTGGGCAGTTGACGACAGCCTTCCAAGTCAAGTTTTTTAGCGATGTGCGCCTTATGATTGATCGCTGTACGATAGCTAATCCCCAGATTATCCGCTATTTCGTCTGTTGTCCCCCCATCGGCAACCATACGGAGCACTTCCCGTTCACGATTGGTCAGGCGGTTTAGCGCGGTTCGTGTCTCATCGGAGATTATATCTACCCCGTAATCCTTCAGTAAAGACATAAACCCGTTACTGTAGTAACAACCGCCACTGCTCACGGTGTGAAAACAGCGGTACAGCTCGTCCAGACTGTCGTTGGCATACAGAAAGCCAAAAAAGCCGATTTGCATTGCCTTTGCCACCATTCGGGCATCAGGTTTGCTTGTATACAGAATAAATTTGGTCTGGTAGTTGGTCGTTCGTAGTTCTTCTACGATGTCGAAACTTTGCCGCCCGGATATTTCCGATTCAAGTATCACGCAGTGTGGTCGCTTGACCCGAATCTGCTGAAGCGTATCTTCCATTTCGACGGCCCTACCCACTACATTGTACCCCTGCTCTTTCAGCAGCTGACTCAGGACCTCACAATTGAACAGTTCCGACTGCGCAACCAGTATGGAGAAGTCTCGACGGCGAATCGCAAAGTTTTTAGCAGACTCCTGATTTTTGATGGACAAGTTCATAGGTTTCAGTGGGCATATCGCGAATCAGACGATCGAATCTACTAGTCTATATGGGCAATCAACAAGCCAAAAGGTGCGAAATCACCCTTTTCCTGCGTGAAATCACTCAAATCAATTCGTTGATTTCACGCAGGAAAAGGGTGATTTCATGCGTATACGCTTGCGTTCGCTACGCACGCCTGTATACTTTTGATCAACGGAAAAAAAACGAGATTTTAAGTTAGGTATCGTATGAAAGGTCAAGAGCAATCAGTATCGGCTACTTACGAGGCATCAGCTGTAGAAGTGCAGAACTTGATTTTGGATTGGGTAGAAGCGACAGAGCAATTTCATAACCGGTATGCCAAATTAACGGAAGTTATCAATTCCCTTCGAGGTGGTTCGCGTCGGCAGGACTCAGCTACCCGTATGCGACTACGGCAGTTGATGACGCTGCGTCAGCACATGAGCGACGTACTGATGACGTTACTGATGGACATGAACAATCCCAAGATCGGTAAATTTCAGTCGTCACAGTCAGGT
The DNA here is from genome assembly GCF_003002825.1 of Spirosoma oryzae. Lineage (GTDB taxonomy): Bacteria > Bacteroidota > Bacteroidia > Cytophagales > Spirosomataceae > Spirosoma > Spirosoma oryzae. The sequence continues at coordinate 24,893 of NZ_PVTE01000026.1, read as the reverse complement.
CAGCTTCACTCTCATGCCAGACTGCTGAGTGACCTGAACCAGGAAATCGACGCAGAACTGGTTAACGGCGCTTCGATGATTAAGACCGTAGCGCAAGCATAGTGTTCAATTTCCCCGCTATAAAGGTAAGGCTCTTCGAAATCGAAGAGCCTTTTTTGTACGCGTCTAGTAAAAAATTACTACAGGAAAGCCGGAAAAATTACTACGTATGGTCATTGGAAAGACAAACTTGGCTCTTTCGTTTACAGACGAGTTGAATCACACGCCTATTACATACTTCGTTGTTTACGCATTATCCCGAAATGACGGTACCAAGTAAACGTGAGATCTCCATATCCACTCGTTTCATACCCATAAATTCAAGCATCAACCGGTCTGCTTCATCGGGAGAGTTAGCTGGCTCGCGCATTTGGGCCTGTATCTGACTCATCCGTTGCTCAGCCAGCATTTTCTTGATCCGAAGGATATTCCGATAGGCAGCATCGGCCAGAATACCGATCTCCTCCTCGGATGGTACGAATATCTCGTGCTTCTGCCAACCATCGCTGATCTCATAGCGCGGTGTGGTCATATGGATAGCCTGCTCCTGTATGGCCTGCTCAGTACTGACGCGCCGATTCAGAAAATCGGCGGCTAGCAGAATGTCACCCTGTGCGTATGCCTCCCGATACAGCGTCAGGATCAGGTTGTACGGCGAGGTTTGAAAGTCAATATCATCCAGTTCACTCAATACGTACTGACAAAGCGTAATACCCGGTTCAAGCTCACGGGCCCCGTGATTCAGCAGTAATCGAATACACTCAGCCTCCTGAAGTGCTAAAGGTGTCTGTACCGTTTTCGCTTGCGCTGCCGGCCGGGCAGGCGCATCAGGTATGACAATATCTGGCAGGTCCGCGTCCGAATCGCTCAGGCTACTCAGCAACGCGTTGATATCATCGGTCGTAGCCGCTTGCTGCGGTGCCGGAGCAGCCTGCCGATTAGTAGCTTCTGTCCGATGTTGCTGCCGTTCGGCTTCCTTTTGCCCCTGCTCCTGCTGTTTGCGTAACAGCCGATTTATCTCCGAGATAACCGATTGTTCACTGACATGAAAAACCTGCGCAACCCGCTGCGACAAGGTTTGTCGTTTCAACAGATCGGGGATGCGGGTGATACTGGCGCACACGTCCGATATACCTTCTGCCCGCTTGAGTGGATCGTCGCCGGCTTCGGTTAACCATCGACTGGCTTTGAAATCGATGAAGTCCTGTGAATGCTGTTTTATGTACGCTTTGAATGCTTCCGCGCCGACCTTATGCACGTAGCTGTCGGGATCTTCCCCATCAGGCAGCAGCAGCAGGCGCAGGTTCAGCCCTTCCTCAAGCACCATGTCGAGACCACGCAGGGCCGCTTTGATACCGGCAGCGTCGCCATCATACAGGATCGTGATGTTAGGCGTAAAGCGAGCCACCAGCCGTATCTGCTCCGTCGTTAGCGACGTACCCGAGGATGCAACGACGTTCTTGATACCCGCCTGATGTAGCGAAATAACGTCCGTATACCCTTCCGTCAGAAAGCAAACATCTTCCTGCCGGATTGCCTGCTTAGCCTGGTAGATGCCGTACAGAACCTGGCTTTTGTGGTATACGGTAGTCTCTGGCGAGTTTAGGTATTTCGGCTGGTTCTTGTCGGTCTTGAGTATGCGGGCACCGAAGGCAATAACCCGCCCGGACACGTTATGGATCGGGAACATGACCCGCCCCCGGAAGCGATCGAAGGTTTTCGTTTTCCCGCCCCCATCGGCTTCCTTCCGCAGAATGAGCCCCGCCTTCTCCAGCATATCGGGGTTGTAGCCCCGTTTGATGGCGGCTTGTAGCAATCCGTCCCACTGATCAAGGCTATAGCCCAGTTCAAAGGCGTCGATAGTCGGGTTAGTAAACCCACGTTCCCGGAAGTAACTCAGGCCAATGCTCTTCCCCTCATCGGTCTGCTGCATCAGCTCCTGGAAGTACGTCTTGGCGAAGTTCAACGCAATCAGCAGGCTTTCCCGCTCATTCTGCCGCAGCAGTTCTTCCGGTGTTTGCTCCTGCTCCTCGATCTCGACACCGTATTTCTTGGCCAAGTACCGTAGCGCTTCCCCGTAACCGATATTTTCGATATCCATTACGAAGCGTACCGCATCCCCCGCCTTGCCGCAGCCAAAGCATTTGTAAATCTGCCGGACCGGATTAACGTTGAATGATGGCGTTTTCTCGTTGTGAAACGGACAGCAGGCAATGTAGTTACTGCCCCTTTTTTTCAGCGACACGAAGTCGTTAATAACCTCCAGAATATCACTGGCCTGCCGAATGCGCTCGACGGTTTCCTCAGGAATCCGCATGACTGGTATTTGTTGATGCTGCTACTCAAAGATACGTCGAAACGCGGAGAACGACGCCCGTTTTCAACGCATGAGGCTCAGCAACTCATCGCGCAGGGGTCGGTCGCTGCGCAAGTCGTAGACAATGCCTTGCCGGTCTAACTGGTCGACGAAGGCGGTGTATTGCTCTTTCTCCACGCTTAACACGTACCAATTCTCGTAAGGGTCATTGAAGAGTTCAACTTCGGTCAGCGCGGCTTTCCGCTGTAGCGCCCGGTATTGTTCGTAAGAGACATTGCCCTGCCGAATAAGGAAATACCACATAGTCGTAAAAAAAGCCCGACCTGCTGAGGCCGGGCTTCGTTGATGCTTACTGATTTATTATTTCGCTGCCAGAATGTAATCGGCTAATACCAGCCCAGCTTCGTTGAGGTAGGTATCTTTCTTCTTTTTCGATTCCGTTTTGGCAGGGGTCCCGGTTTCATCAGCCGGGGCTGACATTTGCGAAACCTTCACGGCTGCCGTCCGTTTCCGTTCGGCATCTTCCCGCTCTTTCCGGCGTTTCGATTCCAGTAATGACACAACCGTGTTTTCCTTGGCTTTCTTGAAGTCGGCCAAATCCTGCGCCAACTGCTTCAATTCCACATCGGATTTGAGTCGCTGATCGAAACGAGCACGCAGGCGAGCCAGAATCTTATCGTCGACGGCCTGGGATGCATCGTACCGAGTCGAGTTGATGTGGTCCCAGGGCAGTGCGCTTGGCTGCGAACTTTCTCCGTACTCTTCGGCCGAGAACGCAGACGGCAGTTCGACGTCGGGCGTTACACCCCGGTGCTGCGTGCTGCTCCCGTTGATCCGGTAAAACTTCTGAATTGTCATTTTTACCTGACCGACCTTTTCCGGCTCTTTAGGCAACCACTGATTCAAGTCAACCAGCGTCTGCACTGTTCCTTTACCATAGGTCTGACCGCCGATGATGATTCCACGTTTGTAATCCTGAATAGCGGCCGCGAAAATCTCCGACGCTGACGCGCTGAACCGGTTTACAAGGACGGCCATCGGGCCATCGTATACCACGGCACCACCATCTTTGTCTGAGTAGACCTCCGTCTCGCCGGTCGATTCTTTGACCTGTACGACCGGCCCTTTTGGAATAAACAAGCCGGTCAGATCGATAGCTTCGGTTAGCGAACCGCCCCCATTATCGCGCAGGTCGATTACGATACCCTGCACTTTTTCGGCTTTCAGTTCTTCGACAAACTTCTTCACATCGCTCGTCGTGCTGCTGAAGCCTTCTTCGCGTCGACGGGCACCTTCAAAATCCCGGTAAAACATCGGAATGTTGATAACGCCAATCTTGACCGTCTTCCCATTGTCAACGACGTCGATGACTTCTTTCTTGGCCCGCTGTTCTTCCAATTTAATCTTCTCGCGAACCAACCGGATTTCCTTCGGCGGTGCACCGGCAATGGCATTCGGTGAGATAACCTGTAGGCGTACGACCGTTCCTTTTGGACCTTTGATCAGCTTTACTACCTCATCAACCTGCCAGTTCATCGTGTTGACCATATGGCCGTTATCGCCCTGTGCAACGCCAGCGATTTTATCGTTCGCTTTCAACTGATTGCTCTTGAAAGCCGGACCACCGGGTAATACGTTGGTGATTTTGATGTAATCACCGTCTTCCTGCAACATGGCACCAATGCCTTCCAGCGACTGACTCATCTCCTGATTGAAGCGATCAGCATTGCTTGGCGACAGATAGTTGGTATGCGGGTCGAGTGCTTCGGCGAACGAGTTCATATACATCTGAAACACGTCGGCGCTCTTAACCCGGTTGATCGCTTTGTCGAGGTTGTTATACCGTTGTGTCATGAGCGCGCTCACGGCACTATCGCTACGATTACCGCCCAGTTTCAGATCGAGCGCCTGATTTTTCAGAATTTTGCGCCACAGGTCATTTTGTTCCTCAATCGATTTAGGCCAGCTCGCTTTCTCCCGGTCAGTGTTGAACGTTTCGTCAGCCGTAAACGTGAACGGCTTTTTCAGTTGCTCCTTGATGAACGCGCTGCGCTCCTGAAACCGCTTCCGAAATACATTATATATATCGTAAGCCGCAGTCAGGTCTCCATTTACCAGCGCGTCATCAATCTGATCGCGGTACTTCTCGAACGAAGTCACGTCGGACGCCAACAGGTAGGTCTTGCTGCCGTCAATCTCTTTCAGGTAGTTGTCCCACACAACCGCCGATAGTGAGTCGTTGAGCCGCACTTTCCGGTAGTGGTAGGTCGTCAGCAGTTTTGCTACCAGCGTTTCTACTTTTTCCTGCGAAATGGTTGGCTTCAGATCACCTTCAGCGTAGGTTACCGGCACAGTTCGCGTTATGACTTTGTCTGATGGCGAGTCCATTTGAAAACTCAGCATCAGCACGGGCACCAGGGTCACCAGATACTTCTTCATCTACACTACCCAGTTTAGTGGCGAAAGAGCGAAAGAGCGGCCCGCCGTTGCGGTGAAAGAGCGAAGTACCTGAATCGGCTGATCGCTCTGGCGCTCTTTCATTCTTTCGCTCTTTATTGTTTTACAATATCGAGCAATTCGACATCGAACACCAGCGTCGAGCCGGGTTTGATGTCGGCACCAGCCCCACGATCGCCGTACGCGATTTCAGCGGGGATAAACAACTTCCATTTGGAACCGACCGGCATCAGTTGCAGCGCTTCCGTCCAGCCTTTAATAACTTCGCTCACACCGAACTCGGCGGGTGTGCCGCGCTCTACCGAGCTGTCGAATACCTTGCCGTCGAGCAGCTTACCGGTATAGTGTACTTTAACCCGATCTGAAGCTGTTGGTTTCGCACCAGTCCCTTCTTTTTCAACGATGTACTGCAGGCCACTAGCCGTGGTGACAACGCCCGGTTTGGTTTTGTTTTCGGCCATGAATGCTTCTCCGATCTTCTTGTTTCCAGCGGAGGCTTTCTGTGCTTCGGCATTGCGGATGGCGTACTGCTTTTGCGCGTACGCATTCAGCACGGTACCGGCCTGCTCCTGCGTCAGGCGTGTCTTGCCACCACCCATGGCATCCTGTATACCTTTCGTCAGCAGCGTCTGATTCAGGTCATTCATACCCTGTTGCTTCAGGTTTTGCGCCATAAACAGACCAATACTATAGCTAATCGAATCCTGCGATGTTTTCAGGTCAGCACCAGCCGAAGCCGTTGCCGCCGACGAAGCAGGTTTAGCCGTAGCCGGCTTTTTAGGAGTAGGTTTCTTGGTTTGGGCGTTTGCCGGACCGGCGATAACAACAGCCGACGTCATACCAGCCAGCAACCATGCGTTGAACTTCATGTGAACGAATAAACGAGATCTAAACAGTAAATGGACACTAAAAACAAAACGTACAGTACCAAACGAAAAGTTTGGCATTCCCGCTTTTTGCAAAAATATTCAGCCAGTTTTAAGTCAATTTAACATATCAGACCTTTATTCCAAGCACATCGGCCCTATTCCGTTGCACTTGTCCTTTAAATCCTGTCTCGGCCGGCTTACTTTATCATAACGTTACCATTGGCTACATTATCCCGGAAAAGTCTAACATTCAGCACTGATTACAGCAGATCATCGTAGTTTTATCAAGTTTTTACCCTTACCTTTGCGGCCTAAAATCAATCGTTTAATCTCTTCATAATCATATATGGAATCCGTAAGACCCGACGAGATATCAGCTATCCTGCGCCAGCAACTGGCCGGAACACAAACCGAAGCTGAACTCGAAGAAGTCGGTACGGTGCTGCAAATCGGCGACGGCGTAGCGCGTATCTACGGCCTCTCGAAGGTGCAGGCCGGAGAATTGCTTTCTTTCGACAATGGGTTGCAGGCAATGGCCCTCAACCTCGAAGAAGATAACGTCGGAGCCGTATTGCTCGGCGATTATTCGGAAGTCAAAGAGGGTGACACCGTAAAGCGTACCGATCAGATTGCTTACGTCAACGTAGGCGATGGTATTCTGGGCCGGGTTGTCAACACGCTGGGTCAGCCCATCGATGGCATGGGCCCGATTCAGGGCGAGCTGTATCAGATGCCGCTGGAACGTAAAGCCCCCGGCGTTATCTTCCGTCAGCCTGTAACCGAGCCGCTGCAAACGGGTATCAAAGCAATCGACGCCATGATCCCGGTTGGTCGGGGTCAGCGCGAACTGATCATCGGTGACCGTCAGACGGGTAAGACTGCTGTCGCCATCGATACGATCATCAACCAGAAAGAGTTTTTCGACAAAGGGCAACCGGTATACTGTATCTACGTAGCCTGCGGTCAGAAAGCATCGACGGTTAAACAGGTGGAAGCTACGCTCCGCAAAGCCGGTGCCATGGATTACACCGTAATCGTAGCGGCTAACGCATCTGATCCTTCGCCGATGCAGTTCTTTGCGCCGTTTACGGGTGCTGCCATCGGTGAGTTCTTCCGCGACACGGGTCGTCCGGCCCTGGTCGTTTATGACGATCTGTCGAAACAGGCTGTTGCCTACCGTGAAGTATCGCTGCTGCTGCGTCGCCCACCAGGACGCGAAGCGTATCCCGGTGACGTATTCTACCTGCACAGCCGTCTGCTGGAGCGGGCCGCTAAAGTGACCGCCAACGACGATATCGCAGCCAGCATGAACGATCTGCCACCGAGCCTGAAAGGTCGGGTAAAAGGCGGTGGTTCGCTGACCGCGTTGCCGATCATCGAAACACAGGCGGGTGACGTATCGGCTTACATCCCGACGAACGTAATCTCGATCACCGACGGTCAGATCTTCCTGGAGTCGAACCTGTTCAACTCAGGTATTCGTCCGGCCATCAACGTAGGTATCTCGGTATCGCGGGTAGGTGGTAATGCACAGATCAAGTCGATGAAGAAGGTGGCCGGTACGCTGAAGCTGGACCAGGCTCAGTTCCGCGAACTGGAAGCCTTCGCGAAATTCGGTTCTGACCTCGACGCATCGACTAAGCTGACCATTGAGCGGGGCCGTCGTAACCAGGAAATGCTGAAGCAGCCACAGTACTCGCCGGTATCGGTTGAACAGCAGGTGGCTATCATCTACGCATCGACCAACGGTCTGCTCGACAAGGTACCCGTCAACAAGGTGAAAGCCTTCGAAAGCGAGTTTGCGATGGTGTTGAGCGCCCAGTACCCGAAAGTTCTTGACGACCTGCGCGCCGGTAAACTAACCGACGAAGCTACTGCTACATTGAAGAAAGTAGCCGCCGAACTTTCAGCTCAATACTAAAAAGTAGTTTACGGTTTACGGTTTTCAGCGTACGGTAGGCTGATGCAGGTCAATAATGCACCACTCGATCGTAAACCGAAAACCGTAAACTGAAAACCGTAAACAGACTATGGCTTCACTAAAAGAAGTACGGGCCCGTATCTCGTCGATCAATTCGACGCAGCAAATCACCAAAGCCATGAAAATGGTGGCGGCTGCCAAGTTGCGCCGGGCTCAGGATAATATCACGCAATTACGACCCTACGCCCAGAAGCTAAGTCAGATGCTGAGCACAGTATCGGCTGGCGCAGAAACGGCGTCGGAAAGCCCATACCATCAGATCCGGCAGGTCGACCGTGTACTGCTCATCGTCGTCACGTCTGATCGGGGGTTGTGTGGCGCGTTCAACACCAACGTAGTGAAGGGCGCGCTGACGCTCATCAGCGAGAAATACGCGGCACAGGCTCGTTCGGGCAACGTACATATCATGGCGATTGGCAAGAAGGGTGGCGAAGCGATGCAACGCCGTGGCTTCAAAGTCAATACCAACCACGTTGATGTATTTGGTGCGCTGAACTTCGGAAACGTACGGGCAGCCGCTGAAGAAGCGATGGATAGCTTTGTATCGGGCCAATATGATGTCGTTGAGATTGTTTACAACGAGTTTCGTAATGCTGCCGTACAGATCGTCCGGGCGGAACAGATGCTGCCGATCGTAGCGGCTGAAGCGCCGAAAGGATCAACCGCATCGGTCAACTACATTTTTGAGCCATCGGAGGAAGAGATTGTTACGGAACTGATTCCGAAGACGCTTAAGATTCAACTCTACAAAGCGGTGCTCGATTCGAACGCTTCGGAACACGGTGCCCGGATGACGGCAATGGACAAGGCTACCGAAAACGCTGGTGAACTGCTGAAACAGCTTCGCCTGGTGTACAACCGGACTCGTCAGGCTGCTATTACGACGGAGATTCTCGAAATCGTTGGTGGCGCCGAAGCGCTTGCCAATGGCTAACGAACCGTTGTTTTTCTATTTATTGCTGAAACCCAGTATCTTAACCGATGCTGGGTTTTTAGTTTGTTTATCCATCGGCAAAAGCCGGTATACTGCGTCGTAAATCAAGCGGATGCCAGGAAAGCATATTGCCCCATTAACACTTTTTAACGTTTTGGTAGTCAGTTAATTAATTACCGATTAAGCGCATCTTTGCCGTTAAATTATCGGAACGATTGCAACGCTCCACTCGTTATTTGGGTAAGCTATACAAACGACGGGTAGCTGTACGTTAGTTAGTCGACATAACCCCACAATGCCATAAATCTCATGAACATTAGCCGCATAATCAGCAGTTTATTCATCGTCGGTACGCTGGCGTCCTGCGCCCCGTCAGTAACGGTAAAGTACGACTATGACCCTAAAGTAAACGTCCGCCAGTTCAGCACGTTCCGCATCGAAGCCGATCGGCAGCGCAATGCCGACCCAATCGTAGGCAGTAACCTGAATCAGCGCCGAATCGCCGATGCCCTGGAGCAAACGCTACAGGCCCACGGCTACAAGCCTGTGCAGCAGGGCGAAGCTGACATGATCGTCCGCTTCTTCACCGACTCCCGCGACCGGCAGCAAATCCAATCGAACAATATGTATTCGCCTTACTCCTGGTGGTACGGCGGTATGGGTAACAACGTGTATTCACGCCAATACGAAGAAAACCGTGTCGTAGTGAACATCATCGATACCCGGACCAACGATATCGTTTGGCAGGGATGGGCAACCGGTCAGCTGAACAGCCGGAACAAAGAGCGGGATCGCGATCAGGCATTCCGTGAAACGGTAGCCAGCATTATGAAGAACTTCCCTGAGAGTGCAGGGCAGGATTACGGTGCAGCCCGGTAGAATCAACGTACGAAGAAAGTAAGACGAAGCCCCGATCCTGTCAGGATCGGGGCTTCTTTATGAAATGGCGTTTTCGTTATTTTGTATGATACGCTCTTCATCATGTCACCCGCCCGCCACGAAATTATCTACTCACTGCTTACCATTGTGTTTATACTCCTGGTAGGAATCGCGGGCTTGCTACGGGTAGCCTACAAGCGGCACCAACATCTGGCCGATCAGACGCTGGAACTGCGGCACAGCCTTGACCAGCAAAATAGTCAGATCAACAACCTGAAGGAACGACTAGAGAAATGCGACTCGCTTGAAAGTCGCCTATATAACGATACCAGTTGGTCGACATCCCCGGCTACAGCTACCTGGTAGCTTACTGTGCGCTCACCCATCCCGTCGTGCCGTTGGCCTGCCGCACCAGTTCGAACGCACCGAATACGCCCAACACGGCTAGCTGACTACCAGCTGCCAGTAGGCTAACGGGGGCTGCCGTTGGGTCGGCATTATCCAATAGTGGCTTTTGCGTCGCCAGGGCAACCTGCCGCAACGGGCGTCGTATCGACTCCATCGCCTTATTAGCTACATAACCTGTTGCACCGGTTGGCGTTACTACCCGAAGCCAGAAATCCGTACCGCCAGCGATTGTCAGTACTGTCCCTTTGGGCAGCGTTTGCAGGCTGCGCGCTTCGCTCGATGGTCCTGTCCGGATAGCCGTTCGTGCGTCGATCACCCGCACCGAGTCGCCTAGCCGGCTTGTTGCCAGCATCGGCTGCTTGGCGGGCCCACGTCCCAGCCGGATAAAGGGTAGCGGATTGGTTGCCCCCTCGTCGTAGGTGTAAATACCGTAGTGAAGATGCGGGGCCGTGGTGCGTGCGTTACCTGTGTTACCCACGAACCCGATTGTATCACCAACAGCCACGCGCTGACCATCCTTGACATGCCAGCTGTCGAGGTGGGCGTAATAGATACGAATCCTGCGTTCAGCGTCGTTGACAAAAGCCACGTTTCCGCCCAACCGATTGAGACCAACGCCCGAAACAATACCATTGGCTGATGCCAGCGCGGGCGTACCCTTCGGTGCGAAAATATCGATACCCTCGTGCTTCCGCCGGCCACCATCACGCGGAACGCCGAAATAGCTACTGATCTGGCGACTGTCTTTACCCTGCACCGGAAAGCTCAGGGCGGGTTCACGCGTTATGGAGATGGTGTACTGCCCCGAACGCAGCAATTCAGGCTGCACCCGAATCAGGTAATTTTGATTCCGCCGGGGCTCCCAGTTCAGCACGTTGGTATCCGCTTTCGAGGCTGTTACCAGGCTGGTTTTCCCCTGTTCATCGAGCGAAAACACGTCAATAAATACCTGAGCGTCCTGCGTTCCTACCGTTTCCACTTTTATCAGAAAGCGGTCACCCCGTTCTCCTTTCAGCTTATATCCGGTAGCCAGGGGCTTACTAGCGGAGAAATAACCGCTCTCCCGGTACGGCACAGTGATGGTCAGCGAATCGCCCAGTGCCCGCTCGCCGGCCCGAAGCCAGTCGGTACCGAGGGCTGTTCGGTCGAGTTTGGCATCCTTCAGCGACTGACTGTATTGCTCGTGGGGCGACGAGGGTTTAAAAAGGCTGGTTGCGGGGCCAATACCCGTACATGCCGCCAAGCCAACCAGCAGCAATACGAAGCCATAACCGGCAATCTTCATCAAGGCCATAGTATACGTAAAACGAATTCAGTACAGGGCGTATTTCAACAGTGGTCAGGTTGACGGGCCGAAATACGCCTATACAACTCGTTACTCCTATACCTAATTACTGCTTCGTGTCGTCAACCAGTAGATCGGTATACCCAGCCCGGCAATCAGCAAGCCCATACCCGTATTGAACGTCTTGGTGTACAGCAGGATAGCGCATATCGTCAGACCGGCAAGCATGTAAATGGCCGGCACCAGCGGATAGCCGAAGGCCCGGTAGGGTCGGGCTGCGTTTGGTTCTTTGCGCCGGAGCCGGAACAAGCCACCAATCGTAACGATATAAAACAGTAATGAGGCAAACGTGCAGTAATCAAGCAGGTCACCGTATTTCCCCGACAGGCACAGGATCGATGCCCAGATACATTGTAGCCACAGGGCGCGGGCGGGCACCGCATTTTCGTTCAGATGTGATGCCTGTTTTAGAAACAACCCGTCTTTTGCCATGGCGTAGTACAGCCGTGCCCCCGCCAGAATCAGCCCATTATTGCAGCCGAAGGTCGAGATCATAATCAGCCCGGCCATAAACGCGACAGCAATGTTCCCGAACAAGGTCGAGACGGCGGCCGTAGCAACGCGGTCGGCTTCGGCAAACTGGATACCCCGGCCAATGATGTCAGTCGCGGTGGGCGATCCTTTCAGCGGAAGCAGCGACAGGTACGATACGTTGGCCAGAAAGTAGATCGTCGTTACGATCAGGGTACCGAGAAACAGGGCCAGTGGAATATTACGGCGGGGGTCTTTAATCTCACCCGCAATGAAGGTGACATTGTTCCAGGAGTCGGCGGAAAATAATGAGCCAACCATCGACGTACCGAAGGCCAGTACCAGGGCCAGCCCGGTCAAGGGTAATGTGACCCCATCGGCAGACGTCGTACTGGCATCCCAGGCGTCACGCAGGTTGGTCGTCAGCAACCCGCTGTTCAGGCCAACGGCGATCCCGACAACGATCAGCCCCAGCAGCGCAATCAGTTTGGCCGATGTAAAGACGTTCTGAATGAGCTTACCGCTTTGCACCCCCCGGCTGTTCAGCCAAGTCAGCAGCACAACGCTGGCAATGGCATACAGCGAGCCCAGCGTAATCTTGATCGAACCCAATGTCACCAGCACATTTTCCGGACCGAGGGCGGGCATGAATACGGCCGAATACTTGGTGAAGGCAACCGCCACGGCGGCAATAGTTCCGGTCTGAATAACGGCGAATACGGTCCAGCCATAGACAAATCCCGTCAGTCGGTTGTAAGCTCGCTGAATATATACGTACTGCCCCCCGGCCTTGGGCATCATTCCGGCCAGCTCACCGTAGCTAAGCGCAGCCGCCACGGTCAGCACACCCGTCAGCACCCAAAGTGCCAGCAGCCAGCCCGCCGATCCCAGGTTACGGGCCATGTCGGCCGAGACGATAAACACGCCGGACCCAATCATGGTACCGGAAACGATGAGCGTTGAGTCGAGTAAACTCAGGGAACGATTAAATTCTGTTTTTTCGTCAGGAAGGAGCGGTTCAGGCGTCATATTTTGGTCGATCAACCTACAAATAGCATGTCAATCGCCGGAAAAGCAAACGACATCGGTTGTTCGGCGATTTGCCGGAGAGGTAAGTGGCCGAAATAGGCTCGATTCATTGCCAGACCTAATCGATTTACAAAACCGTATAGGTGGCGGCTGTTCTCTAAGGAGTTTTTAAGTTTTGGTTAAGTCGATTCTAAGGGAAGGAGCCGTTCTTTGACACACAAGGATTTATCACTCAGTGTATTCTGCTTACTCCGTCCACAGTCAGCCTACCTGTAGCAGTTTCTGTTCAGCTACAGCACGGTAATGGGATCGTATTCCTTTGATACCTCAACGGGCGGGAAGAATGGCACGCCCAGACTTTGCACGTAATGAGCCAATATACCGCACAAAAACGCCTACTTGGCGTACCATTTTCGACCGATAAACAAGTCATCACTGGCGCATGTCCGCCCGTCGCGAAATCGCTAACGACTTCGGTCAACCACCACGCGCCCCTATTGCCTCTTGCGAACGACGGTAGCGGTTACTGGCAGCTTACGACTGATCGGGTAAAGCCCGGTGACAACTACACGAACAACACGAAACGGGTAGACCCGGTCTCACAGCTACAGCCGCAGGGCGTATATGGCCCGTCGCAGGCGTTCGATAGCACCGTCGCTTACTGGGAGGATTCAAGCTGGATAAATCCACCCATCGACGAATACATCATCTACGAAATTGATGTTCATACGTTTACGCCGGGGGGCACGCTAAACGCGCTAGTTGACAAACTGGACCATGTGAAGCAACTAGGTACCAACGCCATTCTGCTTCGACCGGTTACACCGTTTGCCAGCGCGCCGGATCAGACACCGGCCAGCAATTTTTTGTTTGTCGTTCAGGATTCATACGGCGGCCCCGATCAGTTGCAGCACCTTATCAACGTCTGCCATTACGAGGGTCTGGCCGTTATCTTGGATTTGCCGTATGAAGAGCTTGACTGGTCGACTACGTTCCCGGATAAGGAGCGATCCGAAACAGCGCACCGGCAGCATCTCGTTCAGGATGCGCTGATGTGGTTTCGGGATTTTCACGTTGATGCCTTGGTTCTGGCGGGTATCCATGGCCTGCCCGACACCGATTGCCTGCTACGTGCCATCCGGGAGCAGACGAGTGCGCTAACTGCGCAAACAGGCCGTCAGCATTATCTACTCACCGAACAGGATCTGACGCTTGTGTCGCGTGGCGCTACCGCATCCAAACGGCGCGAAAAGGCGAACACCTCTTCCGCCAGTGCTGGTCAGATTCAGCCTTCGACAGCTCTCGCCCGGAATGACTGTTTGTGCGACGGCACCTTTTCGACTATTCTTCGGGATTTATTCGAGCGGGAAGCGGATTCGGCAACCGACAATGCCTTTACCAAACTCTTGCAAACCTACCACAATACAGATACTACGGCGACCAGTCAGTCTGACTATGAACTGTTGAAGCTGCGGGCGGGTGCTGTTCTGGTAGACCCCTGTATCCCTACGCTGTTTATGGGCGAAGAATGGGGTGCGTTTCACCGATTTCGCAACGCGACGCATGGCGACCCCGCCCTTGCCGACGTTGCCCCTGACCAGATCGAACGGACAGCGGCCAACAAGCCGATAACCGAATTACCCTGGAAAACGCTGAACGAGTCGCAAAGGCAAACACTGTACCGCTACTACCAGTCGCTCACGGCGCTGCGCCGACAGCATCCGGCCCTGTACCATCTCAACCCGAACCAGCTCACCGTAACTTACCAGCCGGAAAACCATACGGTACTGCTGCATCGGTGGCATAAAACAGACCACGTACTATGCCTGCTGAATTTTTCCACCGACAAGCAGACAGTTACTCTACCCGAGTTTGGTGCTCCGTTACAGAAGTTACTCGACTCAGCCGATCCAGCCTGGGCCGGTCCCGGCGCATCACCCGAATCGCTGACCGATAGCAGCCAGATCTCCGTACAGCCTGAGTCGATTGTGGTGTACACAACCCGGCATTAATAGGTGAACGATTATTCCTGATTATAAGCTATTCAACGCTTTAGGGATAGGCTGTTGTCAATAGCTTTTATCATTCCGAGCCCGTGAGGTATCTTCGGTAAGTAGCAGGTACACCAGCCTACGCCGAAGATTCCTCGTGGGCTCGGAATGACAAAACCACGCTAAATTACGTCAGTTGCCAGAACGGATTCCGGATTGCGAAGCTCCGCCTGTTTCAGAATTGATTGTATCAGTTGCAGCGGGACGCGTACCCAGTCGGGGCGGCTGTTCAGCTCGTGATTCAGATCCGATACGGCTCTTTCAAGCAGATACGTTTCCAGCATCATCTGCAGGTCGCCGGGCTGACTAGGGATGAATGAACTTCCCGCAACCGTTTTCAGGTACGCTTCCATAAAGAAGTTGCTCATGTACCGCGACCAGAATTCGGCATACGGAAGCAGTGAAGTCAAACCGGTAGTAGTCACCTGGTTCGTCAACAGAAAGCCCTCGTAGCCTACGTAATAGAACGATCGGATCATGGACGCTACGTCGCGCAGGGGCGACCGCTTCAGCCGACGTTCGCTGTAGCTTCGGTTTGTGTCACCCCCAAAGTCCTGGATAGCAATGTCGTTGCCAGTCAGCAGAATCTTTTCCAGTTGTAAATCGCCGTGAATACGAATTTTCGTTGTGTCCAGCTTCCTGCTGTAGATTCGCTTAAACAGGGTCAATAAGTCGTTTCTCCGGGTTAGTAGTTGCTCGACACCCAACCGCACGTCGTCAGGCAGTGATGGTAGCGTTCGTTTCTGAGCCTGATAACTTTCCCGAACCAGCGACTGGAAGCCTGCGAACAGCGAGCGCTGGTAATGCAGCGAGAACTCTTCCGGGGTAAAGTCTTTATGCGTGCTGTTAGAAGCCAGCGCCAGGTGCATTTGCCCAATGCGTTCGCCCAAAAGATTGGCCTGCTGAGCGGCCCGATGCCCTACTAATTCCTGGGTCTCGATCGGCAGGTCAGGAAATGAAAGAGGCTGGGTTAACGGGCGCAGTGGTGCTGCTAGTGCAGCGGCTAACTGCGCCGGATCACGGGCCAGAATTCGCTCGATGAAGTTGTTGATCCGCTCCAGTACATACTGTTTACCATCGCCGTGTCGAGCCACCATCTTCTGCATAACACCCAGTGTAATCGGCCCGCCCTCAGCCTTCATCTCCATCGATCCGGCAACGGGAGAAACACTGTCAAACCCAGCCTGCGCAGTCAGGAACCGCGTCATTTCCGTATCCGGATTAACAGACAGATCGATTTTTCTGTACACCTTCAGCAGATAGCAGTGGTCGTAGGCAACAGCCGCATAATCAGGGCCGGATGCGGTCAGCTTTGGTTTTATACCACTGTGCTCCTGAACATACGCCGTCAGGTCCGGTTCGCTCTGAACGACCAGAGTAGCATCGCCACCTCGGTCGTCACCGGCTAGTTGTTGCAGCAACGCCTGCTGAACGTCGGCAAGGTACAAGCCATCGCACAGCGCGCCCGGTTCAGCACCCAGCTCCAGCGTAGCCAATACGGCTTGCGGGCAACTTTGTGTCAGCTTACCCGCCTGAGCTTCGTCGGCAAACGCCACGATCAATTGAAAGATATCGGGCAATCCTTTACTATACGCGACCTCCAGCAACAGCACCTGCGCTGGCGCGATCGCTAGTGGTGCGTGATGCAGTACCGAAACGCCTTGCATGGCTTCTTTCTTTTCCTGAAACCAGTCGGCGCTGCGTAAGTAGCCGGGCAGTATCTCGGCTTCAAGCTGCTGCCGGGGCCCACCGCTCAGTAGCTGATCCCAGTGCGCTAGCTGGATGATGGGTAACTGACGCGAAGTCACGGCAGTTTTACTGGCTTTTTCCAGCACAAACCACTGATGATCGTGCGGGGCCAGGGTAAAGAAATACGTCTCGTTCGCCAAAACTGCCGGGAAGGCATTCTGACTAAACACTTCGATCGGCACGTAGCCCCCAAACCCGGTCAACTCGATTTCGGCGGGCTGGGCGAACTTGGATAAGTTAATGATAATCAGCAGTGTCTCCTCCTCGTAGGTACGCGTAAAGGCCAGCACCTTTGGATTGTCGATGTCCAGAAACCGCAAGTCGCCCCGACCGAAGGCTTTGTATTTCTTCCGAAGCGTAATCATCCGCTTCATAAACCAGAACAGCGACGACGTATTCCGGCGCTGATTCTCGACATTAACCGATTCGTAGTGGTATTCCGGGTCGAGAATGGTCGGCAGATAGAGCTTGTGCGGATTCGCAGCCGAGAAACCCGCGTTCCGATCCGGCGACCATTGCATCGGTGTCCGAACGCCATCGCGGTCGCCCAGATACACGTTATCGCCCATCCCGATTTCATCACCATAATAAATGACCGGCGTACCGCGCAGCGAAAAAAGCAGACTATTCATGAGCTCGATTTTCTGCCGGTTATTGCCCAGCAGCGGAGCCAGCCGATGACGAATGCCGAGGTTGATGCGGGCACGGGGGTCGCGGGCGTAGGTTTTGTACATATAATCCCGCTCTTCGTCGGTCACCATTTCCAGTGTCAGCTCATCGTGGTTCCGCAGGAAAATGGCCCACTGACAACTCTCGGGAATAGTTGGCGTTTGATCGAAGATGTCGGTGATCGGGTACCGGTCTTCCATCTGTAGCGCCATAAACAAACGGGGCATCACCGGGAAATGGTAGTTCATGTGGCATTCGTCGCCATCGCCGAAGTACGAGGCCGAATCTTCGGGCCACATATTGGCTTCAGCCAGAAACGCGACACCCGGATGGTAGGTATCGACGTGGCTGCGCAGTTTTTTCAGGAACGCATGCGTTTCAGGTAGATTCTCCCCGTTCGTTCCCTCCCGTTCGAACAGATACGGTACGGCATCCAGCCGAAACCCGTCGACGCCTAGTTCGCACCAGTAATCGATAAGCCGGAACACCTCCGCCTGCACAAGCGGATTGTCGTAATTAAGGTCGGGCTGGTGATGAAAAAAGCGGTGCCAGTAGTACTGCTGCGCTGCATGGTCCCAGGTCCAGTTCGAGCTTTCAAAATCCTGAAAAATAATCCGTACGTCTTTGTACTGCGTCGGATCATCAGTCCAGACGTAGTAATCACGTTCGGGCGAACCCTTTGGCGCAAGGCGGGCCCGCTGGAACCAGGGGTGCTGATCGGAGCTGTGATTGATTACCAGTTCCGTAATGACTTTCAGATTCCGTTGATGGGCTTCGTGGATCAGGGTTTTAAACTGCTCGATGGTGCCGTATGCCGGGTTGATGGCGTAGTAATCGGCAATGTCGTACCCGTCGTCGCGCAGGGGCGACGGGTAAAACGGGAGTAGCCAGATTGCCGTAATGCCCAGTTCCTGGAGGTAATCCAGCTTGTTGAGCAGACCCTGAAAGTCGCCGATACCGTCGCCGTTCCCGTCGCAGAATGCTTTTATGTGCAGTTCGTAAATAATGGCGTCTTTGTACCAATAAAGCTTGTCCTGCTGTTCACTTGTGTTGCTTGTCATACCGTGTTGAGTAATGGCTGTTGTATCCACTCCCGTCGGCCCAATGTACTGACCGGAGTAGACGAGACTAATTCCGGCAACTTAAACCCCGGATATAAGGATATGCTTAGAAACTCCTTAGAAAAGCGCTAAGAATTGGCTGATGGTGGCAATTCACCCGGACGGCTACTTCTCTAATGAGTTTCTAAGGTTTACCTAAGCCCCCTCTAAGCCGGAAAGGCTAGTTTGCTGAAATACACTGCGCGTTCAGCAACGCATATCGTTAATGCAACCATTTGACTCTTCATTTAATCGACTACTCATTGTTTCTTATCGCTTACCGTTCACGGTACAACAAACCGACGACGGTACTGAACTACGACAGAATTCCGGCGGACTCGTTTCGGCCGTACTCTCGATGGCGGAGCAGATGGGACAGCGACAGGGCGATTCAACGGCTAAAATCCACTGGGTTGGTTTCGGCGATGCGTCATTGCAATCGGCCGATCCGGCTACGCTGGAAAATGATGCCTTTGTAGCCCATCCGGTTTTTATCGAGGAGGCAGTACACAATGGCTTTTACTACGGATTCAGCAACGACCTGATCTGGCCCCTCTTTCATTATTTCCCGTCCTATGCATCGTTTAAAGAAACTGACTTCCAAAGCTATCAGCAAGCCAACACGCGGTTTCTGGAGACATTGACGGCGTTGATTCAACCCGGCGATCTGGTCTGGATTCACGATTTCCAACTGATGCTACTGCCCGATATGGTCCGGCAGGCGATTCCCAGCGCCACAATCGGATACTTCTTTCATATTCCGTTTCCTACGTACGAGATCGTAAAGCTGCTGCCACGCACCTGGCGACAGGCCCTACTGAAAGGCATCCTGGGTGCTGACGTCGTCGGATTTCATACCACCGATTATGTACAGCATTTTCTACAAAGCGTTTCGGATGTACTGGAGCTACCGATTATCGGCCCGCGCATCGTGCTACCCGACCGATCGGTTATGGTCGGCGACTTCCCGATCAGCGTCGACTTTTTTAAATTCAACACCAGTGCGCAGGAAGCAGACGTGGTCAATACCCGGCAGCAATACCAGCAGTTGCTCCGGCAAAACAAGATCATCTTTTCCGTCGATCGGCTCGATTACACAAAGGGAATCATCTACCGGCTTCAGGGCTTCGAGTGGTTTATGGCCCACCATCCAGACTGGCAGGGCCGGGTAACCTTGGTCATGACAGTGGTTCCGTCGCGCGATAAGATTGGGCAGTACCAGGAACTCAAACGCGAAATCGAAGAAACCGTCGGACGGATCAATGGTCGATTCGGTACGATTGGCTGGCGTCCGATCATCTATTCGTACTCGTCGTTGTCGTTTACGGAGCTATTGGCCCTGTACACGGCCTGCGACGTGGCCCTTATTACGCCCATTCGGGACGGGATGAATTTGGTCTGTAAAGAGTTTGTAGCCAGTCGTCACGATCACAAGGGCGTGCTGATTCTGAGCGAGTTTGCCGGAGCCGCGCAGGAGTTGACAGATGCGCTGATTATCAACCCGACGGATACGCAGGAAGTGGCCGATGCCATACAGCAGGGACTGGAAATGCCTGAGTCGGAGCAGCAACAACGCATGATCGCCATGCGGGAACACCTGCAAAACAATACCGTCTTTCGATGGAGTCACAATTTTTTGACGGCGTTTGCGGATGTATCCCGGTATAAACCTGAGCTGGAAACCGACCTGCCGGTACCGACATTCGTCAATGCCTTTGAGGGTGCCAGTCAACGTCTGCTCCTGCTGGATTTCGACGGCACCCTCGCTCCGCTTGTGGACGACCCGGCCGACGCCTGTCCGTCCGAATCGCTTAAACAGACCCTGGCCCACCTGGCCGAAAGTAGTGATCTGGTGGTCATCAGCGGCCGCAACCGGGCCTTCCTGGAGAAAACGTTCGCGGGCATCTCCGTTTTTCTGGTCGCTGAACATGGTGCTTTTCTGAAAAAACCGGATCAGCCCTGGGAGTTGC
Source organism: Spirosoma oryzae (assembly GCF_003002825.1). Taxonomy (GTDB): domain Bacteria; phylum Bacteroidota; class Bacteroidia; order Cytophagales; family Spirosomataceae; genus Spirosoma; species Spirosoma oryzae. The sequence goes on along the minus strand of NZ_PVTE01000026.1, from coordinate 4,625 downwards.
TCGACTTGTCGGCCGATGACTGGGTTGGCAACGTCCGGTCGATCATGGCCCCGTTCGTGGAACGCTTTACCGGTTCGTTCATCGAAGCCAAAGAAACTGCATTAGCCTGGCATTACCGGATGGTGGCGGACAAGGATAGTGATGCCCAGGCGATGGAACTGGCCAATCAACTGCGGGATACTTCATTCTCCATCCCCCTGTCGGTTATTCAAGGCAACAAAGTGGTGGAAGTGAAGGCGGCCCGGTACAGCAAAGGAACCGTCGCGCTGACGATTCTGGAGCAGAAACCCTACGATTTCATTGTCAGTATTGGTGACGACACGACCGATGAAGATATGTTTCGACTCTTACCCAACTGGGTGTATACGGCGAAGGTAGGCGCTGGTCAATCGTTTGCCCGCTATCGGCTGGCTCGTCAGCAGGACGTGGAAACCCTGCTACAGCGCATCAGTGACGTATTAATCACTAACGAGTAAGTAGAGGCTCCGGCGTTTCGTTTACGCCGGAAGCATCTCTTATCTCGGTACAGCAAACGGGGCCCGAGACCTTTACTGAGAACACCACTGCGCTAAAGACGTTTATTCCTATAGCTGTTCTACACTGCACACCTCTGTCGACCATCAGAGCTGTCACTATTTAGCTGAATTTACCCCCCGCCCCCTGAAGGGGGAGAAAATCGCGTATGAACTTCTCCCCCTTCAGGGGGCGGGGGGTAAATCCAGACAAAGAAAATCTGGCGATTACCAGGGGCGATTCAAGACTTAACGTTACTGCCGTCGACCGGGGTGCAGTCAGTGGAACAGCGTAACCTTCCGCTACTATGAAACTTTTGGTCGTTGAAGACGAGACTAAAACGCTACAGGCCATTCAGCAGGGGCTGGAAGAAAGTCAGTTTGAGGTAGATATTGCCTATGACGGACTAATTGCCAAACGGCTGGCCCTGAAAAACAATTATGCCGCGATCATTACCGACCTGATTATACCGGGCCTGAACGGCTACGAACTTTGCCGTCAGCTACGGGCAAGCGGGCTCACGACGCCAATTTTGATGCTGACCGCTCTGGGCGAGACCGAAGACAAAATTCTGGGATTCGATGCCGGAGCCGACCAATACCTGACGAAACCGTTTCAGTTTTCTGAACTGTTGGCGCGGGTGCGCTCGCTGACCAAACGGGGTACGCAGGTAGCCATGACGGCGCAAACCCTGCGGTACGGTGGTGTAGAGATGAATCTGGATGCCAAAACGGTCACGCGCGACGATCAGCCTGTCGACCTGACGGCCCGCGAGTTTGCACTGCTGGAATTTTTGATGCGGAATCAGGGGCGGGTGCTGTCGAAACCAGAAATTGCCGAACACGTCTGGGATCAGAATTTCGATTCAGGCACAAACGTCGTAGAAGTGTACATCAATTACCTGCGCAAGAAAATCGACCGGAACAGCGACCAGAAACTCATTCATACCCAGTTTGGTATGGGGTACGTGTTTAAAGCAGAATGACCATCCGCCAGCGACTTACCTTTCGGTTTACCGGTCTGGTATCCAGCATCCTGCTGCTGGCGTTTGTGAGTATCTATGCATTCTGCTGGTATTTCATCTCGTCGGATTTTTATCGTCGGCTCGATCAGCGCGTCAATATGGTTGGTGACATATTGATTCGCCACGGCCTGCACAAATCGCTTATTCAGCAGGTAAGTCGCAGCGGGAAAGGGCAACGAACAAATCAGAAGCTTATCGTTTTCGATAACCAGAACCGGGTTGTACTGGAAACGAACAAGAGTCTATCCCTGACTATTCCAGTGTCAGTACTGACGACAATCCGGCAGGACGAGCGGATCGATTTTAGGCAGGAGAGCTACTACTTATCCGGTAGCCGCTTTACAACCGCTGCCGGGCAGCTGGTCGTGGTGGCGAGCGACGAAAACACGTACGGCGACGCGTTTTTACGACGGCTCCTGTGGGCCTTGCTGGGGCTGTTGTTGCTGATTGTCGGCATAACGGCCTTCTCGGGCTGGTTTTTCGCGGGCGACTCCCTGCGACCGATGCAGCAGATCGACCGGGTTGTCAACGCCATTTTTCCGCACAATCAGGACGAGCGTTTGCCGATCACCAACGAAGACGACGAGATTAACCGACTGTCCCGAACAATCAATCGGCTGCTAGACCGCGTAGGCGAATCGTTTCGGTTACAGCGGTTGTTTGTTGCCAATGTATCGCACGAGCTGAAAAATCCGCTTACCCAGATCAGCTCGCAACTGGAAGTCAGCCTGCTCAATCAGCGCGACCCGGACAGCTACCGACGTACCATCCGCTCGGTGCTCGAAGACGTCGGCAAGCTTACAACGCTGACACACGAGTTGCTTCAACTCTCGAAAATCAATCAGGACGAATCATCCGACCTGCTGACCGACACAGTACGTATCGACGAACTTGTTTGGGACGTGCGCGATCAGGTCATGGGTTTACATCCACAGTACATAGTCAGTATCGAACTGGGCGTATTGCCCGACGATGTAGATCAGCTGACGATTCAGGGCAACAAACCGCTTCTGGAAACTGCGCTGAAAAACCTGACCGAGAATGCCTGTAAATTTTCGGACGATGGGCGAGCGCTGGTACGCATGCAGTTTGGTCAGAACGCAATTCGTATCCAGATCGAGAATGTAGGGCAACCAATTCCTGCCGATGACCTGCCGTATATCTTCGAACCCTTCTACCGCAGCCGTCAACGGTCGGCAATACGCGGGTACGGTGTTGGCCTGTCGCTTGTCAGGCGCATCGTTCAGTTACATGGCGGGCAGATCAGCGTCACGTCGACAATCAATCGGCTTACCGTTTTTACGATTGAGTTGCCCAGACCGTAATCGCTTTCTAAGCAGACTCTAAGGAGTTTATCAGCGAATCCTAAGACACAGGTAGCACCTTTGGCTATTCCCCCGTTTCAGTACCTAGCCCGCTAACTGCCATGTTTCCTCCTCCGTTTTTTCCGGCTGATACCGTTTCCGCGACGAGCCAGCAGCACAGTCCGAAACGCCGGGACGACCAGCCCCCCCGAAGGCCGGATTGGCTGGTCATCTTTATGGGTGTCCTGTTCCTGCTATCCCTGCTGCTACTCTGGCTTGTCGACATCCCACAGACCATACAGTAGGTGTCTGTCGCTATTTGAATGTTCCCAGCAGCGTAAGACCACCCATCCCGAATTGGCTATACGGAAACAGTTGCCAGGAAATCTTGCGGGGCAGCGCCCGGTTGTAGAGCTGAACGGCCCGGTGAAAATGGTCGCCCGTATTCGGCATGGTATACCAGATAACCGTGCCGATCAATACCGACGTCAGTCCACCATACAGTAGCCCCTGCCCTGTCGGCATATTGACAGAAGTTGGAATGGGGGGTTGTGGGGCAAAACTGGTTGTCGGCGTCTGATTTGGGTTCGGCACTTGCACGGAAAGCGGTGGTGAATCGCCCCCCGTAACTTTTATCGACAGATCGGACATACACGTCCACTGCGTAACGCCCGCCGAATTTTTGGAACCGATCCAGGCAGAGCAGGTCTTGCTGATTGTCGCCGGAGCTGGCGTTGTTATCAGTTGGGCGGGGGTGGCATACCAGGCCTGCCGTTTCGCGTTCAGCGCCTGCTGGTAGTCGCGCGCCTGCACACCACCGGCGATCATGGCAATCAGCCCGCCTACCGTGAAGATACCGGCAAACACGCGTGCGGTCGACCGGCTTTCAACCGCATTGGTATACAGCTGATATTCTCGGTTGACGTCCGGATCGTTAAGTGCCCGCATCCGGGGCCACAGTTCCTGCGCCGGGTTCTGCACGTCGACCCCATCGTACGAATAGATACGGGCTAAACTGGTCGTCACGTACGAGCGATTTCCGTAGGTGTAGGGATATTCCCGAATCTCGATTGGTTTCAGCGTATCGGCCTGAGGGTTGGGCAGCGCCAGCCCCGGAATAACCGTTTCCGATTGAGCCCAGCCTGCCAGCGGACAGAACAGGAGTAGTGCCAGAAGTTGCTTCATAACCGTATCGTTGCGCGTATAGCACTCATGTTGATAGACGCGACAACGTACTAAAAAAGGGAATTGGCGGCCTGCTAATTTACTCAGCGAGCCTGTCCGGCTTTTTTCAGCCAGTCGACGACGCGCGGCACGGGTAGCGCATCGACCTGATGCCCCCGTCATTTATCACCACTAATGGCATAATGGCAACGTGAAATTTTGGCCCTGTTCGGTTGAACCGAAAGCCCCATTGTTACAAACGGCTATTTATCACTCGAAAGAGCGCGAACAAAGTCTTCACTCACACCAACGGTTTGTGCTATCTGTCCAACTGTTAGAAGGCCGAGACTCAGAAGATTCTTAGCTGTTTCCGTTTTGACAGCTAAATTCTCTGATTCCTTAGCCTCTTTTATTTTTCGTTTCTCCGCGTTGACCGCTTCCGCATTGGCCGCTGTCACACGGGCAAAGTAGGCCCGCTCTTCGGGGCTCATCTTCCGGGTGTCTAATTCGTCAATCGCCCGTTTAAGAACGTGTTGGGGAATTAAGTTTGGTAATGATCTTCGATACGCTGTAACATGATCTGGCTGTTGGCCAGATATAGCCAACTGGCCGAAGAAGAT